>JASGGC010000003.1:0-377630 GCA_047605185.1 Dysgonomonas sp.
GTAGGTTGCCGCCGTCTTATAAGAGCCAGACTCATCAATATTAATTGGTGAGTCTAGCTTTTTTTATAATATAGCATACAATACAATAATATATACTATATTAGCTTATCCTTGTCTGAAAGACAAATGGACGCATAATAAGATTGAATTATTTCTATTTATTTGTTACTTTCTATCATCAAAATCTATATGTTTTTCCCAAAATGATCTCCATTTCCATTTATACCATCCATGACACCCCATTGGCAATTTTTTCTTATTTCTATAAAAACATAATTGGGGATATTTATCAAAAGAAAATTGTAATGCTTCTTCTACACTTGGATATCTGAATTCAGAAGGCTCTTTAGACCAAAATGTATCTTCATTATATACAGATGATATATTTTGATGTGATTCGTATACTTTGATGCGGTCAGAATATTTTAGACTAGCATCATAAAAGCTTTGTACTTTGCGTAGTGAGAAACCCCCGTTACCAATTTGATTTTTGGTATTTTGTTCCCAAGTAATATCTTTTTTTCGATATTTCCTTTTCATGGTTTTTATGTATTTAAGAAAGGGGAATATTTGATAAAGTCTTCGATTCAGCCAAGGTGCACCAATATAGTCGTAGTTTAGAGATGAAAAATACTCTAGTTTATCATAAAATATATATGCATCTAATTGACAAAGGAGTATATATTCGATATTCTGATCTAAAAAAAACTTATAAAAATCAGATGACATCATTAGCTTATTATATCCTGAAATTCCATTAAAGAAATGGTCAGGGAAAGCGGCAAATGTTAGTAATGGAAAATCATTTAATAAATGTTCAAGATCAATTGATTTTGGCTTTATTATTATGATTTCATAATTATGCATAATTTGGTATATCCTTCTTAAAGATTGCATTTCAAGAACAGATAATTCAGGTTTATAGATAGGGATTATAATTTGTTTTTTCTTATCCATACTTGCTTGTTTGGCTTCAATTTTAGATTTTTAGTCTCTTGTCAAAATGATGAATTTGACGAGCACAGTTCATCTTTTTCTAATAAATGAAGGTTTGAAATTTGTATGGAAAGGTAAGACTTTATTCTTTATTTTATTTGTATATAATGATTCAAAATTCGTAATTGCTGATAAATAGGTTGCATTCCTCTATAAGGAATTACAAATTTTATCAGAATTATCAATATCTCTTTATGAAGAGATAACGAATTGGCTGCTTTTATAACAACACAAGAACTAATAATTATATATCAAGTATCTAGATTTAGATTATCAGGATAGGAATATGGGGTGATGCTATCAGTATTTCGGATGCTCTATAAATAAAGATGAATAAGAAGAAGGAGAGAATTACTCCTTCTTCTTATTCATTTCTTTTATCATCTTGTAGCATATAACCATTAGTAGTAATCCGACAATAATAATGATAGACCACATCACAATTGGTTGTTCTATCCATATTTTTTCACGTTCGGTTGGTTGCTGATACTCGCCGGCAATTTTCTGTATGTCGGCAGTTTTTATGATTGGCAGATTGTTTGGAATGTCATTCTGAAAATGTGCAATATCATAGGCCGGTCTCAATTCTCCGTCAGCTTCTTTAACTGTGACTGTATATTCTTTCCCTTTTTCGAGATATGCACATAAATAGCGTTTCAGCCCGTATGCTTTAATCGAATCAATAGTCAACGGAGGATTGTCTCCATTGTTGATAATAATTACACCTTTAGTAGATAGGTGAATGTCATCGATAAAAAAGATATTATCACTTTTCGATGATAATTCAAAATTTAAAGCATGGTTTGGTACTTCGATACGAAGATCGCGAAGATAATTTGCTTTACTATTTACATAAAATTGCAGTCGATTGATGCTATAGTTGTATGCCTGATCGGGGAAAGTTATATATGTTTTCTTATCTGTGCTGTCTTTTACCACAAATCGTCCTAAGTCTATATCTGATAATTGGGCATAAATATTTGAATTAGTTATGCTTCCTACCTTTTGCACATCAAGAGGGCTGCCCTGATCGTTTGTTAATGTGATTTCGTAATATTTGTAGTTACCTTTCGGAAAATCCAGAGTCAGCACTTCACTACTGCTATCTTGTTTGAATCTTGAATAGGTAATGTTGTCCCTTTGTTTCACGATATACCATTGCTTCAGATCGTTACTTCCTCTCAATCGGGCATATTTATTTACATCAGCATTTCGTATAATGATCCAAAGGCGATCTATTTCTTGCTCTCCTTCATTTTCAATAATAACAGTATTAATACTATCTTTTGCATTATTCTGTATAAAAGGGTATGCTACAAATTGGCTGATTTCCTGAACCGGGTTTTGGGAGCGGACAAAATAAGGAATTTCCTTATCAGTATTGTCTTTGATCCGTATGTCTAGGAAATCATATTTTTTCGAAACAGCTAGTATCTCATTGCTCAATTCAATATTTACATATCCGCTTTCTTTGATACTATCTACATTTGCCTTATACCAGTCTTGTGCCGATAGTTGATGTATAGATAAAATAGACAGCAGGGCTAATATATATAACTTCATATTGTTCAGTTTATTAATTTTCAATGATTTCATCTTCTATTTTATCACTTTTAATCAGAACCTTTATTTTTTGTTGTAAGAATGAAACTAGTAATAGGATTACTCCCAGTATCACAAATGATACGATACGTCCTGCCTGCGACATACGCCATACATCATAAGCATAAAACTTGACAATAATCAGTCCGAAGAAAGCCAGTGATATTTTGCGTAGCACAACTTCTTTGCTTTTCAAACCCCATATCATCAGCCCCATTGCGATAATACCCCACAGGATAGGATAAACGAATGTGTGCACATCGTACAAAACACTATTGTAATTATCGGCATTGCCAAACAACATGATAGCTATATTATCGGCCTGTACACTGAGTATAATTACGGATAAGATAACTAATATGTAACTCAATATAGAAAAGGTATTTCCGGACAATACGGATTTGAAATTTCGTACAAGGTATGTGATGATTAGCCCAATAAATGGTAATGCTATAAGGTGGATTATGAAATAGCTTGTTGGATAATCAGCATACAGGTAAATATCGCTTCGTAGGTTGGTCGAGAATATTGAATAAATTAATGTATACATACCTACTGCAATAAATAGCATTGAGAAAATAGCTCCTCTTTGTTTAACATTGCGCCAGAATATAACAGTAAGTACTGCAATATAGATTGTGGTGTATACACCCAGCACCAGAGATCGGAAGCTGGTAGAATAGTCTGCATCAAAATATGCTTTAACCTGATAGTTTAGTTCCAGGAATGGGACAATGTAACTAAGCAGCATTATCGATACCTTGAATATCGTTATTATACTCTTAATGTCAACTCCTGCTATATCCAAGTCCCTGTCTTCCTTTCTTATTAGAATGATGCTAAGGACAAAAGAAGCAATAACTACAATGCCTGTTATAAAGATACGATTGATAATAATAGGCAGGTATCCTTCGCTCAGAGAATAATTCGTATTGACATCCATTCCGAACGAAATCAAAGTCAGTACGCTAATAAGCAAAAATCCGACACCAAATACTTTGATCTGAGATTTTTTCCATAACCAGAGCAGAACAACAATTTCGGCAGCCCAGAACATCGTGATAACATGGCCACGGAGTTGGATTGGAATTGCCAAACTGACAAGCGACATCACAATGGCTATAATGGTATATATAAGTGCCTTGTCCACCTGGCTCTTTTTGAATAAGATAAGCATCACCAGGGCATTGAATGCTGCTAATATAATGGTTGAAATACCTCTTATGTCATATTCCAAATATCTCGACACATACATACATGCCAGAAGCATCGACATATTATTTGTCAAAATCAGTATAGCCTGATAAGTGGTCATTTTTCGGTCACTTCTGAAATGATCTATCAGAGCCAGCAAATAGAATTGGACAAAGAATAAAGATGCAAAAATGAGAGTTCCTGCCACCTGATCTTCGAACGAACGGTATAACCATACCCAAAAGAAGATCAATGTCAGGCTATAAGATATAATGCCGATAATATTCCAATTCTTTTTGAGAGATATGATAAGCATTCCGCTGTTAAGAATAAGGATATATGAGAATAAAACAATATAATTACCATCACCCGTACTTATCATAAGCGGAGAGGCAAATCCACCCAATAGGGAAAATATAGCAAGCTCTTTCCTGTCGTATAGTAACGATAGCAATACAGCGAATATCGTAATGGCAATCAGTATAACAAAAGCAACAGTTTGATTGAAGAGCTCGTATTCTCTGAATGCTAACGTGATGGTTATGTAAAATACCGAAATACCTCCTCCTACTAATATAGACGAAAACAGATTGTATTTTTCTTTTAGTTTATGCGCTATACCGATAATGATTGCACCAGTCAGTACACCTATTCCTACACGTCCCACTTCGTTGATCCAGTCCTGATCGATTGCATATTTTACAAAAAAGCCGATCCCCAACACAAGTGTAACAATACCAATCTTGCTCAGTAAGTTTTCACCTATCAATCGTTCAATAAAACTTTTCTCATGAACTTCTTCTTCATGCTTAACGTCCTTAACCTTACTTCTCGGAGATTCAATAGATTCTCTGTAATAAATAGGTTCGGCTTCACGCTCTGCCGCAGCGTAAGATTGTTTCTCCTCTACCGTTACTTCTTCTTGTTTGATCTGAGGTTCATCATTTTTAACCTCTTCTTTTTGTTGCAATAATACAGACAATGGAATCGGAGGAGGGAGAGCTCCTTCGGTTTTATTTGTTTCGGCAGGTTTCTCCAAAAGTTCCTCAACTATTGTTTTTTGATCTGCAATTTCCGGTTGGGTTATCACCTCAGGTTTTATTTCTTCCTTCAGTTCGGTTTTTGTTGGAGTATATTCCTCCTTCATTACCTGAATTTCTTCTTCCTTATTTGCTACAGGCTGATTGTTTTTCAATAATTCGGCAATATCTTCTTTGCTGACAGCCTTCTTTTTGATTGCTTTTATTTTTAATTCTAAGTCTGCGAGGCTATCATTAATGTTTTCAACATTTCGAGCTATCGAAAATAATTTGGTAAGTGTGATTATGGGTATAATTGCCAGGGCAATAAGGCCTAAGACTACTAAAAATACGATGATTTCGTCCATATTATAAATATATCATTTTACTAATTTTATTGCATTTGTAGGGCAATAAATGATTTGTGTTCGTGCAAATATAGGATTATTCTGTAATGTTAGGTTAATTTTGTTGGTTTTTAATCGAAGTTTCCCAAAGTCAGCTTCAATCTATAAGGTAATTATATCACTAGATAATAAACAAAAATACAGAATAATTAGATGTCATATATAGGATATATATATAATCTATAAACAGGTGTGCGTCATATTATTAAATTTTCACACTTTAATCTAGGGAGTATCGTCTAAATTTATCTAATTTTGTACAGTAGTATATACATTATGAAAAGTAGGATATATCATATTGCAATTTTAATTACAGCAATTGCTGTTTTCTTTACAGGCACAGGAGTGACTGTAATGAACTATTGTTGCTCAGGATGTGTATCTGAATTCCTTTCATTTAATACTCAATCGTGCACATGTTCGGCACAACACGAAAGTGAAACCCATATGGGCGGTACTTGTTGTTCGGTTAGCATGGAGCATGAAGATATGCAGCATTCCGATTGCAACGAGAATATAGTGGCAACCTCAAATCATTGCTCATCATCCCGTTTGTCTATCGACTTGGATGCATCCATGTTCAGACCACATGTGGCTACACCATTCGTTTGGTTGTCTACACTGGGCGACAATACCTCTTATCTTTTGCCCCGCATCATCGAGTATGCCGATGCAGAAGACTATGTAGACGATCCGCCTACAATGCAGCCACGATCTTATCTTTCTCTTATTAGGGTTCTTATAATTTGATTCATAAACAATTTGTGACTACAGACTGTATATACTTGCTGGAGCAGGTTTATATAGCCCGTCTTTTATATTGTTTAAATTCAAGAATCAAAAAAGAATCAAAATGAAATCATTTAAAATAATAATTTTATTACTATTTATCTCTTTGGCTACATTCGCCAAGAGTACATTAAAAGGCTATGTCCTTGATAAGAATAAAGAACCATTAATCGGAGCAAGTGTACGTTGGGAGACAGCAAAAACAGGAGTTGTGACCGACGAAAAAGGATTTTTCCAAATAGAAGGTACACCTCACAAAGACCATATGCTTGCCATATCTTATGTCGGTTATACAGATAAAGTGGTACATGTACATAGCTTTGATGACCAGATGGATATTGTACTCGAAGAAAATGTCGAATTAGGCGAGGTAGTTATCGAGCGTTCAACACCCGGACGTCTCACATCGCGCGTTAATGTGTTACAAAGCGAAACAGTATCTAAAAAAGAATTGAGCCGTGCAGCATGTTGTAATCTGTCTGAAAGCTTCGAAACCAATCCTTCGGTCGATGTTTCTTTCAGCGATGCAGTTACTGGAGCAAAGCAAATACAACTATTAGGATTGTCAGGCACATACGTGCAAACATTGACAGAAAATTATCCCAATTTCAGAGGCCCTGCATCTATCTACGGATTAGACTATATCCCCGGACCTTGGATGGAGAGTATTCAAATATCTAAAGGTGCTGCATCGGTCAAAAACGGATACGAATCCATAACCGGGCAGATGAATGTGGAATATAAAAAGCCGCAAGAAGCCGACCCGTTGAGCCTCAACTTATTTGCAAGCGATGCCGGACGTTACGAAGGAAATGCTGATGCAGCCTTTGTGCTGAACGATAAATTATCTACAGGTGTTTTTGTTCACTATTCGAACGAGACAAGCGATCATGACGACAATAATGATACATTCTTAGATATGCCCAAGAAACATCAATTCAATATAATGAACCGTTGGATGTACAGCTCTGGCCGTTATGCTTCACAAGCGGGAGTCCGTTTTGTCCAAGATTACCGTACCAGTGGGCAGACTATGCATACCCTAAAAGACAAAACACTGAATCCTTACGAGATTTCAGTAAATGCCAATCGGGGAGAGTTCTTTACTAAAAATGCATATTTGGTCGACGAGAACAGAAATGGAAATATAGCTCTGATCTTTACCGGATCGCACCACGACCAACAATCCAAATACGACATCAGCCGTTACAATGTTTATGGTAGTAACCTTTACGGATCGTTGATGTACGAAACCATGTTGGGCGAAAAACATCAACTAAGCACCGGATTGAGTATGAATTGGGATAAATATACCCAAACTATCGATTTGTTCCGACCAGCGACTCAATTGCCTCACGATATATTGGCACAGCCCGGCGAAGAAACAACCACCGGAGCATATGCCCAATATACATTCACAACTGATAAATTTACGGCTTTGGCTGGCATACGTGCCGACTATAGTTCATTACATAAGAATGCTTTTGTAACACCCCGCCTGCATGTAAAATATATGCCTGCCGAATGGGTCAACCTGAGAGCATCAGTCGGAAAAGGGTATCGCACCGTATTTGTTATGCCCGAAAACAGTTTCTATTTGGCTAGTAGCAGACGCATAGAAATTGCTTCCGACCTGAAACAAGAATCTGCATGGAACTACGGAACCAGCCTCTCATTCAATATCCCTATTGCAAATAAGGACTTAGTATTGTCGGGCGAATGGTACTATACCAATTTTGACAATCAGGTAGTGACCGATGTCGATTCCGATCCACATGCTGTTAAGTTCTATAACCTACAAGGAAAATCGTATGCCAGTAGCGTACAAGTAGAAGCATCATATCCTGTATTCAAGGGTTTTAACATATTGGCGGCTTACCGTTGGATAAATGCTAAAACAGAATATGGTGGCAAGTTAATGAAAAAGCCATTGACAAGCGATTATAAAGCATTGATAACAGCAAGCTACGAAACACCACTTCGCAAATGGCAATTCGATTTCACAACCCAGTTTAGTGGTGGTGGACGTATGCCTACACCCGATGCCGTAAATCCACTATGGGATGAATCATTCGGTTCATTTACGGTAATGAATGCACAGATAACAAAAAACTTTAAAAATCTGAGTGTTTATATTGGTGCAGAAAATATTGGTGATTTTACACAAAAAAATCCGATTGTTGCAGCAGAAAATCCTTATGGAAACGACTTTGATGCTACAATGGTATGGGGGCCGACACAAGGACGGAAGTTTTATGCCGGTTTGAGATATACAATCGGAAAATAGTTTAGATATACGATACTCTCTTCTCCAAAGTAATAGTAAAGGCAGCTCCATATGGAACTGCCTTTTTTTACTATAAACGGAAAGTCCGTGATTTCACATCGCTAACTTTCCAACCTTAACACAAACTTTACAAAACTATAAATTATAAACGGAATATCACTAACAATCGGCATTTAATAACAGCTTTTGATTCTTTTTTAACAAAAAAGAATTATTTATATATGTTTCACGGCTTATAAAAGCGATGCCTTATATTCATGTTAACATTTCTCGAAGAAAGAAGTTCACCACGATAGTTACTTTTAATAAAAAATACTTTCTTTGTTTAATATTAGACATAGATTTAAGGAACTATATTAAGACGTTATTATGAAAAACAAGTCAGGAATATTTATATTTCTGTCATTTGCATTGCTTATATTTAGCGGATGTAAAAAAGACATGACAGATTTCACATTTGTGTACACCATCGAAAAAGAAAGCAGTTATAAAATAGAATGTGTTTTTAACAACGATCAAACGTACACTATCTCCAAATACAAATATTTGTCGGGAGACGTTGGCAAAGAGGAGAAACCTACCGTGACCAATGGCGTGATGACTGAAACCGAATCTGAAATGCTGAAAACATTGATTCAGGGCTGCGATTTTTTTAATCTCAACGATACATATAAGAAGGGAGTATCTACAGATGTTCTATATCGAACCTATCTTGTAGTAGGGGATAAAGAGAAAACAGTATTATTGAGCGGAGAAGATCCTGTCAATGTTTCCTTTTATTTTGACCAGCTATTCGCCAATGTTAATTCTTTTATTTCTCTTAAAACAAAAGAAGAAGTATCCCTATAAAATAAATCAGGAGGCTCAGTCAGGCCTCCTGTTGTTTTATAATATAATGTTTAAATTCGTTTCACTATTCAACCGCATATTAGTGTTACGTCTGTCTAAGTGGGATAACCATGTTCCATGTTTCCTCAAAATTCCACGGTGATGAGCCTTTGCCTGTTGCCGCAAAAAGGTGGGTAGGCTTGCCATTGTCGAGAAGTAAAAAAGGGCGTTCAAAATTTGCTTGATGAGTTTCCGTTCCATTATCCCATCTCACATTCCGTGAATATGCCTTTACCGGATCCGATAATTTCCATTTCACCCCATCTTCCGATGTTGCATGTACACCACCTCCCTCTTCTCCGCATATATGCCCAAAGCGGTCTTTCATTATCAGTTCGTAATACTTTCCGTTGTGCCAGATAAACGGGTCTTCCACATCATTATCTTTATTAGCTGCCGTGTCGAACCTGAATATTGGTTCGTCCGATAAGCGTTTATATTCGCCAAGAGGATCAGAAGCCTCAGCCACACCAAGCAATAGCGGAGGAGCAGAACTGACAGGTGATGATTTGTACATAAGTAAAATCTTCCCTGTAATAGGGTTTACAACCGGCGAGGGGTTGGTTGTGATTGTAGCATCCCATTTGCCGGGTCGTGGTTCTATTGCCGGCTTGTCGGGTCGATGCCAAGGGCCATAGAGCGATTCGGACCACGCTACCCCGATACGCTTATTCATCCATGCGCGTTCGAACCAATCGTCCTCCCACTTAGTCCCGGCCTGAGGCACCGGAAAATCATATGTAGTACCAAAATAGTATAGATAATATAATCCTTTGAAGAAAATTATTCTGGGATTGTGAGTCACCAACCCATCAAAATACTCAGCTCCTCTCACAGGCAAGGCTATATCCGAAAATGTATAAGGACCTTCGGGGCTATCGGCTACTGCATGCACTACCTGCGAATTGGTGACCCAACCCTGAAACCCGACATCTTTAGCCCATCGGTCGGCAAACATATGGTATTTACCATCATTACCTTTGATGACCGACGATCCCCATATCCAATAGCCGGGCATGGAAAAACCTCCGCCTACAGGTGCAGGTAATAGTTTGCTGATAAATGCTGCTGATGTTTTCTTTGCAAATAGTAATTGTGGAGCTAATGAAAGACCTAATGCAGCAAGTGCAGCCTTTTTCATAAAATTGCGACGTGATATCCCCATTACATTAGTTTAAGGTAAAATTCAAAAAAAATCTGACTAAACAAAAATAGCAAAAAATGTATTTATTTCGGGATATTGTAATGCAAAGTGTTCTCTTGAAATTTAATATTTTGTCACTTTTAGGTACCTATACACAATTAGAAACACATTTAGATAATTTATCTTTTTGTTAAAAAATAGTATCAGAAGTTTATATTTTATGTATGTTTGCACAATTGATTCTATTCTGAACAATTGGGGAACATTATATATCCAATCTAGAAAAAGCTTAAAAAAGGATGGCAGATTGAGATGGAGGATAAACAAATAAATTTTGCAAATAATATAAAATCTTTCGAGAAGCTGTTCTATAATTTACAGCCTCGTCTCTATGCCTATTGCCGCAAGTATGTAGATGATACAGAATTGGCAAAAGATATTGTACAAGAATGTTTTGGAAATCTGTGGGATAACTATGATAATATAAGCTCGTCAAAAGAATATTATCTATTCAGATCAGTACACAATCAATGTATTTCACATTTCAGAAACCGAAAAGTACACTATCGGTACGAAGATGAGATAAAAGCTGCATTGAAAGAGATAGAGATCAGCCCCGAAATTTCCTATCCACTTGCTGAACTTTATATGAAAGAGGTCGAAGATATGCTCGAGCAGAGTATTAATAATCTTCCCGAAAAATGTAAGCAAATATTTATAATGAGCCGTTATCATGGTATGAAAAATAAAGAGATAGCGGATGCCCTCAATATCAGCAGCCGAACTGTGGAAGCACAGATTTATAATGCTTTGAAGATTCTGAAGAGTGATCTTCGGGATTACCTCACTTTATTACTATTATCTCTGTTGAATTAAAAAAAAATAAAAAAATATCAGGATGTCTCTAAGTAGCCTATAGGCTTTGTGCGTCTTCCTTCTATGGGCGGAGAATTTATAACAAGTACAAAAAGTACCGACGCAATTATTATATCTTATCTGAAAGGAGAAGCTACTGCACAGCAGCAGGCTGATTTGCTTGTGTGGCTTCAGGAAAGTGAAGAGAATAAGAGATATTTTCGTTCACTCAAAGACGTATATGATCTGGGGCAGGTAGACCGATACTTGCAGGAAAGTGATACCGACCGCCAATGGCATCTGTTGAAACAGAAAATAGCTCCTGAAAATAAAAATACCATTTTTAGAAAACCTACAATCAGGAAGGCTGTATCCTATGCAGCTGTTCTCCTAATTGGCTTCCTGTGTGTTCACCTTTATGACAACACTTTGAATGTTGCCGAAATAGCAGAGACAACAAAAATAGAAACAGGGGTAGGGCAGCAGTCAAAAGTCACTTTGCCCGATGGCTCTATTGTCTGGCTCAACTCGTGCAGCACCCTCCAATATAATAGCTTTACCGGAAAAGAAAACCGCATTGTCGATCTCAATGGTGAAGCCTATTTTGAGATAGAGCCTGATAAAAGAAAGCCTTTTATAGTCAAAACGGACAATTTCGATTATAAAGTAACAGGCACAGCCTTCAATATTTATTCATACAAGGAAGATGACATTACCTCTATCAGTCTCACCGAAGGTTCTGTAGAAGTAGAGAACGATAGATATAACAGACTGTTAAAGAAGGGTGAAACTCTCGAATATAACAAGGTGACAGGATCGCTGATTAGTAGGTCTGACCGGGTAAACTTATATACATCGTGGCGGCGTGGCGAAATAGTGTTTGATAAAATATCGTTCGGAAACCTGACTAAACGGCTCGAACGGATATACAATGTCTCATTTGTGTTTACAAACCAGAAGGCAAAGGATAAAATATTCTATGGCACATTCTATAATTATGAATCGCTCGAGACTGTCCTCAAGGTTATTAACACAAGCATACCGATAAATTACAGTATAGAATATAACAGAGTATACATAAATTAATAAATGAAGCTATGAAAAAATACTACCGAATAGAAATACAGAAAGGAGGATAACTGCATAAAAATACATTAGCACAATTAACCTTATTGTTTAATACTTAATATCTAATAAAATGCAAAAGAAACCTTTGTTTAAAGGTGTCCTGTTTCGGATACCTGAAAAATTTTCGCATGTTGCAGGAATTATGATTATTTTGTTTTCGCTCTCGTTAGGGATGTGGGCAAATAACGATAATTCCCAAAACACAAAAGTTAATCTAAACCTGAAAAACGCTTCGTTGTCAGATGTCTTTAAAGAAATAGAAAAACAATCGGAATTTCGTTTTTTCTACAATAATGATGTCATGAATACGAATAAGAGCATTACTATGAATGCTAAAGAAAAGAATGTATCGGAAGTGCTTAATGAAGTATTCATGGGTACGGACATGGAATACAAACTGGTCAATAATTACATTGTGATTATACCTAAAGGCTCCGATGCCGAACTGATTACAAAACAAGTATCGAAACCGATCAGAGTAACAGGTACTATTATTGATGAAAATGGCGAACCGCTGACCGGAGTCAGTATCCTTGTCAAAAATACAACTACGGGCGTAGTTAGTGACATAGATGGTCACTATACAATAGATGTGCCCAGTGCCGAATCGGTACTTGTGTTTTCTTTCATCGGATTCCTATCGCAAGAACATGCAGTAAAAAATAATACTGTATTAAATATCACACTTGCCGAAAATGCGCAACTGCTTGGCGATGTTATCGTTGTCGGGTACGGAACAATGGAGAAAAGAGCCGTAACAAGCTCAATTACTTCTCTCAATAGTAAAGACTTGGTACAAGGCATTGGTGGAGCCAGTATTGCTACCGCATTGCAAGGCAAGGTAACAGGATTGGTTATATCAGGTACATCGAGTCCTAACTCCAGCAATGGTATTCAATTGCGTGGTGTCGGATCGGTCAATGCAGGGCAAGAGCCGTTAGTAGTAATAGATGGAATACCGGGAGGAGATATCCGTTCGGTAAATCAGGAAGATATACTCTCGGTCGATGTGTTGAAAGATGCCTCAGCGGGAGCTATTTATGGTACAAGAGCTGCTGCCGGAGTAATCCTTATCACAACCCGCCAAGGGCAATCTAATCCTGATGGGCGAGTTAAATTTACATACACAGGCGAATTTTCGACTGAAAGCATTCGTAAAAAGCCGGAAGTTCTATCAGCTAAAGAATATGTCGAATATGGTCGTGGCGATGATTATGGTTCTGACACCAATTGGTATAATGAACTGGTACGTAGTACACCATTCTCGCACCGTCAGGTATTTAATATAACAGGTGGTAGCAAATATTCCGATATATTCTTGACATTGACTACACAAGACCAGAAGGGTATTGTAATCAATGACGAGCGTAAAGACTATTCGGCACGTATCAATGCCAATTTCAGATTTTTGGATAATTTTTTAGAAATCAAAACACACGCATCATACCGTCAGGCAGATCGTACAGATCACAAACCAAACTTCAATCAGGCACTGAAAGCTAATCCGACACGTACTGCTTATGATCCGAATAGTATAACAGGTACAGGTTATAATATATGGCTCGGAGGCTGGGAGGATTTCAATGCGTTGGCAGAGAGTGATTTGAAGAATAATGGAGGAATGGATAAATGGATTGCGGGAGACTTGACCGTGAAATTGAATCTATTGCCCGAATTGTCAGTCCAATCTACATTTGGTTATCAGAACAGACAATGGGATTATCATGAATATACATCCCGATGGACTAAGGAAATGCAAGAGGCCGGACGTACAGGAAAGGGAAAACTAGGGTTCGACAAACGTGATGACATTTCATTAGACACATATGCTAATTACATTAAGAGCTTCGACAAGCACAATATCAATGCTACTGCCGGATATAGTTTCTTCCAGACCAATCGTCAGTATTGGAATATGGTAAACTACAATTTCCCGGTTGATGCTATCGATGTGTGGGATATGGGAGCAGGAACATATCTGTCGGACGGAGAGGCTTCTATGGAATCAAAGAAAGAACCTAGAGAGAGACTGATGGCATTTTTCGGACGTGTCAATTATTCGTACGACGATCGTTATATGGCATCTGCAAGTATTCGTCACGAAGGTTCTTCCAAGTTTGGACCAAATAACCGTTGGGGTGATTTCTGGTCACTGTCAGGTGGATGGCGTATATCGGCAGAGCCTTTCATGAAAGATATAACCGCTATCAATGACCTGAAACTGAGAGTTGCTTATGGGGTGACCGGTAACAATGGCTTTTCGGCAGGAAAATCAACTTTGATGTATAGTTCCGACCAATGGTGGCTGATTAATGGCGATTGGGTAAAAACATTCGGATCATCACACAATGTGAATCCCGATCTGAAATGGGAAGAAAAAAGAGAGTGGAACTTTGGGCTAGATTATTCATTATTAGACAATCGTTTATATGGTAAATTTGACCTGTATAGGCGAAATGTTAACGGAATGCTATTTGATGTCAGAGTACCTCAGCCTCCATATACTCATGAATTTATGACTGCCAATGTGGGTGATTTGCAAAATAGAGGTTGGGAGTTTGAGTTAGGAGCAGATATTGTACGCAGCAAGAATAATGGATTTAGTTATTCTTCTACAATCCGCCTGTCTAACAATTCAACTAAAATCAAGACACTTTGGGGTAATAGTACATTTATGGATAAAAAAGGATTTCCCGGACCCGGTAGCCCCGGTGATGCTATCCGTTTGCAAGCCGGCTCTACTATCGGTAAATATTATATCTGGCGTTTTGCAGGATTCGATGATGATGGGAACTGGTTGTTGTACGACAAAAATAATAATGTAATACCTGCCAATCAGAAAAAGAATGAAGATAAAGCCTATGTGGGTGATGCTATGCCAAAACTGATAGTGTCGTGGGATCATACATTTACTTACAAAAACTGGGACTTATCTATATTTTTGCGTAGTTGGATTGATTTCGATGTATTCAACGGCATCGATATGTATTACGGATTGTCTAACGTGAAGGAAATAAATGTATTACGTGATGCTTATGATAAGTATAAGCATATAAAAGGAGAAAAAGAGTTATGTGACTATTGGCTGGATGATGGAACTTTCCTGAAAATAGATGCAATCAATCTTGGTTATAACCTCAATTTGAAGAAATATTCTAAATATCTGGACAATGCCCGCTTCTATCTGACAGTACGTGATGTGGCAACATTTACCAAATATGGAGGATTGAATCCGGAAATAGATATAAATGGCCTCGAACCGGGTTTCGAAATGCCTAACGATATCTATCCTCAGACACGTCGTTATACATTAGGTGTACAATTGTCTTTCTAACTTTAAATACTGCTATTACAATGAATACAAAATATATAAAATATCTATGTTTAGGATTACTTGTATCCTTTATGGGATGCAGTTTGGACGAAGAGTGGTACTCGTCGGTGACACCTGACAAGTTTTATCAGTCTCAACAAAGTGTTTTGCAACGGCTCGACCGTCCGTTTACCCACTTGCGTTGGTTTATCGGTGACGGTTCCGACAGATGGCAATTGCAAGAATATACAGGCGATGCCTTCTGTTTGTCAACTAAAGGACCCCATTGGTACAATGGTGGTATTTTTCAGCGAATGCAACATCACGAGTGGACGCCCAACGATGGTCAGATATGGCAATGTTGGTATGGAGCTACTATGGGGGTAGCTACATCATTAGAAGCTAAAGAAGATCTAGGAAAACTAGTTGATTATGATGCACTCGGGTTTCCTGCAGGTACTAAAGAAGCGCACCAGATGCAATTGCAGACTTTGATTGCTTATTTCTATATGAGAGGGCTCGATTATTTTGGTGGATTACCAATCTATACAGCCACAGAAGGTAGTATGGTGGGGCGAAGCACAGATGTGGAGACATTCAACCATATAGAAACTTTGCTGAAAGAGGCTATTCCTCAATTGCCCAAGAAAACCGAATTGGGCAAGTCGGAAGAAGGAGTCGTTCATCAAGCAGCTGCAGCAATGATGTTGGCTCAATTATATTTCAATGCCGAATCGTATATCAAAAAGGATATGTATAGCGAGTGTGCCAAAATAAGCCAGGATATATTAGATGGTGTATATGGAACTTATAAACTCGATAGTGAATGGTTTGGACCTCATTGTTTTACTAACAACAGGTCGCCGGAAGTAATCTGGAATATTCCATGTCAGAACCAGAAGCTGACGGTCTATGGTTTTCTCTGGACTGATGGTATGCACTATAATGCTTCTAAGTATTTCGACATAGATGGTGGAGCTAATAATGGATTCCATCTTCAGCCATCATTGAAACCGACAGGAGCTTTGTATACAGAGTTTAAATTGGGAAAACCTTTTGCCAAATATAATGATCAAGATTTAAGGAAAAAACCTTACGTATATTTTGGAAATGAGAAGTATGAAGGTATGTTCTGCTTCGGTGATCAGGTGAATCCAATTACGAATCTTCAATGTACAGGAACGCAGGAATATAACGGTAAACTGATCAAACTTGTAGATCAGGTTGCCCGTTTCTCGGAAGTTGGTCCCGGAAAAAAATATGCATCAGTCAACGAATTGCCATCCACTATTGCTGATGGTGAAGAAAACTCGGGTGTGCGTTTCGCCAAATATCCGATACCTAATATGGCAGACCGTAACAAACGTAACAATCCTGATTTACCTATCTACCGTTTGGCAGAGGTTTATTATATGCTAGCCGAATGTAAGATGAGAGCTGGTGATAAAGGAACAGCAGCTACTCTTATTAATGAGGTACGTAAGCGTAATTTTGAAAACGATATAGATCCGGATCCGGTTACATCTGCCAACTTGGACAAGTACCGTATGTTGGACGAGTGGCAATTGGAGTTTTTGGGTGAACAACGCAGGCGTACTGACCTGATACGTTGGGATGCATTTACTACCGAAGATTGGTGGGATCATAAGGCTACAAACAATAAGAATCTGAACCGCTTTCCTGTGCCTACACAGGCTATATCGGGCAACAATTTGTTAGAACAAAATCCGGGGTATTGATCGGTTTTTAATAGATTAGGTGGTAATTTAGTGAATGGTGATGGTTCCCAATAGTTATAGATGCTATTGGGAACTGTTTTTTTGTTATTGCAATATAAAATGAAAAAGCCTACTTGTTGAGGTAGGCATTTTCATTATTAACCACGTTCTTGGGTGTTTTCATCTGGGTTAATTCTATTAAGTGCTGCTTTGACAGCTTTGGGATCCGCGGTTTTTGTCGCATTACCAGTTTTCTTTTTTCTTGCTTCTTCGTAACCGGTAAATTCTGCAGATCGTCCCTTTTCTTTTAGATTTTTCATGTTGCAAAGAATTAAATGTTTCTATTTATTTAACAATATAGTAGTCTTTATGTTCACAGTTAAAATAAAAGAGGGCATTAATTTATCCTTATTTGTTAAGAAGAAGGTCATTATTGAAGTATCTTATATTCTGTATCTTTTATTATATTTGTTTACAATAACTATAATATCTATAGTATGAAAAAGCTAATTTCAATCTTTGTTGTTTGTTTATCTCTTGTCATCTTAGGGTCATGTGCAGTAGAAAATAAAGCTCTGCTTGAAACCAAGTCTGACAACAATGATAAGTATAAAGTGAATTATCTATTCGAACATGATGGATGTAAAGTTTACCGTTTCTATGATCTGGGTAACTATGTATACTTTACAAACTGTAATGGTAATGTCACGTCAATAAGTACCGATTCTGTTCCACAGCGTACCCATACGATCACTAATAGAGAGTGAAAGTAATAGGAGAGTAGGGAAGAGAAATATAAATCAATATAAAATGTCACGAGGGCTAAGTAATATTTTGAAACTATTGGCTTTCATTCTTGTTGCATCTATGCTATTTTTGGCAAGTCATTATTCAGGGAAAGAATCAGACCGAAAAGTTACAGAAATAAGGAATGAATATCCTATAATAGGAACAACAAAGAAAGATTATAATGGGATCATAGATAGTTGTACTATCGGGAATCAGTACATAAATGGGAAGGGAATATATGTGAAGATACGGAATGGAAACAAATTTGTCATTCCCGGAAATACCTACAATTCTCAATATAAGAAAAAGGATTTGAGGGATAACCTGCAAGTAAATGACTCTATCTATTATGACTATAAAACAGATGAGTTTTACATTTATAGAAAAGGACAAACTTTTTACTTTAAATTATGGCATGAGATTTGACTGATATTTTCATTCTCTCTAGATAGCTATTTCAATTGAAACACAACTCGAGTGATTACTTTCGAGAAAATACTGTACTTTTGTGCTTTGTAAACTAAAAACAGATAATAAATTATGATGAAGCCCCGTATTGGTATGACTGCTCGCACAGGAGAAAAATGTCCTAAAAGTGGAGTATGGAAAGCTATGGGAACACCCGAAACAGTAACATTATCTGTCTCGCGAGGAAATCGGATGCCAATGCATGGGAATCGGAGTACCAATTGGAAATTGATTATAATGTTCTAGCCTTTAGAATCTGATCTTATTGTTGCAAGAGCATTTATTATCTTAATACTAATACTTCTTTATAGGCAGAGGTTTGCGGTAAAATACGCTTGTCTCATTATTAGTGAGTTTGATCCACATATCTATAGCCCTAATCCCTAACCGTATATATAAATGATATTCATTCAGAAAAAAATCAAGAAAGATTGGACTGATAATAAATCGATTCTGTTTTTTATTTATATAGTTGCTTTATGACAATACTTGGAATTATATACTATGGATGTATTTTTTTTGTATGTTCAATAATCGGTTTACCATTATTGTCATTTATATATTATTTGTTAGAAAAGCCTAGGACAGCCAGAGGTTTAATTATAGCAGCTATAATTTTAGCAAGTATCTTTCTTCTTTGCTTTATTGCAATAATGTAGTATTTGTAAATCAGAATCCAATTTCCTAGTTGGCTTTTATCAGATTGCTTATCTTATTTTCTACATTTATTTGAGTTTAATTGTTATTTTTGATATATAAATTGAACTATTATGAAAAAACTATTTCTAATTTCTGCAATCTGTGCTATACTTAGCTCATGTGCTGTATTCTATGGTGACAATTATGACAATAGCAAAAAAATTCAGCAACTTCATATTGGGATGACAAAACAAGATGCGATTAATATAATGGGAAGTAAATACTTTGTCGAATCAACATCTCAGGAAGAAGATGGGCTGCTTGAAATAATTAAATATGAAACGGAGACAGACATTCCTTATTTGCTCCATTTCCTTAATGGAAAATTAGTTCTTTTTAATAGATATTACCCACCCTATGTGCCTGAGCAGAAAATAACAGTCAAACAAGAAAAGGAATAATGCTTCTGTCTTTTTTTTGTAAGGAATAATGGATTGATTATTATGTAATTATGGATTTTAGTTTTAGCTTCCAATTTAATATTTGGTGGTTTCTATTTGGATATGTTATGATAGCATTATCTATTTTCGATATCTATCTTTTCAAGAAGAAGAAAACTGACCATGCTATTACATTACTAATAATTATTATAATTATATTAATTATTATATTTTTGTTTTAAGATGATTGATTAATTATTCTGAAGTTATTTCCTTTAAATAATTATTTTTAATTATATGGCTTATATTCCTATAGTTGTATTTTATACCTTTCTCGGAATTGGTGCGGGCATCCGTTATATCTATTTCTTGTCGATTGGGAAAAGGAAAAAGTATAATGATCTGATAGCACCCGATATCCAAACTATTTGGAACTTTTTATTATCTATTGTTGTAATCGGTATAGTGATATTCTTAGTGAATAAATATGATGTACATACAACAGGTAAAAGGCATCCTCCTCTAGAGATATTAATGAATAGGGAATTTTGATTTTTCTCTTCCTAATCACATAGCATAGATTTCTATATTCTAAAAAAATAAAAAAGCAGTAAATGTTAGTTTACTGCTTTTTGTTATATCCTCTATTCTTTACTTTGTGACTCTGACGGGAATCGAACCCATATCAAAGGAACCGGAATCCTCCATTTTATCCATTAAACTACAGAGCCAAATGCGATACAAAAGTATAAAATTATTCTCAGCTTTTTGCAAAAAATATTATCTTAGCAAAGCATTTAGCTTAAAATTTAGGTTAATTGCTAGAAAACTAACGACTAAACTAATAACGGAGGAAATCATTTATGGATGTAAAAATAGAAGAAAGTTGGAAAGAACAATTACACAATGAATTCGAGAAAGACTATTTCTATAAATTAACGCAATTTATTCATGATGAATACCGAACCAAGCAAATATTTCCCCCTGCAAAACTTATCTTTAATGCATTTGAACATACACCGTTCAATAAAGTCAAAGTTGTTATACTCGGTCAAGACCCTTACCATAATGATGGTCAGGCACATGGTCTCTCCTTTTCCGTTCCCGATGGAGTTCAGACCCCTCCCTCATTAGTCAATATATTTAAAGAAATAAATAGAGATTTAGGGATTCCTATTTCCCGTTCCGGTAATCTTACACGTTGGGCAAACCAAGGTGTAATGCTGCTCAATGCTACACTAACAGTACAGGCGCATATGGCAGGCTCTCATCAAAACAAAGGATGGGAACAATTTACCGATGCTGCGATCCATGCACTTGCCAACCAGCGTCAGAACCTTGTGTTTATGCTCTGGGGTGCATATGCCCAAAAGAAAGCAGCTTTTATAGATCCCAACAAACACCTTATCCTCAAATCAGTTCACCCTTCACCACTATCCGCTCATCGTGGATTTATTGGAAATAATCATTTCAGTGAAGCAAATAAATATATGGAAAGTAAAGGAATACAGCCTATAGAATGGTAGTATTCTATATCTATAAACTGTAAAGAATTGAAGAAAATAAAAGGCTGTAGAATAATGATTCTACAGCCTTTTTAAGGAGTATATACTAAATTTAGTTTAGGTTATATTTAGTTCGTCCCTATGAAACCCGTAAGGATTTGCCCGGACGTAAAATTGTTTTAGGTGTGATACTATTCATCGAACATAACTTTTTGACAGTCGTTCCATTTTTTTGAGCAATCCGCCCCAAAGTATCTCCCGATTTAATTTTGTAATAAGAAGCATTTGCCGAAGCATACTTGTTTCCTTTAGTCTTACTACTACGAGTGCTATTTGCTAGATAAGTTGCACTTCCTTTTTTAGCACCTCGTCTGGTAGGGTAGTCGAACGAATTAGGAGTAATTACATAATAGTCGCGATGACATGTCTTATTTTCGAAATCAACAATTTCTTTTGGATTAATAGGCTTTCCTAAAAAGCGGAATTCCCAATGTAGATGCGAACCCGTCGAACGGCCGGTGTTACCACCTAGTGCAATAGGATCGCCCGATTTTACAACCTGATCTTCCTCTACAAGGAATTTAGAAAGGTGACCATATACAGTTTCTAGTCCATTTGGATGACGAAGCACTACATAGTAGCCATATCCACGTCTTTCGAACTGCTTTAAGCGTACTTTGCCATCAAAAGTTGCATAAATTGTATCCCCTACTTGTACCTTCAGGTCTATACCATAATGCATACGTCTGCGGCGTGGTCCAAACTCAGAAGTGATATGTCCCATTGTGGGCATTGTGAAGTTGCTCAAGTTAACTTTGAAGGTATCCGGAAGATTGTCTAACGAACGGTATGCATTCACATAGCGATTGTTCCAAACACCACCGTATAGATCGCTTGCCGGAATTTCATCTTCATCAAAAACACGCTCCTCCTGTATTTCTTTGAGTATAGAAAGATCGCGTTTTATTTTAATTCCATCAGCGTATAAATCGTTGTTGGTCGCTAATTTGCTATGACGTTGTTTGTAATTTAGTTCAACCCGGTCGCTTTCAGAACTTGTGGTTTGCCGGTTGGGGGTTTGAGAAAAGCTGCTCAAAGGGAGCATGAACAGGGCTGCAATTGGCAGTACCTTAAGATTTCTCCATCTTTTGTTTGGTTTCTTTACTTCTTTCTGCATATATTTTTAAATCTCGTCATTCGCATATAAATATGGAAGGATCGGTAGTTTATAATCAAATATTTCGTTATCTAAAAAAAAACGTTTCAATTCAATTTGCGCAGATTCCACAGAATCTGATGCATGTACAATATTCTCTTGTCCACTCATCGAAAAATCACCTCTGATAGTTCCGGCAATAGCCTCTCTTCCATTAGTTGCACCAATAAGTGTTCGTATAACCCTGATAGCCTCTACACCCTCCCAACATTGTATGATAACAGGGCTTGCTTTCATCGAGTTCCTGATACGTGGAAAAAATGGTAAGTCTTTCAAATGAGCATAATGTTCTTCAAGGATTTTATCGGTAAGATGCATCATTTTGCATCCGATCAGACGTAGTCCTTTCTTTTCAAATCTGGAAATTACCTCTCCGGCAAGGGCACGTTGAACGCAAGATGGCTTCAGTATAACAAGAGTTCTCTCCATGATTTATTCAGTATTATTATGTAATAATTTTGTTAGAGTCTGGCAACAAATATAGGGTAATTTTCAGTGTATTACAAAGAATATTATCTTAAAAAAGGACAAAGCCATTTCGCTTTAGATATGTTTTAGAACATATTGTGTGAAATTAATGTATTGTATATCAATGTCTTATCGGGTAATCCTAGTGTTTGCGCTGTTAACTAATTATAACATTTGTGTGTCCGGATATGTCTGTTGATTGTCTGGGCTTGTATCTAATATTGCCGATTTTATCGCAAAAAAAGGCATTGACTGTTTATAATGACACAAGAGAAAATGAATATTTCAAGATCCTACATTCCTGCTTATATGCAACCTTATTTTAGTCTCTATATAAATAAAAAAACAGGGCTGTCGGTCAAATATTCCGATAACCCTGTTTCCTCTTATTCAGAAATATTATTTCTTTATTCGTCGAACATATCTTTGAAGTCAACAACCTCTTTTCCCGGCAATACCTGATTGAGTACTACACCTATTATAGAAGCCAGTGCCATACCTTCGAGTGAAAACATTTTTCCAATATGCAAAGCAGCACCCCCAATACCGATAACCAAAATTACAGAAGCTATAATTAGATTCCGTTTGCGGGCAAAATCAACTTTGTTTTCAACAAGCATACGCAATCCGCTGGATGCAATTATACCAAATAATAGAATAGAAACACCTCCCATCACCGGCGACGGGATAGTTGTCAGCAAAGCGGCAATCTTACCACAGAACCCAAACAGAATTGCAAATATGGATGCACCCACAAACAGGTAGATACTAAATGCACGTGTAATAGCCAACACCCCGATGTTTTCACCATAAGTAGTAACCGGAGGGCCTCCAATTCCCGCAGCTATCATTGTTGCTATACCATCGCCCAACATCGAGCGGTCAAGTCCCGGATCTTGGATCAAGTCTTTGTTTACTACTTTACTTAGTACCAACTGATGACCAATATGTTCCGCAATAGGCACAATGGCTACAGGAACCATCATCAAAACGATACGCCATGTGAATGTCGGAGTATATGTTACGAATGGAAATTCGAAATGAGGTATTTGTATCCAATTGGCATTAATTACCGGTTGAAGGTCAACTATATTGAGGATGATGGAAAATACATATCCGCAGACAATTCCGACCAATACCGGAATGACGCTTAAAAAACCTCTTGTAAAAATCGCTGTAACAATAGTGATTGTTAATGTAAACAGCCCTACAATCACATAGTTGATATCATATTCGCCTGCAGGGTTGTTAGTAGCCATACCAATTGCTGTATGTGCCAGGCCAAGTCCGATAACCATAATAACTGGACCGACAACAACAGGGGGCAATAGCTTCATCAGCCATTTAGTGCCTGCTTTGGATATGACAAGGGCAACAATAGAATAAGTGACTCCGACCAGAAAACAGCCTACAAGGAAACTACCCAAAGGCACACCCGAAGCAGGATCTAGCTCTAAAGCCTTGACTGCTATGATGGGGTTGATGAAGGCAAATGACGAACCCAGATAGGAGGGTACTTTGCCTTTTGTGATGGCAATAAACACTAATGTGCCTATTCCACTCGATATTAGGGCTATAGCAGGGCTCATTCCAGTCAGGGCTGGTACAAGTACCGTAGCCCCAAACATAGCGAATAAGTGCTGTATGCTCAGCAACAACCATTGTGCCGGCTTCGGTTTATCCGTTATTCCCAGTACGATTTTCTTTTCTTCCATTCTTTAGTTTATATAATATTTAATAAATTTTTTGATTGTATTTAAGGTTGTAGAATGCCTTTCGTTACGAGACGTATGGGCATAAAAAAACCGGAAAGAATATTTCCGGCCTTAAAATTATATCTTTTCTATCAAAAATCGGCATTTCGCGAGTTTGTTTTTTTGCGTACCATTAATATATAAATACTCAATAAAAGCACACATCCTAAAATTCTATTCGATGATATTTTGAATGTATCTCCAGAAATAGATATTGCATTTATCGGCTCTGCTATACTTATTTGATTCCGATAGAAGCTGTTTTCTCCTACTAACTCTAAATCTGATATCCGGTTTTGGTATGCTACAGAATAATCGGATACATATTTGGCATTAATATGAATACTGATAAATAGTGAAAAAAATGCTATAATGAGGCATCGTTTTGTAAATAGTCGCATTGTAAAGTCTTGTTTTGTAAAATCTGTAAGGCAAAGATAGAAAAAAAATTATATGTGGTAAAATATTTCTTAGGAAATGTTAAATACTATCGGTTTTTATGTTAAATATTAACTTCTGAAAAACGAGCCAAGTCCTAGATGTTTTGTCATTTTGTTATAAATATTGTTGTTTCTATTTTATCTATACAATAAATTTATTTCTTTAATAAAAGAATGATTAGGTCTTCATATCTATTTGTACTGATTACCTTATTGAAGAAAAGAATAAAAATAGAAAACTACAATTTTCTGCTATTGACAAGAATGTAACAAGATTTGTTCTAATAGTTGTATCTGCAGTAAATTTCGTTTTGATGTAGGTTATACACAATGAAAATAATTGATAATTTTGTTTTTTATTTATGTATTAATGATTAAAAATGAAGATAAAATTTTTATTAATCTCCTTTATAACTTCACTATTTTTCTATTCTTGTGGAAAGGATGATTCAACAGATGAAATTATAGATCCCGAGTTAAGTATTGAAAGCTATTCATTCTCTAGTGATGGTGAGGAAATTAGCATTTATTCCAAAAAAGAGTTGAGAGTGTACATTGCCTACGACCCTTCTATTGATAAAATGAATGATAATGCCCAATTTCCTGACATAAAAGTTGGTACACCGGGTGTTGTTAGCATAGATGGCGATTGGTATAGTGTTGCGGTTGAATATCCTTATACCGTAAAAATGAAGATAATGGCTAACACTACCGGTAGAGTCAGATATATTCCGGTAATTATTTATGCAATAAATGCTTTTCCCGATGTAAGCTATATTCAGGAAAAATAAATTGAAAGCTGTCTGTAGCATTTCTAAAAAACACAATCCCTGTTCTATTGTACAGAACAGGGATTGTTTATATTCAATCTAAATGCAAGGATTACATCAAATCTATTTTCTTGATGATGGGGCAATATTTTTCGTCGATAAATAAGATCGGAAAAATATTTTTTTCCCGCCAGTCGGGATTACGTTTCGTAATCTCATTGTTAAAATAGGCTCTCAGATAGAAGCTCTTGCCCGATTCTTCGTCCTCTATCAAGATCGATTTTTTCTTCGCGGCAGATTCGTTTGTCCCTATCAGCTTTTCCAGAAAATCAGCATCCATCTCTTTACACAAATTGGTAATATAATATTTGTCGTGGCGATGGTCGTCCGTTACAAATGCCCCATATACATATCCGTTACGTTCGTCCACCGGATAGGCCATAGATACAAGGAATGAATTTTCTTTATTGATGGCTGTTTTTTGGACATAACGGCGTCCCGATTTGAACCAGATAGTCCCGATCATAAAACAGATAATATAAGGAATCACATAGAGCGAAGCTAACATATCTATATTCAATAGATAAATGATTCCCAACAGGCCTATGAAAAGAAAACAAACCGGAGGCAACAATAAAATCGTTCTCCACCAAGGTGTTTGTTTCAGATAACGGCGTTTGAAACCTGAGTCTTTTTCTAATTTACTGAAAATGCTATCTTTCATATTCTGTTTTATAATTATTGTATGGGTGCAAAAGTACAGATATCCGTTCATTTAAATGAGATGTTAAACCATAAAGTTTGTAAAAAACGGATGTCCTGTTTTTCGCTAAAAATATCCTGAATGACAAACAATCTCTTTAGAACTGAAAAAAAAGAGTAAATTTGTATATTCTGTATCAGTACAGAGATCATGATCCTTAACCAAATAATATATATTGCATGCCTAAGATTATTACTGCTTTCATATTTACATTAATCTATTGTTCTGCCAGCCTCATTGCTGCTGATGATAACCGTAAATTGCAAGTGTACAACAATGACAGTATTTATATAGTCTCTCAAAAAATAAATGACAGTATAAAATATGTAATCACAGACACTTCGGGCAAGCCATTAACATCTTACTACGATGGTGTATCGTGGCTCACTCATGGGTTATATTTTGTATATCAGTCGGGCAAGATGGGGGTTTGCAATACAAAAGGAGTAGAAGTTCTACCAGTTATCTATTCACCGCCACCCTATAATAAGGGTTATCTGGTCGATTCGTACTATACCATCAATAAAGACAATAAAGTAGGAGTGTTCGATGCTGTTGACCAAAAAGTCGTATTCCCTACAGAATATGATTGGGTAAGATACGATGATGATTATGTAGAACCTATTTCTGTAATAAAAAAGAATCTGTTCGGAAAAGCTGACCGCAGGATGTTGCTAGCCGGAAAAAAAGAAGGCGGAGAACGGCAGGTTGCTTTGTTAGATCTTAAATCCGAAAAAGTAGTTATCCCTTTTGGTAAATATGAAGGGATTCGCTATTCGGACTATTGCAAAATGATGAAGGTGTCGAATGGGAAAGATTGGAAAATAATTGATTATGATGAAAAACTACTTTTGCCAAAAGGTGAGTATCGGGATGCTATGATTAGCCCTTATGGTTTTATTGTAGTCGATACGCTCTATAAATGTGGGTTTATACCATTTTCGGGAGAATATGTGTCACCCCAATATAAGACAATTACTTTTGCCGACAATGGGGTTGCTATCGTGATAGACGATAAAGAACGCTATGGGGCTATTCTCAGCAATGGAAAACAAATAATACCCCCTTGTTATGATTATTTGTATATAGAAAAAGACCAATTGTTGATAGAACAAAAGGGGAAGATGGGGATTGCCGATCTGGAAGGAAAGATTATTTTCAAACCAAACAAATATGAACGTATCGAATATGATACCGAATATCAAGTTGCAGTAGTACAGTTAGATCATGAAAAAGTAGGGCTGGCGTCGGCACATGGAAAAATATTAGTGCCTGCTAAATACAGGGCAGTCTATTTCGACGAAGGGATAGCGCGTATTACAGACCGTAGCGAAAGTAATATGTACAAAATGGGGATGTATAATGTGTTAACAGATAAAATGATATCCCCTCGATATGATGGTCTGGAACGTTTTGTAAATGGCGTATCAGTAATTGGTTATTACAGTGCTGAAGGGAACAAAATGGGACTGATAGACACGAATGGAGAAGAATTGGTAAAGCCAGTTTATGAAACCATGTTCTTTGACGAGAAACAACAATATGCAACCGTCTCGTTACATGGTAAGTACGGGATGATAGGGGCGCATGGCAATATAATTATCCCAGTCGAGTTTGATGAATTTGTAGAATACAGAACAGAAAGTGATAAAAATGGGATTGCAATAACTTGCTTAAATAAGAAATTCGGTGCTTTTAATTTTCATCAGGGAAAAGAATTATTACCGGCTGTTTATGACGAAATTATAGATTTTAGGTATGGACCTTCGGGGTTGAGGTATTTGAAAGATGGCAAATACGGTTTTATGGACTATGCCGGAAAGGTGATATTTCCGCCCGAGTATGATTTTATCGGAGGTCTTTCGGGAGTATTTAACTTGATCAAAGGCGGTAAGTCTGGAATTGGAATAGATAATGGAGACTTGTTAACACCGTTGGTGTATGATTATTTGTTCCCTATATCGCCGTTGCAATACAAAGACGACATTGTAGCCTGCATGGATGGTAAGTGGGGCATTATAGACCATCAAGGGAATATAGTTGTCACATTCCAATTTGATAACTTAAAATATAGCTACGATCTGAAAAGCTATATTGCCCGTAAAGATAATCAGGTCGGATTTCTGGATAGACAGACCAAACAATTTTATACAGATAAACAACAACAAACAGCAATAGAAACAGAACTAGATAAATCCAAATAAAAATAGGCTCGGAGATTTCCGAGCCTATTTATTTCCTGAAAAAAGATCAGTTTTTTTACATACCTGTCCAGCCATCTACTCTGGCCATCTCGTCTTGTGCGCGGATAATATCCGTAACGGCAACTTTGGGCGAAAACTTAATAGATCGGATAGCCTCTACTAATGCTTCATTGTCAACATTTACTGTATTGTTTATCGTTGGCAGCTCACCTCCCGATTCAAACTTCCGGCTGAATGGAACTTCGTATCCTTTAGTCGGTTTGTTGAAATAGCTGTGTACATCGTCTGCTTTCAGAACCTTACGTTGCGAATTTATGTAGCGTATCAGCCCTAAATTTTTGTTTGTCGATTCGCGGTTCACGACATACTCACCGCCTTCTACCTCAATATTTGTTCCTTCAATGCGCATTCCGCCTCCCGAGTGGCGTTTGCCACGGAGCAGCCCGCCGTTTTCTGCCTTACTCGTCGAATCACTATCCAGCTCTTTATATCGTTTCCTCAAATTGTTTATTTCGATAGCCCCTTTTACAGCTAATCCGGCAGCAAGTATAGGACCCAATATAGGGCCAAACTTCAAAGCCTTTGTTACCCCCACACTGATGTCTGCGAGTGCTTTAGTTATATCTTGGAGTATCTCCGCTTTCTTTTGTTTCGTTTCTGCTTCCTTTAGCTTTTTCTCCTCTTCCTGTTTTTTGTCATTTAGCTTTTTTTCCGTATCAAAACCCGCTTCAATACTATTGTTTTTGTCAGTGATCTGAGTCTTTAATTTGTTTATCTCCTCTTCTCTGATACTTATTTGTTTTTCGGTCAGGTTCTTATTCTCATCCAGCTTGTCAGCCTCTAGCTCTTTCTCTTTCTGGGCAGCTAATTCTTTAATGGCTAATATATCAGATTGCTCCTGAGCCCTTTTTTTCAGAACGTCCTCTATGTCTTTGTTTGTCTTCTCGAGTTCTTTCTTAGCTTCTTCGGCTTTCTTTGTGTAGTCTCCTGTAAGGAAGCTGATGCCTTTAAATCCTATCTCGATAATATCTTTTATTTTCTTAGACTCTTTTTCAATCTCTTTAAATTTTTTCTCAATCTCTTTTCCATATTCTTCGAACTGCTTCATTTGGAGACCCTTGTTTTTTTTGGTCGTTTCGGTGATTGCAGTTTCTATTTTTTGAGTTTTAGAATCATAGTTTTTTAAGATAAGAGCCTTCTGTGTGTGTACCTGCTCCAGCATGCCAGCATCATCTTTGTAGATTTCTTCCAGACCTGCATAGTGTAGAGTAGTCTGTATTTTTTCTTCGTCTAATATTTTCTTATACGCTTTGAGTTGCGCTATGGCTCTGTTGTTGTTATCCCTTGTATCTTTTACGTGAGTTACCCCGTCTTCATTTTTTATTGATTCGGCTGTCTTTTTCTTTACATCTTCTAGACCTTTTTCTATCAGTGTATTACTGGTGGTTAGCTGTTCTTGCGTATTGGCAAGTAGTTTATTATTAAGGTCTTTGTTAATTTCTATCAGGCGTTCTTTCTTAGCCTCTTCTAATATTGCCCTTTCCTCATTGTTTTCTTTAGCTGCTTCTATCAGTTTGTCGTATGCTTCTGTCGTTGTTTTAATTTCGGACAAGTTGTTCTCAACAATTATATTCCTTTTCTGTTCGTACGCTGCAGTCGTTTCTTTAATCGTTTCGGACATTAAATCCTTTAGAATTTCTATCCTTTTAGTAGCATTTTTTGCAATATCCTCATTAATTTTTATTTCTCGTGTTTTCTCTAAATCATCTTTCATCCGAGATAACCTGATAGAACGGGTTATGCCTTTTTCTTGCAGCTTTTCCTTTTCGTCTATATATTCTTTTTCCTCAGTTATTTTTCTTTCTCTTCGTTTTTTTATTTCTTTCTCCTCCTCTTCAAAAGACTTATTGGCAAGTTTTATTTTGTCATCAATCTGATTTTGAGATTTTATGTCTGCGTCAAGGTTCTTTATCTTCAGATCGTTCATTTCTTTCTCAAGAATCAATCCTTCCTTTCTCAGGATATTTATTTTTTCCATTGTGGGAATCATGTTCATGCTTGTTGCAGTGAGCATTTCGGTAACTGTTTTGTCGTGACCATCAAGCGGCTTCAGTACTTTCTCTATTAGTTTGACAGATGTTGTAAATAGTTTGATTTGTTCTTCAAATGCTTTGTTTGTTTTCTGTACATTTTTGTTTAATGTACTCATTTCTTTATTGGTCTTATCAAAACCTTTCTCTTGAACATCGATTACAAATGTTTTAGTAGCCATAACTTTTTTCTAGTATAGATAAATATACCAGAAAGCCGTTAAAGCTACAAGTGTAATAAATTGCCTACAATATTTGCATTTTCAGACCGAACGACAAGCGAAGGTAATCAGTCGGTTTCAGGTATTTGTTCGTAAAAGCACTCGCTATATACAGGTCGCACGAACCTATTTCGTAAAATAGAGTGATCGATTTGGCAAAAAAACGTTTTTCAGGTTTTAACTTATACGTGATACGTTGGCCAGCATAAATATTAAATCGAACCTTAGTCGAAAAAGAATAATAGTCGTTCGGATATTTGTCCGGCTCATTCACCCAAAAGTCGCTTCCAAAAACAGTATTGGCATATATACCACAAGCGAGAGGCTCTATCATGATGTGTTCATTAATATCCTTTTTCCATGGAATAAAGTTCTGTCGCAGGGTCATTGTTATCTTCTTTTCGTCTGTCGAATATTTTGGTACATATCCCAAATAAACATCCGTTTCCCATTGGCGGTTTTTACCATAGTCCCATCCCGTACCTACAGAGATGAGTCCCATAAGTCCGGCATACTGTATCTTCGTATAACGAGGTATAAGCTTATTCCAATTGGAGTGGTATCTTTCGATACGATTTTCATAACCACTTTGCGCATAAGTAATGGTCGAAACAAAAGAAAAAGCCAGGAGTAAAATTGTTCTAAATTTAAAATTCGACCACTTCATACGTATATTTATCATCAGGAGTTATTGTCAATACTAAATAAGAACGCTTGTTTATGCTTGGCGACCCATAATACATGATACCATCATTAAAAATGTCGGTAGCCTGTACCGAATGGTCGTGAGCATTGAGACAGAATTGCAATTTGGGATATTCCTTTATTGCCTTCTGAAATACCTTTGCTACATTGTTATTAAATTCCTCCGAATAAGGACGCGCGTGCATTGCAAACACCGTTTTGTCGAATTCTTCCTCCCGCTCATAGAGCTGATCGTCTATGAAGTTAAAATCCGGAACGGGGAGCGAATAGTCAAACTCCAGTGCATTGGTGTTGAGGCACACAAATTTTACACGTCCTGCTATAAAAGAAAAGTTAGGATTCCCAAAAATAACATTAAACACCTCTTCACCGTTTGCCAGACAATCATGATTACCCAAAAGAGCAACATAAGGAACTTTAAGTCCATTCATGATGTCACGCATCCACATAAACTCCTTGGTCAGACCAAAATCGGCCAGATCGCCACCATGAATCACAAAATCTATATCATTGCGGGTGTTGAGATGTTTTACAAAATCTTCTGTTTCATCATACCACCGTTGCGTGTCACCCATCATCGCAAAGCGGATTGTTGTTTTGTTGGCACAGGCAGCCTCTATGCGCGCTATATTTTTAGCATTGATGCCGGTTTCTCCTTTTATTCGCCCATCGTAAGGATGGTACTCTATCATTTCGCATCCACCTAAAAGAAAGATAGATAATAATATTCCTAAAATATTCCACTTTGTTCCCATAACTGCCGCGAAAATATTGAGATTGGCTTTCGTGGCAAAAGTATTTGAGAATAATACTAGAATCGATCTAAATTACCCGCTTATTTTTAACACATCTAAAAAAAGAAGAGCCGCTATCGGCTCCTCAGAATATTTATATCACCAGCTTCTTTATACTTTTTCCCTTCCGAGCCTGTAGCCTCTATTACATAAAAATAGACACCCGTGTTCACGTATTTCCCTTTATATTTACCATCCCATCCTTTAGCCGGATCACTCCATTCATAGAGTTTGACACCCCAACGGTTGAAAATAGTACATTTGAACTGTACGAGCGACTTGTATGCTACCCGAAACTCATCGTTCGATCCCGGCGAATCGCCCGGCGAAAAATAGTTAGGAATATCGAGATACGATTCGCTTACTGTAAACGAAACGCTGGCCGTATCTATACACGATGATGTTTGGTCTGCCACTTCCAATACAACCTTGTAATTGAAGTTACCACCTTCGGTAAACTCATATGTAAACTCCTGATCCGTATAGCGGGCTATTGGGTTGGTCTGATCTGCACCCCTATATATAGTCCATGTATAAAATTCAACATTGTCATTCCCATGCCCGTAGAATGTGATAGTAATAGGAGCAGACCCTCCCAGCTTATCTTCGGTTGGGCGTTCCTTTTCGTTCAGCTCATCACGTGTCCTTTGCTCAGTTGTGATTTCACCCTTCACCGATATCGCCTCATACTCCGACGAGCTGACCTCTTTGGCTATGCCGAAATGATCGCCAAACTGATCCCCTTTTAGAGTAAATTGTGTGCTTCGTAGGGGGGGAGTTATATTTTTTTCAGTGCCGATATTCAGATTCTCCAACCTCTCCGTTTTGTTCACAAATTTATGGTTTGCATCGTCCCACTCCTGTGTCTGATAAGAAATTGAATAGAGACGATCCACTTTATTTTTGATTCCGTTTGGAGTATAATAAGAAAGTTCGTCCGATTTATCAATCAGCAATTTTAAGCTTTCGCACTTGTCGTCAGCCTCTACGGGGGCAATTGAGTTCAATGTCGGTTGGTGTTGTGCGTAATTAATTACCCATACAGCCACTTCCTGAATTCCGTCCGATGCTATATAACCTCGGCTATCCTTCAAGTTCGATATTTCATATGTAAAACTACCCGATCTTTGGATACCCGGTTTCGGAACGGATATCGTGTCCTTGTCGGCTTTCGATGTCTCGTATCTGTAGAACTGAACATTGGGACTGTTCGATTTGTAAGTAAGCGTTGCGTTATTAAATGTGTTGAAAACAAATACCTTGCTCAAGCCTGTACCAACAATGTTTTTGTTATATTCATAAGGTATGCCTATGCCACCTGTTGCCGAAAACTGAGCCGACAAATATTGTGAGCCCATTAGGCCGAGAAATATAAATAATAAGTATTTCATTCTTTTTCTTCATTTTGTTGTTTCATAATTGCCGAAAATATCATTTCCACAATTTGCTTATCCACCCTGTCGTCGAATTTACGTGCAAACAATTTATCAGAAGTCATTATCTCCTGATAGTCCTCCACCCTGAATGTATACGGACGACCCCTTTTCCAATCCATCAGGCGCATACATCCGTGCAACTCGTCGTGGCTGTCAAATATTTTATCCTTATAATGTGAATTGATAGCGAAAGTTTGCTTGTAAATCTCATCACTGCAATTCGCATATCTATAGAAACGTAAAATCTTGCCTTTTTCTTGTAACAGGTCGCTCACAAAAGCATTAGTTACACTGACCCATTGCGAACCAAATGCGAATTTTCCTTGCATTGCACTGCCATAATTATATCCTATCTTATCCTGAAAGGTAATAAATAACAATCGTATTTTTCGAGCCAGCCGTTTCAACGGTTCGTTCGCTTCGGCACGCATATAGCGCGAAAATAGATGAATCTTGTTGACCCGTTGGGCATCCCACATATCATTGCTGAACCCGATGAACTCATATCCATTGTACTTTTCGAAAAAATGATGAATATAGTTTTGCGATTTAGTCGGCAGGTCGCCACCGCTGATGAGGTGATAGTAGCTATATCCTCCATTGGCAAAAGCTTTCTCGAAAAGCAAAAATTCGGTCTTCACCAAACTGATGTCGCCCCAGTTGGTACTCATCCGTTCTGTAAAATAGATTTTGGATTGTTGCGGCAATCGGCTGATGTATCCGATATTGATAGCAGTCGATTTCTTATCGATATGTATATAAATATCGTTGCGTTCATCGTCCAGAAGCTGTATCAGCTTTTCTAAAACAAATGGATTGGCATGTGCTATAATCAGATAAGCATGTTTCATCATAGGCAAAGATATATAAAAACAACAAACTCTCTGTCTTGTTTAAAGAGCAGAGAGTATATATTATTCTACGAATTGTAATCGGAGTTACCAATCGTCCGAAACTCCGACATTTTCTGATGTGATGGTTGTAGTATAGTCATACACCAACCCATTAAAAAAATCTTCAATTTCGGTTTTCTGTTTTTTCAATTTTACTTTGCCCTTTGTGTCGAAGACAGCCCAGCCACCCCAATTGCTACCGGATAGTTTCAGTTCGTGACCTACTTCGTCGTCTTTCATCGGCATTTCCAGATTCGATATATTATAACGTACACGTCCGTCTTTGAAGCGCATTTCTACATCAAACAGTCCTTCATAGACCATTTTTACCATCCCTCCCATTTGGCCTATCGAAGTCACTTCCGGTATGTATATTGCAAATCTTAGATATTCGTTAGGCGAGTCACCTTTTATCGACTCCTTCGGATTTTTTGATAGTTGCTGGATATAGTTTTTGCTTGCCTGATACAATTCAGCAGCAGTTTTTCCTTCAATCGGTATTACCAGATAATCTTTTGTTTCATCAGCCGAATCCCTTAGTCCCTCAGGAGTCAATACAAAAGATTGTCCGAAAGATAGCAAAGGTAATAGCGATAGAAGTAAGATGTAAGCTATTTTCATAATCGTGTTATTTTTATTTAGTATTGTGCGTAAATATATAAGGTACAACAAAAATCCCCTGACAATGTTTTTGAAAGGGGATTTGTTTGTTTATACGAAAACAAAGCAGTCGATTTAGATAACGTTTAATTCTTTAAACAATTTTCCGATTTTGTCAAATGCTTTATCTACTTGTTCTTTAGTATGTGTAGCCATTAGAGAGAAGCGAATCAGTGTGTCGCTAGGTGCAACAGCCGGAGATACTACCGGGTTGACAAAGATACCTTCTTCGAACAACATTTTTGTGATAAGGAATGTTTTTTCATTATCCCTGACAAAAAGAGGGATGATCGGTGTTGATGTGTGTCCTATTTCGCAACCCATGCTGCGGAATCCGTCCAATGCATAATGAGTAATATCCCACAATGCTTTTACACGTTCCGGTTCGGCTATCAGTATGTCCAATGCCGCATTGGCTGCTGCTGTAGCTGCCGGGGTGGCGCTGGCTGTAAAGATATAGGCTCTGGAATTGTGGCGTAGGTAATCTAGTGCAACCTCATCGCCGGCAATGAAACCTCCGATAGATGCCAACGATTTACTGAAAGTACCCATAATGAGTTCTACATCATCAGTCAATCCACATTGGTCTACAAGCCCTTTTCCATTATAGTTGCTTCCTAAAACGCCTAAGCTGTGAGCCTCATCGACCATCACGCTGGCATTATATTTTTTTGCAAGTTTTACTATTTCCGGCAAGTGTGCTTCATCTCCTTCCATACTGAAAACACCGTCTACTGCAATCAGTTTCACCTTGTCCGGCGCACATTTTTGCAGTTGCTTTTCAAGCGAATCCATGTCGTTGTGACGGAATTTGAATTTGGTAGAGTACGAAACGCGACATCCTTCTATTATAGAAGCATGGTCAAGTTCGTCCCATAGGATGTAATCTTCACGTCCTGTTATACAAGATAATACACCTTGATTGACATTGAACCCTGTCGAATAAACAATAGCGTCTTCTTTTCCTACAAATTTAGCTAATTTCTTTTCTAGTTCGATGTGAATGTCTAAGGTTCCGTTCAAGAATCGGGAACCAGCCATACCAGTTCCGTATTTTTTAGTAGCTTCTATTGCTGCTTCTTTTACTTTTGGGTGATTAGTAAGTCCCAAATATGCATTTGACCCGAACATTAATACTTTTTTCCCATTGATAACAACCTCTGTGTCTTGGTCGCTCTCTATTGCTCTGAAATAAGGATATATGCCTGCTTCACGTGTTTTACGTGCTGCGTCAAATTTGTATAACTTATCTTTTAATAAGCTCATAATCAAAATGTAACAAATGTAAGTTATTAAAAAACTTTTTATGTAAAAATCTATTTCACATGAAAAAGTAGGCTGCAAAAGTAGCTAAAAAAATCTAAAGGGACTTTGTTTTGGTTTAAATAAATTTTCAGGCGTGTTAAAAAAAGAAGTTTTTTGCCTCCTGACAATGCTTAGATTTGTTTTTGGGCGTAATATTCAGTATTTTATTTTTTATTGGTACAAACTGTGTTAATATATTGAATAAAATTGTCAAAACATGAATCCGACACTTAAGAATACATTGTCGCTATAAGATGAATAATTGTCCTGAATAAGTTCATAATTAAGGAGAAGCATAACAGGCTTCAGGTGCAGTCCTGCCCCAACCACTACGGCCGGAACAAATGTATCTCCGGTATTTTTCCCTTTAGATACCTTAGATCCTGCTTCAAATTCCCAGTCGAACTTATACCATGTATACATAATTTCAGGTTTAGCCCTGAATACTATTTTTTTCCAAGGATGATAGTGTGCAAAAAGGTTTAGGCCGACACTGTTTTCGTTGTAGTCATAGTAAGTATCATTTTTGGATTGTCCATGCAGGTAACTAACACCTGCCCCGACGTGAAATCGGTCTGTTAGCTTATATCCTACCTGTGGCGATATGCCAATATTCCAGTAATTGCTGGATATGCCAAAACCAATATCTCCTCCAAAAATAAGCTTTTCGGAATCAAATTTCTGCGCGTTGGTCGCTAAGCACGATATTGCTAAAATGATGAGTAGTAGATATAGTCTTGTTTTCATTGAATATAGAGGATTTGTTGAAGGTTACTGTCACAAATATATTAATTTTATAATATTGATGTAAGGTTTTTATATGAAATAGTTAATTATTTCAATTTTAATAAGACGTCTTTTTTTACAAACTTTATAATCTCAATTATTCTTAACTCCTGAATTAAGTATGATTGTTTGTTATTTTTTCTATTTTTGTAACCTTGTCCCAATATGGGCTTTTCTCGAACGAGAAGATAGACTATGTTTATAAAAAGATCAGGACTATAATAAATGGTAAAGAAAAAAAGTAAGAATCATCTCTGGAAACGGTTACATTTCAAATACCGTCTTTCGGCAACTAACGAGAATACGTTGGAAGAAATATGGAAAATAAAGGTATCCATGTTTTGGGGTGGGGTCTTGCTACTTTTGTTTGCTCTGACAGTTGTTTTTGTAACATCGCTTATCATCATCACAACGCCTATTCGCTACTATCTGCCCGGTTATCTAGATTCCGAAGTTCGCGAGCAAGCCATCCGGACAGCAATTAAAGCAGACTCTATCGAACAACAATTGGCGTTTCAGAATGCCTATCTCGAAAACCTCAAAGAAGTATTCAGAGGTACAGTTCAGGTGGATTCGGTAAAAAATCTGGATACAATTTCGGTAAAAGAAGATGATCCGTTATTGATGAAGTCCAAATCGGAAGTTGCGTTTGTGCAACATTATTCCGACGAAGAAAAATACAATCTGTCCATTTTGCCGTCAAATTCGTCTAACGTCATGGATGGTGTTATCTTCTTCAAACCGGTAAAAGGCTATGTTGTCACCAAATTCGATCCGGCGCATGGCAGCTATGGTATAAAAATAAAAGTATCTTCCCGCGAGCCTGTCAGTGCGGTGATGGAGGGGACGGTTATTGCTTCCGGACTCGATGCCCGGATGGGAAACATTATACAAATTCAGCATAAAAACGGATTCATGTCAATATATAAACACTGTGATATTCTGCTCAAAAAGACAGGGGAGAAAGTGCGGACAGGAGAGGGGATTGCCATTGTCGGTAACGAAAAGGAAAGTACAGACACAAACTCTGTATTAGGTTTTGAACTCTGGTATAAGGGTGCTCCCGAAAATCCGGAAAATTATATATCGTTTTAAAAAACGTTTAGGAGATTTCTCGAAATGAAACGGACTATTGCAATATTAGGATCTACAGGTTCTATTGGTACACAAGCTCTGGATGTGGTGCGCGAACATCCCGACAGTTTTGAAATATATGCGTTGACAGCTAATAATAGCCTCGATCTGTTGATCAAACAGGCACGTGAGTTTGTGCCTGAGGTGGTGGTTATTGCCAACGAAGAAAAATATGGAAAGCTGAAAGAAGCACTTAGCGACTTGCCTATCAAAGTATGGGCGGGCAGCGACGCCATAGCACAAGTTGTAGAAAGTGAGCCTATCGATATGGTACTCACGGCGATGGTTGGTTATTCGGGTTTGAAACCGACTATCAGTGCCATCCGTGCCAAGAAGGCAATTGCTTTGGCGAACAAAGAAACATTGGTTGTTGCCGGTGAGCTGATAATGGCTCTGGCACTCGAATATAAAGTACCTATACTACCGGTCGATTCTGAACACTCAGCTATTTTTCAATGTTTGAATGGCGAATCGTCGCCTATCGAAAAAATTCTGCTGACGGCATCCGGTGGTCCTTTCAGAAACCATACCATAGATCAGCTATCTAAAGTGACCAAGGCACAAGCCCTCAAGCATCCCAATTGGGATATGGGAGCCAAGATCACGATAGATTCAGCCTCTTTGATGAATAAAGGCTTTGAGATGATAGAAGCCAAATGGCTCTTCGACCTCGATCCGGCACAGGTAGAAGTCGTTGTCCATCCCCAATCGATCATTCACTCTATGGTGCAGTTCGAAGACTCGTCTATTATAGCCCAACTGGGTTTGCCCGATATGCGTTTGCCTATTCAATATGCATTTGCTTATCCACACCGGATGAAGTCGGGTTTTGAACGCCTCAATATATTTGAGCTGGGAACAATGACATTCGAAAAACCAGATATGGAACGTTTCCGCAATCTGGCTTTTGCTTTCGAAGCAGCCAAAACCAAAGGTAATATGCCATGTATACTGAATGCAGCTAACGAGGTAGTGGTAGCTGCTTTTTTACGCGATCAGGTTGGATTTTTGGAAATGAGCGATGTGATAGAAAAAACAATGCAGAAAACAAGTTTTGTGGAAACACCTTCGTACGATGATTATGTGGCTACCGATACCGAGGCGCGACATATAGCACACGAGTTTCTTACAAAATAAAATAATAATAATAAAACGCTGAGGTTTGCAGACCGGTAGCGTATGAGCTAGAAATAATATTAAAACGATTAGATGGAAACATTTTTAATAAAGGCATTACAACTTATTCTCAGTTTATCGATTTTGGTTGTTATTCACGAGTTTGGGCATTTTCTTTTTGCCCGTATATTCAAAATCAGAGTCGAAAAATTTTACCTGTTCTTCAACCCTTGGTTTTCCTTATTTAAGTTTAAACCTAAAAATTCCGAAACAGAATACGGTATCGGCTGGCTTCCGTTAGGAGGGTATGTCAAAATAGCAGGTATGATCGACGAATCGATGGACAAGGAACAGATGGCAAAGCCTGCCCAACCTTGGGAGTTTCGTTCCAAACCGGCATGGCAACGCTTCTTGGTCATGTTTGGCGGTGTGTTGTTCAACTTTATACTAGCCATGTTTATTTTCTCGATGATGCTGTTTGCATGGGGTGATACCTATCTGCCGCTCAAGAATGTGAAACGTGGTATGTACTATTCCGAATCGGTCAAGTCTGCCGGATTTCAAGACGGCGACAAACTGGTGAGTGCCGATGGTAAAGAGCTCCTTTTCAGAGGTGGCATCTTGGATATGAACACCACAATGCAGTTTGTCGATGCGCATTCAGTTGTAGTAGAGCGTGATGGCAAAGAAGTGACAATTGTACTTCCATCCGATTTTGGAACTAATGTAATCAGTTCGCGCCAACAACCTTACGATTTCTTGTCGGGCACACGTATCGACAGCCTTATGGCTGATGGTCAAGCTGCAAAACATGGTATCAAAGCAGGAGACAGTATAACATCGTTCAACAATGTGGCGGTCAACTCATATCAGGGTTTCCGTAAAGAGTTAGTCGCTTTGAGCAAAGAGGTTAAATCGGGCGAACAACGTATGACACCTATTTCCTATTATAGGGGTAGTGAATTGATAAATGATACTATTGCCATAGATAGTGCTGCTGTGATAGGTGCATATTTCAAAAATCGCCCATTCACAAAAGACGATATGGTTTGCGATCAATATAGCTTTTTCCAATCTTTCCCTAAGGGAATATCTATGGGCGTCAATACATTGAAAGCTTATGTGTCACAGATGCGTTTTGTGTTCACAAAAGAAGGAGCTAAAGGTGTCGGAGGCTTTGCGGCCATTGGCAATATGTTCCCTGCTCAATGGGATTGGAGTACATTCTGGACTATGACAGCTTTTTTGTCTATTGTACTGGCTTTTATGAATATACTTCCGATTCCCGCTCTGGATGGGGGACACATCATGTTTTTGCTTTACGAAATGATAACCAGAAGGGCTCCAAATGAAAAATTTATGGAATATGCTCAGATGGTTGGTATGTTTCTTTTGTTAGGATTGCTTATATTTGCAAACGGAAACGATATTTACAGAGCTATATTTGGCTAGAATTTATACGTAATTAAGATAAAAAGGGTTACGTGATATAATATCGTAACCCTATTTTTTTTCATGTTCTTCCCAATGTGATAACAACCCAAAGAACACTGAATGAAAAAATTATATGATGTGCCCGGATAATTAATGTGCTTTTTTTGCTAAGATTACTTATCTTTGCAGACAGAACCAGAATTTACGGAGCTGTACTTGGCTCAGACTTTATACAGAATGCAGAATCAACGAGTTAAAATAGAGTGGGTTACGTGCCATCGTAAGCCGGAAAGGTCTTTCTTTTGGAGAGGCAAGCAATTTCCTGTATGTGCACGTTGTACAGGTATATATATAGGTTACCTAAGCCTCATTTTATTTGTCTTTAACGTTTTTTACCTAAATATTTGGTGGACCATTGCCCTTATTTTGCCGACATGCATCGATGGTCTTACCCAAGCCTATTGTAATAGAGAGAGTAATAATACTTTACGCTTCATAACCGGTGTGGCGGCCGGAGTCGGAATTATGTCCTTAACAAACGTTATAGGTAGATTTTTGGGCTACCTTATTTTACTAATATTTAATCATTTATTTTAATTATGGAAGAGACTAATAACTCTCAAGACCAAGGACGCTTTGGTAACTTTAACGCAAATAACGGATCGGAAGAAGAATTAGGCTGGCCGTTAACAATCCTTTCTTTTTGTATTCCATTGGCAGGAGCTATTATGTTCTTTATGTATAAAGACAGTGCTCCAGCAAAATCAAAGAGAGCTTGTTACGCTGCTTTAGCAGGTTTCGGACTTGGCGTTATTGCTAACATTGTCAGTTATATCATAACTGCGGCAGCACACTAATTTTTTTAAATTAGAAATTAACATTAGAATAGGGGTAGTGAAACTATCCCTATTCTTTGTTTATAATGGATATTTTTTCGATCTTCGTGTTGAAATTATAATAGGTAGATATAATCAATATAGGTAATAATGGCTGTAACAGAACTGATTAATAAGAGTAATAAAACGACGTTTTCTTTCGAAATTTTGCCTCCCCTGAAAGGCAACAGCATCGAGAAAGTATATAATATTGTAGATAAGCTTATCGAGTTTGACCCTAAGTATATCAACATAACTACTCATCATAGCGAATTTGTACAAAAACAAATGAGCGATGGGACTACCAAAACTGTAAATATTCGCAAGCGTCCCGGATCAGTAGCCATTGCTGCTGCCATCCAGAACAAATACAAAGTTACTGCAGTCCCACATATGATCTGTAAAGGATTTACGAAAGACGAAACAGAATATGCACTTATCGATCTCGATTTCCTGAATGTCCATAACCTGATATTGCTGCGTGGCGATGAGAAAAAACTTTTGCCCGAGCAGATGGTCAATAACAATGAATATGCTACCGACCTTCAGCACCAGGTCAATTTATTTAATGAAGGAATCTCTCTTGATGGCACTGCTTTTGATAAGCCAACCACTCCGTTTTCGTATGGAATGGCATGCTACCCGGAAGTGCATGAAGATGCTGTGAGTGCCGAATCGGATATTCACTATATGAAAATGAAAGCAGACAATGGAGCTGAATATTTTGTTACTCAGATGTTCTTCGATAATGATAAATATTTTTCATTCGTCGATAAATGCCGTGCAGCAGGTATCATACAGCCCATTATTCCCGGAGTTAAGCCTATTGTATTAGCAAATCAATTGACTGTTCTTCCTAAAATATTCCGCTCCAGCATCCCCGAAGAGCTGGCATCCGAACTTCGCAAATGTGGCGAGGATAATGATGCAGCCAAAGAGGTCGGCGTAGAGTGGGGAATAAAACAATGTAAAGACCTTATTGCCAGAGGTGTCCCAAGCCTTCATTTCTATTCGCTGATGGCTACCGAAAGCGTAAGGCGTATAGCAAAAGAAATATATTAACTTGTAAATTATACTTACAGGTTTGGAATAAGGGCAGAATAGTTGATAAATAGTGTTGTCAGCTATTTTGCTCTCGTGTGACTAATTCTTTTATAGATCAATTAGTTACGTCATGTATTATTATTTATAATTAACACAACTTTTTTATTATGCACTATTTATTGAAGACACTGGCTATTGTGTTTCTGTTCCTGCTAATCTTTGTCACCTCATGTCAAAGAGGAGGAAGTCCCAAATCATTCTTAGTAGACAATCCCACAGACGAAGCTATAGCTGTCATGTTTGATAATGAAGTCTATGAAATTCCGGCACAAGGCGGTATTTATGTAGACTTGCCAAATGGACAGCATACGATGGAATATAATGGCGACCGTGTAAAATTTATGGTAATATCTTGCGATCAGGATATGGTTATTAACCCGACCCTCAGCAATTATGTGCTTTCATATCAGGTTTATTATGATGTAAATAAAGGATTTGATGATGAAGGTATAACGGAAATCACAGAGTCTTACTTATTCCCTTTTGTGACCTCTTCGGGCGATACGATTAATGTTCCATTTAAAGTCATAAATCCATTATTTATTGAAAGATATGAGTATTATTGGAATTTTGGACTGACCGATGCCCATAGAGCTGTTCAGAAAATAAGGGTAGATAAAAGCTTCAAGAATACTAATCTGATCCAATCCAACCTATATAGAGAAAAAGATTTCAGGATACGGGAAGAAATACCTGCCGATTTTGATCTTCCTAAAACATACACTTCTTACAACGATTTTGGTGTTGTCAATTCAGATTCGTTGTTTGGTGGTTTGGTCTCTGATTGTGAAGGATTGAATAAAGTTATTGCTGTCAGAAAAGCTAAATTCGATTCATTGTTAGTGTGTGAACCCGCAGATTCGAGGAGGCTATTGTATGGCATACAAGGTGCTTCGACTTTCGGTGGTGAAATAACCGTCGATCTTGATAAAGAATGTTCGTCGAGATACGACCGCTCGCGCCAGACGAATTACGATTCCATTTCGCTTGAATTATCCAAAAGATACAAACGGTTTATTAGTGCACGAAATGTATTCCTGATAGAATAATCTGGATAAGGGAAACTCTATATCGAAAAAATATTCCTCGATAGATACTGTATCTATCGAGGAATATTTTTTTTTAGCCGTTTAATATAGATCAAAAAGAACAGATAAGCCAAAGGTGACCTATTGTTCTAAAATGTACGTCCTTTATTGATGAAAACATCATCGACCGGATAAAGTGTTCCGTTTAGTTTTGCTTTAGCAGACCCACTGTAATGTAATGTTGCGATACAGTAATTACTGTCTTTGAACATGGTTATTATAACACTTGCCGGAACATTGAAAGCCGAAAAACGCATAGTGTAAGTGACAGTTCCCTTCTTGTCAATTTTCATCTCTGTTTTCGAAGCAATACCATCCACAGTAACTCCCCCCACACCATTCGGGCCTTCAAAACCTTCAATCGGGCTGACCTGTATTGTAGCTTTACCGTCTTTTTGAGTAATAAAATTGGTTGTCGGATTCACATAAACAGGAGGATCTGTCTTTATCGTAACATATTCTGCCTGTATTGTAAAGCTATTGTTTTCTAATGCTCTCAAAGCATTTTGATATTGTAACTGTTGCAGTTCACTCTCCTTATCCTTATTTTGGGCAACCTTGGTTTGGCTCTCTTGCGATTTGCATCCTGCAAAAAAGATAAAGAATAAGACTAATAATAAATTAAGTGTTTTCATTTGAGTTTGTTTTGTGATTAGTATAAGATTTATATTGTGATTATTTATTTTATATTTTTCTGAAGAGTTGATTTACAATGTCATCCCTTTATATGTAAAAGCATCCTCTATGGAGAAAAGAGATCCGTTGAAAACTAACCTTGTAGAACTGAAATTAGGATATACAGTCGTTATACAAGAGTTACTTCCGTTATACATTTGAATGTTAATTGTAGCAGATAATCCGGTACCCAATACAGACATTTTATAACTGATATTCCCCTTTTTGTCCGTTTTCATTTCTACATTCGAAACCGTACCGTCCAATGTTATTCCCCCGATGCCATTCGGCCCTGACCTGAATGTGCTGATTGCAAGTTGTATCGTTGCCTTATTGCCATCTCTGGTCACAAAATTAGTTGTTGGGCTTACATAGATAGGAGGACTATTTTTGATTGTTACATAATCTGCTAATATCGTAAAATGCCCATCATTCAGAGCTGCCACAGCTTTGTCGAAAGCTGCCTGTTTCTCGGCATTTTTTTGCTCCACAGCTGCCATATCCTGTTGCGTTTTACAACCTGCAAAAAGGACAAAAAGTAATATTAAAAATAAGCTATGTGTTTTCATCTCAATGTGTTTTTAGTCGTGAAAATAAAAGTACGTTACTTAACCTTCAGATGATTATCAGTTACCTGTTTCGAAAGATAGTGATAAAAAAAATAAAATTTAACCTTTCAAGGACTAATTATTGATGCTGTGCCTAATCTTATTTGCTGTTAGCGCAAACACCCTTCAATTGGTTTGTTGTTCTTTTTCAACGATCCTGTTATAATATCTATAAACAACAAAGGGATGGGAAAAAGTTCATAAAAAAGTTGTATTTTCGCAATAAAAAAAAGATAGATGCAATTTAAAGATATAATAGGACAACAAGATATAAAAAAGCGATTGCTGGATTCGGCAAAAAGAGGGATTGTTCCTCATGCACAGCTTTTTGGTGGTCCTGTAGGTATTGGCAAACTGCCGTTGGCGATAGCCTATGCACAATATCTGAATTGCGAAAATCCGGGTGAAGACGACTCGTGTGGGCATTGCCCCTCGTGTACCAAATACAACCATTTGGCACATCCCGACCTTCATTTCGTATTCCCTATAATCAAGAAAGCAGCCAAGAAAAAAGAAGTCTGTGACGATTACATTGCCGACTGGCGTGAATTTATACACCGAAATATCTATTTCGATCTTACCCAGTGGCTTGCATACATAGATGCCGAAAACTCGCAAGGGTTGATCTATGCTAAAGAGAGCGAGGAGATAATCCGTAAATTGAGCTTGCGTATCTACGAAGCCAAATACAAAATAATGATTATCTGGATGCCTGAAAAAATGCATGAATCGTGTGCCAATAAGCTATTAAAAATAATAGAAGAACCTACCGATCAGACTATATTTCTGCTTGTGTCAGATACGCCCGACCAGATTATAACCACTATCCAGTCGCGTTGCCAACGGATCAATATACATGGGGTGGACAAAGAGGATATAGTACAAGCACTTCAGTCGCAATATAATATTTCCCCTGCCGATGCCGAAAGTGTAGCACATCTGTCTAAAGGCAGCTATCTGAAAGCAATGGAGACAATAAGCCTCGATGAAGAACATAAATTCTTTTTCGATCTGTTTGTTAAAATGATGCGAGCATCCTATGCGCGAGATATAAAAGCAATAAAAGCAATCGGAAACGAGCTTGCCGGAATTGGTCGCGAGGCTCAGAAAAATTATCTGATCTATGCACAACGAATGATTCGTGAATATTTTGTGAGCAATATGCAACAGCCCGATATGGTTTATCTGGCTCAGGATGAATCTAATTTCGGTACACGGTTTGCACCCTTCATCAACGAACGAAATATTATCGGTTTTATGGACGAACTAGCTTTGGCAGAACGACATATAGAACAAAATGTAAACTCCAAAATGGTCTTTTTCGACCTCTGCCTCAAGATCACAATGCTACTCAAAAGCTAAACTAACTGTAATAGGCACATTATCATATCCAAACATAAAATAATATTTGTATATTTACGGGTTATAAAGTACAAATATAAATACTTGCAGACACGTCTTTGCAATTAAGTGTTTGATATATAATGATATATAATAATGAGCAATATAGATCCAAATAAAATAATACCCGCCTTCAATGACTGCAAAGGCACATGTAAAACCCCCATAGGGTGTACATGTCATGACGACGAGGGGGATGAAAGATTGGCTCCGGAACCAGTGTTCGAGAATAAAGAGCCTAAAAAAATAGAAAAAATTGAGGTAGTAGCAGAACAAATAGTCGACGAATCTAAAAAATGTACGTGTGGCAAAAATCCCGGAGGAGCATGTGGTTGCAAAACCGGAAATGGTTGCGGATGCAGTACAGGTGGTGGCTGTAAAACGAGTGGCGGCTGTGGCTGTGCAAGCAAGAACAAATCGTGCTGTGCAGGGACTAATAAGCTGGAAGTATATGATTGGATGAAAGATCTGCCACAAGTGTTGGTAGAGACACAGATGGTAGAAGTTCAATTCAAAAATACAAGAAAAGGTTATTATCTGAACAGTAATAATATAGATCTATTCAAAGGAGACATTGTTGCTGTCGAAGCCATTCCCGGACACGATATTGGAGAAGTGACGCTCACCGGAAAATTGGTGCAGCTGCAAATGTTGAAATCGAACTACCGTGGCGAAGTAAAACGTATCTATCGCATAGCCAAACCAAATGATATAGAAAAAGCAAACGAAGCACGTGCCAAAGAACATAAAACGATGTTAAGGGCTCGCGAAATAGCCGAAGAGCTGACATTGAATATGAAAATAAGCGATGTCGAATATCAGGGTGATGGCAATAAAGCTATATTCTATTATATTGCAGACGAACGTGTCGATTTTCGCCAGCTGATTAAAGTATATGCATCAGAGTTTCGTGTCAAAATAGAAATGAAACAGATCGGTGCCCGTCAGGAAGCCGGCAGGGTGGGAGGTATAGGTCCATGTGGACGTGAACTATGCTGTTCCAGTTCCATGTCTAACTTCGTTTCTGTATCTACATCAGCAGCACGTTTGCAAGATATACCACTCAATCCTCAAAAACTTGCCGGACAATGTGGTAAATTGAAATGTTGCCTCAACTTCGAAGTAGACACTTACGTAGAAGCTCAACGTAAACTACCTTCGCGCGATATTCCGCTCGAAACCAAAGATTCGACCTACTATCATTTCAAAACAGATATTTTGTCGGGAATGATGACTTATTCCACCGATAAGCATTTCGCAGCCAATCTGATTACTGTCGATAAAAACAGGGTGCATGATATCATGCGTATGAACAAGAGAGGCGACCGTCCTTCCAGCCTGAAACCCGAAGAAGAACAGGCAGCGGCAGCTCCCGTATCGAACGATTTGCTCGATCAGGGAAGTATTACCCGTTTCGACAATAACGGCAATGGCGGACGTAACAAAAAGAAAAAGTCAAGAAATGGTAAACCCAATAATGGTGATAGACAAGGTAGCGACCAACCCAATGCTAACAGATCTGAAAATGGTAGGCCTAAGCTAACCAAACCCGGTAGTAAACAAGAGGGTGGGCAACCAAAACCTGACAATAATAATCAACCCAAAGTTGCTAATGGCAATAATCGCCCGGACACTAAGGTGGATAATAATGCTGCGGCTGCTAGTAACAATAATGGTAATAAACCAAATCAAAAAAAGAATAATAGGAATAACCGGAACCGTCCTCGCAGAGACGGCAAAGGAGACAGTCCTAAACCTAATGTTCCTAAAACAGATGCGTAAGTGTACATTGTTTGTTTGTATTGTTTTACTGGCATTTTTCTCTTTTTCTTGTCAACACGATGAAATATATTATCATTTCAAAGAATTGAGAAATGCTGAATGGGCGACAAACGACACGTTGGTGTTTAATATCGATTCTACTGCTTTTGAGGTAAATAGACCTTATGATATCAGTTTGGAAGTGACAAGCAATATCACTTACCCATACCGTAATATCTGGTTTTTTATACAACACGATATTGCAAACGATTCGGTCTATACCGATTTATCACGAGAATATTTTTTATCTGACGAACTGGGGCGTAGCTATGGGGCAGGGTTTGGTTCTTTACATCAAATATCTTTTCCGTTCGATAAGGGGATTATATTTAAAGAGAAACGAAACTACCAAATAAAAATAGAACACGGTATGCGTGACAATCTTCTGATCGGGATAGAGAAAGTGGGCATCCGGATAACCAAACAATACCAATGAAATAATGGCAACCATTAGAATTAGCAAAATTACAGAAGCAGATTTTAAAGAATTAATTTCTCTATTTAGAGAATTTGCAGCTTTTGAGAAAGTACCCGAAAAAATGACAAACTCAGTAGACCAGATGATTCGGGAAAAAGATTTTGTCAATGGCTTTGTGGCTAAAGATGCCGATGGCGATATTGTCGGGTATGCTACTTATTTTTTTGCTTATTATACATGGGTTGGAAAATCATTATATATGGATGATTTATATATTCGCAAACAATATCGTGGTATGGGGATCGGTTCGGTATTGATCCGTAAAATGATCGACTTTGCCCGCGAGCAGAATTGCAATAAAATTCGCTGGCAAGTATCGGACTGGAACAATCCTGCTATCAATTTCTATAAAAGCCTCGGAGCGCAGATCGATGATGTGGAGCGTAACTGCGATATATTGTTATAATAAAAATAGAATTGTAATTTATATAAAAAAGAAGAGAACCCGATACGACAGGTTCTCTTCTTTTTTTATGCTAATCCGAGCAATTCCGTTCTTTACAATGTTTTACGGATTAGCTTCAATGTTGTCTTTTTTTTGCCCATTGGGTCGTAACCATCTGCCTCAGCTACATAGTACAAGTCGCCATTGAATTGGATCAGGCTATTGTCGATATTGCTGTATTCGCCCGGAGTCAGGTGACATTCTATCGTTGTATAATGATTGTCTGCATCGGCAAGCAACAGGAAGTAGTTTTTCATTATCGAATACGGCTTATTTTCATAATCCAATATCTGTTTGCTAATTCCATTATAACTATTACTCACGAGGGCGGTATCTACAGAATATGCATTGATCTCTACTTGAAACGTGTTGGATGTATGATACCAAAAACGCTGTTTAAGATTCGTATATCTGTTTTTTTGCATCTCTTCATAATCTTCTACTCCATTTTCCCAGACCTCTTTATCGCTTATGATGGGCATCGGTATCTTGCCACTCAGAAAGAGCATTGGTAAATACCAGTTGTACGAAAAATCCGAATCCATAGTTAGTGGGGTGTCATTATAACTTTTGGTTGTAAATACCCCTTTGCCATCTACCGTTGTATAAAAACCATCCGTATTTTTAGAAGCAAGAACATATCCCTGTTCATCCTTCTCCACTTTAAATCCCAACTCGTAAGACGGAGGCAATCCCAAAGGGGTATTAGTTCGCTGGCGGATACTTGCCCGATTGTCGATATTGATGATATCCGACATATTGTCAAGGCTTCGCAGATTCTTGGTATTTAACTCAAATCTTTTTTCGTCCGTTTGTATCAGATTTAGATTAAATGCTTTGCAAAAATTTTCGACCCATTCATTTATTTTAATTTCTGATGGCAAAAAATTAGCCAGATTAATCCGGTCTATATTGTATGCCGAAGGAGTACTCCAATCCAGACTGACTCCATCCGGATACGATCCTTTCTCGTTCACTTGCAGCCAATTTTTATTTGGTTTGAAAGGAGTCATTATCAGGTCGAACGTGATACCATGGCGCGTCCAACCGTCTCCGGCACTTATATACCCTTCATCAGAGGTGCTATATATACTGAGCTGCTCTCCGGTTTCGAGCCACACAATTTGTGAGATCGTTCCGCTACCATTCATATTGTCCTCGTTGCGTACTATCTTGTTCTGATAGTTGGATGGTATGTTCTCGAATGGTATTCTGAATTTATCCGTATATACCCACTCATTACCTACCTTTTGTTTATACCCTTTACTTTCAGTAGCCGAGTATCCCATATAATCGGGATATTCGTCCGTTTGCCATGATGCACCACCTGTCAAAGCCATCAAATTACAATGTGCCCCATCGTCTAATGGGTTCAAATATTGCGTTTTTGAACTATTGTACCCCCATGCAAAGCCGCATAATATATTTTTATTCTGTTTCGGGTCAATAAAATTGACAGCCTTCGATTCGGGGAAATATCCCTCTTCCCTATTGTTTACATCCTGATCTATATTATCGCGATAGAATACATTATCATGCCTGAGTTCGGGCATACCGTTACGTATCAGTTTTACCTCATACCGCCTGCTGCTAAATGTGTTGTTATTTCCCTTGTTATCCTTCGGAGTAATAAATTTGTACGGTATTTCGGATGTGCCTATTCTGCTCCCGGCCTCATTCTCTTTTTGTGGCATAAAGTGGAGTTCTGACACAAACCTGATTTTGTACAACCCCGAGTGAGGCACAATTAGTGTGGTTTTTGTAACATTTTCATCCTCTATTCTCTCTTGAGTCAGATTCATACCACCTTCATTTCTGATTCTGATAGTCGAATTTTGGGCATTAAACAAGTCTATACCGAATATCTTAGTGTCAGCTTGTGCCGTCGATGCTTTTGTTTCGAAGCGAGATGATCCACTATCTAAAACATTTTCCCAAGCGCCAGTTAAGCGCATACTGCTGATACCCCAATCCATCGGATAGTCATTGGGATTCATATAACTCACATACAGTTTGTTGAGCCGTTCGTCAGCCAGAGCCGTTCCGCCTAGCGAATAGCCCGCATCCCGAAACAGATGTTCGAGCAGATAGATACAGTTTATAGATGGAGGAAAATCGTTTTGAGACAATTGTACTGTATGGTCAAATCTGTTTTTTGCAGAATAAACTCCATTGTCAATTCTTTTGGGTAATAATCCATACAAGACTAGGGGGAAAATACATGGAGGCAATTTACCCAATTTCGGGTCATGTTCTTTCTTGTTATACTTGGTCATATCCCGCACGTCCGAAAATGGGATTATCCATTCGCTTGTCTCATTCATCTTCTTTTCTTCAAAAACATCTTTAGCCGTTTTCATAGCCGGTATTCCCAAGTTTCCGGTATATGAGGAGTCAGTTATTTGGGTAAGTTTAAATTTACCGTCAAATATTTTGACTCCTCCTATATAGAGTATGGCATCGTATATGTCCGAAAATTTGCCACTCACTTCTTCCGTATTCGTATGTCCGAAGATTCTGTTATTGACAGTGCTGGCAGGTAGTGTTATGTCGTACGACCGTTGTGCATCTTTGCTGCTTAGTTCTGCCGGGTTGAGCAACTGCCGTTTCAGATAGACTGAAAAATTTCCTGTGTTTTCAATATCACATAGCTGGTTGTCGATGTACAATTCTATTGTTGTCATGGAACTACTTTTGTGATATAGATAAAGAAGCCGGATTTTGATAAAAATCAAAAATCCGGCTTAACGATCTATCTATAATAATAAAAAACTGTTCCTATTCTATATTATATTCTATTGCCTGCTCCATGACATTGACCGCGATACCATCATCGTAAGTTATCCGCCTTTTCCAATTGCCATGGCTGTCCTCACCTTCATACTTGAAGACTTGTCTCTGCACAGCTACCTGAAAATTGTAATAGGTAACTTCGAAACTACAGACAAAGCCCTGTTCGTTGTATCGATATATGTATTGTTGTTTGATCTTGCCTCCCGAATACATGGTACGGCTAATGAGGTGGCCATCGCTATCGAATAGCTGTATGTCATCGTCATCGGTAGCAGTGTCCGTCCATATCTTGCGATCGGGCAGGTATTGGCATGTATATGAATTTCTGAAATTCTGTCTGTCGGCGGTATAGCTCGATACCCATTTTTCGATATTTTCCTGTTTGCTTATTCTTTTTGTCTTGTAGATAAGGTTTTCGGGTATATAGTAATGCTCTATAGTTTCTACAATGTCGCCATTTACGATCTTATTTTGTAAGTCCTGAATTTTTGTACCTGATTTGTTCTTGCTCAATCTGGATTTTGTAATCATTCCGTTTTCATCAAACTGGCATACGTAATACCGGTCAATGTCTTCATCTTTAACATCATTGTATTTGTTATCAGTAACTTTGTATGATATTTGCTCATAGCTTTTAACTTGCCCTTTAAGCCCGTCGAATGGTATAATATGATTCTTATATTTTTGAGCACATAGATGACCAATAATGGTGGTAGCCAATAGTAATGTAAAAATAAGTCTGCGTTTCATGGGCGCAAAAATACACAATTATATAATATATGTAGACGAAAGAGGTGTTATTTTTTTCCTCTTATAACAGAATAATCCAATCGGGAATTTCTTTCTATTAGCTTATTCAAACATACGTACCGTTGTGCATCCACAGAATGATTGTAGCGGCCTATCGGCATATTGCTCATATTGCCGAACTCATCGGTGCGCCATCTGTAGTTCCTGTATTCATTTATAATGTTGGTACTGTGTGTTGTTATATGTTTCCGATATCGGTTTAGGATAGCAATACCTGTATTGATGCTGTCTTGACCTTTCTGTGCCGGTTCTACTCGCCATCCTTTCGATTTTATTTCCCGTATCGATTTGGGTTCGGCACTGTCAGCCACAATTGGTGTATCATGCGGGATGTTCTTCTCGGAAAGTAAATCTGCAATCATCATATTATCATATCCCCGTTCATAAAGTAATTCATCTATCCATAATTCGCCTTCGGCAAGACGAATTTCTACAATTGCTGTGGGATCGTTGGTGAACCCAAAATCTATTCCCAGCCATCGTTTTTTGTAAACATCGGGCAGTGCACTCACCATATCCCAATTGTTGATAACAGCACCTTGCAGCGTTCCGGTCTGGCCTTCGCCATACACCTGCCACCAGTTTTTATCATTTCGGTTCGATTCTATTTCGCGTATTTGTGCTTCAGATAGATATTCATTGTCTCTGTAGGTAGAATGGATCAATCGGGCTGATGACTGTACCAGTACCTTCTCGTCGAGCCAAAACTCGAAACACGGGTTGCAATCCAGAAAGATGGTTTCAGTAGTGCGGATGGCCAGTTGCCGGTAAATTTCATAATCTATATTGATACATTCGTTTACATACAATATGTCGCGCGATGGACCATGTACTTTTGCCGGATTTTCGGCAGAGAAGAATTCAATAATAGAATTGCCCATCCTATATACTTTGTCTGTTGCATTCCAGTCTTTTACATTCCATAATCCTTCGGCGGAAAGTATTTCTTTGAAATCACGGATGCAGCCTTTTTTCAGGTGGGGCATCGATTCCGAAACTATTGATATCGTTCGCTGTTGTTTCGACAGTTGTGCTATCATAATTAGTAATTGTATGATACTGTATGTTTTAGATGATCGGGTAGAGCCTTTGTTTACGATGTACCTGATGCCGGAATTGTAAGCTTCCAGATTTTTTGAAAATACAGATGTGAGATTCATAAATTATAATATAGTTTCTTATAGCCATATAGATAAAGCTGTGTTTTATATGTGAAATTGTACTAAAAATATTGCATTAAAGCCCATTTTGAGGTACTTTCGTAGATCGTATTTTATTTGTTACAGAATACAAACTATGCATAAATTACAGAACAAAGCTCGCGTTTGAGTGTTATATCTAAACTAATAAATTTAAATAATTATGATTAAAAAAGCCTTGATACTAGTTGCCTTAGCTGCAACTATTGCTGCTTGTAATACAAACAGTGTACAAAAAGGAGCAGAAACTGAAACAAAAGAAGTTGCAGGACAGAAAGAAGTTCCTTACGAAGTAGCCAAAAATTATTTTGTGAAAAATACAGTGGGGGATGGTATCCTTACATTGAAAATCACAACACAAGAAGAATTTGATAAATATTTCGGTAGTGCGGCTACTATGGGCGAAAATGGTAAACCAACAGGAATCGATTTTTCGAAACAATATGTAATTGCTGTGATCGGAGAATCTACTAATAAGTCTGTTGTTGCCGAACCATTGAGCCTGACAAAAGATGGTAATGTGATTACTTTGACTTACAAATGGGAAGAAGGTGCACAAGAACAAACCTATACTGCCCGTCATCAGATAGCAGTGATTGTTGCTAATGAATATCAGGGAGAAGTGAAATACGAAAAACAATAATTCGAGTTTATTCGATAGTAATAAGAAAAGGTCAGGAAATTTCCTGACCTTTTCTTATATATATATATATCTTAGATTGGATTATTCTCGATCAATTTCCTCTTCTTACAGATTCGTTATAATTATCAGCATTGAATAAAGCGATTAATATCACTATCTGTAAGGCTATAAAAATTAAGGAAGTAACCATATGTAAAGGAAGTGATACAGAATTTAGTGAAGATATCGACATTATGGAGTAAAAATCACTCAAGGCTAGATATGTAAGCACTCCCGATATCAGGCTTGAGCATATTTGCATGGCTGCAGCTCCAATCAGAACATATCCGATAGATTGGAGGCCACCTATATAATCATTTTTTACACCAATCAGCTTTATACCTATGTAGCAGTATATGAAAGCAGTTATTACGCTATTGAAGGCAATCTGTGAAAGACTTATTATTAGAAGCGGACAGTCTAGCTTGCCCAAAATAAAGTTGATTCCTATACCGGCTATGTTGAAAATAAGAACCAGAATAGCCAGATATTTGATATTATTTACTTTGAAATTTTCTGCGTAGATTCCGAGCAGAAATAGGACACCGACAAAAAGAAAGATAGAGCACAAAGAGAACCCTATACCGATATTAGTTCCTAAGGATGAATATATAAATGACATAGCTGGTGTAGATGTGAAGATCGACATTATGATCGATAGCACTGTAACAATTTTAGCCACCGATAAGTCGGGCTTCTTGATGAGGGGACGTTCTGTATAAGCGTTATGCATTTTACTATTTTTTTTGATATAAGTTTATGATTTACAAATATATTCATTTTTTGCTAAACAGAAACAGCCTCCTCTTTGATTTATACAAATCAAAGAGAAAGCAGTAAATCTGATAAAAGTTACTTTTTACGCTCCCGGTTCTGTATTGAACGAGTCTGCATAATGATATTTCATTTGTGCCGTAAACAGATCGTCTTTCGTATTGTGTTTTATTTCAAGATCATCCACAATCACATATCGTTTGCTTTGCAATTCATACACAGCAATAGAACTACTGATTTCCTTGAGCCATTCCATCACTTCTGCTTTGATAGGGGTGGTTTGGACAATGAACTGTTCCTCTACATTTTTACTAAGCACCGATTCTGTATCGTCACTGATACCGAATGCAGGAGTTTGCGTTTTCGAAATTGTATTTGCTTTGGTTTTGAACTCGGTCTGTGCCATTCCCCCGAAATTGAACGACGACCATCCACCTAATGAGTTCAGAAAAGCAAAATCATTCACCCTATGCAAACATCCGGGCAATATATAGAACGAAAGCGGTTCGCTGATGCACTCATTGTCCCGATAGAGCGATACCTGCACCATGCCCACATAGTCGCCCTTGGCGTGTTCTGCAATTGTGTTGTCTATATCCAGCCCTATCGTATTCACAATATTGAGCAAATTGCTGTTGCGGCTATGCTTTTTGACAAAACCAAGCACCATCCCCGACTGGCTTCGGAGTGTGTACCCGATACTTATACTGTAATAGTTTTCCTTGTGGCGGGCATCTGACAATACAAAATTGAAATATTGCTTTTGCCCTTTTATGTGTGTCAGCACAGGCTGGTGCGTTAGCGGGCGGATAATTTCATTCTTGGCAGCATCATACACATACCCCGATTCAGGGTCTTGGCCAATCAGGCTGATATGTTCCAGATTGCGGTTATAGCCGCTCAATGTGTACAATACATCCGACACATAAAACGTTTCATGATTTATCCCATCATGGCGTTTAGCTACCAGACGCATATCGCCTGCCGTACCTGCATCGCACCATCCGTTGGCAGACAGAAAAGCATTCGAATACCTAGTCTGGTTACTTATGACCGCATTCACATCGAACCAGAGAGGTTGGTTGGCATAAGCCTTAGACAGTGATATGACCGGTTTTCCGAAAGTGATGCCATCGTCGCAACCCGGAAATATGCCCGTGTTGCTATATATATCTAACTCTATTTCGCACTTTCCGCTATCGTTGTTTATGGAATCGTTATTTGTGATATACGATGGCGACCCTTGCGGAAAAGTGTAGAATCCCGCCAGCGCTTTGTTGCCAAACTGAAACGAATATTGCTTACCTACCCCTTTGGGATAAAACCGGATAACAGTTCCGTTTGTCTTTCCATCCGTATCGAGCGGAACAATGATATTAAAGTTCCGTTTCAGATACGTGTTCTGTAGCAGACAAATGCGTATATTTTCGGCAAGGGTGGCTTTGTCTGCCGACAAGTAAAATACCCTGTCACTTATTTCCAATTCGTTACGTGTACCATAAAAAGTATATACAGTACCATTTCTGTCCGTAATGTCGAATGCTGTTTCTTCTTTCGGATTCGTTATACTCTGAGGATTGCCTGCCACCTCTATCGCAAAAGTCGCCTTGAGCACATCGGGGGCACTGTTGCGGCTTTCGAATTGAATATAGTTCGGGTTAGAAGCTAGCGAGAATATATCCGGCTCTTTTATTTTAGCAATTGTTTTCGTCGTATGTCCCATATCTGGTTTAGTTATAATTATTTATTCAATTCATTTCCGTCATTTGTTCGAAACATGCTGCCAATTCTTCACAAATGGCATCGAACAGCATATCGCTCCATTCCGTTTCCCATGCCCTGTCTACCTCCTCAGCCAGAGAGGCCAATAAGGGGCGGGCTTCCAGCCCATCGCGCCAGATGGCACGCGAGATGAGGAAAAGAGTCGAATTGTCCGTCGGAATGTTTCGCGCCAATGCCCAATCGCGGAGTGCATCGATAGGAGGTTGCTTGCCCTGTTTGGGTGCACGCCCATGTTCCAGAAAGTTTATGTAATTTGCAAAATATGCTTCAATCACTACCGGCTCGTCAGTGCTTTTTATAACAATGTCTATTTCCTTTTGCAAGTCACTTCCTTTCATTCCATTACTTTCCAATACCGACTGTGCCAACAGCTTCAGCTCAGTAGCTATCGTTTCCAATACCTTTTGCTTTTCACTGTTCATTTCGATGTTCGCAGATTAAATTCGGGTAGTTTGTTTGTGAAAATTTCGCATTTGTTGGCAGGTATTACATCAAACTCCGATAGTGGAGTGGTGGTCTCGAACTCCTTATCTTCATCAAATTGCTCATCGATGAGGCACAGGTTTTGCATATTAGCTTGTGTAAAGTTTACAGAAAAACGGCATCCACAGGCATTGTCGTCGTAATAGTTGCGCAAAGTCGTATATGTCCAGTCGGGACGGATAGATATGGGCGATGTCCGGTTGCTTTTGATATGTTCTATAATATTTAGTCCCGACGAATAGGCTAAGTTTTGTAAGTCGGTAATGAGGTATTTAGAATCGGGGATGAAGAGGATTGAGAAATTGACCGAGTTTACAAATACATTATCCTTGTTCTGTCCCACAATCGGATCTTCGAGCCAAAATAGTGGATATTGCTCTTTGCCGCTTCCTATCTCGTAGGTACGGTTGTAACAGAAAGCTTTTATAACTTTGTGTTGGCGGGCTTGTGTCCGAAAAACGTCTATAATACAGTTTATCATATCAATTGTTTTATATATTTAAAAGATAGATAAATGAATTACTATTTTGTGAAAAAACTATATTATATTCTTTTTGTCATTTTTTAACATAGCCTGAGCCTTTCCTAAATGTGTGTATTTGTCTCAATAGGTACACCTAGTATGTTTGTTTATGCATTGTTTATCAGTGTTTTGTATATAGTATTTATTCTAATGTTAAAAAGAACGGCAAATTGTCAGATAAAAAGTATTTTAAAACATATAAACAAAAAATAACAATAGCCTGTTTAATATGTATCTTTAGCATAGATAAGATATTTATTAATCACTTAAAATAATACAGTCATGAAAAAATCAATATTTATTTGTGTTTGTATGCTGCTCTCTAGCTTCCTATTCTATTCTTGTACGCCAGATGATGCTGTGATACAAGGAGAAATAAAAAGTAAAATGGTCTTGAGTTATCCTTCTGTAACATGTTCGGTGCGTAATGCAATTGTTTCACTTGGTGGTACTGTCGATTCGGAAGAGGCTAAAGCCAATGCCGAAGAAATAGCCCGAGGAGCCAAAGATGTGAAATCGGTAGTCAATGAGATCAACGTTGTTGTGCCTCCACCTGTAGTTAGCCCGGATGAAGTACTTCGCACAGCAGTGACCGTTGCGTTGGATGCTGCCGGACTAAAGAATGTAGGCGTAGATGTTAAAAATGAAGAAGTAACACTGAGCGGTAATGTACCGAAAGCAGATCAGAAAAAAGTGCTGGATGTAGTAAAAGGAATTAAAACCAAGAAGGTCATAAACGAGATGAAGTAGTTTTCATCTAATTATTTTTTTATAGTTGAACTTGTGTCAGTAAAGAGTGATTTTTACTGACACAATTTTTTTTATTTATATTATCCGGTATATATTCTTCCCTTTACAGATGGCTCGGAATCTATATTGACTACTCTGAGTTTCCCTATTTCTGGACACAACGTACCGAGTATGAATATGCAGGGTTAGATCTGTACCAAGGATTGACCACACTACTTAACATACGCAAAGCACGTGGAGACGAATCGCTGTCGTATGAGGCTGTCCAATACCATCCGGAACTATTGATAAGTACCAATGCATTGCTGCCTCCGTTGCGATAACCTGCTGCCGGATAATAACCTGCTGCCGGATCAATCCAATTATAGCCATTTGTCCATACCTTATTTGTAGCGTTATCTATACCATTCCAGGGCGAGGTAGTATTGTTGCTGGCTTCGGGTACCTTCCATCCTTCCGGACATGGATTGGTAATACTGGCGATGCTGTAGCTGACAGCAGGACAGTTCGAATCTTGAACTTGTTCAGCCCAACGGGTAGCCCAGTCTACTGTCGTACTCGTACTATACCAATCAGAAGGGCTGTTATTGCTCGAAATAAAAGTAAGGGGATGCATTATTGCATACGACAAAGAATTCTGTTTGGCAGGATTGTTACCATCATTGGTAACAACATCCGAAACTTCGGCAAATTGTACAGGTACAGTCGTTTTATTGTCAGAACCCGAAAATTTGGTGTAGCCGGGTATCGGTGTGTTGCGTCCCCATTGGTAATACAAACCGAGAGTGCCATTGTTGCCGGGAGTGGCAGAAGTAGCTCCTAAGTTTCGATCCATCCACACATATCCGTTATATGAATTTGTGGCGGGAGTTTCTGTAACCCATATGTGCCAACTCCAACGAACTCCGACAGCATCGCTGACTGAGACTAAGGCATTGCCGACATTGCCGGTAGTGGGTATTGTGATGGTTGCATTCTTGTCAAGATTGGTTGTACTAAGAACCGGAGTACCCACAATGTTATTATTGCCTCCGTCTAATGCTTCCTGCCAGACTACAGATGTAGATAATGAACCGGAAAACGGAATGTCTGCCAGTCTTTTTCCACCCTCTTCGCTAGTCCAAAAATCCCATACAGCAAAAGCTTTAGCTACAGGGATGGTAATGCTGCTGGCAGAGCCGACAGTTGTTACCATATAAGAGTTTGGATTGAATAAGGAGGCCGGTAGATTGGGTGGAGTGGGACTTTCGTGTTCGGGAGTTCCTATACCAACCCATTTCTGTCCATCCCAAATGTGTAGTCCGGGAGGAATAGATGCCGTATCGCATTGGTTGTAGTCGGGGTTCACATTGTATACCACCAACCCCATATGATTTTCTTTGTCTGTATACTCTGGTGCATCAGCACCCATTTTAACCTTGTTGTAGGCTTGTAAAGCCACACGGGGCAAGCCTAACCCTTTAGATGTGGTACCATCTTCCTTCAGGTCTAGCAAAGCACCTTTGACTGGCTCTTCAGATGATCCAATAGTAACTTGTGCAACCATCGTGGTACTGCATACAAGCAGTATGGTAAGGAATAAGTAATTTCGTTTCATTCGCCTTTGGGTATTATTGTGATATTGGGCAGCTGTTTGTAACCGATCTTAAAAAAACTATCTTGTTACCATATCATAAATTGAATATTCAATAAATGATATTTACAAAAATTAGAATTGCAAATAGATTAGTATTACTTGTTGCTATCCAATATTTTAGTAATGAATGTTTCAATAAATTTATCGGATCTCACTGTTTTATATAGTTCCTTTGAGTAATCTGTGATTTTTATCATACGATAATAAGTCGTAAAATAATGGGTTTGATGAATTTATTATTTTATTATAATTTCAAATCTATATATTTTCTTTTAGTGCCATTGTCTGTATTTGTCATTAAAATACAGATTGTTTTTATTTCTTCTGCCTATAAATTTCTTTAAGCTACAAAGTTATAAAAAAAATAAATTAAAAAACTATAAAAAATAGACCTGTAATTTATATAATCTAAAATACACATTCGGGGTCACTCTAATGCCTTATTTGTTTTTCAAATTTGTATTGCTCCTCCTCAGCTCGTGCCTTGTCTGACCTGTAGAGTAAAAATCCGAAAACTTCGACAACTGTTTTTCGAGTGATCTCGTCAAATAAGTATATCTTATCCTCTGCCAGATCGGCAATTGTTTTATACCACCCCCATTTTGAGCAAAAGTTTTGGTATCCTTTAGAAATTGGGTGGCTTGAGTTTGAATTTCCAAATAGAGGTTCGAAATCATTTCTGATTCTTTCTTTCTGCGCAAAAAAAAAGCGATCAGTGGTAATGCTTTCTCGCAGGTCAGGTTGCGGAACATTGCTTTACGTAGTTCCATTTTTTCTATATCGTACGCTTCCCCTGCCGGACGGCAAATAACGGCAAGTATTTCCGATATTTTTGTTTCGCTGTCACTCTCTATCGTACTTTCTATGTCGACCCATTCGCCCAGAGTAAGCTTGTCGGATGGAGCAATATAGTAATCGTTGCCCTCTATGCGTACCTTGTTGGATGGTGTAACCTCTGTGTTGAAAACAAATTCGGTGCTTTGGCTTATTATATCGAACAACTGTGCCGGAGAATTTATCAGCAAATTAACATCTATTTTACAGATGTCAGCAACAAATTTTATATAATCCAGCTTATTATCGGGGCTTTGGTTAAACCATTTTTCATAATCACCCAAACGTATATCTCCCCAATTGTCGGGTATACGGAAACTAGTGTCACCCATTTCGATTCTAATCATAATGCTTTCTTTTAAATGCTTTTAATTTATACTTCGTTCTATAGATAAAAGCATTCTGATATGATAAACCGATTATGTCCGCAAATGGATCGCCTTGTCGTTATTCAGATTAAAATAATATTTCTGCTACTCAGACAAGACTGGTTTTTGTTTGCCTGATGTGTTATACTAAATGCATATTTAATCGAAGGAATAGTCCTGCTATCCATGTCCTCTGAGACATGGGTAAAATGTCAGCATGAACTCTTACAATCCTTCTGTTCATCGCTTTGGAAATGATGATGTGTTAAAATTAATATGTACTATTTGTATTATTTATTTTATCTGCCAACCTTTTGTTTTTGCAATTGATTGTGTACATAGTTTTTCGCCTGGGTTACCTCTCACCGATAGTACCTTCTCTGCTTCAATCTCTGAGAACATTGGCAGTGTAATGAACATGAAGTCTATATCATTGGTATCCATAAGATTGTCTATGCTATATAAGCTGTATAATTTGGTATTTTGTGCAAAACTTAAATTCTTGATTTTTGTATTTTTGAAAGCTACTTCTCTCAAATCCTTATTTTTTTCGAAACTGATATCAGTAAATGGCGAATCTTGTATATTCACATTCCGTAACCATTTGTTTTTACTTATATCCAAATCAGTCAGACCTGTATTAATCAGGCTGATACCAGCTAAACGAGGCAACCGACTCAGGTCAATATCATAGAGTGATACACAGTCTTTGATAGTGAGTGCATATAGGTTTTTGCAACCTGAAGGACTAAATGTTTTCAGGTCGGCTATATTATTCAAATCCAGTTTCATAAGGAACGGGCATTCGTTTATTTCCAAATTGGTTACCGGATAATCGCGGTATGTGTCTATTCCTGTCACACGGAGCGTGGAAAGGGTGACTCTATATGTTCCCTTTTGGGCATAGGTATGTGAATAAGTTGCGATTTCCTGCCCGCTCTCTCCATTTTTTATGTCCTGCGTTCCATCTCCCCAATCTATAATAACCTCAGTTGATTGTATGCCAAGCTGAAACTCCTTATTGTCGGCGGTCGTATTCACATCGAATTTGATATTCGCATTCGCATTGTCTTCCATTGTGAAATCACATCCTGATAAGTAAAATGACAAGACAAATAATAGTAATAAATACTTTATTTTCATCGTAAAAAAGATTGTATAAATTGTTTGTAGTGTAATGGATATATTCCTTTTTTCCTTTTTCTCTTAGGCTAAAACTAAATATTTAACCTTTACAAAGATAATGCAAAAATATGCTAAAAGTATGTCCTTTTGGACATGGATAGCTATTATATATAATATATATATATCTTTTTATATTAGATTTAATTACTATTGTTATTTTACTAGTAAATAAGTTCTATTCGGAATGAAAATATAATTTCTATCTCTTGTCATAATCTGATCTTAATTTTTTTTTTGAAGAAAAAGTTGGTTGTTTATCTATTCAGAAAAATATCACAAAAAAACAGCCAAGATGGAAAAAACAGCTAAATATTCAGTTATCAAATTATCAGATACAGTCAAAAATTATCCGTCGTTTACCAAAAATGTTCGGGGGTGGATCAGTTACGACCGGGACAATTTATTACCTCAGCGGATTATTGAGCTCAATAATGAATCGGCTATCAATAAGGCTGTTATCGAAAATAAGGTAACTTATATTTGCGGCAATGGGGTAGATGACAGGAACTACTATGGCCAACCTAATCCGCTCGACAGCTGGGACGACCTGATTGAAAAAGTAGCGAAAGATTATGTTACATTCGGAGGATTCTCGTTTCAGGTTATTCTCAACGAGAATGGCAAAACTACGAGTCTCTATCACACCGATTTCAGTAAAGTGAGAGTAGGCGAGGTGAACGAATATGGGGTCAATTTATCTTTCTTCCTGTCTAACGATTGGCGACGTACTACAGGCAAATATGCACCCGTGGAAATAAAGGCATACGGGTCGGAAGAAATGCAGAAGGGTGTTCCGTATCTGTATTATTATAAAGACTACGACCCCAGCCTCGATTACTATCCCGTGCCTCACTACTATTCGGCACTCAACTATATCGAAGCCGATGGTTTGCTTGGGCGTTTCTATCGTAATTCGATCAATAATGGGTTTGTGCCTTCTACCATTATTACCATGCCCAGCAATCCGGCAGAGGGTGAAAAGGAGCAGTTTCAGCGCGATATCGAAAATTCGTATGCGGGAGCAAACGGAGCCAGTAGCATCGTGGTGCTGTGGGGCGAAAGTCAGGAGATAAAACCCGTTGTAACATCTTATTCGGCAAGCAATAATGCCGACTTGTACAACAATGTGGATGAAATCATTTTTCAGAAGATTATTTCTGCACATCGCCTCACTTCGCCCACCTTGGCGGGGCTATCAGGATCGGGCAATTTGAGTGGTAATGCTAACGAGATCCTGAATGCTTATATGCTATACAATCAGACTGTTATTCATAAACTCCGTCGTCGGATTCTGGATACGCTCAATTTGTTTGTGATAAACAACGGTTACCAAAATCTCGAAATTGGCGATTTGGATCTGTCTCAGCCCGATGGGATATGATAGAGTGTCAGTAGGGTGAGGCTTTTATTGTATGTAAAGGGGATTTAGCACATCCCCTTTACATATTGTTTAAGTTGTGGATAAATACGGATATTATCCGGTTTTTATCTTTTATCCCAACTATCCATCTTTTCTTTTACCAAGAGGACTATTCCATTTAGAGAATCCTCTCTATTCTGTTCTAAGGCTTTCCAAACAGAACTGAATGGAAATAGCTGAAAAACAATCGTTTTGCTAATGCAGCTGTAATCAGTTCCATATTCATCGCTGACTATTTCCCATGCTGTGCCCACCTCCATATTCAGATAATGACCGAAAGCTGCTCCTATAGCTCCCACAAATTGTTCTTCGTTAATGTGGTTGAAACTTATCTTTTTGTTGTTCCATAAAAATACTAACTCATCAAGATCTTTTGCAGTGTAATTAAGCAGATTTTTTTCACTGCCCAATAGTTTCAATATATCGTCCGCATCTTCCAGAGAATATTTGATAAATGCTCTGTTATTTTCATTCAGATTTAGAAGTTTTTGATCCCATTTATCTATTGTTGCTTGTGTGTAATAAACTGTTTTTCCTTCAGTCTCAATAGAATGTTCTTTAGCTTTCGGACTATTTGATTTGTCTGTCATAATTGGTTGTTTGTTCAGTTTTAATGCGTGTTAAGTGTAATTTATTGATAGCAAAGGTAAAATTTTGTATGCAATCAACAAGGGTATTATCTGAAAAAGGGGATGATTTAACACATCCCCTTTACATATTTTTATTTTAGAATCTAGGTTATAATCGGTATTGCCCTTTCAATACTTCGCCAACAGGTCGGCAAACTCTTTATCGTTACGGATGTTTTCAAGGTCGCTGTCCGTCTGGATATGCTCTTTCGATAGGGTTCCGTCAGCTAAAGCCTTTTCGAGCCAACGATAAGCCTCTTCTTTGTTGCCTGTCAGCGCATGTAGGCAAGCCAGATTGTAGGCAGCCTCGTCTCTGCCAAGCTCTTCTGTTTTCAGGAACTTTTCTTCAATTGCATCCTTATCCGTATTCAGGCTGTTTTTTAGCTTTGCTATTTCGAGTAGCGTAATTCCCCAATTGTTAAATGCTTCTGCATAGGTTGGGTCTAGCTTGGTGGCACGTTTATATTTGTCACAACTTTCGTCCAACAGGTGCTCATTATTGTTGCAAGATGCAAGGTCGAACAGGGCTATACCCCAATTGTTGAAATAAGCCGGATTTTTGGGATCTGCTTCGGCAGCGGCTTCTGCTTTTTCGCAACTTTCTTCATACAACTTTTCATTGTTTTCGGAATGAGCCATCTCGGACAATACTTGCGCCCAGTTGTTATATGCTTCTGCATACGACGAATCGATGGTTGTTGCTTTTCTGTACATATTGCAGCAATTCCTTAAGGTCGGGTTACCTGTCACATTGCCTAACAGGTAGAGGGCAACACCCCAGTTGTAATAGATTTGTGCATCTGCTTCGTTCAGTTTCGCAGCCTTCTCGTACAAGGCACAACTATCTTGCAGAGCCTTCGCATCATTCAGCATTTCACCCATATATGCTAAGGCACTACCCCAGTTTTTGAACACTTCGGCATTGGCCGGATCTAGTTTAGATGCTGTTTCGTATTTTGCACAAGCCTCCTTTATCAAATATTCATCTTCGTTGATAAGTCCTTGCTCGAACAACACATTTCCCCAATCGAAATATGCATCCGCATTGTTGGTATCTAAATCGATGGCTTTTTTGAACTTTTCGCAACTCTCGTCATAATAATTGGCATCGTTCATTATCTTGCCCAATCCCCACAATGCTGTTCCCCAGTTGTAGAATGCATTGGTGTAATCGGGATTCAGTACGGTTGCTTTCTTGAGTTTTTCGCAAGCATCCAGATACATATTTTTGTTGCTCAATGCTTCTGCCCGTTGCTTCAATGCATAACCCCAATAGTTGTAGTTGACTGCATTGTGCGGATCGATAGCCTCTGCTTTTTCATAATAAATACATGCTTCGTCGGGCTGATTCTGAATAGATGCGTAATAGCCTGCCAGAAACCAGTCGGACGATGAATATTCTGCATCCGATTTTGCTTTCTGTGTCAGGTTGATGAGGTCTTTGATCTCTTTTACATCTGTTGGCTGGTCTTGTGTGCCCAGTTCCTGAATGGTGGCAATCAGTTCTTCCTTTCGCCCGTCGAATATGCTCATCAGTGCATTCAGCTTGTCAGCAAATGCTTTTGTTTTTTCTTCGGCAGCTTTTATCTGAGCAAGGCTGGCTTCGGCTTCCTTCTTTATCTGTCCTATTTCGAGCCGTGCATTTTTTATTTGCAGCGCACTGTGTTCTTTTATTTCTTTTATCTGTTCTTCGGTTTGTTCTTTCAGGTATTTTATTTCGTTTTTGCTATTCTCTTTCAGCGTGTCGATGCGTTCTTTGGTGGTCTCTTTAAACGCATTTATATCCTTGTCCGTTGTTTTGGCAAAATTGCCCACCGCCGTTTTAATAGTCCTTATCCGTTCCTTATTGTTTTGTCCCAACAGGTAGTTGGCAATGATGGCAGCTACGGCGATGATACCGAGTATGATGGCTGCACCCATAATTGTGTCATGTATCAGTTTATCTTGTTGCTCAAGCTTTTCATTTATCAGTTTTTCCTTGTTTTCGGCAGATTCGGCGCGATGTTCTACAGCTTGCAGCTTGGCTTCTATATCTTTTTGGAGAAGTTCTGTTCTGAGGTCTGATTCACTTTGCGAAATGTTTTTCTGAGCATAGGTTACTGTGCTGATAATAAGAAGGGCGATAAGTACGATTTTTCTGATCATGGTGTTCTATCTATAAAAGATGCGGTTATATTATTGTAGCTTCAAAAGTAGGGAATAAAATGTAAAAACAGAACAAGTCTACTCGTTTTTTAGCTTACTGTTCGAATATCGGGAAATGTAGTCCTGTTTAAAAAAAAGCAGCACATACCAACTAAGGTATATGCCGCTTTTCATTGAAAATAAGTAGTGTTTAATTATTATTTAATTATTATTTGTGAATAATAATTGTTCTATTTGATTGTTCGGTATTCCGGCTTCTTTAAAGTCATGTTTCAATTTCAATTTTCGGGTATATACTTTCTGTATTGGTATGTCCAATATAGAGGATATGTCCGATTTGGAATAGTCATAGAAGCATAATCCCAACAGGAGTAAATCGTCCTCATCCAGTTCGGCGAGTATCTCCTTGCCATACGGCTCTTTTTCGATATGTGCTTTGGCGGATTGTATCAGTTGCTGATCTGTTTTTTCTTGCAGATTGTCTAGCAGTTGTTTGATACGTTTATATATAGTTGGCTTTTCGGTAGCCCCGTATTCGGTTGCCAGAGCCTCTACCTCTTTGTCGATACTAATCCATTCACAAACTATGTTATGATATATTTTTTTCAGGAATGATAAATTTTCTATTTTCAGATCATATTGTTTTTTGAGCAGCTCATTTTTTTCTATTTCTTTTAGATATTTATATCGGAAATGTTTGTATCTGAACCATATGATTATAAGAATAATGATAGCAACAAATATTCCTGCGCCGATATATAGTTTTTGAGCAGCTTCATCTTTTTCTTTTTGTAGAATGGATAACTGGTATTGTTTTTCTGTTTCTAGTAGTCTGCGAGAATTGTTACTTGTATTTATTTTTTTATAGGTTTCTGTATATAAATTTCCGTAATATAATGATTTTTCCTGTTCATTATCTTGTCCGTAATAATCGGCAAGAGATTTATAGATACCTTGTAAAAAATATTTGTCTTTAATATTCGGTAGCTGTTCACTTATGCTCTCCAGATAATATTTGCAGGAGTCCGGCTGGTTGATTAAACTATATATCCGAGACTTATTGAAATATACTCTTAAAACATTTTCAGAATCGATAGGGTAGGTTAGTGCTTGGTGAAGATAAGATAGAGCTTTTTCATATTCTTTTTGCTCTCTGAACTGAACACTTATATTATTCATTAGTATCCCTATATACTTTTGATTGTTTGTCTTTTTTGCCAGTGATAAGGCTTTCTCATAACAGGCGTATGCACTGTCTGTTTGTTCAATTGCACTTTGAGCACGACCCATGGCTGTCAATGTCATCATCTTGTATGAATCGATATTCTTTGTTTTGAGTTGTTCCCTGTCGAAAGATGCACAAGTTTTACGAAAATATGTGATGGCACTATCCATCATCTCCTGCTCAAAATAAGTGAACCCGATATTATTTTGACTTCGCCCGATCAATAGATTATTATTGTCTTTTTTGGCATAATCTTCCCCTTGCAAATAATTACCTAATGCTTTTTCAGGAATCTTGTTCGAATAATTTACATTGCCGGCATATATATTTGCCAGCGCTGCTTTGTAATAATCTTGTTTTTGGCTGAAATAGCTTTCTGCTTCGAAAATAAGCGTATCCGACCTGATGTCGAGATTTAATTTTGATTTTGCCTGCACCAGCGTGACTATATAATTCATATAGTCATTTTTACTTAATTTCTTAGGATCTACAATTGAATCAAGCAGCTTGAGTGCTTCCTCAGGGTTGTCTTCGACTGTCTCTTGTGCCTGATTCAAGAATAGAATTTGTCTGTCTTCATTATTGCACGAAAAAAATGAGAATATTAACAATAAGCTGCTGAAGAATGTCTTATGATAATGTTGTGTTCTCATTTTTTGTTTTTTAGAATTAAAATTATATTGTGTTTCGTTTCTATTAAGGAAGAAGGTTTAATTAATTATTCGTGTTCAAATTCAAAGTGTTATCGTTTCGTGTTTTGCTGCCATCGGTTGTGTTTATAGCTTCATTTTTAGTTTTCTTCTGCACTTGTGGTCCACCACCGCTTTGATTAGGATCAATGTCCGCCACTTCCCATTGCGAGCATGAAGTCGTTAAGATTGCCGCAAAAGATATGAGGCTGATAAATAATATTATTTTTTTTAATCGCATTTTTTTAAATTTTTATGTGTCATGTTTGTTAGATAACTCTCTTGTTGCAAAGATATATGTTAAATAACTCCTTTCTTGAGCTTGCTCTTGGCTGTGATTGCTGTGTATGCTATTAATGTGTTTATTTGTAGTTGTTTGCGTTTATATTTTTTTAGATATTGTGACTTCTTTTGACGTTGTATTCTATGTTTTTTAAACTAAAAAATAATTACGATAAGGTTTTTTGTTAAATCATAATTGACAAAATAGTGATGCTTTATCTATATCAAGAAACATCAAAAACTAATTTGTATGATAACAATACCATTAATCAGTGAGAGCCTGTTTAAACAACATTCGCCCATCACTTACAATACCGATATTACCGAGTTTGTTCCTTACATCTGCATTGCTCAAGAGTTATATATAGAATCTGTGATAGGAACTTCTTTGATGGCGCAGCTGAAAGAAGAGATACAAGACAATGCCCTATCGCCGGTCAATAGCGATCTGCTGCTAAAAATAGCTCCCGCACTTTCGTTCTATGCCGTCTATCAGGCTTTGCCGTTTCATTGGGCAAGTATCGTAAACAAGGGGGTGACTATCCGCGAAAGCGAAAATAGCAAAGGTGTCGATATTCGGGATATTGCCCAGCTGAGGCAATGGATAAAGGATGATGCAGATATGTTGCGCAATCAGTTGATCGATTTCTTGTGCCGATGCAGGTCATCTTATCCATTGTGGCGTCCCGATAGAGGGTGCGGATGTGAAGAAGATATGCAGAATGAAGGTTCGTCCCGCAAATCGTTCGACAGTGGTTTTTACTTCAAAAAAAGTAGGTAGTAACTAAAAAAATAAAGAAGCACACAGAATACGGATTTTCATTTTTAGGGCAATCTTCGAAACCGCTAAAAATAGGTAAAGTGATTTTCTGTCTTCATCATATTTCTGTGTGCTTATATCATTGTCATTCGCCCAATGTCATTGGGACTTCGATCAATAGAATACGTGCATCATCACTCAGTGCTTTTATTTTCACACTTGGTGTGTCCCACAATCCGAGTGCATCTCTTCTGTCCAGCTGTTTTCCGCCCACTTCGAAGCTGCCTTCTATCACCATCGCAAACAGGCCGTTTCCCGCTACCTTTAGTGGATAGTCAAACTCGAATCCTTTTTCGAAAAATCCGATGTTGAACCACGCATCCTGATGTATCCACAAACCCTCATCGTTGCTGTCGGGCGAAACAATTTGTTGCAGTTTGTTTTTTGCCCGTTCGTCGGTAAAAAATAAGCTTTCCTGCTGATAGCGAGGTTTTACATTCTCTTTGTTGGGGAACACCCATATTTGAAATAGTTGGACTTCCTGATCTTTGTTTGCATTAAATTCGCTATGCAAAATTCCGCTTCCGGCACTCATCACCTGCACATCGCCGTGGCGTATAATTCCCTTATTGCCCATACTGTCCTCATGTTCGAGGTCGCCATGTAGAGGAATCGTGATTATTTCCATATTGTCGTGAGGGTGCTTGCCAAATCCCATACCGCCCGCAATGGTGTCGTCATTGACTACACGCAATGCCCCGAAGTTGATACGCGCAGGGTTATAATAGTTCGAGAAACTAAAGGTATGGTAGGTATTTAACCACCCATGATTGGCATGCCCCCTGTCTGAGGCCTTATAGAATATAGTTTGCATAAATGTTATCGTTTAGTCATTTCTTAATGATATTATAACACCTACATATATAAGTTTGTTTAGCAGCAAATATGCTGAATAACATTCATGATAGATTCAATATAAAAAAGCCTCTTCCCGACAAGGGAAAAGGCTTTTTCTATTAGTCTCTGTTTGGGATTTTTTTAAGGTAAGGTGACAGATACGCCTCCATTCACACGTAATCCGCTCCAATCGAGTCGGGGTGATGTACTGAATTTGCTTAACTTCCCACCAAATTCGAAATCGTATCCGCCCGTCACTACTACTGCCAGGTTGCGGGTAAAGTACAGTTTTCCCCCAATCTGAGGTTGTATCGTAAAACCGTTTCCTTTAAAGTCTATATTACTATCCGGAGATTCTTTCAACATATCATCCCCGATCTTAATATATTTTTCGGATCTTAGTTTAGACACTGTAACCCCCGGCGATATTTCGCCGAACACCAGTAGTTTAATATTCTTTTTCCTATATGCCTCTACATAATATCGGTATGTGGCTGCAATGCGGTAGCCGTTTGCGATGAGCCTGTCTCTGTATTCGCCCGAATAATCCGAATAGGCAACCTTTCCACCTGTTGTCATATAGGTAGCTTTCAGCCCCAATTCGTGCTTGTTGAGCATATATCCGAGGTCGAGTGTATGAGTGGTATTTCCCGGAAAATTGCTGGTCAGTTCGAATGGCAAGTTGGGATATTGCAACACAGCCATTTCGAAATAGAGATCCATTATCGGTTTCATTTCCCCCATTTTATAACTTCCGTATCCGACCGAATACCCGATCGAAAATTGCGCATTGGCTGTTATACATAGCAGCAGGGAGGCTACAGTTAAAAATATATGTCGTTTCATCTGTTTATTTTTGGTGATAAGTCGGTATAATATTGGTTCGAAAGTAAGAAGCTGTTGACAAGCCGCATATTGGGAGATCCAGATTCTTGTATTCTTACTCGGATCAGCTCTCGGTTGGTGTCGGGTGTTAGTACAACTGCATATCCGCCCTTCAGTATATATAACACATTGTTTGTGAATGGATCTATCCCCTGAAAACGCCCTTCTCTTGCAGTACTGAATGTAGAAGTTTCGATATCGAACCATTTGAATGAGTTGCTTTGATTGACCATAACCATGGCTGAGTCTACTTTGCTGAACCATAGGTCTTTTAAGTTGTTGTCATAGAAAGCCTCAGACTGATATATTTTTTCTATCGACTTGCTGTCGGGTGCGACCCTGAAAATACTGAAACTGTCAATACCCGATCCCTTCATGCCATATATGTACTTATTGTCGTCCGATATATCAAACTTGGTTAAAGAATTATCGATTAGTTCACACAGATAGATGTCTGTGTCGATATTGTAAATCGAAGCTTTGTGGTCGAAATAGACAAAAAGTTTATCAGTCGATATAAATTTGAAAGATGTGGGATTCGATGATACATTTATCGTTTTTAATAGCGTTGTAAATTGAGTATCGGAATATATATCTATATACGATTCGTCTCTCAATCCATTCTGCATATCTGCACTTGTTGTTCTTTTGCTTGCAACGGCTATTTTTCCATCGTGTGCTATTGCTATATTCATCGGATTATGATATCTGCCCGGCAGGAATCTTTTAGATATAAAATTCATTGTCGAAGCATTGAAAGTATATAGCTCATTATCGTCCGATATCTGATATAACTTATTGTTGTTTACGTCTGCGCACTGAGTTGAAGCCCAATATTTTAAAGTTTGGTACGAAAAATTGCAATAAATGGTCGGATATGTCTCGTCTTCCGAATATTCTTGGTTAGACGATAGTATATATAATTCATAAGCAGATTCGCCATACGGGAAGATCGGGTATTTGACATTTACACCTTCGCTATTGCCAATATATGTTTCGCCGTTCCATTTTACCACATATTTTGCTTTATAGGGGCTTACACTTCTCAGGTCGATATGTAGAGTTTCACTATTGTTCCAATACCTGATGTTGCCATCTGTTGCATTCTGATATACAACCGTATAGAAATACTCTTGTTTGTCTATTTTGTTGTTTTCAAAATTTACAATAATTTTATATGCCTGATATCCATATACATAGTCAGGGTCTTCTATGTAAGTCCGATCGGCCATGTTTATTGCAGCCATTTGGGTATATACTCCCTCTTCCGAATTACTCAGCTTATACACTTCGTAGCTGGCTACATTGAGTTGAGGTTGAGACGGGTTGTTCCAGAAAAGTTCCAGATGTCCGTTTGCATTCTTCCTTTGCCCGATTGTTAGTCCCAGATCGGCATTTACATACTTCACTTTGTATTCCGATACAGCCGGATAATATTCTACTCCTACCGCTTCGGCAATACTGCCGGTCTCGGTTGCAAGTTTCATTTCGAGGCGGAGGATATGCTCCGAATTGTCATAAACATCAGGTACAATCCGGATTTTATTATCCGCAGCCGCAGTAATAGGTTGACCATCCAGATAAAATGTTTGTTCTACTACCTTCTTTCCTTCCGGACTTAGCGAGTAGCCGAGGGTAGTTGGTGCATAAATCAGTATAGATGCATTTGGACTGGCTCCAGCCAGATCGATGCCGACTTGTAAGTCTTCGGGAGGAAATAACTCATGAAAATTGTTATTACCATCTTCATATTCACAAGAATGTAAAATTAGTGCCGAGATACATATTAACGTTTTGATAAAAGTTTGTATAGATCTCTTAGGCAGATCATAGTTCATAACTACTTTGTGTTTTGGAATTAAGACTGCTAAAATAGTAAAAAAAAAGTATCTCACTGTAATTAAGTTAAGCCATTTTATTAGAATGACTTTGCAACATGTCCTTAATGACGTAAAAAAATAAAGTACGCTTTATTTGTGAATACAGGTCAAGCGTCTTTTGTCAAATCTTGGGTGGCAAAGAAAACAGGTGAAACTTTTATTTATTTTCAATATCTTTGTTTTTGCCTAAATTAAGGTAATCGTTATCCCCGAAATGATGCGATATTACATAAATAAGGGAAGTAAAATACTTAGTTTGAATGATCTGCTATGCCGATAGAAATAAAATATTTTAACAACCGCAAAGATTGGCGTAAGTGGCTGGCGGGCAATTTTGAAACAGCCAACGAGGTTTGGTTTGTGTTTCCTAGTAAATCTTCGGGCAAAATAAGTGTTATATATAATGATGCTGTTGAAGAAGCTCTTTGTTTCGACTGGATTGACAGTACGATAAAATCACTAGACAAAGAACATAAAATTCAGCGTTTCACACCCAGAAATCCTAAAAGTACTTATTCGCAAGCCAACAAAGAAAGGCTTAAATGGTTGTTCGACAATAAAATGATACATCCCAAAATAGAGGATAAAATTCAAAATGTTTTGTCAGAACCTTTTATATTTCCGGATGATATAATTGACAGATTGAAAAAAGATGAAATAGTATGGCAAAACTATCAACATCTTTCCGATACATATAAACGCATCCGAATAGCCTACATCGAGGCTGCAAGGAAGCGTCCTGAAGAATTTGAAAAACGGTTAAATCACTTTGTGAATAGAACGAAAGAAAATAAAATAATAGCAGGATTCGGAGGAATCGGGAAATATTATTAATCACAATGACACCACCTAATTAATGTTTTCTCGGCAAACTGGCAAAAATAATTTAAATTTGTCTTTGGGTTCGTTAAGTTACTTGAGTCGCTCACACAAACAAAACAATATCAGCATATGTCTATTCAGAAGAGTCTTTTTCGTGCAGTACCTATCTGCCTATTTTTAGTAATAATATTAGTTGCTTTATCTTCCTTAATTATCGACAAACCAAAAGAAAGTATTTATATCGAATATATTGTTGATCCTCGGCAGCAAGATTTGCGTATGTTCTGGAAAGATAATGCAGGGGGTAGGATAGGGAATGTATCGAATCTGAAAAAATATGCACAATCAGAAGGCAAAACGTTGGTCTTTGCCATGAATGGCGGTATGTTCGATAAATCATATACGCCGCAAGGTTTATTTATAGATGAGTACCAAACTTTGCAGCCACTCGATACTTTACAAGGTAATGGTAACTTCTACCTTCAGCCCAATGGTGTTTTTTATATAACAGGCAATGGCGAAGCTTCCATTTGTAGCACCGCTCACTTCCGAAACAGTCGCAACATACGGTTTGCCACCCAATCGGGGCCCATGCTGCTGATAGATGGCACTATACATCCGGCCTTTCAGCAAGGTTCTTCTAATGTGCACATACGCAATGGGGTAGGGGTGCTTCCTGATGGGCGTGTCGTATTTGCCATGTCAAAAAAGAAGGTCAATTTTTATGACTTTGCTTCCTATTTCTTATCCTTAGGCTGCCGCAATGCCCTCTATCTGGACGGATATGTGTCACGTACCTATCTGCCCGAAAAAGACTGGGTGCAAACAGATGGCGATTTTGGTGTTATAATAGGTGTCGTGAAATGAACAAATACTGCTGCTTTTTTAACAAACTATCTCCTCATCACCTTGCTGGCATACCATACTACACAGAATAGGATATAAGCAAATAGCAGGTACATAATTCCCCCGATGTGATGTAAGTATATAACTGCAAAAGTTGTTATCAGAATACTTGCAGTCAGAGCTATTCCTTGCCACGAGCGAGTCAGTATATCCAGCTTTTCGCCCCAGATGCGTGGACGGAATACCCAGTTGACAGGCTTCACAAACGCATTGAGTAATAAGATAGAATACGACATATATTCATAGCGCACATCATTAACGATGCAGACAATAGCCACGATGCCGATCATCGCTCCATAATACAATTTGCCCCATTGGGTCGATGCGCTCGAAGGCATATCAGTAGCCATAAAAATAGCGCCGAGTAACAAACCGCCCAACGAGAATTGGATATTGTGTCCCGAAAATATAAAAAGAAAAGCCGTGAATGCGACCAATAGCCCGAAAGGAATATGCCACGATATGCGGCGGCGGATAAGGAGAAACAATCCCCCTACAATAAGAAACAAGACGGAGTATTCGCCAATCGCTCCCGATGGTTTGAATATCAGTTGATCTATAAACTTGTCGTCGAATATATTGATATTGCTCAGATTGACAGCCGTGCGATCGTACCAGATGGTGCGGGATGTCATCACTAGCGGGAAGAATATAGTCATAAACTCGCGTCCGACAAGTGCCGGATTGAAAACATTCCGTCCCAAACCGCCCCATAGCAATTTGCCAAACAGTACCGCCATCGATCCGCCGAATGCCACCACATAAAGCGGTGTGAATGGGGCGATGGTGAATGCCAGCAAAATTCCTGTTACTATTGCCGAACCATCTGCGAGCGAATCCGTTTTACCCACAAAAATGGTTGTGAAAAGAAACTCCGTAAGCATGGCGCTACCCACTGCCACAAGTACCACCATAAGTGGAACAAAACCGAAGGCGAACCACGAAAATACGATGCAGGGCACAAGTGCAAATATAACATCCGTCATCACTCGCGTTGTATTGTCCTCCTTGCCGACAAAAGGGGTATAAATTTTTTCAGCTACACTGTTCATATACTCAATATGGCATCCGCCATTTGTTTAAGTTTTATTTTTCCTTCCTTAATACTCTCTATCAATGGCACGTTGCTAGGGCAGATATATTCACAAGCTGCACACTCTATACAAGCCGCAATGCCGTATTTGGTCAAACTGCCATATCTCTTTTTGCGGTATATCTCCTCAAATTTCATTGGCATTAAGTGCATCGGGCACACATCCACACAATATCCGCACGAGATACAATTACTGCGCTTTATCTCAGCTTGTTCGAAAAACAAGACGCCTGACGATCCTTTCACTATGGGAGCCGAAAAGTCGGTGATGTGTTTACCCATCATCGGACCTCCCAATACGAGTGTCTTGTCTTCGTCCGACAGATTTAGTGATTGCAATATGTGGCTGATAGGCGTTCCTATCTTCACCTCATAGTTTCCTTCCTTGCCTTGCGCCTTACCCGATATGGTGATGATGCGGCTGATGAGAGGTCTGTTGTTCGCAACAGCCTCGTGTACGGCATAGACCGTACCTACATTGCTGACAATAACGCCCACCTCACGTGGACGCTTGTTGCGTGGCAATTCGATACCTGTCACCGATTTGATGAGTTGCAGTTCGCCACCTTGCGGATATTCGTTTGGCAATACCTTGATGCGTATATTATTATATTTCTGCTGATTCAGAAAAGGTTCGAACACCATTTGCAGTTCTTTGTTTTGTTTCTCTATCGAGATCACTACATCCTCAGCCTTCAATATCTTATTGATGAGGTAGATGCCGTTGAACAATTGTTCAGTCCGTTCATTCATCAGCGCATAATCGGCACTCAGATAAGGTTCACATTCCGTCCCGTTGATGATAAACGTATCTATCTTGGCACCATCCAGCGCATATTTGACAGCCGTTGGGAATTGTGCACCACCTTCGCCCACTATTCCCTTATCGCGGATTATGTCTACAATAGCATCCGGGCTTAAATTATCCACATTTACCGATTCGTGTGCCGTTGTTCTGCTTTCGAAATCGTTGGCTATTACTACCATTGGCACTTGCGAGCCATCGGCCATCGCTCTGTTTTCGATAGCTTGCACAACGCCCGATACAGGAGTGTGTATGTTTGTCGACAAACCGTTTGCACTTTGCCCTATCAGTTGATATTGCTCTACCCTGTCGCCTACTGCCACGCAGGCTTGGGCAGGTGCTCCTATATGTTGCAGAAGGGGTACGTAATAAACCTCAGCATCTGGAACCGGTTTGATTGCCATCTTCTTGGTTTTGCCCTTCATCGAAAAAATATGCATCATACGCTTTCTATATTTTATGGCGGCCATACGGCCTTACCTATTGATAGTTCTTTATTTTATTATAACATAAAACCCCTTACCCCATATTTACGGTTGAGGTGTATGATCTTCTCTTCGAACCCCTCTCTGGTTTCGTTATATAATCCGGTGGAGATGATGTCGCCTACCATGCACGAATCCGATACAATACCTATCATCCTGTTGGTGGATGGCATTCCTGTTCGGGGGCTCAATATGTGACCGTATTGCTTCCCGTCTATTTCAACAAAGGTTTTGGATTGTGATGAGGTCGAATAACACTCGTTCGAAATATTGAGGTCGAATAGCAATTCCTCACTTTGCGGATCACGTACATTGACCGTCCACGACGGATGTGCTTCGTTGTTGATACCATAAATGGTACTTCCTCCGGCATTGACAATGGCATCCTCTATTCCTATTTCTCTCATTCGGCTCACCAGTTGGTCTATGGCATACGCTTTGATAAACGATCCGGTTATGATTTCCTGTCCTTTGCCTATCCGCACTCTGTTGCCGTCTATCTCTATTCGTCTATAATCTATCAGAGGTTTCACAGCTTCCAGAGCTTCTTTGGAGGGTACGACACGTTGTCCGTCTTTGTAGAACCCCCATAGTCTGATTAGTGGCATAATGGTGATGTCATATTCTCCGTCAAACTCGTCAGACAATTCGATCACCTTTCTCAATATCTCTATTGTTTGGTCGTCTACCTCTACAAAGCTGCCGGCATGCGCATTGATCCGGCTGATATACGAATCCGGCTGATACGAATTATAGAGACGGTCTACCTTGTCGAGCAGGCCAAACAATTCGTCGAATATTTCATCTTCATAAAAAGCTGATAGCTTAATCTTTATGTGAGCATGAAACATGAACCGTGTCTGTACCTTATAGAGAATGTCGGCCATATCGTTTTTTCCTGAATCAATATTATTCCGTCCCCGATGCCTCTTCTGTTTTTGCTTTTTCGATTGTTACCTGTGGCTCCTCTTTCTGGACTTTTTCTTCTGTTTTTTCCTTTTTCTCTTCTGTCTTCTTTATTTCCACTTTTTTAGCTTCCGGCTTAGCACCCTGCCCGGCTTTACTTTTATTATCCTCTTTTTTCACTCCCGGTTGATAGATGATTACTCCCGGTTTTTCTTCCTGTTTAGCAACTTCCGGTACATTTTCAGGCTCTGCCTTTTTGTCCTTTTTGTTCTTGTCCTGATCCTCTTTTGCGTTGCTGCTGTTGTTAGTGGCATTGGCTTTGTAGCCGAAGATGACAAGGACAACTCCGAAAAGAAACAAAGCGATTTTTTTAGATATTTGGATTACATCTTTCATTCTGCGTTGGAAATATTATATTCGACATATTTTCTAATGTAAAAATAGAATATATATAGTATCAATGGAAACAGTATTGAAATTAATATTGTTTATTTTGTTTTATTTAATATTAGTTAAGATTGGCATTGGTATAGGGATGCCGAAGGCCTAAGAATTTTTAAGGAAAATAAATAGCAGATTCCCTTTTTTATTCTTAATTTTGTAGCTTATTTAGATGTGTATGTGCACATTCCGTATTTGTAAAAGCAAAAGAATATGAAGCTACATTATTATATATCCCGTTTTGTTCTACTATGTTTACCATTTGTTATGGCTACTCTTATCGTTTCTTGCAAAGCACATTCGGTTCGTACTATTAAAGAATCGAAAGAGGCGAATAAAGGTGTATACTCGACAATAAAGAAGAAAGCAGAACATGAAAGGTTAGAAGAGGAAAAGAAAGCTGCTAAGAAAACAAATGAAAAGGATATTAAAGTCGTCAAAGATTCAGTTATCTCCCTTTCAGTAGATTCTTTACCCCCTGCTACTACAATGCTGTAATACTGTAAAGAAATAATATTTATTTATAATATTAAAAACTACACCTATACTTTTCAAGATGGGTGTTTTGTCGTATATGTATTATCCGTTATTGTAATTTTATTTTCAGCTACGAACTTATCGCGGACAGTATTTCTTTCATTTTGAGAAAAAGTTATGTAACCTTTTTCTAATTGGTTGTGTCCTACTACTATTGATAAAAGGATATTAAATTAAAATCATATGAAAAGAGATAAATACATCGAAATAAGAAGCTGGCGGTTGAACAATATTTGGAAATACTTATTTCTCTTGTTGCTGTTAGGGTCATTAAATCTGGTAAAAGCTCAATCGGCGGATGCTGTTATTGAGGATATTAAATTCGAAAGTGAAGGGACTAGCCTTGCCGGTACCATCTACATGCCCCGTCATCCGCAGGCAGCAGTTGTTATAGTACATGGTTCGGGGCAGGAACTTAGGATGAGGCAGTTTGCTTCATTCTTAGCCGAAAATGGTATTTCTGTATTAACCTACGACAAGCGCGGAGTCGGCGAATCGGGTGGAATATATGCCGGTCCAGAAGTAGGTACTAATAATGTCGATTCACTCAATCTTGCCCTGCTGGCTAAAGATGCCGCTGCTGCTACCAATATACTTCATCGGCGCAATGAGAATCTGCCTCTCGGTCTGGTTGGTTTCAGTCAGGCTGGTTGGATAATTCCTATTGCTGCAACTGAAAATGAGCATCTGGATTTCATGGTGTTATTTTGTTGTCCGGTAGTTTCTACTCTCGAGCAGCTCCGCTTTCAGTTTTTTACAGAAAGTAAATCTGATTTTTGGGATACACATACCGAAACGGAAGCACGCTACCATGTATATAACGATTCGGATCGTTACCAGTTTGTAGATACAGACCCTTACGAGTCTCTTAAGTCGCTATCGGTTCCGGGGCTTTGGCTTTTGGGAGGAAAAGATGTGCAAATGCCGGTCGGTTTGTCGATAGAGTGCCTCAATAGGCTTAAAGCACAAGGTAAACCTTACGAATACTGCCTGTTTTCGTCATTGGGGCATAATGTTGCGTTTTCAGACTCTACCGAGCCTGTCGATATAGCTGTTCATTGGATCAAGGAAAAATCGAAAGCAAAAAGAAACAGATAAAAGGAAAAGCCTGTTTTGGCCGTTCATAAAGGTAAATAGTTCATTTAATGTATTTTTGCGCTAGATAAATAGGAATTTATCCTGCTTTCGGTTGTATCTTTGCTTATAACATCGCGTAGATGGAACTGGTTTTAGTATTTATTTGAATGAAATTATAAAATAACCTTGGCGGTTACAACTTTATGAAAAAGAGAACTAAAGAGTTTGCAACCATTTTGCAAACCAATAAAAAAGTAATATCCCGATTCTATTATAAATATATATTCCTCATAATAATATTGAGTTGTATTTTTTTAGGCATACTGTTCTATCGGTTAGATGCTCATATTGTCCTTTTTGGAGATACACCTTCGGCATTGGGTGAATATGTTAAAACTGTAGCAACCGTTTTGGGAGGGGCTTTGGTGTTGCTAGGCTTGTGGATAAACAATCGGCGTGTGGCAGAGCAAATAAGGCAAAATAACATATCGGAAAAGGCACAATTGAATACGCGTTTCAAAGATGCTGCAACCCTATTGGGAAGCGAAAATGTAAGTTCTATATTATCCGGTATTTATGCTCTTAATCAAATTGCATTGGAGGCATCCATCGGCGATAAGAGGCAAAGAGGCTATGTAAATATAGTGCATGATATATTATGCGCCTATGTGAGAGAGAATACAGATACTATAACCAATCAGGAAAATGGTAAGGCATGGCGTGTCAATAAAAAACCGGCTATTGTGATACAGACCGTGATGAAGGTATTGTTCAAAAACGATGGCTTTATATATAGTAACCTCAATACAGATTTGTCGGACTGTGTTATCGAAGATGTGATTCTGGATGAGGCGTATATGGTAAATGTCGATTTTTCCCGTACCAAATTTATCAGGGCAACAATGAAAAATGCGACATTAATATCTTGTTTTCTTACCGACAGTTTTATTGATGATGTGAAATTTGAATCATCTGTTTTCAAAAAAGTCATCTTTGATTGTTCGCATATCCGAAACACATCGTTTGTCGATTCGCAGATGCAAGACTGCGATTTTTGGGATGTCATTCTTTCCGATGTCAATATGACGGGTGTCCATTTTGTAAATGCTGATTTCAAAGATGCAGTTTTCGAAAAAAATGTAGTACTGAAAAATACCCTTCTAGAAGATTGTACCAATGATGAAATCGTCAAAAATGCAAAGGAATTGACGAAGGCAAAACTCTAGTTTGTTGATTTTATGCTATGGGCACAAATTTAATTGTCCACAGATATGTAAAAGAAATATTATATAGTGTACCGATAAGAGGTCGAAAATTTTTATATTTGTTTCGAAGAATTTTAATTTTTACAAATCTATAAAATAAAAACATGTATCTTAGAAATAGACTCTTCAGTTCAGGACTAGTGGCTATAGTCGGACTATCTTTTATGTTTGTCAGTCCGGATTTGCTTGCACAAGGATCACTATTTCAGCAAAAAAAGAACGCCAGCCTCGAAAATCAGGATGTGAAAGTAAATGCGTCAGAGTCGGATGTCAAAGACTTGTTTATGCAGACAAAATCCGTCTCAATACAGTTTACTCCCCAGTCCGGAACTCTGAGCTTAGATAAGAGCAGCAACCAAGAGTATTATATATCGGAGCGTAATGGGTACATTAATCTCGATTTTATGCTTGCCGTACCTCAGGGATTCCTCACCTCCAAAGGGCGTTTAACATTGTTGCCTAAAATTCAGGGCGGTGACACACTTATCACAATGCCCGGTTTGATGCTGAAGGGGGAAGCTTTTTTCGAAAAACAGCAAAAAGATTATGAAGCCTACAATAGATACTTGTCTTCCATTGTCGACAAATCGCAGTACGATAGCGTGTTCCTAGATCGTCCCGGTATATCGAAAGATATTGATAACAGGCGTTCTTCTCATTATACCGAATATAAAAATGAGTGGAGCAAACAAGTTGAGTTCGAAAAATGGGAAAAAGACAAAAAAGAAAAAGATATCAAACTGTCTGCAAAACAGGCAGGTGAGCGTAAGATGTTGTATCATCAATATGTTCGTAAAGCACAGGATCAGGCGATGCGCTACTTGACGCAAGGCAAGGACACTACCGGAATATGGGCAAAGCATATGGCTGAGTTTGAGAAAAAAGCTCCTAAATTACCAGAAGATCCGGCCGAAACAATCCAAAAGGCAAAGCAACTGGAAGAAAAGGATGTGCCCGACAGATATAAGGATATTTATACTTCGGGACGTAGTGTTGGTGATATCAAGAACAATTATATGACGGATCGTGATTCGTTAGAGATATTGAAGAAACGCTATAATTTTGATAAAATATCTGAAAACGAAATGAGGGCGAAACGCCGTGATGAGGTATTTAAAGAACTTGTTCCTTTTCCGTACGAAGATAAGAAAAGCATGGTGGTAGACACAATGGTATCTACATTTGCCGATTATACATATCGATATCGAAAAGATATTCCGGTTAAGCCCGGTACATCGACAATGCAATTGATGGTAGACGGACGTGTTAATGCAATAGATAGGAGCGAATTTAAGTTGGGGCGGTCGAATGTACTGTCTTTCACGGTCACTTCCCTTTCCGATCTGGCTGATGCTTCCCTTTCTACCAAGCGCTGGACTGTGAACCGCAATGTGACAAAAAAAATAGTTTCGGATATAAAGTTTGCTAAAGGAAGTTCTACATTCGAAGCTTCGTTGGCTAATAACAGAACCGAAGCATCCAAGATAATTTCGGAATATAATGCCATCAAAGGGAATCCCGAATTTATATTGGATAGCATTGTCCTGATTTCGAAATGTTCGTTGGAGGGTGACTTTGCCGAAAATGAACGTCTGTCGCAACAGCGTGCCCAATCGTTGAAAAAACTGTTGGCAGCACAACAGGTTGCCGGTTTGGAACAATTGCTGGTTGCCCGCTCATTGGGCGAAGATTGGCAGGCTTTTGAAAAAGCTGTTCAGAACGAAGAATCTATCCTCAACGGAGCACAGATAGTGAGCCTGATATATAACGTTGGTGATCCGGACAACTGTGAAGAAAGAATCAGAAACGATTATCCCGAAGATTATCGGGTAATTGTGAATAAGATATATCCTACTTTGAGCAAATTCGATGTGGTATATTATATGCACCGTGAGCAGACGGGAGATATCAATAAAGAAGAAGTTTTGCCCGGATATACAGAAGGGCTGCAAGATATAAAAGATTGGAAATATGCTGCTGCTTACGACAAGTTGAAACCATATACCGATTATAATACAGCCTTGTGTCTTGCCGGTATGAATAAGAATCGGGAAGCATATAAGCTGTTGGACGAGTTAGAAACACGTACTGCCAAATCTGAATACTTACTTGCAATCGTATCGTGCCGTATGGGGCGTAACGATGATGCCGTACCTCATATTCTGGCAGCTTGCCGCATGGATACTGCTCTGATTTCGCGTATCAAGATGGATGTGGAAATTAGTTCTCTCGTAGACAGGTACAATCTCGGACGGCAAATAAAAATAGCTGCCGAAGAATAAAATAATGTAGTATAATAGAACCCGATTAACTATTAGTTAATCAAGCTATCGCCCCCATTTGTGATCAAAAATGGGGGCGTTTTGTTTATGATTGTTCCAAAATATACATTCATATTTGGATATTGTTTCAGATTAAATAATTACTTTTGAAACTACTATCTTAAAACGAATATGAAAAAAATACTTTATTTGATCTACCAATGGGTTGTTTTTGTACCTCTTCTTATTTTATCTACTATCTGGTGTACACTGACTATTATCATTGGGTCTACGTTGGGTAACAACCGCTTTTGGGGATATTATCCGGGAGTCATCTGGGGACGCTTTGTGTGTATGGCCGCCCTGTTGAAGATTAAGGTAAACTATAATTCGAAACTGGATAAGAAACAGTCTTATATTTTTGTAGCCAACCATCAGGGGGCATTCGATATATTCTTGGTATATGGATATTTGGGACACAACTTCAAATGGTTGATGAAGCAGGCCTTGCGCAAAATGCCGTTGGTCGGTTTTGCTTCCAAAAAAGCAGGGCACGTGTTTGTCGACCAGTCGAGCCGCAAAGGAATTGTTGATACAATGCGTAACACACGCGATACGCTCAAAGATGGTATGTCTACCGTCGTTTTTCCCGAAGGTCACCGCACGCCCGACGGAACAATGTTCGAATTCAAAAAAGGAGCTTTCCAGACTGCCCTCAGCCTCAAATTGCCTATCGTGCCACTTACTATAGATGGCGCTTACAAGGTGTTGCCAACCCATTCGTGGCGGATGAGCCCCGCAGCCATCACTCTCACTTTTCATGATCCGATAGAAACAGTTAATCTGACAGCCGACGACTTACCTGAGCTTATCAAGAAGGTACATGGAATTGTGGAATCGGCCTTGAAAAAATAGCTGTTGATTATTCAGATAGTTTATAGATATCTGACTCTCTTTCTCTTCTGATTGCATCATGCAAATCATCAATATTTTCTTCAAGTAGTTTCAGGATTTCATCATCAGGAGACTTAGAAAGAGCATCTTTAACTAAACTTTTAGCTTCTTCTTTTTTTTCTAGCATAAGGAGAACACCTACTTTCTGTCCTACTGTATTCGTATTGTAGTTTTGTTTGACTAAGCTGTCACATATATCCAGAGCCAAAGAGAAATAGTAAGTTGATGAATCCTTTTGTCCTTTTAGCATACTACGATTGCCATTATATATTAATCGATCAACATTTCTCATATCCTTAGGGAGAGCTTTGTCCATAGCATCAAAAGCCTCTTCCTGTCGTCCTAACATTATCAATATGCTATACCTTGTTTGGTAGTTGTGACGTATATTACTTTGTAGAGTATCTATTTTTAAAATGCTGTCATTGAGCAACAATGCCTTCTCCCACATTGCAGTGTCAAAAGTAATCATTAGTGTTGTGATGGAGTCTTTGAGTTTCCGGATATTTTCCTCACTGGCATTGTCATTTTGCTTAGGTGTACAAGAACTATTGCCAATTAAATAACCAAATAATATTAAGCCTGGCAGGATTAGTTTACGATTCATAAAAGTTTGTGTTTAAGAAATGAATATACAACAAAGTTATAAAAATATTCTTATAATCATTTCAGTTAGAATGTCGAGAGATCTTCTGTTTTACAGATATTCTATGCTCTCTGATCGGCTTTTAGTTTTTGCTAAATAAATATTTTATATATATTTGGTAAAACCTAAAACTTAACGAAATGAGATATTTGATTCTTTCACTTACCTTACTTGCTGCATTTATCCGTCTTGATGCTCAAACCACAAATTATGACCCGACTAATATTTCATTGAAACAAATGAATCAGAAGCCGGAAGAAGAATTCCATTTTAAGAAATATTCTGTTGTAGCCGGGTTTCATATATCGCGCGAAATGCTCGAAAGCGAATCACCTATAGGTATATATGTGCATGGCGGAGTAGAATGTTGCTGGACAACTCCCGAGAATCTTTATTTTGCAGTCGAACCACGTCTCAGGATCGGATATCTGAGCCACAGCACAGACAAGTATGATGATAACCATATTGTACTCAATCCTGACGATCCTTACCGTATCAGTTACAGCACATTGGCATGGGGTGCATCCGGTGTCGGGCGTGTTGGTTATATTCTTACCGATGGTGGCGTACTTCTCTATCTGGAAACGGAATTGGGGTTAATCAATTTCAATTCGGAAGCCAAAATAAAAGAAGGAAATCTGGGTACGCTCCGTCCTTCGCAAAATAGTTCTGCTAATTTTTACCTTGCGGGGCGCATCGGTTTGTCGGGCAGTTTGTCTTCATCTACCCGAATGGCTGTATGGGCAGGGATCGCAAATATAAAAGCTGAAGATTTTATTGATAAGATGAATATCAAAAATGCAACTATCACTTCCGGCAAATATAATGGCGAACTGGGTATTACATTCTTCTTTTGATTTTGTTTTCATATCAAAATTTTCGGTCTGCCCAATATCGCTAAATAATCTTTTTGTCTGATATATGATTTATGATAAGATGATGTTACATTTCCTTCTTATATTCGTTATATTATTATAAACTAAATAATAATGAATATGAAAAAAGCAGTTAACCTTGTAATTATACTATTATTCAGTCTGTCTGGTTTCTCGCAAATATCGGATAAAACAATTTCGGAGGATTTGCAAAAATTATATAATAGTGCGGGCCTTGCGGCTAACAGGAAGGACTATAAAGAAGCTATTGCTCAGTACGATTCCTTGATTAGCTATTATAATAATTTGCCACGCAAAGACAAGGAAGAGCTGGCTTCTTATATGGGGATGGTCTACTATAACAATGCTTGCTATCTGAGTATCCTTAATAGTATAGAAAGGGCACTCGATAATTTTGGAAAAGCAATAGAGTTCAAATGGAACGATTATGCGCATGCATTACAAGATTCTGATTTAGATAATCTTCGGAACGAAAATCGATTTAAGGAACTGATGTTGGAACTGAAAAAGATAGGAGACTTTCAGCAAATACTTAGAGAGTCATCCGATTATAACCTCGAACTGCCAAAAGAGAAAATTCAATTCACATATCTCAATGCTTCTGATTCCAATCTGGTAAATATCCGCCAACACTTCAACCTCGATAGTATTGCCGGAGAGGGAGACGAAATATCGCAGCTAAAAAACTTGATGACATGGGTACACAACCGTGTAAAACATGATGGAAGTTCGTCTAATCCGGCACAAAAAAATGCGATAGATTTGATAGAAGTCTGTGATATTCAAAATCGTGGCATCAATTGTCGTATGATGGCTACAATACTCAACGAGTGTTATTTGGCTATGGGTTTTAAATCGCGGTTTATCACTTGCATGCCTAAAGACTATATTTATGATTGCCATGTTATTAATGCAGTGTATTCCAAAATGTTAGATAAATGGTTGTGGATGGATCCTACATTCAATGCTTATGTAAGCGATGAGGATGGTAACTTGCTGGGAATAGCCGAAGTAAGGGAGCGCCTGCGTGCTGGCGAGCCACTAATACTAAATGAAGATGCCAACTGGAACAATCAAAATAAGCAGACAAAGGAGTACTATCTGGACTCGTATATGGCAAAAAATCTGTATTGGTTATCATCTCCTTTGAATAGTGGCTATAATATAGAAACAAACCGAACAACAGGTGGATTCATCAATTTATATCCTGTCGGTTATGTGCCCGATCCTATTCGAAATGATTATATTACTACAAACGATAAACTATTCTGGGAAGAAAATTGATTGTCGGATAAAAAGGAGTGAGTTATACAATTAAAATATTTATATCCTTAACATAATCAGTTTTGAATATCTTCTTATCTAACAGTTCGTCATCTTTATTGATGATCCATAAATGAGTTCATATCCCTGTGGATTGTTCCTTTTTCAATCCACACGATGGTAGTAATAATAAAGCAATAAATAGGGCTGGCAGTTGTCTGTTTGCATATTTCATCTGTTCAGTTGTCAGTCTTACTTATCGTTGAAATGCTTTTTTACCAGTTCTTTAAAACGGTATGTTTGTCGCAAACTGTCAAATTCATCAATATTCTCCAAGTCAGAAGGATCGCTCCAATAACTATCTACAGCAAGCGATTTATCGAGCCACGTGTAGACTTCTTCTTCGTTGCCGGTTAATGCTTCTAATCTAGCTAATAATAATCCTGATAATCCCGGAAGGGAGTCATAGTGTTCTAATAGTATTGCTTCTATCTCCTTTCTTTTCTTTTTTAACGATCCATCCAGCTTTGCTGCCGAAAATAGATTCTTGGCATACATTATAAAGAGAGTCGAATAAGAATTATTGATTATAGAGTCATGCTGAGTTATTATCTTATATTTTTTAGCAGCTTCGTAAAACAATGCCGGATCTTGCTTTAGTTCAGCATATTTTGCAAGTGTATCGGCCCAATATAAGAATACAGGGAAATTATCTTTATCCAACCTGTATGCCAAGTCGTAATGCTTGATTGCTAATTTATATAATTCTTCAGCCTTGTCGTTATGAATACAATAATCAGCCGCATGACCGACTTCTTTAGCATAAGTGAAATGTAACTCCGAATCACGATCATTCAGATTGATTGCGGCTTCATATTTGTCGATAAATTTATCGATCAAACTTTCTTCCTTATCTATCAAGTACAAATTTAATATAGCATTAGCCCAGCCTTGATATAAACTTGCATTTTGAGTATCTGATTTTTCTGATAATTCATACTTCTCGATAGCAGTATGAATCAACCCACTGTCATTACTATCATTATTGTAAAAGAGGCGCATTAGTGCATCTGCCCAATACTCATAGGCATGAGCATTATTAGCATCTATGCTCAATACCTTTTCACAATATCCAATTATTCTGCCATCGAGTTGCGCCTGCCACTCCTTTGTTTCCTCTTCTCCTTGACAATTAAATATGATATTTGTTAATATCTCTACAAGTACCAGATACGTTTGTGTATTATTTTCGGACAATGCTAACTCCTCTATTTTGTCTACTTTCGCTAAAGCCTCATTCCTATATAGTTTTATCTTTTCCTCTTTTATGTTATATCCTGCTAAGGCATTAGCCCATAGTATATATCCGTACACATCATTCGGTTCCATTTCTGTGGCTACCGTAAACTCAGTAAGTGCCAGATCGAAAAGAGCATCATCTTTTTTTATATTCGCAGTTTTCACTTTTATATCAGCTTTATCCAATATGATAGTATAAGATTGTTCCGGATTTAATCTTTTCATCTGGTTGAGTGTTGCTGTAGCTTCCTCATACAGTCTGTCGACCTCATTCGGTTTTTCTTCCTGCTGGTAATATATAAAACCTATTACGGCTGTAACAATAATAACAAATAGGAAAAGTATAAAAATTAAGGACATGGGTTTTATAGTTTAGTTTTTGTTTTAAGGCTTGTAATTAGTTTTGCCAAATACAAATATAAGTATATGAAGTTAATTAAAACAATTATATAAGTATTCCTTCCTATTTTTTTTCGATCGCTTTATCTATATCTAAAAATATAGAGCGATGAATATACCTATCTACAATTGTTTGATCGAAGAAACAGACGAGACTACAGGCATTATGGCAATTTCCTTTGTCGATAGCCCTGCCAACGAAGAAGACTTTGTAGCGCTGACGCGTCAATTGCAGGAAATAACCCTTCGCCAAGACTGCCAAAAACAAATTCTGACGGGTGTTGTCCTCAAACCCGATCAACTAATCTACCGCTATTCGCCAAAGATGGGAGAATATTGCATCAAGTTTTCTGCCGACCAGATCGAAAAGATTGCACAAAAAATGATGCGGACAGGAATTGCTTTGCATAACACTACCCATCAGCATACCGTCTCATTGAAAGATAATTATCTGACAGAATTGTGGATTGTAGAAGATCCGGCATCCGACAAGTCGGCAACCTTAGGTTTTAAAAACTTACCCAAAGGCACATTGATGTGCAGCTACAAGATAGAAGACAAAGAATATTGGGACAAAGAGGTCATGACCGGTCATGTCAAAGGATTTTCGTTAGAAGGTTTTTTCAATCAGCAAATCGAAATATCAAATCCTATTAATCAATCAAAACAAAAGTGTGAAAAGATGAACAAAACAAAAAAGAAACCGACACTCTTGAAGCGCATTGCACGTATGTTGCTCGACATCGAGACTGTATCAAAATCGGATGTTACAGCCAGTGGCGAACCATATATTGTGTTTGTGCTGAGTGACGGTAAAGAAATTTATGTCGATCAGGACGGATTTGCAACCTTGGATGAGGAACAAGCTCCGGCAGGTGATCATAATTTGGCAGACGGAAATATTTTGGTGATAGACGAACAAGGGCAATTTGTGGAAACACACGAAGTTTCAGAAAAAATAAGCAATCCGCAGGAAGCAACTGCACCGCAGACATTAGGACGTAAACGTCAGCATTTTTCCGAAATAGATTCTAAAATAGCCGGTTCGCTCAAAGATAAGATTGCCGAGATGCAAGCCACTATCGACCAGCTTAGCCAAGCCTTAGAAGATGCGCAAAGCTTGCTCGAATCGACCAAAGGCGAGGTTGAAGAAATGCGCCGCAAAACACCTTCGGCACAGCCCATAACACAGCGTATGTTCTCGAACCGTACTTCGGCACAGCTTACTACTGCCGACCGCATGGCATTGGCACTTAACCAGACCATCAGCCGCAAACAACGTTAATATTTATTTTTCTATTTATCTATATCAGTAGATAACAGAATCATTCAACAGCTTATTAAAATTATAATTTGTAACAAAACAATTATGGCAAATATTTATGACATTTCTTCACTGACCTATCAGCCTTCTACCAATATGGATTGGTTTACGAAAGCCATCTTCGGAGGCAAGTTGATCGAAAAAGGCAAAATCACTCCTGTGGTCGGTGTCAAAGACAGCACACAGCTCAACCTTGTCGATTTGGCAGGTAATATTCTTCAAGCCGATGCTCGCGATTGCGCATGGACACCTCAACAAATAGCTAAGCTGAGCGAAAAGGAGTTGAAAGTAAAGACTTATAAAATCAATCTCGAACAGTGTGTCGACGACTTGGAACGCAAACGCACCGTTTGGATGTTAAGTCCCGGAGCCCGCAATCAGGAATTGCCCGATACGCTCGAAGATGCAACAATGGCAATGCTTGCCAATGAATTGAGCAGCGAGATCGAGTCCAAAATATTCAAAGGAGACAGCTCTGCCAATCCGGACGATTTTGATGGTGTTGTCAAAGTATTGAAAGATAGCACGCAAGCTGTTAAATTGAAAGGCACAGCTCTGACTAAAGCCAATGTGTTGGGTGAAGTAGAAAAAGTATTTGCAGCATTGCCCGAAGATGTTCTTTCGGCAGGATTGCAAGAGGGATCATTAAACATCTACCTGTCTTACCCTGCGTTCCTGAAAGTGAAAATGGCATTGGCAGGTATCTATGGCGAAAATGTAGTAGTCAGCCCTAACTATTCGGTAGAAGGTGATGTGGTTCGCTACATGGGTGTTGAACTCGTTCCTGTAAAAGGGTTGCCCGAAAACGACATTGTGGCTGCCGATGCTAAAAACTTTTTAGTAGGCACAGACTTAGTTCGCGACTTGGAGGAAATCCGTTTGGGACAATTTCCTGCGCCTAACGATAACAAAATATTTATTGACGGACGTTTGCGCATTGGCTTTGCCATTCCATTCGAAGACGAAGCGGTCTATTATAGTCCTAATAACGCATAAATTATTAATACTTAAAATACTAACAATATGGGATGTAAATTAACTTCAAATATTACGAAGGCAAATTGTCAATATTCAGTAGCAGGAGTCAAAGCTGTTTATCTGTTCAATTACGATTCGAAAAACGCATATACGATCGATACCGACGGTGTAATTACAGGTATTACGTTGACCGGCACCGAAAAGGCTTATAAGGTAGACTTTATCCAGAACACAGCTTCATTTTCTGACGAGCTAGCTCAAAATGGTAACGGGGGTAAATATCGTACACATACACTCAATTTCACACTTAGCGAATATGATTACAATATCCTCAACCAAGGCGATGCATTAAGTCTGGGTACTTTCACGGCTGTGGTAGTCGACAAATCGGGGCGTGTTGTGATGCTTGGACGTAACAATGGGCTAAATTCAACAGCTTTCAACTATGCCTCCGGTGCTGCTGATGCCGATGCAAATGGTTGGACTGTGACAATGGCAGGTACAGAAAAGGAAATTGCTCCTTTGCTTACCGATGCCAAAGTGATAGAAACTATTGCCGATGGGGCAGTGGTGATACCATAAAATTATTTCAAAAACACAGATCGGCAGTCTGTAAAAGGATTGCCGATTGTTTAACTCTGATAATATGAGTTGTAGATTAATACAAAACATAAAACATACGTGTGAGTATAATTCAGGTGGAATAAAAGCTATCTACTTACTTGATATTCGCGATTTTGTATCGTACCGTTTCCGAAACGACAAGTTGTATGATGAATGCCTGGTGGAGGATATAAAGAAGACATCGGGCAAATTTACCATGTTAGATGCAGTACAGGAAAGTTCTTTTACCGAATCGGAAGAGAATGGCTTGTATAGGCAACAATTAACAACTTTTGTTAGAGGCATGGATTCGTCCAAAACTGCCAATCTGATACTTGCCAATATCAACAAATATGTGGTGATATTCAGGACTTATCAGGGTAAATCTTATACGTTTGGTTCGGATGGCGGCGCAAGTTTGAATTTTACTCAACAATCGGGGACATTAGGTGAAGTATCAGGGTATAATATTACCATTGCTAAAAATTCTATTTATCCGCTTTTTGAAGCAGATTTTGAGAATATATTTCAGATCAAACTTTTAGGAACAGAACGTCTGATAGTTGTGGTTACGGAGAATGGAAAAGCACTATTAATAAAATAATTATGGAAGAAATACAAGTGACCAAGGCTATCCCTTTGTCAGAATTGCCAGAGATAGAAGATATAACCGGATATTGGGTATTTGGTTCCACCGAAAGCCAGAATGGAGCGTTCGAGTCTGGGCGTTTCAGTCTAGCTCGTTATCTGGGGATAGCGGTTGATAAATTGCAATTGGAAAGGCGTATAAATTTTACGGTCGAAAGTGAGACTCATGAGATGCTTATTAGCGAACCAATGACTATTTATAAAGTTGATTCTGAGAAATTAGATAAGCTCGAGATTAGCCAAGATGGTGGTGCAACATGGACAAGTATGCCATTGAAGGGGAATGCAAATATTGTGATTTCTGCCCGTAAGGTAATTCAATTTCGGTTTACTTACGCTTCCCTTTCTTCAAAAGCATTTATAAACCTTTTTGCAAAAGTGAAAATATGATATACGAGATAGTAAAAGGCAAAGATACATTCGAGATAGATGATAATGTATTTTTTAATAGACAGATAAAAGAGTTTAAAACCATTTTTGAAGAATTAGCACAAGATAATATTGCTGCATTTGATAATTGTTCTGTTTTGGTTTTTGCAAATGGAAAAATAGTAGTAACTCCTAAAAATATTGATAATGAGTAATTATAGATGGAAAGATAAATATTTTGATTATGCCGGTCGTGATTTTGATACGACAGATTTTTATACATCATATCGTTATTATATTAGTCCTCTCGGAACTAAAGATGGTTTAGGGACACGTTCATCGCCTCGTTTCTCGAATCAGAGCCTTGCACTAGCTTCTAATATAAGGGGTGCTGCTGTTTTGAGTGGAGGGCATTATAATCTGCCTGTTACATCGGGAGGCAATGCAGGACAACTGTTTTTGGTAGGGGCATCTAAAGATACTACAGTAATTGATTTGTTGATAACTGTAGTTAGTTCAGTGAATTGGAATGCTGTTTATGCCAATAATATTCATTTTAATTCTGTTTCTAAAATATTAAATATTGGAACTAAAGATGTCATAGTTTTTCACTTTAAAGACTGTGTTTTAAATTTAGATGAATATATTCAAATTCGGAATCTCCAATATTCAATACTTCGAAATTATGGATCTATTTTTTGGGATAATGATAATGGAACAATTACAACATATCGAAATAATAATACATATTCAGGGTTGACATTGGGTAGTCTGGAATTCAACAAAATTGCGAATCTATCTATAAATTATAAGTGTAATATACAAATATCACAGTCTGATCTATCTTCTTACCACTCTTATTATATTGGTTTTGATAATTGTAACTTTAGAATAGGTAATGAAACAACATATACTCCTTTGGTAGGGACTGATGAAGATAGTTATAGAGCTAATTTTGTTCAACGTTGCGAACTTGCAGGGCTCGTTGTACGTGATGTTTCGGACTATGGTATTACTAAAAAAGTTGGACGATGGGTATTTGATAATGGTTCAACAATTGAAGGTGCTGTTATTAAAGACTCAATATTTCACAAGCATGAGCAACGTTTATTTGTAACATTAGGGCATACATCGAATAGGTTGGAACAAATTAAGATTACAACATTAAAAAATGCTATAAATTCAGTTAGTTCAACTTATGCTAATAATTTATCTGTAAATGAAAATTCGATACAGCTCCCGATTGGTACAGATATTACAACGAATGTTAGTGGTTATGTTGATTCGGGAGTAATATGGTTAGGAGGTAAAAGTAAGATAAATGAGTTAAGTATATTTCAGAACCTTCGTATGGATTTAGGGGTTGATTGTGATGGAACTAGAGATGTTAATCTCACACCTATTAGCACAATAAAAGAAGGTGGTTTCTATTTGGTCCGTTCATTAAATACTGATCAGGCTGAAATAACATATAATGGTATAAGTTATTCATCTTCTCTTATTACAAAGAATAATATATTCGTTGGTGTTGCTGGCAAAACATCGTTTACAATAAAAAGTGGTAGTCCGGTAGTATACGAAGTTGTCGATTTAGCAAAAGCTCGCACTATTAAAATGAGAATTGTTGATTCTATACCTGTAGCTCAAATAACAAGTGGAAATCTACAGGCTAATTACTGGTATATTGTATCTCCTGATAATGCAAATAACACAAGTGGAACTATTACCTATAATGGTACTATATATCCGTGCTATTCATCTTTTCTTTCAGTGGCGTCTGCTCTTTCATTTACTAACTCAGGTAACGTTCATTTACGGAGATGCTGGCAGAAGGAGTATAATAAAGATCAGGAAGTCACGGATAAAGCATTTTGGACCAATATCCAGAAACCAGTCTGGTGCGATATTGTACCAAATGACCCTCGATGTTTTATGAAAAATAACTACGATTTTGCGAATGAAATGCTTGTGGGAAATGATGGGAATTATCTAACATCCGGGCATCCTGATTTTTATAATTATGCATCGGGCGAAAATGGTTTGCTTATTCCTACATATACAATACATGGCGCATTTATGCAATTACGAATTGAATTGTCTACATTAAACACAATTAAAATTTAATTTATGGCGACCGATTTAGATAATGGATTGTATCCTAATATAGATATTTCTGACGAGCGAATAGCTGATATATCAATTGCTAAAAAAATATTTGTAGAGGAGGATGAACGTAAAATCGTAAAAGATATTTCTTTGACTAAATCCGAATTTCGATCAACCGATATTTTAACGAATGTTTCTGCTGTCGGGTTTAATCGGTCTGACTTCGAGGCCTTATATGCTACAGCCAAAATTTCAGAAATTCTTTATTCAAAGGAACGAAAAGGGATGAATTTTGTGATGTTTGTATGATCGATAGATTATTGCAAAAGCCAATTAAAAATAGCTTTTGCAATTCTATTTATCATCATTCCTTTTTATCTGATTGATTAGAAAGTCTATTGATTTTTGCCATAATATTGATAGTATAAGAGTCAGAATAAGGCTTGTATATTTAGGATATGGTATTTTGTAAAAAAAGAGTATATAGGTTAGTCTTTCATGAAAAGCATAAATACTTAGTGTGTAAGATCCAATAAAATAAAATATTGGGAATCTATAATTTTTAAATAGACTGATAAGATATGAAAGAATAGCACATATAGGGAAACTAAGAAAGAAGAAAGGTAGAATACGGAAATATATTGATATGAATGTGTTATCGTATTGATATAAAGAAAAGATTATTAATAATGTACTACCTATTATTAGATTCAGTATTATCCAAATAATGTTTATTGATCTTTTATTCATTATTAAGAAGCCGACTAAAAGTCCTCCGACAAATCCAGATAAACGGATAAGATCATACATTCTATAATAGTAGTTCCCCCAATATCCAATAGAAAATCCACATATCAGTATTAAGGTAATAAGTAATAAATAATGTGAAGTTTTCTCTTTTCCTATCATTCTCATGATAAAAGGTGCAATAAGGTAGAATAATAAAGCCACAGGAATATACCAACCAAGCATTACTTCGTTGGTCCAATAATCAAGAAGAAATACCTTAAGCCAAACCTCTTTTAATGTAATGAAATTGTTAAAATATAGAAAAAGAGAATATGCTAAAACAATTGGTAGATAATATGGAATTATTCGCAAAAAGCGCTTTTTGTAAAATGATTTGAGATTTTCCTTTTTATAAGCAAAAAAAATTCCTAATCCCGAGAGGAAAAAGAATATATCAACTCCTCCATATCCAGTTCTACGGATATAACGTAATAAAGATGGGAGTTCTGTGTCATTAAAAGGTGTATGGAAAAGGATGATCCACAACATTGCAATACCCATTAATTGGGTTCTGTATTTGCTTATTAATTGAGGATCAAAGTATACTTTCATTTTATATAAAATAACGAATATACAAAATATATTTTTGATATAAGTTAGTCTGCGAATATAGTTATCCCTCTTTTATCAATTTCTTCTCAGACTTTAAAGTTGAACATTCCTCTATTTTTCCATTTCACCTTTATCTATACAATACAAACATCCTTACCTATGAATACTCAAAATTCTGAGCAGATAGCCATTGTAGCTCTTATTATATTTTTTGAATATGCCTTAGTCTTTCTAGCTGTGATTCTTGATCTCATTGCCGGACTGAAAAAAGCAAAACAGCGAGGCGAGGCACGCTTGTCCGAAGCATTGCGCCGGACAGGCGATAAACTAGGTCGATATTATGTTCCCCTATTTGGGCTGACCGTTGCCGATGCTATGCAGATATGTGCAATATGGTACTTAGATACCTATTGGCATTATAATATACCGATCATACCGATTATGACACTTATCGGGTCGCTTGGCTTTTGTGCAATAGAGATCAAATCCATATTTGAAAAAGCCGAAGATAAGGCAAAATATATAAAGGTGGGAAAACTGGCTGGTACACTCTTTCGAAACAAGGAAGATGCAACAAAGCTGATAGATGCTATTTCAGACTATTTAGAAAATAAGGAACCCATAGATGAGCAACGAGATGAAACTAACCCCTAAGCAATTTGTAAAAAAATACTACCCATATGCAAGGCAGACTGAAATAAAAACGGGAATGGATGCCCGTTTTACATTAGCGCAAGCTGCTTTGGAGACTGGATGGGGACAATTTGCTCCCGGTAATATGTTCTTTGGTGTCAAAGCCCGAACTGATATGCCTGAAACAAAACGGCAGTTGTTGACCACGACAGAGATATTGTCTCATCCCAATGCTAAATTTCCCGAAGTGATGTCCATTACTCCAATCAGTGGAGGGCGTTTTAAATATATTGTAAAAGACTGGTTTCGTAAATACGATTCGCCTGAAGAATCATTTACAGATCATGCAGAGCTATTCTTAAAGAATAAACGATACGCGAAAGCTTTGGATGTGAGGTCTGATCCTTACTTATTTGCAGAAGAAGTTGCCAAAGCCGGCTATGCGACAGCACCCGATTATGCTGACTCGTTGAAAAAAGTGATTAAAACAATAGAAAATAATTTCTCATGAAGTTTATAATTTATATTCTTATGTTCTTCTTTAGCCTACTATATAGTTGTAAAACAAGGACTATATATGTGCCGGTCGAAAATAATAGAATCGAATATAGAGATCATTTATACAAAGATTCTGTTTTTCTTCATGATTCCATTGTTTTTAAAGTACAACGAGATACCGTATTTGTCGAAAAATATAAATACTTATATCGCAATCGGTTGCTCCGTGATTCCATTTTTAGGTACGATTCTATACAAGTCCCTTATCCGGTTGTCGAGTATAAGGAGGTAAATAAACTATCAGGATTTCAGAATTTCCAGATTTGGTGTGGACGATTACTTTTAGTTCTTTTAGGAGGTTACTTTATTTTTCAGAGATTAAAATCTTAGATTTAATATATAGAAAGTCCAATAAGATGACCTTATTGGACTTTCTATTATTGTATAAAATAGTTGTTAATCTTTTTTACACCGTACAGCGAAAAAGAAATGAACGTCATCAGCACCAAAAGTTGATCCTGCAGTTACACTTCTATTTAATGCCCTGTACCACATACTGCCTTTACGGCTTTGACTACTGCTTGAATAGTAGATATAAGAAGTGTTGGCGCATCCTCCATAAGTTGTATAATATCCGGCTGGTACAGCAGCAAAACCGCCATGTGCAGCACTTTTGCTTTTTCCTGCTTGTTGGTTATTCTTCGGAGACAAGCAATAGTCTGTCATTGCTGTTCCATGCGTACCTCTGGTATATGACTTGAGATTCAATATTGGAGTCGGGGGTATTACTTCTATTGTATCTGTTTGGCTAATATTTGCCTGATCATAAGTGTATAAGCTTGTGTTCCTTATAATCTCATTCTCCAGTAGTGTCCATTCTTTGTCGCTTGGTAGATGCCACCCGGGAGGACATATGCCTTGTTTTCGTGTTCCTTCGCCTTTTCCTTCTTCATTGACGTCCTGTCCTCGTCCATCTGCTCCTCCTGCTCCTATATTTCCCGATGTGGTTACTGTAGCCGCAGCCCAGTTATAAAGTAATCCCATTTCCTTTCTCCATGTCGAAACTTTGGCCGGATCGGTTTCCGGTAAGCTCGGTAAAGATCCTACTGTTTGCGGTACTACATAACTTGGAATAGATCTTAGCCAACCTCCGTTTTCTGCATTCATATTGCTATTCAAGGCAATTCCGTTTGGTGTAATTCGAGCTCGCATATTTTCTGTCATCCAAATCCCTGCATTACCAAACCGTCTGTATTTATAGTCTTCAGGATTAGCCGGATCTCTTAAGTCTGTATATATCCCAACATCATCTTTACCCGGATCAGCATATGAAAACATTGGTACCCATTTATTTTCTATCCAGACATAAATTCCGTTGTGTATATCTTTACAATAACTGTAGCCATTAGTTGTGTTGTAAACAACCATTCCGTTATATTCAGGTTTGGGGTAAGTAGTATCAGTAATGCCTAAGTCAGTCAAACTATCAACTGTTGTTAAACGAACTCGTGGTAATAATAATCCTTTGGACGAATTGGCCTCACCACCGGTTGTCGCTTTTTCTTTAATATCCAGTAATGCTCCGGGATTTGGTTCAACATCACTTCCGATAGTTACTTGAGCATTAATTATATATGTATTTATTAATAGGGAAAATACAACAAATAGTAATTTTAGAATTTGGGAGTTCATCTTTTGTCTTGTAAAAATTAATGTTGCCACAAATATAATAATTAATCATGTAATTATAAATTATTTAGATTTGAATAATAGTTTAAGATTTGATTTTACACGAAAGTTGTTATTTATTATTTTTCTGTCTTATATTGATTGAAAAAGGAGATTTGTTTTTCAAAACTATTTACTCTAGCTTTTATCTGTCGTGTTGAGCAATTTTTACAATAATGATCCATCCGCTCGAAAACAAAAGACCCATCATAAAAAATATGATGAGCCTTATGTTGAGTAATTTATTTAATACTCGTTTATAGTAGTGGTTGTATATTATTTTGTGTATAATATACTTTAATCTTCTTTTTCATTTCTCTTGATTCAGATAAGATCTCGCTCCATTTTTTTACACAGATTTCTTTATCCCAATTAATATAACGTAAAGCTATACCTCTTTCTAAACCTCTAGGTAGTTGTTCCAATTCATTATTTACATTTAAAGACCGCGATATAATAATTTTATCATTTATCTTATCTATGTATAGTCTATAACCCAGTTCATTATCAGTAAATGCCCTACAATATCGAACCTGTCCGGCTTCAGTACTTCCCCAACCTCCGTTTTTAACTGAAAAATACATTATTGGTGAGCTTTGGAGATAATCGGCTACTATAAATAATGAATACTGATATTTGTAGGAATCTAGAGTTTTCCATGCAAATGATGCTCCAAACCCTGTTATTTTACCAGTTGGATACGTATTTGTAAAGTTCTTTGTACCCAGTGGCATTACACCTAATTTAGAAATATTTGTTTCGTTAGCCCATGCTAACCAAGGCGTTTTAGAATTTATTACTTCTCTATTAATACCACAAATTTCTTTTTCGGGAATTCCGATAATGAAACGTTTTAAGTTTGCTTTAAGATCGCTTGATACTGCCGGCATTTGCCCAAGCAACTGTACTATAGCAATACTGTCTGGCAATTGAAAATTTACAGGACCTGATATCTCGCCATTGAGTCGTGTAAATTTATATTTGTTTCTATAAGTAGTATGGTGATTATATACCCAACTACCATATATTTGTTCAAACCTATTTATAATATTAATATCATGATCTGTTCCACATCCATTTGCTAGAAGGTATTTAATGTCATTAGCCGAAGTACTATATTTACTATCTTTATATTTGATTCTAAGATTTTCTGCAGTCCACTCGTATTCCCCTATGCCTCTAGTATTATAGTTATTTAGTATTTTATTCCCTGAAATTGCTTGATTAATTCTGTAATCCCAAGCGATAAGACCCGATTCAGTATCCAATTCCATAAATACAGAGCCAACTTTTCCAGGTTTATAAGGTGTTGGTTCAGTTTTAGGGTAGATAGCCGCAATGTATTTTTTATCATTTTCACTCAATACAATATTCGTTTTACAAGCAACTTTTTCGGCCATTTCAAATGAAGTTTGCGTTGGACGATTTCCTACTTTTAACCACTCTTTTGGTATATATGGTAGCATGATTGATGTTTCGTCAAATTCATTGGAAGCTAAAGATGTGCTGTCAAGTAAATTGGCAATATAAAAGTGCTCATTTAAAATAGAATTATCTATTTGAAAATACTCTGTCCAATTATTTTGGTACTCCACCAAATCATATATATAATCCTCATTTAAGACAACTCTTTCTTTTGGATTATTTATATTCGAACGCTGATATTCATATATCATTCCTAACAAATGTCCAAATTCACGCAATACAGATGCTTTAAAAGAAGTGCTGTTTAGTTCTCCTAAATCAGTTATATTCTTTATTGCCAGATTCATTGTCGGATCACTTTTATTAATATCTAAACATTGTCTACCTAGATAAGACCAGTTGACAGATATACCTTTGCTATCAGTACCATGATTAGAGAATTGAATCCTTACATCTGATAATGATCGATCAGCTACATACTGAAACTTAATATTTGTAAGTTCTTCATAAGTTGTTGCTATTTCTTTTACCTTTGCTTGCACAGTCGGGTTTCCATTCAAAAAGAACACTTTAATTTCCTGATTGTCATCCCATCTTGCAGTAGCCTTTTTGGGGTCAGGTACACCAGCTTTAGTTTGGCTTGCATTATTTGCCATTTTCCTTGCCAATGAGGGGTAAAATGGGTAGTCTGAAATAATCTCTGATGTTTTGGAATTTTCAGATTCTTCGACAATGTCACTACTGCAGGTTGCAAAAAAAGCAATTGCAGATAATACTAATAAGTAATAAATTTTTCTCATAATAAGTAAATAAATGAATAAATAAATAAATAGAACTGTTCTAGTATATATAGATTTAAGTACTATTAAATTTATAGATATGTCTAATGGCCGATAGAAGTGTGTTTGAAATTCAATTTAACTCTTTTGGCCCAAAAGTAACATAATTTATCTAAATATTTTATTTTTTTAATATCTTTTAAAAAAAATGATTCGGAGTGTTTTTGTTGCTTTGCTATATTGTTTCTCTATCTGTATCCTTTCTGAAAAACAGCTACTAAAATAACGTTATAATAACGTCATTGCCCCTCAATACTTTGAGGGGCTTTTTTTATGTAAATACTTTTTTGTCTCATTTATATTGCTGTTTAATAATGTCTTATGCTTATTTGTATTTCTATTTTATACCCTTGTTTCCCTTAATTACTTCACCCTCTATTTATTAAGTCTTCCCTTATTTTCACCCTATTCTAAATTTGAACTATTTTGTAAAATATATAGTGCAATATTGTACTATATTAATTGAATATTGTATCTTTGTTATATGAATTCAGATATAAGAATATGTGTACACTAGGATGAACTATAATTAAAACTCTACGATTATTATTAATTTATTAAGAAAGCATCATTATTTGAAAAACAAATATCTATGGGGGTATTGAAAATTGATTGCTATTGCAGCGAAAGTATAATGGAACATGCTGTTTCATTAGTTGTTAACCATCTAGAAAATTCAGATATTAACGAGTTAGGCGATGTAGATGAAGAGTTTGGAGATATCCGTATTTGTGCAGATTTTAATATCTATATGGATACAATAAAGTTAAAATCGGCAGAAATACTCGATAACGACTGGGATCTGTTATACGAAGATACAGCCGTTTTTACATCGCGCCTCAAAACAGTATTAGAAAGCTATAATACGGCTCGTAAAGCTATTTTGAAGCAGGCCTATGAATTACATTCTGATCAATTAACCGAGTTTTTAAATAAATAATCTAAAATTGAACTATATGGAGAGTGCAGAATATAAAAACATGCAAGAAAAATTAGATGGTATAACCATAGCACAAGGTAATATTGTCAATATTCTAGATTCTTACTTTTTTACCGGAAATTGTGAGCACCAAATAGGGCTTATCAGCAATGCCATTCAGGAAATCGTAAACAAAGGAGCCGATGATACCGACGAAGGGCTGGATAACCCTTTTGGCTACACCAATCGTTATATTCGTGAGTCTGTCTATGATCTCACAGAATTACAGAAATTCTTGACGCGCCTCAATATCGTCTATGCAGACTATAAGCGGCAATATGATTTTTTGATGCTTGCAGATTAACAATAGTGTGTTAAAAATAGAACAGTAGATATATGAAAAAAATATGGCAATGAATTATCTAAAACTGATAGGGCAAATCTGGGAGCTGCGAAGTCAGGGCATTATATCGGTCCATGAGCACGACCTGTATTGTTATCTGCTGCACCGAAGCTGTATACTCAAAGCCAACCCTTTCGAGCAGTCGTCGCGGGTAGCATGTGCCATACTTGGCATCAAGCGTCAAGCCTTGTCGACGCGCCGTAAGAAGCTGGAAGATCTGGGACTTATTCAATACAGCGAAGGTCAGGATAGAAGTCTTCTTCCACGGTATGAAATATGTACCTCTAAGGTCGAAATCTCAAAGCCGTTACAAGTAAAAAAGGTCGATAAGTTCATGAAACCGACAATACAGCAAATCGCAAGCTATTGCAAGCAACGCGGCAATCAGATTGATGCAGAACGCTTCTTCGATTTTTATGAATCTAAGAACTGGTATATTGGGCGCAATAAAATGAAAGATTGGAAAGCTGCTGTCCGCACATGGGAGAGCAACGACAAAGAACGACAATCTTCCAATTTTACGAAACATGATAATACAACATCTTATGCACAGTTTTGAAGATATATATGCAGACATGAAATACCATCGGATGAAATTGCCCGGCCAAAAAGTTGATATATCCATACCTCATGCACGTATTATATTCGAAGAGGCAATGCAGCACTTTCTGCAAATGGAAGGACGGAAAATGATTTGGTTGCCCGAATATGAGGAGGTAATATCTTGGTTGACCAATAATTATGGGAAAGGGCTATTTCTGTATGGAAATTGTGGAAGAGGAAAAAGCCTTCTTTGCCGTTATGTATTGCCTGCCATACTCTTGCAACATTGTCGAAAGGTAGTTTCCGTATTCGATATACAGGATATGAACAAAGATATTGATCACGTATTGTCCAGACACTTGATAACTCTAGACGATATAGGAACAGAAGAAGTAAGTGTTAAATACGGAGAGCGCCGCACCTTATTTGCCGAAGTGATGGATGCCGCCGAAAAATGCAATAAGCTTATCATTATATCTACCAATCTTTCAGCAGCACAACTTGGCCAACGCTATGGCGATAGGGTAGTGGAGCGTATAAAATCTACAACCCGGCGAATAGCCTTCAATGGCAGAAGCCTGAGAGTGTAGCTTCCATCCTTATCGAGTCCGATACTTTCAAGATCGGCAACATATTAATTAATAGTTATTTATTTATACCATAACAGCTATTCTGTTTTCTGAAAAACAGGTAGCCGGAGGGATTATTATCTAAAAAAATAAGATTATGAGACTAGGAAACAGTAAAGGAAACAATACCGGAAAAAAATATGTAATGCGTGGCAAACACGACAAGCAAGCAACACGACAAGGGACAGAAAAAGCTTTGAAGTTTAGCCAATGGTTCACAAAAACATATACTTCACTTGTTTGTGAGCTAAAGGGGAAGCTCATATTTGACGACGATGTGCTTGGTGATACATTTCTTCGAATCTATGAAAATATGCTTTATACAGGTATAGAGCTTCAGAACAACCGTTCCTATTTTATGCGTTCCTACTTTACCAACTATATCCAGAATAGTATGAAAAGCAACCGCTACTGTCAGTTGCCGGTCTATTACGATGCTGCCGATACTGGAGAATATAATCTAGAGCTGGAGATGCGGCAAAGGCAGCTCGAAGAAGATATATTCAGCTATGTGTATGAACGGTATGATGTCAGGGAATTTGAACTATTCAAAATGTATGTCAGCCTTAAACCTGCTATAAACTATTATGTATTAGCAGATATGACAAATATGAAAGCCCATCAAATACAATCGATAGTGTCGAAAATAAAAAAAGATATCCGTCATAATATTGTATTTATCAATCGTCGCAAAGAACTGGTATGATTATCTATGCTAAAAAAATAATGCAGGAAAGAGTGATTGAAATATTCTCTTTTCTGCATTATCGGGCAGGTTAATACATTTTACTTTTAAAAAAATAAAAATATTAGATTCTTAAACAAGGTCCCCCCCCTAATAAAAGGGGGACTTTGGGTTTTTAAAATGTTGTATTATCATCCTCTATTTGTGTTGCCGAACTTAGGCAGACACAAATTGTGATGATCAGTAGTATGTAAGATAATGTAATAATCGTTCCGAATATCATAATTCTAGTTTTTGGGTTTTGATTATTATTCTTTGGGTTTGTTTTACACAATGCAAATATATATCATCGATATCTAAATATCAAAAGCTTTATCATTTTTTTAATTTAGTTATTGAAAATATTGAATTACAGTTTGTTAAATATGGTTATTAAATATTTTTTATAAATAATTGATATTTTCAATTCGTTGATAATTAGCGTATTATTGAGTTGCCTTGTTGGGTGATAAGTTTCGGTTAATTTGTTGTTGATTGCAATAATTTGATTTTGTTTTAATTTTTTTTCAAAGAGTTTATCTATATGTAAAAGCTTGTAAATATGGAATTTCTAATAACAGCACTTTTCTTAATCATTTTTCTGACTGTTTCGGTTTATTTGGGAATTGTTTTATCTGTCCATTTACCCCAAGTCAGTTATATCTTCGATCGAAAACCTTTCAATTGCCGTCCATGCCTCACATTCCATTTAGTATGGATTTCGAATACAATATTTGCCTTAGTATGCCAATCCTATAAAATCGCAATTGTCGGATTTATATTTGCCTTTGCTCTCTTCCTGATAGTAAAATATATTGATAACAAAAAAATAGTAAAATGAAAACAGACTTAATACCCCAAGTAAAGCAGTTGATTGACGAAGTTGAAAAAACACACCGATATTCGATGAGTCGAATTTATCAATTACATAATCGTGTTTTCGATACTAACGAACCCCCTCAGTCATGTGCCAGTTGTTTGATTCGCAAGGTGAAAGAGTTAACCAAATGGTATGCAGAGAATATACAGGAGCCTATTGGCTCTGTGCAACCCGAAAAGAAGAAGAAAATAACAAAGAATAAAAAAAGTACGAAGTAGCTATCCCTTGCAATGGCATCAAGAACAAAGAAAAAATATTATATGACACTCGGCGAGGGAGCAAAAGAACAAACCTACAGCACCCCCGGCGAGTTGTTGGCAAAAGCCTATTCTTACTTTACATGGTGCGAATCTAACCCCTGTCGCAGAACTGAAATAGTGAAGTCGGGCGATCGCAAAGGCGATGTTGTAGATGTGCCCCTGGGGCGTCCTTTCACTATCGTAGGGCTTTGCGTATTTTGTGGTATCAGCGAAAATACTTTCAAGAACTATGCTACTGATGCCAGCTTCAAACCTGTCATTGAACACTTGCAGGATATAGTAAAGCAAGAACAGACAGAAGGAGCCAGTGTCGGGCTTTATAGTTCGGGCATCATGTCGCGTTTATTATCAGAGCCGGAGAATCAAATTCATGAACCTCATTTATGCACAATATCAATCAATACAATAGATGACAAAACCAAAAAGGAGGTTGAAAAATTGAGACAACACTTGCAAGACAAATAATGCAAATATCAGTTGTTTTCAATAATTAATAACCGAATCAGGCCTATCACCTCATACAGCAAATATTTTGTCAAACAGCACTCTTGTTCTTTCCTTTACCTCTTCCATGTCTATTTCTTTTCCCAATTCCTTTTGCATAGAAGTCACCCCCTTATCGACAAATCCGCAAGGATTGATGAGGTTAAAATAAGATAGGTCGGTATTCACATTCAGGGCAAAGCCATGCATCGTCACAAAACGGCTGCTACGCACACCGATAGCGGCTATTTTGCGGGTCAACGATGGTTTGTCCGTATCAAGCCACACACCCGCAGCTCCGGCGAGGCGTTCTGCTCCAATGTTATACATTGCCAACAATTCGATTAACACTTCCTCCATGTTGTGGATATATGACTTGAGTCCTATACCTAGCGATTCGAGGTCAAAAATCGGATACCCCACCAATTGTCCCGGTCCATGATATGTAACATCGCCACCACGGTCTATATGGAATAGCTCCACTCCTTTTTCCGAAAGGAACCGTTCATTAAACAGAAGATTCTCATCCTTCCCATTCTTCCCTACCGTAATTGTATGTGGATGTTCGCAAAAAAGAAGATAATTGTCAGTTGGCAAGCTATCCTGTTTTTGCCTGATGCTGTTGTCAAACAGCTGTTGTTGGTATTTCCATGCATTTGCATATTCTATCGAGCCCAAATCTTCGTGTATCATCTTCATTGTATTTTAATGCTATGAAGGTACAAAATATAAAGCAGTCTATAAACAATAGATGATCCCGAATCGAAAACTTAGGGGTTTTATAGATTTGAGTACTTTTAAAGTGTTGATTTATTAAAGTTTATACATGAAAATAGCTACATTATTACAAAAATGTGCCTTTTTCCTGTTAATTATTGTGTCCGAATGAACAAAACTGATACTCCGTTGTTTATAGTATGTAGTTTTGTAAAATTAATGTTAGATAAAAGTAGGGGAAGCTCACGATGGGATATTGTCAGCTTCTCTTCATTTTTTTTATTACTTAACCTTCCCCGGATTCTTATTAATATAATCTTTCCAGCTTGTAAATTTTTTATCCAGTAGTGGATTATTTGTTTGTAAATAATGACATACCGCAGCAGCCAGTCCGTCCGTAGCATCGAGTTGAGGCAACATCTGGTCGTTCGGTATCTTTAGCATATTCTGCAACATAAAAGCAACCTGTTCCTTAGCCGCCTTTCCATTTCCCGTTATCGACATCTTTATCTTTAGCGGAGCATATTCAAATATGGGAATATCGCGCGACAATGCGGCAGCCATAGCTACCCCTTGTGCCCGTCCCAATTTCAGCATACTTTGTACATTCTTACCAAAAAAAGGAGCTTCAATAGCCAATTCGTCCGGCAGAAACTCATCAATCAGACTGATTATACGTTCAAATATACGTCGTAGTTTCAGATAATGATCATCTGTCTTATTCAATATCAGGACACCCATTGCCATCATCTGGGGTTTGTTATTTACCACACGGAGCAGTCCATATCCCATCACCTGAGTACCCGGGTCTATTCCTAATATTATTCGTTCTTTCTCTATCATCATTATCGATTTGAGCCATAAAGATACAACATCAAATCAATATCTATTCACGATTTGGACAAGTGAAAAGTCAAAAGAAATTAATTGCAGATATTAATTACAGTAAAAAAATTATCTTTGCTTTAAGATGCTCTCAAAAAAAATCGGGCATTAATAACTTATAAATACTCAAACAAAAACTATATGGAAGTTGACGGACGGCGTGAAGTATCATCTCGCAATACGCGCTGGGCGCATCAAATAGCTCGTAAGCTAGCTCAATGGAGCATAACCCCCAATCAGATTTCGATAGCTAGCGTTTTTTTTGCAGCCGTAGGAGCAGTCGTACTATTATATTCAGTCTTTTGCGGATCCTTATCATTTTATATTTCTTTTCCGATTTATATACTATGTATCCAACTGCGGTTACTATGCAATCTCTTTGATGGTATGGTGGCAATAGAAGGAGGGAAGAAAAGTGCCAATGGGGATTTGTACAACGATATTCCCGACCGTTTTGCAGATGTTTTGCTGATCGTTCCGGCAGGATACGTTGCCGGAGGCATAGGTGTGGAGTTAGGTTGGCTGGCTGCAATTTTGGCTGTGATGACAGCCTACTTCCGATGGATAGGGGCTTACAAAACTAAAATGCATTATTTCTGCGGCCCTATGGCAAAACAGCATCGCATGGCACTGCTTACCTGTATGGCGCTGGTTGGCCTTGCTACTATCCATGTCGGATACTATCCTCTGGTATTTTTGATCGGATTGATACTTATGAATATTGGTCTATGCGTGACTCTTGGTCGCAGATTATATTTAATGTCCCATTGTAAAACAAAAGAAGAATAATCGTGAAAAAATATATAGACCTTATATTTCCCACCCTCAGTGATGAATTAATTAATATCATACTTCTGATAGTCGGGCTGTTGTCGGTTGTTTCTGTTAGTCTGTTCATTGTCGGAAAAATTTACCCAAAAGCCAATCTGGGAGAATTGAAATCACGGACAAAATCGTGGTGGATAATGTCGGCTATCTTTATCGGAGCCATTTTTATCAGCTATAAGATATCTTATGTCTGTCTGGCATTCCTCTCCTTTATGGCTTTTCGCGAATTGTATTCAGTATTAGGCTTTCGAGATTCGGATCGGGGTGCTATCTTTCTGGCATTACTTGCTATCCCCGTTCAGTATTACCTTGCCTATATTGGCTGGTATGGAGCATTTATTGTGTTTATTCCCGTAGCTATGTTCCTGCTTTTGCCTTTGCGTATGGTGCTCAAAGGAGAAGTGAAAGGAATAACAAAGTCGATGGCACTTTTGCAGTGGATACTCATGCTATCAGTATTTGGTATCAGCCATCTGGCTTATTTGTTATCGTTGCCCGATTTGCTCGGCTTCAATGCCGGAGGACGTGGTCTGCTTATGTTCCTTATATTCTTGACTGAAATAAATGATGTTATGCAATTTGTGTGTGGCAAACTATTCGGAAAACATAAGATAGTACCTCAGATAAGTCCGAATAAAACATGGGAAGGTTTTGTCGGAGGCATTATCAGTACTATTATTATCAGCTACTTTCTTCGTTTTCTGACACCACTTACTGTACCACAAGTACTGTTTGTCGGATTCTTTATTGCTCTTGCCGGGTTTGCCGGCGACATTGTCCTGTCTGCCATCAAACGCGATAAGGGTATTAAAGATATGGGGGATACGATACCGGGACATGGTGGGATTTTTGACAGGATAGACTCTTTGTCGTATACAGCACCCGTGTTTTTTCACTTAGTCTATTTTATTGCATACTAAATAGATAGATAGAATATGGAAAAGCGTTTCTTTCAGTCATTCTTTCTTCAAGTTATCTATACCTGTATTTGTAGGTGGTTTCTGAAAATAGTTGTCGGTGTTCAATTCGATGATAATAAATTACTTAAACAGGAGAAGCAGTTTATAATTCTTGCGAATCACAATAGTCATCTCGATACAATTACCCTGCTGGCATCCTTACCCCCGAAAATGCTGTACAAAGTGAAGCCTATAGCGGCACGGGATTATTTTGGAAAAACTCCTTTCAGAGCAGCACTTAGTAACTATTTTATAAATACTTTGCTTATCGATCGCAAAGGTGGACGTGACAGCTTACACTCAATCGATAAAATAATTGAGGCATTGGATGAGGGGTATTCCTTGATCTTGTTTCCCGAAGGGACACGTAATGAAAATCAGACAATGGGTAAGCTCAAGTCGGGTATTGCGCACATTCTTTCCGCACGCTCCAGCATCAAATATATACCTACATACTTGACCGGCATGAGACAGTCACTTCCCAAAGGGAAATTTATGGTATTACCTTATAAAGCATCTGTGCACTTTGGAACTCCGACTCTGGTGCAAGATGGTACTCCTCACGAAATTGTAGCACTGATAACTCACGATTTTGAATCGATGCAAGCAAAGTATGAACCACTCGTATCTGATGATGAGGAGTAGTGTTAGGTCGCTATAAGTCGATCTCTTCCAACAAGGTGATAAATCCCAATGCCTTGTTTCCAAATCGTGCGGTCAATTCTTTTTGAAGTGCCTGTCCTTCCGTACTTAGCCAATGATTGAGTGTATCGGTATTTTTAACACCGAATTGGAGAGAATAGCTCGTTCCGCTTTCTTCATGCTGTGCATGGATGAGGGCTAGGCGTGGCGAATGCAGAAAGCCACTGTTGATAGCCTGAGGTATATATATATTCTTTAGGAAGAGGAGGCAATCGTCAAGGATGTCATCTTCCAGATGGAAAGTCGTATTAAAAATAATCATTAGTATTTCGTTTATTTAATTAGATACAAAAATACAAAAACTTTGGCAATGCTCTATTCCTTCATTTCTTGTTTTGGGAATACTGATATGTTGCGATTCTGATGTGAGCTTTCCGGCAAATAGAGTGTTGATATGCACATTTAAGTAGATTTATGTAAAAAAAAGAAAACTATGATGTACAGGATGTTAAAGAAAAAGTATTTCTTTCAATTATAAGACATTAGCTATACCTTTGACCAAATTTAGGTCGATTTATTTTTAGGCTGTTTTTATGGAAAAACGAAACCTTGCTTGAACTTTTAAACCAAAGACCACTTTATTAGAGATACTTTTAAGTTATGAAAAAATATCAATTCCTGTATATTTTGTTAGTGCTGTTCTTGGCTAACTCAATGAATGTAATCGGCCAAGTAACAATAGGGTCAAATTATACTCCCTCCGTCGGAGCACTGTTGGATTTGAAAGAAAATCCCGATGGCACAAGTACCAAAGGGTTACTTCTTCCCCGTGTAAATCTGACTGCAAATAATGTGTTGACTATAGATAGTGGTACTACAGCAGATAATCATCATATAGGGAGTGTCGTGTATAATCTGAATACAATAGAAAATGATGAAGCAACGCGTCTCTGTCCGGGTGTACATGTGTGGAATGGGAGTAAATGGCAACCCTTGAAACCTTACCCAGAGGTTGTTCTTCCTCCTTCTTTAGCCGGACCCCAACCCGACTTAGTTGATCCCCGAGATAGTGAAACTTATCATACAGCCCGTTTTTATTCCGTAAAAGTCAGTTATAGTTGCACCTCTCCACAGCTCACAATAATTGATGCAGGAGTATGGATGACTCAGAATTTGCGATATACACAAGGTTTGACCCAAACTACAGCTAACAATCTTGTTAATATGCAATATGTTACCCCTGCGAATACGGGAGCAGATGCGGCACTAATAAGAGCTAACGGTAAATTATATAATTGGGCTGCTGCTACTTCTCAAAAAGGAAATACGATTGATGGTTCGGGAAATGTTGACAATCCGCCAACTTTCGAGGCAAATAATGAAAGACATGGAACACCGGGTGCCGCAACAGAAGTTTTGCGCCAGGGTATATGTCCTACCGGTTGGCATTTGCCGACCGATACAGAATGGTATACATTAATTGAAGCACTTAAGCTACAACCCGAGCTGTATAGCAGCCAATCCACAGCCTCGGACGCTGATGTCGGTAACGTAATGAAAAATACAGCAGTAGGCACGGACGGATTTCAGGGAACAAGTAAAACCTCTGATCTGGGGGGATTTGATGCTTTGTTGACTGGTTTTGCCAATGGGACTGCCGGTATAAAAGGATATGGTCTTAGCAGTATTTGGTGGAATAGCAGTTCCTATATTTATTCTGCCAATGCATGGACAATAAGAGTGTATAATAGTAATAGTATTGCTGAGAACTCAGGTGGTGCACGAAATAACAATTTTGCTGTCCGTTGTAAGAAAAATTAAATACTGCTATTCGGCTGATTTTATATAAATTGTGTTGCTAATATTTTGTTTCCGGATTGGAAAACAACACTAAGGATTTTCCAAATACAGTGAAATTTGTTTTGCAATATGACTCTGCTGTATAAAAATGCAGGGAGATTGTTAATCAGGCTATTTCTTACAATGGTATGATACACAAAAGCCAGTAATATGTCAATGGGAAGGTCGAAATAGAATACTCCCCATAGCGAATGGCTATGATTACTTTACAATTGCATTCTCATAAAATATAAAAATCAGGAAGCATACTCCCTCTGATGAGGCCTGTGAGTGAGAAATATCTCGGATATATAATAAGAGGAAATACTATACCTGATGTGCTAATGTAAAAGGCATATTAAAATGAAAGGGATTGACTCGATTATAAATGTATGAAATATATTTTAACTATCAATGTGTTAAATTAGTTGTTGTGTTAATCCCTTTTTGTTAGCCTGATTGTGATGAAAATGCTAGTTTTTTTTTGTCGCAATCTTTTGGAATCTAGTGCAATGCTATTTTTGAACCTATTTATTACTAATTAAAGTAATCCACTTGTTACGCGATGTTAATTAACTATCTTTGCATCAAGATAAAGGAACCATATCAGAACTACTTACTTATCCTGTTTCTATTCAATTGACTGTAGTGAAGAGTATTAGATCTTCTGGCGACTGGCTTGTAGAGAATATTTATCTGACATTTTTTTTAACTTAAATCAATATAATTTCAATTATGTTTGTTGCAGTTGGATTTTGTTTAAGCTTTAAAGGCATGGGCTGAAGAATATTATTGTTTGAGAAAAGGAACGAACTTATATTTATTATTATTCTTACATAAGACTACATTATTATAACATGAAAACAGTAAAAAGACTTTTTCTCTTGCTCGTTTTTGCAAAGATTATTTCTATTCCCAACTTGTGGGGGCAAGTTACAATAGGCTTAGATCAAGTCCCTCAGGCCGGAGCTTTGCTCGAACTACGAAATCAGCCTAATAGTATTGTTACTTCAACCAAAGGTTTAGGGCTTCCACGTGTGTATTTAGAATCATTCGATGATCTAAGACCTGCACTGACAGGTTCAGATGCGACAAATCCGAATTTGATGAAAAGTCATATGGGATTAATGGTCTACAACACGAATGACAATGCACCATTCGATGTAGAAGGCGCTGGGATTTATGTATGGGGAGGAACGACCTGGACAAAAATGAATGAGGACAAAACGCTCCCGGGCAATCCTACAACCGGAGGTGACGGAATGATACCTCCTGTGACCAATCCTGATTTATATTTACCTAATTGTTATATTGTAGGAACAAATAGTACAATAAATGTTCCTGTAAAAAAAGCTTTTTCTTTCTGGAAAGAATATAAAGCACCGATAGGTGCAACTTATGGTTTCAATAATAACGTTTCCAATACTAATATATCAGTAGATATTGAAACCTTGCTGACACAGCCCGGATATAGTGCAAAAGCCGTATTGCTATGGCAAAGTACACCGGGATTGATAAGTAATGCCAATCCGCTTGATAATACTTTGTTGCTCGATCAGGCAACCCCATTAGGCAATATCCAACTACAGACAAGTATCGGTGGTGGTGATGGTGGTAATGCTTTGATTGCTTTTGTTGTAAATGATGGTACTAATGACGTTATATATTGGAGCTGGCACATCTGGGTAACCGATTATGACCCCAATAGTGATATGGTATTGCATTGCAACTCAGTAAGAAATGCCGAGTTCAACTTTATGGGACGGAATCTTGGAGCATTGTCCAATACAACTAACAATACTAAAAGCGGTGGATTACTTTATCAGTGGGGGCGCAAAGACCCTTTTACCGGAATCTATGGAGAAGCAACAGCAGTCAATCCCAATACAGGTGCTCTTGAAAGTGTATTGTTCGATGCCAATGGTGTGCAGCATGCCGATATAATAAAAGTGGATGCGCAGACTGCCAATAGTTTATCCAAGTCTATACAAAATCCGACAACGTTTATAAGCGGAAATGCAGGTCATGCATACGATTGGTATACCAATCAGTTGTATACCCAGGTGGGGAGTACATCTCGTCATTTCCTTCAGAACGATTATTTGTGGGGCAATGATGGAGGCAAAACACCATTCGATCCATGTCCTCAAGGATGGAAAGTCCCTTCTAATATATCAGGTCGTTCTCCTTGGTATTATGGAGGATATCCTACCAATCCGAACGATCAGGTGGCACTTTCACCTGATGGATGTTTTGGGGCATCAACACATAATATTACAGACATTGGAGGTTTCAACTTTGTTGATCCGGCCTACAATCTCGGCTTTTTCTCTGTGACTGGTATGCGTGATTTTTCGACAGGCCAATTAAAAGAATCTACCAATAATGGTACATATTGGATTGCGTCTGCTTCTACAAATCACCTCTCTACCAGTGCACCGATTGTGTTGAAAACTACAGCAAATGTATGGACTATAAAAGATACAAGTTTTTATCCCGGCACTTCTCAGAACAGGGCGAATGCTTATGCAGTGCGTTGTATTAAAGAATAAAGCAAAGAAAGAATTATATAGATACGATGAAAACAAAAAATATATTGATATTGGGATTATTAGCACTATCTATGTTGCCAATATTACAGATTCGTGCACAAGTGACAATTGGGTCTACCTTACCTCCACGTAAAGGAGCATTGCTGGATATAAAAGGTAATATTGCTTCCGATCCTCTCAACCTGACCGACTCAACAGCAGCCCGAGGGCTATTGTTGCCACGAGTGGAACTGGTAGATATAAATTTACTTACACCAATGCTTACACCTGCCGGAGCAGCTAATACCGATTCGATGAAGCTGCATACCGGACTAACAGTATATAATATGACCGAAAACGATGTATTCAGTTCTGGGTTGTATGTGTGGACTGGTACAGCTTGGATGAAAATGGGTGTTCCCGAAATAAGTAAGATTAAGAATGCCGATTCGGAAAGCAATTCATTCATTATCGATTCTACATCGGGTGTCGATGTACCGATAATCAAAGCATATAAATTCTGGGAAGAGTATTCTTCACCACCATTTGCAGCATATCCTTTTACAAATGTTACATTGTCTCAGAATGATGCTGATATCAGTGCCGAATTGATATGGATGGATCAAAATGGACTAATTGATAATGTAGGAAACAATAATGAACTACCCATTGTGGGGAACGGGAAAAACTCCCGAATACGTATATTCCCTGTTATAGGGTCTACAGTATCAGGTAATGCTGTAATTGCAGTACGTATAAAAGGACCGGATGGTCCCGACCCTTCCGATCCTACCAAGGAGCGCATCCGATGGAGTTGGCATATCTGGTTTACTGATTATGATCCCAACAGAGATGTATCGGACAATATAGTATCTGTTACATCTTATGGGCAGACTCCTGTCAAGAATGGTTCAGTTTATCGCTACAATAATACTTCTCATCCGGATGGAAACTTTGTATTTATGGATCGCGATTTAGGAGCATACAATGCCACTGTTAGCGATAATCAATCGAATGGCTGTTACTATCAATGGGGACGTAAAGACCCATTTCCCGGGGCTGAACTACAGACAAAAAGATTGAGATCGACATATGACAAAATACATGGAAATACTCCATTGGTAGAAGGTAACAACTCGAGAATAGTGAAAAAGGCTGTTCCGTCGACATCCGATGGAGACAATAATCTAGCCAATTCGGTAATGAATCCATATGTATATTATAGCACAACCGGAAGCGCGCTGGGTGTTGGTGGCGGAAATAGTATCAATGATTGGTATACCAACAGAGGACAGGTTTCGGGCAAATGGCTGAATTATGTAAATGATTTTCTTTGGGACGAGAATGGTTCAAAAACAATATTCGATCCATGTCCTAAAGGATGGCGAGTTCCTGCATTTAAGAATGACCGCTCCCCGTGGTTTTTTCAACAGGCATTGGTTACGGCTGCAGACTTAGGCAGTGTCAAGGATTATACCAACTATGTTACAGCACAGTATATTCCGCTAAAAGGTTTTGTGTTTACCAATGATTATGAGATAGGTTACTACTCGTTCAATGGTTACCGGACAGGAGGAATTGGTGATACTAATATCCACGAAGGTGTTTCGCAAAACGGAGGACGCTGGGTAGCTACCGGAGCAGAAAATGAATATACGGTGTATGGTTTTTCTATAACATCGCCCGGAGGCGGCAAGGCAGCAGGAGTAAATCCGGAAGATTCCCCATCCAAAAGACGTGCCACAGGTTTTGGTGTTCGTTGCGTACAAGAATAAGATACAATACTTTATTTTTCAATTATATGTAAAGCTGTGTAATTTTTTTTAAGACTCTCAATAGGAATAATCCATTTATTTCGGATAATTCCTACGAGATTCTTTTTTTATCATTCTTCATGTGTCATCAATGACTCTCTTGTTTAGTTTGTTCTATAATATAATAATCTAGTGTATTGCTATACTTATTTGTCTATGATTTAGCACTTTATTATTTATAAATATTCAAATAGGAGAGTCTTGATATTTTTTCATCATTCATTTAGCTTCTGCTATTACATAATACCAATTGTTGGCAGCCGCAAACAAGCAGATTGAAGCAGTTGGAGTTTCCCATATTTCCACAGGATATGATTCCGTATATAACGGATATTGTATTTGGGGCTGATACTGGAACAATTTATTATATTCGCTCCATAAGTTTGTCTTCTTTATATCGCCTCCCGTATATACATATGTGCTTTTACCATATATACTTGTAATGTAGTTATGAAAAAGAGTATATATATTCTCCCTTGTATCCTCTTCAATCCATGCATCAGCATTTTTAAATATCCACGGCACATATTCGAGTAGTAAATATTCTTTCTGTGTTTTTTGAATAATACGATGTAAATTAAGTTCTATCCCTTTTACACCTTTGATTGGATTATAATTGACAGGAGTAGTTCCTGTCCTGAACGTGAGGCACTCATCCTTATCCGAACCTCCCCACTTCATGCTGAGAAAATCACCGCTAGGCTTCTTTATATCATATTCGCTCGAATCTTTACTGATAACATTGCCATTCTTGTAGCCAATAACATACAATTTGTGTTTGCCGACTACGTAATCCGTAATGTTTCGTCCGATTATATATCTGGCTCCTACTTCTGCCAGGCTATTCCAATACCTGCTAGCTACACCATTAGCTATCCAAACGAGGCTGTCATACGATTGCAGTATCTCTTCTTGGGGTGTGTCTACCTTAGCCGTTATCGGTTGGAAAGGCTCTACTCGTTTGTCTGATATTGAAATTTTGATAGAGGACGGGTTTTCTTTATCTACCTCATCCTTAGAACAGCTTGTTAACCCCAAACAAATAGATATAAATAGGGGCAGCACAGGTGAATATTGATCTCTCATGTCTCTTTTGTATAATGTGTTTATGCGACATAAAGATAATTGAATTCTGTTAAAAAAAAATAATCTACACCATAAGATGTAGATTATTAATATAAAAAAAGACTTTTCTTTAGCCTTTTTGATTCAGTAATTATTAGTATCCTCTGATCGCTTTGATACCAGGAAGAACTTTTCCTTCGATGAACTCAAGAAGAGCACCACCACCGGTAGATACATATGATACTTGATCTGCTAATCCGAATTTGTTAACACAAGCTACAGAGTCACCACCACCTACTAGTGAGAAAGCACCAGCTTTAGTTGCAGCAGCAATAGCTTTGGCAATAACTTCAGAACCATGTGCAAAGTTGTCGAATTCGAATACGCCTACAGGACCATTCCAAAGGATAGTTTTTGATGCAGTGATTACATCTGAAAATTCTTTTTCACCTTTAGGGCCTATATCGAAACCTGACCATCCGTCAGGGATATTATTAGCATCTGAATATTGAGATTTAGCATCATTGCTGAACGAATCTCCTAATTTAGCATCAGTTGATAATACTAAATTTACATTGTTTGCTTTAGCTTTAGCCATAATTTCTTTTGCAAGATCTAGTTTGTCATCTTCGCAAAGGGAATTACCAATTTTACCACCTTTAGCTTTTTCGAAAGTAAATGCCATACCACCACCGATGATAAGGTTGTTTACTTTACCCAAAAGGTTTTCGATAATATCTATTTTAGAAGAAACTTTTGATCCTCCGATGATTGCAGTAAACGGACGAGCAGGATCTTTCATGATTTTTTCTACTGCGTCTATTTCTCTTTGCATCAAATATCCGAACATTTTGTGCTCTGCATCGAACAAGTCAGCTATCAAAGCAGTCGAAGCATGTGCACGGTGTGCAGTTCCGAAAGCATCATTTACATATACATCTGCATAAGAAGCAAGTGTTTTAGTAAATTCTTTTTGGCTTTCTTTTATTGCTTTCTTAGCAGCTGCTTTTTCTTCGTCAGAAGCATCGTCAGCCAATCCACGTGGTTTTCCTTCTTCTTCAGCATAGAAACGAAGGTTTTCTAACAATAGAGCTTCGCCCGGTTGAAGAGCAGCAGCTTTAATGCCCGCTTCTTCACCCACGCAATCGTTAGCAAATTGTACGTCAACGCCTAATAATTTAGATACGTGACCAAGGATGTGTTTCAAAGAATATTTGTCTTCTACACCTTTAGGACGTCCAAGGTGAGATGCTATGATTGGGCTACCACCATCAGCTAAAATCTTTTTTAGCGTAGGCAATGCAGCACGGATACGAGTATCGTCTGTAATGTTGAACTGAGCGTCAAGAGGCACATTAAAGTCTACTCTGACGAATGCCTTTTTGCCGGCAAAGTTGAATTTGTCAATTGTAATCATAATACTTTTATAATTAAATATATTTGAATGTTACTTAATATCAGTCTGTTAAGCGTTTACTCGCAAAGCGATACAAATATACAAAATAATGTAATAGATTTTTAAGTTTAAAAATGAAATTATAGCTAATTTATACTAACCTATTCTATTAAGCTATTATTTGTAATATGAGGTTAACAAAATGAAAAAAGCATAAGTTCTGTTTGTTAAAATAGTTATATTTGAGAAAATATAATGTGAAATGGGGGCAGGAATAATAAGTTATCGGCGAAAGCTCAGATTTTTCTGGCTTTTTTATCTTGATACTTTAAAACTTAGTATTCCTATCACATTTGTTTGCGCTTTTCTGTTCTTTCTCAGTGCTGTACCCACTGATGGGATAAAGTTAAATAGCTTAGATGTGCTTATAGCATCTATATCCAATTCAGTATTGATTTCATATCTGTTAGTCGGTATCGTATTTGATTTCTTATATAAGGAGTTTTTCAGGAAAGAGCAATATTATTTCTACTATAATGCTGCATGTACTAAACTACAACTATGGTTGTTTACCTATTGCATAGCTATATTGTTTTGTGTATTACTCAATAAAATAGTTTTTTTATGGCAGATGTAGTGTTGGAGGTCGATAGTGTATTGCATTCATATGGTGAACGGGCAATTTTGTCTGATATATATTTGAAATGTGTGCCCGGTGATATTGTCGGCTTATTCGGACGAAATGGAGTAGGTAAAACCACTCTTTTCAATATAATATTCGGAACATTGAAGGCTGAGCGCAGTTTTGTACGGATAAATGGAAATGTGCTGACAGGTAAAGCTTATCGGAGTGGACTGATATCTTATCTCACTCAATTCGACTTTTTGCCTCGAGATTTTAAAGTGCAAACAATCGTTGACTTATACGTTAATGATACTTCTGATTTTTTAGAAGATAATGTTTTAAAGAAGCTGTCGAGTTGCAAAGTCCGTGATTTGTCTGGAGGAGAGTTGAGGTATTTGCAAATAAAATTAATGTTGCACAGTTCCGCGCCCTTTGTTATTTTAGACGAGCCATTCAAAGGCTTATCACCAATTATTATTGAAGAGGTTAGATCACAGATTATAACAGCTTCGCAGAATAAAGGAATAATTCTTTCAGATCATAACTTTAGGGAGGTTCATAAAGTATCAAATAGGCTGATGCTGCTGAGCGATTGTTATCTATCTGAAATCAAGAATATGGAAGAATTGTTACCTTACGGATACTCACTAAAATGATTTTTTAGGAAACTATAACACTGATAGTGAATAATAATACTGAACAGAACCTTTGCTAAACTTGTTTTTATAATTTATAATATCAGAATTACATACATATCAAAAAAATATAGAAATGGAAAATAAAGCAAAAACGTCTTCAATCAAGACCGTAAATCCGGCAACCAACAAGGTTGAGAAAGAATTCGATGAAATGTCGAAAGAACAGGTAGAAAAAATTATCCAAGAAGCCGATAAAGCATTCAAATCGTGGCGTAAAACATCATTTGCAGATCGGGCAAAAATATTTCATAAAGTAGCCTCTGTTATGCGCGAGCGTAAAGAAGAGTTAGGCAAACTGGCTACTTTAGAAATGGGTAAATTGCTTTCGGAAAGTATTGGTGAAGTATTGCTTTCGGCAGATATTTTTGACTACTATGCGAAGAATGCGGAAAAATTTCTGGCCGATCATCCGTTGGAAACTCCTTCCGGAAAAGCTTTTTTAGCTTACGATCCGATAGGAGTGATTCTTAGTGTACAGCCATGGAATTTTCCTTTCTATCAGATCACCCGTTCAGCAGCACCTAACCTGATGGCTGGTAACACAATGGTTTTGAAACATGCTTCTAATGTACCACAGTGTGCTGCAATAATGGAAAAAATAATAAGCGAAGCCGGAGCTCCCAAAGGTGTTTATACAAACCTTTTTGTGTCGGGTTCGAATATCACTCAGTTTGTAGGTAATGAGCTAATTAAAGGTGTTACATTAACGGGTAGTGAGCCGGCCGGAGCAAGTTTTGCTTCGGAAGCCGGAAAGTTTGTTAAAAAATCGACGCTCGAACTTGGTGGTAGCGATCCGTTTATTGTATTGGATGATGCCGATCTGGACAAGGCTGTTCATACAGCGGCATTTGGTCGTTTGTGGAATGCCGGACAGGTATGTGTATCTCCTAAACGGATAATTGTAATGGAATCGGTTGCTGATAAATTTATAGAAAAAGCAAAAGCTATTTTCGAAAAAGTAGTTGTAGGTGATCCTCTCGACAGCAAAACGCAGTTAGCTCCATTGAGTAGTGAAAAAGCTGCGCAAGATGTAGTTAAACAGGTGGAAACAACCCTTAAACAGGGAGCTAAGCTTGTGATAGGTGGAAAACGTCTCGATAGGGAAGGGGCATTTATGCAACCAACCATATTGACAGGAATAAAGAAAGATATGCTGGCATATTCTCAAGAGATATTTGGCCCTGTGCTTTGTATCTATCCGGTTAAAGATGAGGATGCTGCGGTAGAGCTGGCTAATGATACCGAATTTGGTCTGGGCGGAACTGTATTTGGCACCGACACGGAACGCGCTGTGAAAGTAGCTCGTCGCATAGATACTGGGATGGTCTATATAAACCATGTGACAGGAATAGCTCCGGAATTGCCATTTGGAGGAACTAAACATTCCGGTTATGGACGTGAACAATCTCCGGCCGGAATATATGAATTTGTAAATCATAAACTGATCCGGGTAACGACACCGGATGCAGCTTATTGATTATATCGTTTTAATTTTTTTTTGTAAGTAAAAGGGCTTGGAGTAGAATTACTCCAAGCCCTTTTTTATAAGTTCTTTCTTAATCTTCGAGTGTCAAGTCCATCACATTTTTGAACTCTGTCGAAATTTCTCCGAATATCCCTCCATCTTTATTTTGCCCCGTATATACTTTAATAAAGTCAACACCCGGTAGCGTTACTTTGTTGCCATTTGCATCCACAGCCCAATTGATATTGAAGCTGTCGCTAGTTGGTTGGTTATCTGCATATCCGTATTCGAAAGCTACATTTCCCGATTTTTGATTCGGAAGCAGTGTGCCTTTGAATGTAATCTTGTCTGTTCCTGCCCATAATGGAAAATAACTTGCTTGGTTGTGGAAACTGTTTCTTTTTACTATACCGCTGTTTCCCTGATTGTCAGTCCAAGGAACATCTGCATTGAGCGGATCCGGTTTAGTATATGTTATTTCATAATTTTTGATCGAATTGGCATACTCACTTCCTGCTAATTCGTACCATTCATCATCATCCGGTTTGCCATTTGCGTTCTTGTCATATGCTACCATCACTACACCCGGTTCTGCAAAATTAGCAAATGCATTGCCTGTTATTTTGAAATGATAAGGATCGTTGCTGTTTACAATAGTATGGTCGAATCCGACAATGATGTATCCGCCAAATCCGCCAAGTGATATTAATTTAGAATCTTTTCCTATATAATTCTCGTTTGCTTTTGCCAAGACAGAATCTTTTGTATCACCCTCCTCGTAAAAAGCTCCGTATTGATTCTTTTCGTTGACAAACTGTCCCGGTGCTACGAGCAAATCTATAACTTTGGTTTGATATAAGTTATAAGCTTCTGCCTCTTTCTGGGTTTTTATTTCTGTAGTATATGTATAAGTAACATTGGCCATTATAGCTGTTAGCTTGACATTCAAAGTCCCTGTTTTGGCACTTAGATAAGTTAATGTATCGCTTTGGCTGATTATCGAATCCTTTCCTGCTACGTCCGCTACAGTCCATACATAGCTTTCGAATTTATCAGTTGTTCCAATTTTCAATGCCTTACTTCTATCAGTAGTATAAGATGCTTTTAGTTGGTCGTTTCCGCTTGGTGTCGGAGGAGTTAGTCCTTCGGATTCATCATCTGAACATGATGCCAGAGTGAATGCTAGCCCGAAAAATAGAGTTGCAAATTTGAAAAATAAACTTTGCCTCGTGTTTGCCATTTTCTTTCTTTTTAATTAATAAATTTAAATAATTGATTTTTCGAACGCGAACCATAACTTTGTTATACAAGGGATTAAAAAGATAAGAAGCAGGATAGATATTATGTCTGGTATCTTCATATCTAGCTTTATTCCCCGAAAGCTATGATTCTGTATCGTAAATTTAAAGGCAGGTCTTCTGACTTACTCCATTTTCGGAACGCCCTTCCCATCCTTTGTCAGAATAGTGGTGTTTAGATAATTGTCCAAAAGTATTTAGCGGAGCTTACAGCAGCGGGTCTGTTCAGGATTTACACCTGATTCCCTTTTCATTGCTACCATTGTGTGTGGGAGCAAAACCTCTAAAGCGAAGCAAAGATATGAAAAAGATTATAGAAAATATGCGACAGCTTTTAACTGTTTGATATAAAAAAAGAGATTGTCCCAATTATTGGGACAATCTCTTTTTTTATATCAGTTAACTTCTTAAATGATTCCTTAAAATACAAAGTTCATCCCTAACAATATATTTTCCATATTGAGATCAAAGCCGAAACTATTTGTTTTAGTATTACCATATTTAATGTGTTGGTAACCCAAAAATCCAAATTTGCTAGTCAAAGCTACTTTATCAGATATATTAAGAGACACACCCGGTCTGAAACCTACTTCAAAGATATTAATCGTTCTGTTAATAAACTCCCAGCTACTATTACTGTATTCAGCATAATCGTCTTTTAAGTAGGTGTAACCAATACCGGTATCAATAAATAAGCCTCCTATATCTCCTTTCAAAAAAGAATAACGAACAAATGGATTAACAAAGAATGCATCTTTCGCAAAGGTTTGGTAAGGTGTTCCGTCATACGATCCGGATACCCATCCTACATTTTGATTATGGCCATATCCTATTTTGATACCGACCCCCCAGTTTTCAGATACAACATATCCAATCTCGGGAATTATTTTATAGCTTGTAGTACTTTCAGAATCTCCTGTTTTGCTGGTACTGATGCCTACACTACCACCTAACCATACTTTTCCGGGACTTTGAGCACTAACACTTGTTGCTATACTAAATACAATAGCTAGGGTAAAGATTAATTTTTTCATAGTTTTATTTATTATTGATTAAATCAGATGTTTCGTTAACTTTTTTTATTGTGCTGCAAATATATTAAGAAGATAAATATATTGGAGATATCACCCCATCTAAAATAGTATTTTGTCATAAAATATTATTTCTGCTAATTATATAATCTGTTTTAATAAGTCTCGATTTGTTGAAGATTATAGAATATTGTTGTTACTATCAGTAGAAATTAGTATTGTAGATTCACTCCGGCTTGGTTTGGTTGACAGACAAAAAAAGTCTGGGGATTTTTCCCCAGACTTTCTCTATTAATCATATTAACTGATTAACTAAATGATTACTTAGAATACAAAGTTTACACCTAGTTGTATATTTTCCATATTCAAATTGAATCCGAAAGTGTCAGTTTTTTTATCACCTTCTTTTTCATGTTCATAACCTAAGAATCCGAATTTACCGGTCAAGGCAACTTTATCAGATACATTAAGAGATACACCCGGTCTGAAACCTACTTCATAAGTATTTGTCTTGATATCTCTAGTTTTGTCTTTTGCGTATTTGTAACCAACTCCACCATCGATAAACAGACCACCTATGTCACCTTTTAGGAATGCGTAACGAACAAATGGATTCACTTCGAAACCTTCCGATTTAGTTTTTCCGGATATTAGGTTACCTGAACCATCACTAATAGATATCGCTTCTTCATCATGATTGTATCCAAGTTTGATACCTATTCCCCAATTGTCGGATACTACATATCCTAGTTCCGGAATTATTTTATAGCTGGTTGCGCTTTCGCCACCTTTCACTTTGCTGCTGTTGATACCAACACTACCACCTACCCATACTTTTCCGGGACTTTGTGCACTAACACCTGTTACTACACCAAATACAATAGCTAGAGTAAAAATTAATCTCTTCATAGTTTCTAAAATTTATTTGTTAATAAAATTGACTATTTTCTTGTTTGTTTTAAAGTTTGTCACAACCCTTATCTACCATCTCTTTTGGTTTTGGGTTACGATTATGTTACAAAGATCGGTAAAAAAGAAGCTTGTTAAAAGGTCAATAGAACCTCGAAAATGTTCTATTCTTCGTATTGTTATTACATCACTCATTCTGTTTGTTTATTCTAAAGCCTCTATTTTCCTATAAAGTGTACTAACGGGAAGATGTCAAAATGTACATATTGCTTTATAGGCAACTATTTGGTTTGCATATATCTAATGGGGAGTGATCTGGTAATTATTGGGTAGATAAATCCTATAAAGAATAAAAAAAGGAATACTTTAGAGAAGTATTCCCTTTTTTATTTTTATTTTTTATTCTTTTACACAGCGCACAAATGCTCCTGTAGCCTTAGGGCTTGACGATTCTTGAGCCAGATTATCTCCCATCATCCCCACTGTTAGTGATAACATTTTAGCGTTCGTATTAGACGATGTTGATGATGTCCAATAATATCCTTCTATTTGACCTACTGAGAAACCGAAAACGAAGAATGTACCACCTGATGAAGATGGATATTCATTACTAGATCCAACTACACCTCCGGTAAAGAAAGCTTTAGGGGCACGGGAAAAACATGCGGGGTAATAACCTAATGGCGTGCTTGATAATGTACCCACAAAGTCAAAGCCATTACTGCCCGACGTGTTAAGACCGTCTGTGCCGTCCCAGCCACCGCCGTCAACATAAGGAGACCAAGGTGATTTACTTGTACTATAAGCCGGTACACGCCATCCGGCAGGACATGGGTCAAACGGAGATTTTTGAGCCGAAGTTCCCCATAAATCATTATCGCTAACAGTTCCTGCTCCGTCACCGGAATACCAATCGTAAATATATTGGTTATCACCTTTTGTATATGCCCCTGCATAGAATGAGGTAGGATTCTGTATAGAGAGGGTCAGGTTAGATGCTCCCGCAGGAGGAGTGATATGTTTTATACCACTTCCCGAAGGCTGCGAGTTGCCACCTCCTAATACTTCATCAACTTCATTAAGGACCGCGCCGTCCGAGTAAGAGTATAAGTCTTTGAAACTAGCAGTCCAGTTTCCGTTTGCTGCAGTAAATGGATCTTTTCTTCCCCACTGGTACATCATACCCATCGAATTAATATCTGTCGGAGTCGTATTTATTGCTCCGATATTGCGATCCATAAAAATATATTCTTTTTCGCTATTATTATATGTATAAACAGACCCTCCATTATCCGGATCATAATCTGTTACCCATATATGCCATGACCAAGCAATTGGGTCAGTATCATTTCCATTTGGCCCCACATGAAGAGCGACCAGTGCATTTCCCTTATTTGCACCTTTTGCTGTTACTTTGAATTTCGAATAGATGCCTTTGTCTCCATCTACAAGTTCTACCTTATCTATTAAGTTCTTAGTATCTTGCCAAAGAACATTGAGAAATACTTTACTGGAAGTATTCAGTTCTGCCATATCAGGCCGTGATTTACTTACCAAATAAGCTTTAGCAACAGGAATATCTCCAGATACTTGCCCCGGACTTACTATATAGCAATTGGGGCTGTAAAGCAATTGTGGGTCGATATCCGATTCGCAGGCTTTGGGTAGTTTAGCCCATCTTTCCCCTGTCCATGTATATACACCCGGACATAAGCCGACACTGATAGAATCTGTAACATTGTACACCAGAAGACCTGTGTGCAACAGTTTATCTTCGCTTTGAGGAGAATCGGATTGGATACAAGGTTTCATTTTTGTTATATCCTCAAGTGCAACTCTGGGAAGCAGTAATCCTTTGGATGAGTTTTCGTTCAAATTATCATTCTGTTTCAGATCTAGAAGACTTCCTTTCCTGGGAGGAGTATTGGAGCCGACTGTAACTTGGGCTTTCGTTTGTGAGCATATAAATAAGAATATGACACAAATCAGTTTTGTAAAATGTAATTTCATAAGTTTGATGTTTCGAGTAAAAGCTAATGTAGTATTAAGTTTGGGTTTTAGTATCAGGACAAAAATATGTTTTTTTTTAGAAAAAATCAATTAATTAACATTGTTATTCATGTAGTAATATGAGATTGGACAAAATGCTCTATCATCAGGTATCACGAAAGTAGACCCATTTGCAATAGAAGCTTTTGCTGTGCCCAACTCGTTTCTTGCGCCACCGATTTTTGTCATCCAGATACTTCTATTGTGTCTTGTTCGGTAGTTGTTTCTGTGCAACATTCGTTCACATTGTCTTTTCTTTATTTATGATTTTTTCGTTTTTCAAATGGATCGTGTTTGAATTGATTTCAATAAATATTACTTACATTTGATATAAAATGAAATAATAATGAAGTTTGCAAGAATACAACTCGATGAAATATCGGAAAAAATAGATCCCTTTGCGATCAAAAATTTTATAATATCTAAAACGGCATTAACGGCTCCCAGACTTTCGGCAGACTATCCCTTTATATTAGATGGTATCGGTTTTGCGATTTGCGTAAAAGGAAAAGGGCATCTCAAAATAAACTTTAAAGAGTATTATATTGAAGAAAATACGATAATCACAATCATGCCTCACTTTATGATGGAACTTTTGGACAAAACAGAAGACCTGATGATGGAGTTCCTTATTTTTTCGGTCGATTTTCTGATCCATCTCCCTTCATCCTCCAACTTTGATATCTCCAAATTGATCCTTCAGAATCCTGTGTTGCCGGTGAGTGACGAAGAAATTCAGATTCTATTGGAGTTTCATTCGTTTATTGTAAAACAATATAACCGTACCGACCATCCATTTAGGCAAGAAATGGCACAAAGCCTTCTATTGGCCTTGCTGACAGAGGTAGGGGCTATCTATAAAGTACGTGGAGTAAAAGAATGTTCGGCACAGACATCGCATAAGGAAGAATTGGTACATCGATTCTTTAAGCTCTTGGTCTTGCATCACAAAAAAGAACGTAGCCTATCCTTCTATGCCGATCAGATGTGTTTAACCCCTAAATATTTGTCGACATTGTTGAAATCGACAACCGGGCGTACAGCCTTTATGTGGATCAATGAAATAACTATCTCTTCGGCTCAGTTTCTGATGAAAACGACCGATCTTACTATTTTGCAGATATCTGAAGAATTGAATTTCCCAAATGCTTCATTCTTTGGGCGGTTTTTTAAGAAACATGTGAAGATGACCCCCGTACAATATCGGGACAGTTGATTTAACTTTACTGACAATACAGATCTGCCCTATCATTCTTTGCTTGAGCAAAAAATATAGGGCAGAAAGGTCTAATCACAAATAAAATAATGTGTAGCCAGGATAAAAATAATAAATAATATGAAGTTGTCCCGGTTACTCCTCTCGGATCTCTTTTAGTAGTAAGTTGTTGCTTATTTCAGTGTGCTTCTTTACAACAACACCTATTCTCTCAAACAATTCTTTTATCGGTGGTGCAATATCCATCACATAGACTTCCGATATCCTATTTGTCAGAAGCCATAGAGACAAATAGTTGATGTTCTTTTTGACTATAATGCTTTTTTCCACCTTTTTGATGCACTTATTTTCCGTATGCAGTACTATTATAGGCATCTTGTCGATGTCAATATAATCAAGTTCTTCATGACCAAGAAATAGTGCAGTCTTCATAAGTTTGTTTTTTACAAATGTCGGATATTTAAGGCTAAAGGTGAAGATCAATAAGGACTTATAAATGTTCTAAAGTTCGTTTCTTTTCAATAAATAGTATTAAGGTAAATTGTTAAAGTTGAGGCTTTGTATTCTAAAACATTCATCAATATATGTAAATTTGATATATATTTGCATCTTTAATTTTAGAAAACAAAACAAAACAACACAACTTAATGAAACCCAAAACAAAATTACGAAGTAAACTCCTTCTGCTTATTTCCTTATTTGTAGCAATCTCTTTTTACTCTTGCTCTAGCGATGGTGAGGAGGATAAGGAAGATGATTTTATCAAGATTGAGCAAACCGGCAACCTTTCACTAAAACATGGTGAAAATTTTGAATTGATACTTGAAACAAATATTACTCTCTCTCATTTTGATAATCAAAAGTATCAATTACAATGGGGGAATGAAACATTGAAATATAATGTTGTCAGAACCAATGATAATAAAATAAAGATAACATCACAAGCTAAATATAAAGATCAATCTTACCCGCTGACCATTGTCGATAAAGTTTCTGGCCAGATTGTCTCTACAGGTCCTAAATTGCTTGTTGAAAGAACATATGCCGCTAAATATGTTGATTATTTATCTGATCCTTTACTTTCTATGTGCTTGGATCGCGAGGGGAATATTATAACAATCTCCGGATACTCTTTTAGCGAAATTAGAAAGCGTACAATTAAATACAAAGGTATAAGACAGGAATTAGGTAAACCGGAGTTTGATATTACACGCACAGAGTTGCCCCTTCCTCTTGATTTTGATGGTTATACCTTAGGGTCTATAACTGTTATTAACAGTCAATATCCGGAATTAGATCGATGTGGAACACTCGTAAATGGTGGTAATATTTACTTTTCTCAGAGATATGGAAATCTCCAAACCAAAGAAATTGTTCACACAATAATAAAATACGATGGAGTATCCAGCAACAGATACGCAGATGGCAATATAAATGCAGTCTTCAAACACCCTGTTTCAAACATCATAATGAACTCTAAGGGAGTCATGTTTGCTGTCGAGTATAGTGTGCCTGTTATATACAAGTTAAGTAAGGAAGATGGAAGCGGAGTTTGGGCAGGTTCGCCATATGAAAAAGGAAATAAAGACGGGAATAGAATCGTGGCTCGATTTTCGGACATAATAGATATGAAAATTGATAAAAATGATAATATCTATATTGCTGAGAAAACTAAAGTGAGGAAGATAACCCCTGATGGAGTAGTTACTACCCTTGTTGGCACAGACGATGCCCATGATATAGATGGAACCTTAGCAGCAACCCGTTTTAGCGAAATCAAGGCTTTGGCACTCGATAATAGTGGAAAATTATATGTGGCAGGCATCGACAGAGAACATGCCAAGTCTTATATTAAAGTCATAGATCAGACCGACAATACAATAAAAAGTTTGTCGATTGATGGTAGTTTTATTAAATTAGATTATCAGGCGGATATGCTTATTCTTAATAATGGGATTATTGCAATCGGCACTCATGGCTATAATACGTTTAACAGAGCATATAGTCTTGTCTCTGTAACGCCACTAGATATGTTTGATTGAAACACATCTTTATTATAAAATTAAAAAGTCGGGCCTGACAATAATAGGCTCGACTTTTTTTATTCAATAATAGGCTTCGCTGCTATTTCCGCCCTCTGCTAAAATGACTATATTTGCATAACAGAAAACAGTATTGACAGACACGTATTTATCGCATTAACATTGATGTTTGTATTACTTTGTACTACTTAAACATTTTTAACGACAAAATAGGTGTTTTCAAATTTAACATTTTTATTTTTGTGAGGCTTAAAAAATATGGCTCTGAATAACTTAAAACGAAATAAAATAATAACTAAATAATTACTTAAAAGTATGGCGCAAGTTGATATTCGCGAACTGACCGAGAGAATACAAAGCAAAAGTACATTTGTAGAAGCTCTTACAATGGGCATGGACAAGGTTATTGTCGGACAAAAACACCTTGTAGAATCTTTACTTATCGGGTTGTTGGCAGATGGGCATATTCTGCTGGAAGGAGTTCCCGGTTTGGCAAAAACATTGGCAATCAAAACACTGGCTTCACTTATCGATGCCAAATATAGTCGTATACAGTTTACACCCGATTTGTTGCCGGCTGACGTTTTAGGAACAATGATTTATAGCCAAAAGAACGAAGAATTTATCGTGAAACATGGTCCTATCTTTTCAAACTTCGTACTGGCGGACGAAATCAACCGTGCTCCGGCAAAAGTGCAAAGTGCTTTGCTCGAAGCCATGCAAGAACGTCAAGTTACAATTGGCGAAAAAACATACAAACTACCTTCTCCATTTTTGGTAATGGCTACCCAAAACCCAATAGAACAGGAAGGAACATATCCATTGCCTGAAGCGCAAGTAGACCGTTTTATGTTGAAAGTTGTAATCAATTATCCGAAAAAAGATGAAGAACAATTGATACTTCGCGAAAATCTGGTTGGCGCATTAGGAGAAAATCTTGTTCCGGTAATGAAAGCCGACGAGATTATCGAAGCACGCAAAGTTGTTAAAGAAGTTTATCTGGACGAAAAAATAGAAAAATATATAGTCGATATCGTATTTGCTACCCGTTTTCCGGAAGAGAATGGCTTGTCATCCCTGAAAGGAATGATTGGTTTCGGTGCATCACCTCGTGCATCTATCAGTTTGGCATTGGCATCACGTGCATATGCATTTATCAAACGTCGTGGATATGTAATTCCCGAAGATGTACGTGCCGTATGTCATGATGTATTGCGCCACCGTATCGGGCTGACTTACGAAGCTGAAGCAAATAATACAACTTCGGATGAAATAATCAGCGAAATTCTGAACAAAATAGAGGTGCCTTAATTTATTAATCCGATAATTTAGATTAAGGAATAGAAAATAAGCGGATCGATCAATAAAAAATATGTATACCCGAGTCCTTTTAGCTATTTGTATACTTGCATTCTGCTTCCTGTTTACCCAATCCTGCAAAGGAAAGAAAAACAAGGACGGAATAGTGCGAGGAATAATAGACACAACATCTGTCTATCTATTCAATCCCGATAGCTGTCGCCAGATCACTCTCTTGCTCAACAATGGAGAAGGGGCTGTGTTGGATGTAGCCGAAACCGATATGGTACTCAACTACCTCAATACCGGCATATATGATGAAGCACGGACGAATGGGGCTAAAATAAAAATGATTGCTCCCGACTATTCACTACAGATCGATTCTAAGCACGGAGAACATAAAATAGTCCAGATATGGCTTGATATATCGAAGATAATGTCGGATGCCCAATGGTACACTATACCATCGGATATAGACATAAAGGCTATTTTAGATAAATATGCTTTAGACCAAAAACAAACAGCGATACCGTTAAAAGATGGAAACTAGCGAATTATTAAAAAAAGTACGCCGAATAGAAATAAAAACGCGTGGGTTGTCAGCCAATATATTTGCAGGGCAATACCATTCAGCCTTCAAAGGGAGAGGGATGGCTTTTTCCGAAGTGCGCGAGTACCAATATGGCGACGATATCCGTGATATAGACTGGAATGTAACAGCACGCTACAACCGCCCTTATATAAAAGTATTTGAAGAAGAACGCGAGCTGACAGTTATGCTCCTGGTCGACGTGTCGGCAAGTCAGGACTTTGGAACACGCAACACGATCAAACGTGATATCGTGACCGAGATGGCTGCCACTTTAGCATTTTCGGCTATTCAGAATAATGACAAAATCGGGGTTATCTTCTTTTCGGATAAAATAGAGAAATTCATTCCACCCAAAAAAGGGAAAAAACATATTCTCTACATTATTCGTGAACTGATTAATTTTGAAGCAAGCAGTCAAAAGACAGATATAAATATGGCACTCAAATATCTGACCAGTGTTATCAAAAAACGCTGTACTACATTTATGATTTCAGATTTTGTAGATGCCAATAATTACGATAATGCCTTGACAATAGCCAACCGTAAACATGACGTTGTAGCATTGCAAGTATATGACCATTTCGAAACGGAACTGCCAAAAGTAGGGCTGATGAAAATGGTAGATGCTGAAACCGGGCACGAACAATGGATAGATACCTCGTCGCAAAAAGTAAGGACAGCCTACAAATACTGGTGGCTTACCCGTCAGGATGCTATGCAAAAAGCATTTAATAAAAGCAGGGTAGACAGCGTTTCGGTGCGTACGGACGAAGACTATGTAAAAGCCTTGTTGGCTCTCTTCAAAAAGAGAAACTAAACCAATTCGGAACATTATAGAATTTGCACATTAAAGAGCAGTATGTTGAAAATAAAAAAATATATATTACTTAGCTTGTCTCTATGTCTCGGTTTGCCCATTCTGGCACAGAAAGCAACCGTGAGAGTGACAATCGAGCCTTCCGACATCTTGATCGGCGAGCAAGCCGTAGTCAATCTCGAAGTAAAAGCACCTAAAGGACGTACCATCATATTTCCTGCATTCGCACCCGGCGATACTTTGATTACAGGCATCGAGGTGTTGCAGATGGAAAAGGTAGATACGACCATGACGGAGATAATGACACTCAACCAGAAGTATATCGTTACCTCCTTCGATTCCACACTCTATCATGTTCCCTATATGGAAGTGATAGATGGAGCAGATACTTTGCGGACAAACGATTTTGGGCTGAAAGTTACTTCCCCGCAGTTGTCAGACTCCACAATGGCATATCTCGAACTGCTGAAAGGACACCAGACAGATTCTATCGATTTTGAAAAGCTTCAGATTTCTGATATAAAAGACATACAAGAACCACCTTTTGTCTGGACTGATTATCTCAGTTACATATTTATAGCATTAGGCGTACTTGTGCTGATAGGTGTCATAATTTTAGGTGTTTATCTCGATCGCAAAAGAAAAAGGACAGGATATATATTCAGACCCAAAGTTGTACTTCCTCCGCACGTTATTGCACTCAAAGAGCTTGATAATCTTAAAGAGCGTAAATTGAGCCAAAAAGGGATGGAAAAAGAATACTATACTCAGCTTACCGATATATTGCGTAACTATATCGATCACCGATTTGGTATAAATGCCCCTGAAATGATTTCGGACGATATTATCGAAGCAATCCATAAAGCGACAGAAGCAGGATCGCCTGAACGAGGTCTGGAACAAATATTGAAGCTGGCTGATTTGGTTAAATTTGCCAGATACATGCCATTGCCCGACGAGAATGATTTAAGCTTGGTAAATGCCTATTTGTTTGTAAACCAAACCAAAGTGGAAGAAGTGAAGCCGACGGCTGATAGTACAGCTTCGACTGATGGCAATCCGCCAGCAGTATCAGCCGAAAGTCAACAATCAACAGGTAATAAGGAAACTAAATAGTTAAAAGAAACAGAAATGGAATTTGCAAATCCGAAATACTTATACTTACTTTTATTGCTCGTACCGCTTATTGCTTGGTATATCATCAAGCTAAGTAAAATGCAGGCAACATTCAAAATACCTTCGGCACAATCCTTCAAGAAGATGCCGGTGTCGATAAGAGTTTATTTGCGCCATTTGCCATTTGCACTACGTTTATTATCCCTTGTGCTGATTATAATAGTATTAGCACGTCCGCAAAGCGTAAACTCGTCCGATGTTACCAATTCCGAAGGTATTGATATTGTAATGGCACTCGACGTTTCGGGTACAATGATGGCGCAAGACTTTACACCCAACCGTTTGGAAGCAGCCAAAAAAGTAGCAGCCGAATTTATCAATGACCGCCCTAACGACAAGATCGGGCTGGTCGTATTTGCCGGCGAAAGCTTTACACAATGTCCTCTGACAGTCGATCACCGCATATTGCTCAACCTTCTGTCCGAAGTCAAATACGGAATGATAGAAGATGGTACAGCTATCGGGTTAGGCTTGGCAAATTCAGTAAACCGATTGAAAGATAGCAAATCAAAATCGAAAGTTATAATCCTGCTTACCGACGGGTCTAACAATGCCGGACAGATAGCTCCGATGACTGCTGCCGAACTGGCTGCATCGTATGGCATACGTGTCTATACAGTCGGTGTTGGTTCGCGCGGTTCATCTACGATGGTCGATCCGCGTACAGGTATTGCTCACCGTATCGATGTAGATATAGACGAGCGTGTGCTGACCGAAATTGCCGGGACAACAGGAGGTGAATACTATAGGGCAACAGACAATACGAGTTTGAAAGCTATATACGATAAGATAGACGATATGGAGAAATATCATATCAGTGTCAATACCGTAACCAAACGCAAAGAATTATATTTGCCGTTTGCCATATTGGCTCTATGTTTGGTTGGACTAGAACTCATATTGCGCCGTACTTGGTTGAGGAGTATTCCATAATAAATACGGAGAAGTGTACTGAATTTGATATAGATATAAAACGAATACGCCTGACTTACTTCTTTTTTACTGAAGTTGGAAAGGTCAAAATAATATAAATGCACTATGTTTAAGTTTGCAAACCCTGAATTTTTATATTTATTTTTTCTGATTCCCATATTCATTTTGGGCTTCATTTATCTGAATATTACAAAGCGAAAAAGTGTTCAGAAGATAGGAGACTTGCGCTTGGTAAAGCGTATGATGCCCGAATTGTCGCTCAAACGGTCTTATCTCAAATTTTGGCTTACATTGGCAGCTATCGGATTTGGAATTATCCTTTTGGCACGCCCTCAATTTGGGACTAAAGTAGACAAGATAGATAAAAAAGGGATTGAGTTGGTTATTGCCATCGATGTATCTAACTCGATGATGGCAGAAGATATTGTACCTAACCGTTTGGCAAAGGCAAAACAAATGCTTACCCGTATCATCGACGAGCGTCGTGACGATAAAGTGGCGATTGTCGTATTTGCCGGAGAATCATATATTCAATTACCATTAACAGCAGACAACCAGTCGGCCAAAATATTTCTGGAGACAATCGATCCAGGTTTAGTACCCGTTCAAGGAACAGTTTTGGGGACGGCTATCGATATGAGTATGAGTTGTTTCTCGAACGACAAAGATATAGATAAGGCCATTGTCTTGATTACTGATGGTGAAGGTCATGAAGGCAATGCCGAAGAAGCAGCTGCACGGGCAGCCGATGCCGGAGTACACGTCAATGTAGTTGGTATAGGTTCCACACAAGGTTCGCCTATTCCTATTGCGCCCGGTTCGAGCAACATGAGGCGTGACAATGCCGGGCAGGTGGTGATGACACGCCTCAATGAAGATATGTGTCAGAAGATAGCCAAAGCCGGAAAAGGACTTTATGTACATGCCGATAATTCGAATGGGGCATTGAAAAGCCTTCAAGCCGAATTGGAGAAATTGCAGAAAAAAGAGATAGATGGAGTAGCATATTCGGAGTATGACGAAAAATTCCAGATATTTGCGTGGGCTATGCTCATACTTCTATTTGTAGAAATATGTGTGTTTGACAAGAAAAATAAAATATTCCGTAATATCAGATTATTCAAATAACAGATATTTTATTTCGAAAAGACAATTAAAACCCGATATTTTATATCAGTCGCTCAATATCGAATAATCGTTTGGCGGCTATTAGAATTAAGATAAACAATGAAACGAAGTATATTTATTACATTATTGATATTTTTGACAATTAGTGTTGTTGCTCAAAAAGCTGAACGTAAAGCAGTCCGTTCAGGTAATAAAGCATATAAAGATCAATTGTATGGAACTGCCGAGGCAGACTATTCCAAAGCTTTGGGAGTAAATGCGAGTTCGAAAGAAGCTTCGTTCAATTTAGCAAATACTTACTATAAGCAGCAACGTTGGGACGATGCTATAAAAGAATACCAACATTATCTGACATTGGAAAATGGAAATAATGTGAAAGCCGGGGCTGCATGGACTAATATAGGAAATACTTTCTTGAAAAAGAAAGCTGCAGAGTCGGCACAAAATCAGCCCGTTCAACCCGGACAGCAAGGCCCGCAACAGAAACAAGGCCCTGATAATTTGAAAGCATCTATGGAGGCTTATAAGAATGCCTTACGTCTGAACCCGAAAGATGACGAAACCCGTTACAATCTTGCTGTAGTGCAGAAAATGATCAAAGATCAGGAACAAGATGGCGGTGGTGGTGATAGTAAAGATCAGGACAAGAACCAAGATCAGAATAAAGACCAAAACAAGGATCAGAATAAAGATCAAAACAAAGATCAGGATCAAAACAAGGATCAGAATAAAGACCAGAACAAGGATAAAGACAAACAAAATCAGGAAGGACAAATGTCGCAAGATAACATCCAACAGATTTTGCAGGCTATAGAACAAGACGAAAAAGAAACTCAAGAACGGGTAAAACAATCGAAAGCAGAAGAGCGCAAAAAGCAGAACAATAATAACAGACGTCAGAATAAAGATTGGTAAATGAATGTAACAAGAAATACATATAAATCGTTATCATTATCATTTCTGTTTTTCATATTTGCATTCACTGTAAATGGACAAAATCAGGATGGTAAAATAGGAGTAGGTGTTTCTGGTTTGCACAACATAGCCGATAAAAAGAAAAATCGGAAAACGAAAGCTACAGAAATAAAAGCATTTGTAAAAACAATTGCTTCCAAACCGAGCGTGAACGAATCCGATACATTGACACTTACCTACCGGTTATATACCAATATAGAGACAAACCGGATAATTGATGTTAATTTTCCTGCTGTCAGGGATTTCTATACAAGTAACATTACCCCGTCGCGTCAAGCATTGAGAGAAGAAAAACTCGATGGCATAACTTATAAGGTTATAGACATAAGAGTATTGATACTTCAACCTCGCGAAATGGGGCTGAAAGAGATACCCGAAGGCAGCATTACTGTCGAATATGCAATCCCTACCGGGCAGCGTGTACGCAACCAATGGGGACAGGTGTATGAGGAAGTGATACGTGAACGTAAAACATTGCCTATCGAATCGGTGAAGATAAGGGTTTTGAACCTCACCGCGATTTAGAAAGTAAAATATAGTGACCAATTAAAAAGAGAAGAGACCTTCAGATAAGGTTGAGAAGATATAGCGAGATGAAATATAGTAAAACAGTGATGAGAAAGTATTGGTTATTGTTGATAGTATTCTTTTTGGGTATTGCTAATATCCATGCAGACGAAGTGTCTTTTGTTATCAATACTCCCAATTCGGTAGTAAAAGGAGCGAGATTTCATTTAGGATATACACTAACCGTGAAAGGTGAAAAAGGACAGCAGGGCAACAATATTCAGATTCCTGAGGAGATAAAAGGGTTTGATATACAGTATGGTCCCGCAGTATCTTCGCAGGGCATCAGTACCTTAATTGTAAATGGACGCTCGTCGGTCGAGAGTACTGTTACCTTTGTTTATACAATAGTTGCCAAAGAAGAAGGTACATTCACATTGCCCGAAGCTACAATTGAAGTCGGAGGACGTACTTACCGTTCCAATAGCAAGCAAATAAAAGTGATGCCTCCCGACAAGAATGCGCAGCCGGCACAGTCCGGACAACAACCGCAGTTGACTACATCTACATCAACAAACGGAAAAGTAAGCAAGGATGACATTTTTGTAAGAGCTATATTCTCAAAAACTAAAGTGAGCGAACAAGAAGCTGTTGTTGTCACATTCCGTGTATATTCGGCAGTCGATCTTCGTGCATTTGTAGATGCTAAATTTCCCGAATTCGAAGGTTTTATGACCGAAGAATTCGAGTTGTCAACTACTCGCCAAATTGGAACAGAACGCTACAATGGACGTAACTATTATACGATAGATGTAAAGAAAACCCTATTGTTTCCACAACGCTCAGGCAAATTGACTATTCCTTCGGGTATGGTTGAGGTAGTTGTTGTTGTTCCTTCCGGACAACGTGTTCAGACTTTCTTTGGGCCGCAAGATGTAATGACAGAGGTGAATCACAAGTTGACAACATCACCTGTTACGGTAGATGTGTCGCCATTACCATCCGGAAAACCGGCTAATTTTTCAGGAGGTGTCGGATCATTTACATTCAAGCCATCTATCTCGGCTGAAAAAATGAAGGCCAATGATGCAGTCACAATCAAACTTGATATTAGTGGTACTGGTAACTTGAAACTGATAAAGAATCCGCAGATAGTTTTTCCTAAAGATTTCGAAACATACGATCCTAAAATTACGAACGATTTTAAACTATCCGATAGAGGGTTGGCAGGAACCAAGTCTATCGAATATATGTTTATTCCTCGTTATCCGGGTAAATTTACAATTCCACCTATCGAATTTTCATACTACGATACCGATACAAAATCATACAAAACAGTATCGTCGCCCGAATATAAGCTGGAAGTAGATAAAGACCCGAATGCAGGTAAAAATAATTCAGCTACCAGCTACATGAACCAAACAGAAGTGCAGGTAGAAAATGATATACGTTATATTAAGACCGGAAACTTTAATTTCCGGGATCCATTAGATTTTACCTTTGGCTCAGTCGGTTATATCTTGTGGTTTGTGATTCCTGTAGTGTTGTTTGTATCATCTCTCATCGTGTATCGCAAACAAATACAAGCCAATGCCGATATTGCAATGATGCGTACCAAAAAAGCAAACAAGGTAGCAACCAAGCGACTCAAGTTGGCTAAAAAATATTTGTTGACTCACAATAAAGATGGATTCTACGAAGAAGTATTGCGGGCAGTATGGGGATATCTGAGTGATAAATTAACTATTCCGGTAGCTGATTTGAATAGGGAGAATGTAGAAAATGAACTCACAAAATATGGTGCCGAAGATAGCCTCACAGCTCAATTTATATCCATACTTGACACTTGCGAGTTTGCACGCTATGCTCCGGCAGAGTCAGACAAGGCAATGGACAACCTGTATGACGAAACGGTAGATGCTATCGGGAAAATGGAAAATAGAGTAAAGCAAAATAAGAATTAATATGTTGGCAGCTAAACAGCTTTTTAATATAGAAACAATGAAACGAATTATATTATCCATAACTCTTTTATTTACAGTTTTTTTGGTGACTGTAGCACAAGACAGCCTTGCTGTGTCTCAGCCACAGGCATTGCCAGCCCAATCGGGAAGCGAAAGTGCTAAAACAGAATATGACGAAGGAGCCTACCCAAAAGCAATAGAGCTGTGGGAAAAAGAGATGAATGAACAGAAAGCGTTAGGACGTGAATCTTCCGATCTGTATTATAATCTGGGTAATGCATATTTCAGATTGAACAATTTGGCTAAGTCACGTTTATACTACGAACGCGCGCTTTTGCTCAATCCCGGCGATAGAGATATTCGCCATAATATAGATTATCTTTCGACCAAGATAGAAGATAAAATACTCGTAGCAGACACCTTCTTTCTGTCCATCTGGTTCAATGCAATTCAGAACATAGCCAGTTCTAACGGCTGGGCAACAACAGCTATTATTTCATTTTTGTTACTAATAGCCTGTCTTGTTATATTTTTCTTTACAAAAATGATAAATATAAAGAAAGTTGCTTTCTATGTAGGACTAGTATTCGTTGTAATTGTTATATTTGCCAATATCTTTGCTTACAGGCAAAAACAACGTGTCGAAGTTCGTGATACTGCTATTATAATGACCGGATCAGCATCAGTTGTCAGTTCGCCCGATATGAATAGCAAAGAATTATTTATTTTACACGCCGGCACAAAGGTTACTATTACAAAAGAAGACCGTAGTTGGCTCGAAATTGAGATCGATAATGGTAGTGTAGGATGGATAATGCGAGAAAAAATTGAAATAATATAACTGTTAAAAACTATAATCTGAATACATTAATTAGTACAAGCTTAGCTGAAAAAATATTACCCTACGAACGGAATTTGTTTCTGTGGTTGAATGAACATCATACTACCTATTGGGATACATTTATGTGGATATATAGCGGCAAACTCATCTGGTTGCCGTTAGTGATCGTCTGTTTCTTTATTTTTGTTTATAAAATAAAATGGCAGGAGGCAGTCCTTCTCATTCTTTCTATGGTCTTGGTCGGTGTTCTTTGCGATCAATCTTCCGCATCTCTGATAAAACCATTTTTCGAACGGTTACGTCCTTCGCATCATCCCGATTTTGAATACTGTGTCGAAATTGTGAAGGGATATCGAGGCGGACGCTACGGGTTTGTATCATCCCATGCCGCCAATGGATTTGGTGTCGTAACCTTCACATCGCTGCTTTTGCGGTATAGATGGCATACAGTTGTAATCATTTTCTGGGCACTACTCACATCTTATTCGCGTATCTATCTCGGAGTTCATTTCATATCCGACATAGCCGGAGGTATGATTGTCGGCGTTATTTCCGGCTTCATAGTATATTATGTCTATTTGGCATGTCGCCGTTATGTATTGAAAGTGCCTTCCGATCAATTGAAAGTATCAGTCATATCGCAGCAGAGAGCACAAATATTGATAGCTACAATATTAGGTACAATACTTTGCATCGCAATATATAGTTTGTTTTTCGATATACCCCAATAGAACGCTTCCCGTCTTTTAATTTTAGAAAAGTTTAGGTTGTAAATATCCCTACCAAATAGGGATAAACGGCTTTTTTTTAATATTTTTGCATCAGTATTCGTTTAGAATCATAAAACATGGATAAAAAGGAACATATATTAAAGAGAATAATAAGTAACATCTATGTCAAAAATGTACTTATGATGTTGGCTATTTTAGTAGTATTGATTGCTATAACGCTTTTTATATTAAGTATATATACACGCCATAACGAATCGGTTGTGGTGCCTCAGGTAACAGGATTGGAAGTTGGGAAAGCCGGAAGTATACTATCTTCTTCCGATTTGAAATATGAGGTCATAGACTCCATATTCAGAGTAGGCGGTGTGCCCGGTGCTATCATTGACCAAGTGCCGAAGGAAAATGCAAAAGTTAAAACAGGCCGGACTATCTATCTGATTATTCAGGCAAAGAGTCAGCAGATGGTTGAAATACCTGAACTGAGAGACTTCTCGCAACGGCAGGCCGAAGCCCAGCTAAACTCTTTAGGATTCAATAAAATTGTTATCAACTATACACCTACAGCTTATTCCGGATTGGTTGTTTCAGTTGCCTACAAAGGCAAGGCAATAACTCCGGGGCAAAAGATACCTAAAGGCTCTACCCTTACTATGACAGTAGGAGGTGGTGGTGAAACACTAGAAGGTGATTCGTTAGAAGTGCCGGCAACGACTACAAGTACAGATGCAGATAAATCCTTTTTTTGATTGATGACAGAAGACCCATTTGATGATATTGATGATCTTTCGGAAGACGAACTGACACCAGATAATGGACAGGATTCCGAATTGTACGAACATTTCCGCTTTGTTGCAGACAAAGGACAAGGATTGATCCGTGTGGATAAATACCTGAATATGCATATTGTAGGTATTTCTCGCAACCGTATACAGCAGGCAGCAGAAGCTAATTGTATATTGGTAAATGATGTACCCGTAAAGTCGAACTACAGAGTGAAACCATTCGATGTAGTATCGGTAGTCATGGATCGCCCACGGCGTGAGCTTGAAATAATACCCGAAGATATTCCCCTCGATGTAGTATACGAAGATAAAGACCTGATGGTAATTAATAAACCTCCCGGTTTAGTAGTGCACCCGGGTTTTGGCAATTTTCAGGGAACAATGGTTAATGCCATTGCATATCGGCTGAAAGATACGCCAGACTATGATGCCAAAGATCCTCGTCTGGGCATTGTACATAGAATAGACAAAGATACTTCGGGGCTGATTGTAGCCGCAAAAAATCCGCATGCTAAGGCGAACCTGTCTTTGCAGTTTTTTCATAAAACAACCAAACGTCAGTATGTTGCTCTTGTATGGGGCAATGTGCAGGAAGACGAAGGACGTATAGAAGGAAATATCGGGCGCAATCCCAGAGACCGTATGCAAATGACGGTTTTTGAAGATGGCGAACAAGGCAAAACAGCCGTTACACACTATAAAGTTTTGGAACGTTTGGGATATGTAACCCTAGTTCAGTGCGAACTAGAAACAGGACGTACCCATCAGATACGTGTCCACATGAAATATATCGGGCATACATTGTTTAATGATGCACGCTATGGTGGAAACGAAATACTGAAAGGAACTCATTTTGCTAAATATAAACAGTTTGTCCAGAATTGTTTCAACATATGTCCCCGTCAGGCATTGCATGCCCGAACTTTAGGCTTTGTGCAACCGACTACGGGCGAAGAGTTGATGTTCGAGTCATCCTTGCCCGACGATATGACCCAATTGATAGAGAAGTGGCGGGGTTATATCTCGAACAGAGATATTTAACAAGAGATATAAATACAATAATATAAGTGCTCATTTAGCTGGTAGATTATAAAAATACAATGAAAAAGAATATTGCAATAGTGTATGGGGGATACTCGTCCGAAGCAATTGTTTCGGAAAAGAGCATGGGCGGTATTTATTCTTTTCTAGACAAAGACAAATATAATGTCTATAAAGTAAAAATAGTTCGCCAAGGATGGAGTGTCGACATTGATGGAGAACACTATCCGGTAGATAAAAATGATTTTAGCTATTTCGATAAAGTAGCCAACCGCAAAATAAATTTTGATTTTGCATACATTACAATACATGGTACTCCCGGCGAGGATGGACGCTTGCAAGGCTATTTCGATATGATAGGCATTCCCTATTCGTCGTGTGGCATGATGGCTTCCGCTCTCACTTTCGATAAATATATTTGTAATAACTTTCTGAGAAATTTTGGCTATAAAGTAGCCGAATCCGTGCTTCTTCGCGAAGGGCAGTCTTATGATACAGAAGCTATTGTAGATAAATTACAATTGCCTATATTTGTAAAACCGAGCATTGGCGGTTCTAGTTTTGCTACTACCAAAGTGAAAGAGAGAAACGAGCTAAAGAAAGCTATAGATATTGCATTTAAAGAAGCCAATGAGGTTATAATAGAGAGCTTTATAAAGGGGACGGAAGTGACCTGCGGATGTTATAAAGTGAAAGACAAATCAGTTGTCTTTCCTCTGACGGAAGTGGTTACATCCAACGAATTTTTCGATTATGAAGCCAAATATGAAGGAAAAGTGGAGGAGATAACTCCGGCACGTTTGCCTGACGATATGACTAAAAAAATACAAGAGCTTACACTCCGTGTATATGACTTGGTTGGGGCTAAAGGTATTATTCGTACCGACTATATAATTTCAGATAACGTACCTTATCTGTTAGAAGTAAATACAACTCCGGGCATGACACCGACAAGCTTTATACCACAGCAGGTAGCAGCTGCCGGAATGGATATAACTGAAGTTTTGACAGATATAATAGAACAAGAATTTAATAGAAAACTGTAGATACCATGAGTAACAAGTTTGATGATATAGCACCTCTGTATGACCATGAGGTAAAACAAGCAATACAAGATATATTGGTAGATCCCAAGTTTGAACATGCTGTAAGGTATATTATGCCTAACATCTCATGGGATGATTTTTCGGCTGCCATGTCGGCTTACAACACCAAAGAGGATTTTCAGAGCGAAATGATTTACAATACAGTTTGGATGTTGGGACGTAAATCAACAACCGACCTAAGAGGTGAAAATTGGGACAATATAGATCGTAGCGTGGAACATTTGTTCCTGTCTAACCATCGTGATATTGTTCTCGATGCCGGTTTTTTGAATATCTTACGCTACGAACAAGGACTGCCTACAACTGAAATTGCGATTGGTGATAACCTGCTGATTCATCCCTGGATAGAAAAATTGGTACGCCTCAATAAGAGCTTTCTTGTACGTCGTGGACTAGGTGTCCGCGAACAGTTGATAGCTTCTAAGCATATGTCAGAATATATCCATTATGCGATTACCACCAAAGGAGAATCTGTATGGATGGCTCAGCGTGAAGGTAGAGCTAAGGATGCGGACGACAGAACTCAGATCAGCTTACTTAAAATGTTGGCTTTGAGTCCTGAGAAAGTATCATTTATTGATAGTATCAAGGAATTGAATATAATTCCGATTTCTATATCGTACGAATTTGATCCATGCGATTACCTGAAAGCGAAAGAATTTCAGTTGAAGAGAGATAACCCCGAATACAAAAAGTCTCAGCGGGATGACCTTCTCAATATGGAAATTGGAATTTTAGGACTTAAAGGAAATGTCGTTTTCAATTTTGGAACATGTATTAACCCCGAACTAGATAAGATAACAGAGACAGATAAACGTGTTCAGGTTGAGATTGTTGCTAAGATAATAGACCGTGCAATCCATTCGAATTACAAAATATTTGCAGGTAACTATATAGCTTACGATTTGTTGTACGAAGGAAATAAATTTTCAGACAAATACACTGCTGAGGATGTGGATAAGTTTGAAACTTACCTGAAAAAACAAATCGAAAAGATAGATCTTGATTATGTCGATTTCGAGTTTTGCCGTCACAAGATGCTTATCATGTATTCTAACGTGCTGAAAAACCATATTGTAGCCAAGGGCGAATAAGGGAAGGATATTTATATAAATACAAAAAACAGCTGCTTATGTAATAAATAAGTAGCTGTTTTTGTATTCAGTTGATACTGTTTTTGTCGGTCAGAAGATATAGTGCTTTGTCGTAAGTTTAGTGTAATAATGACAGATTTAGCACAGGTGGCTGTAAGTATCTGAAAATAATTTTTATATTTGTAAAATCTAAAACAAAAACCTTATGAATAGATGCTTACTGATTATTGTATGCTTCCTATTTTCTATAACAAGCTTTGCGCAGGTCACAAATCGAGGAAATAAATTTACGGAGGTATATGAAGTTGATGGGAAAGTTGTATTTATCAAAGAAATACAAAGTAAAGCCAATCTTTCGACCGAAAGTGTTTATGCTATTCTAAAAAACTGGGCAAAGGACAACTATGGAAAAGACCCTTTTATATCGAGTGTCCGCTACGATGGTGAAAATCATGAGATAATTGCAAAGTCTCGGATTGAGCTTCTCTTACCTGCCAATTCGAAAGGCGAGCGTGAAAAAATTGTGATGCGGTATCGTGTCAATTCCTTTATATTTCAGGAAAAATGTATACTCGAGATCACAGAACTGGTTTACTTATATGACAACCCTAAAAAGGCTAAGATATTGCCCCGTGTTAGCCGTGCTGAGGATTTAATAACTGATAGTGCCATTGCAATAAACGATAATGTGTCCGAATTGCGTGCAAATACAAGAAAAAGTACACTCTATTTTCTGAATGAATTGGCAGATGGTTTAGAAAAGCGGCTTAAAGAATGAACCGCTTAAAAATCGATCTTTAATTGTTTTTCTTCCAGATTGAAAGTCATTCGGTGATAAGAAGTTGCTCCAAATTCTTTGATTGCTGACCGATGTTTTTTAGTTGGATACCCTTTATTTTTGTTCCAATCGTATTCAGGATATTCCAGATGTAGCTTCTCCATAAAATCGTCCCTGTATGTCTTAGCCAGAATAGAAGCTGCTGCAATAGGCAATAGTTTACCGTCACCTTTCACTACACAAGTGTGCGGAATGTCTTCATATTTTCGGAAACGGTTACCGTCTATCAACAAATGTTGAGGTCGGATATTTAGCTTTGCAACCGCACGTTGCATTGCCAGAAAAGAAGCATTGAGTATATTAATCTCGTCAATCTCTTTTTGGTCTACAATTCCTACAGCCCAGGCCACAGCTTGTTCTTCGATATAAGGACGCAGCTTGTATCTTACCTTTTCCGACAATTGCTTTGAATCGTTCAACTCTTCACAAACGAAATCGGGAGGAAGGATAACAGCCGCTGCAAATACAGGTCCTGCCAGACATCCGCGACCGGCTTCGTCGCATCCGGCTTCTATCAGATCAGGGTATAAAGATAGTTCGAGCATTGTTTTTGGTATCAGTTTTTTTAATTCGTGTTATATTTTTCTTATTTCTTAAAAATCCAATATCACATTGTTGTCAGCCGGAGCGAAGTCAAGTTCCAGATCATCCAGGTCGACAGGAGCATCCATTGTCTTTGCCATTTCAAGGATAGCCTGCTCTAAATCCGGAGTCAGTTGTTCATCGCCTGCCAAATGCAATACAAATAGCTGGGCAATAGCATCAGCCATTTTTGTCCTTACACTATCTGATAAATTATAGCCACTGCTTTTAAGTTTTTGGTCAGCCATCTTTTTTGCCAGCAATAGCATTTCCTTTTTGTTGTTATCAGCCAGATTCGGATAGTCCGGTACCGATTTCACATTCTGTGTTTTAATATCCATACTGCCCTTGCTGTATTCGATGGTTCGGTATGCAAACGGGTATGCCGATAATGTACCCGTTTCGATATCATATATCGTATTACTTGCCGCAGAAGTGTATGCGGTAATATCGTTCGAATGGAAATGACCTGTAAAAATAGCTTTCATACCCAAGTCGGCAAACAAGGAAGCCAATCGCTGCCAGTCTTGTACCAGATAATCTTTGAAAAACATGGACTGAAACATAATATGTTCAACTAATCCCCAATGCATCATCCCGATCACTTCAATATTATTATCGTGTGCCTCAGTCAATACATCTACCACCCATTGTTCGGTTTGTGGCGACAATTTGCCTGATGACAAACTGCGGTCTTTATATTCTTTATACCGTGCCACATCTATTGTCAGCAGCCAAGTATTTTCATCAAGTTTTGCCACATAACTGAGCGATGCTGTATCGCGTTTGAGGGCGTTTCCATAACCGCAATTCTTGTAGATTTCGACAAACTCATCAGGTGAAACATTGGCTGTGGGAATTGTTTTATTGCCCACATACTGTACCGAATTTGGCATATTGATATCATGATTGCCGGGAACCACAAATACACGCGTTCCTTTGTCTTGCAACGGTTTCAATTTGGCAACCAAATCGAGATGGCTTTGCCGTTCGCCGTCCTTAGTCATATCACCATTGATAAGTAAAATATCCGGCACACTCTGTTCGTAGCTTTTCAATACTTGGTCCAGTACCTTTGGCACTACTTTTATATTTTTGCCCGACGAGGCTATGTAGCTGTCCACAGCATAATTGTCGTCCATCAACTTTTCGGAGAGAAAGTGAGGGTCAGCTATTACACCTATTTTGAGGGGCTTATTTGCCGATAGACTGAGCGATATAGCGAATAATATGGTAATTATCTTAAATTTCATTGCTGATATTCTTCTGGTTGGTAAACATAACATCGAAGTTAATAAAATAGTTGTTCGGATTTCTCATCTATCATCACATTTCTATACATAATGTCATCTTTTTGGAAATCTGTTTATCTGATTCTTATTGCCTGTAAAAGGAAACATAAAAAAATCCTGCTATAAAAATAGCAGGATTCATGATTGTAATTTTATCGTTTAAATTACTTAAACCCGAGTTCATATATTGTATCGCTCGTATATGTTTTCTCCGGTCCATATATCATCCAGTCTGTAAGAAGATCGAGTGGATAGGTAGCCACATCTCCCTCATTCAGGTTAGAAATCCAATAAGGCTGGTTCAATAATTTTCCTGTTATATTATTGTTCTCATCTATCGCTATCACATCGTACCACAAGTGTTCTTTGTTAGACGCCATATCGTCGGCCGAGTCTACATCAAGCCCCAGTTTAACAATAAAACCCCAGTTTGTTTTTTCCTCTTCTTTCTTAAATAATTTCCCGAATAGGGATTTTTTTTCCGGCTTTGGTGCTTCTTTGTCAAATACTTCTTTATAGAAGTGGAATCTTTCCTTAGCCAAGTCACTCATCCGTTGAGTTTCTTCGTTCGATATATAATAAATGGGATTGTCGGCTAATGTTTTGCCATATATTTCTGGCGAAATCATATTTCCATCCTGTACCGCATATATCACACCAACAGGCTCGGCATGTACATTATTTTCCTCTTGACGTTCGTTGAGTCCTCCTAAAATATCTGCCGGAAAATCTTTCAAAGCCTCTTCCCAGCGTAGCCAGCACATATCGATACCCATGCCGTCATATCCAACCATAAAGGTCTCTTTTTCTTTTGCAGCATCGTTCAGAAAGCGGGTTACAATCATATTCAGCAATGTATGCATCTGTTCAGGATATTGCTTGATGTTTACCATCTCCAGCTCTACGCTTTTGCAACGGTGCAATCCATGTGTATGAAACCAGTAGAAAGTTTCATCATCACTCTTTTGGTCATATACCCCATGTATTGTATACAGGTAGTTAGGCGATGGAGGTGTTGCAGATTTGGCTGTCATAGCCAGCCATTGAGCAGCCAATAAGCGTAGCGATGTGAAGTCTACACACAGGCTGGCATCAGGTACTACGGCATTCATTATTTTTAGTTGCAGGTGGAACGATTCTAGCGGATTGTCTCCAAAATCCAACTCTACTCCTAAAAAGAAAGGTTGACTGGTTGCGATCTGTAAAGATTCTTCGTCAATCGAATTTGCAAATCCATATTCAGATAAACTTAGATTTTTTACTTCATCTACATACAATCTTACATGATATGTCTCACCTTTATATTCTATTTTTGTGTCATAATCAGCCACTAACGGATCAGGTTCTTCTATTGCAGAAAAAGAAACCAGCTTAAATTCCTTATTGCTTTTTAGGGCTTCTTCTATTTGCTTTTCTGTGAATTCGAAGTTTTTATCTCTTGCGATAACTGCCATACAAGATGGTATGCCAACTTCGTTTCCGGCCAATAAATCGTATTTTTCTTGATTGGTCATTTTGATTTTGATTTAATATTTTAATAAAATTTGTATTTGTCTAATATCTCTTTTTCTTTTATTGTTCTTGATGTATGTAAATCTGTTTTGAAGATTGTATCATGAATAGAAAAATAAGCATCTTTTTCTGTTTTTATGAGGCTGTTAGCTTCTTTCCAGCAAGAACAGAACCATTCTTCAAATAGATTGTACTTCTTTTCATTGTAGTCACCTATAATTTCATCTATATCATCTTCTTCATAATTCTCTTCGAATGTAGTTATTTCCTGCCATATCTTTTCGGGCATAAATGCACTCCATGTGCTGGTTTCTGTAGCCTTACTTTTTCTGACCGATGGAAGTACTACTGTTTCAGTAATAGGATTCCATTCCTTGTCTATGCCATAAAATATAATATCCAAATAGTCATATTCGTATTCAAAACAAAAAGCAACCATATCCGACTTTGTGGCATCTCCCGTAAATATAATATTTTTGTATGTCAATATATCTTTTATATCTTCGGTTATATCCGTTTTGTTTTGTTCTAAATATTGGCTCAGTTGATTATTTAATTCAATTATTTGTTCCATTACAATTCTGTATTAAGTGTGATTACTGATGACGGATATTACAGTGTTTGGAAGAAATTCGCCTTCTATTGCATCATTTAAACTATCGTACGATTTTACCTCATCATTATAATCATGTGCTACATACAGTTTTCCCGATTCGCCAATAGCGATAACTCCTTCATAATAATAGCCGAAACTACCTAAGCAAAGTACTGGCTCTCCACTATATTTTGTTATTCTCCCAAATACTGGATCTTTATACCACATAGCAGCCTCGTCTGGAGTAAAACGCATCACAAAATCGAATTTGGCAACAGTATTTTCGTCGAATCCGAGATAGATACATTCGTCCAGATCAGCATATGAATTACAGAACATATCAATGGCTTTAGTCCAACCACAGTTGTGTAAAAGAGCCAGATGTTTAAAATCTTCGATATTTGCCACTCGCCCGTCAAACCAACCGAGAAATTGGAGAATGGTTTCTATTTGTTGGTATTTCGGTTTGTTTTTGACGTATAAATGTGAATTTTTTTTATTGCTATTCACCAAGTTTGTTGTTAAGAATAAATTATTTACAAATATATAAAAACCTCTTTTCTATTACAAGTGTTTATAAATCGGATAAGATATAATTTTTAGTTTTTATTTGTCATACACATTAACCCGACGAATGTAAAGCAGTGTTGTATATTATTTCTATTTTTGTATTCTGTAAAACTTAATAAAAGTAGCTCTTATGAAGCGGAACCATGTTCTACCTCTTTCCTTATTTCTTCTATTTATCGTTTTTTTGTCATCATGTGGTACACAAAAACAACCCGTTAAATTTACAGACCTCACTCATCCCAAAAGGGAATTTAGAGGAGCATGGCTAAGCACGGCATGGCAATCGCGTTATCGGGCTATGAATGTGCAGCAAATGAAATCGTATTTTATAAAATCGCTCGACCAATTGCAGGCAGACGGCATCAATGCTGTTATATTTCAGGTACGCCCGCAAGCCGATGCTTTCTATAAATCGAGTTACGAACCTTGGAGTGCACACCTGTCGGGCATACAAGGTCAAGCTCCTGCAGCAGGATTCGATCCCTTAGCTTTCCTTATCGAAGAGTGTCATAAGCGCAATATGGAACTACATGCATGGCTCAATCCTTATCGTGTAACCACTTCCGTAAATGATCAATTGGTAAGCAGTCATTTATATAACCGCGAACGTGAACGGTTTGTAACATATGGAGGAAAAATTTATTTCGATCCCGGCATTCCGCGCAACAGACAATTTATTTGTGATGTGGTTAAAGATATTGTTCTCAACTACAATGTAGATGCTATCCATATGGATGACTATTTCTACCCATACCCTATAGCCGGTGAAAGTTTTCCCGATCAGAATAGTTTCGATACATATGGCCGTCAGCAAGGATATTCATACAATCAGTTGGGCGATTGGCGACGCAACAATGTGAATATGCTGATAAAAGAAGTGAAAGAAACACTTGTAAAGACGAAGCCTTGGGTACGTTTTGGTATCAGTCCGTTCGGAATCTACCGTAACAAGAAAAGTACGGCCGATGGGTCGGGGAGCAATACCAATGGATTACAAAACTATGATGACCTGTATGCCGATGTGAAACTTTGGGTCAAAAATGGCTGGATCGATTATAATATGCCCCAAATATATTGGGAAATAGGCCACACAGCTGCCGATTATAAAACATTGATTAATTGGTGGGCAGACAACAATTTCGAGCAACCGCTTTATATCGGTCAGGACGTAAAACGCACGATGGATGCTACAACAGCCTCCGGCTCGACACAGTTGTCCGAAAAAATGATACTGTCACGCAGTTTCCCTACTGTACATGGTAACTGTTTCTGGCCTGCATACGAATTGTTAGATAATTATAAGGGGGTCGAAAATCAATTGCGTAACAATTATCATCGCTATCCTGCCCTTATTCCTGCATATACGCATATGAGTAAAAAAGCTCCGAAAAAGGTAGGCAAATTGAAAGAAGAATATACCAATACAGATCATGTTTTGCATTGGGACAGCAATTCGGACAAATATGATCCGGAAACAGCTCAATATTATGTGGTTTACCGTTTCGAGAAAGGCGAAAAAGAGAATTTGGAAGATGCTCAAAAAATAGTGGGGATTACACGTGACCCATATTACATACTACCTTACGAAGGACGAAGCAAACAATATAAATATGTGGTAACAGCCGTCAATGCCTTTCATAACGAATCGAAAGGGAAGGCGAAGAACATAAAACTGTAGAAACTATGAAAAGATTTATTCCTGCCTCTATTCTGATATTGGTATTTGTTGGTTTATCATCATTTATATCCAATACGAATGCGATGGCAGATGATGCGGATAATCATCCGCGTTCCGGATTGTTTGGTTATATCAACATGGATAGTATATATACCAAATATCATTTTGCCATAGCCGTGAAAGATAGTATAGCACAGGAAGAACGTAGGATTGCCGAGGCTCTCAAAGATGTGCATACCGCCTTGAGTAAAGACAAAGCCGATTTTGAACTGAATGTGGAAAACAATACGTCGTACACAGCAGACGAAATAGAGGAGGCTCGTGCAAAGTTGAATACGAATGTCGATCAGGTAAAGGAGATGTATATAAAGATGGAAAACTACATGGATATGTATCAGCGTGATATGTTTGAACGTGTAAATAAAAATATTGCCGAGCATATACAAGATTTCAGTAAAACGACTGACTACCAGTATATATTTGTCAATTCGAGTTCGGGGTGGGATTTATATACTACCGAAAAACATGATTTGACTGACGACTTTGTCCGGTTTATGAACGAACGCTATTCCATAATGGAAAAGATCGGTTCTTCGACAAAATAATACTTCAAAAGATAGAATGAGTAGAGAATTTAAAATGATAGCCAAAACAATGGCTGGGCTGGAAGATGTACTGGCCGAAGAGTTAATTGGATTAGGGGCTAATAATCTGGAGATAGGAAAAAGAATGGTGTCGTTCGAGGGCGACTTGGCACTTCTTTATAAAGCCAATGTCCATTGCCGTACTGCATTGCGTATATTGCGACCTGTATATACTTTCAGAGCAAAAACGCCGGACGAAATATACAAGAAAGTGAAAGCAATGAATTGGTACGAGCATCTGACCGAAGACAGTACCTTTGCTATAGATGCAGTGACTTTTTCGGAACTGTTTACCCATTCCAAATTTGTAGCCTACAGGGTCAAAGATGCTATTGCAGACTATTTTATGCAAAAAACAAGCAAACGTCCGTCGGTAGATGTCAAAAATCCGGATTTGCTTATCAACTTCCATATTGCACATGACCAATGCACCCTGTCGTTCGATAGTTCAGGCGAGTCGCTACACAAGCGCGGCTACCGCGTTGGGCAAACCGAAGCTCCACTGAATGAGGTTCTTGCTGCCGGAATGATTCTGAAAACAGGATGGCGTGGCGAGTGTGATTTTATAGACCCCATGTGTGGTTCGGGGACATTGCTTATCGAAGCAGCAATGATAGCCATGAATGTTCCTCCCGGTATCTATCGGAGTGGCTTTGCATTCGAAAAGTGGAAGAATTTCAACAAAGACCTTTTCGAAATGATCTATAATGACGATAGTGGTGAACGCGAATTTAAACATAAGATATATGGTTCGGATATTTCGCGTGAAGCAGTCGAGATCGCTTCTCAGAATATCAAAAGTGCCAGCTTCGACCGTTACATCGATTTGCAGGTGAAGCCATTCGAGAAATACGATAAAGCTCCTGCCGAAACGGGGATACTGATCACCAATCCACCTTATGGCGAGCGTATTAAACCCGACGATTTGTATGGACTTTATGAAATGATAGGAGAGAGGTTAAAACACGTCTTTATGGGCTATACGGCTTGGGTGCTGAGTTACCAGAAAGAATGTTTCAACAAAATAGGGCTGAAGCCGACTAAAAAGATTCAGTTGGTGAATGGCTCGCTTCAATGCGAATTTCGCCGTTACGATATTTTTGCGGGGAAACGGAAGGAGCAAAACGAAGAGAATAGTTGAGGATTGTAGATCTACTTAGTTGGTTTATGTGTTGATAGATTGTCATTTTCTTCGCCAGTCTTTTGAGGTTGAGATAGCTTAAAGACAATAGGTAAAGTGAAATGTGTAGGAGTCATTTTTTTTTGTATTCTTCCTGAAACCCAATCAGGCATTGTACTTATTATACTTATAGCTACACTATCGCATTGTGGGTGTATCCCTTTTATAACAAGAATACTATCTATTTTACCAGTCTCGGACACAAGAAACCGAGTTATGACTTTACCTTCTATATTTTTGTCAATAGCATCTTGGGGATAGCTCATGTGTTTCATTATGTGTTCATACATGGCTACCTCTCCTCCCGGAAATACTGGCATAATCTCAATCGGATAGAGAATATTGTCATTATGTTGTGCATAAATAGTAATGTTTATGCATATGAAAAATAGAGCAATTATATTTCTTTTCATAAATTTTCTTTTTATTAGATAGAGGTAATTCTAATTGAAAATCCATAATATATAAACAAAAAAGCTAGTGTTCTGCAACACTAGCTTTTGTATATCTTATCTGTTAATCGTCATCATCATCGTCTGACGATTTTTTCTTCTTTTTTTTCTTTTTCTTAGAAAACATTGATTTGAATTTTGTCATTGCATAATTCATAATCATAGGTTGTAACATTTCCCAAAGAAAAGGGGATGCAGCGAGCAATCCTCCCAATACACCTTTCAGAACGCCATGCGAAGAATTGGAAGATGTTTCGTCTTCATTGTCTTCCGTTTTAGAGCTACTACTGCCAAAACCTAATTTGTTGCGGATCGAAGATATAGCACTCGAAAATAGCAGAGAACCAATATTGTTACTTACATAATTCCAATGCCCGGCCAAGCGATCTTCGCCTTCGCGGCATTCGCCTCGCAGTATTTCTTTTTCCCGGCGAAGGGCTTCGAGTGGAGTTACTTCATTCTGCTTCATTCTTATCTATTTTATGCAAAAAGACTATCGTCTTGTTTAGAATAAAAGACCTGAGACGTTTTCCGTTCAATAAGATTATTACTAATACAAGGATAGAGAATAGTGCCAATATTCCGAATCCGGCAGCCAGACTATTCAATAGTTCTCCTATGAAAAATGCTAATCCAAAGAGCATGAAAAATAAAAAGGCTGAAATAATAACAGAAACTATTAGACCATATCCTAGTGTAGAAGTAGTTATACCTATCTTCTCAAAAGCGTCGAGCTTAAATAGCCTGACTCTCTTGTCAATATAGTCTAATAGTTCCAACTTGATTTCATCAAGCAGACTAACACAGTCTTTATCTTTGTCCTGATTATTCGGCATCAGTTAATTCATCAAATTTATGCTTGCCTTTGCAGGCTGCAGATTTGACATTACCTTTAACTTTATCTACAAGATTGTTGATATCTTTTATCCATTCATCTTTTTTGTCTGATGCGGCAACATATCCGACAGCAGCTCCAAGAGCAGCTCCTACAGCTAGAAATAACAAATTAGATCCAGTCTTATTCATAATTGAAATGTTTTAAAATTATTCTTATATTATTTGTAATCACTTCATCAGAAGTGGAAACTTTTTGTGCTTAAAGGAAGCTAAATTACTTTTTTTTTTGATACGAGTATATAAATATTGAAAGTTTTTAACCAAAGGTAATATTCATTTCTAATCATAAACAGTTTATCTTCCAATAATGTTTCTTGAAAAAACACAATTAAGTCTAAATTTTATTTACATATTTATTATTTCTTATTTTGTGAAGAAGTGAAATTAATATCAGATTTTGTCTGTCTATTTTGTTAGTAATATTTTTTAACAATGAATATCAATGTGTTGTAATATGTAATTGGTAAATTTGTACCGTTTTTAGAAATGTAAACGATAGACAAAACTACTATGTTATTTAAAATGCTCTCTATTATTGCTGTGGCAGCAATATTAACTGCAACACATGTTCAAGCCCAAGTTACAATCGGAAGTGCAGAAACTCCTCTAGCCGGTGCTTTGCTCGACTTAAAAGAAGGAACAATAACAACTAAAGGTCTCGCTATGCCTCGTGTGAAACTCAATTCGCTTGAGATACCGGATGGGCAGACAAGCTTAAGCTCTACCATTGATGGGGCTGGGGGTGACTGGGAAAAAGATAAACATATTGGACTGTTGGTATATAATATGAACAACTGCACGACTTCAGGAAAAGGTCTGTATGTTTGGAGTGGTAATAGTTGGAAAGCTTTACGACCGAGAATAGATAAAGCTCCGAATACCACTGTGGGTACTGTTACAGATCATGAGGGGAATGTATATACAACTGCTTTGTTTGGCACAAAAAGGTGGATGACCCAAAATTTGAGAGTAACTACAAATTTGGATAACACCCCTATTGAATTAATCGTCAATGGAAATACCACCTCTACAGCGAGGTTGATTGCTTACCCTAAATCTTCTTTTACGGATACTAATCCTCCTGCAGATTGGACGGAAGCTGATGGGATACTTTATACCGGTAATGCTTTTTTCGGGCACGAAGGTAACTCAATATCTAGTCCTCCCGCAATCAGACGAGGGCTTTGCCCTTCCGGGTGGCATGTGCCTACTGGTGCTGATTATAAAGAATTGCTGACAGAGCTAAAAAATAACTATCAGTTGTATAGTTATGCTAAGAATGGAGATGGGAAAGGTGCTTCTCTTGCTGCAAATTGTGCAGTATATGACGGAATGAGTAAACCGGCTGCTTTAGGAGGTTTTGATGACAGAAGAGTGGGAATTGTTCGTATAGCTTCTTCTGCTCCCCTTAATGTAAAATATTACGATCAACAACGTTCATCGTTTTTTCTTATAAATACGAGTGATTACTGGGTGTCATCTAGTAGACCAATCATAAATCAGGGGGCTTGGTTCTATAATTCTGATTTTGCTTGTATTTTTTGTGGTATTGCCGGAAATTCAATGGCTTCTGTGCGGTGTGTGGAAGACTAGTTATATGCAAACGAATATTGTAAAATAATATCTATATTATATTTAGAAAAACGCTGATCGAGAAATTACGGTCAGCGTTTTTTATATATTGGGGGAGCTTATAGCTATTCTGTTTATAAGACCTCTTTGCCAAATAGTGTGGCAGAAGTGTTACCTGTTATTTCTACCGTAACCAATTCTCCTACACGGTGATTTCCTTTGTCAAAAATTACCACCTTGTTTTGGGAAGTACGTCCGAACAGTTGTTCCTTAGATCGCTTCGAGAAACCTTCTACCAATACTTCAAAAGTTTTGCCTATATCCTGTATATTGCTTTTGAGTGAGCACTCGTTTTGCAGATCAATAATTTCCTGTAAACGTTTTATTTTGACCTCTTCCGAAATATCATCCTCCAGATGTTTGGCTGCATATGTGCCGGGGCGTTCCGAATATTTAAACATAAAAGCAGAATCGTAACACACCTCACGCATCAGCGATAATGTTTCCTGATGGTCTTCTTCTGTTTCGGAATGGTAGCCACACATAATGTCCGTCGATATACCACAGCCGGGTATAATTCTTTTTATGGCCTCGATACGGTTCAGATACCATTCTCGGTCATATTTACGTTTCATGATACCTAACATTCGTGTACTGCCCGATTGCACCGGCAGGTGTATGAATTTACACAGATTGTCGTATTTGGCAATCACTTCGAGTGTTTCGTCTGTCATGTCAGTAGGGTAGGAGGTCGTAAATCGTATACGCATTTTAGGAGCCGCTTTTGCAGTCAGTTCCAACAAGGCAGAAAAGTCGACAACTGTTCCATCAGCTTCGGTAAACTTGTATGAATTGACATTCTGTCCGAGCAATGTAACTTCTTTAAATCCTTTTGCTTGCAGATCACTCAGTTCGTTGAGGATACTTTGTGGCTCGCGGCTTCGTTCACGTCCACGTGTATAAGGTACTATGCAGTATGAACAGACTTTGTTGCACCCACGCATGATGGATATGAAGCCGGAAATATGGTTGCCTCCAATACGTAATGGGATTACGTCTTTATATGTCTCCGTTTTGGACAATTGTACGTTGATTGCTTTTTCGCCACTTTCGGCAGCTCCAACAAGGCTGGGTAAATCGAGGTAAGCATCAGGGCCTACTACTACATCAGCATGGTGTTTGTCTAGCAATTCTTCTTTAGCACGCTCTGCCATACAACCAAGTACACCGATTATCATACCGGGATTTTTCTTTTTCTTGATTGCGTTGAAGTATTCAAGTCTTTGAATAACACGTTGTTCGGCATTGTCTCGTACCGAGCATGTATTTACAAATACTGCATCAGCATCTTCGAGTTTGTCTGTGATTGTGTAACCATCCATTTGCATAACCGATGCAACAACTTCGGTATCTGCCACATTCATCTGGCAGCCGTAAGTTTCGATGAACAGTTTTTTGTCGTCAGTCGTGGATTTAAAGTCCAGTCCTTTGTCGTTGTTCATTGTTTTTTTAGTTTTATTGATTAATTGAGATAAAGACAGATTGTCCTATGCCCTTATTTTGGATGCAAAGATAATTATTCTTTCGGATATTATTTTTCCTGACCTTGTTTACTTTACTATTCTTTGGTTATAATATTATTGTCATTATTGTCATCCGGTTTCACTATTTCCTATTGTTGATGTTAACATATATCTTCTGATTATTTTGGGGGGAGAATCGCTCATTCGTTACGGAAGTAGCATCTCTATTTATCGAATAATTATTATGTAATCATGTATTTTTAACACATGATAGATATCATCAATGATTTATAGTCAAATCTTATATCCCTTGTTTTATCTGACTTATCATGTTACTAGAACTTAAATATTGTTTTTTAATGCGTTTTTTTTACGCAATAAGTTTTCTCTTTTACTTTTTTCTATAATTTTGCAGCCCGTCATTAATCCTTTTGGTTGTATCTACTATGACGGTGACGGAAAATAGAAGTGGTTTTTATTGCTACTTGTTCTTCGATTTTCCCGATTAGATACTATTGTATAATGTATAATTAATGGTTTATAAATAATATGAAAACAACTCTAACTTTACTGTTATTACATATCTTCTTTTTTCACAGTCTTCTGGCACAAGTGACTATCGGATCCGGAATCAAACCGGAACCTGGTGCTTTAATTGATTTTAAAGAAAATAACCCCACAGAAGAAAATATTACGTCTACTAAAGGTGTATTATTACCTAGAGTTAAATTACAAAATGTAAATAGCTTGATACCTATATTTGAAGATGGTGGTACAATTGCTGAAAAGAAAATGCATATTGGTTTACAACTTTATCATGTGGGGGGTAATAATATCGAAGCCGGGGTGAAAGTCTGGAATGGAACTTCATGGGGTGATTTGGATAACACTAATTTGAATGTGGGCAATGGATTGGATTATGCTACAGATACATTGAAACTGGGAGGTGATCTAACCCAAAATACGCAGGTGAAAGCCATTGTTGAGGGAGCAAATTTTGAATATAATTCAATGGAAGACAATACTAATTTCTTAATAACAGGAAAGGCAAAATTAGGTATTAATACAACAAACCCTTCAGCAAATTTAGATGTCAATGGAACAGTCCGCATTGGTGAAATACCAACTGTAGCGGATGAAAATACGAAGTTTACTTTTATCGGAGTGGATGAATCCGGAAATGTAGTTAAAGAAAACGATGCATTTTCTTCGTTTACTAAATATTTAGGATTTGATCCGATGGCACCCGAACATACAGTCGTTCTTCCTTTTTCGTTAGATTCTGGTTACATATATCAAATAGAAGGAATGACGGTTGGGGCTTGTTATGGAGTTATTGTCAATTTTAAGATCTATTTTATCGGCGACAAATATTTGGGGGCAACATTGCAAGCTATAGCGTCATCCAAAGATGATGTTTACGCAGCAGTAGTTTTGCCTGCATCAAAGAGTATTTTCGGAACACCTCTAGAGGTTTTGGCAAATGCTTCAACTTGTTCTAAAACGAGCGGGCATACACTAACATACTTACCGGAAACTAGGCAGATCAAAGTTGCTTATTATGACGTTCCAAAGTATTTTCCTGATGCAGGTACTTTTGTAATAACTAATTTTTCAAAATTTAAAAACTGATTTATCATTTTCTGTAAAAGATTTAAGCTGGAGCAAAAGTTGTGCACAGACAAGAAAAATGTTGTTTGGTGGGAGAAGGACGGATTTATTAAAATAGTAATTATATCAGGAATTACTGATTTGTCTATTCTGCTATGTTTTCATACATTTGCGACAGACAGATTAAATAGAAATCTTATTGCTGCCTATGACATTAGATGAATTACAATCGAAAGTGATTGACTACATTCGTTTCCCACTCGCTGTAGGTATTGTCTGGATACACACTGCAGGAGCTATCAATGTGGATACTATCCAACAGATAGATCTCAATGTAGTGACCGGCGACAAGGTGTATGCAATACTGACTATAATCTTTGCAAAGCTGATATTCCTTGCAGCTGTACCGCTTTTTTTTATTATATCGGGATATTATTATTTCTATAATGTAAAAAGCTGGGGACGTGGAGAGTATGTTAGAAAAACCAAGAGTCGTCTCAAATCCTTAGTGATACCCTATTTTATATGGAATGCAATTGCTTTTTCTATTGCTGTGGCACAAGGTTTGTTTATTTATTATAGCAAAGGAGAGACGGGCTCGATAATGTCGCAGCTAGGTTCTGTGGACGGGTGGCTCAAACCCTTTTGGAATCAATGGCAATATGGTCCTATTCAGAATATACTAGGAACAGAATATTATATCACTTTCCCATATATTGGAGCGTTGTGGTTTTTGCGTGATCTCATTACTATTTCACTTCTCTCGCCTGTTATTTACTTATTTGTAAAATACACGAAAATATGGGGACTTGTTCTTTTGTTTATCGCACTGTATACTAACATCTGGATTCATATTCCGGGGTTTGGCATCGAAGTGTTTTTCTATTTTAGTCTGGGAGCGTATCTGGGAGTTTCTAAGAAGAATATGCTTCAGCTGGCTCGTAAAGTCAAAATTCCGGCTTTGGTATTATGTCTTTTGGCATTGTTCTTTGCAGCCTATGGTACCCCTTCTTTTTTCCCATTTGTGGTTCCTATCCGTTTAAGCATTTTGATTTTTGTAATAACTATGTGTATTACATCCCTGAATATAGTTGCTGCCCTAATAGAGAATAAGAAAATTGAAATAAATAATTTCTTATCGAAAACTACGTTTTTTATATTCGCAGCTCATGGCTTGGTTTTATCTGCTCTGAATATTGCTTTTCGTTATGTGTTTAGCTCTGATACAATATTTGTAAAAGTATCTCAATTTATTATTAGCCCGATTGTCGTCGTTATCGTATGTATATTAGGGTATTATATCCTTCATAAAATTACTCCCCGGTTACTATCTATACTTGTCGGTAGCCGATAAAATATCCTTTTTAGGATTTTAATGTGCAAAATTGGAAGAAGATATTTTGTTAATTTTCGATTTTGTTTTAACAATAATCTATATGTCGGTGTTATATACCTAAGTTGTTTAAATTTTTATTAAGAGAAAGATCTCGACAACTTATATGTTTATCATCGGATGATTAATGAATGGATAAGGCTTGTCAAGATTAGAACGTAATTATGGATCATAATAATTTAAAAAATAAGGAACTCCTTTCGATCGAGAAAGATGAATTTTTTCATGGAGTTTCAATCGCTTGCCTTATAATTGGTTTTAAAAATAAGTCGCTTCAAATCTTATTGAATAAGTTTGATGGTTACCATAAATGGATGATTCCCGGAGGTTTTGTTTTTCAGAACGAGAGTATTGATGATGCGGCTTTGAGGACGCTGAAGATGAGGACAGGTCTAGACAATCTGTATTTGCGCCAGTTTAAAGCTTTTGGAGATTGTAAAAGAGCTTCGAAGAAAGAATTGGAGGGAATATTACGGGTGCTTGGTGTCACTTATTCTTCCGACCATTGGATTTTCCAACGTTTGATAAGTATCGGTTATTATGCCTTTGTTGATATGTCACAGATGAAACTACCTCTTCTGTTCGGAGAAGCAGCGCAATGGTTTAGATTGGATAATATTCCCGATCTGTTTGGAGATGATAACCGTATTATTAATGATGCAATTGTTTCTATCCGTCAGGACATAGATGCAATTCCTCTTGATTATGAACTCTTGCCACATAAATTTACTATGCCCGAATTGCAGAGTTTGTATGAAGCAATATTAGGAAGGACTTTCGACCGTCGCAATTTTGAACGTAAAATGCTTGCCAAAGGATATATCGACCAATTGGATGAATCCAATTCTAAAATGGGAGGACGTGCTATCAGATTGTTTTCATTCAATAAAGCAAAATATAAAGAGCAAGAACATCGGTTTTATTTGCCCGTGTCGGTTACCGACAGGTCTTATTCTATCTGATTTGTTTCTCAAAATCAACGGGTCAGGTATTCATTTAGCTTTTGTTCGATTACCTGATTCCATTTTTTATGCCTGCATGCCCAAAAGAAAATTTTTAGAAAAAAAGGACTGTAAAACAGAATGGCGAATTTGCGGGTTTTTTCCATCCGTTTTATCATGTGGGCATTTGTAATTGTAAAATCTTCCTTGTTGATTATTGATAATGCTGCGTTTTGTCCTGTTTTGATTGCGTAATATATTCCTTCTCCTGAAATAGAATCGACATAACTGCCTGCATCACCGATCAGAATAATATTCTTACCGAACCTATAATCGAGTTTAACATACATCGGTATATAAGCACCCTTTATCTTGTCGTGACTTGCTATCTGGGCATCTTCTAAGGCTTTCCGTAAGTTTTGTATACGAGTGCCGGTATATCCGCAGCCCGACACTAACCCATTATTGTTCGGAAAAGCGTACATATATCCATTTCGAAACTTCTTGCCTAAAAATATTCTTATATTCCGGATCGATTTGTCATCCGTTTTCTCTTCGAGGTATAATATTCCCTTCTTATATCCGGGCTGTACATATTTGCGGACGATGCTATTAGCTCCATCAGCAGCAATAAGTCTGTTGCAAGAATATCTCTGCCCATCGCGTAATACAACATATACACGATCGTTTTTCTCTTCAATATCGCTTACCGTACCCACCATAAATTTTCCACCGGCTGACAGATACTCTTTATGTAGCAACATATCGAAGTCTTTACGGCTGACTGTCCTGATTCCATCAATCATATGAAACGTATTGAGGTAGTTGGTATAGTCGTACACTTCCATTTCATTTACTTGATAGTAATCATAATTCAAATTACCATATATTTCATCAAGCAGGCGTACAGCTTTAGGCGTTAATCCACCACCACACAGTTTGTCTCTTGGGAATGCTTTTCTGTCTATTATAAGACACTCCTTATTATGTTTTGCAAGCAAGTATCCACAAGTAGAACCTGCCGGACCACCTCCGACAATGATAGTATCTATGTGATTTTGTTCCATAGCAGGGTAAATAGGTTTTTGAATATGTTGATCTCTGGTTATAACAAAAATAATAAAAAGAAGATTTATTTCTGATATGCAAAACAAAAAAATCCTCTTCACGAAAGAGGATTTTTCTTAAATATATCAATTTGTTTTTAGATATCTAGTTTGCTTCTTTTTGGCATAATTTCTTTCTTGCTTTTATTGGAGTAGAGGTCATAGATATAGATAAAATCAGAAGTGGTATAATACTCTTCTTGGCGGCATTCGGGTATATCTATCTCTATCAATTTCGTAATATCTTCACTATCCGTATTCTCTTTGTATGTCAATGTAAAATAGCCTCTTTCTTCCGGTGTAGCATTGAGGTGATTGTTTCCTAACAAGAAATACTTGGCTGTCAGCTGGCTATCATATCTTTCTGTCAACTCTACTTTTTTATTATACTTATAGAGCCCGAGTTCTTTAACTTCCTCATTACTTAAAGTAGTTCCATCTTTGATAAAAAATGCTGACGGAAGATTTACTATTTCAGTTGTTATGCTAAACTTGGCATCCTTAGGTATCTTTTTCGACCCCTCTGGTAGTAATACAATAAATTCTCCGGTTATTTGTTTAAGAATGGTTTCTGCCGAAAACTCGATATTTTCTTTTACAGACTCAACCGATTGTCCATTCGGAGGCATACACGATACTTTTATCGTACTATAATAAATATGATTGTTTGGTATCTGGCAGGCAGCTTTAGAATATTCGTGCATCAATCCTTTAGCCAACAACTCATTGCTTAATTGATTATCTGTAGTAACAATCAGGGAAATATAATAATTGCCAAACGGCAATTCAGAATCTTCTATTATTGTGAATTTATTTTGATCGACAGTCGGTATAGAGCTTTTATCGATGTTGATAAATTTCACAAAAGCTCCGTTATCAGCATTGTGTACTACATATATAAGGCTGGCAATATTACCCATATTATAATCTACTTCCGATATAATTTCTTTACCTATTTGGTGTAGATAGGAAGAATAGTTGAGACGTGCTGACAATTTGAGTTTTGCATTATATGTCGTAGTCGGCGGATCATTTTTAGAGTTGTCATCATCGTTGCTACACGAAAAGAGGAAAGAAAGTATAGCAAGGGAAGCGATAATTAGTGTTAGTTTTTTCATAGCTTTTGGTTAAAATAAGATACAAATATACCCATAATATATTTTAATATTATGGGTATAAAGTATTAATTAATTGTTATATGTGGGCAGTGTCGAAAATTCTTTCGAGTATCGCATCATCTGTTCACTATACCCTTCAGTATAATCAATTTTCACATCGGTTATTTTGCCATCCTTGTCTTTCACTAGTTCGAATACCGGATTTACAAACCCTTTGTATGGTTTCATATTCAGAGTTTTGTATCGTTCCAAAACCTCTGCGTGTAATTTCTGATCTACTTTTACGGCATAATTATCAACCAGTGCTTTAGCACCTTTAAAATCACCTTCCGATTTCACACGTTGTATCTCGGCCAATAATTGTCCGAATAAGTCACGCAATTTCAGATAATCATTGATTACCACAAATGTTTTACCATCACGCACCTTAAATTCGACTACATTTTGTGCCTTGCCTTTCTCATATACCCACTTCGCTATCAATTGGCGATTGCGCATATGCGCTTCTTCAATATCCTTACCCGGTTCTATACGAACAAGTTGAGTCATAAGCCCATTCATCATAAAGCGATAATACTCTGCTTTATATGCCTCTGCACTAGGGATAATGCCAAGTTCTGTCAATTTAGAATCAGCTAAAAAGTACAAGCCGAACAAGTCAGCACGAGCTTCCTCAATTGTCGAACTATATTCGCCCAAGGCATTCGGATCTACCTCCGCAAGAAGTTTACCTGAGCCATGTCCCAAACATTCGTGAAGGTCGGTATGCAGTACATCGGTAATGAATCCATAGTCATTTATAGATTTTATCTCTACATCAGACCACATAAATTCTTTTCCGAATCCGGTATGTGCCCCTGCTGCATCATAAGCTTCCATGATGTTTTCGATAGTAACCGATTTAGAACCATGATCTTTACGAATCCAATCCGCATTAGGCAAGTTGATACCGATAGGAGTAGAAGGGTAACAGTCGCCACCCAACTGTGCCACAGTGATCACCTTAGCAGTAACACCTTTCACCTTTTCTTTTTTGAATCGTTTGTCAACCGGCGAATGGTCTTCGAACCATTGTGCATTGCTGCTTATGATTTCGGTACGCTTGGTTGCCTCTGTATTTTTGAAATTGACAGTCGATTCCCAGCTTGCTTTAATCCCTAACGGATCGCCATACACTTCGGTGAATCCATTTACAAAATCGATACGCGAATCCAAATCCTCTACCCATTTCACAGCATAGTCGTCAAATGTTTTCAAATCTCCGGTCTTATAAAATGAGATCAGTGTAGATATTACAGCCTTTTGCTTGTCATTTTCAGCAACACTCTGTGCCTTATCTAACCAATATACGATTCGTTCGATAGCAGGAGAATACAGACCACCTACTTTCCATGTTTTTTCAACAAGTTTTCCATTCTCTTTCACCAAACGGCTATTCAATCCGTACGAGATTGGAGTCTGGTCGGTTGTATCTTTCATTGCACCATAAAATGCTTGAACTTCTTTCTGGGTAACACCTTCGCCATAATAATTATTAGCAGATGTAACAATAAGGTCGCCTCCCGTCTGGTTTACCTTCTTTGCCATCACTTTGGCATCGAACATAACAGGAGTCAGCATTTTAATGAAATCATCTACAGACTGTCCCTCTTTTGTCGGGACCAAGCTATCAGGCAATGTCTTCACTTGTTCAGCAAAGAAAGCCTCTGAGAATTTAGGAAGAAATTTCTCCTCACCATAGTGATGGTGTATACCATTCGAGAACCACACCCGTTTCAGGTATATTTCAAACTCTTTATAATCAGCCGTATTCTTATCTCCTTTATAATTCGCATATATAGATTCCAGAGTACGTCGTATTGCCAGATTGTATTGGTTGTTTTGGTCAAATAATATATCCCGACCCTCTAAAGCTGCCATAGAAAGGTAGTATACAAGTTCTTTTTGTTCTAACGGTAATTCTTCGAATCCCGGAACCTGATAACGCAATACCTGTATGTCGGCAAACGAATCCACTTCGTATTTGAAGTCCTTGATCTCTGCTGTTCCAACGGATTGTTTCTGTCCGCTGTTACAACTTGCACAAGCTATTGATAGTCCTGCCATAGTTATTAAAGCTATTTTTTTCATTATTATTTTATTGAATGTTTATTGAAAACAAAGGTACAAAAAAACAAAAAATGGTTTAGTGGTGTTATTAATTTGTTTTAATACCATATAGCTTTCATTTCGGTACAAAGCTGAGGAGATAGGTAGAATATTGAACTTCTGCTCTCATCAGATTCACCAAAAGCTGTACTCCATTCATAATATGTGTATATAAATAATTGATTATCAATCGTAAATATTTGTTGCGCTTCAATACTACCTGGAAGCGAAGCTAGTAAATACGGTCTTGTTAGGTCATTATTAATGGTTATGAAAAGCCATGTATAAATTCCATGTCTGAAAGATGATATTATTTTATATATATGGTATGTTGTTGCATTATGTTGTAACTCGAAGATCTCCATGTTGGTTGTTCCGAGCTGTGCAACTGCATCATCCTCCATCGAATCTTTAAAATACTCTTCAAGTCTTGTGTATTTGTCAAGGTTGTGTTCGATTTCTTTATAATGGGGAAGGAGACGAAATGGAAGATCTTCTTCAATTGCATATCCTTCATTGATAGAACAAGGTGCTATAGTGCACGTATCATATTCGAGACTGGCTGTTTCTATAATTGTCGATTCCGTTTCAGAGCCGTTTTTGAAGTCAAATACCCTCATCTTTTTTCCATTTTCAATGTATCTGCCTATTCTATTATTCCATACTTTGTAGATAGGGGGGATGTCCATCTCTTGCAAGTGTCCATCGTCGGCCACTGTATATATATTCACAATATTAGCACTGTATTGTTCTTTTTCAATTACGATTTTGGATGCATGATAAAATCTAAATTCTGTTTCCTGTATGTATTTTCTTTTGGTTTCAGCAATATCTTCGTTGTGTTTCCATTGTGCTATTTGCTTGGCATATACCAAGTTGTTATTTTCAAAACGTGTCCAAAATATACGTACATCGCTACTATCTTTGCTTGTATATATAACATAATGACAATTGATGTTATATAATTCTATTTTTTTGGAAGAATACAAACCTCCTTCAGGTGTTTGTAATAGCTTTATTGCATTATTCGATGGTACAAATTTTTTGGATTCTTTAATTATAATAAAGGCAATATCTTGTTTGTCCTGAATAAAATCAATTTTGGGAATAGTATCACTGTCACTGCAAATTTCATCTATTGTCAGTTGTTGGGAAAGATCTGGTTTGGTTTCGGTTTTTTTGTTGCAAGATATTAGTACTAAAGATATTGAAACTACTAATATCATTTTAAAATAGCTCTGCATAATATGTGTTTGTATTCTTAAAAAATCTCTTCATTGATAAATATTTATCAATGAAGAGATTCGTGTATATAGTGTCTTATTGTTCGGATAATTAGCCTCTCAATACCAACAGTGGTGTATCAGAGTGGAATAACATCTTGCGCGAAATGCTTGGGCTGAACATTCGGGCAAATATATTACGTTTACTCGTTGTCAGTGCCAATATCTCTATCTCGTCGCTCTTTATATGCTCATCTAAGCTTTTCAACATATCAGTTGTATCTATCAACTTATAACTTAGTTTCAATTTCGGATATTGATGCGAAAAATAAGCTTTTACACCGGCTAGTTTAATCTCGTCCCACTTATCACTTTTTTTGATAGCTATATGGGTCAATTGAATTTCGAAGTTGTATGGTTCCAGCAGCTTCGACATTGTATCGAACGAAATGAGATCACGTTGGCTGAAATTAGTCAAGAAAGCAATCTTTTTCACCTGTTTCACATCTGTAAATGGAGTGTTTTGTGGAATTGCCATCATTGGGATATGCGACATTTCGATCACTTCGGCAGTAACACTACCGATCAGGTCTGCATCCTTCTGGTCTTTTCCCCTTGTTCCCATCATGATGAGGGCAGGTTTATACTCTTTCGAGAAAGTTACAATTTCTTCTTCGGGCAGCCCTTCGCGCAATACGTATGAGTAGTTGATAGCCGGAAACTCGCCCGAAGCAATCTTCTCGTCAATTGTATTACATAGCTTTTGTACATTCTCTTTCACCTTATCTATTACGCTTTGGAATTCTTTCTCTTCTTTGCCCTGATATGCAAAAGCTTCGGCCATCGGTAACGCAGTTGGGAAATAAGGATTGAAATAGACGTGCAATATTTTTACTTTAGCATTGATATCCCTAGCCAGATTGAATGCTATGCGGCATGCCTTGAGCGAATAGTCCGAAAAATCGACAGGCACAAGAATACGTCTGCGTCCATCATCGGTACGGTAAGTTTCTTCATCATCATATCGGAACAAGTGCCTGTTTTCGACAACATTCAAGGCTTTTGGAAGATCCGTCTCTTTAATCCTGATACGTACACCGGGTGATATCCCGTTATGTTCAGGATCAATATCATTGATGTAAACTGCTATATTTTCTTTTTCAAGTACTGTTTTTAATATTTGAGCTTTTTCATTAGTGTGTATTGCCAACGTTACTAGTTTATCTTCCATAACCTTATAGATTTTATATTGTCGATTCAATTTAAAAATACCAAAAAGAGATGGTCGCCCTGCGAATCCATCTCTTTCTTTTTATTCATCAGGCTTCTTTCAATTCTAATAAGCTTAATGCTTTATCCAGAATTGTTGTATCATCCAGAGATACATATCCTCCATCAGGTCCGGATTCGATATGTACTCCACAACTCTGTCCTTTTTCATAACTATGTCCGCCGAAATAGTTCCATACTGTTTCTACAGGCAGTTGTAACTCTTCTGCAATTTGGTGAATGCTACCATCCGGCAGATTATCTTTTATTCTGCGGAGTTCTGAAAATTTAATTACTCGTCCCATACGCTATTGTGTTTTTATGGTAAATAATTAGAGTGATTAGGATTTCTATGTGTCTATAAAGTTATAGAAAAAAAAATGATATGAACTAACTATTTTACAGAAAAAATGTAAATGTGGTAAATTAACTACATTCAGTGTCTGTCAATATCTTAGCTTTTTCATAGTTCTCTGTTATTTATATTTAATCGATGAACCTAAAATCGAGCGTACTGTAATCTTTGATATCTATAATTTTATTGTCAAAAGAAATACTATTATCATTTTCTTTTAGTTTATACAAAATCCATGTATAAGCATTTTTACCACTCGCTGACGAATATGAGTGTCTGATATAATCCCAGTCCAGAGCAACATCAAATATAGCCTCTATTTTATTGCCAGAGTAGTTAGTTTGTGATATGGAAATAAGACCATACGTTTTCCCTCTGTTTTCTTGATAGTCTTTTATCGAATTTTTTTCCTCTTCATTCTCAGGGTCACTATGGAAAAAGATTGGTGTTTTACAGTAAATATCATATTCATCCCCTTTTACAGTAAAATCAGTTATTTCACTTTCAATTATAATTTCGTGTACGAGATAGGTCTTGCCATTCGGATTGCATTGGAATATAAAGAGAAGATATCTTTTTATTTCTACCGTTTCTATTACCGTTTCGATCTCTTGTGTATCGTCATTCGTTGCATCATATTTTATCATCTTATAGTCCGGGTCAATTTCATAGATTAAGAAATGATGTGGCATAAGGCTACCGCCATTTCTCTTTACATTCTTTTTTAGGTTATATATAGGATCTTCGGTTTTTATCTGAGGATACTTATATTTGATATATCCTTTTATGGTGTTGACTTCATTTGCTAATGTGTCACCCACTCGTAGGTACTGTTCATGAACATCCATAATATCTTTTGTATAAACGGCCGGAAGCAGCTTAATATTACCAAATTGTAATTTGTTAGACGATGGAGTAGGAGACCCTGTATAATAGTCCGTGGGTACTTCTATAAATTTTAATGTTGAAAAAGGATAATTAATACTATCCTTATTCGAAAACTTGAATGTATAAAAATATGTATTGTTAACTATATCTCTGTGTGCATGTAACATATCTTTCCAGCCTTTCAACTTCCATTTCCAATTATCAGTACCAAGACCTATCGTTTCTGTACTCCAGTATGTTTCTTGCTCTGCAAGCGATACCCAACTATTAGTTATTCTTATTGCATCTTTAGCATAATCGGGTGCAATCCAAGTTGTACCATCCACTTCGATCAGAGGGTAGAGCAATTTGTCTGGATAAGAGTCTAAACTCTGGTGTGTATCAGAGTTATAGTTGATAGTAGATACCTGCCAGCATTTTTTATTGTCTGTGTCAAATAATACCCAATTTATTATATATCGATTTTCGTCTACAACACTTTTGAACACTTTAAAATGAGTCTTGTTATCCAAATTTATTTTATATAATAATGAGTCTTCAGGACTGTCTATATTATCGATAGATGTGATGATGAAATCGCCAGCAATTATTGGGGATAAATTATTTCCATTGATAGATAACGTTTTGGAGTCGGCTATGCTAATGGAAATACCATCAATAGGTGAGATGATATATTTGTAATTACTATTCGCTTCTTCTATAATTTTAACTTCGATCCATTTTTCAATGCTTTGCTGTTGTTGATTGCAGCTACAGAAAAAGCATAAAGGAAGTAGAATGTATAAATATTGTGTTAATGTCATTGAGTGAAAATAAGATAAATTGTTACAAATATAACAGATGTATATAAAAAAACAATAGCTGGCTTCAAAGCCAGCTATTGAATATTATAAGAAAGAATTATTCGAGAATCACTCTTCCGATTTTGTAATTGGAATCTGACGTTTTACGCCTTGGCTCAATGAAATCATTGTTTCAGTAGCTACGACGCCCGGAATATCCTGTATCTTATTGTTTAGTAAATCCATCAAATGCTCATTGTCTTTAGCATATAACTTGATCAGAATAGTATAAGGACCGGTTGTGAAATGAGACTCTACAATTTCAGGAATTTTGTCCAATTCAGGTATTACAGTCTTATACATAGACCCTCTTTCGAGTTTCACCCCGATATATGTACATGTATTGTATCCTAAAACTTTAGGGTTGATAAAGTAACCAGAACCAACAATAACATCCATCTCAATCATTCGTTGCACGCGTTGATGGATTGCCGCACGGGATACTCCACACTCAAGAGCAACATCCTTGAACGGGATTCTTGCATTCTGAGATATTATCTCTAATATCTTTTTATCAAGTTTATCTATTTTTTGCATGAGCTTAGCTTTTACTAGTTATTATGCATCAAAATTAGTGTAATTTTTGAAAAATAAAAACTTTTTGACAGAACATTTACTTTCTATTGTGTCAAAATATTACACAGAGTCAGTTTGTTATCTATTATTGTTGAGCAGCAGGAGCTTCAATGTTTAGCAACTCTACTTCAAAAATAAGTGTTGAGAAAGGAGTGATAGCACCTCTTTCTTGTGCACCGTATGCAAGATCGTAAGGTACATAGATGATCCATTTAGATCCTACAGGCATCAATTGAAGAGCTTCTGTCCATCCTTTGATTACTGCACTTACGTTGAATGTTGCAGGCTCACCTCTTTTTACAGAACTGTCAAATACAGTACCATCGATAAGTGTACCATGATAGTGTACTTTTACAACATCTGTTGAAGTTGGTTTAGCACCTGTTCCTTCTTTTATCACTTTATATTGTAATCCGTCAGGAAGAGTAACAACACCTTCTTTTGCTTTATTTTCTTCCAAGAATTTCTTTCCAGCCTCAATTTGTTCTGTATATTGAGCCTTCATTTGTTCTTCTTGTTTCAGACGAGCAGCTTCTTGAGCAGCTTGAACTTTGTTGTCAATAATTTCAGTAGGATTTTCAACAGCAAGTTTTTTCTTACCTATAGCAGCAGCTAAACCAGAAAGGAATAGGTCTTTGCTAATCTTGTCCTCAGCTTTAGCGTCAGGTCCGTATACTTGTCCTACGAAATAAGGAAACATTTGTTTCGAAATCTGAGTACCGATATTTACACCTGTTAAATAAGCATCTTTAGATTCAGGAGCACTGATACTTTCTTGTAATCCTTTCAAGAATTCAGCTGTGTTTTTGCTGTTAGCACTAACTACAGAGTCTAATTTAGTTTTGAATTCTTTTTCTAGTTCTGATTTTTTTGCAGGGTCAGTTGCTGCTGCAATCTGGCTTTGGTAGTTTACTCTTAAACTAGCAGTATCTGTAACCAAACCTAATTGTTGTAGGTGAGCAGACAATCCTTGTTCGTATAGGCTTACTCCATAAGCATAAGAAACAGAGTCTTTTTCGCTTTTTAATGTAGCATCAGTAGAGATTCCGCCTCCACATGATGTGAAGAATGCTCCTAGAGATACAATTGTACCAAGAGCAAAAAACTGAATTTTTTTCATTTTCTTTTTATTTAATAAGATTGATTATGTTAGACGATTTCTAATATTTCAACTTCGAATATTAATGTTGAATTAGGTTCGATAGATTGTCCGGCACCAGATTCACCATATGCAAGTTCCGAAGGAATAAATAATCTCCATTTAGATCCTACAGGCATCAGTTGAAGAGCTTCTACCCATCCCGGTATCACTTGAGTAACTCCAAATGTAGCAGGTGTGCCACGTTGTACAGAGCTATCAAAAACAGTACCATCAATAAGAGTTCCATGATAGTGGCATTTTACTTGATCTGTAGCAGTTGGTATTTTACCTTCTCCTTTTTTCAATATCTCATATTGTAATCCACTAGGAAGAGTAACTACTCCGGCTTTGTTTTTGTTGATAGCTAAAAATTCTTCTCCGGCTTTTTTGTTGATAGTTAATCTTTCAGCTTGCAATTCAACAAAATATTCATTGATAATATTTTTTGCTTCGTCATAAGAAATAGCCAATTGTTCTTCATTCAGAACAGCTTCCATTCCTTTTACAAAATCTGACATATTCACTTTTTTGATTCCGGAGCTGACGAAGTTGTTACCAATACTTAGTCCCAGAGCATAACTGATTTTATCCATATTTTTCCTTTTGTTATTCAAAGCCCGGCTATTTGTTTCATTACCTCTAAGTTATTATAGCCGATTCTTTTACTTATAGTTTAAATTTTCGGACAAAAGTAATTCTTTTCACGTGATTATACTTAAAAATAACTCTAAAAAAAATATATTTGTATAACATATTAATATACTAACGGTTCAATATGAAACATATTGTTGTTTTGACGGGTGCAGGTATGAGCGCCGAAAGTGGAATTTCGACTTTCCGAGATTCAGGAGGATTGTGGGAACAGCATAAGATCGAGGATGTTGCGACACCCGAAGGTTTTGATCGGAATCCTCAATTAGTTTTGGATTTTTATAATGAGCGGCGCAAGGCTGCCTTCGAGGCTAAACCCAATGCAGGGCACATTGGTTTGGCAGAGATGGAAAAAGAATATATAGTCTCTATTGTGACGCAAAATGTTGATGATCTTCACGAGCGTGCAGGGAGTACTTCTGTATTACATTTGCATGGCGAATTGTCGAAAGTGCGGTCTACTGCCAATCCGGATTTGATATATACATTAACTCCCGATAAACCGGAGATTAATATTGGAGACAAGGCCGAAGATGGTTCACAATTGAGGCCTCATATCGTTTGGTTTGGAGAAGCTGTGCCGATGCTGGAATCAGCAATAGCAATTGTTAGACAAGCAGATATATTAGTCGTCATCGGTACATCACTAAATGTATACCCTGCTGCCGGCTTGCTCAATTATGTACATACAGGCGTACCTATCTATTTGATCGATCCGAATCTGGTCAATGCCTCACGGAGTGATATTCATTTCATCCGTAAAGGTGCATCAGAAGGGGTCGCTATATTGAGGTCACAATTGAGTGCATTTGATTAACATTATAATAATACTATGAAAAAAGAAATATTATTCTTATTCTTACTACTGTTTGGTGTTGTTGGGATAAAAGCACAAGGAGCTTATTCAACACTTAACTGGAATACTATCCAGAAAACAGGATTCTATATCAATTCAGGCAAAGAAGGTTCCAACTCGCCAGTGGAAGATAACCAATGGTGGTGGGGACTCAGTGTTGGATCATCAGCTAATGAGGCTTCCGGAACCTATTACAATGCACAGATTGCATTCGCTAATTCAGCATACCCACCCAAAATGTATGTGAGGAGTACGAGTAGTCTAGGAGCTAGTTCATGGGCTAGGATAATTCATGATAAAGGGCCTCAGACTATTTTTGGTGATATAACTTTATCGGTTTCAGCGGAAAACACTGTTCCCGGATGGGGCGGAATGACAACACAATATGGGAGCTATGCTCCTAAGCTCTATTTTGGGAATATGTATGACAATTTGGATCCACTTTGGATTGCTCGTTTTAATAAAGGTAAAGATATTTCGGAATTGCGTGTTAATGTAGGAGATGGACTTGACCCCAAAGACAAGTTTATAGTTGGGACTACGTCGAACGTTGATGGTTGGATCGGATTGTTTGAGGTAGCAGCAGATGGAAATGTGGGTATTGGTGTAAAAGATCCTCAAAATAAATTAGAGGTGAAAGGAACAATTCGGGCAGAAGCGGTTGTTATAGAAAGTGGATGGGCTGACTTTGTTTTTGAAGAAGGGTATAAATTGCCATCTCTCTCTGAGGTCGAAGATCATATCAAAACTTACAGACACTTACCTGAAATTCCTTCTGCAAAAGAAGTACAAGAGAAAGGAGTTGATTTGGGTGATATTCAAACAAAACTTCTACAGAAAATAGAGGAATTGACACTATATACCATTCAGCAACAAAAGCAGCTGGATGAGCAGAGAGTATTGATAAAGGAACTTCAACAGCAAGTACAGAAAAAATAAAATCTAATTTTAGAGTAATAAAAACAGGCAGAGAATTATTCTCTGCCTGTTTCATTTTAGTATTTCAGTGATTCATTTTATTTCAATCGCTCCAAAGTTGTAGTCAGATATTTGTAGAATCGTTCTACAGTATCTATCTCTACAAACTCATCGGGCGAATGTGGGTTTAAGATTGTAGGGCCAAACGATACAATGTCTAATCCCGGTGTGCTGGCTAAGATAATACCGCATTCCAGTCCTGCATGCACTACCTTTACATCGGCCGGTCTGCCAAACATCTCCTCAAAGATAGAAGACATTATATCTAATGTTTTCGATTTGGCATTTGGTTGCCAACCCGGATATTCACCATCTATTTCAACTTTTGCTCCGGCAAGGGAAAAAGCACTTTCTAGAGCCGAGCATATTTCTTCTTTACGTGTTTCAGACGAGCTGCGTGCAAGCATTTGTGCTTCTACTATTCCCGGTTTCGATTTCACCGAAGCCAGATTGGTAGATGTCTCTACAGTTCCCGCAAAAATAGAATCGGTAAGAATACTGATCGGTCCGTTTTGGCAAGCACAAACAGCATGAATCAATCCATCCTGTATTTCTTCCGGTATCAGTGTTGCCGGTAGGTCTGTTTTCTCTATTTTGAATGATAAGTTAGGCTCTATAGACTTATATTCATCTTTGAATACGGCTTCCCATTCTCCGACTAAATCTGTTAAGTCTTTTTCGTCCTCTGCCGGAACTGTCACAATTGCAAAAGCTTCGCGAGGTATGGCATTACGCAACGATCCTCCGTCTATCGATGATAAACGTACCTCATAGTCCTGTACAGCTTCTTTCAGAAATCTGAACATCAACTTGTTTGCGTTGGCTCGTCCTTGGTGTATCTCACCACCCGAGTGCCCGCCGCGTAATCCTGTAAGGTTGACTTTAAAAGCAATATCACCTTTAGGTACTTCTACATCTTTGTATTGGAATGTGGCGTTTACATCTGCACCACCGGCACATCCGACACACAACTCACCTTCGTCTTCAGTATCTAAGTTTAGTAAAATATTACCCGACAGAAAACCCGGTTCTAAGCCGAATGCCCCGGTCATACCTACTTCCTCATCTATTGTGAAAAGAGCCTCAATTTTTCCGTGTTTCAACGTCTTATCTTCCAAAACAGCCATGATTGCTGCCACTCCGATACCATTGTCTGCACCGAGTGTTGTAGAACGTGCTTTTACCTTATTGCCATCAATATATGCATCGATGGGGTCTTTCGTAAAATCATGTTTTACATCTGCATTCTTTTGAGGAACCATGTCCAGATGCGATTGCAGGATTACGACCGGTGCATTTTCCATGCCAGCTGTGGCTGGTTTGATAATAAGTACGTTGCCTACCTTATCCTTTTTGGTTTCTAATCCTAACGATTTGCCAAAGTCACTAATGAATTTAGTCACTTCGTCCATTTGTGCTGTTGGACGCGGAATCTGAGTCAACTGATAAAAATGTTCCCAAAGGGGTTGAGGCTTCAGGCTTAATATTTCTTTCGACATATGCTATATTATTTTGTTTCTAATGATAACAAAGGTATGAAAAACTGAGGTGAATATCTCTGTATTTTACCTAGTTTTGTTTTATTATAACAGTAAAAACTATGGGGATGTCATAAAATACCATATATAAGGTATTTCATAATCTTTTTAAAACTATTTATTTTGTATATTGTTATTTATTGTAATAAAAGAATAAAGAAATGAAGAAGTATTTATTTATACCTTCAATCATATTATTAGGTTTCATATCATGTACAGAAAAAGTGAAAGATAATAAATTGAAAGATGGTCAGTGGCGTGGCGAGTTTTTAGTAGCAGAAGATCAAAAAGCTCCGTTTGTGTTTGATGTAACCAATGCCGAAACAGATTCGGCTACAGTAACTTTGGTCAACGGTGCAGAAAGAGTACATCTTACAGGAATTAAGTATTCGGGCGATACGGTTATAATTCCTATTGAAGCTTTTGATGCACAGCTAGTCGGTGTTATTAAAGATGGGAAATTGACAGGTGCTTTGAAAAAGATAGAAAAACCTGACGATCCGGGTATCTTGTTCGATGCTGTTTGGGGCAATGTTTTACGATTCGATCCCGTATCGATAACTACTACAAATTCACCTATCGGTAAATGGGATGTGCAGTTTGTTAACGAAAAAGGCGATACGACTAATAATGTTGGTATATTTGAATTAAAGAATAATATATTGACCGGTTCCATTCTTACCAATACCGGAGACCTGCGTTATCTGGAAGGCAATTTAACATCTGATGGTTTTCAACTATCAGCATTCAGTGGATCAAGCCCTCGTTTATTGACTGCGGTATTTGAAGGAACGAATGATTTTGTAGGTAAGTTATACACCGTGAGAGGCGTAACCAAACTGATTGGAAAACGCAATCCAAATGCAGCCTTGGCTGATCCGTTTAGTTTGACCCAGTTGAAGAAAGGGTATAACAGCCTTTCTTTTACTTTCCCGAACTCGAAAGGGAAACAAATCTCCTTGTCCGACCCTCAATATAAAGGTAAAGTTGTCATCGTATCCATACTAGGTAGCTGGTGTCCAAACTGTCTCGACGAATTAGAATTCCTTGTGCCTTGGTACAATGAAAATAAAGATAGAGGTGTCGAAATCGTAGGTCTGGCATTTGAGTATAAAGATAGCCCCGAAGCTGTAAATGCTACATTGGACAGGCTCATAAAAAGGTATAATATTCCGTACGAAGTCTTATATGCAGGCAAGCCGGGCGATGAATCGACTGCCAAAGCATTACCCGCATTGGATAGAGTGAAAAGTTATCCTACCACCATCTTTATAGACAAAAAAGGTGTGGTGCGTAAGATTCATACAGGATTTAGCGGACCTGCTACAGGATTATTTTATGACGATTTCAAAACTGAATTTAATCATCTTATCGATGAGCTGCTAGCTGAATGATGAGGTAGCTGCTAGTCAAAAAAATAAAAGCCGGAGAGTATATCTTCGGCTTTATTTATTATTATAAGGTTAGTTCATTTTATCCGTTTTTCTTACTTCGGATTGCTAAAGCTGCAATTCCGAACAGGCCGCATATCATAATCCAGATAATAGACTGTATTGTAAATACACTTGTAGCAAATCCTGTAGCAGACAATTTATCGACTCCGTACAATCCGAGCGAAGCTACAATTGCAATATGCCAAGGACCTAAACCTCCGTTAGATGGCACTCCCATACTGATGCTTCCCAGCGTGAAGGCTGTAAGTCCGGCAGTGAATCCCAAATCTTTAGTGAAATCGAAAGCGAAAAATGTAACATAAAAATATAGGAAATAAGATGTCCATATTCCTATTGTACAGAGTAGAAGGCGCATTTTTGTTTTCATCTTCCATATTGCCTGCATATCCTGTTTGATAGAGATAATGAAACCTTTTATCTTCTTGACAATAAAATTGTCCCCAAAGAAACGGAACATGGCCCATATCAGCCCGATTATTACAACAATTCCGATATAGAGTAGGGGAGATGATATTATATCGATAACCTTATCGAACATCACTTTGTTGCCTTCAAGTTGTTTGATAAAGAAATCGATGTTAGAGAAGAATGCAAAAATAGTGATAAACATTACTGTAAACAGGTCGAAGACCCGGTCGAGAAGCATGGTTCCAAATAGTTTCGAAAATGGGATGTTCTCGTCTTTGGCTATTACACCACATTTCCATACCTCTCCGGCACGAGGTAGTACCAGATTGACTGCATATCCGCCATATATGGCAAAACAGAGGCTCGATGTTCTGGGCGTATAGCCCAATGGATTGATGAACAATTTCCATCGATATCCTCTCAATGTATTTCCTAAAAGGCCAAAAATTAAAGAGAAAGCCAGTATTGCCCAGTTTGCATCTTTGATCACAGCCCATAATTCATTCGGATTAATATCTCTGACGAGGTAGTAAATGATGCCAATGCCTAGTCCGAGAGGCAGAACGATCTTGAAAAACTTATTTAGTAAAGATTTTTTTTTGGATACTTTTTTGTTATTCTCTGTCGAATTTTCCATCCCTTATTATATAGTATATAGTTCTTATATCCTTAACATAATATCTATATTATGATTGGCGAAGATAGTGAAAATAACAGAAAGTTTAGTTTACCTTACGCATCCTTTCCTTTTTTCAATCGTTATTCTCTACCATTATATTTATAAAACAGGTGGTGGGAGAGCTTTACCAGCCTCCACCTCCGCCGCCTCCACCTCCGCCTCCGGATGAGCCGCCTCCGCTACTACCCGAACTCCAACTGCTGGAACCACTACTGCCGGAAGACGAAGCGGCAGCAGGATCTACCCTTGCATGACGAACCGAATTGGTGAATGAATTAGAGAGAGATCTTGAAAATGTATTAAAACGGTACGACGTATCCTTTGTATACCAGTCGGGAGAATAGTTTACTTCTTTCAGCAAGCTGTCAAATTTCTTACCCCATTCATTCTCTACATCCAGAGCAATGGCGTAAGGAAGCAGCTCTTCGAACAGCTCAGGGGTATGTTCAGGAGGTGTTAACATATTCAAACGATCTTCTTCTGCTGTCTTCAGATACATGATGAAACCCTCTATTTCGGCAGATAATTTTATGCCCATTTCGGTGGGAGCCTTGATCAGATATATATAAAAACCGTATGCTACAAGTATAACTATTATAAAAGCTAAACTTATCAATATTGGCGATATAGTTGGTTGAGGATTGAATGGTAATTTTGCTAATACAGAGAGTATTAAAAATATCAGTAAGAAACCGACAACAGCATATCCTGAATTTTTTCTAAAGTATTCTTTCAGAACCCATTCTTGTTGAAGACATCGTTGTAAATAGTAGATGGCATTAGAGAATTTATTATGATGCTTATTCGTTACAGGCAACACTTTTGTTTTTTTGTCGAATAATTTTTCTAATACAATTGCTTCATCACTCGATAAAGGTTTGGTTCCCACCTTTTGCTCAAGTATATATTTTGAAGATACTTTGTTTATAAACAAATAGCCTTTTACAGCTAAATTCAATATGGTAACCGTAAATATTTTATCGTCGTACTTTCTTTTATATAAATATCTTATGGCAGCCGGAGATAGATTGTTCGGAGGTCTGAATGTCGGTATCACAACCGGTTTCCTCGGGTCGCGTCCAACACGTCGCCAAGTGAAATAGAAATAACTCATGATGATAATGAATGCAATGAGAATATAAACATATAGTCCATATTGCATAAAAAACAATTCCTTTTTTGTAGGTGGCGGAGGGCGTTTTATTATGTCACGTGTAAATGCAGCTGCTACTGTGAAGCCTTCGCCCATATACAGTTCTTTATTACATATAAAGGTGACGCTCGTGCTATCCTTATAATACAAGCAATCCTGGTCAGTAGAACCTTTAATCCCTGTATAACAAGCCGTATTCTTGATTTTTGCTCCCTCCGGCAGATATATTGTAGCCGAAGCCTCTTTTATGTTGAAGTTCCAATTGTTTCCGGTTACATTCCAATACAGTTCATCAAAATCATCGAAAAAACCTATTTGTCCATAAGTTTCGTATGCAATGGTATATTTATAATCGCCCGGAGGTAGGATCCTGTTTTTGTTACCAATATATATACTGTAGTCTCCATTTGTTATCCTGTGGTCATAACTTTCCGGCAGACTATCGCGCATCACGGATAGTAGTTTGATATCCGTTTCTTGACGTTTTCCGTATTTGTCGTATCGATATGTCGGTATGGTACGTACAATACCTCTCTTTATCTGGTATCCAACAGAATGTACAGAAATATTTTCGACAATGACAATACGCCCCGAAGGATCTATTTTTATGTAACTGTGGAAATTTTGAATACCTTCCGGTGTATATATGACCGGAATTTCCTCTTCTTCCTCTTCAGTTGCAGCCTCCTTTTGCGCCAAAGGTTCAATTGTTCCGCCTTGTCCATAAATAGTTTTAGGAAAGAGCAACAATATAGCTAGCAAACAGGTAGTTTGTATTATGGTTTTGTATCGTAAATGCATTTGTGAATTTGTTATAAGTATCTTTCAGAACGATACTTTAGGTACACTTCGTTCCGCTTCGGCAATATTAAAATATTCGCCCTTCTGAAAATTGAAAGACCCTGCTAATAAATTGTTTGGAAAAGACTCTATATAAATATTATTTTCACGTACAGTCCCATTATAATAGCGGCGCGAGCGTTCAATATCTGTTTCAAGATTAGAGAGTTCGCTTTGCAATTGCTTGAAATTATCATTTGCCTTTAGTTCCGGATAATTCTCTGCCACAGCAAATAAGTTGACCAAAGCCTTGTCTAGTTTCATTTCCGATTCTATTTTGTCGTGTGTTCCTTTAGCATTGATAGCTGCCGAACGCGAAGCTGTAATTTCTTGAAATGTCGATTTTTCATGCGACGCATACCCCTTCACTGTTTCTACCAGATTGGGTATCAAATCATATCTTTTTTTCATAAACACATCAATACCACTCCATGCTTCTTGCATACGGTTCTTGTTGGCTACCATTTTATTATAAATAGAGATAATAGCAGCAACGATTAAGATAATGATGATTATGATTGCGATCAGTAAGATTGTAGTATTCATTCTGCAAATAATTTGATTGTTTGGTTCTGTGCAAATATACTGTTTTTTGTTAATACTTTTGTCTGAAAAGGTTAGGGTTAATAAAATGCTGTTGTTGAGGCAACCTTATTTAGGTTTTATCTGTTCAGATAATAATCTTTAATAATAAAGCACTATCTTTGCGTACTTTAGTAAGATCAATTAATTCATGTTGAAAGTTAAACCAAAGAAATTCTTAGGACAGCACTTTTTGAAGGACTTGGATATAGCCCGTCGGATTGCAGACACAGTAGATGAGTTTACTGATGTGCCTGTAGTAGAAGTAGGTCCGGGAATGGGCGTTTTAACTCAGTTCCTGATAGAGAAAAAAAGAAACCTGAAAGTAGTAGAGATAGATCGTGATTCAGTTCCTTATCTGAACGAACACTATCCTGCTCTGCGTGGACACATTATAGAAGGAGACTTTCTTCAGCTCAATCTTTCAGAACTATTCGACGGTCAGTTTTGTGTAATAGGAAACTATCCGTATAATATTTCATCACAGATTTTCTTTAAAGTATTAGAGTACAAAAACCAGATACCATGCTGTTCGGGTATGTTGCAAAAAGAGGTTGCAGAACGTATTGCAGCCGGTCCCGGAAGCAAGACTTATGGAATATTAAGTGTATTGTTGCAAGCATGGTACGATATAGAATATTTGTTTACGGTCAGCGAAAAAGTATTCGATCCTCCCCCCAAGGTCAAGTCGGCAGTAATAAAGCTAGTGCGTAATGACAGGCAAAGCTTGAGCTGCCCCGAGAAGTTGTTTAAAACAGTTGTGAAAACAAGTTTTAATCAGCGTCGCAAGACATTGCGAAACTCGATGAAACCCATCTTAGGAAAAGATTGCGAGGCATATTCCTTGCCAATTTTTGACAAACGCCCCGAACAATTGTCAGTTGCCCAATTTGAAGAACTGACCAATATAGCCGCCGCGTTTTTATCAGATGGAGGAGTGAGAGAAGAAAATAGAAAAGAATAATGACCCTAAAAAACAAACTGGATGGCAGAAGTAAAGCTATTCTATCATAAAGAGAATGTAATACGGATGAGCCGTAGTATAGAGTTTTTGAAGACAACACCTATCAAAAACTTTCTCTGGATTGACCTTAATAATGTCGATGAAGAAATTGAGAACGAACTAGAAGACTACTTAAAAATCTATATACAGGAAGAAGAAGAGATGATCGAGATCGAGATGTCGTCGCGCTATATGGAGACGATAGATTCACTCGTAGTAAATCTCAACTTCTTGCTCGACAATTTCGAGCGGGAACCTGTTTCTTTTATCCTCAAAAATAATATACTGATAACAGTACGTGGCGAAGAACTACAGTCTTTTCACGAAACAGTGAAAAAAATGTCTGCAAATCCACGTAACTATACTACCGGATTTCATGTCTTTGTTGCCTTGCTCGAAACGCGGGTCGAAATTGATGCAGACATGATTGAGGAAATGACACAACGCATTACTACCCTCAGTAATAGTATAAACATAAAAGATGCGGACGAAGAGCTTTTGATGGAAATCAAGGATTTGCAGGAAAAAACGATGATGCTTCGCGAAAATATTATTGATAAGCAACGCACAGTGTCCAGTATGCTGAAAAGTGAGCTGATACCACGCGAATTGCATGGTCGCATTACCATTCTTGTGAAGGATATAAACTCACTGTTGGAGCATGTTCGCTTTAGTTTCGACCGTCTCGATTATTTACAAGATACATTCCTCGGGTTTGTAAACATTGAGCAAAATAAGATTATCAAGATGTTTACCGTCATTTCGGTTATCTTTATGCCACCGACACTCATAGCCAGTATCTATGGAATGAACTTTGGCGATTCGATGCCTGAGTTGAAGTGGAGGTATGGGTATGAATTTTCGATTGGGCTAATGATCTTTGCTGTTGCAGCTATCCTGTTCTATTTCAGACGTAATAAGTGGCTCTGAACCACACCTGTATTGTTCTCCCTGATAGGATTCAATTAAATTTTCTATAAAAACATCAGATAATTTTTGGTGTTACTTATTTTATATTTATATTTGTTGACGTAAAAAATACGCAAACAAAAACATTGATTTGCTTTTTCTTATCGAAAGCTATTATAATTTATAAATTATATGATCCTTACAGAAACTCGTGATATAATAAGATGGAATGATTATGTAGAATATGCTTCGGAGAAAGCCGAAAATGCTAATCTACATATCTCAGAATCTGTAGAACCCGAAATCGGGTCGAAGCTATTTCTAAACACGAAGCAAATCAGAAAAAAGATTTCTTTTACTCCCTATATTTACAATCGTTGCAGTGCCGATTGTGTATTCTGTTCCGAAAAACTGATACGGGAAGAAACTCCTTTGGGTAAAGGATATGTAAATGTGGCCGACAATTATGAAAGTAAATTGCAGGATGTACTAAAAGAGCTTTCGGATGTAGAATTATTCCTCTCCATATCCGGAATGGAACCATTAGAGAGCCTTCCGTTTTTGGAGAAAGTATTGAACGTATTTCAATTGCATGAGCAAAACGGAGGCTGTATATCACAAAAAGTAATATACACCAACCTGTCGGCAATGGCACATAGTGCGTCCCGGATTATAGACCTGTTACAATACCACCAGATAAGTCGAGTAGAAACATCACGACACCACTATGATGAAAAAATCAATAGGGATATAATGCAATTTCGTGCCAAGCAGGCGATTGCCAACAATTCCTGCTACGAGCAGGCTGTGATGCAAGTGTTAAAAGTAGTCCCAGTCAGATTAGCTTGTGTAGTGCAGCAAACGGGTGTAAATTCAATCTCCGAGGTGGTGCGTTACATCGATTGGGCATCTGGTATGGGCATTACAAATATAACTTTTCGTGAATTGTCTATCCTTGGCGATCATTTTACAGATGCCGGAAGCTATGAATACATAGCTCACAACAGAACTAGTATTTTTTCACTACTCGAAAAGTTAACTTCAGATTTTTGCTTAGTAGAAATCGTTAAAGGATATTATTACTTTACATTCAGATATTTATATAAGGATGCGATAGAAATTTCGTTTGAAGTGTCAGATTATGAGCAAATGATAAAATCCCACCATAGTTCTACTATCGATAAATTAGTGTATTATCCGAATGGCGATTTATGTACGGATTGGAATATGCAACAGAAAATCTATTGAGCATGGGGAAGAATAGTTATTTGATATTAGATCGTGAACTCGATACATTCAAACTGGATGGAGAGTTTCTCCAGACCGACTATATGCAATGTGCCGACATTAGCTGGGTGGCACAGGTAGCTCCTTTTATTGAAGAATTTTCGGAAGAGGGACAGCTTGTTTTTGATCCCTTTGCGGGATTGGGGACTACGCTTCTTGCTGCCGGAATGATGGGGCGGGAGAGTATTGGATTGGAATTGGACAAGTCTCGTTTCGATCTGCTCAACCGACGCATCGAACGGCATAAAGAAGATTTACACTGTATGCCACAAACTGTGCATGGAGATGCTTTGTTGGCTAACTATCCCGACAATGTAGATTTGCTTGTCACCAATTTTCCGTACTATCATGCTTCTGAAAAAGGCAGCGATGGCAATCTTTATAGTATATCAGACTATAAAGATTATCTGGCAACTATAGAGAATGTTGTCCGAAAATGTGAGAAGTCGCTCGCCCAAGGAGGGTATATGATTGCTTTCTGTGAAAATATCCGCATGGCAAATGGTAACATGTTACCGCAGGCGTATGATATTTGCAAGATATTGCAACAATATTTTCATCTGAAAGAGGAGCGTGTCGTTTTGTACAATAAGCCGTACAATTCCGCTGATGATATTACATGGACTAACAGAGCTCATGAATATGTATATGTCATGAAAAAGAAGACTGATGCACCCGATTATGACCTGTATTACAACATACTCAATCAAATCGGCAGCACTACAGATTATGTGACAATAGGTACTTTTGGCATATATAACTCTCCACGAAAGGGTATTCTGGACAATTTACCAAAAGATGTGGATATCGTTATTGAAAACAAACCCGAAAGTATTATTGCTGTTATAGACACTTTAAAGAAAAACGGATTTACTTTATATTCATGGCAAGATGTTGTAGATGAAAATTTTGATTATCAACAACTGATTGGGAGGTATTACATGAGGGCAGTTCGTGATGACATTAATGGTACATTGCAGTTTGATATTAATTACGAATCAGATTATGCCGATTTCAGTCAATTCTATAAAAATAGCTCTATCGCAAATAATATTCGTGTGGCATCCATTGCCGATATACTTGCACTGATGGATAGAAGGAACAGTAGACAAGACAAAGTGTTAAAATACCGTTCCCGGCAATTGGATCTATAAAACAATAAGAGCAATAGTCTATCAATAACTATTGCTCTTTTCTTTATATTATTTTTTATTCGATTTATTCTTCTTTGAACCAACCCGAATACATCAGATAATTTTTTGCTATCTTCTGATTGATTTCTTTCGATTGTTCCGGGTCTACTTTCTTTACAAATTTGGCAGGAACACCCGCATAGATGCTGCCCGGTTCTACCTGCGTACCGCTCAATATAACAGAGCCTGCAGCCACAATTGCACCTTCGCCTATCACCGCATGGTCGAGCACTACCGAACCCATACCTATCAGTGCACCGTTCTCTATTTTAGCACCGTGTATAGTTACATTGTGCCCTATCGAGACATCATCGCCAATCTCAACAGTCGATTTTTGGTATAGCGTATGTAATACACTGCCATCCTGAATATTAACCCTGTTACCTATACGTATCGAATTGACATCGCCACGTAATACGGTGTTGAACCAGATGCTGCAATCGTCGCCCATCACCACATCGCCTATAATAGTTGCATTTTCAGCAAGGTATGCATTCTTTCCAATCTGAGGTGTAAAGCCTCTTACTTCTTTTATTAATGCCATTTTTAATCTTTGATATAAAATTCCAATATTTTTTCGAGAGTTGCTTTATCTATTTTCTTGGCTAAGATTTTATTATCCTTATCCATCACAAATATAGCCGGTACTTTAGCTGTATCATAATACATCCAATATTCGGATTTGTATTCAGGGTCAGAACAATTGATCCATCCTGTCAGTTTTTTGTCATTCACGAAAGTTTTCCATACATCCGTATCTGAATCTATATCGACAGCAATAAATCTGAGTCCTTTATCTTTATACTTTTCATATATTTCGTCGTGTATCAGTGGAGTCTCGTGCTGGCAATGAGAACAAGTCGGTGTATAAAAGTATAAAACTGTAAACTCATTACCTGTGCCATTTGTATTTATAATATTTCCGTTTATATCTGTAAAAGTCAGATTATGAGCAGTCATGCCGATACGATTATTTTTAATTTTTTCGTATTCAGCCCTCAATTCATATTGTTGCTTGTCGCTTATCCAGCCTATCTCCTTTTCAAAGATATAATCTTCATATAATTTAGCCCATACATTTTCCCGTCCCATTACATCGCTTTTCATAGATGTATTTATCAGTCTCGACAACATCCTTTCGAAGCAGATACTATCGCCCTCCGTTTTCGCTACAAGCCGACTGGCAGCAACAGCCAGCGAATCAGGATCGTTTTCGACCAGATGGTTCATGTAATGATCTAGATAAGTGATAAAATAGTTTGTATTCCATATCCTAGGGTCTTGTAGGTCTATATTGTCAAAAGCATGCTCTTTTGCATAAGCCCTGTTTTCCAAGCCTTCGGCTTGAGACTTGGGATTTGGATGAGGTATACCTATTTGGTTATCCATTCCTTTCACAAAAGAGGCAAACCATGTGCCCGGATTTTCATTTACAAATTTATTGGTAATCGTATGGACTGCTTCATCTATTGCACTTATACGTTGTAGATATTCCTCTCTTTTTTGTTTTGACAATTTCTTGTTCTCAAGCTTTTTCTCCGTTTGCTCTTTATATTCTTTTTCCTTATTTATAGCAATCAAATATTTCCACAACAGCTCACTATCTTTAGAACCTGATATTGTAGATTTGGTAAAATCCTTTTCATCGATATACATACTGATATTACTCTGTTCCTTGTCTATCAGCAAGTCGAGTTGAATATTTGGCTTGATAAGAATAATATACTGGCCACCTTCCAGTTCTTTGTCCGACTGCAAAGTGCCAGTCCCATCTTTAGATAGGCGTACAGAATCGATAGAATAGATTTCTCCGTTCCAATATCGTGCAAGGTGTGCTATACTATCCCCTTTCTGATGGGCAGTGATTCCTATTTTGTAACCATCTTTCTCATCGGCGGCTTTCATCACAGAGGTGGACAGTAGAATAAAAAAGAATACTAAGAAGCAATTAGATCTCATTTGTTTTTTCTTTTAGCCAACGTTTTTCGTCTTCGTTCAATAATGGAGATAGTCTGTCGTAGACATATCTATGATAGTTATTGAACCATTCGATTTCATCGTTGGTCAATATTTCTTTAACAATCGGCACCGTGTCGATTGGGCATAACGTAAGTGTTTCGAAAGAATAAAAATCTCCAAACTCAGTTGTTCGCTCATGTTTGGTTAAAATCAAATTTTCGATGCGAATTCCATATTGTCCCGCTCGGTACAATCCCGGTTCGTTAGATGTAACCATCCCCGGTTGCAACGTAGTTGGATTTTCATTCATTCTTATATTTTGCGGTCCCTCGTGTACATTCAGAAAATGTCCGATTCCGTGTCCGGTTCCGTGCAGATAATTGAGCCCATTGTCCCACAGTGTTTTGCGGGCAAGAATGTCGATCTGACTACCACGTGTTCCCTGTGGATATATAGCTGTTGCAATGCCAATGTGTCCTTTCAGCACCATGGTGTAGTCTTTTTTCATCTGTTCAGACAAAGGACCTACAGCAATAGTACGCGTAATGTCGGTGGTGCCGTCAAAATACTGCGCTCCTGAGTCTACAAGCATAAAACCTTCAGGCTTTACCTGTGCCGAACTTTCATCTGTTACATGATAATGGACAATCGCACCATTAGGCCCATACCCGGCTATGGTATCAAAGCTTTCGCCTACATAGTCAGCCTGTTGACTTCTGTATTCAACTAGCTTTTCAGTGATTTTCATCTCTGTAACTTCTCCTTTCGGAACAGATTTTTCTAACCACATTAAGAATTTGATGAGGGCTACCCCGTCGCGTTCCATTGCATTACGGAAACCTTGTATTTCAGTTTCATTCTTGATACTTTTCATCAAGTCTGCCGGTGACGGAATATCTATGATGCGGCATTTTTCCGGAATCTTATTATATAAGCTTAGCGTTATTTTATTGCCATCAAGGCATACTGTATCTTTTATTTTAGATACATAATCTCCTGTTTTTATATACTCAGCTAAAGTAACACCTTCATTTTTCAGATATTCGGCAACCTCGGGCGATACTTTTTTGGGGTCTATAAATAATACTGTTTCTTCTTCCGAAACATATGCATAGCTTACTGCTACCGGATTGCATTTTACATCATTCCCTCTGATGTTAAATATCCATGCAATGGTGTCGAGCGAAGCTACAAGCAGCGATTTAGCACCTTTTTTTGCTATCGTGCTGCATATTCTTTTTATCTTTTCGTGAGTTGCTTCACCTGCGTATCTTTCAGGTAGTACAAATATCGGATTTTGAGGGATAGCTGGTCTGTCGTGCCAGATGGCAGAAAAAGGATCGTAATCGGATATGAGATGCAATCCTTTCATATTGAGCGAGTGTGTCAGACTGAAAGCTTCTTTTGCTCCATACACATTTCCGTCTATACCCACATACTCACCCTTGCCGAGCTCGTCACCAAGCCATTCTTCAATTGTTGGTGTTTGTGGCAATCCTTCTTTTTGAAGTATATATGATGTGCCTTCCAGTTGGTCGGCAGCTTGTAGAAAATAGCGTGAGTCTGTCCACAAGGCAGCATTCTGGCGGGTAACGACTACCGTTCCTGCAGAACCTGTAAATCCACTGATCCATTCGCGTGATGTCCAATGTGATGCAGGGTATTCACTCAAATGAGAATCTGTACTAGGTATTATGAACGCATGTAAACCTTTTTCTTCCATAAACTTGCGTAGTTCGCCAAGTCTATGCTCTATTTTATTCTGGGTCATTTGTTGTATATCTGTTTTCGTCTGCAGCCATCGAGCATGTTCCATAAAACTTAGCTCCCGGCTCGATCTCTATTGTTTTGGTTTTTATTTCTCCGGTCAGATTGGCCGAAGCTCTAAGTATAACAGCATTGGAGCAAATAATGTTCCCGTTTATTTTTCCTAATATATCTATATTAGCACAATTTATTTCGCCGGTGATATTACTTTGTTGTCCAATAATAATTTTGCCTTTGCAAGTAATGTTCCCTTCAACAGTTCCATCCAGTCTGCAGTCTTCTTCTGCAAATATATTTCCTTTTATCACTGTTGCGCCAGCCAACACATTATATGTGCCCGACGATGTTACTGGTTCATTTTTAGCCATAGTTGAGTTTTTAGATGAATTAAATAATGCCATCTTTGGTTTATAGTTCTGGAATTAATATTATTGACAAATATAAATAAAAATATTCTCAGACTTATTCTATCAGTGTTGTACTTTCATTATTTTTATATAAATAAAGAAATATATTACATTATATAACCGTCTTGTATATAATGTATTGTATTTTATACAATGTATTTATCTATATGAGTCGTCCGGTTTGAAACTCCATATGGTCGGTCATAATTAATTATTTATCTTTGTGTCTGAAACTGGAATTATAAAGAGTTTAAATGAAATCGTATATTTTACTTGAAAACGTCGTTTTCTATGCCCACCATGGAGTTTATGAATACGAAACACTAGTTGGCAATACATTTATAGTAAATGTAAAAATGGAGGTTGATCTTAAACGATCAGGCCAATCGGATCAACTTGACGACACAGTCAGTTATGCTGATGTGTACAATATTATAAAAGAAGAAATGGAACAGCCTTCTAAACTGTTGGAGCATGTAGCTTATCGGATAATGAACAAACTGAAAAGTACATACTCTCAGATTGGAGTTGTAGAACTGAAGTTGTCAAAACAGAATCCGCCTGTAGGAGGGCAAGTCGATTGTGCCAGTGTCTTGTTGATAGATTGATCGCTAAAGAAAATGAAAGTAAAGAAGATAACAGAATTGGAACGAATCTCAGTCGATGAGTTCAAAAGCGTAGATAAAATACCGTTGGTTGTGGTGTTAGACAATGTTCGGAGCCTCAATAATATAGGTTCTGTATTTCGTTCGTCCGACGCATTTCGTATTGCCTCCATCTATCTTTGTGGGATTACGGCTACACCGCCACATGCCGATATTCATAAAACAGCCTTAGGTGCTGAAGAATCCATCGATTGGGTTTATTCAGAAACAACTGAGGGGGCTGTAGAAACTCTTAAAAATAAAGGTTTTACAGTTTGTGCAATAGAACAGGCAAAAGGCAGTATAATGTTGGATGATCTGAAGGTGAAGAAAGATGTGAAATATGCAATTATATTAGGTAACGAAGTGAAGGGAGTTAGCCAATCTGTCGTTGATTTGTGTGACTGTTGCATTGAAATACCTCAGTTTGGGACTAAACATTCATTAAATGTATCGGTTGCAGCTGGTATTGTGATCTGGGAGTTTGCAAAGCAAATGTTAACAGATTCTGAATGATACTTATGATTCGGAAATAAATCAAAATTTGGTTGCAAGTTGCTAAAAAACAGGGATTATTTTTTTGAAGCAATCCGAATTTTATTAAATTTGTGAGAATAGAAGCATTAATGATAAAAAACTGCAGGAATGATGATAACAGAATCGGATAAAGAATTGTTAGCTAAAAAAGGTATATCGGAAGAAATGCTTTTGAAACAATTGGATTGTTTTCGAAAAGGTTTTCCTTTTTTAGAATTATCGTCTGCAGCATCAGTGCAGAAGGGTATATTGGTTGTGTCGCCGAATGCTGAAAAAGAGTATTTGGATACATGGGATGATTATCTCTCGTCCGATAAGCACATTGTTAAGTTTGTGCCTGCTTCGGGAGCTGCCAGCAGGATGTTTAAAGATTTATTTGAATTTCTGAAAGCATCGTACGATGAGCCCGGTTCGGCATTTGAGAAGGCTTTTTTTGCAGGGCTTGACCAATTTGCTTTCTATGAGGATTTAAATGCTGTTTGTGAAAAAAATGAAGGCCGCAATATTGAACAGTTATTATTGCAAGGTCGTTACAAGACTGTGGTAGAAAACTTATTAAGTCCTAAAGGATTGAATTATGGTGGTTTACCTAAAGGCTTGCTGAAGTTTCATCGCTATTCCGATTCATCACGTACCCCTGTCGAAGAGCATCTAAAAGAAGGATATTTATATGCTTGTAATAGCAATGGGCAGATTAATATTCATTTTACAGTCTCTCCAGAACATAGGCCTTTGTTCGAAAAGTTGATTGAGGAGAAAATTGCAAAATTTGAAGCTGATCAGAATATATCTTATAATATTAGCTTTAGCGAACAAAAAGCTTCGACTGATACAATAGCTGCTGATGTCAATAACGAGCCATTTAGGGATAATGGAGAATTGCTTTTCCGCCCTGGTGGACATGGTGCACTAATAGAGAATCTAAATGATTTGGATGCTGATATCGTATTTGTCAAAAATATAGATAATGTAGTTCCCGATAGATTGAAAGAGACCGAAACGAAATATAAGAGAATTTTGGCTGGAGTATTGGTATCAGTACAGAAAAGGGTATTTGAATATTTGAAATTAATTGACAGTGGCCGTTATACGCATGACGAGTTACTAAATATATTACATTTTTTACAAAACACATTAAATATAAAGAATCCGGAAACGAAATTTCTTGAGGATGCAGAACTCGTATTGTATCTCAAACGTAAACTTGATCGTCCCTGTAGAGTCTGTGGTATGGTCAAAAACGTAGGAGAGCCGGGTGGAGGACCTTTCTTGGCTGTCAATCAGGACGGAACTATCTCTCCTCAGATATTGGAAAGCTCACAGATCGATTTGGATGATCCTGTAAAACGGAATATGTTCCGTGAAGGAACCCACTTCAATCCTGTAGATTTAGTATGTGGTATTAAAGATTATCGGGGACGTCATTTCAACTTGAAAGATTATGTCGATAATAATACCGGTTTTATATCTATAAAATCAAAAAATGGCGAAGAATTGAAAGCTTTAGAGCTGCCTGGTTTATGGAATGGGGCGATGTCAGATTGGAATACAATCTTTGTTGAGGTTCCTATTGAAACTTTCAATCCAGTAAAAACTGTAAACGATTTGCTGAGGCCGACTCACACCTCTTATTAAGAATTCTTATAATTTTTAATTTAAAAAGGTGTTGATTTTTTTGTTTTTATTCGTATATTTGCATGCTGATAAATCACAAACGTTAGCTTTTTAAGCTTAAAGGCCTAAGAAGATTAGGTAGAAGTATTCGCGTTTTTACTTGTTGTAGATATTATTTTTAGCAATATTCTGTTGTGTGAAAAAATGCAATTCGTATAAGGCTCTTTTATTTATATGTCGATAGATTAAGAATGGTATTATGGTTAAGGATTCTTTTGATTTTGGCGAACTTTAATAAAACTACTATTTATTTTGAAAATAATGAGAATAAAAATTTTACTCATCACATTGTCTCTAGTTCCTTTTGTTGCAAAGGGGCAGACTACTCATAAGACAACCTTTTATAACAAAGGAAAAATGTATGTCGGTAGTACATTGGATGCTGCAGGAAATCCTGTTGCACCAGATAAGTATGACGAATCTTATGTTAAGCTATATATAGTCGGTTCAGCTAATTTTGCTGATGGCAGTAATGTCGCTACAGAAGAATCTTCACATTTAGGTTTGACAGGAGATATAACAAGTTCCATTTCTGGAGCTAAGGCTAATCATGTCTTTACATCTTATGTCGCAGCAAATGATTCTACTTCAGGAGCTAAAGGATATCTTTACTTCCTGAATGATACAAAAGCTAATGTTGTTGTACCAACAATTGCTAACCCTGCTGGTGACAGTTGGAACTTGGGTTGGAATCAAAAACAAACTATAAGTATGGTATCTACTGACGTAGAGAAACATTTTATAGCACTTCCTGCAATAAGAACAGGAAAAGACAACTCTACTAATAAAGGTGTCTATGTGGCTTTCGATCCGAAAGTAGCAGTTGCTTTACACAAAACGTCTTCGGTAGCTAATACAAATAAAGGAGGTGCACAAGCTTCTTATGGTTCTTTGATTTCTATTGAAGCAAAATATAGTAACACAGAACAAAGACGTATTGATGTTCCTATTATTATGGGCTCAGTAAACAAAACAGCTGATTTGGCTCATAATATGAGTGATGCTTCTTTTGCCGGAATGAGTTCTATTATGCATGATATTAAATTGTATGATCCTACAATAACAACAGCTGGTGTAGCCGGTAGCAACGTTGTGGACGATGCAGTACCATCAGACAAAACATTTGTTTTGACAGGATTTACTCCACTTGGTTCTAAATCGTTGTATTCTGATCATATGATGTTTAATATACTTACGCATCCGACAGCAAGAGGTATTACAGATGGAATAGGTGCTCCTATTAGTAATCCTAAATACGAAATGAAACCTGGTTATGGATATCTTATCGCTCAAGATGTGATTCCTGATGGTTCATATTACGATGATGTTGAAACAGAAGTTCCTGCAAATAATGGCGGACATAATGTATCCCGTACAAAACGAGCTATCGGAGGTTATATGTTCGAAAGAAATAGCATACTTGGTACTACTGGACGAAACTTCAACTTGTTTCCGACAAGTGCAATAAATACTGTATATGGTAATGCTGGCTCAGAAGCTTACATGGAAGGTGTTATAAAAGAAAATACAGATGTTCAGGTACAGCTTATGGCTGGATATAACTATTTAGCTAACCCATTTTTAGGTGTTTTAGATTTACGAGATCTTATAACATCTAATACTAAGCAAACTTTAGCTGATTGGGGTAATATAACTGTCGGACCTGATGCTACATCTGATATTCGTAATAAATATTGGATCATCAGTAACTCATTAATAAAGTATGTAATGAAAGATGGCTCTCCGAAATTGGGCTTTAAACTAAGCTATTATGATTCATCATCTGGTGGATCTGGAGGTGTCCTTGGTACAAATACAGATGTTTCTGATCTAAAAGATGGATTTGTTGGTCCTATGCAAATGTTTTGTATCCAGTCGAGTGGTAATAAGACAATAACACTCCCTGCTTCGAAAGTTACATTCAAGAATGATATACCTACAACCAAATCAGTTTCTTCTCGAGTTGATGAATTATTGCTTCAGTCAGAAGTTCTGAATGATAATGATGATGTTGTTTTTGAAGACCGTTTATGTTTAGTTTTAAGAAATGATGGAAGTTTAGCAAGCAATGATTTAGCTGATTCGCGTAAGACATTAATCAATACGTCAGGCGAATTGAGAGGAACTGAAACAGGAATCAAAAAATCTTCAACAGAAGAAACAACTACTGGTTCTCCTTATTCAGGTATTCTTTATACTAAGTCAGGCGAAGGTTTACCTATGTTGACGAATGTAATTCCTTCGTCTATAGAACAAATGGCATTGTATTTTATCCCAACGGAGAAAGAACAAAGGGTACGCATTAAGCCTTTTAGAACAGAAACATGGAATGATATACAACAAGCATGGTTATATGATAAATATGAAGACAAGTTGGTTGAGTTAACATCAGATGCTGATTATACATTTACATCTAAACCTTTGTCTGAAGATTTGGCAAAAGAAAATAGATTTGTTATTTACTTTAATGAGAAACCAAGTACAGATGGTGATATAATTGTAAAAGAAGATCCAATATCTTGTTATTACAATGGTTCAATACTTTATGTAGATGGTTTGAATGAAAATGATTTGAATAGTTCATTACAAATATATGATTTACAAGGTCGTCTTATGGCAAAAACGACAATTACAAATGTTCCTTCTATGACATATCCAAAACCGTTGAATATGGGTACGTATATTGTTAAAATTACGGGTAAAAGAAGTTACACAACTAAAATAGTTACTTTACAAAACTAACTTATAGATAAGCTATATTTTTATCTATAGAATAAAAAAAAATAATAATGAAGGCTAAGAAACTTACATTGTTTTTCGTTATATGTTTGATTTGTGGATTTTTCTACCCCTCTTCTATAATGGCTGTGGGTGAAATTGATAATTCAAACGTTCTGGTAAGTCCATCAAGCTCAGTTGCTCCTTCAGAATCTTTTTTGAAGAATAATACTCGAACAACTGAAGTTTCAGTATCTCGCTCTCCGATGTCATCTGTTTCCAGAGCTGCTTCTCCATATGCAGGAAGTAGTTGGGACGAAATTGGCCCGGGAGACTGGGAATGGAGTGATCCAAGTCTTGTTGGTGGTCCTATAGGAGATGCCACACTTCCGGTTGTAATATCCATATTACTACTTTATATTGGATTTAGAACTGTTTCGACTTCAAGAAGAAATAAACTATAATAAAAAAAGAGATACAAAAATGTATCTCTTTTTTATTATTTATTTATTATTCTTGCTAGTTAGATAATTCCTTGTGAGATCATAGCTCTAGCTACTTTCATAAATCCTGCAATATTAGCACCTTTCACGTAGTTAATATAGTTATCACCTTCTCTACCATATTTGAGGCACTGTGCATGGATACTATTCATTATTTGATGCAATCGTTGATCCACTTCTTCCACAGTCCATTGTATATGCATAGCATTCTGGCTCATTTCAAGTCCTGATGTGGCTACACCGCCGGCATTGACAGCTTTGCCCGGAGCGAATAAAATTCTTTTCTCAACAAACAAATCTGCAGCTTCAGCTGTACATCCCATATTAGACACTTCGGCAACACAAATTGTTTTGTTTTCAATTAAGGCTTGGGCATCTTTTTCATTCAGTTCATTCTGAATAGCACATGGCAATGCAATATCAACTTTTTGAATCCACGGTTTTTTGCCTGCATAGAATGTTGCACCCGAATATTTATCTGCGTACGGAGCAACTATATCTTCGCCTGAATCCCGTAATTCCAACATATATTCAATCTTTTCGCCCGATATACCATCCGGATCGTATATATAGCCATCCGGACCAGATATTGTAACCACTTTAGCTCCTAATTCTGTTGCTTTTAGAGCTGCCCCCCATGCCACATTTCCGAAGCCTGAAAGAGCTACAGTTTTACCTTTTATATCTATATTGTTCGCCTTTAACATTTCGCGTACAAAATATAGTGCACCAAAACCAGTTGCTTCGGGACGTACAAGTGAGCCTCCGTATTCAAGCCCTTTACCAGTAAAAGTACCTGTGTTTTCTCTTGCCAATTTCTTATACATACCATATAGGTATCCTATTTCACGAGTTCCTACTCCGATATCACCGGCAGGCACGTCTGTGTCTGGGCCTATGTTTCTCCACAACTCGAGCATAAAAGCTTGACAGAAACGCATTATCTCTGCATTCGATTTTCCTTTTGGGCTGAAATCCGAACCTCCTTTTCCTCCACCCATGGGCAAAGTAGTGAGGGCATTTTTAAAGGTTTGTTCAAATCCTAGAAATTTGAGTGTAGACAGATTCACTGATGCATGGAACCTGAGTCCACCTTTGTATGGGCCTATTGCATTATTAAATTGTACTCTATAGCCCAAATTGACTTGTACAGCACCTTTATCGTCTACCCATGGTACACGGAATGTTATGATTCTGTCTGGTTCTACAAGCCTTTCTATTAAGCTTACTTTTTCAAATTCGGGATGTTGGTTATATACTTCCTCTATCGATACTAACACTTCTTTAACGGCTTGCAGATACTCTGTTTCACCGGGGTGTTTCATCTCTAGATTTGACAAAATGTTATCTATCTTCATTGTTTTAACTTTTTATGAGGTTGTTTTTCTATACAAATTTAGAAATAAAGGGAATATAATAATCTGTTTTTTTTGTGTTTTTTCGTTTAAAAAAGATGATTTAAAGCACCTTTTTACCTTTCATATCAAAGCTTTTTGACAAAATAAACAGATACTTGTTTAAATCCTCATTTAATTGTTACTATACTCGTAACTTATTTTTAAATTTGTTACCTAAAAACGGTTTTTTCTATGATTAATATTAATGAGATAGCTAATAGGCTGAGTGCTACGTCGAAACATTTACCTATCAATAAAATTGAATTGGAGAATGCTTTAGATATATTGATTCATCGTGTATTATTTCCTATCTGCGATCAAGAAAAAACAGTTGAAAAGAATTTATATTTATTTTATTCTGTTTTAGTTGAAAATGTAACGGTTCTTCTAGATCGCCAACAGGCAGAATATATTGTAGAAACATTTATTTCCCGATTACCTCTTTTGCAAGACCAATTGTATCAGGAGGCTGCTGTTTTTTATAAAAATGATCCCGCTGCTAATTCGGTCGAAGAGGTGATGATAACCTATCCCGGTTTTTTTGCATTAACAGTATATCGGATTTCGCATGAGTTCTATAAATTGAATACACCCATTATACCTCGTTTGTTCTCGGAATATGCCCATTCCAAAGTCGGAGTAGATATTAATCCCGGAGCTCAGATCGGTGAATCTGTATATATTGACCACGGCACGGGTATTGTTATTGGTGAAACGACAGTGATAGGCAATAACGTGAAGATATATCAGGGGGTTACTCTTGGTGCTTTGTTTGTAACCAAAGGTTTGTCGAACGAAAAGCGGCATCCGACGATTGAGGATAATGTGGTTATTTATGCAGGGGCTACCATATTGGGTGGTACAACAGTTGTGGGGCACGATTCTGTAATTGGTGGTAATGCATGGTTAACAAAGAGTGTAGTTCCATATTCTCAGGTTCTACAAAATGCCGAAATTCGTATTCGAAGTGCTTTGAATGGGGGAGATGCAATAGATTTCTCTATTTAACAATAACTAATTATACATAATCTTTTTTATTTTACTATATTCGTAGAATATTTATCTTATATATGAAGACAAAAGAAGCAATTTCCTCTTTAATTAAAGGAGCATATCTCCAAGCTATAGAACGCCTATCGAAAGATTATAGCGGAAGTTCCTTGACTGACATTTTTATCACTGTAGACAAAGAAAGTGGTGAGGTTGTTTTCTTCGATGATGAAGAGAATCGTGTTGCGGAGGTTGTTATTTTTGATTGGATAGATAAGCAGGATGAGTTGGCTGACGAATATGTTGTTTCTATATTGCGAGATATAACTGAACAACTCGATGATGAAGAAGCATTTAACTCACTAGATGTATATAAGCCATTTTCTGTAAATTATGCAGATGAAAATATGGTGGTAATAGATGAGTTACTGACCATATCTGACGATTCGGTTGTACAGCTAAATAATGATCTCCTTGAGAAATTTGACCGTGAGTTTGATGAATTTCTTGAGAAATTGTTGAAAGAATAAACTCCCAATAGATTTATTTTATATTGGAGTGTCCAAATCGATTGTTGTCTGTTAATTACTAAACTAGCAATGCTATAATTAATCTACAAATAGTATAGTATGCCAATGGCATTTGCAGGAATAAGACACTTCATTACCTTCCAGATTTTTGAATCCTTTCAATAATATTGCAATTTCCTCACTACTGATTGTTTTCTTTACTGTAAATTGTAGTTCGTGGAAGTGATAATCACTTATTTCGGATTTTAGTATAATACAACCGGCTTTATCTAAAACAGATAAAGCCGATTTTATAGTATCACATGGTTGTATTCCTTTTATACTTTTCTTCATGCCTTTTAGCCGTAAAAAAGATATTTTATTACTACTTGTTCTTTCCTTTCTCTACGTAACTCATGTCGCCCATCGATTCGACGGTAAATTTCCCATCTTGATAAATGACTTTACATATCGCAGCATTGTCCAATGCACCTTTTAGCAACTTGTCGCCACCAAGTCCGTAAAGCATTCCTAGTATACTCATACCATGAGATATGACCAATATATTTGCTTCACCTTTTTTAGATTCCTGTTCGGCTATTTGGCGCAAACTTTCTTGCGTACGTGCTTCTACTTCGTCGAAACTTTCTGCCATACCCATTTTATCCAGTTTCTTTATTACATCGAGTACAGGTCTGTAATCAATTTTTTTATCCACAATAGCTTGATACATTTCATTGTGACTTACATATTGCAGATATAATGCTACATTACCCCACATAACACTGTTAAAATCGGCTTCGAAGCTGCCAAAGCAAGCTTCTTTCAGTCCAGACATTTCTATGATTGGTATGTCTTCCTGACCTTTGGATGCAAGGACTATTTGTGCTGTCTGCTTCGTGCGGGGAAGATCGCTGCAATATGCGGTACGGAATTTAATATCGTCTAAGCCATATCCTAAATATCGGGCTACATCTATTCCTTCTTGGGTTAATGGTGAATCGCACCAACCTTGTACTCTGTCTAGAGTATTCATCATTGTTTTGCCATGACGGGCAATGTATAATGTTATTTTACTGCTCATTTTTTTATATAATAGTTTTTATTTCTTCCAAGTGATATAATCGGCAAATACCTTATCAAACATTTCTGGCTTTGATACTTTACCATTCATCAGACATACTACTTCTATAACAGCCTTTGCACACAAAGTGTTGTCCGGTACTCGTATTATTTCTTGTAGAAAAAAGTAGCGAAGCCCTTCTCTTTCGATATTTACTTTGCAGATAAATTCTTCCGAACCTCGCAGAGAACTTTTGTAGCTGACATTGATATTCCTGACTAAAGGGATTATATTTGCTTCTGTTAGATCACGCAACCGCAATCCACATTGCTCCATCAGTTCGTGCCGCGTAGCTTCAAAATAATGCAGATAATTCGCATTGTTGACTACACCTTGCGAGTCGCATTCGTAGTCGCGTACTTTCATTTTATATTCGTATGTTAATGCCATATTGAGAAATTGTTTATCCATCATGCCACATTTCTGTTATTTCTTTGCCATCGAACTCTATAAGTAATAAATGGTCTATAAGTACATTATCTCCACATGAGAAATCAGCACATAAAGTATCATTTTCCAATATGGTAATGGTTCCGCTGTATACCTCCAGTGTTTCGAAAAAGTCGGGAGTTAATTTACCATCGTACCAATTGTCAAGTATTGCCTGATTCTCTTTTTTGTAGAAGTCTTCAATTTCCTGTTTGCAATTGCCAAGCCAATCTATATATTCATTCAGGTCTTGTATTCGCGATTCCCAATCACAACCTTTCTTTATTGACAATTTGAGTTTCTTCTTCTTGTCATTGAAACGTATCTGACCAAATATTTTTATTGGAATATCAATATATCCAGAAAGGTAGTTGTCGGTATCTGCCTGTTTGTCGAATTTTATATTGTCAATTGTTATCATCTGCCTAACGCACTAAATATTTACCTAATTTGTCGTCGAACAGACCCGGCTTCCCAACCTTTCCGTTTAGCATGCATGCTGTTTCAAATTTTCCTGTCGAACAGACCTTTCCATCTCTCAAACGGACAATGCTTTGGTTGAATACATAACGTATACCTTCTTTTTCGATAGAATCTATACGTACAACAAAATCATTTGCACCTCGTAGTGAATGTTTATAGCGGATATATACACTGACTACTACTGCGTCTATTCCTTCCTCATGCAATTCGTAGAAGTTCAATCCATTCTGTTCCAGAAATTCGTGGCGGGCAACTTCATAGTAGTGCTGATAATTCGCATTGTTTACAATTCCTTGTGCGTCGCATTCGTAGTCGCGCACTTTCATTTTATATTCGTATAAAGGAGTCATCAGATAAATATTTAAAAGCCGGATGATTTATTATTTTTTGTAAGCAAATGCTGCCCTGTTTGGGAATAGGCGATACATCAGATTTACAAATTTTATGTTCCAATATGTTCTTTCCTGAACCACAGGACGATTAAAGTCGATAGTAGGGAGGATATTTATATAATCATTTATTGTATATTTCTTGATAAGTCCTTCCACGACAAAAGATGCAACAAGCGGATTCCATTCCTGCTTATTACCCCAATAATGTCCAATCACATTGCCACAAGTATGTAAATCATACTTTTTTTGTAAAACTGCCGAAAATGCAAGTTGTTCCAGATAGTGTGATTTGATACCTTCGTCCAGAAACTGATTTGTGAGTTTATATATATCATTCAGGGTTTCTTGCATATCGTGAGGTTGTAATGCTATCACCCCCGAATTGTACATAACGGTAGTTTCGCTTATCGGATAGTCTGACTGCACTTCACTCAGTTTATCAAACAAGGCTTTTTCATTCTTGTTATTCTTTATCCGGTCTCCATAACTTCTTTCGCTCAGATGGAGATAAGCACATTTCGGATTGTCTGTCAAAGAAGTAAATATATCTTTAGGAGACGAATAGAAGAATGTGTCAGAATCTACAAACATAAAATATTTGTCCGGGTGCAGATTGTGAAACAGTTCTATCCCTTTTATTTTGATATTAAGTACAAATTTCTTTGCACCCATCCAGTCGTCAATCTGTTGTTGAGTTATTTTTATAATCTTAATTTCATCTTTTATACTATCGTAATATTCGGGGTGATCTGTCATGATAAAGCATTTATCAATACAGTCTTTGTATCGGAAAGCAGTCGTAATAGAAAATATAGACTGCATATAATTTATGTGATTTGTACCCCAGTTTATATATAATAAATTCATTGTTTGTCAGATATTATATGCTATATTAGATTACAAATTTAAGATTATAGAACAAATAATACGAAATAACAGGTAGAAAAACAATTTTACAATGTCCGAACAATTATTTGAAATAGCTTTAGATGATGGAGAGTTAGTAGATATAGATATCGATCAGTGGGGTAATTATGTTGGAATTACAGATCGGCAACAGGTACTGACCTTGTCGTCTAGCTTCTATATTTATAATAAAATCAAGTTTGCTCTTGTCCGTTATCTTACAGATATATTATTGTTAGTAGTAAGTAGAAGGACAGTTAAGGGAGACAATGCCTTTATCTATAATTTGGAAGGAGAATTATTAAAAACTTTTTTTGCCGGTGATGGAGTGGAAGATGTTATTGTTGTGGCAGACAAGATCATATTTAGTTATTTTGATGAGGGTGTGTTCGGAAATCCAGGCCCTAATAACGAAGGCATTGCTATTTTCGATTTTAACGGACAATTTTTATACGGATTCAATTCCGCCAATCAGGATATGATTGTAGATTGCTATGCTATGTGCAAATATGACAATGATAAAATCCTTTTTTATATCTATCCGGATTTCCCCTTAGTCGAGCTGAATATAAATACATTTAAAGCAATTATATACAAAACATCCGACAAGTTTGTAGGTGCACATGCTATGTCTGCATATCAAGGACAAGCCCTGTTTTATGGAGGGTACAATAAGAATCAGAAGTTTTACCTTTGGAACATCTGGCAACAACAAGCTATTCTTATCGGCGAATATAGTGGTGGACGCATCAGAGGAATCGGCGATGGTAAATTTATCTCGGTCGAGAAAAATGGTTTTAAAATAATCAATCCACTCGATTGATCTCTATCCTTACTACTTAAGTAATTGATTGATCATTTGTGTAAAATCTGTGAAACTATATCTAAAGCCTTATCCATTGTGATGCCTGTTCGTTGATCGGCAGCCAGCGGATGCCCTTCCTCCATAACTAAGATGTCGGGAACACTACCTAATTCTTGCTCTACAGCAATTGTTTTTATATTGATCGTATTGCCATAGGTTGGTATATATGAGTTGAGCCAGCCGCAATAGGGCGGTTCATTCACCCGATTGGGGTCTTCCCATAATTCCATCCGTCTTTCAAAATCTTTTTCGCTGATAGTTGTCCATATATCGAAAACAAGATTATCATTGTCGTTGTCAATGATCGGTATTGTCAGAAGACCACGGTGCAGAAAATATTTTTTATCGATAATGCAAAGGCTTTTGTTCATTTCCACTCTTGTGGCTCGTTCTTCTTCCGGAATCACATTGTACAAATCCGGTACGGCTGCTCCAAAACAAAGGGGAATGTTTTCATACACCTTGTCGCAACAATCGCATTTATATACTGTGTTTCCGTTCTGAATAATAGGAGTTAGCATTGTTTAAACTATATTTTCTTTTCCGAATTATATTTTCTTTCCCAACAAAGATAATAAATGATGGCGATAGAGAGAAATTAATATGGTAATAGACAGATGCTAAATATTATAGGTGATGCTTGTGTGCATTTCGTTATTTCTGAAACCCCATGTCATTAACTTAATCTTAGGACTCTTTTTCTTTGTCCGATCTTGCCAGGTAAAATAGAAATCGCATAATTCGGATCTTCTGTATTTTAGAGATCTGATTGTTTTAATACCATAGCCATTTCCCGGATCGGAAGAATATTTAATCAATCCGAGATCAGGCTCTCCATATTTTTCAGTGAAAGAGTTTCTTATTTTCTCCAATGTATCCAAAAATGATGGAATGCTCGTAGAAGTAATAAATAGATTTACTTCATATAATTTCCCCTTTTTGAAAAGGAATGTCACAGCATCCGTTTGTATACCTTCAAAAGTATAATTCCGATATGTGATTTCCGTATCAGTATTACTCTTACAATATTTATGCTGTTCCCAAGCTATGTTTATAACTTCCTGTCGGCTCATACCTAATGATATTCCCCACACCGTAGTGTCAAAAGCTGTCTCTATATCTTTTGGTACAGGCAATTTAATTGTCGGGTTAACATATTGAAGGACAATACAACGTATCTCGTTGTCGATATGTAGTTGAATGTTATTGATTATCGATTTGTTCGATTTTAATTCCCATCGGTCATAAATCGCAATGCGATCATCATCCATTGCATCTATAATGTCTGGCGTTACCTCTATATAAGTTTTTTGTTTGTTGATCGGCTTGCCATAAATATTGTTTAATTGTAGTTTTAATTTATTGTAAATTGTAAATATTCTGGATACAGCATCGGGATATATAAACACAAACCCGCCATTGAGGCTATTGTCTATAAAATCGAATTTTATATACTCTGCTTTTTCTCCCAAATAACTATTGTCTGTATATACCAGCGAAACATCAGAACTCAACTCCGGGTCTGGTGTCAGACCTTTGTCTTCTTTTATTTTTTCTTTCACTTCCTGAAGAGAAGATCCATACTCTAGCCCCCAGATCCAAAGTTCTTTCTGTTGTCCGTATGTACTAGCAGAACATAAACAAATGGTTATAAAAATAAATATTCGATATATATATTGCATATAAGATAGTGTATTTGTATAAGAACACAAAAGAGGTTGTCTATCTCAGCAACCTCTTTTGTTATTTATCAAAAAGTAGTATGATTTTTTATTACTTCACATTCTTGCTGTACTCTAATAACATTCCGGATCTAATTTGTGTGTAAAACGATTTCTCAGATCTCGTCTAAAAATCTCTATTACCCACATCCAAAGGATATGTCCGAGTATTTCCGATAATTGTTCGTCAAAAGGTAATTCTAAAGCAGGAGGAGTCAACCCCATCAAAGGCATAACCAATATATGAGCTCCGAACCAGAATAGAAGCCCTGCTGCACATCCTTGCCACAATTTTACCTTAGGCCATATCTCTGCCACAAAACAGTATATGATGGCACATACGATCGAAAAAGTGAAATGAATAATAAAATTAGGATAAGCCAGAGTGAAACCTGAAAAATGATATGTCATTTCCTGTACCTTGATTCCAAAACTTTCGAGCAAAATCTGAGGAGGAGTAAGCCGATCTATTGTCCGTGGTGGAAACATTACTTCCCAACCTAATTTAACAACCCCCGAAATAAGCCCTCCAATAAGTCCAACGATTATTGACAAAAAATACGCTCTGTTTTTAACAGGTGTAGTATAACCCCATCCTCTGTTTTTCATAATTCTTTTTATTATATTAATTCTGAATTAATAAATTTATAACAAACTCAAAACAGTACTTACTTTTTCACATTCTTGATCCACTCTCTTGCATTTACAAACGCTTCGATCCAAGGAGTGACATCATCCTTGCGATGTTCGAACGGATAGAAAGCATTTTGCCAAGGGAACAACGAGCGTTCCAGGTGTGGCATAATAGCCAGATGGCGACCATCGTTCGATACAACAGCAGCAGTGTTATAGTCAGAACCATTCGGATTGCCCGGATATTCATCGTAGATATATTTAGCTACAATATTGTAGTCCGATTCCGATTTCGGTAGATTGAAACGACCTTCGCCATGAGCCACCCAGATACCGAGTTTAGAACCCGACAATGAACCAAACATGACTGATTTATTTTCAGGTACTTCAAGACTTACATAAGTAGATTCGAATTTGTGCGAAACATTATGTTCCATAGTTGGTTTTGGAGAATGATCAGGATATACAAGACCTAATTCCATCATCAACTGGCAACCATTACAAACACCAAGGCTCAATGTATCCTTACGATCATAGAACTTGCGTAAAGTCTCTTTTGCCTTTTCGTTATACATAAAGCTACCTGCCCATCCTTTAGCTGAACCTAGTACGTCCGAGTTTGAGAATCCTCCACAGAAAACAATCAAATTAATGTCTTCCAATGTCTCGCGCCCTGAGGCAAGGTCGGTCATGTGCACATCCTTCACATCGAATCCGGCTAGATACAATGAATATGCCATTTCGCGTTCTCCGTTTGTTCCTTTTTCACGGATGATCGCTGCTTTAATTCCGGTCGGAGCAGTCCGGTTCGGATTGATGTCGAACTGTGCAAAGCGTCCGGTGAATGTTGGGGTGAATTTGAACTCCAACGGTTGTTTCTTATAATTATCGAAACGAGCCTTAGCACACGCTTCACCACTCTGTTTTCTGTCGAGCAAGTAAGACGATTCGTACCAAACGTCACGTAATTCATCTATATCGAACTCTTGGATAAATGTATCTTTTTGTACAACAAACTTGCGTTCTTCGATTGGTCGGGCTATGATTGCAAAGCCGATACCATAATCGTCTAATATTTTCTCTACCAGATGGTGATGTTTTACCTGAATCAGTACACCCGGATTTTCGGAGAACAATACCTTGATCAGGTCAGCATGATGCAACTTGTCTAAACGTGCTTCCAGACCTCCCTGAGGATTTGCAAAGCACATCTCCAACATGGCTGTTACAAGCCCTCCTGCCGACACATCGTGTCCGGCAAGAACAAGCCCTCTGTTGATAAGCTCCTGAACGGCAAGAAATGCGTTTTTGAAATATTCGCTATCATTTACTGTCGGCACTTCTTCGCCCAATTTGCTCAATGTCTGAGCAAAGGCTGAACCTCCCAGCTTAAATGTATCGAACGAGAAATCTATGTAATAAAGGTATGTCCCTTTTATGTATGCCAATACGGGCGATACTATTTTGCGGATATTGCTCACCTCTCCGGCTGCCGATATGATAACAGTTCCCGGTGAATATACTTTGTCATCACCGTATTTCTGTGTCATAGATAACGAGTCTTTCCCTGTCGGGATATTGATGCCCAGTTCGCAAGCAAATTCCGAACAAGCTTCGACAGCTTTGTAAAGGCGGGCATCTTCGCCCGGATTCTTACAAGGCCACATCCAGTTGGCACTTAATGATATACTTTGTAAACCACCAGCCATGGGTGCAAAAACAATATTGGTCAATGATTCTGCAATAGCCAATACTGAACCTGCTGCGGGGTCTACCATTGCTGCTGCCGGTGCATGACCGATAGATGTTGCAATACCTGTTTTGCCTTTATAGTCGAGTGCCACTGCACCTAAGTCGCTCAATGGCAACTGTATCTCTCCCTGTGTTTGCTGACGTGCTACCTTACCTGTCACAGAGCGGTCTACCTTGTTAGTCAACCAATCTTTACAAGCAACAGATTCTAATTGTAATACGTTCTTTATATATTCTCCCAGATTGGCTATGTCGTAATCCGGATTTGCGAATGTTTCTTCAATCGTCTCATCACGCATAATGGTACGTGGAGCTTTTCCGAAGAAATCTTCCAATTTAAGGTCGATAGGGCGTTTGCCATCGGCTTGTTCGAATACAAACTTCATATCGTTTGTCGTTTCACCCACCACATACATTGGCGAACGTTCGCGTTCTGCAATCCGTGCAATATGTTCAGTAGCACTTTCGGGAATCAATAGTCCCATACGTTCCTGACTTTCGTTACCTACTATCTCTTTCGACGATAGGGTAGGGTCGCCTATTGGAAGTTTCGAAATATCGATCTTACCACCTGTAGTTTCTACCAATTCCGACAAGCAGTTTAAATGACCACCTGCACCATGATCGTGGATGGAAACAATAGGATTGTTGTCAGACTCGGCAAGGGCACGGATAACGTTGGCTGCCCGTTTTTGCATTTCAGGGTTGGCACGTTGCACAGCATTCAATTCGATGCCACTCGAATACTGACCGGTATCGACAGATGATACTGCTCCACCTCCCATACCGATACGATAGTTATCGCCACCGAGTATAACCACTTTTTCGCCCGGAGCAGGTTCTCCCTTCAGTGCATCACGTCTGTTGGCATATCCTACACCTCCGGCAAGCATTATAACCTTGTCGAATGCAAATTTCTTTTGATTCTCTAAATGCTCGAATGTTAATAATGAACCACAAATAAGTGGCTGTCCATATTTGTTACCGAAGTCAGATGCTCCGTTCGATGCTTTTATCAATATTTCTTCCGGTGTTTGATACAACCAAGGTCTTTCTTCCATTGTTTGCTCCCACGCCCGTCCTTTTTTAGTACGTGGATAAGCGGTCATATATACAGCCGTTCCCGCAATCGGCAACGATGCTTTCCCTCCACCCAGACGGTCACGGATTTCTCCACCTGATCCTGTTGCAGCACCATTGAATGGTTCTACAGTGGTTGGGAAATTATGTGTTTCTGCTTTAACCGAAATTACTGATTTGATTGGTTTCGTTTCGAAAAAACTAGGCTTGTCACCATCAGTCGGTGCAAATTGTTCTATTTCCGGTCCGGCATTAAAGGCAACATTGTCTTTGTAAGCCGATACCAGTTTATTTGGATTGGTTTGCGATGTTTTCTTTATCAGTTTGAATAATGAGCTTTCTTTTTCTACGCCATCTATGATAAATATACCATTGAATATTTTGTGGCGGCAGTGTTCCGAATTCACTTGCGAGAAACCAAATACCTCGCTGTCGGTCAGTTTTCGTCCAAGTCGTTGGCTTACACTGTTCAGATACTCTATTTCGTCATCACTCAGTGCCAATCCTTCTTTTTTGTTATAGGCGGCAATGTCGTCTATTTCTACAATAGGATCGGGTTGCTTATTGATTGTAAACAAATCTTGATTCAATCCGTCATAGACACGTTGTAGCATAGGGTCGTGTTCAGCATCTTTGTTTGTTACAGGAAAATATTCCTCGATGCGGACAATGCCTTCTATACCCATGTTTTGAGTGATCTCAACAGCATTGGTGCTCCATGGCGTGATCATTTCACGACGTGGGCCAATAAAAAAGCCTGAAACAGTATCAGTTTCAAGCAATTCTGCGCCACTAAATGCCCATGTGAGGCGCTGGATGAAATCGACGTTAAGACTCGTGTTTGTTTGTACAGCAATAATGCTTTTGGATGAGGTCTGAAAGAAAGAAACCATACTTTTTTCTTTTAAATAGGTGCTATTATTAAATAGGTAGGCAAAGTTAATGAAAAGTTATGAGTAATAACAGAGAGGTTATGGCAAATTGTGATAAAAATAATATGTTAAAAATAGGTTAGTTCTTATTTTGCATTATTAGTTGAAACTTGTAACTTTGTATAGTTAAAATTTGTTACAAGACTACCCATTCCCTTTTTTAAATCACTAATTGAACAATATAGTTGGGGTTTCCTTGCTATTACTTAACATAAATGATAAGATTTTATGAGGAGAATATTAATTATCGGGTTTATTATTATGTTTGTGTCCTACTCTTGTTCCAATAGGGAAGATGATGTCGGAAAAACGAAACATTTATCAGAAGAGAATCTCAGAACAGTTAATGGATGTGGAAATTTATCAGAAGATGAAGCTTTGGAAACATTGTCTAGTTTTATTAATGGTTTTTCTACTACAAAAAATGGAGTGACCGAAGTAACGGTTATTTCGAAAAGGAAGAAATTAGTTTCTGACTATTCAAGTTCTCAAATTCCGATGACTATAAAAAGTGTTACTGGTGAGCCTGTTGTTTCTGTCGATACTATTCCAATCTATGAATTTATTATGTCTGAAAATGGGAATGAGGGATTCGCCCTTGTTGCAGGTCATTCTTTATATAATGATGTTTTGGCATATTCCGAAAATGGATCTTTGGCAGATACAACGTTTAATGAAGGCTTATCATTATTTCTATCCTCTATCTCAAAGAATATATCCTCATCGATAGAAGATAACCTACATTGCCTCGATAATAAAACTAAAGCTTATTGGCAAGATAGTAGTGGAGCAATGAAGGTTCTGGATGAAACTGAAGAATATTTGGGAATGGTATGGGGTGAGAAGGAATTACGGAAAATTTGCCCTTATGATAGGGGGAATGGTCCATGGACTGAATTTAAAACATATGGAAGTCCTATATTTACCCAATGGGGACAGGAGGCTCCGTACAATGATCGGGTTTCTGTCATTTGTCGCAATGGAAGAGCTAGGGTTGGTTGTGTACCTGTTGCTTTTGCACAAATTATAGCTCATCACAGAGTCGGATCATACAATTGGGATTTACTAACTTCCTCTCAAAAAATATTGTCTTCATCTCCTGCCAAGCAGCGTTCAGAAGTTTCACGGTTAATGAAAGATATTGCAGATGATTTAGGGACATCTTACTCTTGTAGAGATAATGGGTCGGTCGGATCAACATATTCAGTTCGGTTATTGCCAACGTTAAATAAGATGGGGCTTTCCGGTATTTACTATTCTCCATATAGAGCTGTAAAGTCTGATACAATACGGAGTAATGTATCTAAGAACATGCCGGTTCTTGTTGTAGCAAAAGCTGATACTTTGAATTTGGTAACTAATTCAATCAATTTTGCCCATCATGTTTGGATTATTGATGGACTGTCAGAACGATATCGGAATTATTATTATTGGTTGCAAGGATGGGACAATAATGATAATGTATACTTTAAGGTTTGGAAATATAAACAACGAGGCTTACATATCCATTGCAATTGGGGATGGGGTGGAAAATCGGATGGGTGGTATCGTTATTTTACGCCTGTAAATACTAATTATGAATTTTATGATTTCAGTTTAATCACACAAATAAAGCCAAAAAGATGAAATATTTTTATACTATTGTTTTATCCTCATTGTTCATTTGTTTTTATTTTAATTCATGTAGCAGTGATGAAAGTATAAATGAAGAAACTAAATACGATTTGAGTAAATTTGCTGATCTAGCCTTAGGTGCTAATAGGGTCGCTTTGCAAATTAATGGAAAGCCTCTTTCTATAGATAGTTGCAAAGTTGAATCAGGTCCCGATAACTCTTATTTTCTTAAAATACTGGATGAAAATAATAAAGTATTCTTGACTGTAAATATTAATAAAAACTCAAATTCGCAAGATGGAGATAGCATCTTTGCTATTTATTATCTGGACTATCGTACAGGCTCGGATACTATATTAATCAGTCATAATCCTATCAAAAATACGGCTGTAAGAAGCTATGGATATAGAACTAAAAAGATAGCTGATTATGATTCCTATTCATATGATAGTCTTTATTTAGATGTTGTGTTCCAGATAAAATTGGATACGGAAAAATCGAAGGATATTATAAAGGGACAATTACACTTTAATGATACAATCCAGACAGCTGAGTGGATCGGAGGACTCTGATGTCGAATCTATTTATAATGATGGCTCTTGTCTAGATAAAAGAAGATAAGAGCCATTATTGCATCTAACAATACAATTTGAGATACCTAAGTAGATCTCGTATTGCTCTGTTTATAAACAGACACAAATAAGTATGGAAGCTATACATAAAAGCCGGAAGAAATATAAATTGAAAATAAAATGAAATTCATACTAATCTTATTATCTTTGCGAGAGAATAAAGAGATAGAGAATTGTGTTGGGAACTTACAAAACAAATAACACTAAAAAAAGATTTTAACAGATGAAAATAGCAATTGTTGGCACGGGCTATGTCGGATTGGTAACAGGTACATGTTTTGCCGAAATGGGAACAGAGGTATTTTGTGTGGATATCGACCAGAAAAAAATAGACGATTTAAAAAACGGAATTATACCTATTTTTGAACCGGGATTAGATGAAATGGTTGAACGTAACCAAAAGGCGGGCCGTCTACAATTTACAACTGATCTAAGTTCTATTTTGAACGATGTAGACATTGTTTTTTCAGCTGTAGGAACACCTCCTGATGAGGATGGAAGTGCAGACTTGAAATATGTATTGGAAGTTGCACGCACTGTAGGACGAAATTTAAATAAATATATTGTTGTAGTAACTAAGAGTACAGTTCCGGTAGGAACTGCTAATCTGGTGAAACAGGCTGTTCAGGAAGAATTAGATAAGAGGGGTAAATCTGATGTCAAATTTGATGTTGCTTCTAATCCGGAATTTTTGAAAGAAGGAGCTGCCGTGTCTGATTTTATGCAACCTGACCGAGTTGTGGTAGGACTGGAGTCTGAGGCTGCCCGTAAGCTGATGGAGCGTTTGTACAAACCATTTACGATGAATAACTATCGTATAATTTATACAGATATCCCTTCTGCCGAAATGATAAAATATGCTGCTAATGCAATGTTGGCTACCCGTATCAGTTTCATGAACGAAATAGCTAACCTATGTGAAATAGTTGGTGCTGACGTTAATATGGTACGTAAGGGAATCGGTGCTGATGCCCGTATCGGGACCAAATTTTTGTATGCAGGATGTGGATATGGTGGAAGTTGTTTTCCTAAGGATGTAAAAGCCCTTATCAAAACAGCTAAAAAGAACAATTATGATATGCGTATCCTTCAAGCTGTTGAGGATGTTAACGAGGCTCAGAAAAATATCCTTTTCGACAAGCTTATGAATTATTACAATGGCGATATAAAAGGAAAAACAATTGCAGTCTGGGGATTGGCTTTTAAACCTAAGACAGACGATATGCGTGAAGCTCCTGCTCTGGTATTGATAGATAAGATATTGAAAGCCGGTGGAAAGGTTAGAACATACGATCCTGTGGCAATGAAAGAAGCTGAACATCTTCATTTGAAAGATACTGTGACTTATGCCAGAGATATTTATGATGCTACGCTCGACGCAGATGCCATATTGATGGTTACTGAATGGGCAGAATTCAGATTGCCGACCTGGGAGGTGATATTGAAAACAATGAAAAAACCAGTTGTTTTTGATGGACGTAATATCTACAACAAAGAAGAAATGAACGAGATAGGATTTGACTATTTCGGAATTGGTATTAAATAATATTTCATTCGAACCTATAATATTGAAGCCTGCTGAATTGTATTAGCAGGCTTTTTTTATGCATTCTTTATCTTTTCACAAAAAGCATCTTATTTCGATATAAATGTTAAAAAATATCAGTTGGGTTAAACTTTATATCTGGAGTTTGATCTTAATGCATATAAACATTAAAATAAAAGATTATGAAGAAGATGTTATTATCACTGACCTTATTGGTTGCTGTTTCGTTGAGTGCCTCTGCAACTTCAATGATGAAAGAACGAAAAAGAGGATCGAACCGTCCTAATCTTGAGAAATTGAATTTGACAGAAGACCAAAAGCTAAAATTAAGCGATATAGATAAGAACTATAAAGAGAAAGAGAATGCTTTGCACGAACAACGTAGGGCTTTGCATAAACAGAAAAGAGATGAAATGGTTTCACTGTTAACACCAGAGCAACAGGCAACATGGACGAAAGAAACAGCTAAAAGGGAACATCGTTATAAAGGGCATACCCATAATAGAGGGCACAAAAGTATGGCAAATCTGGATACAACAACGAAAGCTAAGCTAGATGAACGTAGAGCTCAATTGGATAAAGATGTAAATACAGTCAAAATGACACGTGTGGCACCGGAAGAGCAAAACCGAAGAATTAGAGAATTGAAGCAGGCATATAGAAAAGATAAAAGAGAGATAATAAGAGCAGCTAAGACAGACAATAAGATTAAAACTGTAAGCTAAAAGGCTGAATATAAAAACCCAATACCAGAGAGCTATCTATAACTGATTAGGTAGCTCTTTTTTTATTGTGGAGAACAGTCCTATTTCATATATTTGCATAATAGAAACTAACCAAACCTAATAAAATTATGAATTACCTGTCCCCTGTCCATTTTGTGCGTTATTCGGCAAATAAATCTCTGGACGATTTAACTCGAGAAGAGTATGAAAATGAAGTACAAAGAGCATTTAGCAATAATGGAAAAATTGTAATTAATGAACATAGTTATACAAAAGAAATTTTATTAAATCTTCTAATAGATATTGATTTTGCTGAATTTCAACGATTTAATTTAATTGTTGCCAATTCGCCGGATTTATTAGCTTTTCTTGAAGATAGTGTTTTGCGGAACAATTCATCTCTCAATAAGATTGGTCAAATTTTGGGTGCAGATCAAGCATTGGTAAACTACTTAAAGCCATATTTGGCTGATTCTATAGCAGTTGTTATATCAGAATTATTAGAACAGCATTCATTCTATGATTTATCATTATTAGTTGATTTTGCCGTAAAATATGGTATTGATGCAGAAGATAATTGCTTAGTTCCGATTGATAAATTTATAGATGAATCTATTGCATTTTTTAGTGGTTTGACTGTCTTTAATTATACTACATCGGGAGATAGATTGGCGCTTTGGACAAACTATCAGTGGAATCGCCTATTGAATGTATTGCCGGATCGTTACGAAACTAAAAAAACAAAGCTTGCTTCGGCTATCTTGAAGTTTATTAAGGATATTCTGAATAAAGATCGACAGTTGGCTAAGGATATAAATAAATACTTATGTCAGGTCAAAGGCTTGGGAGCTTCTGTTTCGTATGAAATATCAGAGCTAACATCATCTTTTGATGCGGTAGACGAATATGAAGCTGTTGTAGATCAACACGGGGGTTCACCTTGGAGACTGATACTATCTATATTAGTCTTTTTATTAGCCTTGTTTCGTCTCTTTCATGCTTGCTCAAGATAGAACAATCTATTTATTGTATGATATAATTATGGCTGAGAATAAATTTCTCAGCCATAACTTTTTTATTATATCAGGTTATTGCTCAATCCATTTTATAATTTTATCAGAAAAGGGATCTTCGCGTGGAGCAACAAAGTCCACTAGATGCCCATTTTCATCAATCATAAATTTCTGAAAATTCCATTCCACTTCGGCATCCATCTTTCCATTCTCAGATTTTTCAGTAAGCCATTTGTAAATAGGGGCTTTATGTTCTCCAATCACTTCTACCTTGCTCATCATCGGAAACGTAACGCCATACGTAAGAGAGCAGAATTGTTTTATTTGCTCATTGCTTCCCGGTTCTTGTTCCTTAAAGTTATTTGAAGGAAAACCGATAATAATAAAGTTCTTGTCCTTATACTTTGTATACAAAGCTTGTAGTTTCTCATACTGAGGTGTTAACCCACACTTGGAAGCTACATTCACCACCAATACTTTTTTCCCTTTCAGAGATGCCATATCGAATACCTTATTGTCTATATCTTTTACCTTAAAATCGTAAAGAGATTTATTGTTTTGGCTATATATTCCCATTGTTCCCATAAATAGAAGGATTGTACAAATAATTGTTTTCATTTTTGATATCTAAGTTTTCATTAATTAACCTCTAAATATAACGATTTTATAATTAAAATTGTTTGTCGGGAAAAAACAAATATAAGATGTGTCTGACTTTTGGTGAGGGTAATTGTTCCTGAAAATGAATCAAGTATAATTTTTTTTGAAAATATTTCGTATGCCGATAGTGGATAAGATAGTATAAGTTGTCATATAAGAAGAAAGAGCGTATATTCGTTTATATAAACTAATATAGTTAGTGTTTCGTGGAGCTTGTAGAAACCCAGATGGAAATAAAAGATAAAGAGGCTTATGAAAGTTTGTTTAGAACTTGGTATGAGCCTTTGTGTCGGTATGCATATAGTATACTGAAAGATACATTCGAGTCGGAAGATGCAGTACAAAAAGTATTTTATGAATTATGGGACGACAGGTTTAATGTAGACATAAATACATCTGTAAAATCATATTTATACAGGGCTGTGCATAATACTTGCTTGAATCGGATCAAACAAATGAAAGTACATGCGGCACACAATATGCAGATTGTGGCAGGCGAAGATAGGATACATGATGAGGTATATGAGAAAATTGTAGGGCAGGAACTCAGTTATAGCATAGAAGTAGCTATCGCAGAGTTACCTCCCAGATGTAGGGAGGTTTTTCAACTTAGTAGGTTCGAGATGTTGAGTTATAAGGAAATAGCCCAAAGGCTTGATATTTCGCCTAATACTGTTGAAAATCAGATAGCAAAAGCTTTGAAATTGTTACGGGAGAATCTCAAAGAATTCATTCCGGCAATACTATTGTATTATCTAATAAAAATGTGTGGGCTATGATAACAAATGATATTGATAACCTGTTAGCACGTTATTTTGCTGGAGAGTTGAGCCCTCAGGATGAAGTCAAGCTTGATGAATGGCTGGCTATGTCTGCAGATAATGAAGCCTATTTTTTTGAGTTAACGTCACTATATCAGAATATAGGAGGGACAGATTGTCCTAAAATTGATATAGAGGCTGCCTTCAGTAAGATGCAAGGCTATATAGATCATTCTTTAGAAGAAGAACGTCCTTCGTTGGCGAAAAGAAACCGTAAAATAATGATTTCGGTGTCTGCCATAGCTGCTGCCATAGTTGGGGTGTTTGTCTTACTGAATGTGAATAGAAAAGATGTGTATAAAACAATAACAGAGAAACAAATCTATACTTTGGCAAATGAAACACAAATAGATTTGTTGGATGGGGAAATACAGTATAGCGAAGACCCGGAGCAAGATACTATCTTCTTGAAAGGAACAGCCAAATTTAGGATGGAATCAGAAAAAACAGGTAGTAAAATAGTAAAGACAGGTGATGTATATATAAAAGATATAGGTACAGCTTTTACAGTTTATGCTTCTACTCCTGATTCAGTTTATGTGACTGTAACGGAAGGTGAGGTGTTATTCTATTCGGACAATAACTCCGGAGTAAAGCTCAAAGTCAGAGAGAGTGGGTATTATCTATCGAAGAATAAAAAGTTCCATAAAATATTTGCGACCGGAAGTTTTGATTTTAAAACAACTTCATTGAATGATGTCGTGAATCGATTGAAAGACTATTATGGTTATCAAATCACCTTGCATGATGAACGCCTGAGAGCTTTATCGATAAATGTGGCATTCAAAGAAGAGAATCTGGCTACTATCCTCGACATAATATCAACGACGCTCAATCTTACAGTTCAATATACTGATGACGGATATTTAATAACATCCTGAATATAAATGGAAGGCATTTGCATATGAGCCTGCCATACATAGCTAATTTTATTTATATGAAAAAAATACTACTTTTCTTTTTTGTCCTTATTTCAATAAATACTTTTTCAAAAAATCGTGTGACTATAAATATACATAACAAGGAAATAAATGTTGCTATGGACATGATAAGAGAACAAACCGGAATGGAATTTTCTTATAATCCTCAGGTGATAAATACAAAACGCCTAATTTCGGCAAATATGGTCAATCAAGAAATTAATTCTGCACTTACTTTATTATTTAATGACATCTATGTTTATACTATCAAGGGTCGATATATAATAATAACAGCAGAAAAGAAGAGTATAGAACCAGATGAAAAAGAATTAGCATTAAATAAAAATGAAGAATCATTAAATGCAGATGGTGGTAGCAGCAAAGATAATTGTATTAGTAGTATAAAAGAGAGAAAGATTGTTCTCGATAAAGTAGAATCAGAACAACCTCTTACAATTAGTAATTACAAAAACAACTCTATTATGCTAAAAAAAATTGCAAGTATTATTGCTTTGTCTACTATTACGGCTGGTCAATTAACAGCCGATAATATTCCTGAAGTAAAAATAGAAGTACCTAAACTGTATAACACAAACCTTCAGAAGTCTGTAGGCCAGTTAAGTTTCATTTTTCCGATTGGCACAGATGGGAATAATTCAAAAGAAAAAGAATATAAACTCTCATTAAATATACTTGGTGGAATCAGTGGAGGAGTTAATGGTGCTGAGTTTGGAGGCTGGTTTAATATTACGAAACAAAATGTTATCGGATTTCAGGGTGCAGGTATTTTTAACTATGTACAAGGAGGTGTAGAAGGAGTCCAAATGGCAGGAGTAATGAATTACAGTAATCTGAAAAGTACAGTTCAGTTGGCCGGCATTTTGAATATGACTCAGGAAACAAGTAATTTTCAGGCTGCGGGGATAATGAATTATAGTAAAGGAGCTGCTAAATTACAAATAGCCAGCATTGCCAACTATTCGTCGGAAGTCGGTACACAAATATCTATTGTAAATATTGCAAAGAAAAAGAAATTCCAATTAGGTTTCGTAAATATATCAGACACAGAAGATGGAGCATCGCTTGGATTATTTAATTATGTGAAAAAAGGAGGATTATTCGAAATCGGTTTTTCGACCAACGATTATATATATGGAGCAACTAACCTGATTACAGGAAAAGACAAACTTTATTCAATTTTATCTGTTGGCGTACATTCTTCATCACTTTCATTCGGGGTAGGTGTCGGCAGCCGTATACAACTAAAATCGGAAAGAAATGGAATCAATTTCGAGCTATTGCATAACAATATTTTTAAGAATGATTTCAAGGATATGGACGTTAATGCCTCTTTAGAACAACTCAGGATATTCTATTCACATAGAGCAAATAAAGTTACGTTCTATGGAGGACCAACTGTAAATGGACTTTTCCAAGATGTTGACTTCACAGGAGCAAGTGAACCTTTATACTCTATATTGGACAATAAAGGCAGCAAACATAATTGTTATCTGTGGGTTGGTGCAGAACTAGGTATTCGTATCAATCTGAAATAACTATTCGATCCCATCCGCTTTGTTTTCATTTCTTTTTCGAATATGTTCCAACTTACCTTGAAATATTTCCGAAATATTGTAAGCTCTTGACTTGGCTTCATTAGCAACCGGACCAATAAAAAGTGCATCTACTGTTTCTGTAAATAAAGAAAGCCACCTGTCGAAATGTTCTTTTCCGATTGGTAGCTGTGCATGGGGCGGAAATGGATGACCGAAATAGGTACGTTCGCCGAGCAAAATACCTTGCCAGAAACTGTGCAACTTACTCAAATGCTCATCCCAGTGGTTTTGTATCTTTTCATTAAAGATAGGGCCTATTAGTTCATCCTTACGGACTTTGCCATAAAAGGTATTAACCATCTTCTTTATGTCGTTTATATTTTCAATATCTTTAGTTGGTGCCATAGCTGGTCGTATAATTATTTTAGAAACTATATTATATCAAAGATACTAAAAAAAGGATGAGGCTAATTTGTTTTGATACCTCATCTTGCATTTAGAGTACCCGTTAATAGGTATGCGTAACTTGTTAACCATAACTTAACTAAATACCATACTTATGGTATTGTTTTTAAGGGAAATGCGCATTACCTTTGTAATGTGTTTTTCATGGTATTAGATTTAAGGTTAACAATTGAAGATTGGTTGTCGTGATGACAACCTTTTTTTTTGTATATGATTAGTAATAATTTGTAGTCTTAAATATCGGATTTTCGGACTGAGCAGATAATATATTTTTTAAATGGCAGAAAGACACTGGCTCAAAATTGTTATTGTCAACTCCGACATCGTATTGAGACGCAAACAGTTTTGTTTTTAATGTTTCAAACTCTTTTAATTCCCTCGTATGGATGTGACCGAATAGTTGCCATGAACCTTTAAAAGATCCTTGCCAGTCGAACATTGGATAATGGCACAGAACCATATATGTATATTTTGATGTTTCTTGGTCTTTTATCCTTACATACACAAGGTTGTGTATTTCGTCAAATATCGAATTTAATACAGTGTCACTATAGTTACTGTCATGGTTTCCCCTTATCAATATTTTTCGTCCATTCAGCTGCGAGTAAATATCGATAATCCGATTCTTATCACAAAAACCAATATCCCCCAACACAAATGTCAACCCGTCTGCAGGAACATTTTTGTTCCATTTTTGGATCATATCATTATCCATCTCATCCATATTATTATGCGGCCTATTGGCAAACCGAATAATTCCTTCATGCCCGAAATGCTGGTCCGAAGTGAAAAATATCTTGGATGATGTCTCGTTTATTTTTATCATTGCTTCTACAAATCTATATAAACTTCTGTAAATGTATATAACATCAAATCTAGATATGTGTTTTCTCGTATCTTTGTATTCTAAGTAAATATAAATTAATATGGATGGTATACGAATAAAGAAAGTATTAGTCGAAGATCTAGAAAGTCTTCAGAAAATAGGTAAGCAAACGTTTTTCGAAACATTTTCCGGTAGTAATACACATGAAGATATGATGAAATATCTGGAAGAAAGTTTTAATATAGATAAGCTTACTGATGAGATTGAAAATACTTTCTCTGCATTTTTCTTTGCTCTGATTGACAATGATGTTGTCGGTTATTTAAAACTGAATACAGGTGATTCGCAAACCGAAATGAGAGATCGGAAATCACTTGAGATCGAACGGATATATGTATTAAATAACTATCAGGGCAAAAGGGTAGGGCAGTTACTTTACGAGAAAGCTATTCAGGTAGCAAAAGAACTTGACGTAGAATATGTTTGGTTAGGAGTATGGGAAAATAACCCTAAAGCAATACGATTCTATAAAAAGAATGGTTTTGTTGAATTCGATAAACATATTTTCAAACTCGGAAATGACGAACAAACAGATATAATGATGAAACTATCATTAAATAAATAATTAAAATAAAAGGAAAAGACGTTAAGTAAATAAACTAAAACGATTCTTTTCCTTTTACTATTTATATTTATGATATTTTATTTTTCAGTTTTTACTCTCAAGCTTACTTTGTAACCCTTCAATTTTTTTATCTTGTTCTTTTATTTTTTTGTCTTGTTCAATTACATACAAGGTTAATTCCTCTATCTTTTGTAATAATTTAGCTTGCATTTCGACTACATTCACCCCATTTTCCATAACTTCTTTTTCAGAAGGAATATCCGGTAGATGTCCTTTGTCATTGATATGCTGTTCTACAACTTCTAGTGTCGGCAACTGATAATTTTTATCAAACACGAAATCTGACCAACCTTTGTTAACTTTTACTTCTACAGCGTCGGCTACGATTGTACCTCGAACATCTAACATTGATTTAGGAGACAATGTTCCAATTCCAAAATGTCCAAACCTATTTGTTGAAGTCATGATTGTTTGTGTAAAATCACTATTCGCGATTCTTTTTCCTGTAGGATCATATTTTTTTATATCTATATTCTGTGGTGCTAATATAGTATTAAACTGACCGTTGTTTGCTAATAATGTTGCTTTTATGTTGAGACTAACATATTGGGCTGTCGTCTGAATGACAAAGTCATAACCGTCTCCATTGTCATATATGACTAGTTCGAAGAAATCGTGATCTCCTCCAGTTCTTTCTATTGAAACATTATTTTTATCTCTGGTACCAATAGAATAGGTTGTGGTAGCCAAGTGTGCAGAAGAATACGTCCCTCCAAATACTTCAACTTTTAATTTCTGAACTACGTTTACTGAATTTTTTGGTAAACTACCTACATATACATAATGAGTTTCATTACTAAGTGCTATATAGTTTTTTTCTTGAGCTCTAACATTGATTATTAATATTAGAAACATGATAAATAGAAATGTCGCTTTTTTCATAAACTTAGAAGTATTTTAGGTTATTTTTTGTAAATATAGAGATTTTGTATCTTTTTTTATCCTTTTAGCCAAACTAGTATCGAAAAATATCTTGTTTTATACTCTATGACTAAATATTCAAAAATTTGATTCATAAAAAAAGTGGCTATTTAAGCCACTTTCTAAGCAGAGAGGAAGGGATTCGAACCCTCGATACAGTTACCCGTATACTACCTTTCCAGGGTAGCTCCTTCAACCACTCGGACACCTCTCTATTTTTATTTTGCTGGGCAAAGATAAGATTTATTTTATATGCAGCAAAAGGAAAAGTAAATAGATCAAATTTTTAGTTGGGGGCTTCGATATTGAATAGCTTCAATGCATTTTGGGTTGTTATATTGCCTACAATTTCAGCATCTACTTGATATATTTCAGCAAGTTTCTCAACAACTTTGATCGTATATGCTGATTCATTCCTTTTACCTCTATAAGGTACAGGACTTAGATAAGGAGCATCCGTTTCAATAATGATATGTGACAGATCTGTATCTTTTAACACCTCAGGTAGTGTTGAATTTTTGAATGTAACCACACCGTTAATACCTAAAAGGAAATTATTTAATGATAATATTTCCTTCAGTTCATCTTGTGATCCTCCAAAGCTGTGAAAAACACCTCTTAGTTCATTTACCCCTACATTACGAATACATTCTATACATTCCATTATAGCATCACGCGAGTGAATGGCAACCGGCAAATCGAACTCAATACTCCATCGGAGTTGTTCTTCAAATGCCAACCTTTGTTCTTTCTCAAACGTTTTGTCCCAATACAAGTCCATGCCAATTTCGCCAATTGCTATATATGGGCGTTCCAACAGCCATTGTCTTGCTATTGTAAGTTCATCTTTCCAGTCTTCCTTCACGCTTGTTGGGTGTAATCCCATCATGGGGATGCAATAATCTGGGTACTGGTCGGATAATGTATGTAGACGGTCAATAGATGTTGAATCTATATTTGGCAAAAGTATTTTTTCGACTCCCGTTGTTTTAGCTCTCGCAACAACTTCGTTTATGTCGACATCGAATTCTTCGGCATAAATATGAGAATGTGTGTCAATTATTTTCACTTCTTTCTAATTCTTCTTTTTTAGCCCGTTCCTTTTCTCCCTTGCGCAGATAGTACACGATGCCGTATTCCTTGCATCGTAAGAGCCGTTCATTTTGTGGCTTCTCCGCAAAATGAGCTTCGATCTGATTCCACAAGGCGCAAAGCGTTTTGTCTATATCGTCGCGTTGCATACTGAGCGCTTCTAGTTGGCGGGCTGTATTATTTTGATATGTCTTTTGTGCAATGTAAGCATCACTGAATAATGAGAAAGCTACATTGACACGTGCAATTGTTGGGTTGTAAATAGGTGTCCCACCTTGATTGATGCGCGTCTGTTCTCCTTTGATAATATTTGCTCCCCATTTGTAGAGCATTTCGTTACTTATCAAATCGGGTACCGTAAAATTATCAGGGTCGAGACCATACAATTCTTTCAGCTCTTTTTTTATTTCGTTCCGTATAACACAAAAATTGAGGACTTGTATGAAGTGAGAAGTATATAGTCTTGCGTTTTTTGCTAGTTTTTGTAATTTTCTGTTAGCTGAGGCTTGAACATCTAAACTGACTTTATATAGTTCGCGGGCTGTTTCAAAAGTTCGTAGTATGTGTTCTAAGTTTTTAATGTCAAGCAAAATTCTTTCCTGTCCAAATAGCGATTTATTTCTTTCGACGGCTGTCCTTAAAGCTTTAATTCGCGCATTGTCAGTATTGGGTAGGCGGCGGTAAGGCATATATTATTAAAAATATTTTAAGAGTTTCTAAACATTAAATCATTTGCTAGATTATATAATACATTTTTTCTTTCGTTGCTTACATTTACCTCATCAAGATAGTTTATAGCTTTCTTATAATATTCAGCTATAAGGTCTTCTGATTTTTTTCGTAAATCTAATCTATCATATATTTCTGTTATGGTTTTAATCTTTTCATTTTCATCATAAATTTCTTTATTTATCCACAACATTAATTCTTCTTTAGCAGAAGGGTCAGATAGAGCATTGATCAGTAAGAATGTTTTCTTATTACATAAAATATCTCCCCCTATTTTTTTACCAAAACTAGCAGGATCTCCATATACATCGAGTAAATCATCTTTCAGCTGAAAAGCAAGGCCAATATTGATTCCGAAGTGATACAAATTATCAGCATCAGTGTCCGGAGCATCTGCTACAATAGCCCCTTCTTTCAATGCACAACCTAGCAGTACAGCTGTTTTGAGTCGGATCATTTCAATATATTCAGGAATAGTAACATCCATCCGTTTTTCAAATTCCATATCAAACTGTTGTCCGCAGCAAATTTCTGTAGCTGTATTCGAAAACAAATCTAATATGGCACTCAAATGCGTTGAATCTACCTTTCCTATTTCTTTATAGGCTTCTATCAACATAGCATCTCCCGACAATACAGCCGTATTATCGTTCCATTTTATATGCACTGTCGGTTTGCCTCTTCTCACATCTGCCCTGTCCATCAGGTCGTCGTGCAGAAGAGTGAAATTGTGAAATGTTTCTATTCCCAGAGCGATTGGGATAGCCGGTGAAACATCTTCCTTATAAAGATTACATGCCATGAGTGCTAATGCCGGACGTATCCGTTTACCACCCAACGACAAAATATAAGTTATAGGGTCGAATAGTGTTTGGGGAGAATAATGATTATATTTTATTTTTTCTATTTCAGCATTAACTCTATTCAATATTTCATCAAGACTATATCCGGGTTTCATTTCAGAGCAGATTATATTTTATAGTTTTATCGAGAACAAAATAATATAAATGTATGAGCAGTCCATTTCTATCCTATATCTACGGCCAGTCCAGAGACTAGAAATAATAGGTCGTAATAGTAGAGGGAAAGTTTCCGTTATACACTAAATAAAAACAGTTAGTAATTACAATACTAACGTTGCCTAGCAAAGGTAGTTTTTTTATAGATAAAAATCAATACATGGAACAATCAATAACAAAATATTATTATTTTTACAATGAATTCTAAATTATGAAAACAATCTAAAGTAATGAAAAACATTTTTTTTTTAGCCGCAATTTGCTTGTTCGGCTTGCAAGCCTGTAACCAGCGTCCTACACCACCAGATCTGGAAAAAGTAACTTCAGGAAATCCTATTGCCGAAGGATGGTATGCTGACCCTGAGGGTATTATATTTAATAATGAATATTGGATATACCCTACATATTCGGCTCCGTACGAGGAACAAGTCTTTCTCGATGCATTCTCTTCACCCGATCTTATCAATTGGACAAAACACGAACGTATAATCGATACAGCCGAAGTTAAATGGATTAAAAAAGCGATGTGGGCACCGGCTATTATTGAAAAAGACGGACGTTATTTCTTATTATTTGCCGGAAACGATATCCAGAATGATAACGAATACGGTGGCATTGGTATCGCCGTAGCTGATAATCCGGGAGGGCCTTTCAAAGACTATTTGGGCAAACCGCTTATCGATAAGTTTTATAATGGTGCACAACCGATCGATCAGTTCGTATTCAAAGACGTAGATGGTAGCTATTATATATATTATGGAGGATGGAAACATTGTAATGTTGCAAAATTAAAAGATGATTTTACAGGAATCGAGCCTATGGCAGACGGAACTATGTATAAAGAAGTGACCCCCGATAGCTATGTCGAAGGCCCATTTATGTTTATGCGAGGTGGCAAGTATTACTTTATGTGGTCGGAAGGAGGATGGACAGGACCTGATTATTCAGTGGCGTATGCAATCGCAGATAGCCCGTTTGGTCCATTCGAACGTATTGGAACAATATTACAACAAGACCCCGCAATTGCAACCGGAGCAGGCCACCACTCAGTTATACATGAACCTAAATCAGATAAATACTATATTGTTTACCATCGTCGACCTCTTACCGAAACCGATGGTAATCACCGTGTGACATGTGTCGATGAAATGTTTTTTGACGAAAATGGACACATAAAACCAGTTGTTATAACCAATGAAGGTGTTAAAGCAAATCCTTTAAAATAAATTTAAATTATGAAAAAGACAATTTTTACACTATTGGCCGCCACATCTTTATTGGCCAGTTGTGGAGATTCGAAACCAAAAACTCTCCTTACAGACTCCGGTTTAGACAGAACTAAGTTTGAAACAAAAGTAGATGGGAAAAAGACAGATCTGTATGTGCTCAAAAATGCATCGGGAATGGAAGTTTGTATTACCAATTTTGGAGGACGAATAGTTTCCATAATGGTACCCGACAAAACAGGTGCGATGAAAGATGTAGCATTAGGGTTCGATTCTATTCAGGACTATATTAATGTACCTTCCGATTTTGGAGCAGCCATTGGGCGCTACGCAAACCGCATTGGTAATGCCCGTTTCGAATTGGATGGGGTAGTCTATAACCTGCCTAAAAATAATGGAGAACATTGCTTGCATGGTGGCCCTAAGGGATTCCAATATGCGGTATTCGATGCGAAACTATTGAACGATAAATCTTTGGAACTTACTTACCTCTCTAAAGATGGAGAAGAAGGTTTTCCCGGCAATATGCATGCTAAAGTAATATATACTTTGACAGATGACAACTCGATCGATATACGTTACGAAGCAACAACAGACAAACCAACTGTGGTGAACCTGACAAACCATTCTTATTTCAACTTGGATGGAGACCCTAACGAGAAAAATTCAGATTGGTTGATTACTATCAATGCAGATAAATATACACCAATAGACTCTACATTTGCAACCACAGGCGAGATATTGACGGTTGAGGGAACAGATATGGACTTACGTCAAGCAACTGTAATTGGTAGCCGGATAGGCAATGCTGAGTTCGATCAGCTAAAGAATGGTCGTGGATACGATCATAACTGGGTGTTGAACAGTAGTGATATATCGTCTGCAGCAGCTACATTGTTTTCACCCAAAACAGGTATTGAGTTGGACGTGTACACTACAGAACCGGGAATTCAATTCTATGCAGGCAACTTCTTAGATGGTACGGTAAAAGGGAAGAAGGGCATTGTATACCAACAACGTACAGCTGTTTGTCTCGAAACTCAGAAATATCCTGACACCCCTAATAAACCCGACTGGCCTTCGGCTGTTTTACGTCCGGGCGAAAAATATGAAAGCCATACAATATTCAAATTTTCTGTAAAGAAATAAATATTCGGGATTTTCTGAATGAATAAAAATAAAGCCGGTTGCAATATTCTGCAACCGGCTCTATTTTTATACTTATATATTTATCGTAAATGCTTTCTGTATCTTCTGTGTCTGAATTGCCCATCAGATGTCTCGCTAGGCATAGGAGGAGGTGTATTATTCACTTCGTCAGTGATGTCATTGCTGTTCACATCTGTTACATCTTCTTTCGGAAATTCTGAAGTTTCATTATCCAAATCGCTTTCCGTATTTTGGTTGTCGTTATCAATGTCTACAGGCTGCAGGGTTGTTGTATCCTCTTTTCTTAATGAATTTGTGAGATAACCTGAAATAGTCTTTTTTACAAGTGGAGTGAATTGCTCTTGGACTTTTTTTGTGACAGTTCCACTATGTATCGACTTGATGAGTATTTTGATAAATTCCGGGCTTGGATCATTCAATTCATTCTCTAATGCCTCTTTTATCAGTTTTACATATTTCTCATTTACGGAATGTAGAATATTGTCGGTATTGAATAATTTCTTGTGGAATTTTTTTAATTCATTAATTTGATGATCATCTATTTCCGAAAGATCAATCTCAAGAAAAGGTTCTTTATCCATTTTTCCTGTTTCAGACAAGTCTGAATATATCTTATAGACAATACCATTGGTATTTATTCCAAACTTTGCTTGAGATTTGTTGAATTCGCTAGCAAGAGTTTCATCCCGCTTATTGAGATCGTTTTCCCAATGTTCACATTTGAATAATATAATTGGATGATCATCTTTTATAATTGCATAATCGACTGTCGATGTTTGTGCTGGTGTGCCAAAAAGATCCGACGAATATTCCGGAACAACCTCGAGAGGATTAAAGAGATCATATCCCAATGTTTGGATCAGAGGTAGTACAAATGCATTTTTAGTACCTTCTTTGTTCGCAACATTGTCTTTCAAATTTGAGATTCTGTCTGCCAGTAGTTGGACGATTTCATGAAAATCCATAGTCGAATTTTTGTAAGTTTTGTATTCGATTTGCCAGAGCAAACCGGTTGAGTTTTTTGTTAGATGTTGCAAATCTAAGTATTTATAGTTAAATAAGGAAATAACTTAAGATGTTTTAGGTTGTACCGGTTGTCTATATTTAGCTCTGTTCCATAATGGAATATAGGCTGAATGCGTTCCAAATCCAACGCAATTTTATATAATGGCATCTGTATATGTTGTTAGAATAAATCATTTGGGTATTATCTCAAATTGTCAATGAAATACAAGATACATAAAGAAATGCCTTGTTCCGATTAGAAGCATATCAATGGCTTGAAATTCCCTATTTAAATTCAAAACTACTATCTTTGCGATAATAAAAAATAATCACATGGATTTTAATTTAGAAACATTCTCTATCATTCTCTTTCTAGGGGCATGTGTAGCAGGATTTCTCGGCTCTCTGACGGGATTGGGCGGAGGTGTTGTAGTCATTCCTTTGTTGACTTTAGGTTTTGGTGTCGATATGCGTTATGCTATTGGTGCAGCATTGGTAACTTCTATTGCAAGTTCGTCCGGAGCTGCTGCAGCTTACATCAAAGAAGGGATTACCAATGTTCGCATTGGTATGTTTCTTGAAATAGCTACTACCACAGGAGCCGTTCTCGGGGCTGTGGTTGCCATGTATCTCGATAAGATGTATATTGCAATCATTTTTGGTTGTGTTCTTATTTTTTCGGCGATACGTTCCATTGCCAAGAAAGAAGATAATGTAGACTATGCTGCTCCCGGTGACCCTTTAGGTGTAAAGCTGAAATTAAACGGATCTTATCCTGCCGGTGAAGGTAAAGTTCAAAAATATAATGTACATAATGTGATCGGAGGTTATCTGCTGATGACTTTGGCTGGAGTATTATCCGGCTTGTTGGGTATCGGCTCAGGAGCATTAAAAGTATTGGCAATGGATACAGCAATGAAAATACCATTCAAAGTATCTACCACCACCAGTAATTTTATGGTTGGGGTTACTGCGGCTGCAAGTGCGGTAATCTATCTGCAACGAGGATATATTGATCCGGGATTGGCTATGCCTATCGTAGTGGGAGTCCTTCTGGGCGCTTTCTTCGGCTCTAAAATTTTACCTAAAGCGAATGTGAAAAAACTCAGAATATTATTTAGTGTTGTGATCTTTTTCCTTGCCCTTTCGATGATGTATAATGGTATAACCGGTAAACTGTAAGAATATGAAACATATATTTACAAAAGAATTTTGGGCGGAACGTGATATGGAGCTCTTTATCGGTAAACTATTACGTTATGGGGTCATGACCTCTTGTGCCATTACTTTATTGGGAGGTATAATATATATCATTCAGCATTTTGGAGAAGGAAGTGCCAAATATAAAGCAACTGATCTACCCAACGAAATGTTTGGAGTAGACCATTATTTACGCGAATTATCGACCATATTCCCACGTATGTTGCAATTAGATGGTGCGGCTATTATTCAATTTGGTGTTTGTGTACTAATCGCAACGCCTGTGCTGCGTGTGGCAGTTTCGGTATTCGCTTTTTTACTCGAAAAGGATTACCTTTATGTTGTTATTACACTAATTGTATTGTCCATTATTTTAGCTAATATGATTTTAGGGTTACATTAAATAAATGTTATGAAAAAAATATTTCTTTTGCTTTTCTTGTCTGCATCAGGTTTTGTATTTGCTCAAAAGCCGATGGAGAAAGGTCTTCAAACTATAAATCGCCCAAGCGCAGAAGCTTACGTCGGATTTTTGGCTAGTGACGCTTTACGTGGACGCGAAGCCGGAAAATCGGGTGGCACAGTGGCAGCCGAATATTTGAAAGCTACCTTTCTCGATATGGGCATAAAACCGTTTGGCGGAGAATATTTCCATCCGTTCGAGGCCTATGCTCGCGAAAGGCAGAAGAAAGGACGTTTTCAGGTCAATCCTGATTCAGTTGCTCTATTCAAACAAGATAAAGTATATCGTAAAATATCGCTTCAAAATGTTCTAGGACACATCGAAGGCAAGAATAAAAACGAATATGTGATTATCGGTGCTCACTACGACCACTTGGGTACAGACCGTACGCTGGTAGGCGATAAGATATATAACGGAGCCGACGATAATGCTTCGGGTGTATCCGCTGTTTTGCAGATTGCTAAAGCCTTTGTAGCTTCAGGTGTTCAGCCGGAACGGACAATTATTTTTGCACTGTGGGACGGTGAGGAGTTGGGGCTGCTCGGCTCTGAGCATTTTATGCTAAATTGTCCTTTCACATCATCTATTAAAGGATACTTGAACTTCGATATGATTGGGCGCAACAATGACGAGAATAATCCGAACTATGTTGTCTATTTCTATACCGAAGCACACCCCGTGTTTGGTGATTGGCTAAAAGACGACATTAAGAAGTACAACTTAAATCTTTCGCCAAATTATCGTCCTTGGGACAAACCCGTTGGAGGAAGTGATAACGGTTCTTTTGCTAAACGTGAAATACCTATCATATGGTATCATACCGATGGGCATCCCGACTATCATCAACCGAGCGATCATGCCGATAAGATAAATTACAACAAGCTGGTTGATATTACCAAGTCTGCATATCTGAATATGTGGCGTCTGGCTAATGAGAAAGCATATTGATTGTTTTTTGAAAAATAATACATTAATCTTTACAGTATATTATGAATAAGTATTTTATTACCCTGTTTCTTTTAGTAGTCATGTGTTTTATCTCTTGTGATAATGATAATAGTGATGAAATTCTAACTGAAATTCCAGAGGAAGAAAATGTTGGTCCATATGCTGTTCCTGCTGTGTCGAAAGCCCATATCAACCTTTTTGAAATGACTATGTTTTATATAGAAGTAAATGAAAACTCCTCTGTGAGCTATGATTCTATAGTCTGGGATTTACCTAATATATTTAGAGCAACAACTAAAGAAGGATACTTTTTACATTCTTTTGGTCAGTCATTTTGTTTACCCGGAGAGTATAACTTATATATGAGTATATATAAGGATACAGAATTGTTGTCACGTGATAGTGTTGCCGTTTCAGTTGATGCAAGCGGTGATTTTTTTGGTATTGATTGGAATACAAGTGTAAAGGATAGTACTTATTTTAATTATATATCTAGGATAGATGATTTTGTTCTTAAGCTTAACTATCGAGCAGCAAAGTCTCCTTATGCCGAATTGACTTTTAGTCCTTTCACTGGTTGGCGAGATAGGTATAGTGAAGGACGGCAAGTGCTGTTTGATTGTATTACAAAACTATATGGAGAGAACACTTTTAATTATGATGGAAATAATATTGAACTATCACCATTAGTTGGTGAATATAATAAGAGATTCGATACACCTCTAGTTGTAAAAGATACTGCTAGTTATGTACCTATTACTATATGGGATACTGATAGGGCGCATATTGCACTGCTTCGACAGGTTGATAATTATGCTGAATATTATTGGGCTATTGCTGAACCCCGTAAATTTTAGTTTGAAAGATTTATTTGTCGGGTAATATCATCCCAATCCGTACATATTACCCGGAAGATTTTTTATTATTCCTTTCAATTCCAGTTCGAGTAAAAGTGGGAATAATAAGTAGAGTGAGATTCCTGTTTCGCGTGCTAATTGATCTACATGCAGATTACCATTTGCAGTAAGTGTGTTTACAATAATACTCTCATCCTCATTTAGGTCGGTGAAAAGCTGTTGCTGTTTAGCCACTTGTTGTTGAAGCGAGCTATCGTTCCATCCCATTTGTGATAAGAAATATTCGGTCGAAAGGAATAGATCTGCTTTATGTTCCGCTATAAGTTTGTTACACCCATCAGATTTCGAATCATTTGTGCGACCCGGTACTGCAAATATATCTTTACAATACGAATTCGCTATTTCGGCAGTTATCAGTGATCCTCCCTTGTTGTTCGATTCCACTATTATTACAGCATCAGCCATACCGGCAACAATACGATTGCGGCGCACAAAATTGAACTTATCCGGTTCCGTTCCGCTTACAAACTCAGTTAGTAATCCTCCGCTTTCAGTCATTTCCACAGCAGTTTGTCTATGCGCAGATGGATAAATTCTATCTAATCCATGTGCCAATACTCCGATAGTTGGTAGTTTGTGCTTCAAAGCCGAACGATGTGCATTGATGTCAATACCGTATGCCAGACCGCTTATAATCAATGTATCCGGAAGGATAGCTGATAATTCAGACAAAAAGTTATCACAAAAAGAGTTGCCATAATTAGTCGAATTCCGAGTGCCTACGATGCTGACAATGCGTTGTGTGTTGAAATCCGTATTCCCTTTGAAATAGAGTAGGATAGGAGCATCCACGCAATCGATAAGACGTTTGGGATAACTCTCATCTTTAATGAAATATGTATCTATGCTGTTTTTTTCGACAAATGCTAACTCTTTTTCAGCTTTACGCAATACATCGGGATTCAGAATCTCGTCAACCATTTTGGTCGCGATGCCTTTGATGGAAAGTAAATCTTTACGGTTCGATTTGAATATTACTTCTTCATCACCCACAGTTTGCAACAGATGGCGTGCTGTGATGTCGCCCACTCCTTTTATCTGAGTTAATGCAATCTGATAGAATAATTTGTTTGTGTCAGTCATCATACCTAGTCTGCAATAGGCTGATTGTCTATAATCAGTCCATCGCGCATATGGATAGTGCGGTCTGTAATCGATGCCAGATGTTCGTCGTGAGTTACGATAACAAACGTTTGCCCCAATTCGTCACGGAGCTTGAAAAATAATTGGTGTAGTTCGTCTTTGTTTTCAGTATCCAGACTTCCCGATGGTTCGTCGGCTAGTATCACAGCCGGATTGTTAATCAATGCACGTGCTACTGCTACCCGCTGCTTTTCACCACCCGATAATTCATTCGGCTTGTGTGTCAACCGATCAGACAATCCTAACATATCGAGTAATTCTTTCCCTCTGTTGCGGGCATAACTTTCTTTTGCCTTCCCTATCAGAGCAGGGATCATAACATTTTCAAGAGCTGTGAATTCGGGCAATAGTTGATGGAATTGGAATACAAAACCGATATTTTTGTTTCGGAAATCAGATAGTTTAGAATCGCTCAATCCGGACAGGTTTTGTTTGTTGATATTTACCGTTCCGCTATCAGCCTTATCCAATGTGCCAATAATTTGCAGTAGAGTTGTTTTTCCTGCACCACTGGCTCCTACAATTGATATTATCTCTCCCGATTTAACTGATAGATCAATCCCTTTTAGTACCTGAAGTGTTCCGAAGCTTTTTGTTATACCTTTTATTTCAATCATCTGATTTTCCAATTTTCAATGGATACAAATGTATGAAAATTCTTTATAGACCTAAATACATTTAGTATATTTGTATGACACAGATTTGTTCCTATTTCAGATAATTACTTATACATTTTTGCTATTATGAAAGAAAAGAACGATGAGGAAAAACTTTTATTCAAAATAAAAGCTATTACCATTTTTTACATGCTAGTACTGATTTTTTTTGGTGTAACAGCTTTTCCTATCGAAAGCGAATTGAAAATTGTATGTGAGATATTAGGAATATCGCAGGGTGTTTCGCCCGATCATTACGAAGGCTTTAAACAGTGGATTGCATTGGTGAACGAAGGTGTGGTTAATACCAATCGTGATTATCCTTTTATTATGTATGGTGTCGATTGGCTGGCATTCTCTCATTTAGCTATTGCGGCTTCTTTTATTGGGCTTTACCGCAAACCGGTACGTAATGTTTGGATTGTTTATTTTGCCATGATTGCTTGCATTGGAGTCATTCCATTAGCCATAATATGTGGTCCTATAAGGGGTATCCCATTCTATTGGACATTGATAGACAGTTCCTTCTGCCTGTTTGGACTTATTCCTTTATACTTCTTACATGTATATATAAAGCGTTTGGAAAAGCTGATAGGGTACGTCCCTTCTAAATATTAGAACTAACATTAACATTAACCTAAAACCATGAAACCTTTTTACTCATTACTTTTATTTCTACTCATTTCTGTCGGTATTTTGGCACAAACAGGAAATAAACAAACCTCAGAATCGTTCAAAGTTCTTCAGTTCAATGTCTGGCAAGAGGGTACAGTTATTGAAGGAGGGTATGATGCTATTGTAGATCAGATAATCGCATCAGGAGCTGATTTTGTCACCTTGAGCGAAGTCCGTAATTATGATAATACCCGTTTTTGTGATCGTATTGTACAATCCTTGAAAGAGAAAGGGCAGACTTTTTATTCTTTCTATAGTTACGATACAGGTCTTTTATCACGTTTCCCTATAACAGATTCCACCACAGTTTATCCCTGTGTTGATGATCATGGCAGTGCCTATCGTGCTTTGATAGATATGAATGGACAAGAAGTTGCCTTATATACTGCACATTTCGATTATCAGAATTGTACTTATTACGATGTGAAAGGATATCGTGGTACCAACTGGCAGCCGCGCCCACTGATGACGGATATGGATTCTATTATGATGAACAATGTGCAGTCGAAGCGTGACGATGGTGCAATGGCTCTTTTACAACGTGCCAATGAGGATCGTAAGCAAGGACGCATTGTTATTGCTGGTGGTGATTTTAATGAACCCTCTTTTCTGGATTGGACAGAAGATACAAAAAATATGTTCGACCGCAATGGACTGGTTGTTCCGTGGACAGTCAGTGTCCTCATGGCTGCTAATGGTTATGTAGACACATATAGAAGTTTTTATCCTAACCCTGTAACGCATCCGGGTATCACCTATCCGGCTGATAATCCTTTGGCTGACTTGAAGAAACTCACATGGGCTCCAGCTGCCGATGAGCGTGAGCGTATAGACTTTATTCATTATGCTCCTTTCCAAGGTTTAACTCTAGAGGATGCGGTTATTTGGGGGCCTGACCGCTCTGTGTGCAGAAATGAGAGAGTAAAAGATGAAACACTCGATCGTTTCGAGATCGGTAAAGGTATTTGGCCTACTGATCATAAAGCCTTATTGGTAACTTTCAGCTTAAAAAGAGGCAAATAATGTAACAAAAATACATTCTCGTTGTTATAATATTAATACAATAAAGAGATTTTACTATTTTTGTGCAAAACTGAAAAAATATGAAAAAACCAAATCTACGCAAACTCTATTTATTCTTATTGGTATCGGTGTTGGTTATCTCTTTCACTTCTTGTGAAAATGAGGATTATACAAAGACAGGTAAGTTGGTAAGTGATACTTACGATTGGCAATATCAACCTCAAACCAATAATGTAGGGACAGTTACTGTAACACTAGACATGGATATACGTGATATTCAAGGCTATAATACATATGATCGGTTATATCAAATAGACCTTTATAATTCTTTCCTGACTATGGACAGTAAATATATGGGAACAGGCGATGAAGTTGAGATACGTTTGTGGTCGTACGGAATAGGCGAATATCGGAATATATATAGAACAGACAATAGAGGTATTACTCAGATTTCGAGCGACTATGACACCTCTTATCGACGTTTTATCCAAGATCTTATGGATAAGTTATATAGTGATGGTCATCTAACATTAGATGTCTCGGTGAGAGTGAACAGATATCAGGTAATTCCATTCGATTTAGAACTAAACAATAACTTAGACTTGAGAATACGCGATTAATATTTATAATAATTATTATATCTAATCCGTTTTCTATGTAAATAGCAGGAGATAAACCTATGAATAAATATAATTTTATCATATTATGTTTTATTCTGGTTGTTTCACTTCTATCGTCATGTAGCAGTGGCGAATATCAAAGAGCAGGAATACTTGATTTTAAATCGGCTACCACAACCTATGCCGATGAGCAAGGTTATTTCAATAGCTCTTTCGATCTTTCTGTAGAAGAAATATCAAATATAAATTTCACACAGGAAAACCTGATAGGTGCAAACTTGTCAGGTTCTGTTTTTTATCTGCGTGCAACTGATAATTTGTTGGTAAATAGCGATCAGGTTACTTTTACATTTAAAACCAATTTGGGAAATGAATTTAAAATTGTGTCAACCATTTATATAGATCCTGCAACCGGTTTGGGGTATAGTTATCTGGACGATTATAATGCCGATTATAAGAAATTTATAAGGAATATGATAAATGGTTTGATTTTCTATAAAAAAACAACATTCACCATAAGTGGAATTTTTTTGGATAAAGACCAGAACCCATTGCCGAACATTCCTTACCATATAGAGATCCGAAACGATTTGCAACTAACATTACATGAAATCTAATTATGTCGGAAATATTACAAAAACAACTACTTTCCGGCTATTCGGGCGAAATAAAACAAATAGATCAATCAAATCTTCCCTTACGAAATAAGTATACACAGCTAAAATCTGTTTTAGAACGTATCTGTAAAGATATTACAGCAGATGAGTCTTTGCAATTCCCTTCTCTTTTTTCGCGTCTTGTATATATATACCAGAAATACAAATTGCCTAAAAAGTTAGAATGGCAATTGCAAAACCTACGTGTTAAATCTAATTTTTTATCTCGGTCTGATGCTAATCTGGTTTCAGAATCTCAGTATGCACAAGCAAAAGAAGCACTCGAATATTTTATCTTATTCTGTTCCGGCCAGCAACCCGATGTAGAAGATAAACTACAGCAACCCATACCTGAAAGAAAAACATACCTAAACAAAATACGGGTTCAGATAATAGATATAGACCGTGAAAATAATTTGCTTTATTGTCAGGCAGACAATATTGATTGTTCAAATCTGATAGTCAAGTATGGCATACCCTCTGTCAACGACCAGTTTGATGCAACCATCAATCTCCTTTGGGTTGGTGCACAAATGAATCTGTTGGACACGAAAATAGACACAGATGGATATTATATTCCTCGTATATTTGTACTAGAGCCCGACTATCTGATAGACGCATCTGCCATTGCAGAATGTTTTCCTAATTATGGACATACACATTTACATTATTTTCGTCGTAAATTTGAGCCACCCGTTAATACCCACTATATTCTGCTCGGAAATCTAGCTAATTTTTTTCTCGATGAGCTGATTTACGCAGAAGACGCGGCAGCTTTAAAGTTTGAGGATGTCTTTATGAAGTCATTCCGATATATGCCTTTCGAGTATTCGTCTTGTAAAGATATAGCCCAAAATGTCGATTTCAGAGAATTTATGGCGAAAGCTCGTCGCCATTTCGAAAATATAAAACGTGTAGTGTTGCATGATATGCCACGCAATGGATTTGATGTTTTACAATGTACCTTGGAGCCTTCTTTCTTTTGCGAAAAATATGGTTTTCAGGGACGGTTAGACTTATTGCAATTGCCGGATTCTGTGAGTGAGCCAGATTGTATTGTCGAACTCAAATCGGGGAAACCTCCCTATCCGGCAGATGATCCAACAAAAATTGCATCCAATCACGAAATACAAACAGTTGTTTATCGCCTTATGATTCAAAGTGTTTTCAATCATGATGTGCGTAATATTTATACAACAATACTCTATTCGGCTGTTGACAACGAGGGCGAAAATATGCGTGTACCGTCGCCCTATCAGAAGCTCGAAAGAGATATTATCAATGTCCGTAATCAGATCGTAGCGACTGAGCATAATTTATATGTCGGAGACGCGCAAAGTGTAGCTGATGAGTTCCGCCGTCTCTTCGAACTCGATAATTACGGGCATGTACCTCAGTTTTTTAAGGATAATTTAAGTAATCTAAAAGAAATACTCGACAAAGCATCTGATCTGGAGCGGCTATATTTTTTTCGTTATGTCAATTTTGTATCTCGCGAGATCTATTTACAAAAAATGGGAGATGAAGGTTATGATTCTGCCATGAGTACATCTGCACTTTGGAATACACCTTTTGAAGAAAGAAAAGAAGCACTTGATTTGATTTCTGATCTCGAAATAGAACAGATTGATGATAGTGGACGAGATATGAAGATTCTGTTTCGAAGAAACGAAACGGAAAATTTTACCAACTTCAGAGAAGGCGAAATATGTATACTGTATCCTCGCCAAAATGAAGAAGATACCGTATTGACAAATCAAATACTGAAAGGTACGGTAGTAACAATATCTGCCAACCATGTATTATTGCGTTTTCGTTATAAGCAGCGAAATCAATCATTTTTTGCCAAATATAAGTATTGGGCTGTGGAGCACGATAAACTAGATCATGGTTATAATGCTATGTTTAAAGGATTGTTTTCTTTTCTTTCTGCCAATCCCGAAAAGAAAAATTTGCTATTGGGGCTAAATGAACCTCAATCATCTTTTACCGAAATCGGAAAATCAGATCTATCGAAAGAAGAAAAAGAAAAACAAGTGATAGAAAAAGCCTTAGCGGCTGATGATTATTTTCTGATTGTTGGTCCTCCCGGAACAGGGAAAACATCCATATTTGCCCGTCAACTGATAGAGAAACTCCATGCAAATAAAGACACCAATATATTAGTTATAGCATACACAAATCGGGCAGTCGATGAACTTTGTGCTGCTATTAGTTCAGCCTTTGGTAGTCCTGAAAATGATTGTGATAAATATATCCGTATCGGAACGGAACTGTCTTGTGGCGAACTGTACCGAGATTGCCTTTTACAAAATATCGCACACCATGCTGAAAGTAGAAAAGAACTGTCGGACAAAATAAGTGCAACACGTATTTTTGTAGGTACTTTGGCTTCAATAACGGGCAAACCAGAATTGTTTGATCTGAAAAAGTTCGATGTGGCTATAATAGACGAAGCTTCCCAGATATTAGAACCTCAGATTGTTGGCTTATTGCCACGATTCAATAAATTTATAATGATTGGCGATCACAAACAGTTATCGACTATCACATTGCAGGATGAAGGAAAATCGAAGGTGGAGGATACTCGTTTAAATGAAATCGGTCTATACAATTGTCGTGAGTCTTTATTCGAACGATTATTTGATCTTTGTCAATCGCGCGGATGGACGCATGCATATGATATCCTTACCTATCATGGGCGTATGCATCAGGATATTGCAACATTTGCCAATGCCTATTTTTACGACAATATGCTGCAAGTAGCTACTCAACGCCAAGTGGAACCATTGGATTATACTGTTTATGACAAATCTGATTATTTGCAGGAATTGGTTGCTACATGTCGTTTCGCTTTTGTACCAATGGCCAATATTGAAAATAATAACCCTTCGGATAAAGTGAACGAGGCTGAGGCAAGTATGGTTGTCAATATTGCAGTTGCTTTAGTCGGTTTGTATAAAGCTAATAATAAACCTTTCGATATTCATAAGACATTGGGGATTATAACACCCTATCGGAATCAGATTGCTTTGATAAAGCACTGTTTAGAAATGACCGGATTATCTGAACTTCAAAATGTGATGGTCGATACAGTCGAGCGATATCAGGGTAGCCAGCGAGATGTAATTATTGTCTCATTTTGTTTCAATAAAGCCTATCAATTACGCTATTTCAGTAATCTTAATAGGGATAAGACTGTCGATCGGAAACTGAATGTTGCTCTGACCCGTGCGCGGGAGCAACTGTTCCTTGTTGGCAACAGTACTATCTTTGCGCAGAATGAAATCTATCGTAATTTATTAGAAATATAATCACGGAGTTACATTTCTGACGCATCTTATTATATGCTGCTCGCTCAGACTTATACTCGAATCTATATTTATATTTAGTCCCCCTCCGGCAGTGTGTTCTATTTCAAATACAATTTGCTGTCCAGATGGTTGGGGCTGATCTCCAATCCAATACTTACCATCAGGAAACTTTGATGGGTCAGAATATATAGCCCAATTGCTACCCCAATAGAATAACTTGAACTTATTGGTCGGATCTGTTTTGGGAGTGATAGAAGCACAAGTCGCTACAGCTTTGTTAAAATCCCCTACAAAATCGGTACAATAAAATTCATAATTATCAATTATGTAATTATCACATTTGCAGTCTCCTCCTAATTTTTGCCATTTTTCGGCAGACCAAACATAAGTTCCCGGACATAAATTGTTTATAATATTATTTGTTACATTATAGACAATTAATCCTGTATGTGCTTCTTTATCACTTTTGCTTGGAGTACCCGTTAAACAAGGAGTTAATAAAGTATCGGAAACTAAACCTACACGAGGTAACCCAAGACCCTTTGTCGAATTATTTGGATCGTTTGAGCTTTTGAGATCAAGCAACGAGCCGGCATTTGGCCTCATATCAGAACCAATTGTGACTTGTGATTTTAGATTCGCACTAAAAAATAATATAAATAAGATGGTAAAAAAAGATAAACGTCTTTTCATCAGTCTTGTAAAATAAAGTGTTTAATTGTGTTGTCTTCGTTGCAAAGATATTTTATTTTTTTGTATTTTGTTGCAAAGGAGCCTGAAAATGTGTAATACTTATCCTCTCAACAGTATCCAGAGCGGATTTATTTTTTATCTTGCAATAAATTAGTTGAATGTTTGACTAATTTGTTTTATTGTTATACTTTTGTATCCGAAAAATTGAAGATAATTATGATGCAAGCTTTCGTTCAGGCTATATTACAGACTCAATCCTCTTATAGGCAGCTTATTCAGCAAAAAATGAAAGAGTATGGTATAAACTTATCTTTTGAAATGTTACACGTTTTACGTACTCTTGATAGGAGTGGAAAGGTAAATCAGCAAGAATTAGCCAATCTAAGCTTTAAAGATAAATCGAGTTTATCTTATTTAATTAAGAATCTCGAGAAGAAGCAATTAATTTATCGGCAGGAGGATGGAACAGACAAGCGCAGCAAACTAGTGATGTTGACTCCTAAAGGGAAGGAATTATATACTAAAATACACCATTTGGTAAATGATGTGTATGAGAAAATAGAAGGGGAGGTTAATATAGAGCATATGCGAAGATGTATCGATTATATGAAAGAGTTTAATGAGTCAATTAAAAATTAAGTGAAATATTATTTTATCATATCAATCTTGCTGTTGCCCGTTTCTTACGCATTCGGACAAGACGTTTATCAATTAACTTTTGATGAACTGATAGAACGTGGCTTACAGAATAGTGTTAGTATACAGGCTTCGGTTGTTAAGGCTCAAATATCTCAAGACAAAGCCGGTCTGGCTCGCAACAAGCGATTGCCTGATATTACGGCAGGTGCTACAGTCGGATTTGTAGGTACACCAGTTGTTCTCGATAAGGATTTTTCTTTTATGAAGCATCCTGAAACTCCCGATTGGAAACAAAACTATCAGGTGAGTGCCACACAACCGATCTATCAGGGAGGACGTATCGAAAATTCGATAGAGAAGGCCGATCTGGAACAAGAAGTGGCTCAACTGTCATTACAAAAAGACAAATCAGAATTGAAACTCTGGTTAGTTAATAAATATCTAAGCTTATTCAATTTATATAAAAGGAAAGATGTATATAGAAAGAATATAGAAGAAGCGAAAATAAGGTTGCACGACATCGAAAATATGAAAGAGCAAGGTATGATAACCACAAACGATGTATTGCGCAGCCAATTGGTATTGACAAACTATGAGTTGGCGGATACGGAGACAAACAATGATATTGCTCTTCTGTCGCAACAGTTAGCAGTAATATTGGGAATGGATGAATCCATTATACTGAAGCCCGATACTGTTTTTCTTATGCATCAGTTCAATCTGAAGTCAGAGTCGGAATATGTCTATGAGGCATACAGCCAATATCCGGATATAAAAATATCGAATGTAAATATTGCTTTGGCTCAAAACAATTTGAAATTGACAAAAGCGGACTTATTACCTTCTTTATCCTTGCAGGCAAGTAATACATTGGCGAGACCGATTCCGAACGTATCGCCCGCACAAGATTTTTATCTGAATGGTTGGGGTATAACCCTCAATCTGTCGTACCATATATCCGCATGGTTCGATAAAAAACATAACGTAGGGGCTGCCAAGCGACAAATTTATTTGCAGGAATTGGCACAGGAACAACAAAAACAAAATGTGCGTGTCAATGTAAGGTCGGCCTTTGTGAAACATCAGGAAGCACAGAACCGAGTGGCGGTATTGGAAAAATCGGTAGAACAATCGAACGAAAATTATCGCATTGTGAAAAATAAATATTTTAATCAGTTAGCTATTCTTACAGACTTGTTAGATGCCAATTCTGTACAATTAGATGCCGAATTGCAACTGACTGTAGCTAAAACAAATGCTATATATACTTATTATGAATTACAAAAAATAAGTGGGAACTTATAAATATGGATATAGATAAATCGCAAGTAGACGAAAATTTAGCAGAAAGGGATGCGTATCGGAAACTGAAACGAAAACGCAAGCAAAATCTGATACTCAATATAATCAGTATATTATTGGCTGTAGGGGGAATTGCTTGGTCATGTAATTTCTTTATACGTTACTATCGTTACGAGATTACCAATGATGCTACTATCGAACAATATATTACCCCTATCAATGTAAGGGTTTCCGGCTATATTAAAGAAATCCGGTTTAGAGAACACCAATGGGTGAATGAAGGGGATACGATTCTGATAATTGATGACCGCGAATTCCGCATCAAACTGATGGATGCAGAAGCAGCAATGATGGATGCACAAAATTCGTCGTCCGTATTAGCTTCTAATATTGTAACCACATCGACCAATGTGGCTGTGTCTGATGCCAATATAGAAGAGGCTAAGGCACGTTTATGGAAATCGGAACAAGACTTGACACGTTATACTAATCTGTTGAAACAAGAGTCTGTATCTCGCCAGCAATACGATCAGGTAAAGAGTGACCACGATGCGCAGAAGGCTCATTATAATGCGTTGTTGAAGCAACGTGAGTCATTACGTTCTACCTCTACCGAAGTGTCTAAAAAACAGGGAAGTGTAGATGCTAACATTCTACGTCGTCAGGCTGAATTGGATATGGCAAAACTTAATCTATCATATACTGTAGTGACAGCTCCGTATAGTGGGTATGTAGGTCGTCGGACACTCGAGGTCGGGCAATTGGTACAGTCCGGACAGACTATTACAGACCTCATCCGAAACGATAATAAATGGATAGTGGCAAATTATCGTGAGATGCAGATTGAAAATATATATGTCGGACAAGAAGTTTATATAAAAGTAGATGCCATTTCGAATACTGTTTTTAAAGGTAAGGTAACAGCCATATCGGAAGCTACCGGTTCCAAATACTCAATGTTGCCTTCCGACAATTCGGCTGGTAACTTTGTGAAAATACAACAGCGCATTCCGGTCAGGATCGATTTTGAAAACATATCGGATGAAGACATGAAAAAACTTCGTGCCGGAATGATGGTAACAACAGAAGCAATAAAATAACCAATGAAAGAAACAGTGGCACTATCGATGCCCACAACCGTTCTAAATCCTTTCAGGCAATGGGTTCCCCGTTGGCTGAAAGCTGTTGTGGCTTTAGTGATCCTTGTGCCGGTTATGCTTGCCAATGGAGCCTATTCGGGTAGTAATATTGATATTTCTAGCTATCTGGGAGTGATGGCTGAGGACATAAATATGTCTTATTATGCTACTTCGGCTGGTATGGCTATTGCCTATCTGGTACTACCCAAAGTGAAACCTATTGCCACTGCCAAAACTATAATACTTATCGTATTGCTATTGCAGGTGATATTGAGTTTTATTTGTGCGCAGACTTCATATATGGAAATTATCGTGGTGTGTAGTTTCATGATCGGATATTTCAAAGCATTTTCGTTAGTCGAAGTGATCAATATTCTGATGCCCATATTTGCACCTAGTGGTACGCGAAACGAATTTTATGCTAAATTTTATCCCATATCATTAACCTGCGGACAGTTGTCTTTGGTGCTCACTGCCGAACTTGCTTATGTCTATAAGTGGCAGTATATGTATTATTTTATGATCCAGCTATTGTTGGTTGCCATTATAGTCGTTGTTATTTGTATGTCGTATGCAAGACGGTTGATACGTATACCAATAAAAGATATAGATTGGTTGAGTCTCTTTCTCATATCGTTATGCTTCATGAGTTTTATTTATGTCACTACCTATGGCAAAACTAAAGATTGGTATGCATCCGGTACTATCTTGGTAGCCACCATTCTGATCCCTATTGCCGGTTGGTTGTTTATCCGTCGTCAATTTACCGATAAGAAACCTTTTCTGGATTTGAGTGTATTGAAAAACCGAAACTCATTAGTTGTCTATCTGATGTCTTTTGTTCTGATGTTTTTTGCATCATTTTCCATATTTGTATCGTCTTACGCAACCTCTATTCTGCGTCTCGAAAGTACTCGTGTCAATGAACTGTATCTGTATATGATTCCCGGCATTGTGTTGGGTGGTTTTATATGTTACTATTGGTATCTGAAAGCAATTCGGATGGCGTGGCTCATTTTTATTGGTTTTGCCTGTTTTACGGCTGCAATAGCTATCCTCTATTTTAGAGTGATGCCAAACGGACTGTATCAAGATTTATATCTGCCTATGTTTCTGCGTGGCATTGGCTTATTAGTTTTATTCGTCGCTTTTGCCGTATATGCTATTCAAGGGTTGAAACAGAACCAATTGGTTTATAATGCTTTTTTTATGATCAGCGCCCGGTCTGCTTTAGCACCGGCTTTAGGGGCTTCTATCCTTAGCAATTGGCTCTATCACCGTCAGCAATATAATTTGAGTGTATTGTCCGAAGGGTTGGGACGGCAAAATCCATTAGCGATGAATTTGTACAATTCTTCTTTCAAATCTGCATTGGCACAGGGGTGGGGTATGGAAGACGCACAGCGCATAGCTGTAAATACACTATATCAGAAAGTGCAAATTCAGGCTTTGACTGTCAGTATAAAGGAAATATTAGGTTGGATGCTTATTATTGGCATCATTCTGCTTGTCTGCATATTGCTCTATTTCTTCCAGTTCAAGCCGGTTAGGCTTATTAAAGTTGGTGGTGATATGACGGGAACAGGATAATAATTTACATTCAGTTAGCTAACTACTGGAAGCTATCTTTCGCTAAGCATTCTTTTCATACCATTGTTGATAGTGAAATGTAGTAAGGATATCTGAATATAAGGCAAATCCACTCTGTATGCAGAGTGGATTTGTTTTTATTGTTCCTAAGGCTATTTAGGTATTACCATATAGAAATTTGGCGTAGTAGCTCCGTCTGTAGTTATAGCACCTACCTCTATAACCTTTCCATATTCAGGCCTTAATTTTTCCCGTTCAAAATATACTTTCCCGTTGTGGCAGACATCTATAAATTTACCCCAATGATATTTCTTTCCATCTATTATGTACCAATATATTTTCTTGTAATTTTCCTCTTTGTCATCTCCTTTCGGGTTATATTCCATCGGATAAATAGTACAATTATTTTGCATATCTGAAAGATAAGTCATGGAGAGTAACTTAAATTTACCTTTAGGTGGTTTACCTATCCGTTGGGGGTCTTTAAATCCATTCTCTTCAATATAGTCTGTTATTGCGGTATGTGCACTATCTCTCTGATACTTAGTGTCTGCCTTCTGTGGTGTTTGTCTTTCTTGATTCTTGGCTGTTTCTGATTTTACCTCATTTTTATCAACATCTGACAAAAGTATTGTATTTTTGTCGTGAGCCTGAGGGGTAGTTACATCTTTCATCTCGGGGCGGGCAAAGGCATATACCGATAGTATTGCCAACGGAAGCACAAGAATTAACTTGAACCGTGCCCAACTGTTTGATTTTTCTTTTAACATCATAGTAATTCGTTTTTTAATTTTACTGTGGTTGAAGCTGTTGGCTAGAGTGTAGGAGCTTGCGCCAACGGCTTTTTTCACTAATAGAAGTTGATATTTTGTTGCATCGATGCCTGATTTTAATACATTGATATCCGCTTGATATTCATGTATGTCTTTCAATTCTCTTTTTAGAAGCCATATAGCAGGATTGAACCATTGCATGAGCGCTACTATTTCTATATATAAGAGATCCCACGAATGGAAGTGCTTAATGTGAGATAGTTCGTGACATATGATTTCGTCTGGATTATCTTTATAATCGGCAGCCGATATCACTATATATTTTTGCCAACTGAATGGGCTTATGTTTTTATCTGTTATAACTAAGGTATATTCCCCAAATTCCTTCTTGTCACCACTGCGGATGAGGCGGGCCATTGAATAAAATGAGCGTAATAATCTGATAGTAGAAATCGTTAAGCCTCCGATATATATTGTCAATAGAATTATTGTCCAGTTGATAGCCGAATTATTTATAATGCTATTTGTATCCTGAGGTATCAGATTTTTATTCGGGCTGTCGGATGAAATAAAATATTCCAGTTCTACAAATGGTGCCTGTATCTGATGGGTTGTTTCTATATCTATCTGGATGAAAGGAAGTATTATACATACAAAAACTCCCACAAGAAGGATAGCCCGATTGAATCCAAAAAAAGTTTCGTTCGATAACGTGGCTTTGAAAAACAGGTAAAATCCCATTGTACATAGCACAGCTTTCAATAAATATGGGATAAAATATTCCATTTCTATTTATTTTTGATTTTCCTAATCAGTTCTTGCAATTCATCGATAGAGAGTTTTTCTTCTTCTATCAGGGACGAAACTACGCGTGTGTATGAATTACTAAAATACTTATCTATTACATTATTGAGAGTTGTTTTTCGGTACTCGTCTTCAGTCACCAAAGCATAATATTGATATGTATTCCCATACGCTTTATATCCGATATACCCTTTTTCTTCCAATGTGCGCACAATGGTCGATAATGTATTATAATGTGGTTTTGGTTCATCCTGAATATCGAGTAATTCACGGACAAACATTGTACCGTTTTTCCAAAAGCAATTGAGGATTTCTTCTTCTTTTTGAGTTAACTTTTTCATGCTATGTCTTTCATTAATAAATGGCTATTGCAAACATAACTATATTTTATAGTAAAACAACTACAAACTATAGTTGTTTTGTTTTTTATGCTTATTTTTAACATTTAAGCAATGAAAAATCCTGAAGATACTTGATCTTCAGGATTCTGAAATTTACTTATTCATTTAGAATGGTTATAAGCCAATGTAAACCGTTTACAATGGTTTTACCGGAATACAGATATCTACAATGAATTTTAGATCCGGATGTTTCTCATAATCATTGTGATTATTGTAATACAATTCATAAGTACATCCATCACCCGGTTGGTATCCACTTTCGGTCAACCACGAACACATCGTATTCCATGCATTTTCAAATTCAGTTTCTTCGATTTCGAAATGCCCTACAGCATATTTTCCGGCCGGAATAGTTGATTTGCCAATTTCTCCTTCTACCTTAACATCACCTTCTACAATGATACTGGCATCCTGACGTACCTTGTCTACGCTTGTTATTGCCGGATCGTCATGATAAACTGTAATGGTTTTTGTTGTAGGGGTGACTAATCCTCGCGGAGCCGCCCATTTGAATAGCTTTTCGTACGCAGCCCCGATCAGATTAAAAGCGCCCATGTGGCGGCAATAAATAAGGTTGAACTGGGGCATTTGTTTAATTTCAATTTTTGTGTCCATAAATATAATTTTTTTAAATTCGACACTGCAAAATTGATCATTTACTTGTTGTATATTTTTGCCGATCTTGCTCATTGCTTTGCAATCCTTGCCATATCTGATACCACCCTTAACGAATATCGCTTTATCTTGTATACGAAACTCTTTGGCACTCATCTCAAAATGTGATTTGAAAGCTCTGCTGAAAGATGAAATATTGATAAATCCGCATTGAAAAGCAATTTCGCTGATTGCCATTTTCTTATTGTCTTGTAACAATAAAGCAGCTTTCTCAAGCTTTATACGTGATACAAAACTGTTTGGGGTTTCACCAACTATCAGAGTAAAGATACGATGGAAATGATATGGGGAAAAAGATGCAACATCAGCCATCACAGAAAGGTCGATTGGCTTGTCGAGGTTTTTACCGACATAATCCATCACTTTGTTAATTCGGGCTATGTATTCTTGTTTGCTTAGTTCGTTTAAATCCATTATGATAAAATTGTTGTAAATATACAAAAGAACTTGCATCCCTTTTTTGCACATCTTGCTAAGGTGTAAAAGTGAATATAAGCAAAGTGAAAGTTCCTTGGAATTTTCACTTTACCGAAAAAAGAGAAATAAAGATAATCTCTCGTTTATATAAAGAATATTATTTAGTAACCCTAAATTCTTTTTCTACAATTGGCAATTGCTGTGCACTTGTATAAGAAGGAGAAGAAGAACCTACATATATTTTTTTCTTTCCCGGATAGAGTTTAGCAATTCCGTTGTGATCCACAGATGTTAGATTATCGGGCTGCAATGTAAAAGTCACTTTTCTGGATTCTCCGGCTTTCAGAGAAACACGCTCAAAAGCTTTCAGGGCATATAATGGCTTAGGTGCTGGAGCATCCGTGTGCGAAATATAAAGCTGCACTACTTCATCGCCATCTCTGTTTCCTGCATTTTTGATAGTTACAGATATCTCAACCGGAACATCGGTTTGTATTTCTTCCGGCATATCTATCGGTGAATATTCGAACTGTGTATAACTCAACCCATACCCAAAAGGATATAGAGTTTGTCCTGAGAAATAACGGTATGTCCTGTTTTTCATAGTATATGAATTGAATGGAGGCAAGTCCTTGTCCGAAGCATAGAAGGTAACCGGCAATTTTCCGGAAGGGTTGTAATCTCCGAAAATAATGTCAGCAATGCCATTTCCGGCATCCTGTCCGCTATACCATGCATTAATTATTGCCGGAATATGCTCCGATTCCCACGGTGTTGCAATTGCACTTCCGGTGGTCATCACAAACACGACCGGTATTTTTTCTGCATATAATGCCTGCAAAACGTTGGTTTGTATTTTGGGTAGGACGATACTCGTTCTGTCACCACCAGAGAATCCTTCCACATTTACGTTCATTTCTTCACCTTCAAGTTCCGGAGATATGCCACCAACAAAAATAACTGCATCAACACCTTTCACCCTTTCTATCAGGTTTGTTATTTTTTGTGCACTGCTGCTATCAATAGCTTCAACATAGTCGATTCCTTTTTCGTAAATTACTTCAGTATTTTTCAACTTATTTTTTATAGCCTTATAAGGTGTCGATATTGTGGATGGAAATCCATTATAATTTCCTAGCACAGTTGTTTCATTGTCGGCATTTGGACCGATGACAGCAATTTTCTTTAATTTTTTGCTCAAGGGTAATAAACCCCCTTCATTCTTGAGCAGTACGATAGACTTACGGGTTATTTCTGATGCCAACTTTTTGTGTGCATCCGATTCTAGTACAGACAAAGGAATCGATGCATATTTCACTTTATCGGCCGGATCGAATAAACCTAGTTTGAAACGTGTTGTAAACAGTTTTTTGACCGATTCGTCTATTTGTTTTTCACTAATGAACCCTGATGCAACGGCATCTGTTAAGGCTTTATAAGCAGCTTGTCCACACTCCAGATCAGTACCGTTGATGACAGCATCGGCGGCAGCATATTCCGCGTTTATATGTGTCTTATGATGACGAAAAAAATCGTCGATAGCTCCACAATCAGATGTTACATAACCTTCAAATCCCCATTGCTTACGAAGTATATCCTGCATCAGGAAGTTGTTTCCACAGCAGGGCTGACCTTCATAAGCATTGTATGCACACATTACCCCTTCCACGTGGGCATCTGTCACTAAAGCTTTGAATGCAGGCAGATAGGTGTCCCATAGGTCGTAAGGGCTGACAACAGTATTAAATGTGTGTCGAGTGTTTTCAGGTCCGCTGTGTACGGCATAATGTTTCGCACAGGCCGCTGCTTTCAGGTAATGCGGGTCATTGCCTTGAAGTCCTTCTACAAAAGCCTTGCCTATAGTAGCTGTTAAATATGGATCTTCTCCATATGTTTCTTGTCCACGTCCCCAACGTGGGTCTCTGAATATATTAATATTGGGAGTCCAATATGTAAGTCCATGATAAATGGCATGGTTGCCTTTTGCTAAAGCATCATTGTTTATTGCCCTGCCCTCTTCAGCTATGGCATCGGCAACATTTTTCATCAAAGTAGGGTCCCACGATGCAGCCATTCCTATGGCTTGTGGAAAGACGGTCACTTTATATTCCGTGCGTCCTATACCATGCAAACATTCATTCCACCAGTCATATTCCGGAATGCCAAGTCTTTCGATAGCTGGGGCTTTGTTCAACATTTGGTTTACTTTTTCGTCCAGACTGAGCCTCGATACAAGGTCGTTTACACGCTGCTCAATTGGTAAGTCCGGGTTTTGGAACGGATATGTCTGGCTTTTCAGACATAAACTGATTAGTAATAAAAAGGTCGTAATAAATACTTTAAGCGTATCCATAGTAGTTCAGATTTAATTGTACACAAATATAACAAACTTGCATTAAAATTATTTGATTATTTGGTCTTAAAGCGGGATATATATTCCTGAAATAAAGTATTCCTGATACATTAGTAATCTAATTAACTTAGGTTTCATTAATTTGCTTTTATGTCATACCTTTGTATTTACAGAAAGAAAACACAATAATATAATGGCATCTCACACAATAATAGAAATAGCCGGAGCACTTCCGCGTTTAGAACATTTCAGATTCGACCAGCCGATCAACTGGAAAATAGAAAAAGATCAGCATTGGGCTGTGATAGGACCCAATGGGGGAGGTAAAACTCTTTTGATGGATACCCTAGTCAATAAATTTGCATTGAAAGAAGGCGAAATCATTTGTGCAGATAGTGCAGGGCATCGTTTACCGGTTTCTACAGTTGTCAAAAGTGTTGCCTTTCGGGACATATACAGTATGGTAGATACTCAAAATAGCTATTATCAACAACGTTGGAATAAGGGTGTTGAGTTGGATGTGCCGATTGTAAAAGATTTAGTCAAAAATGCTGATCAGGAATGGCTGGCAACTTTAGTTGAATGGTTTGATATTTCTGATCTGATCGAAAAAGAAGTAAACCTATTGTCGAGTGGCGAATTGCGAAAATTCTTAATTGTCCGTTCCCTACTTTCACGTCCACAAGTGTTGGTTTTAGACAATCCCTTTATCGGCTTGGATACCGCTTCGCGTGGTGTACTCAATCAATTGTTATCGCGCTTGGCAGAACTCGAACATCTCCAGATTGTTCTAGTATTGTCTAGCCCTGCCGATATTCCTGATATGATCACCCATGTCCTTCCCGTAAGTGGTAAGCATTTGCATTCGTCTATGTCTCGCAGTCAGTTTCTTTCAGATAAGGATTTTATAAATACACTTTTTGGAAGTCCTCAGATTGAAGATATAAATAAGCTGAAAGAGATGCATCAGAATGATTGTCTGGCATTCGATAATGCTGCTATTCTGAATAATGTGAATATCAAATACGGTGCACGTACCATATTGAAAGGGTTGAACTGGCGTGTAAAGCGTGGCGAAAAATGGGCACTGCTAGGACAGAATGGAGCCGGGAAATCGACTCTTTTAAGTTTGATCTGTGGAGACAATCCTCAGGCATATGCAAATGATATCACACTCTTTGACCGGAAAAGAGGAACAGGCGAAAGTATTTGGGATATAAAAAAACGGATTGGTTTCATCTCTCCCGAGATGCATTTATATTATCTGAAAAATGTACATTGTCTCGATGTTGTCGGTTCTGGTTTTTTCGATACTATTGGGCTTTATCGAAAATGCAATTCCGATCAGGAAGTCATCGCTCTGGAATGGATGAAAGTGTTTGGTATAGAACATATCAAAGATGTCTCTTTTCTTAACATTTCAGCAGGCGAACAACGTCTGGTGCTACTGGCACGTGTATTGGTGAAAAATCCTGATTTGTTAATTCTGGATGAACCTTTACATGGGCTGGATATGGTAAATAAACAAAAAGCAAAAAAGATTATCGAAGCATTTTGTGATAAGGATAAATCACTTATCTATGTAACGCATTATGAAGACGAAATACCAAATGTAGTGGATAATCGTTTAGTGTTGGTCAAAAATGTATAGCTGGTTTCACTATATAAATAAAAAAAATAAGGGTAGCCAAAACTACCCTTATTCTTAATAACACTCTTTTGTCAAAAAACTAAAACCCTATTTTCGAGTGGGGAAAACTCCTTAGTCCCTGGTTCTGCTGAAGGTATACCAAAAGGCATTTCAGCTATAAGTTTCCATTTCGGATTTATATTCCATGTCTTTGCTACTTCCGCATCTATCAACGGATTATAATGTTGTAATGAAGCCCCTAATCCGGCATCTTCTAACATTGTCCAGATAGCAAATTGATGCATACCAGCTGTTTGTTGCGACCAGATCGGGAAATTATCGCTATATGAAGGAAATGACTTTTGCAGCCCTTCCACAACTTCTTGGTCTTCATAATATAATATCGTCCCATAACCCGAGGCAAAACATCCGTTTATTTTGTTTTCTGTAGCAGCAAATGCTTCAGGCGGAACAATCTTACGCAAAGTCTCAAGTGTGATATTCCACAATTTTTTGTGATTTTCACCTAAAAGCAAGACTACACGGGTTGTTTGTGAGTTGAAAGCTGAAGGAACATGCAAAACTGCAAAATCGATGATGTCTTTTATTTCCTTGTCAGAGATCGAAGACTTGTTACTTAGTGAGTAATAAGTTCTTCTGTTTTTAATGATTTCCTTAAAATTACGTGACATAATACCCTTAATTTTTTATATAGTAATTAGTAGATATTTCTATTAAATAATTGTATTGAATCTAAAAGATGATATACACAATCCAGCCAAGATATTCGGAAGAATCATTTTGATATTAAACAAACAAACTAAACTCTCAAAAAGTTTATTTAATTGTGGATAAAATTAAAATACTTCGTTAAATTAGAACTGATTTATATATAAGTATTTTGTACATTTGTGTTTTTAATATACGAAATTAATATGTATTCCGGAGTTATATTTGATTTTAATGGAACATTGTTTTGGGACACACCTCTCCACAATAAGGCGTGGAATATATTCCTGAAAAAATATAATCTGCAATTTTCCGACGATGATTTTTTTCGTCTTATTCATGGAAAAAATAATAGGGATATTTTTATGTCCCTGTTTCCTGATAAACAGTTGAGTGATGCTGATATAAACGGTCTTATACACGAAAAAGAAACCTTATATCAGCAATTATGTTTACAGACCGATATGCAAATGGCTCCCGGTGCTGTTTCTTTTTTCGAATACTTACAAAAGGAAGAAATTCCATTTACGATAGCAACCGCTTCCGGAAAAGAAAACGTAGATTTCTATTTTGAGCATCTCGAGATATCCAAATGGTTCGACTACGATAAAGTAGTTTATAATAATGGAAAAATAAAAGGTAAGCCCGATCCTGAAATATATTGCATAGCAATGGATGTGATAGGGAAGAAGCCCGACGAAGTGATCGTATTTGAAGATGCAATAGCGGGATTGCAATCGGCAAAAAATGCAGGTGCAGGATGTATTATTGCTGTCAATTCTAACGATGATGATTATTCAGATTGGAAATCGTACCAGATAATTAAAAGCTTTGACGAAGTAGACCGCACATTGTTACAAGCTTAGTTTTTTATAAATGTCGCAAATTATATATTAAGAAAATAAACATACAAAAAGGATGATTAAGCAAGAGAAATCATTACTACAACAAGCATTATCTCATGTAGTAGCCATTGTCATATTTATTGCTATAACCGTAATCTATTTTGGCCCGTTAGTAGACGGAAAGACCCTTCCGCAAGGAGATGTTAAACAATATCAGGGAGCATCTAAAGAAATTCGTGATTACTATAACAATGAGGGGGAAAGTTCTACATGGACAGGTTCCATGTTTTCGGGAATGCCATCTTATCAGATAGCCGTTTTCGGAGGCAGTATCAACTTCCTCGACTACCTCGAGATGCCGGTCAAAGCTATTGGAGGATCCAATGCCGGAGCCGTATTTATGGGAATGCTTATGGCATATATTCTCTTTTGTGCATTAGGTGTCAAACCCTCGGTTGCTGTACTTGGTGCAATTGCTTATTCCCTCTCGTCATACAACATTATCATTATCGAAGCCGGACACGTTACCAAAGCTTGGGCGTTGGCATACCTACCTCTTGTGGTAGCCGGTATGATGGTCATGTTTAAAAGAAAATATCTGCTCGGAGGTATATTGTTTGCACTTGGATTAGCCTTACAGATAAAAAGTAACCATTTGCAGATTACCTTCTATACAGGCCTTCTATGCTTATTCTTATATATAGGTCTGGTAATAGAAACAGTTCGTAAAGCAGAGATAAAAAACTTACTCAAAGCTTCGGGAATATTGGCTGTAGCAGTCGTATTAGCTGGCTTGTGTAACGTAGCCAATACCTATGCCAATTACGAAATGTCGAAAGAAAGTACCCGTGGCAAGTCTGAATTGACTACACCATCTGCATCCGAAAAACAATCGTCGGGATTAGACAAAGATTATACTTTTGCATGGAGTTATGGCAAAGCCGAAACATTTTCGCTACTTGTTCCTAACATACATGGTGGCGCATCGGGCGGCATGTTAGACAAGTCGTCTAATCTGGCTCAGGAGATGACAAAGCAAGGATACGGATCCCAAATAGGGGCTAAAGGAATACAGGCATATACCTATTGGGGCGACCAGCCTTTCACATCGGGGCCTGTCTATTTTGGAGCCATTATATGTTTCCTTTTTGTATTAGGTATGTTTATTATTCGCAGCAATCTGAAATGGGTGCTGTTTGCAGCTACAATACTATTTATATTCCTCTCGTGGGGACGTAATATGGAATGGTTCAATGACTTGTTCTTTTACCATTTTCCGATGTACAATAAATTCAGAACCGTATCTATGGCTCTCGTTATCCCTGCATTGACTATGATTATGATTGCTGTTTGGGGATTGACCGAGTGTCTGTCGGGCGAAATTGATAAGAAAAAACTAACCAAGTCTATCTATATTTCAGTAGGAATAGTAGGTGGACTATCACTCTTTTTCTGGATAGCTCCCGGTTTCTTCTTCAATTTCACAGCCGAATCCGATTTGCAATGGAAGTCGCAAATGCCCGATTGGTTCTACAATGCTTTGTTGGCAGATCGTAAAGATATATTGTCGTCCGACGCATTCCGTTCACTACTTCTTATCCTCTTGTCGGGTGGCGTATTGTGGGCAATGATTAATACCGAAAAAGGTAAACAGAAAACAATCGTAATGGCTGTTTTGGCAATTGCTTTCGTCACTGCTGCCTATATGTTATTAGGAGACGTATCGGGATTATATGTTGCCGGCGTAATTATCTTGCTAGCTATGGTAATAGGTCTCGGACAGTTGATTAAAGTTGACAATATGATGATCCCCGCCACTGTTGCTATTTTCACACTGCTGATATTGGGTGACTTGTGGAGTGTCGATAAACGGTATTTGAATAGTGAGAATTTTGTTTCGAAAGCGACTTATGAGGCTGATGCTTTTAAAAAGACGGTGGCCGATCAGGCTATTCTTCAGGACAAGCATCCGTCTTATCGAGTGCTTAACCTAAGTAATCCGTTCAACGAATCAGGAACTTCTTATTATCACAAATCGATAGGAGGTTACCATGCTGCCAAGTTGAAACGTTATCAGGAATTGATAGACAATCGTTTACAACAAGAAGTTGCTTTCGTTCAACAACGCGCAAATGATCAGTTGAAGAAAACAGTAGACCAGCTAAATGCTGCACAACAACAAGGGCAGGAAGTGACAGGAGCTGAAATTCCAACAATTATCCAAGATAGTGTTTCGCCTTTGTTGCAGGTTACTACGGCTCTCAATATGCTGAATGCAAAATATATCGTATATCATCCCGAATTGCCTCCTGTACAGAATCCGTATGCACTCGGTAATGCTTGGTTTGTGGATGAATACAAATTTGTAGATAATGCAGATGCGGAAATTGCATCTATCGAAACATTAAATCCTTTGAAAACAGCGGTGGTTGATAAACGTTTCGAGAGCGAGTTGGCTAATCTGACCATCATTCCCGATTCTACAGCTACAATGCAAATGGTAGAATATAAACCGAACCGGTTGAAATATAAAGCAAAGGTAGCAACAGAGCAGTTGGCAGTTATGTCCGAAATATATTATGCAAATGGTTGGAAAGCGTATATAGACGGAGCACCGGCTTCTCATTTCCGTGCCGATTGGACGTTGCGTGCAATGCGTATACCGGCAGGTGAGCACGATATCGAATTTGTATTCGAACCCGATACTTACAACGAAGCACGTATGGTAGTCACAGCAAGTAGTGCCATATTAGTTTTGTTGACAATCGGTTTTGTCGTAATGCTCTTTGTTCGTAAAGAAGAAAATGATGGTATCAACCATGTATCTTAATTTTCTTTCTTCAGATACTAAAAATAGAAAAATCGGATAGATGAAATTCTCAGTTATTTTTTGTACATACAATCGGGAAAAATATATATACAATGCGCTTAAGAGCATTGCAGAGCAGGATTTTCCGGTTAGTGAATATGAGATTGTATTAGTTAATAATAACAGTACAGATAGTACAGAGAATATATGTACCCAATTTAAGACCGATTACCCTCAGGTCGATTTCCGATACTATATAGAGACCAATCAGGGATTGTCTTATGCCCGAAACAGGGGTGTGGAAGAGAGCCGGGGAGATATTTTGGTTTTTGTAGACGATGATGCAACTGTTTTTGAGCACTATTTGTCGTCTATAGACGATTTCTTTATCAACCATCCTGCAGTTAGTGCCTGTGGAGGTCCTATTGTGCCTGTCTATGAAGTGGATAAGCCTAAATGGCTATCTTTGTATACAGAACAATTGTTGGGAGGGGCATTGTACGAAGGTGATAAAGTAAAACCTTTCCGCAATGGTAAATATCCCGGAGGAGGAAATTCAGCTTTCAGAAAAGAAGTCTTTCAGAAATACGGTTTGTTTAATGTAGAACTGGGGCGTAAGGGAACAGGGTTGATCGGGGCTGAAGAAAAAGACTTGTATGATAGATTGGTACGCGGACGAGAAGAGTTTTACTATCTCCCTCAGATGGGTATCCATCATTATATTCCGGCAAAGAAACTATCAATACCTCACTTCAAAGAATTGACCTACTCGATAGGTAAAAGCGAGCGTATACGTACCAAAGCCGTATCGGCAGAGGCTTACCGAAAACGTCTTATGTCCGAGGCTGTTAAATGGTGTGCATCTTGGGTTTTGTTTGCAGGATATACCATTAAGCTGTGCCCATCTAAAGGATGGAAGCTACTCCAATTCAGATGGTACGTAACTAAAGGCTTGCTGGGTAAATAGATCGGCTATTTTTCTTCTTCTTTGATCATAAACCGCCACGGAATATCTTTCCATTCTTTAGCATAGTCTATTCCTACACGAGGAGCAGTGATATAGTCTGGCTTTTCGCCCGTATCTTCCATCCATAAACGATCTCCGGTTATAGATTCGCCACGGAACGAAGCATCTAGTTTTAATTCCTTGCCAACTCTGCCCGGTCCATATATATTCTCTACAGCCCGGATCATAATTCCTTGCGGATGGTCTTTCCTGCCGGTAACTATATTTAAAAGCCAGTACATACCATAAATGAGGTAAACATAAATTTTGCCACCATCGGCGTACAATACTTCTGTACGTTGGGTTCTGCCTTTGTGTACGTGTGCACCTTTATCTTCTTCACCTCTGTATACTTCGACGTCAGTAATACGGTATCGGCGTATTTGCCCGTCATCGAACTTACGTACTAAATACTTACCCAGAAATTGAGGAGCTACATCGAGTGCATCCTGCTGGAAAAATGCTTCTTCTAATTTTTTTGACATTGGATTAATAATAAAAGCCTGTTTTAATTTAATCGTTTTTCTGTTTTAAAATGTAAAAAAATGGTTTTTATCTCCACGTAGCCAATATATATGTGTCTTCACTTTTATTTCGGCCAACTCCGATACCATGTTCTGTGAATGATGTATCGAAGTTGGTTATTTTAAAATCGATATGCTCTACCAACCATTTTTCATACTCTTTCTCTCTTTCGGGAATCTTATTATAGAAATCCCATTCTATATTAGGGTCATAGTTGTTGTCGAACTGAGGGATACTTATACTTAAAGAAACAATATGGTTTGTTTCGAATCTGATTCCAATATTTATTGACAAGCTATTTTCATCGAATGTGCATGTTCCGAACTGAACCGGTACATCCTTCTCATCTCCTACGTTTGCTTTTACGGATTTTGTTATGAAGAAGCCTTGCAGATTTTTTGGGAAGTGTATTTCTATCTATTGTATTCTCCCCAACCAGTATACATATATCCGGTTCCTTTTGTATTTTGATGAGGTTCATGTTCTGTATTTTTATTGTTAGTATATCAAAATGCAAATTACTATTTATATTGATACAATCAAAAAGAATACTGTTTAGAAAATGAGTCATTATCTTTCAATAATGTATTTTATTCTCAATACATTACGTTGTTTCAAATATTTTTCTGTACTTTGTACCCCAATTGTTTATTAAAATAATTTACCTAAATGTGTTAAGTAGGTAAATGGAATGAATAAGGAAAAGATATAAACTAACATTATTTATTATAAGATATGCCTATTTGGTAGTGTTTATATCTATCAGATAGAAAAGGATTAATGAAAAAGAATATAAAGAAAGGTATTGCCCGGTTTTGTATCGGCTTCTTAGTATTAATAGGTGTTCTGTTTTTTTGCAGAGGATGCATTTACCAGACTGCTGTAGAATATAGAGATGCTGGAGGACGTAAAGTATATAAGGTAAAAGACGAAGGTCTCGAAAAATATATAAAAGCTAGTATTCCCGATCAGAAACCGACTACGATAGATGAGATTGTCGACTTGTCGCTCCGAATAACAAATAATACATTGTCTTTCTCGTTCGAAGCTAAAGAAAAAGACCCTAAAAATCTCTATCCTCAGGGCCAAGCTAACTGTGTCGGTTATGCTGCATTCAATGCTGCTGTTGCAAATTATCTGTTAGAGAGATATAAAATGAAAGATTGGTCTGCCAAGCCTGTCAAAGGTAAATTATATTTATTTGGCGGTGAGATGACATCGAAATCGAAAGATTCATTCTTTAATGATCACGATTTTGTAATTTTTTCGAACAAAGAAACTAAAGAAAAAATATACGTTGACCCTACTGTATATGATTATCTGAAAATAGACAGGGTTAGCAAATATGTAAAATAGACTGCTGATGAGTATCAATTATACTCAGCAAATAAAAGAATACGCCCATGCTCTCGGTTTTGATGCCTGTGGTGTTTGCAAAGCCGAAGGCATAGATCCGGACAATGTGCAACACCTGAAAGATTGGCTTGGTAAATCGTATCATGCACGTATGGATTATATGGCTAACCATCAGGATAAGAGGAGTAATCCTCAGTTGTTGGTAGATGGGGCAAAGTCTATTATATGTCTTGCACTGAATTATTATCCACATACCAAACAGCCGTCTCATCATCCACAGTTTGCATATTATGCCTATGGTAAGGACTATCACGATGTGATGAAAGCCAGACTCCAACAATTGTTTGATTATATTAAAACACTTATTCCGGATGTAGGAGGACGTGTTTTTTGCGATACAGCTCCGGTAATGGAACGTTATTGGGCTGCCAAATCGGGGATTGGTTTTATCGGGAAAAACTCATTACTTATAATTCCTAAAAAGGGTTCGTACTGTTTTCTCGGAGAATTGATTGTGGATATAGAACTTGAATATGGAAGACCTCTCGATATATCGTGCGGAAGATGTACGCGATGTTTAGACGCTTGTCCCACAAAAGCAATTGTTGCTCCTAAGGTAATAAATGCGAAGCGGTGCATCTCCTATCAGACTATAGAAAACAAGGGAGATATTGATGCTGATATTATACCTCTGTTGAATAACAGAATGTATGGATGCGATATCTGTCAGGACGTGTGTCCATGGAACAAATATGCTCGTCCTCATAACGAGGCGGCTTTTAATCCATCAGAAGCTTTTTTAGCTCTTTCGGCAGAAAGATTAGAGGGTATGTCGATCGAAGAATACCAATCCATATTTAAAGGATCAGCCGTTAAGCGGGCTAAATATAGTGGGCTGAAACGAAATTTAGAGGCTTTGAAAAAGAATCAAAAATAATATTAGTTTTATCTTTACGTTTATAATATTAGGTTTAAAACCAGAAAAATAATGAAAATACTACTACATACATTTGTTATCTGTTCACTTCTTACCTTGCTATCGTGCGGACAGGAAGAAGAAAAATATGTGATACCTATAGAACCTGTCAACTTTCAGATAAATACGAACTATCAAGATAAAGAATTGGTCACTCCGGGTAATACAAAGATATTTACAGCAGCTCGCTTGAGTGGTGAATATGTTGGGTATTCGGGTCTATTAGTCGTTTGTGGTCTTACACCTATTGATGGAGGAACATCATTCCAGCTACATGCCTACGATCTATGTTGCCCTAATGAGCGAATACGTGATGTGAAGCTGACAGTTCAGGATGGAAAAGCAAAATGCCCGAAGTGTGGCAGTGTTTACGATATTCTGAGTGGTATTGGGAGTGTAGAGTCTGGGCCTTCCAAAAATGGATTGCAACGCTATAGAGTAACCCCGGATTTATCTAAAGTTGGAATTTTTCGCATCACGCGTTAAATTTTACAGGGAAATCCTTTGCCAATCCCAAAAACATTTTCTACATTTGCACTCGCTAAACGGGAATAAGATCAGAGTGCTGATTGAAGATGATTCTCAAAATAGTAAAAATAATGCGAAAGTAGCTCAGTTGGTAGAGCACGACCTTGCCAAGGTCGGGGTCGCGGGTTCGAATCCCGTCTTTCGCTCTTCAAATCCTTCTAAATTCAATATTTAGGAGGATTTTTTATTTGCTGATCATTTTGTGTCGATATAAATAAAAAGGATGTACCCGATAATACAAGCACACCCTCATTTTTCTTTAGAGTTATGTTAATATGCAAACTCTATTCCAATACGTTCTTGAGGCGAAAGATCGAAATAAAGCTTTCCGTCTTTTATTTCATATGCTGTAATACCCGATATTTTAGGTTTGCCTTTTGGTAGTTTCAGTACAAAAGAATTTTTCACATCCGATGTTATAGATATAGTATCTATCCGGTTGTCTTTCCATGAAAATGAAACTTCTGCTCCACCTCTTGCTTTTAGTCCCTGCACATTACCTTCTTTCCATTGCTGAGGAACGGATGGGAGCAGTTCAATATATCCGGCATGGCTCTGTAACAACATTTCCATAATACCTGCCGAACCTCCGAAATTGCCATCTATCTGCATTGGTGGATGCGAACTGAATAGGTTGGGATAGGTGCCCCAACTGTCTCGTGCCGGTTTCAGTAGATCACTAACTAGCTTGTATGTTCGTTCACCATCTTTGAGTCTTGCCCAAAAGTTAATTTTCCATGCCATAGACCAACCTGTCGATTGGTCGCCTCGCCTGTTAAGTGTTGCCTTAGCAGCTTGCATAAGTTTAGGAGTTGCTTCGTATGTTATCTCATTACCTGGATATAGTCCATATAGTTGCGATACGTGGCGATGGTGTATTTCGGCTTCGTCGTAGTCTTCTATCCATTCCATTATCTGTCCGTGTTTTCCGATAGATGTTGGAGCCAGTTTTGCACTTTTTACTGCCAACGATTGTGCCCATTCTCTATCTAGTTCTAATATCTCCGAAGCTTTGATTGTATTGCCAAATAATTCACGGACTATCTGATTGTCCATTGTAGAACCGGCACAAATACTCAATTTGTCTCCTTCGGTATTTATATATTGATTTTCGGGAGAAGTAGTCGGTGCTGTCACCAGATAGCCATTGTTAGGATCTTCAATAAGCATATCATCGAAAAATAGGGCAGCACCCTTCATCACCGGATATACATAACGGAGATACTCCACATCATTTGTGTACAAGTAATGTTGCCATAAGTGTTGGCATAGCCAAGCTCCGGCGGTGTTTGTAGCTCCCCACGATGGATCTTCCGAAGGGGAAGTAAATCCCCATACATTGCCTAAAATATGTGTGACCCATCCACGAGAGTTATAATATATTTTAGCTGTTTTGCTTCCCGGTTCTACCAAAGACCGAGTGTATTCGATTAGTGGTTTGTGAAGTTCTGACAGATTGCCTGTTTCTGCTCCCCAAAGATTCATTTGCAGGTTGATATTTAGATGATAATCTCCATTCCAAGGCGTTTGTACCTGTGGCGCCCAAAGCCCTTGCAGATTTGGAGGCAGACCTCCTACACGGGTAGATGATATGAGCAGATAGCGTCCATATTGCATATACAATGCTGCCAGATCGTGGTCTGTGCTATCTGTTTCAAAGGCATCAAGTCTTTTGTCAATTGGTAAATTGGAATTTTTATTTTTTTCTAACGAGAGATCAACCCGGTTAAATAGTTTCTGATAGGCTTTGATATGATTCTTCTTTGATTTATCATAATCCCTATTAGCATTGTTTAGCAGCTCGGAGGCTACCCTGTTAACATCTTTGTTCTGATAGTCAGTAGCCAGTGATACACGTATGGTTACTTCATCGGCATTATTGATTTCAATGTTTTTAGCAGTAGTGAAGATTGTACCTCCTTTGTTTTCGACCTTCACCATTCCTAAATATTTCATACCCTTGTTACCTTCTCCGGCATTCATTGTACCAAAGATATACAGCATATTCCCACTAGCAGCAGTTTCGAAACGTTCGTCGCGATTGAGATAAATATTCAAGGACAAAGCTTTTTTCTTGTCGGCACTGTATTTTATAATACCTATATCGTTGGTAAATGAAGTGAAATATTCCCGTTTATACTGTGTTTCACCTTTAGTGTATGTTGTTGTCGAAATAGCATCATTCAGATTCAATTCTCTCCGATAATTGGTTATAGCTGCATCCGGATCACTATATTTAGAATCTATAAATAAATTTCCGAAAACCTGATAATTACCATATGCACTATTGTCTGTGCTTCCTCCGCCAAGGCATGTGAATGTTTTGTACATCAAAGCTTGTGCTTCTTTATTCTTTTTCTCGAAAAGCAGGCGGCGTATTTCTCCCAGATGCTTATATGCTTCAGGATTGTCAGCGTCTTGCACTCGTCCTGCCCATAGCGAAATTTCGTTCAATACAATTCTTTCCTGATCTATTCCGCCCCATGGCATCATCCCGATACGTCCATTACCTAAAGGGATCGATTCTTCCCAGATGGATGCAGGTTGTTCGAAGTAATATTTCCATTCATTTTGAGCTGACGTTCGAATTGAGCAGATGAGTAATAAAAAAAGAAAATACAGACGGTTTTTCATATTTAGTTTTATTGTTTAATTATCAGTTGCCAATAAATAGGATTGAGTATAGGCACCTAAAATTTTTATTGAGACACATTTTTCTTATATTCATTTGGTGTTACACCAAATTCTGCTTTGAAGTATTTTCGGAAATATTTTGGGTCATTAAATCCTACTTGAAATGCTATTTCGTTGACATATAATTGACTTTTTTCGAGCAGATCAGCCGCACGTTTAAGACGGATGAAACGGATAAACTCGGATGGAGATTTGTCTGTCAATGCCAATATTTTTTTGTAGAAATAAACACGGCTCATGCCCATTTCTTTGCATAAGTCTTCCACCAGAAATTCTGTGTTGCTGATATTCTCTTCAACAATTGATACTGCTTTTTTTACAAACTTCTCGTCCATTGGAGTTATTTCTATTTCACTTGGCGAGATGTCTATTTTTTTGCGGAAACTGTTATGAAGTATTTTTTGTTTTTCGAGTATTTTGGCAATCTTTAGCTTTAGTATATCTATATTGAATGGTTTGGATATAAAATCGTCCGCACCGGCATCTATACCTGAGTACTCATTTTCTTCTGACGATTTGGCTGTGAGCAATATGATCGGAATATGTGATGTACGCATATCCGCCTTCATCCTGCGGCAAAACTCGTAACCATCCATTTTGGGCATCATCACATCTGATAATATAATGTCGGGCAATTGATCTAACACCAGCGAGCAAGCCTCTTCTCCGTCATTTGCCACACTTATTCTATAATTGTCCTTGAAGAGGTCTTCGATAAATGTACAAAGATCTTCATTGTCGTCAACGATGAGTAGAAGTGGTAAATTCGGATTTTGAGGAGTTTTGGCAATGTCTCTTTCTACAATTTTCTCCGGTATATTATTATCTGTATAGACAATTTGTTGATTCTGAATTGTCTCGTAAGACGAATTATGGATCGGAATAGTTACCGTAAATACAGAGCCTTTCCCTTCACGGCTTTCTATGTTTATAGTTCCTTCATGTAGCTTTACATATTCACTTACGAGATGGAGGCCAACTCCGGTTCCCGATGCGATATCTTTATCAGGATTTTCGACTCTGAAGAAACGTTCAAATATTTTGTCTTTGTATTTTTCATTTATGCCGATACCAGTATCAGATACTTTTATAATTAGTTGTTTTTCTATGTTTTCTGTATCTTGCAATAGTTCGGATATTCCTACATTTACGTCTATAGCTCCCTCTTCGGTATATTTGAATGCGTTGGCTAATAGGTTTGTCAATATCTTAGATATTTTTTCTTTGTCGAAATCCATTTGTAATTCGCCGATATAAGATGTAAATGTGAGCCGGATTGTTTTCTCATTTGCCAGATCGGAGAAAGACAGCACTATATCTTTGATGAATGGTATGATGTCACCTTTCGAAATATTGAGCCCCATTTTACTTTGATCTAATTTTCGGAAATCAAGTATTTCATTTACCATCTTGAGCAGATTCATTGCATTGCGATACATTATAGTCAATGTCTTTTTCTGCTCCTCATTATCCGGCGATTTTAAAAGCTTTTCGAGTGGTGTGATTATCAGCGTTAAAGGTGTTTTGAACTCGTGACTGATATTTGTGAAAAATCGTAGTTTCAGTTCATCAAGTTCATGCGTTTTGTTAGCTTCCAATATCATCTTTGCCTGTTCAAATTCCGATTTTTGTTTTCGCAACTTATATGAAATGAACCAACGCAGTAGGAAAACAATGATAAGTAAATAAATACCAATAGCCCACCACGACATCCAGAAAGGAGGTTTTACAATAATATTCAGCTCAAGAGGTTGCTCTGTCCACACATTGTCTCCATTGCTTGCATACACGATCAATTTATACTTTCCTGCATTCAGGTTCGAGAAAGAAGCAGCACCAATTCCTGATTTTATCTCTGTCCAATCATTATCCAGACCTTCCAAAAGATATTTGTAATGATACTTTTGAGGTTGAATATAGTCGAGCGATGAGAATTGTATTGTGAAATTAGTTTCTTTATAGTTGAGTGTAATCTCTTTCAGCTCTGTTATTGTTTTTTCCAGAATAACCCTTCCATTGTATTTGACTTGTGGTTTTATGATTTGGTTCGAGATAATCAAGTCTGTAAATCGAGGTACAGATACCTCTTTATTGAATACAATACTTTTGGGATCAAATTTTACATAACCATTTGTGAACCCAACATATATTGTTCCCTTGTTGTCTTTGTAGATGGCATTGTGATTACAGATAGAATTAGGCAATCCATCCGATGTATTGTATGTTTCTATCTTAAAGTTTAGAATCTGATTGCTATATTCGCAATGGATACATACAAGCCCATTTCTAGTCCCTGCCCATATATTACCATCCCCATCCTCTGTGATCGAAACCACCTCGTCAGTTGGTAACCCTTCCTTTGTTCTGATATATGTAAATTTTTGAGTACGGGGGTTATATACGTTTATTCCATTGTTGGTCGCTATCCACATCAATTCGCGAGAATCGAGATAGGTATAATTGATTGTGATATTTGTCAGCGAATCTTGCAAATTGCCTTCGAAATAAGGTTTTATCTGCTTGTCTCTACTGTCAATAAAATTGATTCCTCTATCCAGACTTACATAAATATTTTGTTTCGGGTCGGTAGACATTGACAGCACATAGTTCGACAGCAACTTGGGCGAATTATTTATATTGTATCTGGTGAAAACCTTTCGGCTGGGATCTAATTGATCTATGCCACCACCAAGAGTCCCTATCCATAAGTTGTTGTCACTATCTTCTTTTAGTGCATATATACTTTTGTTGGATAATGAGTTACTATTGCCTTCTATCGGTTGATAACGCGTGAAGGCAGAACCGTTGAACGAATTTAAACCACCAAAAAAGGTTCCGATCCACAAGGTTGAAGCATGGTCGCTTGCAATGGACGTGATGATGTTTGATGAAATACTATTCGGCTCATTAGCTTCTGTCACATACCTTTTTGTGCTGCCATCGTTTTCATTATATTTTATAAGCCCGTTGCCATTAGTGCCTATCCACAGATTTTGATTGTTGTCTTTATAAAAGCTATTACAATCGAAAATCTCCTCACCTTTATAGAACTCATAAAATAAATGAGGTTTCTTAAACTTGTACATATTTGGGTGATAATATGACACCCCATTTTTGTATGTCCCAGCCCATACTATACCGCTATTGTCACAGAATAGGCTGATAACAGAGTTTTGTGCTATTGAGTTCTGATTGTATATCTCGTTTCGGAGTACCGTTATATGTCCGGTTTTTTTCTCCAGAATGTTGATTCCCCCATGATCTGTTCCTATCCATATCAGGCCTTTGTTATCTTCTGCCACACATCGTACAAAAGTATTGGAAAGGCTATGTTTTCCACGATCATCAAACACAGTCCATTCCTTGCTGTTGGGAGCGAGATAGACAATCCCTTTGTCATTATATCCGGGATATACCCATAAGCCGTTTTCGGAGTCTATGAATATATTTTTTTCGATGATCGAATTTTGCATTCTCCCTTCGAAATAGCGATCTCTGATATCTACCTTCCTTGTTTGGTTATTAATACGCTCTATCTTGCCATCAGAGTGCGATACCCATAAAAAGTTGTTTCGGCTTTGCATCCTGACAATTGCAGAACTGCTTATAAATTCCTTTCCCTCCGATGATTGGGGATAGATCGTTGTTTCTTTGTTCTGGGGATTGTACCTGTAAATACCTTTGTTTTTGTAATAAACATAAAAGTTTTTATTTTCGTCTATTTCAACAATGTCTGCTGATGGAGGTAGTTTGTATGTATTCAGAACGGAATCTATATTCTGCGAAAAAGACTCCGTTGCATAGTTGTATACAGTGTATGTCTGTTGCGACAGTAACCAAAGATTACCATCTATATCTTCTTGAATGGATGTGAACCTGTCGGACGGTGCACTTTGTACGTCGTTTCGTTCGTGCCTGTATATTTTAAATGTATATCCGTCATATCTGTTTAACCCAAGATTTGTGGCAAACCACATGAAACCACGACTATCCCTGAATATTCTTTCTACCTGATTGTTTGATAACCCATTTGCACTGTTCAAGTGCGAAAACTCAAAATCTTGTGCATAGACAAAACTTGCAGTTATGAGTAAATAAAACAGAAGGACGAATTTGTTTTTCATGTATCTTATAGACGTGATAGATTATGATAACAAAATTAAGGAAATAATCAGAACGTAGAGTTTTTGTTAGCATATAACTCCTATTTTGGAAACAAAACAACCCTCTCTTTTCGAAATAGGTATCACCTACAGAACATACAAGCAATGGACATCGGGTATGATACAGTATTTTTGTACAGTTAACAATAATATTTTAATTTATTTTTTACCATGAAAAAAATCTGCCTCATAGTAGTAGCTGCATTTACAGTTCTTACTTTGTCGAGTTTCGAAAACTCGTACCAGAAAACGAGTGACGGAGTAGTAGTGTCTGTACAACCCAAAGGGATTAATTCGACAAAAAAAATAAAACTACAAGTAGTGACGGACGATATTATCCGTGTTCAGGCTACACCAAAAGATAATTTTGTAGAAAAGAAAAGTCTCATCACAGCATTCCATAAAACTAAAGCCAATGGCTGGAATGTAACAGAGCAGAATGGTAATGTTATACTAAAAACTGCCACTATGATTGCTACAGTTTCACAAGCAACAGGTGAAGTAACTTTTACCGATCTTAATGGAAATCTAATACTTGCCGAGAATAAAGGAGGTGGTAAAACATATAATAATATTGAGGTAGAAGGCAAAAAAGCTTATACACTACAACAGGTTTTCGAATCGCCTTCTGATGAAGCATTTTACGGATTAGGGCAACATCAGGCAGACGAGTTTAATTATAAAAACAGAAATGAAGAATTGTTCCAATACAATACAAAAGTTTCTGTACCATTCATTATCTCTTCCAAAAATTACGGAATACTTTGGGATAACTATTCACTGACCAGATTTGGTGATCCACGCGAATATCAAAATCTGGATCAGTTTATATTGTATGACAAAGCCGGTAAAGAAGGCGGATTGACTGCTACTTATATGGTAAACAGTGACCCAAAGAATGTGTTTGCAGAAAGAACGGAAACAAAAATAGATTATGAGAATCTGGAAACAGTACAAGAGTTTCCATCCGATTTTCAATTCAATAACTCAAGAATAACTTGGGAAGGCGATATTGAAGCGAAAGAATCGGGCAAATTTCATTTTATACTATACTATGCCGGTTACACAACCGTATATCTTGATGGCAAAATAATAGTGCCCGAAAGATGGCGTACGGCATGGAATCCGAATAGCTATAAATTTACAGTCGATTTGGTTGCCGGCGAAAAGCATACTATCAAATTAGATTGGAAGCCTGACGGTGGTATCTCTTACATCGGGCTGAAAGCTTTAAGCCCTCGACCTGCCAAGGAGCAAGGAAAACTTTCTTTGTGGTCTGAAATGGGAGACGAGATTGATTATTATTTCATCAAAGGGGCGGACATGGACGATGTGATAAAGGGATATCGAACTGTTACAGGCAAATCGCAGATAATGCCTAAGTGGGCTATGGGATTTTGGCAAAGTAGAGAGAGGTACAAAACTCAGGATGAATTGTTAGGCGTAGTGAAAGAATATCGCAAACGGAATATTCCGCTGGATAATATTATTCTGGACTGGTCTTATTGGCCGCAAGATGCATGGGGAAGCCATGATTTTGACTTGGCACGTTTTCCCGATGCTAAAGCCATGATAGATAGTGTACACGCGATGGATGCACGTATTATGATTTCTGTTTGGCCTAAATTCTACCATACCACAGCCAATTATAAAGCATTCGACCAAAAAGGATGGATGTACAGGCGTGCAGTACAAGACAGTATCCGCGACTGGATAGGTTCGGGATATATCGGTTCTTTCTACGATGCCTATAGCGAAGGCGCACGTGATATGTTTTGGAATCAAATGGACGAAAAACTTTATTCGAAAGGTATCGATGCTTGGTGGATGGATGCTTCCGAACCGGATATATTATCTAATGCAAGTATGAAATACCGTAAGGAACTGAGTACACCGAATGCTTTGGGTTCTTCTACCGAATATTTTAATGCTTATGCTTTGGTCAATGCAATGGCTATTTATGATGGACAACGTGCCACCAATCCGGACGATAGGGTATTCTTGCTTACACGCTCGGGTTTTGCCGGACTTCAACGCTATTCGACAGCTACATGGAGTGGCGATATCGGTACACGTTGGGAAGATATGAAATCTCAGATTTCTGCCGGTCTTAACTTTGCCATGTCGGGTATTCCTTACTGGACAATGGATATAGGCGGTTTCTGCGTCGAGAAACGGTACGAAACAGCAAAAGAAGGTTCTGAAGATCTGAACGAGTGGCGCGAACTAAACACACGTTGGTTTCAGTTCGGGGCATTCTGTCCATTGTTCCGCATACATGGTCAGTATCCATATCGTGAAATATATAACATAGCTCCCGAAGGACATCCAGCCTATAATAGTATGGTGTACTATACCAAGTTACGTTATCGCTTGATGCCGTATGTATACTCATTGGCAGGGATGGCCTATTTCAATGACTATACTATAATGAGGGCTTTGGTAATGGATTTCACGGACGATAATAAGACGCATAACATCAGCGATCAGTATATGTTTGGGCCTAGTCTGATGGTTTGCCCTGTATATAGTTATAAAAGTACATCTCGCGATGTTTATTTTCCAACCGAATCTAACTGGTACGATTTCGAATCAGGTAAATATATAACAGGAGGCCAGACTCTTAATATAGATGCACCTTACGAAAGAATTCCATTATTTGTAAGAGAGGGAACTATATTACCATCGGGTAAGGATATACAAAACACAAAAGAATCTCAGTCCGAAAATATCACCTTGTCCGTATATACGGGAGCAGACGGGAAATTCACTTTGTACGAAGATGAAGGTGTAAACTATAATTACGAAAAAGGCAAATATGCGACTATTGATCTTACATATAATGATAATAAACATGTACTAACCATTGGCAACACAAAAGGTGAGTATAAAGATATGCCACAAGGAAGGATATTCAATATTAAATGGTTTACAAAAGATGGAAAGATGAAGGAAAGCAATAATATTAAATATAGTGGCAGAAGTATATCCGTAAGCATAGCTGATTGAAACTACTGAATTAATTATTGTACTGGAGAATAATAAGATATTATAATACACATTGGAGTAATGAAGACTATGGAAATTAGTAGATTGAGTTATTATTAATTGTTTTCTGATAGCTCAGATGTTTAATATCAGAGAGCCTGATTCGTATGGGGACTCTATAGGGCTCTCTGATTATTAAATACAATGCAGACATAAAATAAATAGATAAGTGCAGACATGGAAATTCTAAAAACAATAATATATAGTCTTATACTGATTGTGTGTTTGTCAGGCTGTTCTTCCGAATCGAAGGTTAGGAGTCACAAAGACTTTACCGAAGATTGGAAATTCTATCTTGGTGACGATTCTCTTGCAATCGGGAACGACTATGATGACTCGAAGTGGAGAACGCTTGATTTGCCTCACGATTGGAGTATAGAAGCAGACTTTTCACTTTCCAATCCGGCCACTCCGGGCGGAGGTGCTTTACCCGGTGGAGTAGGGTGGTACAGAAAAGAGTTTGCAGTTGAAAAAAGTGATACCGACAAGAAAATATATATCGATTTTGATGGTATATACTGGAATAGCAAGGTTTGGGTTAATGGGCAATTATTAGGCGAACGCCCGAATGGCTATATCTCCTTCCGATATGATCTGACACCTTATCTTCGCTTTGGCGAAAAGAATGTAATTGCCGTAAGAGTAGATAATTCGCAGCAACCCAACTCTCGTTGGTATTCAGGGTCGGGTATCTATCGCAATGTATGGTTGGTGAAAACAAATCCTGTACATGTATCACAATGGGGTACTTATGTTACAACCCCAGCAGTCAGCAAAGAGAATGCAGAAATAAAGATCGTAACCAGTGTAGACAATACTAAAACAACAGGTCAGGATGCAGAACTTATTTCCATATTGATAAATGCAGAAGGAAGAGAGTTTGCAAAAACAAGTACAACTATTCACATAGAAGCTAATAACAAGACAGAAACGGAACAAACGATCAAAATAGATAATCCTGTTTTGTGGTCGGTCGATAATCCGTATCTGTATACAATAAAAACGCAAATCAAACAGAATGGAACTATTGTAGATGATTACGAAACACCGTTGGGAATACGCTATTTTACGTTTGATGCTGATAAAGGATTTTTCCTGAATGGAGAACTCCTGAAAATAAAAGGAGTTTGTAACCATCACGATTTGGGTTGTTTAGGTGCAGCCGTAAACACAAGAGCTATCGAACGGCAGTTGGAAATATTAAAACAAATGGGCTGCAATGGTATACGTACATCGCACAACCCTCCTGCACCCGAATTACTTGAACTGTGCGACAAAATGGGATTTATCGTTATGGACGAAGCTTTCGATATGTGGCGAAAGAAAAAATCACCACATGACTATGCTCAATATTTTCCCGAATGGCACGAGAGGGATTTGACCGATTTGATACTTCGTGACAGAAATCATCCGTCTGTATTTATTTGGAGTATTGGGAATGAAATCTTAGAACAGTGGTCTGATATCAATGCAGATACACTCGATTTGCAGCAGGCAAATATGATACTCAATTTTGCCAATACATTGAATAAAACAGAAATTGATGCAAAAGAAATGCACATAAATTCTTTGTTGACCATAAAGTTGGCTGATATGGTAAAAAAACTAGACCCGACACGTCCCGTATCTACCGGAAATAACGAAACAGAACCAATAAATCATATCTTTCGTTCGGGGACAATGGATATTATCGGATTCAATTACCATGATTACAATTGGGTAAACTTCCATGATAAATATCCAAATCAAAAGCTTCTAATTACAGAATCCACTTCTGCCCTGATGTCACGTGGCTACTATATTATGCCTTCCGACAGTATTAATATTTGGCCCGAAAGGTGGGACAAGCCTTTCGACCGTCCTGTACATCAATGCTCTTCGTACGACAACAGTCATGTTCCGTGGGGCAGTACACATGAAAGAACTTGGCAATTGGTGAAAAAATATGATCATATTTCGGGAGTATATCTTTGGACAGGATTTGACTATCTGGGTGAACCTACACCTTTTTGGTGGCCATCGCGAAGTTCATATTTTGGGGTTGTAGATTTGGCCGGATTGCCTAAAGACATATATTATATGTACCAAAGTGAATGGACAGACAAAGATGTGCTTCATATATTCCCGCATTGGAACTGGAACGAAGGACAAATCGTAGATGTGTGGGCATACTATAATAATGCCGATGAGGTCGAATTGTTCCTCAATGGAGAATCGTTAGGCAGGAAGGCGAAGAAAGACGATAAATTCCATGTCGTTTGGCGAGTGCCATTTAGCAAAGGAGTATTAAAAGCTATTTCTTATAAAGATGGACAGCAAGTTCTTTCGAAAGAAATTAGAACAGCCGGAAAGCCTGCTTCTATTCGTCTAACGGCCGATAGGACTAGTTTAGCAGCCGATGGAAAAGATTTATCATTCATAACAGCCGAAGTTCTTGATGCCAATGGCATACCTGTGCCTATTGCCGATAATCTGATTGATTTTACTTTGGTTGGAAACGGAACCATTGTCGGAACAGATAATGGAGATGCTACAGATAGTCATTCTCTCAAAAAGCCACAGCGTAAATTGTTTAGTGGAAAGGCAATTGCAGTGGTGCAATCTCAAAAGAAAAAAGGAAGGGTGGTACTGACAGCTCAGTCATCCGGATTAAAAAGTGCATCGATTGAAGTCGACATAAAATAAACGCTGGTTTTTTTCAAATTTAGATTAATGGTTTTTTGGTTGATGAAAAAGCTCATTTAGAATTTTCGAATGAGCTTTTTCTTTTTTACGATCTTCATTTTGATATCTTTATATAAAAATTCAATAAAAGTCAGCTCAACTATGAAATTAAAATTTATACACACTTATGTATCTGTGGATTGTGTCGTTTTTGGATTCGAGAAAGATCAATTATATATATTATTAGTACAGCGGAATGCGGAAGACGAAAAAAATAAAAACCTCAAATTGCCGGGTAGCCTGATTTATGAAGAAGAGGATGTCGATGATGCTGCAAATCGGGTCTTATTTGAGCTGACCGGAATAAAAAAAATTGTATTAAAACAATTCAAGTGCTTTGCTTCACCCGACAGAGCAAAAGACAAGGACGATGTAAAATGGCTCGACAAAGAATATCATCCTAATATCGAGCGTCTTATTACAGTAGCTTATCTGTCGTTATGTAAAATAGACCGCAAACTAATTAACATATCTAAATATAAACTAACCCAATGGTGCCCTGTTAGCGATGTGCCTAAACTACCTTTCGATCATAATCTGATTTTGGATAAAGCATTGGTCGAGATCAGAGAATGGATAGAATATGATCCTACAGTTGTTTTTGAGTTGCTACCACGTAAGTTTACAATCAGTGAGTTACATAAATTATACGAAGCCATTTATAGTAAAAAGATCGATATTCGTAATTTTCATAAAAAGGTGGCCGCAATGAATCATGTTGTAGCACTCAACGAGAAACAAAAGAATGTATCGCATAGGGCAGCACGCTATTATAAATTCGAAAAAAAATATCTGATACGCTCAGAAGGGGTGTTTAAGGAAGCTAAATAATGTAGAATGGTTTGAGCCGAAAAAAGTTTACAGTATCCGTCCTATCCCTAGCTAACTATTACAAAATGGCTTATTTATAAGATACTGTATTTGTTATCAACCAGATTCATAATTGTTATATTAATTTTGGTGCCCGGACACTATTATATCAGACTTCGACTGATAGCTCAAATTTGTGGCTAGATACTCAATTAGGTTATAAAAGATTTGGATATATTAAAAACTATAACTACTTTTGAACCCGAAATAGAAAAACAGGTTGCAGAGGTTATCTGTTCGCTATTTTAAGATAAAAAAGATACTGGTATAGTATCCAGCTTTCGGAATAAAATTTGTGGATATACATCTATCAAATATATCGCGATAAGGAATATTAATATTCTCTTTCGCACACAAGGATGCTCGGATGGTGGAATGGTAGACACGCAAGACTTAAAATCTTGTGACCATTAGGTTGTGCGGGTTCAAGTCCCGCTCCGAGTACTTTTAAAAGCTTATAGTCGATTGATTATAAGCTTTTTTATTTTCAAGGAGGGATAGATTGAGGGATAAAGATTGATTTCACAGACAAAACACAAGTACCTGTTTTCTTATGACTAGAAGACAAGAGTTAGAAATCAGAAAAATCGACTTTCCTTTTATCATTAACTTCTAATCCATAATTTTTATAATACAAAACAACCTTTGCTATTTCACTTTCCTCTGTTGTCATTAATGAAACTACTCGACTATTACCATCATTCCATACAAGACACCTCTCTTTGGCTCCTGTTTCAATACTTGTACCATATTTAAAGTCTAATATCTGCTTTAACTCTTCAAAGAAAACTAGAAACTCTTTCTTTTCTACAAACTCGCGATTAAAAGCTACACTTTGCAATCGATTATTCAAAAAGGTAAGCAAACATGCATCAAATACATAATTGTTCATTTTTGGTTTTTTAAAAGATATTGAATGCTGACATTCCTCAAGATCTAAAGTGACACCGGCACTATCTATAGAAATTTCATCTAATCCTTTAATGGAGATAATACTCCTAACACTATCCTCATTCTGCCCAAACTGCAGATCCCAAAATTCAGATATAGGAGTTTTTGTAGTCGGAGCATTGTGGATATCAGAGTCTGAACTATTCGAAAAACTTTCTGTTGAACTACTATGTTGATGCATACCATCAGTACCAACCTTATCTACCAATAACTGATAAGCCTTTTGTACTTGCTTTGCTCTTTTTTCATTCACTTTATAATCGGTGTAACCATTCGATTTATATAGTCTAATATTAGTTATTAAATTTGTTTCAGTTACAGGAGTAAAGTCTCCCGAGTAAACTGATGTTAACTCCCATTTTCTTATCTTATTCGAGTTTTGAGGTACATCATTATCATTATTACTAGCAACAACATCCCATAAGGACTTCAATTCAACTAAATTACCATCAGTCAGTTTTAGCAGTAGTTTATCTCCTTCATTGATATGATAAGCTACTCTGTCATCTTCATCTAAATACATCTTTAAAAATATTCGATTATCTACAGATATAAAGCATACTGCAAATCCAGATGCAAGCCCATTACGTTTTAGCGTTACAGAAGATGTTTCGACAATTCTATTTCCTGTAAATGCATCTACTTTATCAACAGATATTTTCTGACCAACTATTGTAGATGTACAGATAAAAAAAGAGAGAAATGCAATAATTTTCTTCATCACAATACTTTTATAAATAAAATAGATTTATGTTATACACAACATAAAGATAGAAAATAAATCAAGAATATACTTCTCTTTGTTTATCTTTGCTTGTAGATAAATCAATGCGAAGCGTCGCATATAAAAATATAACATTAGCGTTCACATAAACCTTGTAGGAGAAAACTGGTAATTTTTAGACAAACAAGGAAACTGTGCAATGCTCATGCCGATTAGGCGTGGGCTTGCCTTGTTTCGTTTGTCGGGTATACCAGTACCTCTCCTACGGACTTGGCGAGTACCACGTCTTCTTTTTGTGTTTATGTGAAATGCTATTGTAACAATAAGCATTATAAATTAATAAATTACAAAATGACCATCTTAGATTGATATTATGCAAGCATTAGACCAATCGCCACAAGCTTTGTTCTTTTATTTCGTGAGCTGTGCAACCGCCTTGTTAGGGTGTACTATCGATATTGTAAAATTACGGAATCCGAATACTTCCTATTGCGAAATTAAATATTATGATAAAGATAGCGACCTTTATCAGATGATCTTTGAACTCGAAATTGATAAAGCTATTATTTCATGTTATTTCAACGAAGATAATATTTGCGATACCTGTGTTTTATATCCCGACAATCTGGACAACCTTCCTTTCTATACAAAGCTCAGTCATATACTTTTCCAATACAATACAACTACCCGAAGCTGGACTTTACCTACAGCACGGATGATGCAGATAGAAACAGATGGAGAAATATCTATAATGTTTTTTCTGCCATATCCTATTGTCTCCAATCTGTTAAATGCTAAGATATAATCTGCTATTTACCATTAATTTATCTTTTTTTATTTATGTTTTCAATCTTCGTTTAGTGTGTTTTTTTATTTTAAATAGGATCTAAATAATTTCGATAGTGATTCGAAAAGTTACGATTTTGTTTTTTTTATAAAAAAAGTAAATTATATTTGTGCCAATAGCTATATTATTGGGGGGAAATTAGCTTTACACAATCAATCCTACTATTGATACAAAATTATACTCTTTTGTTAAACCTTTAAAAAAGAAGAAAACCATGCAGAAACAAAATTTTATGCGTAAGGCATTCAGCCTTGCGGTACTGATGTTTATTACATCTTCATTTGCTCTAACAGCTCAAACGTATAGGTACATACAAGGCTGGCCAAAAGAAACAAACGACCGTATTGAGGCATTTCTCAATTCGACACTCGTCAACAAAGGACGAAAAGTTGCCGTATTTGATTGCGATGGTACCTTATTTAAGCAAGCACCTTTCTATCTGGCAGATGAAGCACTGTATGCTTATGCCAAGAAAGCCTATTCGGGCAAAACAGATAAGCTGTCGAAAGAAAAAATGGCAATAATTGACAATATGCTTCATGGCGATGACAATGTCGGTATGGGATATGTTGAGGCTCGTGTCAAATTCTTTGCAGGGCTTAGTCCCGATGAGATTTCGAGAATCGGAGCTGATTGTTACCATGAAAAATATGAAGGACAGTTCTATCCCGAAATGAAGATTCTTTTAGCCAATCTCGAAGAATATGGAATAGAAAGTTGGGTTGTAACAGGTTCACCCGAATTTTTGTATCAACAGTTTGTACACGAAGAGTTGGGGATTCCTTTAAACCGTATATTAGGTGTTAAATCTATAGTACGCGATGGTGTTACCACTGCCGAAACAGTACATCCAGTAACTCAGGATTGGGGCAAAACAGAAACGATCTATACAATGATCAAGGCTCGTCCTATTATAGTTGGGGGAAACAGTCGTGGCGATATGGAAATGATGGACGAATCGGTAGGGTTAAAAATTATTGTAAATCCGGATGCCTCGAAAGTTGAAACAAAACATGCCGGTAATATGACAGGAATGACTGTAAAGCAGTACTGGGACAAAGATGCTAATTGTATCGAAGTATCGTGCGAAGATATTCCTGTTGGCAATCACAAATATGTGTGCGAAGAGTGGGGGATTAAGCCAAACAAATCTAACCCTAAAAAATAATAGATAGAATTATTTCTTGTAATAATGACGGCTTAGTTTCAATCGAAACTAAGCCGTCATTAAATTCTATATTCACTGTTTTTTTGAGTCTAAATAATTTTATTTTATATCGATAGTTTGTACATCCGTATTTGGTCCATGTACAATGAGTTTACCATCTTTATCTATCTCCATCGGGTCAATGAAAACGACACGCTTATCGCCCGTTTTCTGTGTTCTGGCATGATATACACAATACATTTGTCCATTGTCGAGTGTCAATACCATACAGTGCCCTGTTCCGGTAACATCTCCTCCTCTTTCCTGATTCTTCTCCAATACCGGATTATTTTCAGCCTTAACAAAAGGACCTAGCGGATTCGTAGATGTAGCATATCCGACAGCATAGTTTGCTCCACCGAAAAAATTGGCTGAATACATAATATAAAAAATATTATCCTTTTTGAAAATATACGACCCTTCAGTCCAGCGGCGGTTCACCTCACGCGATGTTACCGATCTGCTTTCCCATTCAGCTTGCTTATCACCCATTGTAACTGGCGGACGAAGTAGTAATACCGGCTCACCGATCACACCCGAATAGTCAGGTTTGATTTCAATTCCATATATCCAGCTTTCCTCTATCGTGTCGAACAATCCTTCGTCTTTAGCCCACTGTGCCACTTCGCTTTCTACCGGGTTCTTATAGCAACAACGCGAATAGTACATATATACCTTTCCATTCACGTCATCATAATACAAGTTGCCATCAATAACAGGATAGCCCGGATCAACTATTGGTCCGCCATTCATTTCCTTAAATGGTCCTGTCGGTCTGTCCGATACAGCAACACCTATACGGAAATTTTCACCTTCATTGGTTGGGTTATGCTTCCAATTGGCACTATACCATATATAAAATTTACCATCTCTCTCATACACTTCAGGCGCCCAGAAACAATCTAAAGTCCACGAATCGGGAGTTGCCCCCTCATATACCAACCCTTCATCTTTCCAATCCTTTAAGTTGTCGGACGAATATGCTTTAAAACCATTTACCCCTTCACTTGTTCCATACATATAGAACCGTCCATCAGATGCTTTTAATATAAAAGGATCTCCAAATTCTACCGGTAAAGGGTTCTGAACAGTTACAGAATTATTCGTAGTCATATTCTTGTTACTACATCCAAATGTTAAGATCAATAAAAGTAAAAAGATAGGTTGTTTCATGATTTTCTTTTTTTATAGTATTAGGCTTCTTATTTATTTTACAAATATAAGATTCTTCATTTATAGAAAAATACTCAAAAGAATTTTTATCAATCCGAGATGTATCAGTATCTTCGTTTTGTTAATTAATTAAAATAAAAAATATAATTTTAAAAATAAATACTATGAATCGAATTGTTATATCCATTTTATTTGCTTTCTGTGTTTGTAATCTATATAGTCAAAACCTGTCTACTGTACGTACACCAGATTGGAATAGTGTTTATCAATCAGGTTTTTATGAGGGATTGATGAATGAAACATTGAATAATCCATCTACAGGAGGTTGGTATTGGGGAATTAATACAGCACATACCTCTAATACTACTAGTTATAGATATAATGGGCAAATCCTTTTTAAAATTAATTTAACACCAACTGAGATTCCATTGGTTTATGTTCGAAGTACTGATAAAAATGGAGATGGAATATGGGCTAGATTGTTACACGATAAAGGAGATCAGAATGTAAATGGAAACTTAAGAGTAAATAATAATTTAATTATTAGAAATAACGATGACAATAGTGCAGGTTGGGGAGAGTATGGCGGAAGGTTAACATTTGGCGATGGTGCTAATATGAACTCAGATATGATGTACATATCACGATATAATATAAGTAAAGATAAATCAGAGTTAAGAGTAAACATTGGAGATGATAGTAATGATAAATTTATAGTAGGTCGTCATAATTTTAGTGATGCTATGCATGTCCCAATGTTAGTTGTTTCTACTGTGGGTAATGGGCGAGTTGGTATTGGGGGAATGTATGACCCCCGATCTGCTCTAGATGTGAAAGGTGAAGTGAGATCGGATGCATTAACAGTAGCTGGTACAATAAAATCTAGGGTTGTTGAAATAGAAGTGAATGCCGGAGCTGATTTTGTTTTTGAACCGACTTACAATTTGAAACCTCTTTCCGAAGTTGAAACATTTGTTAATGAAAACAAGCATTTGCCAGATATCCCATCAGAACAAGAAATGAAAGAAAATGGTTTGAATCTGAATGAAATGCAAATTAAACTTTTACAGAAGATTGAAGAATTGACTTTGTATGTTATTGAACAAAACAAGAAAATTGAAGAATTGCAAAATAAAGTTGATGGCAAAAAATAAAAATATGAGGTTTTCTGATTCTGTGTTATATCCAGAATTATTGACATTTATTCGATTATGATAATTGTTTGATAATCAGTTTGACAGAGATGTCGTTGAAGAAAATATTATTCTAAAGAAATAAAAGAGAATGAGTCGCTTGTGTCCATTCTCTTTTTGCTTTATTAATTGCTTCCTTTTGTCTATACAATATTCTATTTTCTATAATGATAGATTTTATTGAAATAATTAATATAGTTTCAAGAGAAAAAATATTTTAAATAATTCTTATCAATTCGAGATGTATCAGTATCTTCGTTTTGTTAATTAATTTTAATGAAAAATATAATTTAAAAAATAAATACTATGAATCGAATTGTTTTATCCATTTTATTAATTTTTTGTGTTTGTAATTTACATAGTCAAAGTTTAACAACTACACGTATAACAGATTGGAACAAGCTTCCTCAGTCTGGTTTTTATGATTGTATTGCTCCCGATACACAAAATATTCCTTATAAATCTGAATATCAGTCTCATTTTCTAGGAGTTAATGTAGCATTAAGCTCTAATGCTACTTTTGCTTCTGCATATGCAGGGCAATTACTATTCTCGATTAACTATAATGCCAATTCTTATGCGAATGTTTATGTACGGAGTACCAATGTTGACGGTCAAGGTGCTTGGGCTAGATTAATACACAGTAAAGGTAATCAGGCTATAGCTGGAATGTTAACAGTTGAAGCCGTAGAAGTGAAAATTAATACAGGAGCTGACTTTGTTTTTGAGCCGACTTACAATTTGAAACCTCTTTCGGAAGTTGAAGCATTTGTTAATGAAAACAAGCATTTACCTGATATCCCATCAGAGCAAGAAATGAAAGAAAATGGTTTGAATCTGAATGATATGCAAATTAAACTTTTACAAAAGATTGAAGAGTTGACATTATATACAATTCAGTTAGAAAAGCGAGTTAAAGAATTAGAAAAATAAGAAGCATTATATTTGTATTAATTATTGAAACACAAACAGAGAGCGATAATGGACAAATTAGAGTATTTTAATTATTTGCGAACTATACCTACTTTAAATTTTATAGAGGAAGCAAATGATCCTGATACCTTGGAGGATTATCTATATGGTATTTTCCAATGTTTTATGCCTGATGGAACAGGTGTGGAAGCTGTTTTTAGCCCTCTACCTAATGGAGACTTATTGAAAGGACGGATATTGCCTATCTATAAATTAGTAGAGCACGATGTTCGTGAAAGTTTAAAACAAGGAATTGCTCCGGGATATTTTGTACCTAAAATAGTTATATGTCCAAATGAAGAGTTGATAACAATTGGAAATCAGTTTATAGATAATATTAAAGCATTATCACAACATGATGATGACAACGAGTTTATGGACTTGATGGCAGGTATAACTGATGTGAAGATTGTTAATACACGGAAAGAACTTGATGACTCTATGGATGAAACGCAAGACTATATTTATGATGTATTGGGAGACCATATTTCTGACAATACAAATTATGATGGATTGTTATCCATCCTTAGCGAAGCTTATTATTCTATAAGTTGTGACTATTGGCTTAGCTATTATTTACAATACCCTGCTACCAAAGCTGATTTAAACTGCGATCTTTTTAAACCTTATTTTGAGTTGTGGGCTAGAGGATATTATTGTTCATTTAAAGCAGATACTTTACTCATAAGCCCTTATTCTGATTAGGTAGAATTATATTATAAAATAAACAAAAAGAGAATGTTCAACTAAGAACATTCTCTTTTTTATAACTATATAATAGTAATATTATTAGTCTTTGAACTTAGCCTTCAAGAACTCACGGTTCAAACGGGCAATATTACTGATCGATACATTTTTAGGACATTCAACCTCGCAAGCACCTGTATTAGTACAGTTTCCGAACCCTAGTTCATCCATTTTACCAACCATTGCTTTAGCACGGCGAGCAGCTTCTACGCGTCCTTGAGGAAGTAGCGCCAATTGACTTACCTTTGCAGAAACGAATAACATCGCTGATCCATTCTTACAAGCAGCTACACAAGCACCACAACCGATACAAGATGCAGAGTCCATAGCTTCATCAGCATCCGGTTTAGATATAGCTATCGCATTAGCATCCGGAACACCACCAGTATTGATATTCACATAACCTCCTGATTGCATAATCTTGTCGAAAGCAGTACGGTCTACCATCAAGTCGCGGATCACAGGGAAACCTGCTGAACGCCAAGGCTCGATAGTAATAGTCTCACCATCTTTGAACTTACGCATGTGCAACTGGCAAGTTGTGATATCTTCATCCGGACCATGTGGGTGTCCATTTATATATAGGCTACACATACCGCAAATACCTTCACGGCAATCGTGATCGAATACAATTGGTTCTTGACCTTTATTTACGAGGCTTTCGTTCAGTATATCAAGCATTTCAAGAAATGAAGAATCTACCGAAATGCCTTCAAGTGGATATGTTTCAAAGTTTCCTTTTACTTTAGGACCTCTTTGACGCCAAACTTTTACGTTTATATTTATTGTTTTGTCCATTGTTCTTATGCTTTATAGTTACGTTGTTGTCTTACAACAAATTCATAATCAAGAGGTTCTTTTATAAGTTCTGGAGCAGCATCTTCACCCGCATATTTCCAGCAAGCTACATATGAATAATTTGCATCATCACGTAAAGCTTCACCTTCCGGTGTTTGATACTCTTCACGGAAGTGTCCTCCACAAGACTCATTTCTATTCAAGCCATCATAAGCCATCAATAAACCAATTTCGATAAAGTCTTCAACACGCAAAGCTTTTTCCAGCTCAGTATTCAAATCATTAGAATCTCCAGGAATGCGAAGATTTGTCCAGAATTCTTTCTTCACTTCTTTCAAATCTACTATTGCTTTTTCCAAAGATTCTTTAGTACGTCCCATTCCAACAAAGTCCCACATGATAAGACCTAGTTGTTTGTGAATAGAATCGACAGAACGGGTACCCTTTATATTCATCAGTTTAGCAACCTTTTCTTTTATCGCATTTTCTGCTTCTTGAAATTCAGGAAGGTCAGTACTGAAACGTGGCACTGTAATTTGGTCAGCCAAATAATTCTGGATAGTATATGGTAATACAAAATATCCGTCGGCAAGACCTTGCATCAATGCAGATGCTCCAAGACGGTTAGCACCGTGATCAGAGAAGTTAGCCTCACCCAATGCAAACAATCCTTTGATAGATGTCATCAACTCATAATCTACCCAGATACCACCCATTGTGTAGTGAATAGCAGGATAAATCATCATCGGAGTTTCGTAAGGATTGTCGTCCACGATTTTTTCATACATCTGGAACAAGTTACCATATTTAGCTTCTACCACATCTTTACCCAGACGCTTGATAGCATCAGAGAAGTCCAGATAAACAGCTAAACCTGTATTGTTTACACCGAATCCTGCATCACATCTTTCTTTTGCAGCACGGGATGCAACGTCACGAGGTACAAGGTTACCAAATGCCGGATAACGTCTTTCTAAGTAATAATCTCTATCTTCTTCAGCAATCTGAGTCGGTTTCAATTTTCCGGCACGGATAGCTTCTGCATCTTCTTTCTTTTTAGGAACCCAGATACGTCCATCATTACGAAGCGACTCCGACATCAATGTTAGTTTTGATTGGAATTCTCCGTGAACAGGAATACAAGTCGGGTGAATTTGAGCAAAACAAGGATTTGCAAAATAAGCACCTTTTTTATATGCTTGGATTAGAGCCGAACCGTTAGATCCCATTGCATTAGTCGATAAGAAAAATGTATTTCCATATCCACCGGTTGCAATAACAACAGCATGAGCAGCAAAACGTTCTAACTTACCGGTTACCAAGTTACGGGCAATGATACCACGAGCACGTCCGTCTATCATAACCAACTCTACCATTTCGTAGCGAGTGTATAATTTCACACTGCCTTTATGTACCTGACGGCTTAGGGCAGAGTAAGCTCCTAACAACAATTGTTGTCCTGTTTGACCTTTTGCGTAGAATGTACGTGATACCTGAGCACCTCCGAACGAACGGTTATCCAAAAGACCTCCATATTCGCGAGCAAAAGGAACACCTTGCGCCACACATTGGTCGATGATGCTGTTTGCTACTTCAGCCAAACGGTACACGTTTGCTTCACGGGCACGGTAGTCACCACCTTTAATTGTATCGTAGAATAGACGGTAAACAGAGTCACCATCATTTTGATAATTTTTTGCAGCATTGATACCTCCTTGTGCAGCAATAGAGTGTGCACGGCGAGGAGAATCCTGAATACAAAAGTTAAGGACATTAAATCCCATTTCACCAAGTGATGCAGCAGCAGATGCTCCGGCAAGACCTGTACCCACAATAATTACGTCCAAACGGCGTTTGTTGGCAGGGTTCACCAGTTTTTGGTGATCTTTATAGTTGCTCCATTTTTGGGCTAATTGGCCCTCAGGGATTTTAGAATCTTTCTTTGGATCTAATATAGTAGTCATATATTTTTCTTTTAATCTTTAATAATAATAGTCAATACCTAATCAACCGCAGAAAGTGCAAAATGATTTAGCATAGAAAAAGATGGGAACAATAGCAAATCCAATTGCGATAAGAGTTGCCACAACATAACCAACCCATTTAAGACGAGGTGACCATGTACGACCATTTAGACCGGCAGTTTGGAACATACTCCAAACACCATGAGCAAGGTGGAACCAAAGAGCAATAATACCGATTAGGTATATAACTACTTTAACTGGGTTTCCAAACAATTTTACGAGATGAGAACCTACCATATCAGGCATCACAACAATGTCATGTATATGGAACAATTCAGCAAACATCATTTTGAACCAGAAGTCATACAAGTGTATGATCAAGAATGCCAACAAGAATACACCTAATACAAACATGTTTTTTGAAGACCATGTTGCATCAGTCAGACTTGATGATGCGTACTTGTCACTACCACGAGCTTTACGATTTTGTAGTGTCAATACGATTGCGTAGATGATGTGTACCAGAAATAGCGCAGCTAATGCACCCGTTCCGGCAACCGCATACCAGTTAGTACCTAAAAATCCACAGATCATTTCATATGCTTCGATCGAAAATATCGAGACAAGATTCATTGACATGTGAAACAGAAGGAACAAAACCATACAACAGCCAGACAAAGCCATAATGAACTTGCGGCCAATAGAGGATTTAAGTAACCAACTCATAAAATTAATTTTGTTTAGTAAGTTATTTTGAATAGTTTTAATTTTCCAGTTGATATAGAAAATAGATATAACATATCATTTTCTTCTATTTTTCAGTGCAAAAGTACATCAAATATGGGTACATTCAAAAGGAACACAGAGCTTTTTTGATTGAAAATCCCTATTTGATATGGTTTTAAATAGACATTGTTTTTAGTACCTTTTAAAGATAAGGATTCTTTTTGGGGTAATGGTAAAAAAACAATTAATGTTTGTCCTTGATTCAATCAAACTTGTGCAAAACAATTATTCAAATATATTGTTGTGCAATTTCCATGACTTGTTTTGCAGATTTATGCCACGAATACTTTTTTATTTGTTCCAGTCCTTTTTCTTTGAGCGACATGCGTAGTTCATCATTATTTATCAGATATTCTATTTTGGATGCAATATCATTGGCGTCATAAGGGTTCGCATATAATGCGGCATCCTCACTGACTTCGTGCAGTGCGGGAATATCTGAATTGATAACCGGACAACCAAAAGTCATAGATTCTAATGGTGGAAGACCAAATCCTTCATATAGCGATGGATAGACTGATAATAATGCATTCTGATACATTCTTTGTAATGCTTCGTCATCCACATAGCCAGGTAGGTATACATTGTCACTGATCAGCCTTTCCAAATCGGGAGTGTTGAATGCTTTGAAGCGCATCCCAATGATGTAGAGCTTGAGTGATTTGTCGTTAAGCATATTAAAAGCTTCGACCAGACGTATGAAATTTTTGCGTGGATCCATCGACGATACGGCTAATATATACCGTTCGGTATCAGGAGCTGGGTGATAGTTCAGTATCTCTTCGCGAGATGGGGTGCTATGGAAAGGTACATTACTGTGCACTACATGGATCTTTTTAGGATCGAGCCCTAAGGTATCTACAATTTCATTTTTCGAAAATTCGCTGACTGTGAGTACTGCATGTGCTTTGCGTCCGATGCGGGGCATCATATAATGGTAGAAACGATAATAGTTTTTCGAAAACCATTTGGGATACCTTTCATGCGACACATCGTGAATTGTAATTATTTGGTTTTTGTAGTTTAGCGGGCCACATCCGGTAAAGCTGATAAGTAGTGGACTACCGATGTTTTTCAGGTAGCGCGGCAACGACACTTGTTCCCAAAGGTGAGTTTTGAGTGAGCCGCATTTGACTGTTTTGAACTTAAATTTATAATCAGGTTGTATTTCCTGTGGTATAGCGACATGGAAGTCTACACCCATTTCGTGCAATTGGTTGCATATCTCGAAAGCATAGCGATGTACGCCTGTTGCTTTCTGAGTCAAATATCGTCCATTTACTACAAACATTTATTCCGTAGGTATTTCTTTGTATGTTTTGTTACTATACCAGCTCCTTTTCAGGAGACATTTACTTAAAGTTATCCAAAAAGACATTTTAAGTCTATTCCAAGCCTTATTTTTAACTTTGGCTTCAGGAAAATAATCGATGTTGGCTAATATGTTAAAATATCGTTTTTTCTGTTCTATCCCATCTTTCAGATATTCGATATGGTGGGTGGCTGTGCGCGATTTTGGAAATACATAAAAACGTCCTTCTTTGATGTTCGGAACGTATGGATATTTATATTTTATATAACTTGGTACATGCACAGGCATATTCTCTGCTATCCATACATATCCTTTGTTGGTATCGCGCAGAAAGTTGGATATATGACATTCGGGGAATAATTCAAAATCGAATATTCCAATATTTTCGTTGATATATTCGGTTTTTATAATCGCAAAATCTGTGGCCAGAGCATAATATTTGTCGTACCAATCGGCACTGGCCCATACCGCATTGGGCGATTGTTCTAAAAGCTTAGTGTATTTGGATTGTATCTTGTCGGTATATACCCATGTGTCGGCTTCAAGAATTAATGTATATTTACAATCGGATGGAATGTATTTAGCACCTTCTATCAATAGTTGCGAATTCCCTTTCCGATGTCCTGCATTTTGTTCGAGCACAACGAGTTTGTCGATATGTTGTAAACACTCGCCAGGTACTTCATAGCCATTGCTTTTCCCATTGCTGACTACAATAATGTAATATTCATTCTCATTCCACGTGTCCGAGATGATTTGAAGGTTATTCTTCAAATCATCAAGTCTATCATATACACGTATGAGAATGGCTATTTTCATTTTATCTATTTTGTTCGCCAAGTTTCTAATCCTTTCTTAGTGAAGCTGTACGGTTGAACCTTACCTCCTAGGTTTTCGAGAGCTTTGGCAACTCCAAACCGCGCATTGTCGGGGCAGTAGAAGAAAACATATCCACCACCACCAGCACCGGATATTTTACCACCCAGAGCACCAGCTTTCAATGCAGTGTTATAGATATCTTCGAAAAGAGGGGTTGATATTCCTTCTGCCATTTCTTTTTTAAATATCCATCCTCTGTGCAGGATATTGCCAATCTCGTCGAGGTTGTTTCTCAGAATAGCTTCTTTTATTTCGTAAGACTGCTTCTTTATCTGATGCATAGCCTCTATCGACTTTTCTTTTTTGTCTTTTACGTTTTTTTGCTGTTTGATGATGATATCACCTGAGTTTCGACTCGAATTGGTGTAGTACAGCAGCAAGTTGTTAGACAACTCATTGATAACATCATTTCTAATACGTAGCGGATTTACAATAACTTTGTCTTCGGCATAGAATTCCATAAAATTGAATCCGCCAAAAGCAGCTGCGTATTGGTCTTGCTTCCCTCCGGCTTGTCCTAGGTCTATCCGTTCTATCAGGTATGCCAGATATGCAATGTCGTAGTCGCCTAGAGGCAATGATAGCCATTCGGAATATGCTCCTAATATAGCTATTGCCAGGGTCGATGAAGTGCCGAGTCCGGAACCGAATGGTACTTCGAGTGCACAGGTAAGGGTAAATGAAAGAGGTTTAAGCGTATAGTCTTTAACTATACGGTTATAGATTCCTTTCATCAAATCGGTTTTGTCGTTCGTGATGGGTAATTCACGTACCGAGTCGAATATGTATTCTTCGCCCGTCTGTGGGATGCGGAATACAATTTTATCATCATGGCGGGGTTCTATGTTTGCATACGCATACAAACTTATTGTTGCATTCAGGATACATCCGCCATATAGGTCGGAGTAGGGAGATACGTCAGTCCCACCTCCTGCAAGGCCTAGTCTGAACGGAGCTTTACTTCTATAAATCATAATTATTTGTTAGTGGCCTTGAACAATGTACTTTCTATTATTTCACATATTATATGGCCAATCATAATATGTGATTCTTGGATTCGGGGTGTATCGTTGGATGGGACACAAATTGATAAATCGGCTAATTCTTTCATTTTTCCGCCGCCTTCTCCGGTCATAGCAATGGTATAAATATCCATCTCTTTTGCTTTTTCGAAGGCTTTTACAATATTTTTCGAATTGCCTGATGTTGATAAACCTACTAAAACATCTCCTTTGCGGCCGATGCCACTTAGCAGGCGTGCGTATATAATATCGTATGAATAATCGTTTGCTACAGCAGTCATAAAAGAGGTATTGCAATGCAATGCATCGGCAGACAAGGGCTGCCTGTCGAAATAGAAACGTCCGGACAGTTCGGCTGCCAGATGCTGTGCATCGGCTGCACTGCCTCCATTTCCGGCAAAATAGATGGAACCTCCGTCTCTGATTTGTTCAATCATTAGCAGAGTTACTTCTTCTATTGTTTTGAGTAACGGTTCGTTCTCTATTATTCTCTTTTTTACGTCGATGGATTCTTGTATCCGCTGCTTTATTATATTCATAATGATTGTTATTCAGTTTTGTAATGATAATGCAAACTTATATAGATTTTCGTAATAAGCATTTATCATTTTATATATTTTATTGTCTTTTGGATATTTACTACTTACTAGAACAGTATACATTCCTAGTTTGTTCCCAAAATCAATGTCAGATTTACTGTTACCAACCATAATAGATTGTGAAAAATTGACCTGTGGAAAATCCCTTTTTGCCTGATATGCCATGCCTATATTGGGTTTCCGATTGATGGATGTGGAAATGGTGTCGGTGCAAAAATAAATGTTGGAGACTTTTCCGCCTGCTTTTTCTATTTCAGAAAGCATGTAGTCATGTATGTCGTCCAGTTGTTGCAAAGTCATAATTCCTCTACCTACACCACGTTGATTGGTGATAATGAATATTTCCTCAAACTTACGGGAGAGGATAGAGACAGCATCTATAGCATCTTCTTCAAAAACAAATTCATTAATGCTTTTGACATAATCGTCGGGACGTTCTACGTTGATAACCCCATCGCGATCAAGAAATAGATATTTATATTGGTTAGTCATTGATATTTTTATACTTATACTTCTTCTTAATTTCTTTTTCACGGAACATGGTCCATAAAGATTGAGGTATAAATTTTTTGATGCGTTGCTTTAATTGTGCATTACGCAAATATTTTTTGAAATAGGGGCTATTTGAGTCGGCTCCGTTGAGGTGTATCTGCATATCAACAAGCTCTTTGCTCCTTTTTAATTCATTCTGGACGCTTAAACCTACTAATGCATCGTACGAGCATACTGTAACGGGAATATGTTTGAAGTGTAATCCTTCTCTTATCAGGCGTAGAAAAAATGCACTGTCGGCAGTGATACGATAATTTAAGTCGAATTTGTAATGTTTAGCAACATCACTTCTTACGAAGGCTGCCTGATGCGAAAAAGGCATAAAATTGTTAGAATCTGCTATGTCTGCTGCTTCTATAACGTACGCTATATTTTTTAATCTGAATTCGGCGTCACCATATACGGTTGCATACTGGTCTAATTCAGTATCTACTGAAAAGATCTGATGAAGTACATGGTCTGAATAAAAAAAGTCCCCGGCATTCATAAAGTTGATCCATCTGCCTGTCGCTTTATCTATAGCTTTATTCATAGCATCATAGATTCCTTTATCAGGCTCACTTACCCAATAAGTGATGCGATCATCGTATTTTTTTAGAATATCAACAGTGCCATCGGTCGAATTACCATCAATAACAATGTATTCAATATTGGGGTAAGTCTGGTCTATGACGCTTTTGATTGTATTTTCGATAAAATCTTTACCGTTAAATACAACTGTTATAATTGATATCTTTTCAAGAGTTTTTGTCATACTCTGGCTTTCACCGTGTTTTAAAATCTTTATTTGCTTTTTCGAAATCCGAAGGTATACCGATATCTATAAAATAGCTATCTTGCTCATATCCATATATACTGATGTCGTTAATCTTACTTTCTAATATATCTTTTTCGAAAGAATATTTTTGAGGTAAGTTTAATTTCGCGAATATATTTTTATTGACCAGATAGGTTCCTCCATTTATGAGGCCTTGCTGGCAATATTTTTTCTCATTGAATCGGATTATCCGATCTTGTGTATCAAGTAATACAGAACCGTATCTGTCAAAATCTGTCATAGGTTTCAGTGCCAATGAAATATCTGCCTTTTTTGATATATGTGAATTCGAAAATTTTTCTAAATCTACATCAAAATAAGTATCGCCATTGATAATATATGCTTTCTCAGATTTTATTTTGCTAAAAGCATATTGAATTGCTCCACCTGTACCAAGAGGCTCTTTTTCTATAACGTATGAAATGTCGAACGGAAGGGATTGATTTGCCAGCCAATCTATTATTATATCTGATTTATAACCTAATGCCAGAATAATATGTTCTATTTTCTGCTTGGCTGCATAGTCAAACAAATATTTGAGAAAGGGGTTTCCTGCCACCTCTGCCATGCATTTTGGTACATCTTTTACTACAGATTGCAAACGGGTTCCCAGTCCTCCGGCTAATATGATACATTCTTTCATTGTTGAGTTCCAATTAATGAATTATGATTTTTTAGACGTATTTGTGGATAAAAGACATAGTATTTGTGAAACATAAAATAGAAAAAGAATAGGTATAGAACCATATTCAGGTCTGTTAATCCTTTTACGTTCATTAATAATCCGTCCAGAACAATCATCAATATCAAAAAATTTATTACCCAATCTTTTGTCCATGATTTTTTTACGATGAAAAGGCCATATAGAAAATAGATTGCCATTCCGATGAGGCCGGAGTGAAACCATAAGCGGGTAAATCCTACATCACTACCAAAGAATTTCATACTTCCATTCCCTATTAAAAATGTTCTGAAATCTTCCGGAGCATAAAACATACCATATAAGCCATTCGATGAGTCTGTTTGGAAACCTTGTCCTGCTTTCGCATTGGTGAAAAGTTCAAATGCCCAATCTGTATATTCGGGGAAATAAATAAAACAAAGCGAAACACCAACTGCCAGTAGAACAATTAATGAAATAAGAAATATCCCACCTTGTCGCCTGTATGGTTTGTTGTCGAAAAAATAGATAATGACAAATATCACAATGCTAAGTCCTGCACCTACAACTGTTGTTCGTGCAGAGAACAGACCTATCAGAAATATGAAGGTATAAGTGGCTGCCGTAAGCAGATATTGGGCAGAGTTCATTTTAATTTTTAAAATAAGGTATGGTATCAGCATTAAGCCATATCCCGCAACAATACCTGCACCAAAAAAGCCTGTACCATATCCTATCAACCTATATTCGCCAGCCATTTCTTTTTTAGTTTCATCAATTTCGGCTTGCAATTGTAACGAAAAGAAGAAATCATTGGCTTCTTTATTAAAATACATAATCAGTGTTACTGCACACTGTAGCGCAATAGCTCCGATGATATATATAAGTAATGTTTCGAATTTGGGTGTGCTATGTAGTTTGAATATCAGGAACATAATCAAATATGCGGTAAAAAACCATGCCATTTGGCTCCTGATGAAGGAAATATAATAATCATCGCTGTTGTCACTTAAATAGCTGGCCAATAAACAGACTGCAATATATGCTCCAAAGAATAATAATAAATGAAAGACTTCTTTAAACGGAAATTTATGTAGTGCATATACAATAATTCCAATAATACCCGACATGGATATGAAAGATGAGCCTCTTACATCCAGCGCCTGAGGGTATATATAGTAGAAAACAATCAATAATATTAATATTCTCCCCAGTATAGTTTTTAAAGATTGAATGATATCCATTTATCTGAAAACTATTTTGTATATGAATGATTCTTTATATTTTAGTTTAAATAAGCACTTTGTATATAATATAAGCATATCCCGGCTATTATAATTGCTGGGGATATACAAACGTGACCGCTTCAATTTAGATATAACACTTATACCCAGCCTAGAGTTTGCACATAGGCGTAGCCAGTGTATAGAGAGCATCTGTTCAAGATATTTGCCATTACAGAAGTTTTTCTCTTCATTCAGTTTGATGAGAGAGAGCATAAACGATTCGCATTTATCAATATAGCTGAGAGAAGATATGCTTGGTACACATTCGGCAACAGAGGCATAAACATCGAGATATTCATCATCTTGTGGCAATCCCAAATGTTGGCAATGTATAGCAAAAACCTTTTTTTTATTTTCTATCTGGAGATACTCATTCTTAGAAGACACCTGATTCTGGTGCACTCTGTATAGGAGTAATGCTTCGGGTAGATTGGCTATTTTTGTTTTATAAATAGCTTGCGACCATAGTGCATAATCTTCTACATGAAGGTATTCTAATCCAAAAGAAAGATTTAACTCTGTAAAAACCTGCTTGCGGATCATTGCTGCCGGATGGCATATTCCTGATTTGAAAAGCATGTAGGCTCTTAGTTCATCATCATGCAGAGGGTTGTGGTGCAAATAATGCTTGTTGGGAGATTCACTTCTGAATGCCTTAAATTGGCAACTTACAATTCCGTGGTCTCTATTCTGCTCCAGAAAAAGAACTTCTTTCTCGATACGTTCAGGCAATGCAATATCGTCCGAATCCATGCGGGCTATATACTCACCCGAACATAATTCAATGCCTTTGTTTAGTGTCCGGATTAGTTTCAGGTTTTCCGGATTTTTAATCACCTTGATGCGGCTATCTGTTGTTGCCAATTGAGATAAGATTTCTCCGGTTTTGTCGCTCGAGCAATCATCAATGGCTATAATCTCAATATTTGTATAGGTTTGTTTTAGTATCGAATGCATCGATTCTTCAATGTAGTTCTCTACATTGTAACATGGCATTAATACAGATACTAAAGGACTATTCATTATTTATTTATAACAATTTCGTTAAAGATAGATGTGTAGCCTCCTATCATTTTTGCTATCGTAAAGTTATTAAGATAAGATTCCCTTGCTTGCTTAGACATCCTATCCTGTACATCTTTGTTTTTTAATATATATTTAATTTTCTCTTCGAAAAGATATGATTTGTTTTCAACTGAAAATCCATTTTGACCATCCAAGATTTCCGTTAGCCCGCCAACAGCCGATGCTACGACTGGTACTCCAAATGACAAAGCTTCGAGAACAGACATCGGTAGTCCTTCATAATTGGACGGCAATATGAACAAGTCTGCGTATTTGAGATATAGATGTGCCGAGTGTGCTTCTCCTAAGCAGAAAACATTTTGGGGAAGATTGTCGATATCTTCTTTATTTCCAATCCATACAAATGCATAATCGGGCATACGCTTTGCAATATCAAGAAAAAGGTCAAATTTCTTCTGTTTCGAAATGCGGGATATGCACATCACAATATGGGAATATTCCATTTTGATTTGTCCCAATTTTAGAGATATTGTATCATCTGTATTTTCTTGATTGTCATTGTAGTGGTCTCTGACCCCATTGTAGTGGTCTCTGACCCCATTGTAGATACGGACTACATTTTTATAAATGCCTTCTTCTTTCAGGCAGTTTACATCATATTGGCTAACCCCAACAATACGGAATGCCCTATTTTTGAGTTTCTGTTCTATTGTCAGAAATTTGCGATAGGCTTTTCTGATAGAGTCAAACCCATGCACTGTGTATACAATCTTTTTCGGATTAAAAGCAATGCGCCCCAATGCTCCCATTTTAGAAGAATGGAGATGTACAACATCAGGTCGGTATTTTAGACGGTAATAAAATAGTTTAAATAATAAAAAGGCATCTTTCCATGATACATTTTTACGGTGCTCGGAAAGGCGTATGCGGGTAAAGTTATTTCCAAGCTGGCTCCAAGCCTCACCTTCGCCTCCATAGAGAACGAAAACCTCATGCTCCGGGCTGAGGCTTTTAATGAGATCTGCAACAATGGTCTGAGCACCACCGTATTCTGAAACTGTTATAACTTGAAATATTCTCATAAAATAGCTCTATCCAATTATCCCGATGAGACAAAGATAACAGCTTTTGTCTATATATTGAGAATGTTAATCCGAATTTATCCATAATCAGGATTCGATAAGAAAAGACTAGCCCTTGATAACCATTTGTTTCCATTTGAAGTAACCCAATATGGAAGCAATAAAGAATAAAACAAATAAAAAACCGGATAGTATATCTCCTTGTACAAAAAGTAAAGTTCCGGATATCATATTGGCAGGAATCAGTAATAACCATTGTTCGACCCATTTTCGGGATGCCATCCACAAAGCTATTATATTGAATGCAGTGGTCAATGCATCGCCAATTGTAATCAGTCCTTGATTTTCAGAAAGAGTAAGAAGTAAGGTGTAAATAATTAGGAATGAAACAATCGTAAATGCTAAAATGTAAATGACGAATCGTTTGGGGGTATGAGATATAACATCTTCGCCTGTTTCCTCTTGCTTCTTATACTTGGTAGTCCACATTATCCACCCATAGATAGAAGCAACAAAGAAATAAGTATATATGACCATGCTTGCATATAGGTGGGTAGAATAAAATATAAATATATAGAATGCAGCCATAGCAATGCTGGCAGCCCACATCCAGATGCTCGCCCTGTATTCGAGATATACATAAATAAGCCCAGCTAAGCTACCAACAATACTAACCCAGTTGGAAAGAATAAAGTCAATCATTTTGTTGTGATTTAAAGTATAGCTATCAGCCCATCTCAATTTTATAATTCATATATGGACTGATAGCTAGTGACTAAACAGATTTAGAACCGGACTCCTACACGTGCCATAATATTACATGGTGCCTGAGGGAATAAACCTTTATATATAATTTCGCTACCGTCCGTAAATCTATATGGATCTACCCATGCGTTAGCTACATATCTCTTATTGAAGATGTTATTTACATATAACTGAAGATCAATTTTACCGATTCGTTGTGTATCAAAAGTATAACCTGTCACAAAATTAGCAACAAAATAGTCATCGAGTTGATTGTCTTTGTTTGATGTATTGTCGTAATACATTTTACCGATGTATTTTCCTGTCAGAGAGAAACTAAAGTTTTCGATTGGCATAACTGTTACAATAGCACTGCTGATGACATTGGGGGAGAATGAAATGTTTGTTGATTTAAAAAATTCACTATCCTGCGATACTGCATCCCATGTATTAGCATCATAAACAGTAAAATATGCCGTATAGTCTTTAATCTTGTTGCGGCTCAATGTTGTGTTTGCGTCCAACCGAAGCCATTTGAGAGGTGTGTAAGCAGCCGACAATTCTATACCCATACGGTAGCTGTCCGGTACATTCTCCTGCAATTTATAGCCCACGTCACTCAATTTTCCAGTCAATACTAATTGATCTTTATAATCCATATAATATAAATTAGCATCGAAGGAGAATGTTTTAGTAGCCAGACGATAACCGAACTCGTAATCAAACAAACGCTCAGGGTTAATAGTCCGGTTTGTCTTTTTGTATTCCTTCATATCTTCGCGTAGAGGCTCCCTGTTAGAGATACCTACCGAACCATATACTTCGTTCGATGCATTGATTTGGTAAGAAATACCTGCTTTGGGATTGAAGAAATTGTAATAATAGTTTTTAGTTATATCTAGCATATCGTCATCTAACCCTTCCATTCGGTAGTCGATATAGCGGTTCTGTGCTTCCCCGAATAATGTCAGGTTAGCAATAGGGCGGTATTCAGCCTTAACAAAGATATTTGCATCACGTTTTTTCGATTCATTCTCATACCATTTATATTCCGGCGAAATATTCTGGTTGTGTTTCACCCAAGGCAATTTGCCGAAATGTGATCCGTCATAGAAACTATACATTCCACCTCCTGATAGCGATATTTTTTCTCTGTTATATGCAAGGCTCATGCTGCCGACATAAAAATTGTTCGACATCATTTTTCGTTGCACTACGTCAGACGACTCATATGTGACATCTTTTACAACTTGTGGTTGCAAACCGAATTTGCTCATAAAATCTCTATCAGTTTTATAATTCTCATAATAACCATATCCGTTCGTATAGCTAAAGTTTCCGTTTATAGTCAGGTTGTCACTCAGTTGGCGTGAGTAAATTGCTTGTGCTATATTCGAATAATAGTTGTCTGTATCATTATCATAATAAAGAGTATTTCCGGCGTCATCTTTATACTTTCCTGTCGGATTATATGTCCTGTCTGTTTCCATAATCTCCGGGCTTACACCCTCCCAGGTGATGCCTGTGTGCTGTATACCATTGATGTATACAACACGGAACAGTTGCTTGTCAGTATAGTGTGCTACAGTAGCATAAAGAGATTTATGGTCAACTTTCCCGTTGCGGATATATCCGTCGGTTGTTGTGCGCGAATACCGTGCGTCTATCGATAAGCCACTGTTCATTATCCCTGTTCCCGCAGCAATGGTAGATATTACAGAGTTATATGTGCCGACTGCTGTCGATGCCGATCCATAGGCTTCGGCGCGGGCTCCCGTTGTCTGTAGCGAAATACTTCCACCGAATGATGCTACTCCATTCGATGCTGTACCTACTCCCCGTTGCACTTGTATGCTTTGCAAAGAATTCGATAAGTCCGGGATATTTACCCAAAACACATCCTGACTTTCAGGGTTGTTAAGTGGCATTCCGTTGAGGGTGACGTTGATACGGTTTGCATCCGTCCCCCTGATACGGAAATTAGTGTTCCCGATTCCAAGCCCATCTTCCGAATAAGCCACAACAGAAGGAAGTGTCTGCAATACGAAAGGGATATTTTTAGCAGCATTATCTTTCTTTATCTGTGCTTCGTTCAGATTAGAATAGGCTATAGGAGCATTTTTATTAGCCCTACTGGCCGACACTACTACATCTTCCAATTGTACAGATTTCAGACTGTCTGCTTTTTGTTGAGAATAAACTGTGGTACTGCTGATTATGACAGCTACCATCCAAAATACCTTTTTCATTTAAAATACTTTAAATTAATCTTGTGAAGGGTAGATATAAACTATCCATCACTGACGTTAAACAAAAAAGGGGTGTTGATAAGATTGTATCCCGAATGTATATAAATCAGTAGAAACTACATGATTTAGTATCGTTCCCTACGCCGGCATTATCCGGATCAGGTTATATGGGTGTGATCTCAGCCTGTAATAATAAGGCACCCCTAAAGACTGCTGCAAAGGTATAGTATAATTTGAATAAGATGGCTATAGTTTTTTATAAAAATAGGGGAAAGGTGCTTTTTTAACGATATAGCCTTGTTGCTAATCTAAATTGATTATAAATAATATATGTCTTAATAGTCATATGGATAGTGTTTTGTGTTGAAATATAGTATTAGCTGGCGTATAAAAAAAGACAATACTAAAATCAGTATTGCCTTTTTGTTATTCTAATTATAGGATAATCACCGTGGTGGTTATTTCTCTACTTCTTTATACCATTTTACCAGACTGTTGTTTTCAAAAACAAAGAACCAATGATTTTTGAAGCGGTCAACATATTCAAGGGTTTCGCTAGATCCTCTTTGAGAAACAACATTATATTGGTCTCCCATCAATGCTGTTACTTCATTCGGAGACATTCCAAGTTCAATTTGTTTCAGTGCGTTATTGTATATCTTGGAGCTACATGCTGCCAATACAACAACCATCAATAAGGTAAATAATACTTTTTTCATAAATAATTTAATTTTATTATTAAGGAGAACGAAAAATAATTGATTTTAGTTCATTCTATAGTGTTAAAATCTGTCAGTGTCATGTTTTATTGCAAATTCCGGAGGTGTCTCAATAGTTCATCTTTCATTACTGTTACTTTTAGTGGAAGAGCTGCATTTGCCTGTCTAAAATCGGGATTGTCATCTAACCGTTTATGCCTGCGAACAAATTCGTCCAAAGGCAAGTTGTCTGTATAACCTTCAAATATTTTATCTTTCACTGCCTTCACTGTTTCTATCACTACGGCTATTTCTGTTAAAGCCGGTATCAATCTTAATGTTTCGATGACATTGTCCAGATGGATATAATCAAGTGAGAAAGCAAAGTCTTTGGATTCCATCATCCCAATCCATTGTAATACCGAACGGACATTCTCTTTTGTAACACCTTCTATCGGTTTATAATTTTCATCATATATTGTTTCTTTTATGCTCGAAATGGTTCTGTTCAGGTCGTATTTCTCATCTCCATAATATTGTTTGGCCATTTCCTCGCTACATCCGGTTTGACTGCAAATCTCTTTTATCGATTTAGCTTTAAACAGTTCGGCACATTGTTCTATATTGCCATCATTATCTTTCATCAACCGTAGTGCTTCGCCCACCGGGATCGGAATAATAGCTCGGAGCTCTTTTATTTTTTGCATCATATCCATTCTGTTTTGTCTGCAAAGATAGTAAAGTAATATTTTTATTATCTTTACCTAAAATGATTTATTATGACTAAACTAGATATATTGTCTGCGTCGTACAACGACACAAAGGATCAGGAATTTCATTACGCAGTTTTGCCATGGGGTGCTACCGAACCTCATAACTATCATTTACCTTATCTTACCGATTGCTATCTGGCTCATGATATAGCTGCCGATGCTGTCCGTAAAGCCTACGATAATAAGCAAGTAAAAGGAATGATGTTGCCTCCTATACCTTTAGGTGCACAAAATCCGGGACAGTTAGACCTTCCGTTTTGTTTACATACCCGTTATGAAACCCAGAAAGCAATTTTGACCGACATTGTAGCTTCGCTTCATCGGCAAGGTATATTCCGGCTGATTATAGTGAACGGACATGGGGGGAATAACTTTAAGAACATGATACGTGATCTGGCAGTCGATTACCCTTTCTTTCTGATTGCCGTGAGCGATTGGTTTTCTATAGTTCCACAAGAAGGCTATTTTGAGGAAGATGACGACCATGCAGGAGAATTAGAAACATCCGTATTGATGCACTATCGTCCGGAATTGGTCAATCTGTCGGTAGCAGGAGACGGGACATATTATCCATTCAGATCGGAAGCTTTGCGTGAAGGAGTAGCATGGATTCCTCGCAATTGGTCAAAAATATCTGATGATACAGGAGTTGGCAATCCGCACAAATCTACACCCGAAAAAGGGGCGAGATATGCTGATGTAGTTACAGATAAATTGGCAGATCTGTTTGATCAACTGGTTAATGGTGATATCTATGCCCGATGAATAGTTAAATGTCTCTGTTGGTATAGTTGTTCATCGCTATTTGTTAGTATGATTTCTTGTCTAAATACTTATATGTAGGTATTGTTGAGTATATGGTGTCGGTGTAATTTTGCATGGGAATAGCTAATTAATTACAACGATTCACCATTCAAAATGAAAAATGTTAAATATTGTTTTATACTTGTCTTGATGATAAGTGTTTTGCCTTTATATGCTCAGAATAAGGCTAGTATTTCAGGAGTAGTTATCTCCAACGAAAAAAAATCAGCATCAAATATTGCAGTTTCAATAGAAGGTACTCACTATGGGAGTACAACTAACGAGAAGGGCGAATATCAATTTACATGCCCTCCCGGCACTTATACACTTGTAGCTACAGCATTAGATTATAAAACTTTGAAAACTGTAATAACAGTCAAAAGTGGAAAGAATGTATATAATCTGACAATAGAAAACAAAGACAATGAGTTAGAAGAGGTAGTTGTAGTCGGTGGCCGTAACAAATTTGCGAATAAAGAGTCTGACTATATTGCTAAGTTACCATTGAAGAATTTGGAAAACCCACAAGTATATTCGGTAATAGGTAAAGAACTGATAAAAGAGCAAATGATTGTCAATTTTGACGATGTTCTCAAAAATAGTTCGGGTATAGACAAACTATGGTCTTCCACAGGACGTGGAGGTGATGGTGCAGCCTATTTTACACTACGTGGATTTTCTACACAGGCCAACATGATAAATGGGTTGGGTGGACAAACAAACGGGAGCCTTGATCCTGCAAATATAGAACGGGTCGAAGTTTTGAAAGGTCCTTCAGGCACATTGTTCGGAAGTAGTTTGGTTTCGTTTGGTGGTCTTATCAATGTGGTTACAAAACAACCATACGAGAAATTTGGCGGCGACTTTTCTTATACAATGGGTGGAAATGGATTGATGCGTGTGGCAGCTGATATAAATGCACCGGTCAATAAAGAAAAAACACTCTTATTGAGGACTAATGCTGCATATCAGAACGAAAATAGTTTTCAGGATGCCGGTTTTAGCCGTTCCTATTTCTTTGCTCCTTCGCTGCTTTATAAAGCAAGCGACAGATTGACTTTTACACTGAATACAGAATTCTATACAATGGAAGGAACTAACCCATTGATGGTATTCCTAAACAGATCGCGCGATTTGGAATATAGAACGCCTGATGAATTGGGGATGGATTATAAAAAATCTTTCACCAGCAACGATATCACAATCAAAACACCTACTGTCAGACTATTCGGGTCGATGGAATATAAGATAAACGATCAATGGAAATCCCAAACATCAGTTTCACAAAGTATACGTCAGTCCAAAGGTTTATATTCATACGTTATGTTTCAGGATGCGGTTAAAGACGATAGCCTAAACCGATGGGTTGGATCGCAAGATGCTACAGGAACAACAATGGATATCCAACAAAATTTTATAGGGGACTTTAAGATTGGGAATTTGCGCAATCGGTTAGTTGTAGGCTTAGATTATTTTCATACAAAATCGAATGATGCAAGTAGCTATATATTGCTTGATACAATTGCAAGCCGTGGAACAGACCCCAATTATGCAAGAATTAATGCAGCAAGGGTTGATAGTACCTTAGCAGGTAAAATGCCTTCAAAATCTATATCGAAATCAAATATATATAGTGTTTATTTTTCTGATGTACTTAATCTGACCGATCAATTACTGGTAATGGCTAGTCTTCGATTAGACCATTTTAGTAATGAAGGTACTCTCAATGTGAATAAGGGTACCACTTCAGGTGATTATAATCAAACAGCATTATCTCCCAAGTTTGGAGCTGTATATCAGATATTGCCTGATAAACTGTCTGCTTTTGCTAATTATATGAATGGGTTTAAGAATGTAGGATCATCTACTCAACCAGATGGAAGTGTACGTACATTCAAACCTCAGCAAGCTAATCAAATAGAAGGTGGGTTTAAGCTAAGTTTGTTTGATAATAAATTAGTTGGGTCAATAAGTTATTATGATATATATGTAACCAATATAACACGTCCTGATCCAGAACAACAAGGATATACTATTCAGGATGGAGATGTGTATAGCCGAGGTTTTGAGGTCGATATAACAGCCAATCCTATTAATGGGCTTAATATTATAGCCGGATATAGTTATAATGATAGTGAAAATAAGAAAACAGATGCAGGCTCGTTAGGTCGCAGACCAGTAGGTGCAGGTCCTAAAACTCTAGTAAACGGATGGATAAGCTATACTGTACCTCAGGGTGCTGTTAAAGGTCTCGGATTTGGCTTTGGTGGTAACTATGCCGGTGAGAATAAGATTACAAATTCGGCTGCAACAGGCGTATTTACATTGCCGGCATACACAGTTCTTAATGCTACAGCATTTTATAATACAGGAGCTTGGAACTTTGGTCTGAAAGTTAACAACCTAACGGATAAGAAATATTGGAAAGGTTGGACTACTGTAGAGCCTCAAAAAACAAGACAAGTGATCGGAAGCATTTCTTTTCATTTCTAGGCTAATAATAAAGTTACATGAAAAAAATATCTTTTCGTAAGATATGCCATTGGTTACATTTATGGCTTGGTTTGGTATCGGGCATCATTGTATTCATTGTTGCTATAACAGGTTGTATATACATGTTTCAGCAAGAGATAAGAAATGTGTATTTACCAAATCAAACCATAGAAATCTCGGCAGAATCATTTTTGTCTCCACTGCAACTGAAGGAAAAAGCAACTCAATATGTATATAAAACACCTGCTGATAGTGTAAATTCAATATATGGTGTTACATATAATAAGACAGACAAAGCTGCTTCTGTTGCTTATAACCATTACAAAAATGGATATACAATTTTATTATTAGACCCCTATACGGGTAAGTACATAACAGAACAGTCGTACAATAATGACTTCTTTTATTTTATTCTATCTGGTCATCGAAATCTTTGGTTGCCATACAACATTGGACATCAGATAGTCGGATGGGCAGTTATTGTATTTGCATTGGTTACGATAACAGGGCTTGTATTGTGGATGCCTAAAAAATGGAAAGCCAAAGCTGTCAAATCTGGTTTGGTTATTAAGCGGAAAGCCAAATCATTTCAGCGATTTTTTGACTTACACAAAGTATTAGGTTTCTATACAATTATTTTTGCTTTGCTATTCATCTTTACCGGACTTACATGGAGTTTCAAATGGTATGCCGAAGGATATTATAAATTAATATCAGGCGGAAAACAAATTAAACAATGGGAACTGGCCACCTCTGATACAACAGCGACCTATGTGGTTTCTAATCCTGTAGATAGTTTGTGGCAGATAGTGAATAAAGAATATCCTATAGGTAAACAAGGTACATTGAGTTTTGATTTTCCGACGGATGATAAAACCGGTACTTACCGCATTTGTTATAATTCGGCAAACAATAATGAAACATATTACAAACGTCATTTTCGGTTTTTCGATCAGAAAACATTGAAAGAATTAGAAGGTGGAGGGCTTTATGGGGTCAGCTATGAAAATTCGAGTGGAGCAGATAAACTCTATCGGATGACCTATGATATTCATGTGGGTGCTATAGCCGGGCTTCCGGGACGAATTGTAATGTTTCTGTCCAGTCTTATTATTGCGAGTCTACCAATAACAGGTTTTGTTATCTGGTGGAAAAAACGACCAAAGAAAAAAGAGAAAAAGTAATACAATATATTAAAAACAAAAAGAGCATATCGATTCAATTCATATGCTCTTTTTCTATAATAAAAAATATTGTCAGCTTAATTTATGGATAACAAGCCCCGATCTCAATTTCGGTTCAAACCAGGTTGTTTTAGGTGGCATTATGTTGCCTGAATCGGCAATATCCATCAATTGTTTCATTGTGACCGGATATAGGGCTATTGCAAGTCTCATCTCACCACTGTCCACACGGTCTTTCAATTCGTCCAAACCTCTTATTCCTCCTACAAAATCGATTCGTTTATCTGTTCTCAGATCTTTGATATTAAGTATTTCGTCCAGAATGTACTTTGATGATATGGTAACATCCAATACCCCGATAGGATCATTGTCGTCGTATGTTTTGGGCTTGGCTGTCAGCGTATAACATTTGCCATCTACATAAATTGAAAAATGATGTAATCCCGCAGGAGGTACTATTTCATTCCCTTTTTCTTCAACAACAAAGCGGGATTCAAGCTTATTCAGAAATTCTGAAACAGTCAGTCCGTTCAGGTCTCTAATAAGACGATTGTAATCGATGATATTCAATTGATCGGAAGGAAAACAAACAGCCATAAAATAGTTATATTCTTCACCCCCTGTGTGATGAGGGTTTGCTTTTGCTTTTTCTGCACCAACCAGCGCAGCTGCTGCTGATCTGTGATGCCCATCGGCAATATAAAGATATGGAATAGCCGCAAACAGATCTGTGATTCGTTCAATATCTGCCTTGTCGTTGATAACCCAAAAGTGATGCCCTATGCCATCACTTGCAACAAAATCATATTCTGCTGGAAGTTCTACATTTTTTGCAATAATTTGTGTTAACTCTTCATTGTCGGGATACGCAAAAAAGACCGGCTCTATATTTGCATCATTTATCCTTACGTGCATCATTCGGTCTTCTTCTTTATCACTACGTGTCAACTCATGTTTTTTAATGCGGTTTTGCATATAGTCGTCCACATGCGAGCATACGACCAGTCCATATTGGCTTTTGCCATTCATTGTTTGTGCATATACATAATAATGCTCCTTTTCGTCTTGCACAAGCCACCCATTTTCTTGAAACATATTAAAGTTTTCCAAAGCCCGTTTATACACCTGTGGATCATGTTCATCAATAATTCCATCAAAGTCTATTTCCGGTTTAATAATCCGGTATAATGATTTCTCATTCCCTTCCGCTTCCTTTCGTGCTTCCTGCGAGCTGAGGACATCGTAGGGGCGTGATACAACTTCTTTAACAATATTCTTGGGAGGGCGGACTCCTTTGAATGGTTTAATTATAGCCATGACTAATGTGTTTTATCGTTCTTATTAAATCTTAGATTCACGTATTATTGATAACAAATATAAGAAAACGTATGGTAAAACGAATACATTAATTTGTTGAATAATACTAACAAAGGTGTCTTAGTTATCGTTTTTCAAAAAGACTCCATTTTGGGTTGTAATGGTGCTTATCTATTAAAATCTCCAAATAAGGGAACATATCTATTCATTATGATATTTTTTTCAGATATAATTAGTATTTTTGAAATCCTCTTTTTGAATTCGGTTTAGGATTTATTTGATATATTTTTAAATAAATTTTTATCACAAACTAAGGAGTTATATGATCAAATAGATTTGAAAAGAAGGATGAAGAATACTAATTTCTAATTTTAATAACAATGAAGAAAATTAATTTCAGCGCAGGCCCATCTATTTTGCCTCAACAGACAATCGAAGAAACAGCAAAAGCCATTCTCGATTTCAATGGTTCCACATTATCCTTAATGGAAGTGAGCCACCGAGGGAAAGACTTTCAGGCAGTAATGGATGAAACAATCGAACTATTCAAAGAATTGCTAGATATACCTGCCGGTTATTCGGTTATCTTCTTGGGGGGAGGTGCAAGCCTTCAGTTCTGTATGGTTCCGTTCAACTTGTTGGAGAAAAAAGCAGCTTATCTTAATACAGGAACTTGGGCGAATAAAGCAGAAAAAGAAGCTAAATTATTTGGAGAAGTAGTTGAAGTGGCTTCGTCAAAACCGGATAATTATACATACATACCAAAAGATTATGTTATCCCTACGGATGCAGATTATTTCCATATTACAACTAACAATACAATTTTCGGGACAGAAATACATACCGATATAGATTCACCTGTTCCTTTAGTAGCAGATATGTCGTCCGATATATTTTCTCGTCCGATTGATGTGTCTAAGTATGCTTTAATATATGGAGGCGCTCAAAAAAATCTTGCACCGGCAGGTGTGACATTCGTTGTGGTTAAAGATGAAATCTTGGGCAAAGTAACACGTCCTATCCCAACAATGTTGGATTATCGTACACATATCGAAAACGGTTCTATGTTCAATACACCTCCAGTGGTGCCTGTATATGCAGCAATGCAAACTCTTAGATGGTTGAAAGCAAATGGGGGAGTACCTGCTATGTATAAACGCAATGTAGAAAAAGCAACATTGTTATATAACGAAATAGACAGAAACCCATTATTCCGCGGCACATGTGCTGTCGAAGACCGTTCGTTGATGAATGTTTGTTTTGTGATGAGTACAGAGTACGATAATCTTGAAGCAGACTTCTTGAAATTTGCTACCGATAAAGGTATGAGCGGATTGAAAGGACACCGTTCAGTAGGAGGTTTCCGTGCTTCTATATACAATGCAATGCCGATAGAAGGTGTACAAGCATTGGTAGATTGTATGCAAGAGTTCGAAAAGCTAAATGTGAAATAAACATACCCATGACAAAAGTATTAATAGCAACAGATAAACCATTTGCAGCTGAGGCTGTAAACGGAATCAGAAACGTAATAGAACAAGCTGGGTTTGAATTAGTCCTTCTTGAAAAATATACAGAAAAGCAACAATTACTAGATGCCATTGCTGGAGTAGATGCTGCAATAATCCGTAGTGATATTTTTGACAAGACGGTATTAGATGCCGCTAAGAATCTGAAAATTGTAGTGCGTGCCGGAGCCGGATATGACAACATTGATCTCGAAGCAGCTACTGCAAACAATATTTGTGTGATGAATACACCGGGGCAAAATGCCAATGCAGTTGCCGAACTTGCTTTGGGATTGGCAGTATATGCAGTTCGTAATTTTTATAACGGAACTTCGGGTACTGAATTGCTTGGCAAAAAACTGGGAATTCATGCCTATGGCAATGTAGGACGAAATGTAGCACGTGTAGCTAAAGGATTTGGTATGGAAGTATATGCTTTCGATCCATTCCTATCAGCGGAGGCTATTGAAAAAGAAGGAGTGAAAGCAGTCGGATCGGTTGAAGAATTATATTCTACTTGCCAATATGTTTCGCTTCACATTCCGGCTACAGCCGAAACAAAAAACTCTATCAATCATGCTCTATTGAGCAAGATGCCTAAGAATGCTTTATTGATTAATACAGCCCGTAAAGAGGTGATCAATGAATCGGAAATAGTGAAATTGATGGACGAACGTAAAGACTTCAAATATGTAACCGACATTATGCCGGGCAACCATGCTGAAATGGCTGAGAAGTTTGCAGGACGTTATTTCTCAACTCCTAAAAAGATGGGTGCACAGACAGCCGAAGCAAATACCAATGCCGGTATAGCAGCAGCTAATCAGATTGTGGACTTTATCAAAAACGGAAACGCTAAGTTTAAGGTGAACAAATAGTCTTTACTATTCTGAAAATATTGAAAAGCATATCTCTTGTTGGGGATATGCTTTTTATATTATATACTTCTCTATCCCTTCTGTATAGTACACCTTATACTCTCCACATTCGTCGTATATAAACAGCGCATCCAGATAAGGAAAGTCTTTGATCCATTCTTTCGAGATATCTATGCCTGCCACCAGAAATGCAGTAGCAAAAGCATCGGCTGTAATTGTATCATTAGCCACTACAGTGACGGACAATAGATTGTGTTGTACCGGATACCCCGTACTGGGGTCTATTGTATGTGCTATCTTTCGCCCATCTTTAATATAATACTGCCTGTAATTGCCGGATGTGGCAATACCTTTGTCCGACAATTGGAAAAGCACCTGCATATCCTGCCCCGGTATCAGGTTGTTGTCGCTGGGGCGATCAATCCCGATACGCCATAGCTCATTGTTGCTATTCTTTCCCTTTACTCGTATTTCGCCACCTATTTCAACCAGATAGTTCTTTATGTTATGTTTGTCAAACAGTTCGGCAATCAAGTCGGACGAATACCCTTTGGCAATAGCATTGGCGTTAAGGATAATATTCGGATTCGATTTTACAATTCTTCTATCTATAAGTTCTATATTATTCATTCCGATGTATTGACGAAGAGTAGAAATGCTTTCATCAGTCACATCACTTTTCTTCTCGAAACTAAATCCCCATGCCCGGAACAATGGTTCGGCCGATATGTCAAATTTACCATCGGTCAATATGCTTATTTCTTTAGCCCGACTGAATACATTGCAGAAATAATCGTCTACTTCCACATCTTCGTTTCTGTTGATGCGGGATATAATAGATGCGGGATCGTATACAGACAATGAGCTTTCGAATTCAGCCAGCAGGTCGATTATTTGAGGTTCAAAATTCCGTTCTTCGTCATCCTGATAAATGATATTATAGCTTGTCCCTTCGGCCATTCCTCGCATATTATAATATAAAGTACCATTGCTAGCAAAGATGAATTCCATACTGTTTATTTGTTTAATTCAATAATGAGATGTAAAAATACGACTAATAAAAAGAAAAAATCTCCTCTTGCAAAGAAACGGCAGGAGGAGATTTGTTTAGAAAAAATGAAAATTTAGAAATAGACCTAATGTCTGAGATATTTATTTGCTATAGCTTGCCTTTACAAGAGGGCAGTCTAGTAAATAATCTAAACTAAGTTTTACACTCTTTAGTGGTTCGAAATTGTATTTCTCAACCTCTACAACCAAATATTCAGTTCCTGCGGTATCTGTATTTTTGAAAATAGCATCAAAACCAACCATACCACTTTGTCCCAATTCTTTATTATCCTTTATGTGAAGCAATTTGAATCTTCCCGGATATTTAGTGAAGTAGTCAACCGGGCTTTGTTGCCCTCTTACTACCCAATATACATCCATTTCGAAAAATACATATTCAGGATTTGTATTTTCCAGCATATAGTCATACATCACTTTGTCCTCTACTGTTTGGAATTCGTGCGAGTGATTGTGATACCCAAACAAAATGCCCTTTTCCTTACATCTTTTACCTATTTCGTTATAATATTCGCAATAAGTTTGCAGGTCAGCCAATGTCTTAGGAACTTCCATCCATGGAGCCACCAGATATTTCATGCCAGCTGCCTTGTGTGCATCAATACATTGATCCCACCATTTCAGAGCTTCTGTGAAGTTTTTAGATTTCAGTTCTTCAGGAGTCAGCATTTTTGTAGTGTGTGACGATAGTACTTTCATCCCGGCTTTTTCTATATCAGCTTTGAATTCTTCCGGGCTTTTGTCATAGAATTTACCATCATTGTAGTTTGCAGCCTCTACAGCAGTATATCCCATTTCGCCAGCTTTCTGGATTGTTCCTGCATAGTCTTTTTGAATGTCATCCCGTAGAGAATATAACTGCAAAGCTATCTCTTTTTTCTCCGGGGTTTTCTTATCCTCCGGTGCTGCATCTTGTTTCGAAGAGCATGATACCGCACAAACCAATATGGTGGCGATAACTAATAAATTTTTTTTCATAATACAGATTAATAAATGTGTTTTTAGAAATCGGGATCAGATACAGACTTACATAGCTGTCAGATTATCTGATCCTGATATTACTTATGATCTTAGCTTAAAATTTTAATTTTGATATTCCTGAACCAAAAATCATCTCCATGATCTTGCAATCCTATATATCCTTCATGTAACGCTCCTCCACAATCGTTGAGAAGTTCGAAGGCTAACGGCCAAGCTTCTTCACTGAATTTTCCTGATTGAAGAGTGTGTGTCCATTCGGGTGTCCACAATTCGTATCGAACCACATCAACATCATTCTGTCCATGTATTACCTTACCGTTATTTACCACAATTTTAGATTTGTTCCATTCACCAAATGGTTTCGAATTTTGTGGTATTGCAGGAATCATATCGTAGAGTGATGCCGACTGCCGGTTATTGTCTTTACCCAATAGTGCATCTGGATGGTTTTCGTTGTCCAAAAGTTGATATTCGGGAGCAGACACATAAATAGGTTCTATTTTGGTTTCGCCTGTTTCGGGATTGACAGATTGGACTTCTCTACCGAGATAAAAAATACCGGAATTGCCCCCCTTAGATGTTTTCCATTCCAGAATAAGTTCGAAGTTTTTGAATCGGTAATCAAATATAATGTCTATCCGTTCCGTATTTTCAGACTTATTTATTTTCATATCTCCATCTTCAATAACCCATCTTTCAGGAATCTGGTCTTTGCCATAGCCTCGCCAGCCGTTGAGAGTTCTTCCATCAAAAAGGATTATATAACCATCTGCATCTTTCGCAAAAGAAGATAGGTCGACAGTCTCCTTATTCAAGACTGTGTAATCCGGTTTTATTTTTCTTGTAGAGTTATCCATCATGGTATATTTTCTAATTAGATTTTATCTTCGGATGCACTTTTATTTATTAAGGCATATCAGGAAGTTTCCATCCGTCACGGTATGTGTGCTTGATTAACTCTTGTGCAAAAGCCTTAGCATTGACAGGATCGGTCATTGTCTTATCGAATGTCGGATGCCCGTCTTTTATCTGGAAACCGTCTTTTATCACAGTTCTGATAGTTGCATTGTCCGGTATGTTAGTAAATTGCATATTCTTGCCATCCCATTCTAGTTCTTGGTTAAGAGCCTGTAGGCGAATAGCTAATACCCCCATCACTACCATTTCGTTAAACGGTCCTGCTTCGCTAAATGGAGACGCTGCCTCTATGCGGTTAGCCGGATTTTCTTGACAAGCACGTACCCAATCCATTTGATGAGTTTCTTTTATTTCTCTCAATACCTTTGGAGCCGAAGGTGTACGGCCTGATAATAACCACGGATTTTTACCATAGCAACCACATATAAGAGTGTCTTTTGTTCCATGGAAAATAACACCTCCACCATCATCATTCAAATCTTTATTTGCCGGCATGCCTTCGGGGCGCATCGGTTTAAGACCTCCGTCGTACCAAATAACTTTGACTTCGGGCATAGCCACCTTAGGCAGGTTTTCACGAGCAGGGAATGTGAACTCGACAATTTGAGATGTCGGTGCACAATCAGTAAGAAGGAGCGATGAGCTACCTTGCACTTTCGTCGGATATCCTAATTTCAAACCTTTAAATACGGGGTGAAGAATATGACAAGCCATATCGCCTAGTGCACCTGTTCCGAAATCCCACCAGCCTCGCCAGTTCCAAGGAGTATATATCGGATTATAGTCTCTATATTTGGCAGGACCTAAGAATAGATCCCAATCTAATGTCTTTGCAGGTTTTTCTGCTTTTTCAGGACGGTTCAATCCTTGTGGCCATATCGGACGGTCTGTGAAGGCTTCCACTTTCGTGATTTCACCAATCTCGCCATTCCATATCCATTCGCAAGTTTTGCGTACACCTTCGCCCGATGCACCTTGGTTACCCATCTGAGTAGCCACCTTATATTTGTCTGCTAAAGTTGTTAATAAGCGGGATTCATAGACAGTATGAGTCAATGGTTTTTCCACATATACATGTTTTCCCATTGTTATTGCATCAGCTGTTATAATAGCATGCGTGTGGTCTGATGTTGCTACCATCACAGCATCGGCAGATTTGCCAAGCTCCTCATACATTTTCCGATAGTCGTAATAAGCTTTAGCTTTCGGGAAATGTTTAAATACACGGTCGCTATATTTCCAGTCTACATCGCAAAGCCCGATTATATTCTGGCTTTCGAGGTCTTTCAATACACTAAAGCCACGTCCACCAACTCCAACTCCTAATATGTTAAGTTTGTCACTAGGGGCTACATATCCATGACTTTTCCCCAGAACTGTGCCCGGCACTACTGCCAATCCTATGGCAGCTTTGGTGCCTGTGCGAAGAAATTTTCGTCTTGAGATTTCTGATGACATAATTCCTTTACTTTTGATTTATTAAAAATAGTGTTTCCTAGATTGAGAAGGATTATTTGTTACCCTCTTGTTATTTCCTGATTGTCTTTGTCCCAATACATGGTACGACCTTCCAGATAAGAACGTGTACCCATATGGGCAGTTATTGCTTCTTCGAAAGCTTCTTTTATGCCGCATGACGTTTTTTTGCTTCTGTCGCGGATACATTCCAGCCATTCGCGAATGTGTAGGAATGTAGTATCATAACGTTTACCTCCAAGATATGAATATAATAACCCACGTTGGGCAAAATAAAGTTCAGTAGCAGAGGTTACTGCATCTACACTACTTTTACCCGGTACATATGTATAGAATGGAACATCAGGTTTGATTAATCCGGATTCTATTTTGTCTTTATATCTGGTCGAAGCACTATCTACTTTTACTGTAAGCGTATCGGAAACTTCCATAGAGGCATCGTGTCCCATAATGACTTTTCCTCTATTGCGGTTGCTGGCTAGTGTAGCACTGTATAGCATTGAAAAATTCTGATCGGGAAACTCGAATACTGTCTGTAATACATCCGGTACTGTACGCCCATCTTTGAAGAAATATACTCCACCTGATGATGCTGCGGAATGAGGTATTCCTGTTCCTAATATCTGGTTGACTGCGTCGTACTCGTGAGTTAACAAATCGCCACTCAATCCGGTACTGTAATCCCACCAGCAACGCCAGCGGAAGAATCGTTCTAAACTGAACTGTACTCTGTCTTCAGGTCCGACATATTTCATCAAACCATTTTTACCCATATAGTCCATGTATTCTTTAACCCTTTCTTCAGGACCTTCAAACTGTTTCCAGTCGATAGTCTTAGGATTTGCAGTTTCATGAATTGGATATACCCAAGCACCATTCGGGTCATTTCTGTTAGTACAAACCTCAATAAGTGAAATATCACCTATCAATCCGTTTTCTATAATTTCTTTTGCTTTGCGATAGCTGTCTACCTGACGGCCTTGGTGTCCTAGTTGGAATACAACACCTGATTCTTGAATGGCTTTTGCAGCATCGTATGTTTCAGGAACAGTCCACGAGAACGGTTTTTCTACATATACGTGTTTTCCTGCTTTTGCCGCATCAATGGCCATTGTTGCATGCCAATGGTCGGGCGATGCGATAATGACAGCATCTATATCGTCGGCTGCCAGTAATTCTTTATAATTCAGATAGCGTTTCGGAGCAACTCCCATTTTACCGCCACTTCCTTCTCTGTGGATATTAGATCCTGCAAGGACAGCCTCTTCTCCGTATGTGTCAAATATGTCACACACACCTGTGACTACTATATTAAGGTCTTCCTGATCTAAATAATCTTTGTAACGGGTATCACGTGAATCTTTTTTTGCATTTTCCTTCAGTGTATCTATCTGGCTGGGTAGTGCAAAGCCTGCTGCCCGTAATAGCTGTTTACCTCTGATTCCGAACCCGATAACTCCTATTCGTATTTGCTTGCCGGGTGCAGATGCTACCGGTGCTGCCGGATCGGGACCGACATTGAATGCTTCACGGATTTCTTTTCTCCTGTTGCTTTCGTGATTTTTCTTGTTGAGTACTCCCAGAGCCATTGCCCCCAATACGGGAACTCCAACAAGGGTTTTTAACGCATCCCTTCTTCCTTTCGAGGGTGTATCTTCTTTTTCTGTAATATTGTTTTTTGCTTTTGGTTCAGAATTATTATCTGGTATGTTCTTTTCGTCTGATGTTTTTTTATCCTCAGGTATCATAATGTTTCAATCTATAAATTCTTAATTCTTTTGTCTTTTTTGAACAAATTTTGAAAGGTATTTGTCCAACCCAAATATGTGGGATGTTGGGAAATACAACAACACCATTATAGCACAAATTTCGATGACATTTTTGTCGATCCATAGATACGATCCTTCCGATGGCATTGAGAAGTCTATACCTGTAAATGGTGGATGTGATAGATAGTAGAAACATAATGCAATAATAGCTCCGATGGAAGCATAACGAGACAAGCACCCCATAATGAGTCCCAGACCGATAAGTATCAGACCATAGATGTTTAGAGTGTTGACGACTGAAAGTGCTGTAGGGTTATTTGCCAAATCTTGAAAGAAAGACGAAAACCACCCTTGTGAGTCCATTAAATAAGGAGCTGCTGACCAATTTGGATTGAGAAGTTTCACTAGTCCTTCATATAAAAAATGCCAGCCGATAAGCATTCTTAGTGCAACGAGCCAGAATGTTTGTGGACGAGTGTAAGACGATTGTTTACTCATGTTAGATTAACTTTTAGTATGATATTAAATAGATTTTAATTAATTCGATATTTATTTAGAGCTGTGTGTGAATATATAATATATATTGTTTTGTATTTATTTATTCTTTTTGATACAACAACAGACTGTGTTTTTATAGTGTCTTTCTCGTATTTATTGTTATTACACGGCTTTATACAATCCAAACAAAACATGATTTCACCTTGGCTTAATAAGTTGAAAACATTCCATTTCTCAAAAATAGGTATTTTTAATATTTTAGTAGTCTATATTGTATCTAATAATGGGTTCTATTTGTTAAATATACCTAATGAATCGGGTTATGCCGAGAAAAATGATGAATTGTAAGGTTTTGTGGTCGAAATGGTTGTGCTTGATTGTTATTTTGTGACTATTTGTATTTTGTGTGGTGAGTGTTATTATAAATAAGCAACTTTTAACATACACGAACTATTTATTTTAAGAAGAGACCAAGAATCACAATCATTTTATCTTATATTTGCGTCATAAATTAATATTGTTAACTATCTGTCCGGGCTAAAATTTATTGATGCATGGATGGAATCAAAAAAAGAAATCATGAATACTTTACTCTTTTTAGGAAATCTAGGTACAGGTGAAATCATAATCATTGCATTGGTTGTATTACTTCTTTTTGGAGCAAAACGAATCCCGGATCTGATGAAAGGAATCGGAAAAGGCGTGAAGGGTTTCAAGGATGGCGTGAAGGGTTTGGAAGATGACTTGGATGGAAAAGAAGTGACTAAATAAATATAAGCACAATCAATCGTTTTATTATTAACTTATGGAAGAAGCTGAAGAAACAAACGAGAATGAATCGGGGATGTCCTTTTGGGATCATCTTGAGGAATTTCGTTGGACACTACTAAGATCTATTGCAGCCCTATTTGTATTTACTATCATTGGCTTTATTTTTATGCCATATTTGTACGATACTGTAATTATGGGTCCTAGCCGTGCCGATTTTTTTCTATATAGGTATCTTTGTTCGGTAAGTGCTAATATGCCATTTATGCCGGATTTTTGTGATGATAATTTTCATGTCGATATAATTAATATTCAGTTGGCATCACAATTCTTCCGCCACATGACTACATCTTTTTGGCTGGCTGTTGTACTGACATTCCCTTACTTGGTTTTTGAAGTCTGGCGTTTTATACGTCCAGCTTTATATATATCGGAACGTAAAAGTGTAAGATGGGTATTTGTCTTTGGCACAGTGATGTTTTTTATTGGGTGTACTGTTGGTTATGTATTAGTCTTTCCGATTACTTTCCGGTTTTTGGCAACATATCAATTGAGTGAAACAATTATTAATCAAATATCGCTCGATTCATATATGGATAACTTCCTGATGTTGGTATTTATTATGGGTCTTGTATTCGAATTACCTTTAGTGTCGTGGTTCTTATCGCAGTTGGGTATGTTGAATAGATCGTTTTTTAAGAAATATAGACGTCATGCCATTGTTGGTTTGTTAGTTGCTGCTGCATTTATAACACCGTCCGGTGATCCGTTTACATTGTCTGTTGTGTTCTTCCCTTTGTACTTCCTTTACGAATTGAGTGCACTTTTTGTGAAGCCTGCACCTCAAAAGGGATTGGATTCGGATGATGATGATGGAGAAAATGATTTAGTAAATATTTTCAATTTTGGAGATTCTAAAGATTAAAAAAAATATTTTTCTCGAATTGAGAGATAAAAAAATAAACCCCGAAATATTTCGGGGTTTATTTTTTTATAATGTATTGTGAATTAATTATTCTAATCCTAATGTTAACTTACAGATTTCTATTTCTTTTTTGTCTCCCGTATTTTTACCCATCACATCCGACAACTTTACAGCTTGTAGATATTCTTCTTTTGGGTTTACTTTTACATCGGTTAGTTTTATAACCATATTCAGAGCCTTTGCTCCAACGTCATTCGAAAAGAATGTTCCGATTCCATAGGTATCGTGAATCCGTCCTGCAACGTGCTCCTGGATTTCTTTTACGCTTTCTACATTTAAAGAATCACTAAATACAATTGTTTTGGAAGTCGGGTCAATTCTGTTTTCTTTATAGAACTGGATTGTTTTCTCTGTAAAATCAATCGGGTCGCCACTGTCACATCTGACACCATCAAACAGTTTTGCTTGTTTTAGGCTGAATGATTTGAAAAACGAATCTGTAGTATAAGTATCAGTAAGTGTAATACCCAGACTTCCTTGAAAAACTTCTACCCAAGCTTCGAGGGCTTTGATATTAGCTGCCCGGTAACCAAATAGTGCTCCATGATACATAAACCACTCGTGCGGCATTGTCCCGATCGGAGTAGTAGCGTGTTTCATTGCCAAATACATATTACTTGTACCTTTAAAGTGTTCGCCTGAGTTGACTTTTAGTATTTCAACCACCTTGTCTTGTACATCGAATGAGAATCGGCGACGTGTTCCGAATTCAGAAAAATCGGCTTTGAGGTCTTTTAGGGCAATAGCTTTGCTTAATGTTTTTTCTTCTACGTTTTCGGGCTTTATTCCGGACATTTCGAAATACAGTTCGGATATCAATGCCATAAGGGGTACTTCCCACAACACAGTTCGATACCAGAAGCCCTCTACCGTTACTTTCAGATGACCATCTTTTTGCGATATAAATACTTCTTCTGGGTTATATCTGTATCCTTCCAGAAAGTCGATGAACACCGGATCGAAGAAGTAGCACCTTTTTTCGATGAATTTTTTTTCCTCTTTAGTGAGTTTTAAGGAAGACATGGCTATAACTTCTTCTCTAAGCCGTTCGGCAAATCCTTCGGGAAATTTGGTTTCACCTCTGTTGATAAATTCATATTTTACAACAGACCATGGATACAACTTCTGTATTGCATGCATGACCGAAAATTTATAGAGATCGTTATCTGTAAAATGTTTTATAATCATCCGTTTGCTTTTTAGTTCTACCACAAATATACATATTTAAACAAAAAGGGAGAGGTATCGATTCTAAGAATACAATCTTTTATGAATAAATTATCATTATCCGTTTTTATACTTATATAAAAATGTATTATTTTTGGTTTGTATTAATAGAACTATAAAACTAAAATAAATGATATTTCGATTTTTACTTCTTTCAGATGAAGTTGAAGATTTCAAACGTGAGATACAAATAGATGCAGATAGTACATTTCTTGATTTGCACAAGTCTATATTGCAGTCTGTTGCTTATAAAGATGGAGAAATGACTTCATTCTTTATATGTAGCGATAGTTGGGAAAAAGAGCAAGAAATAACATTAGTTGAGATGGATACAAGTTCGGATGAAGATTCGTACACTATGGGTGAATCTGTGCTTGGCGATTTTCTTGAAGATGAGAAGCAAAAATTAATGTATGTATTTGATTACATGACAGAACGTGCTTTTTTTATGGAACTTCGTGAAATAATTACCGGTAAGAATCTGGATAAAGCAGTGTGTACAAAATCGACAGGTAATCCACCAGCTCAGACTATTGAATTTGATGCAATAGATACAACTTCGTCTTCATTAGATGTTGGAGAGAATTTTTATGGTGATGAGGGTTACGATTTGGATGAATTAGATGCCGAAGGATTTGATGGATTAGACAATGCTCCATTGCCTAGTGATGAGGAAATTTGATGAAAAAACTTATTGTTTTACTCGGACCGACAGGAGTCGGAAAAACGGCTCTTTCTTTAAATATTGCCGAATACTACAATAGCCCTATCATTTCAGCCGATTCGCGTCAGTTTTTTAAAGGACTGGAAATTGGAACGGCTGCACCTACAGTTCAACAACAGAGCAGAGTAAAACATTTTCTTGTAGGTAATCTTGATATAACAGACTATTACAGTGCCAGTGAGTTCGAAAACGATGCACTGAATATAATAAAAGAACAGCACGAGCTGCTTGATGTGGTAATAGCATCGGGTGGCTCGATGATGTATATAGATGCTTTGTGTAATGGGATTGATGATGTACCTACCATCGATGAAGGACTTCGCAAAGAAGTGTATCAATTATATGAAGAAGAAGGGTTAGAGCCCATCCGCGCCCAATTGAAAATGCTCGATCCCGAATTTTACAACGAAGTTGATCTTAAAAACTATAAAAGAGTGATTCATGCACTCGAAGTTTGTTTGATGACAGGCAAACCTTATTCTTCATTTCGTACTAAGACAAAAAAAGTACGGCCATTCGAAATAATAAAGATTGGATTGATGCGTGAACGAGAGGAATTATATACCCGTATTAATCAACGTGTGGACGATATGATGGAACAAGGGCTGTTAGATGAGGTACGGCGATTCTATCCGCAGCGTCATCTCAACTCTCTCAATACGGTTGGTTATAAAGAGTTATTTCAATATCTCGATGGGGAGTGGACTCTTGATTTTGCAATAGAAAAAATAAAACAAAACAGTCGTATTTATTCGCGGAAGCAAATGACATGGTTTAAACGTGATACAGATATTCATTGGATAAATCTCACAAATGTAAATGAAGAGGATGCGATTGGAGAGATTGTGAATAAAGTAGGGCTGGATTGAATTTATTGTAAAATAAATTTTTTTTTCTATATTTGGAGGGTAAAAATAAGACATGATGAAAAAATATTACAAATACCTTACATTTGCATTCATAACCTCATTCCTATTATTGGGTGCTACAAGCTGTACAAAAGAGTATACAACAGAGGAGTATTATACACAAGGGGTTTTTCCTCAGACAATTTACTATACAGTAAGAGCTACTGATTGGAAATGGAATGATGGACAAGGACGTTACGAGTACTATTTTGATGAACCAAAAATCACCAAAAAGATTTATGATGATGCTGTGATTGTCGGTTCTTATTTTGCAGATTTAGAAACTCAAGATGAGAAACAGCGTATGTTGCCCGATGTGTACACCTATTCTGAAAAACTGGATAATGGTTCGGTTGTAATTTATACAGAAACGATTAGTTTTGATGTGGCTCCCGGCAAAGTTGGCTTTTATATACAAGCTTCGGATTTGAAGAGTGCAGATAAATATCTGGCAGACTATCAGTTCAAGATATCTACCTTTATAGAATAAGAGGATTATAGAATAATATATAATTAAATTGAGTGAGAGATTCCAAAGAATCTCTCACTCTGTTTTATGGAAAAAAGAATAAAACAGACTCTACTATACAGAACTTTATAAATTTCGATTAAATGAAACGGATTACAACAATTCTATTTGCACTTTTTGTAGTAAATACCTTAGCACTTTATGCTTGTTCACCAGTGTTTTATAGTTATTATAAGAAGAAAGGTAAAATATATTATGGACCTCAATTTTCGCGTACGTCAGAATATGAAGTAGAATTGGTTGGAGTTGATACTACTTCGTTTTCGACTGATAGAATCAGTTCACACTATTATGCTTATGATAATAAAAGAGTATATTATCGTGGCAAGCCGATCGAAGGTATAGATGTTTCGACAGTACAGTTTCTGGGAGGATATCCAACTCTGATCGGAGAAGACGGATATATAAAAGATAAATATTCTGTTTACTATTTGGGTAATAAAGTTGATTCTGTCGATGTCAATACATTCGAAGCCATTACTTCCCTATATCCTTTGTCAGGATATGGAAAAGATTATGTACATGTTTTTCATGATGGTAAGAGATTAGCACGTGACCCAGCTTCTTTCCGATTATTACAAGAAGGCTATTCGTTAGATAAAAACGGATTGTATTTCAATGATACCTTGATCGAGGGCGCCGATCCAGATAATTATACTCAGAATAGTTATTTTATTTTTAGTAATAGTAATATCTTTCGCAATGGAAAGCAGTTGATAGGATATGATGCAGAATCTTTCGAAATCATGAAAATCTTTTCATCCGGAAGCAGTTGTGGCGATTACTATTATACAGGGTCTTTATTGAGAGATAAGAATGGGTTATACCTGAATGATGAAAAAATAGAAGGTATAGATGCTCAATCGTTTGAGATGCTTAATAAAGGAGTATCTAGAGATAAAAATGGGTATTATACCTTCAGTGGCTATTACGATTCAAATAAGGGAGGTTCTTTGTTCCGATTCAATAAGTTACCCTTAGACCCTCATACTACAAAGACGGATACCATCACCCTGCATCGGAACTATTTATTTTTGAAAGATACCCATAATTTATTTCTTGCTGACGGGTCTGATATTCGTAATATGACAGAACGCATCAAAGTAGATGCTGCTACATTCAAACCTTATGCCAGAGCCAAAAGTGCTATGATTTTTTATGATAAGTACCGTTTCTATAATTTAGATTGGTTGACACTATCCGAAACATATATGGAGAATACGGGCAATACAGAGATCGTTTATATTGATGAATCGGATATTAATATCAAGAATAGTAAGATGTTTCTGAAAGCTAACTTAAACTCAGGTACATCGGACAAAGATGTAGATATTCTCACTTACAATTATGCCGTTGATTGTGATTTAGGGGAGACTGATGATAATGGGGAGAAAATAACCCAATACGTTTTTGATAAAAAGAATATCTATTATGGATTCTCTACCTCCGTCTATGGAACTATAACACCCGAGGAATATGAAATATTGAAGAAGCATATTATACCTCAGGACAAACTTGAAGAAAAACGAAAGAAAAGTTTGCAGCGGGAATACAACTTTTAAGGTCTGTGATAAAATGTTTTGTTGAAATAGAATAGGTTCTTAACAGAGATATTAATAATAATTATCTTCTGCCATATCAAATAAAAGAACGTTTATAACTAACTTAGCTGATATGAAACGAGGACATGCCGATTTGCCACTCCATTGGGGTACAGTGCCTCCATGGCTTGCTCAGAGAATGAGCCTGCTAGGAGGAGCCATCGTGGAGGCCATTGTATTAGAATATGGTCGTACAGCGTTATTGCAACGGTTGAGCGACCCTTTTTGGTTTCAATCGTTGGGTTGTGTATTGGGCATGGACTGGCACTCGTCGGGCATCACTACCTCAGTGATGAATGCCCTGAAAAAAGCAATCAATAAACGTTCATCCGAACTCGGTGTTTATGTCTGTGGAGGACGAGGAAAATCGTCTCGTCAAACTCCTGCCGAACTGTTGGCTATAGCCGAAAAAACAGGTTTGGATGGTGATGCTTTAGTAAAACATAGTAAGCTGTCGGCGAAGGTAGACAATACAGCTGTACAAGATGGATTTCAGCTCTATCTACATTCATTTGTTGTCACTGTCGAGGGTGAATGGGCTGTTATCCAACAAGGAATGAATGATACAAGCCGGATGGCAAGGCGTTACCATTGGCTCTCCTCCGCCATACGTTCTTTTATCGAAGAACCTCATGCTTCCGTTTGCGGAAAAAATCAAGGATTGATTCTGAACCTTACGGACAAAGATGCAGCTTCTGCAAAGAACGGGATATTGGATTTGACAACAGTATTGCCCGACAAACTGATGCACGAAGTATCGCTTATTCTACCCAATCATCACGAGGTGAGAGTCGAAGATGTAAACCTGAAACGCTTAGGAGCTGCCCTCTTGTTAGCTCACGAAACGGATGTGAAAGATTTTGAATCATTACTTCTGCTCGAAGGTGTCGGGCCTAGAACCGTGCAATCACTTACTCTGGTTAGTGAAGTGATACATGGCACCCCTTCACGATTCTCCGATCCCGCACGTTTTTCGTTTGCACATGGAGGTAAGGATGGACATCCGTTTCCAGTACCCACCAAAGTATATGACGAAACTATCGAAATATTTGACCAAGCTATTCATAAGGCAAAAATAGGAGAGATTGAGCGATCCGATGCACTGAAGAACTTATCCAAAATAGCGCAGGAAATGGAAAAGGGTTACACTCCGAATAATTATTTTGACGATCTGGTTCAGCATGAACGAAACAATTCTTATAAATATGGGGGTAAAACTGTGTTTGGCGATGCCAAGAAACCAAAAGACAAGGGAACACAATTGAGTATTTGGGATTAAACATAAAACATTACCTTTCACAGATGACTGTACGCAAACTTGCATATATGAATAGACTAGTTTTCATATTATTATTGATTTCTACATTTTCTATTTTACCTATATCATCTTATGGTCAATATAAATTTCGTTACGATAATGATTATCTGACAACCCTGAGCTATGGAGTTGAACGACAGAACGGATTTCGGATATCAGTATCCTTAGTTGCTATGTTTACGGCAGGAGCAGCCGATCGTAATGGATTCCGTTTGGGCACTGGTTTCGAAATATCTCAAACCCTGGATAACTGGACTATATCGACCGGATTAGATTTCTATAAAGCCCAACAGAAATTTGGGATTGGCACATCTTTTGCCGGTGTCACTTTCAACAGCCGCAATTATGGAGCATCATACTATATTAATAAATACTATCAAGGAGACAAACAAGTGTCGGGATTGGTAACTGTGTTGTTAGATGATTTTAAAATTAATTTTGAAGATGATATACTCGCACTACCTTTCACCGGATTCAAAATATATGACCGTTATCGTACAGCAGCACTCGAAGTTCGTTACAAAGGATTTATGATTGGTACAAACGTTTATACTACCGATATAAATGGTGTCACTGACTATACCGAAAGTAATCCGAAGGGAGTTTATCGCTCTGGGAAACAAATATCAAGCCCTGTCTATGTCGGATATTCAACACACAACCTTCTTGTTCGTTATGGTGTCAACAGTCGGTTAGGTGGCGTACTTGGACAGAATGGATGGCATCAGCATCTTTTCGATACACCCGATTTCGAACAAGGTAACTACAAGAATCATTTCCTGCAAATAGGAGTAGACAAACCATATACAATGTATTGATATGAAGAATATTTGTTTCACTATCCCAATATTATTACTTCTGGCTGGTTGTCGATCCTATCCGGCCAATTTTACACCAATTTATGATGGGCAAAATACCGGATTAGATAGTTTCATAAATATTGAAGGCTATTATGTTTCGCCACAAGGGTGCGATTCATCCTTTTACTCTATGTATATGTTTTATCCTGATGGATTGTTTACCATAGCTACAGTTAGTGCAGTTCATCCTGAACTAGTAAAATGCTTCGAGAATGGAGGACAATCAGTAGCTTGTAATTACCCTCTTTGGGGAACATATCGTGTTGACGGAGATGTAATAAAAACACAAGTAATACGTCCCGAAGGTGGTGGCTGCGTCATTTTCCGTGACTACAAAATTCTACCCGATGGGCGGATTGTCAACGTGAGTGACTATCTCCAAACTGAATATACACGTTTGGGTTATATGGCCAATTACCCGTCATTTCAAGATAATCCATGCAAACAGCCTGCTAATTTCTTCCCTTTGAAACAAAGGCGCAATAAAGAAGACTGCCCGTATCTGAAAAAGAAATGGTTTTGGAGAAAATCGAAATAGAATTGATTCGGAAAGAGTAGTTCGTGTCTACTTCTGATTTATTTATAATTCTTATTAATCAACGATTCAAAAAATCTAAATCAAAATAATAGCTTTCTTTATTATCTTTATCTATGTAAATATAAGTTGTTTCCTGTAAGCCAAATAAAATACGAAGCGTCAGTTCATCCTTGTCAATATTGCTGGAAAATATTGCAGTTTTATTATCTATTGTTGTTTCGTATATAATTGTACAGCTATGTAGTTCTTTTGTATCATTACGCTGTATATCGAAAATTTGGGAATCGATAGCATCATTCTGTTGCTGCCTGTAAGATCTATTTATTTTTTCGTAGTACGTTCTTTCTTTAATTTTACAGTCTGCTAAACGAACAGGTATTTTATCAGCTTGTAGTTTGAATGTCTGTAAGTCTTGTAGATATTTTTGATGTGCTTTTTTTCTTTTTCGATTTGTTCCAAAAGTTACAATGTACAAATATATTAATAGGCCTATTATAATGATTCCGGAAAGAGTATTACGAAAAGATCGGGTTTTATGAAGACTAATTTTCTGATGTGATTTACTTCGATCAGGCTCATAGGCTGGTAAGTGTTCAGAACTAATAATTTTCACCATAATTGTTCCATCTTTCAATGTATCTAAGGTAAAAGTGCTTTTATCTTTCTCTAGATTATTGATAAAATCTTTATTATTATCTTCTTCTATTTCAGCATAGATTGTTTGTGTAGAGTTGAATAGGAGAAGTAAAAGTATAATTAATGTAGTTCTTGTTCCTTTCATTGTTAACTTATTTTCACAAAAATACAACATCTTCCTCTCGTTTTCAAGTTTTCTTGCCATTTTCAGATGTTCTGTTCTTTAATCTAATATCAGTAAAACTTTTTATAAAGATTGATATAAACTAAATAGAAATCAAGTATGAATTAGATTCGAATATAAGTATTTTGACCAATAAACTAAATATTGCACTCTAAATACAATTTATAAGTCATTTAAACGTTTATTATGAATAATTTGTCGTTATTTTGCACATAGTTTACGTTGCATATTGTAAATGAAATTAAAATTAACACTCTTATTTATACTATTTTCGATAATTGGTGTCAACTCTGTCTACGGACAGTGGGATGCCCAGATAAGCCAATATTGGAAAATAAAAAACTATTATAACCCGTCTTTTTTAGGAGAGACCAATAGTATTGAGAATGTTCTATTGCATCGTCGCCAATGGGTTGGAGTCAAAAATGCACCTAATACCTCGATGGCTTCATTCAATATGCCATTCGATTTTTTAGGTAAAAAACATGGCTTTGGTTTTTTGGTAGTAAACGAAAAAGTAGGTTTGTTTTCGAATACAACAACAGCTTTACAGTATGCATATAAATTCAAATTTAAAAATAATAAATCTTTGAATGTCGGATTGCAGGGAGCAATGGTGAATATTGATTTCGACGCAGCTAAAATTCATATTCCCGATAGTGAGTATCACGATGATAAAGATCCAGCTATACCATCGGGAGGATCGGACAAAACGGTCGATATGGGATTGGGAGTGTCATGGATAACACCATCGTACTATGTCGGTTTTTCGGTCAGTCACCTTTGGGATCCCGGCTTCGAATTGGATGATGACCATTCGTCTTATATTGCACGCACATATTATCTTGTGGCAGGATACAATATAAAATTAAGTAATCCGTTAATAGAATTGCAACCGTCTGCCCTGTTCAAATCTGATGCTGTTGTTTCACAATTGGATTTAACAGCCAAAGTTGAATATAATAAGATGTTCAATGGCGGAATATCTTGGAGAAAAGATGATGGTTTTGTATTTTTGTTGGGAGTAAAGATAAAAAATATAGACGCAGGCTACTCGTACGATCTGGCAACTTCAGCAATTGCCAAAGTCGGTAACGGGAGTCATGAGTTATTTTTACGTTATATTATACCTCTCGAAAAGAAGAGGGTAACCGGAACACAAAAAAGTGTGAGGATATTATAAATAGATTTTTTTTGAACAGAAACTGAATAAGAAAGGTTTATTATATAAATAATCTTTCGTATGAAGAAACAACTATGAAATATTTAATATTTGCAGTCATAACATCTCTGGTCCTACTAACTTCTTGTGGACGTTCGTCAGGTTCGAACGTTGGAGGAGAAGTTGTTGGTGAAAAATCGTCGTCGTGGGCTGAGCCTACACCTTATGGTATGGTGTTAGTTTCAAGAGGGTCTATAGAAATGGGACCCGCCGACAGTGATTCCCTTTGGGATGTAAAAGCCAACCCGAAAGGAGTGTCGGTCGACAATTTCTGGATGGATGAAACAGAGATAACGAACTCAAAGTATCGTCAGTTTGTGTATTGGGTCAGAGACTCGATTATTCGGGAACGTTTGGCAAGTCCGGCATACGGAGGTGACGAAACATTCAAAATTACGGAAGACCGTAATGGCGAACCTATCAAACCATATCTGAACTGGAAAAAAATGATTCCGAAACGTCCGTTGGAAGAAGAAGAGCGTGCCATTAATAGTGTAACGTATATTCATCCGATAACTCAGGAAAGACATCTTGACCCGACTCAAATGAATTTTATGTATGAATGGTATGATCATACAGAAGCAGCTAAGCGTGCTAATCGTCTTAACCCCAATGATAGGATATTAGATACAGATATCACTGTCAATACGGACGAACAGGTTATGATCTCAAAAGATACAGCTTATGTTACCGAAGATGGTATATTGGTCAATGAGACCATCAATCGTCCATTATCATCATTGTTCGATTTCTTAAATACTAAAATTGTAAACATCTATCCCGACACAACTGTATGGGTAAATGATTTCAATAATTCGTATAACGAACCATATATGCGTATGTATTTCTCTCATCCGGGTTATAACGACTATCCGGTAGTAGGTGTTACTTGGGAGCAAGCAACTGCATTCTGCGAGTGGAGAACCATGTTTTATCGCATGGGGCAACCTAAAAATGCTCGTCCGATAGAGCAATTCCGTTTACCGACAGAAGGAGAGTGGGAATTTGCTGCCCGTAATGGACGTTCTGAAAACAAATATCCGTGGGATTTTGAAGGAACAACCAACGAGAAGGATTGTTTTATGGCAAACTTCAAACCGGGTGAAGGTAATTACACTAAAGATGGGAACCTTATTCCGTCACGTGTAGCTTCATATGCTCCTAATCGTTTCGGTATCTATGATATGGCAGGTAATGTTTCCGAATGGACATCAACAGCTTATGCCGAATCCGGACCTGCTATGATGAATGATGTGAATCCTGAATATCGTTACAATGCTGCCAAGGAAGACCCTTATGCAATAAAGAAAAAGGTTGTGAAAGGCGGTTCGTGGAAAGATATAGGACGCAACATAAGAGGAGATATGCGAGAAGGTGAATTCCAAAACCAACCTCGTTCTTATATCGGCTTCCGTTGCGTAAGAACACAAGTCGGCTTTGCAAAATCGAAGAAATAAAAGACAAAACAATGAAGAAAATATTTCAAATATCAGCTATACTATTTGGTTGTCTTTGTCTTGCTCAATTATCGTATGGGCAAGAATCCCTGCGAGACAGGTTAGCTAAAAAACAAGCTCAACAGCAAGGAGGCTCTCAACAGAGTGTGACTGTCCCTCAATTGACTGTGCGTGCACAAAAAATGAACGAATCACAAGGTCAGGATTTGTCTAATGCAACATGGGTGCGCGAAGTGTACCGTTTCTTGGATTTGACAAAGGGAAAAAATGCAGCATTGCAATATCCTGTGCAACCGATTAATAATAAGATGAATCTTTATACCCTCATATTCAAATTGATGGGGGATGGTAATCTGATAGCTTACGATTTCAATAATGGCCAAGATGTGTTTACAGACGACAAGATTGTAAACTTTAAGGATGTATTAGAACGCCTTGAAATACCATATCAACAAAATGGAGTTACTTTTTCGTATGATGAATTTAGTATTCCCAGCAATGAAGCTCTAGGTTATTATATCAAAGAAGCATGGTATTTCGACCAGTCTAATTCGGTGGTCGGAGTTAAGACTGTTGCCATCTGCCCGATATTATTCAGGGAAGAATTTATGGATGGAGTAGAACTAAGCTCAGATGTACCTGCTATGCGTCAACCTCAATTCTGGGTTCCTTACGAAAATATTCGCCCATATGCTGCCCGTATGCCAATTATAACATCTGATCTGAATAATGTACCGAATAAGACTGTTGATGATTATTTCCGTATGCGTTTATATGATGGTGAGATATACAAAACTACTAATATGGAAAATAAAATATTGGCAGAAAAATATAAGACTCCGGAAGAATTGAAAGCTGCACAGGAACAGATTGAGAAAGAACTGGTCGGCTTCGAAAAGAATCTTTGGGTAGCTAATGATTCTATCAATACTAATACTACTGCTAATAATAAAACCAGTAATAAGAAACAAAAGGCACCAAAAGCCAGTAAACCTAAAAATTCAGGCGGCAGTGCTTCTTTTTCGGCAAGAGATAGACGTTAAGTTCATAAGCTAACATTTCAGATATAAAAAAAGCTTCGGTATAGATACCGAAGCTTTTTTTGATCCCAGTTTTTGGGGATATTATTATTTTTGCATCACTGTATTATATACTATTTTGCGTAATGTACCATTGTCATCATCACAAGTATATTCCCAATACATAGCACCTAACATACCATTTTCTAGTACATATTTACATTTTAGCTCCAATGATCTGGCATCATCGAATGAACATACCATTTTGCCATCTTTGTCAACATAATAAGGTACCTTGGCTTCGTCGTCCCATTGTAGAGTATAATCTTTATCGAGAGTATGCATATCTTTGAAATTAACATAATCGCTTATTTCTTTTACAGCATGCCCGTAGAATGCAAGCCCTAGAGTTAATTTATTGAGTGGAACGCCGGCTTTTACATGTGCCTCAACAGATTCTGCAGCCGATAGGTCACGTACATATTTCGATTTGTATAATGGTGAATTGTGATAAGGAGGACGTCCCATATCGTAAGTCATGATATTTACAAAGTCGATATACTTGTCGATTGCCGGAAAATCGTAATATTTAGCAGTATATGCACTGGCTAGTGTTAGCAATTTGTCATCGCCAATTGTACCTCTTATATCGTGCATCAAAGCTGTAAAATTATCTTTATCTTCCGGTGCAGAAGATATTCCGGATTCGCTGCTGGTAGGATATTCCCAATCTAGATCGATGCCATCCAAATTGAACTCATCCACTACTCTTTTACAATCTACAGCAAATGCCATTCTTGTTTTCGGATCCATAGCCATTTCGCTAAAGCGTCCACTAGTCCATCCTCCTATCGAAAGTAAAACTTTTAGTTCTGGATGATCTTTCTTTAACTCAGTAATTTTTTTTAGACGTTCTTCATTTTGAATCTTTACACCATCAAAAGTTTCAGATACATAGCCAAAAGCATAATTGATGTGTGTTACATAATTAGGGTCTGGCATAACGTCACTTCCAGCTCCGACATAAGCTAAAACAATTGGTGTTTTTTCTGCTACTGGTTCACATGTTGTTGGTTTTTCTTTATTTGCACACGAAACTAGAAAGCATGCAAATACAGCAAATAACGCTAGATTGATTTTTTTCATAACTTGGTTTATTGATTTAAAATATGTATTAAATATCTTTTCTTAGCCAACCTAATATTCGGGAGTTATCGACTTCCCATTTATCATTCTTATAATTGATTGGTATTGTAATTCTCGATTTTCCAAATTTTCCCGGATTTTGTTGGACGATTTCTATCTCCCTATCTGTTACGTTACTAATAATGGCTACATGTCCATATTTATTTCCGGCGGTTCCGTCAAAAATAATGAGATCACTAATTTGTGGTTTGCAATAGCTTGGATTTGTATATTGTATCAAATTGCGTTGCTCATTTATTTGCCCATCTCTGACTGATCGGTTAAAGAAGTCTTTAGCATGCCCGTACGAATCCGGCATCTTATGGTTCAGATGTTCATAATAGTACCGTTTCACAAACTCGACACATTGATATTTCTTACCGAGATTATAATTATCTATTGTCAAATTGCGCCCGGAGGTATTACCCACATCTCCGTTGTAATATACCATTACGTGATTCAAGCTGTCTACGGCTTGTCCTATTTCGATATTGTAGTTTGTTCGGTAGTTACGGTTATATATCCATCCGCTTACACTAATAGCGGATATTAAAAACAGGATACTGATTATTATTTTCCACTTTTTTGTCATTCCGTATCCTCTACTATAAACCAGCGCGTACCATCCTTTTCTCTTATTGCAGCTTGCCCGGGCTGAAGATCAGGGAGTTTTCGCAATGTTGGTTCCATCTCCAATATCTCATCTATTTGCACCATATATGCATCTTCGTCTTCATTAAATTCTTCTTCACCAAATAGTTGCCAGTCACCGTCTTCGTCATACAATACATATGTTACAGGTGAGCCGTTGCACAATACGTGACTAGTGGTTAATACGGATTTATATTTAGAATCTTCTTTCAGTTTCATATATCGGGTTATTTAGTTTTTATTTTATCTGATAATTAGGGAGGTCATACTTAGTGAACCTGCTATAACCTTATCGTTAAATATGTCGATTACATCCTCTTCATTGCATAGTGCAAGTGCATATAGCATTGGTATATAATGTTCTGGGGTAGGAATTGCCAAGCGAGATGCATCATGTAATTGCTGATAGTTGATAAGACTTTCAAAATTGCGTTCTTCGATCTTTTGCTTGAATATATCATTCAATTCAAAAGCCCAGCCATATCCATGTTCCGCATTAAAATCATCTCCTTCTACATTAATCATTCTTAGATTATGTATCATATTGCCACTGCCAATAATGAGGACACCCTTGTGTCGAAGGAAATCTAATTCTTTTGCCAGACTGTAGTGATATCGAGTATCTTTGAAGTGATCTATGCTAAGTTGTACAACGGGAATGTTTGCATCCGGATATAGATATTTGAGAACACTCCAGCAACCATGATCCAATCCCCATTCAGTATCATGCCCGATAATTATATCTGTTACTTGCTTAGAAACTTCGTCAGCTAGCCGGGGAGAACCTTTTGCCGGATATTCTTGAGAATAGAGTGCTTGAGGAAATCCATAGAAATCATGGATTGTTTTGGGTTGTTCCATTGCCGTCACAAAAGTACCTCTTGTTTCCCAATGGGCTGATACGCATAGTATTGCATTGGGAATAGGTAATTCTGTTCCCAGTCTAGACCATGCCTGTGCAAATTCATTATCCTCAATTGCATTCATTGGAGTTCCATGACCAACAAATAGTACAGGCATACGTGGCGTATTGCTGAATGTTGAAGCTTGATTATATAAATCGCTCGATTTCATTTTCGGATATTATGAATAGATAACAAATATAGCACGAAAAATGTAGATTAGATACTATTTAGAATGGAGTAATTTAATATATTTGCCTGCATCTTATAAATAAATCGAATGAAACAAATCATTATATTTTTAGTACCCTTGTTTTTTACATCGTGCGATGTTGTTGGCAATATGGGGACAACCGGACTAATACTATTATTCGTTATACTTATTCTGTTGTTTGCTGCAATGTTTTTCTATGTTGCTAAAAAAAGAAAACAAGCAGATCAGACAGTTATTAAATTCTCTAATGATGTGAAACAGATGTTGGATAAATTGAATGATCCGAATGATAAGATACATGCATTGGAGCAATTGGTAGAGCGTATAAATAATGATGAGCAATATAAAAAGAATACCTCATGGCGCGATAGTGTATTGTCGAAAGTATATCAGCATCAGGCACTTGTTTATTATAAGCTAGGTGATACGGATAAAATAATAGAATCGTGTTCTCATATTATCCAATGTGAACCCAGCCATATGATGAGTTACTATAATCGAGGATCGTTGTATGGTAATCGGGGTGAATATGACAAAGCTATTAAAGACTTATCAGATGCTATTTTGTTAGATCCTGCTTATGCCAGTGCTTATAATAACAGAGGATTGGCATACGAAAAGACAGGGGACTATTCTAAAGCTATTGCAGATTTTAGCCACGCCATAGAATTAGACCCGACTCCGGTCTCTTATTTTAATAGGGCAAATAGCTATGTTGAGATACAAGAATTCGATCAAGCAAAAGAAGATTATTCCAGAGCTATAGAACTTGACCCGTTAGATGAAAGCCAGATCAGAAATAATATTGATATGGCAATGGAGTATATTAATGGGAGAGTTTCGCAATAATATATTCCCGTGTAATATAAATTATCTCATTACATAAAATCACTTTAATACTATCTTTTTTAATCCATACCTATATCAATAGATATGTATTAAAAGCATTCCTTTCTCTCAAATTTCTTTATTTGATATTGTTTTTTCTCTCCCTAATTAGTTAATGTAAGTTAAATGTTTTCTGCTTTTATTTTGTATATGTCTGGTATATAATTTATTATATCTATGTTTTAGTTTTGTGTATAGTACTATGTATTGCATAGTACTAATAAATATTTATATATTTGTATTGCAAACATCATTGTATAGAATAATAATATGTAATGTAGATATGAAAAAAGTAATAGAAGTCAGTATTGGAGGGATTAGCTTTACAATAGAAGATGATGCCTATTTTTTATTAAAAGATTACTTACGGCGTTTCGAAAATACAATTTCAGATCCTCGTGAAGCACGTGAGGTAATGGAAGATGTAGAAGCACGTGTTGCTGAAATATTTCATAAAGAATTGAAGTACAGTAATCAAGTAGTTGGTATTGAATTGGTACAGGTTGTTATTAATCATTTGGGGGAGGTTGAAGAAGCTGGTAACAAATCTGATGAACAATGGAAAACATCTGCTACTTCTGCCATCAATGATGAAGGGTATACAAAAGGCGAAAAACGCCTTTATCGCGATCCTGATAACAAAATGATCTCAGGAGTTTGTGGGGGAATTGCTGCATACTTGGGCATAGATGTTACCATTGTCCGTATTGCTTTTGTGTTATGTTTCTTTGCTTACAGTACAGGCTTTTGGATCTATGTAATATTATGGATAGTGTCGCCTGTAGCTAAAACAGTTGCACAAAAATTGGCAATGAGAGGATATGCTTCTACTGCTGAAAATATACGGAGATATACATACGAAAAATAAAACTGACAAATATGGAAACAATCAATGTTGATAATATAAAGGCGCAAATGCGAAAAGGCATCTTAGAATATTGTATTCTGAGTATCTTATCGAAAGGTGATGCCTATGTGTCGGCCATCATAAGTGAGTTGAAAGATTCAGAAATGATAGTGGTCGAAGGGACGTTGTACCCATTACTGACCCGCCAAAAAAATCAAGGATTATTGAGTTACCGTTGGGAGGAATCTACACAAGGGCCTCCTCGCAAATATTATGCTATCACCGACAAAGGGATGGCTGTGTTAGGAGAACTCGATGTTGTATGGTCGGATCTGGTTCGAGTAATTGATAATATCAGAAATAAATAATAGGCCTTATGAAACCAACAGTAAAAGTAAGTATAGGTGGAATAGCTTTTAATTTGGAAGAAGATGCATATCAACTTTTGAATGACTATCTTCAGGCATTGAGCAGGCATTTTAGCAACAATCCCGAAGCAGATGAAATAATAGCAGACATAGAGGCTCGAATGTGCGAACTCCTCTTGATGCGTTTGGGTAGTAAAGATGTTGTTGTTTCTAAGGCTGAAGCACAAGAGACTATAAATATAATGGGTAATCCAAAAGATTTTGGAGATGATGATACTTCTGACAGTTCTTATAGCCAGAAGCAATATACTTATTCTACCTCAACCAGAGAGAAAGATTCATTTAACTATCTAAAGAAAAAATTATATCGCGATCGTGACCATGGACTCATTTTCGGTGTTTGCAGTGGTCTAGGACATTATTTCAAAATAGATCCTGTCGTGATTCGTGTTATTTTTGTTGGTCTGCTTATTATATTTAATTTATTCACACTAAAGGCTGCACTAACCATTGCACTCATATATGGTATTTTAGCATTAGTGATACCTGATGCAAAAACATTTGAACAAAAAGTTTCTATGACTGGTACTGACCCTTCGATCGAAAATATCGAAGATCGGACGCAAGGTGTTAACAACAAAAAATATAAAGGAAGTTCCTTGAGCGAAGGATTGAGGGTTCTTTTTAATATTCTTATGGGAATTATTGTTGTCCTTGTTTCGCTCATATCTTTAGCCTGTATCATAAGTCTGATTTGGTTGTATTTCGATACAGAAGTATTTTATGTAAGAAACTATTTGTTGCTATTAGGCTGGAATACCATAGATTATAAAATAGCACTGATCCTCTTATTTGTCTTGCCTCTTGTTGGGATTATCCGCTTCTTTGTAAAACTGTTGTGCCGTTCAAAATTTACTGTATCTACCTTAGTTAGCTTTATAATTGGTCTCTGTTTCTGGTGCGGTGCAATATTCTATGTTGGTAATAAAGGTTTTTCCTTTGCACGTAATACCCAATACTCAGAAACGAAAAAAGAAATTATAAACTTATCTACACCATCAGATACCTTGTATGTAAAATTGGGAGAGGCTTATCAATATGCTTATTTACAACCACGTACTTCTAATCTGTTCTATTTGGGAGATAAGATGAAAGACCGTTCTATATTTATTATCCCGAAAGTGATTATAGAGAAAGATTCTTCTATTCAAAGCTATATAGTAGAAGTAGAAAACAGAGGATTCGGCAAATCAGGGTTTGAAGCAAAACGAAAGGCAGAGAATATGAAACTTAATTATGCTAATGTAGATTCAGTGTTCTATATCAATCCTGAAAAATATGACAAGAACAATACATGGAACAGGGAAACTGTGACTATAATCGTAAAATCTCCAGTCAATAAAACTGTGATTGTGGCAGAACCTCTTAATGATATTTACAGATTCGATTCATATACATATAATGGTTTTAGAGATGATAATTTTACTATTGGTTGGGATTCTCGTTGGATTGATTACTAGTTTGATCCATCTCATATAAAAAGATTACTTTTTATTTATTTTTCACAATATAAATGTAACATCTGGTATAATATTACGTCTTTAATATAGATACAATATACAAATATCACTTTTTATATATTCGTAATACCAAAATTGCGAATATCACAATAACACTATTTTAAGAGGAACACTTACCTGTGATAGGTAAGTGTTTTTTTTATCTGACTTATCATCTGTAGTATAGATGTTATTTGGTCGTTTTATTATATATTTGTAGTATATAAAAATACTAAATATGGGATTGTCTATTCTTCAGAAATTTCGGATTATGCTTCCTTTGGGCGTTCTTAGCCTCGTTTTTTTCTTCGGAGCATGCGGCGTATTTGATAAAGATCTGGAACAGGATAAACATATTGCAGCCTTTCGCCATCAGATGTTAGTTACACTTGATAGCCTGAAAAATCCGGAAGATCGTATTCGGAATCTGGACTCAATTATAAGCCGTATAAACAGCGATGATGCTTTGATAACCGAACGGAAAAAAAATATTGTTCTGAAAGAATGTTATTCCTTCATTAGTAGCGAATATTGTGATTTAAAGAATTATACCAAAGCAATCGAGATCTGTAACATAAGTTTATCTATCGATTCGTCCGATGCAGGAGGCTATTTTAGCAGAGGTGTTGCATATCAGGGACGAGGAGATGTGGAAAAGGCCTTGGCCGATTATGACAAAGCTATATCTATAAATGATAACTATACAGATGCCTATTACAACAGAGGCGTACTCTATGATAATCTGGAAAATTATGAAGACGCTCTAAAAGACTATACAAAAGCCATAAAACAAAATCCTTCTTATATTGTAGACATCTACCTCAATAGGGGAAATGTATATCAGAAGATGGATGAGAAAGAAAAAGCATTGGAAGATTATAATCAAACACTGAAACTCGATTCCTTATACGTTGCAGCATATAGCAACAGAGGGAATATATATACAGGAATAGGTGAATACGAGATGGCTGTAACAGATTATACCAAAGCGATCCAATTAGATTCGCTAGATGCAGATGCATATAATAAACGTGGATTTGTTTACGAGCTCAGACGGGATTATGAACAAGCTGAAAGGGATTATAAAGAAACCATCAAATTGGATCCGAAAAATGCAAAAGGGTTGAAAGCGAAAGGTCAAGATGGCTTGGACAGATTAAAAATCGCAAAGAGGTTATTAAAAGAAATTCATAGAAAGAACAAATCAAAAAAATAATAAGTTTTTACAATACTCAATCTAAGCAAACCCCCAAACTACGATATGCGTTATTTCTTTATTCTTTATCTAGCATCATTATTTTGCATCGAGAATATTCAAGCACAAAGAAATATTGATATTAATGATGTCAGTATGTTGGATATGCCCGATGGGAGACGTTTTGTGTACGAAAAAGACACAGTTAAAGCTCCCCTTGAGGGAAGAGTTTACCTCATTGATGGGATGTCTGGTTATATAGATGCCGGTTTTAAGGATGGGTATGCCGTAGGGAAATGGAATATCTACAAAAAATCTAATCTTATAGAATCAATGTTCTATGATGATGGTTATCTCGATGGTGAATATATTGAACTGTCAGCATACGGAAATATCAGAACTTTAGGATATTATAGAAAAGGGAAAAAGAATGGTTCTTGGGACGAGTTTTACGAAAGCGGTGATAAGAACAAAACCTGCACGTATGAGGATGGTGATAAAATCCTTCAAATATATTATAATACAGATGGTTCCATCAGGTCAGAGCAAGAGTTCAAGAATGGCGACAAAAATGGAGTATATAGGCTATATTCATATCCAGACCATCTGCTCAAGATAGAACGGAACTTTGTTGATGGAACTTTGGTTGGAAAACAATTCATCTGGTACACAAGCAATCTGAATGACTATTATCAATATAGTAATTACAATGAATTTGGTAAGCTAGATGGTGATTTCTCCGAAATATATATTGACACTAAAAATGTAAAAACAAAAGGGCAATATAAGAATGGCCGTCAAATGGGTAAATGGATATATGGGGAACCAAATGGGACTATATATCAGCAGAATACTTACGACAATGATGGGCGGCTGATTGAGTCAAAGAAATTTTAGAAATATCTTTGTACATATTCTGTATACAATTTATCCCTTGACCATCTTTTCTTGCTAATACTCAAAAACATACTAATCTAGAATAAGAATATTTTATTCCCGCTACTTTCGGTATAGAACAAGATCTGTTGTTTTATAATGACTGTTATTCTTTCCATTTTATAGAAATAGAATAGAAAAAAGAAGATTTCTTAAAATATCTTCTTTGCTCAATCGTCTTAAATAATAAAGACGTCTTATAAATAAATTTTAGTGATGAGCAATAGCGAAACAATACCTATCTCTATAGATTTACAAAAATGCTCGGCTTGTGAACTCTGTGCATTTATGTGTCCCGTTTGTGCAATACATATGGTTTATACAGGAGAAAGAGAGTATGCACAATTGATGTCCAAGTCAGATTGTATAGAGTGTTATGATTGTATCGAGATTTGTGAATCACAAGCAATATATTCAGTATAAAAAAATGGAAAAGAATAAAATAAAAAGAAAGTTAGAAGACATGATCCTTATCCCCGTTGTAGTTAGTATTCTTATTGCTGTTATGTGGCTATGCAATCATCTCAGCTCTTTCGTATTAGGATTGAATTAGTATAAAAAAAATAAAAAAAATAATCAACTATGTTTAGAAGAATGAGTAAAACAAAAAAGGCTCTTGGAGCATTATTATTTATAGCAGTTTTTGCACTTGGAATTGCACTAGTCATGTTATTGTGGAATGCATTGATACCCCAGATAGTAGGGTGGGTAACTATCAATTATTGGCAAGCTGCCGGTTTAATGATATTGTGCCGACTACTCTTTGGCGGATTCAGGAACTTTGGATGGAATAGACACCACCACCATCAGCATTTCGATCGAAGAAAACATGGACATCTTTACGAACAATATAAAGATGAAACTAAAGGAATGTCGCGTGAAGAGCGTCGTGATTATATTCGCGAAAAAATGAGGCAATTTCATCCCATGCGAGATGAATTTGATCAGCGGGACAGTTCATTTGGTCATCCATCAAATGATTAACAATATTAGATACTGCACTCGCAGCAGAGTGCAGTATCTGACTATATCAAAAATAATATATGATATCAGATAAGTCAGAAAATCAGGATGTATCAGAAATATTTAATAAATATAAATTCCCATTACACCGTTATATATCAAAACATGTTCCCCTCAAAGAGGATGTGGAAGATATACTACAAAATGTATTCTATCAGCTAACAAGGGCAGATAGGTTAGAAAATCCAATAGATCAGGTCTCCTCTTGGTTATATTCAGTTGCGCGTAATCAGATAATAGATCGTAGCCGAAAACATAAAGATGAGAGAATGCCTGTTGTTACAGACCGGAAAAATGATGATTCTTTTTTAGGTGAAATTACTGAAATATTGTTGTCCGATACAGATTCTTCACCCGAATTGGATTATTTCCGGTCAATGATTTGGGAAGAACTTGATGTTGCCTTGGGTGAATTGCCGATAGAACAAAAAGAAGCTTTTGAACTGACCGAGATAGAAGGACTCTCATTTAAAGAAATAGCAGAGATGACAGGTATAACAGTAAATACTCTCATTTCTAGAAAGCGTTATGCAGTACTCTATTTGAGGGAAAGATTAAAATATTTGTATGATGAATTGTTGAGTGATTAATAATAGAAGTTTAGGTTAAGTTTGTCCCGAGAGAGATTTCTCTTCGGGACTTTTTTGTAAAAACATCTAAAATATAGATCAAAAACAAACGAATTGGCTGAAAAAAACTATCTTACATTCTGATTATATAAATTGGAAAGTATTTATGAAAACAGAGAAAGAAAAAGCAGCAGCAGGTTTGCTTTATGATGCCAATAATGATCTCCAGTTGCAGAACGAGATGTATACGACCCGTTGCGAAATATTTCGATACAATGCTTTGCCCCCTTGGGAAAAAGAGCAGCGCGAGCAACAGATTCATTCCATTATTAAGATCGGGAAGAATGCCTGTATCGTTTCTCCTTTCTATTGCGATTACGGAACCAATATCGAGATCGGAGATAATTTTTATGCCAATACCAATCTTGTGATTTTAGATGGAGCTAAAGTAACCATTGGCAATAATGTGTTTATAGCACCTAGTGTTGGCATTTATACCGCCGGTCATCCGTTAGATGTAGAGTCCCGAAATGCAGGACTCGAATATGCTTACCCTATTTCTATTGGTAACAATGTCTGGATAGGTGCACAAGTGTCTATACTTCCTGGTGTTACCATTGGTGACAATACTGTTATAGGTGCAGGTAGTGTTGTCACAAAGAATATTCCTGCAAATGTTCTGGCTGTTGGTAATCCTTGCCGTGTTTTGCGCGAAATAAAGAATGAGGATCGGGCATCTATTCAATAGAAGTTTAAAATAGATTATTACAATTGGTCAATTGTGCGACATAGGGTTGACACGCTTCGACCTATCTTTGTTTTAAATAATGGAATCTATACTTCATAAAAATATATTCAGATGAAAAAACTATTTCTAGCCTCCTCATTTAGCGATGTTGCTAATTTGTTTGAAGACTTTGCAAATACAAATATCAAAGGAAAGAAAGTTACATTTATACCAACAGCAAGCATACCCGAAGAAGTGAAATTTTATGTGGATGAAGATCGGGATGCTCTTGAAAAGCTAGGTATGATTATAGATGTATTGGAAATATCGACAGCAACAAGCGATGAAATTTCAGAGAAATTGCGTCATAATGATTTTATATTTATATCAGGAGGGAATACCTTTTTTCTACTTCAGGAATTGAAGCGAACAGGTGCCGATCGTATCATAATAGAACAAATTGAAGCAGGGAAGATTTATATAGGCGTTTCAGCAGGTTCGGTCATTATGTCTCCTGATATAGAATATATTAAAGATATGGACGATGTGGCAAAAGCACCTTATTTAAAATCATATTCAGCTCTGAATGTTGTAAATTTCTATCCATTGCCACATTACACCAACTATCCATTCACAGAAGCCGTTGAAAAAATAATTTCGGAGTATAACTCTCGCTTGAAATTATACCCGATCAGTAATTCTCAGGTTATATCTGCAAAAGAGGATAACGTCGAAATTAAACATAGTTAATCGTTTGTGGCTTATTTTTCAGTCTTACTGCCATTTATGTCTGATATTTAAAATTTATCGGGTAATCCTTTGGCAGTTATTTTTATTTTATTTTACTTTGTATTTCAAAGTACTATTTGAATATGGAAACAAATTTAGACGATCTCAAGCATATCCGTTCCATGATGGAGCGTTCTACGAAGTTTTTGTCCTTGAGTGGTATATCCGGTATAATGGCAGGCTCTTTTGCCGTGATTGGTGCAATTGCTGGCTACTTACTTCTGAAACAGAGGTTAGTTCTTTCCGGTAATCTCTTGGCAGATCTCGTCTTGGTAGCTACTATCGTATTCCTTTGTGCAGCTTCATTTGGTCTATACTTTTCTATGCGTAAGGCTCGTAAGAATAAATCAAAATTCTGGATGCCGGTTACAATTCAGATATTGAAAGATTTCTGTGTGCCAATGGTAGTAGGAGGTATATTTTGTGTAATACTTATTACAAAAAATGTATCTTTCATGGTAGCCCCTTCCATGCTTATCTTTTATGGATTAGCTCTCATATATGCCGGTGCACATACCTATAGAGATATTAAAATACTAGGTGCGTGTGAGATTTTGCTCGGACTTGCAGCAGCCATTGTTGTAGGCTACGATCTGATATTTTGGGGTGTTGGCTTTGGCGTACTTCATATACTTTATGGTATAGTTATGTATTACAAATATGACATGAAGTCTAATAATAAAGAATGATCGGATAATGAAAGATATTATATCAGGATTGAATAAGGTCTTCGATAGCCGTGTCAGATTGGGAATTATGTCTATTCTAGCGGTCAATGATAGCATCGATTTCAATACAATGAAAGATTTGCTAGATGTCACAGATGGAAATTTGGCAAGCCACCTTAAAGCATTAGAAAAAGAAGCTATTATTGAGGTCAAAAAGCAGTTTGTCGGGCGTAAACCCAATACCTCATATCGGATAACACCTTTGGGAACAACGCTTTTTAAGCAACATATCGATGCACTTGAAAAATTAATTAATCCTTTATCATAAAATTTTTTTATTCTTATACTTTGAAATTCAAAGTTCTTTTTGATGTAACATAAATTAAATAAACAATGGAAACAAATTTTAGATTCGACACAAATTCTATCTTTATCAAGATCACAGTGATTATTGTTTTAGTACTAGTTATGCTTATCCCCGTCAAGATGATACAAAACCTTATCGAAGAGCGTGAGAATAATCAGGAAAACGTACAAACCGAAATAGGGGAGAAGTGGGGAGGAGAACAAAGCATTGTTGGTCCCATACTTGTTTTACCTTATGTGGCAAGTACAGATTCTACAAGAAATAAAGTGATAGAATATGCTTACTTTATGCCCGATACATTCGAAGTGGATGGGAGTATTAATACCGAAGAACGTTCACGGACATTATATCAATCGTTAGTCTATCAGTCCGATTTGAAAATAAAAGGGCAATTTTCGATGCCCGATTATGCTGCCTTAAATCTGAAACAGGAGCAAATCAGATGGAACGAGGCATATATTGCTTTAGGTATTTCTGACCTGCATGGGCTCAAGAGCAGAGTTATATTTAATGTAAATGGTCAGCCTCTAAAAACACATCCTCAAAAAACAAACAATTCAGATGGTTTGGTTGCCGATATTGCTATCAATCCCTCTAATGTTGGTGAAGTATTTAAGTTCGATCTGCAATTGTTACTGAACGGAAGTGGAAATTTAAGTTTTATTCCTGTCGGAAAAGAAAGTAAAGTACATCTAAATTCGTCATGGAAAACTGTTTCTTTCATCGGGGATATGCTGCCTACCACACGTAACATTACCGATCAGGGATTTGATGCACAATGGGATGTATTTGACTATTCTTACAACTTCGTACCGATGTGGAAAGGTAGCAATATGGTACTGTCCGATTCGTCTTTAGGTGTTGATCTCAGATATCCTATCGATCAATACCAAATGACTATGCGATCGGCAAAGTATGCAATTATGTTTATTGGACTTACGTTTGTTGTGTTTTTTCTGATCGAAATGATAAGCCGTAAACGCATACACCCCGTACAATACCTACTGGTTAGTTTGGCACTTGTATTGTTCTATTCACTTCTTCTGGCTCTTTCCGAACATATCGGTTTTGTTTTGTCATATCTGGTATCAGCATTGGCTATCACTACCCTCATAACCGCCTATTCGGTTTCTATATTCAAAAGCAAGAAACAGACCATACTCATGGGAGTATTCCTTGCCATATTATATACCTTCCTGTATGTAATTTTACAAATGGAAAATATGGCGTTGCTATTTGGTTCTGTAGGCTTGTTTATCGTCTTAGCCGTTGTTATGTATGTATCCCGCAAAATAAATTGGTATAAAAATACAACTGATAATAATGGTTCTCAGATAATTAAACCCTCAAATTTGTCGGAAAAACCAATTACACCTCCTCCGTTCGATAATACTGACCTTCATAATAAATAAATTTTGTTTTTAGATGACAAAGCCCTGTTCGGAAACTATTTCCGGCAGGGCTTTATCTATTATAGCTATAATAGAACGAACTCTATTCTTCCTTATCCAGATTCATCAATGGTTTTATAAAAAAGCAGGCAATACCTACAACTATAATTGCTACTCCTGCTATCAGGAATATATTATTCACACCTATCGTATCAGATATTGTTCCTATAAATATAAGGCCAAAAGGGACTGGCAATAATATTAACGTATCCATCAAAGAAAAGACACGTCCCAGCATACCCGGTTCTATATTTGTTTGCAGCAATGACATGATCGGACTATTGAATACAGGTACAGATATGCCCATGACGAGCACTAGTGTGATAAATAATATAAACTGAGTTGGTGCAAGGAAACCTGTCAACAGGTAACAAAATCCCATTACGATCAAACCGCTGTTAATCATTTTTACACGCCCCTTATTATTCCCCCAAATACTCATCGCACCCCCACCAATAAGCATCCCTACACCAAATGCAATTTCTACAGCACTCATTTCTACAGCACCTCCTGCAAAATATCTCGAAGTCATCAATGGAAACAAGGAATCTACAGGAACAAAAAAGAATACAACAATGAGCCAAGCTATCGTCATTGCAAATAGCCCCTTGTTCTGATATAATACAAGGAAGGATGCACGTAAGTCACGCCATACATTATTGTGTTGCTCCACAGGGGGAGCTTTGGGGATAGTCACAAATGCAAGGGTAGAACATGCCCATACAGCACCGGCAATGTCTATCAATACAATTGTTTGCATAGGCAATAGACTGCAACAAACCGCTCCGATAGCCGGTCCCGCTATATTCGCGATAGAATATAATGTCTGATTGATACCTGCTATCCGGGTCAATTGGCTTTCGGGAGCCAATAATGGTACAGAAGCCTGCATAGATGGATAGTGAAAAGCACTACCAACCGATCGTGCTGCTAATAATATGTAAATATGCCAGATGGCTACAACATCAAAATAAAATAGTATGCCCAATGCTAATGTAAACGCAGATATGCTTAGGTCGGAAATAATCATTATTTTTTTTCTGTCGAGCCTGTCTACCCATACACCGATAAACGGACCTAATAGTATCTGTGGTATTATGCCGGCTATACTGGCCATTGCCAGAGCAGAAGCCGATCCGGTCTGCATTGTAATCCACCATATAATAGCAAACTGAACGATGGAGCTACTCAACAGAGAGAGTGCTTGTCCTGTCCAGATGATGGCAAAAGTTCTCTTCCAAGATTTCATGGGCGCAAAGGTAGCTGTTTATTCACGAATGCAAAACTATATACCTTTCATTTCTTTTTCGAAAATCTTTTGTAAAATTCCAATCTCTTTTTCGTACATTGTTTTCTTTCTTTGAACAAAATATAAAGTATTATCGAGTGGGGTTTTACCTTCCCATACCAACTGTATATCTCCATTTTCCAATTGTTTTCGGCATAGAAAATCAGGCATAACGGCAAATCCCTCTTTGCCCGATATACACCGAATAATAGAAGTCAGATTAGGTACAATATAATTAGGCTTAAAATCGGGTCTTTTCTTAAAATTCTGCACCCAGAAATTACGTAGGTGTTCCATATCTCCATTTGTCCCAAACCATGTTTGCTTATTAAACCAATCTTCACAGCTTTTTATATCGGTAGTTTCTAATTCCGAAATATCAGATTCTGAGCCGGCTATAACAATAATTCTTTCTTTCGAGAAAGGGGTGTATTGAATATTTGGGGCATCAACTTTTTGCGGACTTATCACAAAATCGAGCAATCCCTTATCCAGATCACTAAGCATTTCTGCATATTCACCAAATTTTGAGATCAGATTGAATGGAAGGCTACTTATATAAGGTTCCAGTACATATTGGAATGTTTCGAAACACATACCGATACTGATACTTGTTTTACCCGAATCACAATTTCTAAAGAAATGCTTTTCGGTAATTTCTAACTTTTTTACAGCATCTACGATCGAATTGTATAACATTTTACCTTGCTCGGTTGGTATCATTTTTCGGGTTCCTCTATCAAATAATTTTGACCCAATATGAGCTTCTAATGAATTTAAATGTAGACTTACTCCCGGTTGTGATATATATAACTTGTTGGCGGCAGATGTCAACGAACCTGTTTCATATATTGTTTTGAAGGTTCTGAACCACTCTAAATTTACCATTCTTTATTTATTATAATAATGATACAAATATATAATTTATATTATTTTATTTATTAAACAAATGAGACTAATTTCGTGTTCATATTTAATCAATGAAGATAAACGAATTATGAAAAAGATATTTGTAATCAATGGAGGGCAACATTTTGCCCATTCAGGAGGTAAGTTTAATGAGACTTTAACCGGTTGGACTGTAGATTATTTTAAGAATCAACTCGGAGCTGAAGTAAAAGTGACAGATATTAATGACCCTTATGTTGCTGCCGAAGAAGTAGAAAAATTTGTATGGGCTGACCTCATCATCTATCATACTCCGGTGTGGTGGTTTCAATTGCCATATAAGTTGAAAGAATACATAGATGTTGTCTTTACGGAAGGGCATGAGAACGGAATTTATAAAAATGACGGGCGTAGCCGACATAATGATAATCCAAAGCTTCATTACGGTACAGGAGGTCTGTTGCAAGGGCGTAAATATATGCTTACCACAAGTTGGAATGCACCGATTGAGGCATTTACCGTAAAAGGTGAGTTCTTTGAACAACATAATGAGGATGAAGCTATTATCGGGGCTCATAAAATGAACCAATTTGTAGGACTATCTAGGTTGGAAGGATTTCATTTTCATGAAATGGAAAAAGGGGTAACTCCCGAAAAGATAGAAGAAGATAGAAAAGAATATATAAAACATCTCGAAAATATTTCTCATTTGTTATAATTTGAGTAACTTGAGGTTTTATTAATAAAGCTATGAGTATGAAAGAGTTTGAATTGAACAATGGCGTCAAGATACCGGCTGTAGGGGTTGGTGTTTTTAGAGTAAATGATGAGTCTGTTGCATACGATACAGTCAAGACAGCATTGTCAGTGGGTTATAGGCATATAGATACAGCTATGATCTATGGGAATGAGAGTGCTGTAGGACAAGCTATAAAAGATAGTGGAATAGATCGAAAAGAAATATTCTTGACAACTAAGCTTTGGAACGACGACCAGCGTTCGGGCAAAGTGCAGGAAGCTATTGAAGACAGTCTGCGACGCTTAGAAACTGATTATGTCGATCTGTATTTAGTCCATTGGCCGGTAAAAGGAACATATGTCAGTATCTGGAAAAAGATGGAAGAGCTTTATAAAAAAGGTCAGGCAAGAGCTATTGGTGTCAGTAACTACAATCCGCATCATTTGGACGACTTGCTGAAAGAAGCCGAAATAGTACCTGCTATCAATCAGATAGAATGTTACCCTTATCTGACTCAGGAAAATGTTGTAAAATATTGTCTTGACAGGGGAATTCGTCCTCAGGCATGGGGGCCGTTAGGAGCAGGACAGTCTGATGTATTAGTAAATCCTATAATTACAGATATCGCAAAGAAATACAGTAAATCTCCGGCTCAGGTTGTTCTTCGGTGGAATGTGCAACGAGGTGTTGTGGTGATTCCTAAGTCGGTACATAAAGAGAGATTGATAGAAAATTTGAGTATTATGGATTTCCAATTGACGGACGAAGAAGTTCAAAAAATAAGTAATCTTAATAAGAATTTACGCTTGGGATCAGATCCTGATAATTTCAATTTCTAACAGATTACATATCAATTTAAAATAAGGAACCACTTCTTTTTGAAGTGGTTTTCTGTTTATAAGTTTAAATTTCCACAACCTTTCCTAATCTGATATAGCATATATAACCCTTTACATCACTATAACCCATTTTACGGATTTGGTTGGCATAATATTTTACCTGACGGATATATTTTCGATCTTCTTTTTCTCCGAATTTGTAGTCTATAACAATGGCTTTATCTTCACAGATCATAGTTCGATCGGGGCGTACAAATGTTCCATTCGGTTGAAGTATAGCAACTTCGTTCAATACCCTATACCCTCCCGAATACCATTGCGACACGGTGGGATCGGATAAATAGGTGTGAAGAAGATTTATTACTTCATCCTTCTGGTCTCCTGTAATATCTCCGGCGATATAATATTTTTCGACAGCATCATCTATATCATCCACTGTTTGAACTTTGCTGACAATCTCGTGCATCAACGTTCCATAATCCCGTGCGCCGGTATCGGTAAAATAGTATTTATTGTTGAGTAATAGTTTTAGCCGGTCATCATACGATGTGCTAGGTAGCGTATCTATATTTATTTCTTCGACAGAAGACTGTCCATTATCCTTTTGTTGAGGAATGTAGTCGCTTCCTAAATCGAACAGATTTTCATCCTCATCCACATATTCAGATAGATTGATAAAACTTTCATTCCTTTCCGCTGCACTCGAATTGACACACGCCCACAGCAAAGAAGATATATTGTTAATATCATCCTTTTTCGGTTTAGGAGAAAAGGCTATCAGTTCATTCTTTGCACGGGTAAATGCTACATACAAAATATTGAAATTGTCGATATAAGCATGTAGCCTTTCATCAAAATATTCATATTCAAATATCGTATTTTTTAATTTTACCGAATACTTGACTGGTACAAGGTGCAATCGGTCGAAAGGACTTATTTGCGGATGGCACCAGAGGATTGTAGTTAACTTATGATCTATTTCCCAATTGCAAAAGGGTAGGAGCACTACATTGAAACCAAGCCCTTTCGATTTGTGAATGGTCATAATGCGGATGGCATCCTGACCATCGGGGGTGAAAATTGTTTTTTTCGAACCCGATTCGTCCCACCATATCAGAAAAGCATCCAAATCGGAAGTATTTCGTACCGAAAAATCGAGTACCATGTCCAGAAACGATTGCATATATACCTGTTCATTATCTTCCATCGCATTGCGAAACAATTCAAAAATTTCTTCCGTCATTTCGTAGAGAGGCAGTTCCCGTATTCGGTTCAGGGCAGATACAATATTTTCGGGCAAACTATCTTGTGCAGAGAAATATTTTTGTAATGCGTCTTCAGGTTTGAGCTGATTGTTATATTTGAAAAATTCATAGACAGCCAATGCTTTGAGAGACGGGTCGAGTGGATTGCGTAAATATTTGAGTAAGGCAACAATCAGCTTGATACTTTTCGAATTGCTGACAAATAGTGCTTCGTCTGAAATAATATCATATCGATATTTCGAATTGCTATTCGTACTTTTATATTCCAGTAGCCGGTTAGCTACTTCCGCCCCTTCTTTTTTGGTGCGGACAAGAATTGCAATGTCCTTCAATGCATACCCTTTGTCCTGTAGCAATTCTATCTGTTCGGGCAGATGTTCCAACACATGCCCTTGCCAATTGTCAGCATCTACAAATTCAATTTTTACATGCCCCGTGTTTCCTTTTCGGCTTTCGGGTATATATTGGTAAAGACCATTATATGCTTTTTCAATCCGTTTCGAGAACGTTTCGATACGCTTGTCGGCAGTTTCTTCGGGCAGCACTTTGTTGTACGTTTCTTGCAGTAGTTGTGCACCTAAAGTAAAAACAGCATTATTGAAATCTATTATATTGCGGGCACTACGCCAATTGCTGTTTAAGGTTTCGTGTTTTATTCCCTCGTTCCGAAAATCGATGTCGAGTTGTTCGTCCAGCAGTTTCCAATCCGAATTTCGCCAACGGTAGATACTTTGTTTTACGTCTCCTACAATAAAATCCTTGTTCCCTCCTGCCAGCGAATCACGAACAAGCGGCAAAAAGTTGCTCCATTGCATAGCCGACGTATCTTGAAACTCATCTATCATATAGTTATTGATACGCATACCGACTTTTTCGTATATGAAAGGCGATTCGTTGCCTTCAATAATACGGTTCAATAGCTCAGTGGTATCCGAGATCAACATCACATTATTTTCAGCAGCATATTCTCTGATCTTCTTATCCACATCGCCCAATATGCCGAGTGTGAAAAAGTATCGGTTTATTTCGTAAGCTGTTTGATAGGTGAGCGAATCGTTGTAGTGAGCAATTATATTGCATACGCATTCATTTAGTTCAGGATAAGCATCCTCTATCTTGTCCTTAGTCGCAGATGGTGTTTTTGTAGTATGCCAATTAGAAATATCGTTTTCTAGTTTACAAAAAGAGGCAGTAGGTTCATTGATTTCACCTTTAGCCCATTTCAGAAACGAATTGAATGGAGAGCGGCTTCCACCTTTAAAGTCTTCAGCAGTTAATCCAAATCGGGTTATTATGTTCAAACCCTTCTCTCCAATTTGCTGTGATGTATTTTCAAAATTCTGAATAATGGCAAAAAGCATATTTTTATAATCTGCCATCAATTCCTTATTGGCTATGTCAGATTGTACCTGATTGCTATATGCTTTATAACTTTCTTTGAATATTTCGGACGACAATGATTGTATATCACTGCGTATATTCCATGTTTCACCATTTTCCACCTTCTCTTCCGAGAACCGGATCAGCCAGTCCAGCAATTGCCGATTGTCGCTCCGCTCCAGATCGTAAAGCATAGAATCGATTGCTTCGCCTAATACTTTTGATGTGTCCAGCTCCACATTATAACCGCCTCCTAAACCTATTTCACGAGTGAATGCGCGCATTGTTTGTTGGAAGAACTTATCAATGGTGCTGACTGAGAATGAAGAATAGTCGTGAAGGATACGTACCAATATATCGCGTGCTTCTTTTCTGACTTGTATTTCGTTCATCTCATACTCATCAGATAATAGATCGACATAATCCGACTTCTGATCAGTTGCCAGATTTGCCAGTTCTTCGATAATACGGCTTTTCATCTCGTCCGTAGCTTTGTTCGTAAAAGTTACGGCCAGTATGTGCCGGTAGGCATATGGCGACGAGAACAGAAGACATAAGTATTCTGCTGTCAACCGATGCGTTTTTCCCGAACCGGCTGATGCTTTATATACAGATAAGTTTATTTGATGTTCAGATGCAGCGTGCTTTGGCATAGCCCTCCTTTTGCAAGATTTCTAATACCTTGTTACGATGGTCTCCTTGTACTATTATTTCACCATCTTTGGCCGAGCCTCCAACGCCACATTTCGTCTTCAGAAGCTTACCCAATGTTTCCAGATCGTCTGATGTGCCAATGAAACCGGTAACGAGGGTGACAGCTTTTCCTTTGCGGTTTCGTTTGTCGAGCGAAATACGAAGCTGCTGTTTTGCTTTGTCAATAGTTTCAAGCTCTGATTCTTCTTCCGATTCGTATTTAAAATCAGGGTTCGTAGAATATACTACATTCAAACGGTCTTTCCAGTCACTCATAATATGGTCGGTTTTGTTTATTACAAATTTAGTCTAATTTACATATATAATTATCATCTAACTCTAATTTAGATATTATTATTAATCATGATAAATTATAATGAAAGTGAAAAAAAGACACAAAACAGGACTAGATATTCCCAAAGGAATGGCTTTTATACTTGTAGTATCTTATATTTTCTTTAATTTTGTTATAAACTTAATATTAACACTATAAACTTTTATGAAGAAATCTTTACTTGTTTTGATAATACTGGTCACATCGTTTAGCCTAACTAAGGCTCAGGAAAGAGATAGATCTATTGTGATTAAGATGGGTTATCAAACCGATTATGACCGTTTTGGTATTGGCTTAGATGCACGTTTTGCTTTAGCAAACTCATTCAGATTTGCCCCGGACATAACTTACTTCTTTTCGTCAGATAATATAAAAGGCTTTGATGTAAATGCCAATATACATTATTTGCTCCCTGTAACTGAAGATATTAATATATATCCTTTAGCTGGGATTGGGATGGTAAACAATCGTTGGTCGAAAGGAGACATCAGCCATGGAGATACCGATTTTGGATTCAATATTGGTTTAGGTATGGAATATGGTATCGACTCCAATAGTTTTTTTAACGGAGAATTTAAATATTCTATTCAAGACAGAAACAATGCTGTTGTAATGGTCGGATATGGAATAAGATTCTAAACCAGATAATAAACAAGCCGGATAATTTATTCAAAATAGAAATAAATTATCCGGCTCTTATTATATTATATATTCTAGCTTAGTTCTTTTCTACAAACTTTTTCGCTTTTTCTACTTTCACCATTTTGAAGAGTTTATCCGAAGGACGGATTTTCTCATTTACTTTTATCGAGAATTTCTCACCTTTTACTGTTTCCTGAACCGATTCGAGGTCTACACGTATTTCTTCTATTGTTTGAAATACAGCTCCGGTTGTCGGCCCTGTTATCAATATTTCGTCTCCGACTTTCAGCGTTTGAGTTTCCATCAGAAATTCGGCAACTCCCAGATTGGAGAAATACTTTATGCCTTTGGCTATGTATACCTTTCTTTTAGTTGATCCAGACCCATAGTTGCTGGACCATTCTCCTAAACGTTGACCTAAATAATATCCATCCCAAAAGCCCCGATTGAATACAGTTGCTAGCCGTTCGTCCCAATTTGCAACCTTTTCTTCGTCAAAAGTACCGTTACAATATGCTTTTATTGCTTCCTTGTAGCATTCTACTACAGTGCGTACATATTCCGGGCCTCTTGCACGCCCTTCTATCTTGAAAACGCGCACACCGGCATCCATCATCTTGTTCATAAAATGGATTGTTTTCAGATCTTTTGGCGACATGATATATTCATTGTCTATCTCCAACTCTATTTCAGTATCTTTATCTTTTACTATATATCCACGGCGGCACAGCTGATTACAAGCTCCTCTGTTGGCAGATAAATCTTTTTCATGCAAGCTTAAGTAGCATTTACCCGATACTGCCATACACAATGCTCCGTGACTAAACATTTCTATTCGTATCAGTTCGCCACTCGGCCCTGTTATTTTCTGTTCTACGATATCTTTGTAGATAGCAGCAACCTGATCCAGATTTAACTCTCTTGCAAGTACAGCTACATCGGCAAACTGTCCGTAAAATTTTAAAGATTCAGTATTCGTAATGTTCAACTGTGTCGACAAATGTACTTCTACTCCAATGCTGCGTGCATACATCATTACTGCTACATCAGCTACTATAATAGCAGATAGTTCGGCTTCTTTTGCAGCATTTACAATTTTATGCATTAAAGAAATGTCGTTGTCGTAAATGATTGTATTGACGGTAAGATAGCTCTTTATATTATTCTCTCTACAGATGTTAGCTATATTGCGGAGATCGTCGATCGTAAAATTGTTCGACGATTTGGCACGCATATTCAATCCTTCTATTCCGAAGTAAATAGAATCTGCTCCACCTTGTATGGCAGCCGTTAAAGAATCATATGACCCTACAGGAGCCATTATTTCATAATCTGAAATATTTTTCATTTTTTTTATTTATAATGTCAAGTCTCCTTTGCGATCTTCTTTATATTTGGAAGATAATATTCGCAAGAAAGAGCTGATTTGGGATATTGCGGCTTGAGTTTCGCCAGATATTTCTTTTTTTTGTAGTCGCATCAATAAGAACCCATAGAGAGCAGATAAGCAGGTCTCTAATTCCGGTATGTCTTTGTCTGGCGATTTGGAGCGGAGTTCTACTATAAACGGTAATGTTTTATAATAAGCTGCGGTATACTCAACTTCTTTTGGCGATTTGAGTAAGCGCAAATGTAGGTCAGTCAAATCTAATATTATATTTTTATTGACTACAAGGTGCCCTTTTTCCGTTACACCTTCCATACGCATCATTTCTATAATGCCATCATACCAGTCTTTTATTTCTTTTTTTGTGTCATCATCCTGATCGTAAGCAGCTATTATCTGCCTATCTATCTGTTCTATATCCAGATTGTTGGCACGTATAATATCTTCAATCTGCCACATGTACAGAATGTATTCAGCTATATTTTCTTCCTTTAATTTTTTAGCTACGAGCATATACTGATAGTTTGATGGTGCAAAAATAGCAATAAAATACCATAATTAAGTTAGGGTAATAATATATTTCTACCCATAGAGACCTTCTATCGCTGTATAGATATAATATATTTAATCTGTTATGAACAAAATGATTAGATCTTATGTTTAAAGAATAGACATAGGAATCAGGTAGTTTTCTCTGAACAAGTTATTACAAGTTTGTTTGATTAATTAAAATGTCTGTTTTTTTATTACCTGTTTTTTTATAAGTGTTAGAGTTAGTTTTGGTATTAGTTTTAGGTTGGAAAGAGATAGTTGAGATAACTGTCTCTTTCATTTTTTTTGAGAAAAATATATTTATTTATTAATCTTATAATCAGATAGTTGTGTTTTGTTTTAATCTTTGATTAATATTTTCGTGTTTTGAGGGTAGAACAAACACATACCTATTGTTGTTTATAGGGGAAAATACACATGAGAGAACTAGTTTTGCTCCATTAGAGTATGGATACGGATTTATCCCATTACTTGTTTTATAGAACGTGTTATAATTTTAGTATTAGTTTGGGTTTAGAAGAGATAGTTGATAAGACTATCTCTTCTATTTTTGTATAAAAATCAACCGAATTATTCCAATATGTAATATATTTATGTCTGCTAATCTTTCTAATCAATAAAGCTCTAAAAGTAATGTATGAGATCGAAATAATAGAATCAGGTTTTTTTATGGCAGATGGTGGAGCTATGTTTGGGGCAATACCTAAGCGAGCATGGAGTCGTAAGTATCAGTCGATCAGTGATAATTTATGTGAGATGGTTATGCGATGCCTATTTGTAATATCTGATACTAAAAAAATACTGATAGACTTGGGAATGGGAAATAAGCATTTGCAACAAGTAGCATATTATAAACCTTACAATCTGGCTGACATCGGTGAGGCTTTAAATAACTATGGTTACACTTTATCCGATATTACAGATGTAATAATAACACATCTGCATTTCGACCATTGTGGTTATGCTACGGTGGCTGACTTGAATGGACAAGCGGTTCCCTCATTCCCAAATGCAAAATATTGGTTGAGTACAAAGCAGTGGGATGTATTTCAGCATCCCAATCGTTTAGAAAAAGATTCGATATTTGCAGATAATTTGCAACCTGTAGTCGATGCTGGACTTTTGAGGTTGATAGATAAAGATACTCTTTTGTACGAAGGTATTAATATTTACTTATATGATGGGCACACGAATGGGCAACTTGTAGTTTGCATACAGACAAATGGAGGTATAATATCTTTTCCCGGAGATTTGATCCCTACATCTGCTCATGTGTCATTAGACTGGATTTCGGCATACGATCTCTGTGCCATAACTTCAGTCGGAGAAAAAGAACGGTTTCTGAAAAAAGCTGTAGAAAACAATTATACACTCATTTACTATCACGATGCTTATGTGATACAAAGTAAAGTGAAGTGCTTGAATGATAATTACAAAGCTATTGAACAAGTATATATAAAGACAAAAGAATAATTTTTGTGGATAAATAACGAAAGCTTAGTGTGAATTATCAAGTCTTTTTATTATTTTTATGCTAAACTAATATTATGCCTCATTTGTTAATGAGTAATAGCTAATACCAACTATCATGAATACTACATCATTGTTATACGTAACACTTCAGGTGACTAATACCTCTATCGATTGGTGGCATGTTATTGCTGCTGCAGTTCCTATAATCCTTTTGATTGTTTTGATGGGTTTCCTCAAAATGTCCGGAGATAAAAGTGCTGTTATTACCATGATTGCCACAGTTATAATAGGACTTGCCGTTTATAAATTTCCTTTGGGCGATACCGGGCTTACATTGATCTATGGTGTTCTGAAAGCTGTTTTCCCTATATTGATAATCATTATAATGGCAATATTCAGTTATAATGTATTGGTCTTTACAAAAAAAATGGAATTGATAAAAGAGCAGTTTTCATCCATCTCGTCCGACAAGTGCGTACAGGTTTTATTACTGACATGGGGCTTTGGAGGATTGTTAGAAGGTATGGCTGGTTTTGGAACAGCAGTTGCCATCCCGGCTGCTATCTTGATTAGTCTTGGATTCAAACCAGTATTTTCAGCCGTTGTCAGTCTTATAGCCAATAGTGTTGCAACCGGATTCGGGGCAGTCGGCACGCCTGTAAAAGTGTTGGCCGAACAAGCTAATATAGAAAATATTCAGACATTGAGTACACAAGTTGTGTTGCAACTATCGCCTTTGATGATTCTTATTCCATTTGTTTTGGTATTTATGACCGATCCTCGAATAAAAGCAATACCTAAACATATATTATTGAGTGTGATTGTTGGTGTTGTTTCCTTAGTTACGCAATATATAGCAGCCCGATATATGGGAGCCGAAACTCCGGCTATTTTAGGAAGCATAGCTTCTATACTAGCTATTATTATCTATGCCCGAATTACATCAGGAAAAGAAACAAAAGATATAGAAACAAAAACTCCTAAACATTCTTTTGGAGCGATTGTCAATGCATGGAGTGTCTACGGGTTGATACTTCTTTTAGTCATCCTGACTAGTCCTTTATTACCCTTGCGTAGTATATTAGCACCAGTCAGTACCACAATTTTTGATGCCAATATATTCAATAGTTCTACTCAGGTAGATGTACTTCGCACCATAAAAATATCTTGGCTTATCGATGCCGGAGTCCTTTTATTCTTAGGGTCTATGATAGGTGGCTTTATACAAGGCGCAAAACCTGTAGAATTGTTTAAACTATTATGGAAAGTATTAAAACAACAGAAGAAAACCATAATAACTGTTTGTTCGCTCATAGCACTATCCTCAGTGATGGACTTTTCGGGAATGATCGGAGTATTGGGGGCAGCCCTAGCCTTTGCTACAGGTTCACTCTATCCGTTGTTTGCACCTACAATAGGATGTTTAGGCACATTCCTGACAGGGAGCGATACGTCTTCTAATATATTATTCGGAAAATTACAATCATCAGTGGCGCATGCCACCGGTGCAGACCCTAGCTGGCTGGCAGCAGCCAATACAGCAGGAGCAACAGGAGGTAAGATTATTTCGCCTCAAAGTATAGCTGTCGCAACATCGGCGTGTGGGCAACAAGGACAAGAAGGAGTTATTATGAAAAAGGCAATCCCTTTTGCTTTAGGATATATAGTCATTGCAGGATTAATGGTTTATTTTATACCTAAGTTGATGGGAAGTATTTTGTTTTAGCCTTTTTTGTATAGAAAAAGATCAATTAACTAAAATTATTATCATATGAAAGTAGGGTTATTTATACCATGCTATGTGAATGCTATATACCCCGAAGTCGGAGTTGCAGCATACAAATTGTTAGATCATTTGGGAGTAGATGTCGACTATCCGATCGATCAGACATGCTGTGGCCAGCCAATGGCGAATGCCGGATTTGAGGATAAGGCTATTCCTTTAGCTACACAATTCGAAAAAATATTTGAGAAATATGATTATGTGGTTGCTCCTTCTGCCAGTTGTGCCGCATTTGTCAAAGAAAACTATCCCAGGCTGTTAGAGAAGAAAGGGCATTTATGCCAGACAAGTGGTAAAATTTACGATTTTTGCGAGTTTCTGCATGATATCCTAAAGGTAAAACAGCTTCCGGGAAAATTTGCGCACAAAGTAAGTGTCCATAATAGTTGTCATGGTGTTCGCGAACTTCATCTGTCATCAGCCAGTGAACTGAATATACCTCGTTACTCAAAAGTAAAAGATTTACTTTCTTTAGTTGAGGGGATAGAAGTATTGGAACCACAGAAAGTAGACGAATGCTGTGGCTTCGGAGGAATGTTTGCCATCGAAGAATCGTCCGTGTCTTTATGTATGGGACAAGACAAAGTCAAGAATCATATGGCTACTGGTGCCGAATATATAACCGGTGCCGATAGTTCATGTCTGATGCATATGCAAGGTGTTGTGGAAAGGGAAAAACTTCCTATTAAATTTATTCATGTTGTTCAAATTTTAGCTGCCGGATTATGAGTACACTACACACAAAAGCGGCAGACCGCTTTATTGCTAACAAAGAGCAAGAACAATGGCACAATGAAACCCTTTGGTTTGTTCGCCAGAAGAGAGATAATATGGCAATGCAAGTTCCCGAATGGGAACAATTGAGAGAATTGTCGAGCAAAATAAAAATGCATACAATAACTCATCTCGACAAGTATCTGGAACAATTTGCAACCAATGCCGAAGCCAATGGCGTAATTGTCCATTGGGCAAAAGATGCTGCGGAACATAATGAAATAGTTTATAAGATACTATCAGAACGTAATGTGAAGAAAATGGTAAAGAGCAAATCGATGCTTACAGAAGAATGCCATTTGAACCCGTATCTGATCGAAAGAGGAATTGATGTTGTAGAAAGCGATTTGGGTGAGCGTATACTCCAATTAATGAACGAACCGCCTAGCCATATTGTAATGCCCGCCATACATCTGAAACGGCAAGAAGTCGGTAAACTTTTTGAGGAAAAATTGCATACTGAAAAAGGGAATAGTGACCCTACCTATCTGACCCGTGCAGCCAGACAGCATCTGCGGAACGAATTTCTGACAGCCGATGCTGCAATGACAGGTTGTAATTTTGGCATTGCCGATACAGGAGATGTGGTAGTATGTACTAACGAAGGAAATGCAGACATGGGTACATCCTTGCCTAAATTGCATATTGTTTCTGTCGGATTGGAAAAAATTATACCAAATCATAAAGCATTGAGCGTATATACTCGCTTGTTAGCCCGCTCTGCTACCGGACAACCTTCGACTTCTTATACTTCCCATTATCGTAAACCACGTAAAGGATGCGAAATGCATATCGTATTGGTCGACAATGGCAGAAGCGAAATATTAGGTAATGATGAGCATATCCAAACATTGAAATGTATACGTTGCGGTGCTTGTATGAATACTTGCCCGGTATATCGCAGAAGTGGAGGTTATTCTTACACCTATTTTATACCCGGACCTATTGGTATCAATTTAGGAATGCTTCGGTCGCCCGAAGAATATTCTGATAATGTTTCTGCTTGTTCGCTTTGCTATTCGTGCAACAATGTATGTCCTGCCAAGATAGACCTAGCCGATCAGATATACCGATGGAGGCAGAATCTGGATTCGTTAGGCAAAGCAGATAGCATGAAGAAAGTAATGTCGGGAGGAATGAAATTCTTGTTTGGACATCCGGCTCTTTACAACACAGCTCTGAAATTTGCACCATTAGTAAACCATATGCCTCGTTTTATGATTTATAATGGACTAAACGAATGGGGCAAAGGCCGTGAATTGCCGCGTTTTGCAAGTGAATCATTTACTTCCATGTGGAAGAAAGGGAAAGTACAAAATAAAAGTAAAGCACAATGAGCAGTAAGAATTCAATATTAGAGAATGTAAAACGGCATATTTCTACACAGTACGATATGCCTGACCTAGATATAGATGGAATTCAGTATCCGGACAAAATAGCCCAGTTTATAGATATAAGTAAGGCAGTAGGAGGTCATGCTGTTTTGCTCAACGAGGGTGAGGATATAAATGCAATAATATCCGGCTTGTACCCCGATGCAAAAGTGATTGCCTCGAATCTACCCGAAATTAATATTGCTACGATCAATCTGGATAATACTGCAGATCCGCACGATCTGAATGGCACAGACCTTTCTATCATAAGAGGTGAGGTGGGTGTTGCCGAAAATGGTTGTATATGGATACCTCAAAATGTGAAAGAAAAGGTTGCTTATTTTATATCGGAATATCTTGTTATCATCCTTGATAAACAAAATATAGTAAACAATATGCACGAAGCTTACGATAAGATTGAGTTTAATGAGTATGGCTTTGGCGTTTTTATTTCCGGTCCATCCAAAACAGCCGATATTGAGCAGGCTTTAGTTGTAGGGGCACATGGGGCCAAAGGTGTGACAGTACTACTTCGTTGATAAATATAAACAGATGTACAAAACTCTCATACATTAAACTGTATGAGAGTTTTTCTTTTTGTTGAAATCTTTAATGTCTTCTGTCTGGCAATAATTTACTAAATTCGTAGTTGTAATATTAAATAGACACTACTATGAAAAAGAGATTATTGTTTTTATTTATAATTTTTGTTTCTATAAATAGTTTTTGTCAGACGAAAGTCGAACAAGATAGCATTCCTATATCGAAAGGTGAGGTTCGTTCGAATAATGAACAATTGAATAACTATCTGGAACTGGACAAAACATTTCAGATAAATACTAATATTGGCTCGCAGATTCCAATATATCAACCGGTAATACAAAACGATCAGAGAGCTTTAGATTTAGAGTTTCCTCGTCCCGTTTATTACGAAGGGCCTGTATATGATGATAATCCTGTAAATCCACATAACCCATTTGTTCATGATTATGCATACTATGCTTATTATGGATTATCCGATCGGGCTTTTATGACAACATCTTCAGTTTGGGAGACTTATCCCGCTTTAGGAGCCATTGCTTCGGTAGATGCCCAATTTGGTTATCAGCCAACCGGATGGCTGGTAATGTCGGGTGGACCCTATGTCTCAAAATACAATGTGAATGGAATGGCATACAATGATTTTGGTGCTAATGGTTCTTTAAAATTCATTCTGACCGATCGCGTCCGAATCAACACATTTGGTCAATATTCAGTCTATGGAAAATCGAACCGGATAGGTGTACCCATGTCCGGAATGTATCCTCAAAGTTACTATGGCGGAGGGTTAGAGTTGAAAATAACAGATTCGTTCGGGGTAGAAGGAGGAGTGATAAGAGAACTGAATCCGATGACTGGTAAATGGACCAACCGTCCTTATGTAACCCCTGTGTTTTATAGTAATAAGAAGAAAAAAGTATCAGTAAGTACTTCTGTAGAAGCATGGTGAAGATATTAGATATGCTTCGAATGGATTATTACTTCTTTTAGCTGGGAGATTGTTATATTTGCACTTTACTAATTCCTTAACAACAAACGAGTATGAATACGAAAAATATTTTATTAATAACTATTCTTTTTTTTCTATCAGTTTCGGTTTATGGACAAGAGTCCAATTTTTATCAGAAATTGTCAGATGCTGCAATATTATTAACCAAAGATAAAGTCAGATACGATCCGGCCTATGTTCGGATAGCTTATCCCAATGGAGATGTACCCGCAGACAGAGGCGTTTGTACAGACGTGGTAGTTCGTGCTTACCGCAGATTGGGAATCGATCTTCAAAAAGAAGTCCATGTAGATATGAAAGCCAACTTTGCAAAATATCCCAGTCAGAAAAGATGGGGTCTTAAAACTACAGATACAAATATCGATCATAGAAGAGTTCCGAACTTGCAAGTCTTTTTCTCTCGAAAAGGAACAGAGCTACCCATTAGCGATAAGAAACAAGATTATGCAGTTGGCGACCTGGTCACTTGGGATTTAGGTGGTGGGATTCCCCATATCGGTATCATTACAGACCGTAAATCGTCAGATGGTACACCTTTGGTTGTGCATAATATCGGGGCAGGGCAAGTCTTGCAAAATATGCTTTTCAGTTTCAAAATAACAGGACATTATCGTTATCAGAAATAGTGTAGTATAAAAAAATATTATAATTTTGAGGTGTACAGATTCTAAAATGATTCAAATGAAATATATAATAAAAACGAAAAGCTTATTGACTCTTAGTTTTTTAGTTTGTTCAATACTTCTCATGTCATGTGGTGGAAATAAGAAAAATTTTGATAGCGAAAAAGGAATTGACATAACTGAATCGGACAATATTCAGCATCTCGATAGTATGATAATGGAGTTCGTGAAACCTGATATGGAAGTAATCGAACTTAACTTTGAGGCATCTGATAATGATAATTTGTTTTCGATAGGCAAGGGTAAAGCCATTCTGTTTTATGTAGATCCGGCTAACAATAAAAAACGCAGAGCGCTTGTAATTGATCTGAAAACCGGCACAGCATCGGAAGATACTACTTATAACTCGACCGAGAGTAAGAAGAAATATAAAGGTCATAAGCTTACCCGAATCAACTGTTGCTCTATGATTGCAAACAATGTGAATGAAGCTATTGATATTCTTGATTTAGAAAATATATCAGTCGATGGCATAGGTACTTATACCATTGATATGCATAACAAACCGGACAAAGTGAAACATTATTTTACGCTTCGCAAACGAACCGGTGAGGTAGAACGGAGAACTTATTATGATGAATATAGGTTTGAAGCCGACGGTAAGGGCAAGGTTAAGAAGCTAAAATAATCCACTTCGATTATGATAATATATGTCTTCTGATAAAGAAAAAACAGCAACCAGAGCAACCCTTTTCAGCATTATTGGAAATAGTTTGCTTGCATTATGTAAATGGCTTGCGGGCTATTTCGGGAATTCTTATGCTTTGATAGCCGATGCAATAGAGTCTACAGCCGATATATTTTCGTCTGTATTGGTTTTGTTCGGTATTAAATATAGTAGCAAACCAGCCGATGAAGACCATCCGTATGGGCATGGGCGTATAGAACCACTGGTTACTTTTGCTGTTGTGGGTTTTCTGATAATATCAGCTACAATAATTATAATCGAGAGTATTAATAATATTCGTACACCGCACGAGCTGCCCAGAACATTTACCCTATATGTATTAGGTGTTATTATTGTATGGAAAGAAATATCCTACCATTTGGTGATGCGTAAAGCAAAGCAAACAGGTAGTACTTCTCTGAGAGCTGATGCATGGCACCATCGGAGCGATGCTATAACCTCCGTTGCAGCTTTTATCGGTATTTCTATTGCTATTTTTATGGGACCCGGATACGAAGCTGCCGATGATTGGGCAGCACTATTGGCCGGATTTATGATTTACTACAACAGCTATAAGATACTGAAACCGGCATGGGGCGAAATAATGGACAAAAATATGTACGATGATATGGTGTCCGATATATCTGCCTTTGCTAAATCTGTCGATGGTGTTATCGACACAGAGAAATGCCTGATCCGGAAAACAGGAATGACATATTATGTCGATCTGCACATTATCGTAAATAAAGATATATCAGTTAGGCAAGGGCATGATATAGCCCATGATCTAAAACGGCAATTGATGGTGCAGATGCCTGATATTGCGAATGTATTGATCCACGTAGAGCCTTCATTATAAGGATGAAATGTTTCTGTAAAATTTAATCTGTTAAAACTTTTTTAAGAGTTGTGTGTTTTATTCATAATTGATTAATTAAAATAAATTTAGAAATTATGAAAGCGTATTATCTTATATTATTAGCATTCGTATTTGCTACTATATCTTGTGGTAATAAAGAAAAAGCTGTAGAAGGAACAGATGCAAAAACTGTAGCTTCAGGTGAAGGTCAACATTTAGCGGTCGATCTATCACAATCATCTATCAATTGGACAGGATCGAAAGTAGGAGGTAGCCATCATGGAACATTAGGCTTGAAATCCGGAGAACTGGTTGTAAAAGGTGATACACTTGTGTCAGGAAATTTTGTACTTGATATAAATAATATCGTAGATGAGGATTTGACTGATGCTAAAATGAACGAAATGCTTGTAACCCATTTAAAAAGTGCAGATTTTTTTGATGTAGCAAATCATCCTGAAGGAAAGTTTGAAGTAACTTCGACAGAAGTGGTTACAGGAAACGATTCTATTACCCACCGTATAAGTGGTAATTTGACCCTTAAAGGTGTCGATAAGAATATAACATTTGCAGCTAAAATAACTAAAGATGGTGATTTATACAAAGCTGTAACACTACCATTTGTTATCGACCGTACACAATGGGGAGTGAACTTTGGTTCTAAAAGTGTTTTTGCTAATTTAAAAGATAAGATTGTAGATGATAACATTGGTATCCAGATAACCATTGTTGCAAAAGCTGAATGAGAATTATAGTGTAATTATAAATATATTTTAGTGGTATGTGCCGGAGTATCAGATTGATGATTCTTCGGCATTTTTTATATATAGGGGGATAAATGTAATACCTATTTATATTTTTAAGAATTGACATAAAAGATAGTCTGATGTTATATCTTTGTCTACATTTTATCGCTAGGTATGAAACAGGCATTTATTAAACTTCATTTATCAATTCTCATAGCGGGGTTTACGGGTATATTTGGCAAATTGATTACGCTCAACGAAGGGTTATTGGTTTGGTATCGAATGTTGATAACATCTATTCTGTTATTTATTATACTTTGGTTTTCGAAAAAGTTGCAAAGAATATCTTTTCGTGAGGCATTGCGTATAGGAGGTGTTGGACTTTTACTCGGACTGCATTGGGTATTCTTCTATGCAAGTATTAAGGCTTCGAATGTTTCCATTGGGGTTGTTTGTTTTTCGATGACATGCTTTTTCACAGCCATATTTGAGCCGATAATAAACAAACGGAGAATCTCTGTTAAGGAATTACTTTTCAGCATTGTTGCCTTATGTGGAATTGCGCTTATCTTTCATTTCGATATGCGCTATCGTACCGGAATTATTCTCGGTATTATATCATCTGCCATGGCAGCTTTGTTTGTGATTACGAACAAAAGGGTAGGAGCAAACCATACGTGGAGTACGATGCTGTTATATGAAATGATTGGAGGATTTCTTTGCCTGAGTTGCCTCTTACCTATCTATTTATATCTGTTCCCGACAGGCTATCTGATACCCGGCAGGTTAGATATCATGTACCTTCTTTTATTCAGTTTGTTTTGTACTATTGGGCTCTATATGCTTCAGATACAAGCATTGAAGCATATATCAGCTTTTACGGTCAATCTTAGCTACAATCTTGAGCCTATATATAGTATTATCTTGGCAATGATAATATTTGGAGAAGCAAAAGAGCTTGATTGGAGTTTCTATTTAGGTTTACTTCTGATAATTCTTTCTGTTGTTTTGCAAATGTGCAGTGTAGTATATCAACAGACGAAAATAAAACGAGAGAAGATAGCAACATCATAATTATAAAAGGAAAGAGTGGATTTTTATCCACTCTTTCCTTTTATATGTATTTAATTAAACTAGTTCCCTTGTTGGCCTTGTCCACCGCTTTGTTGGCCTTGTCCTCCACTCATAGTATCATCATTTTGAATACCTCGTTGGGCTTTCTTTATTTGAGCTTTCATTTCGCCGAAACGGAATGAAACCCGAAGTCCAAACTGACGTCTGAATTGTGTACTGGAAGATTCGTAACGGAATGCAGGTGTTTCCATTTTATTCTTGTATTTGAATGTATCATTAAATGGATTTTGTAAATATGCATTAAATGTCAGTCGATCGGACAAGAAACTTCTCATTAACGAAAAACTATAGAAGTAGAATGAAGATTGTTCTCCTTGTAGTTCAACGTTACGTCCAAAATAACCACTATTCAATCCCGTGCGTATATTCCAGAATGTGGTGTATTGCAGTCCGCCATACAATCCGATATTGAAACCATGGTTGGATAATCCGGAAGTATCATTTGCTTTAACATCTGTATATCCTCCCCAAATGTTACTATAGATTCTAAACTTAGCATTAGGACTGTAGTTTACATATGCAGACATATTCAGATTTTTACTTTTTCCGATATTTTTATATGTAGCTATACTTATATCATTCTGTACTTCGGTAATATTTTCTATCGAATTATTCTCAAAATTGTAATTGGCACTTAGATTCAAATTCAATTTAGGATTGAAAAACATATAGTTGGTATTGATCGAATGACTCTCTACAGCATCGAGGTTTGGATTACCTTTTGATATATAGTTAGGGTTCGAAGTGTCTTCGTATGGATTCAATTGCCATATTCCGGGACGAGAGATACGCATATTGTACCCGAGCCTTAATGATTGCGATGGTTTTAACTGATAAGTTATAGTCGCTGAGGGCACCCAGTTATTATAATCAGCTTTGAAATCGGGTGACGGATTGATACCTAATGATTCAGATAATGGATATTTTACATCCAGTTGAGTAGACTCAAATCTGAGTCCTGTTTTGAAGCCCCATTTTTTTACTCTGGCACTATATCCTAAATAAGAGGCAATAATATCGTTACGATGCTTAAAATTATCATTGTATGACGTTTGAGGTGTCCAGCTATTTGTGGCCGGTATCCAGTTTTCCAGACCACTATTACTGTTATTGTTTCTAATGATATATTTTATCCCGGCTTCTAATGTATGGATTTTACCAAAAGGAGTTGTAAAATCACCTTGAAATGTATGTTCGGTCGATTTGGCATTTGTATATTGCCTGTTTGTGTATACATTAGATGGGTTTCCTTGTCTGATGTCCAGATCACCGTTAGAATCCCTGTCACTTGGGGATAATCCCAGGCGGTAAGAAAATGTTAATAGCTGGTCTTTTTTATTGAATGTACGTTGATAATCTGCATTCAGGTCTGTACCCCCATATTTGTTTTTTGAAACAGTACTCCTGTCATATTCGTATTGCAAAACATTATTTATGTCCTCAAGGCGGGTATTTACATCCCCGTAGTTTTTAGAATTACCTTCGTAGCGGTTATACCCTATGTTGATTAAATTTAGTGTATCTATTTCGAAACTTAGCTCTCCAGAACCATATTGGCCATTTCCATTATATTTGCTAGTGCCATTTTCAAATAAATATCTTTCGCCATTGTTTATGAAGTTCTCTCTGGAAGAAACAGATTCTCCTCGAGGCCTTTTGTAAGTATAATAATTGTAACTTCCTGTAAATCCGATCTTTCCATATTTAATAGCCGTATATACTCCACCATTATATCCGCCACGGCTATCTGCTCCACCATTTAGTGTTGCAGTATATCCACCTAGTGATGATTGTTTATGAGTAATGATATTGATAATTCCGGCTACGCCTTCAGCATCATACTTAGCTCCGGGGTCAGTAATAATCTCTATATCTTTTACCGTATTTGCCGGCATACTTTTTAATACATCCTTTGGGTTATTGCTAATCATGTTCGATGGCTTTCCATTCATGTATATTTTGAAATTAGACGAACCTTTTAGCTGAATCTCCTCTTCTCCGTTTACAGTCACCATTGGTACTTTCTTCAACATTTCCAATACATTGTTGGTCTTTGATTCCGGATCTTCTTCTATATTATATGTGATCTTATCAAGATCCACTTTAACTAGAGGTCTTTGGGCAGATACTTCTACAGCTTTCAACGTAGTCTCATTATCAGCCATTAGTATTTTTCCGAAATCAATTGTTTTTTGTTCTCCAATCTGTAATTCGCGACTAACATCTGTTTTGCCTATATATTGGATAACCATTACATAGCCATCTTTTTTATCTATCGAAAGTTTGAAATTACCATTGTCATCACTGGCAACAGCTTTTACAATTTTTGTAGGATTGTCCTTTTCAACAATCTTGAGAGTAGCAAAAGGAACAGTTTCGTTTGTCAGAGAGTCTACTACTTGCCCTTTGATTGTAATATTAGTACTTTGGTTGGTTTGGGAATAACTGAGCAGAGACGTAAGCATACAGAAGATGCCTAATAAGGTTCGCATTTTCATAGAAATAGATTTAATAGTTTAATTAGTGATGATCCTGTTATTTTGATAGTGTTTTTTGAAAAAAGTTAACCTTGGATTTATCTTATTGCGATATTATAAAAAATATATAAGTTAGGGCTCTTTTTTTCTTACAAAATATGTTAATATAAAGTGCTGGTTTATATAAAAATTATCAAATAAGTCTTATTGTTATTTTTTATATGAAAAATAAGCCCCTATATTAAATATAGGAGCTCAATAAACGGAATACCTTTCTATTGATTTTTTCTTTCTATAAAGTAGGCTATAACAAGTCCTAATCCGCCAAATATGGATGCCGATGCCGGATATAAAGCCCTTATGGCGTCGTATGATTGTCTGATGTTTTCAGTGCTTAAATCGACAACAACACCCACAGTTACACCCAGTCCGACACCTAACAGTAGCATTCCGATTCTGATGGACCATGATCCATTGTTGCTCTCAAACAAAGGAAGGCTAAGTTTATTACCTAAAAGTTCGGGGTCGAAGTTGTCTGATAATTTTTCAATGATTGCCATGCGTTCTTTGCGGCGTACAAACAATTCGAACAATTTATATATACCTATCGTTAATATGCCGATCACTAATATGGGAACTAATCCATCCATAATTTTTTAATTTAATTGGGGTTAAACATTTATTTTATATCATTTGCCCATTTTGACGCACCGTTCTGACTAAGGTTACATATTTTTTTGAAAAATATTTTTTAATTCTTTTTCTCTCTACATTTGTAACCTTTATATATACGCTGCGTCATACAGGTATGGCTGATTTTGATGATATCTATTTTGTGCGTCAGATAAAAAATGGTAATACAGATGCATTTGTGCATATTGTACGCCGCTATCAGAAAATGGTTTTTACCATTGTCTGCAAAATTGTCATCAACAGGGCCGAAGCAGAGGATATTACACAAGAAGTATTTATAAAAATATTTCAATCGATTGATAAATTCAGAGAGCAATCAGAATTTTCTACATGGCTCTATCGGATTGCTTATAATACAACCATATCTCAATTGAGAAAGAGGAAACATGAGTTTTATGCAATCGAGGATAAATTTGATAATATTCCTGACCAGGATATAAATGCTTCTATTGATACATTAACAACACAACAGCAATTACAATATCTGGATATAGTACTCGAAAAATTATCGCCCGATGATGCAATGCTTATATCCATGTTTTATCTGCATGAGCATACTATCCAAAATATCAGTGAGATAACAGGGTTGAGTGTTGCAAATGTGAAAGTAAAGTTGTACAGAATAAGAAAATTTATGAACTTTGAAATAAATAAACTCATACAACAATGAAACGCATAGATGAAGACAAATTAGAAGGCTTGTTCCGGAAGATGGAATTGAGAGAGCCTACATCGGATTTTGAAGGTCGTCTGATGCAACAAATCAATATTGTTTCGAAACGCCGATCAACACAGAATCGTGTACAAACTATTATTGCTATTGTAGCAGGTGTTGCCGCAATGTTGGGTTTGCCTATCATTCTATTTCTAATTATGGGTTGGTCGCCCGATATTGATGTACAACCACTGAAAGGTTATAATATAGGGTTTTCTTCTCTCAATATTACTCCCTCAATGTTATCCCTTCCTTGCATAATATTATTCCTTTTGATAGGAGATTTGTTTATTCGAAGGCATATTTGGAACAAAAAACACAAACACTAGTTATATCCGCTGTATTGAATATAATATAATGTTATTATCTTTGGAAAAAACAAAATTTTATGAATCTGAATATTCAGAACGAAACAGCTCCATTAAAAACAGTAGTATTAGGTCAGCCATATTCCATAGGCAAAAAGCCCTCGTTAGAAGAAACTTATGATGCTAAATCATACGAATCTGTGCGGAATGAAGTTTATCCGGAGGAGGAAAGTATTAGATCCGAAATGAATGCTTTCGAAAATATCCTGAAAAAATATGATGTAGAAGTTCTTCGCCCCCTTATATTGCCCAACTGCAATCAGGTATATGCGCGTGATGTCGCATTTGTGATAGACGATAAGATTATTACTTCTAATATAATTCCCGACAGAGCCGACGAACAGGAAGCATATGCTCCTATATATAGCAATATTGCTTTCAACAAAATATATAACTTACCAGAGAAAGCTCATGTAGAAGGTGGAGATATAATCCTGTGTGATGATCTTGTTTTTGTAGGGACATATACAGAAGCAGATTACCCGACATTCAAAACAGCACGGACTAATGGATATGCGATATCTTTCTTGAAAGAATTATTCCCTCAAAAAGAATTTATTCAGTTAGAGCTTATAAAGAATGATACAAATCCGAGCGAAGGAATCCTGCATCTCGATTGTACCTTTATGCCGATAGGCAATGGTAAAGCTATTATTTATAAAGATGGATTCAGAAATATAGAAGATTACGAATATCTAATCAATCTATTTGGGCGTGATAATGTATTTGAAATAACCCAAGAAGAGATGTACTATATGAATACTAATGTTTTCTCCATATCTCCTTCAGTAGTTGTTAGCGAAGAACGTTTTACACGTTTAAACAAGCATCTGGCAAATGTCTGGAATCTGACAGTCGAAACTATTCCTTATTATGAAATATCAAAAATGGGAGGGCTGTTAAGGTGTTCAACTTTACCTTTGGTAAGAGAATAAGATAACTAGAATACAAAAAGAAAACCAGAATCCTTTAGAATTCTGGTTTTTTTATTTCTATCAAGTATTTGCTTTAGCTTTAGCTTCCAAGTCCGAAAGTTCGTGCGATAGCTTTCCTGCCACATCACCTACCACTTCGTTTACCTTTTTTTTGCCTTCCCTAATTTCGTGTCTGGCTACAACTCCCGCACGCAGTGCTTTACTTTTACCTACAGCCAAACCGTGTTCAAATTCTTCTTTAGCTTTGGCTGTTGCTCTGTTCGCTTTGTTGTATAGTTCTTCTCTTGTTTCTTCGTCTGTTAGTTTCAATGCAGCGTATGCACCTAGTGCACCCACAGCTAACCCGAACAAAAATCCTCTCATAACTATTTGTTTTATAAGTTAAACAATCACTATTCTTTTTTCAAATATAAGATATTTATAGTAAAAACAATTATAATTGATGTAATGTTTTAACATATTAACACTATCTGATTGCAAAATTCGAATAGATGAAAATTAATTGTAGATGTTTGTAACTAGGGATTATCTATTAATTATTAGTCATTACTAATATCGAATGTCTTTAAACTGCTATTTCTATTATATGTTTTAATGCAATATTGATTTTTTCTAAATTCGATATAAGTTGCTAGAGTGATATTCTTAAAATTTATATTGTACACCAGTAATCCACCCCCAATGTACTTGTCTGAGTGAAGTTTTAGTGAATTTTCTCCACATATAATGAGATGGAAATATTTTTTTATTATCCATACATTGTGATTGGAGATAGTTGAGTGTAGGTCCTCCGGATACTTCTATGTGATTTCCAAATCTGGCAGAAGGTACTAGGCGCAGGCTAAAACGGGATGCTGTTTTGTAGTCATAATTTCTTGCAGTCTCTTTAGCCTCTTCAGAGCTTCCCATATATGAATATACTTTTGAAATGTGTGTTGCAGATATTTCAGTATCTATTCTGAACTTATCGGATATGTGCAAATGCGTACCTATACCTCCTTCTAATACTACATGATTGAGCGAAGATGCGAAACTATAGCCTATTCCAGCTATTCCATACAGGTATCTGCCTCCTGAACGAAAATTAGTAGTTACAAGACTCATTTCATCGATCGTCATGCCTGCATTCATGTTCCCATCTTTTATAATATTGATGAAGCCGATTGGATAATTGTTGTGGTGTGATATATTAATCATTCCGATTTGCAATCCTCCTGATTTCTGTATATTCAAAAAACCCAACTGTATACCATGTGATTCTTCCGTTAAATTAAATCCTCCGATTTGTGTACCTTTGAGATTTTTAGTTCCATTGCCAAAACCGATTTGTATTCCGCGTACTTCCTCGAAGGCAGCATTGTTGAACCCTATCTGTAGCCCGTACATAGAAGATTCAATATAATTGAAAGGAGCGAAAGCAAAACCATATACATTTCTATTACTACCATGGAGAAGAGAGAGCGATATATTGTTTGTTGTCTCTATTGTTTTTTTACCATTGGTACAAAGACCTCCAAATAATCCAAAATTGATGAAAGATTTCTGTCGATAAATAGAATCGTGCTCTTGTGCACTATTCTGTAAAACAAAGACAAAAAGAAAAGGCAATAGCAGAATACATATCTTTCGAATAATCATATTTTATATAAACTAGAATAAAATTTTTTATTTAGTACTACTCTCCGTACTTATTGAAAAAATAGATAATTGTTCCGATAATAATTAGTGCAGCTATCGTGGCAAAAGTTATTTTTATTGCACTATATGGACGTTTGCCCGATATATGTCCTGTAAATCCGTTAATGTAAAATGTGTATAGCTTATTCTTATATTGAAATGCACTTATATAGATTGGTAGTAGCAGATGCTTGAATTTTATGTCAGAGTACTGTATGTCCATTGACTTGATGCGTTGCTCATCACCTCCAATGTCATATCTTACATTGCTTCTCTCACTATCTTCGATAACCTGGCGGGCATATCCGAATCCTTCGCGCAGGTCGATCTGGTATTTTTCCGTAATAAAACCGGCCAGATAGCTATCATTAATTTTTACAATGTTTTTTGTATCCCATTTATTTATCCCTGAAAGAAGCTTCATGTCGAGTGTTCTGGATGCCGGAATTAGTACATCATCATAAAAATTTGTTATTCTACCACTCACATATCTCCAACGAACGCGCCTTTCCTGCCTTTTATTTTCACCACTCCCTACCGTTACATAATATGCATCTCCTCTCTCGCCAGTATAGTCAGTTGTCGTATTGGCATCATATGTCCAATAAGGAGTGTATATTCCATGTAAATTGAGTGGAGATAGAATCGCCCTTTGCAACTTGTTGGGAGCAAACCAAAGCCCTTTAGCCCACTTTGCTAATATACCGTTTACCTGATTCTTACTTATCTGAAAAGGAGAAACATAACCCGGCTTGATGTACCGTTCCTGACTTACATTTGTTTCTATTAATGGCGATCCACAATAAGGGCACAGCATTGACTTCAAATTTTCATCAACAGTTGGTGTCGCCTTGCAATTAGAACAAGTTACAACTTTAGTTGTACTGAAATTCTCAGTTTCGAAATTAGCTATGTATTTCTCAAAATCCAGTTCTTCAATTAATACCTTGTCCTCTTTCGGTATGCTTTGTGTACTTCCGCAATGGTTGCATACAAGAGTATCTGTTCCGGGTTTATATACCAAAGGTGCTCCACAACCCTTGCAGCTATAAGCGCTGGTTGTGGAAGCATTTTCAGCTATATTATTTTCCATATACTTCTCTCTTTCTTTTCTTATGGTTGAGGTATAGGAGGTGGAGTTTGTTGCCAGATGTCGTTCAGGTCAGCTTGCGTAGATGCCTGTTCCCAACCACTCATGCCATTTTTCCAAACCAGAGTTTCTTTTGTTAATTGCCCGTTTGCCACCATTTGGCTCAAAGAACCTTTGTCGAAAGGTCCGGCTTGTTGCCCATTAAGAGCTACATAATAGCTGATACCATTCAGTGGGGGAGGAGTTGCTTGTGGTTGGCTACTTTGTGCCATTGCCTGTGCCATTTGGTTTGCCATTGCAAAGCCTGCACCCATTCCTACTCCTGCTCCAGCAGTTCCTGATGGGTTGTTTGCAGCGGCTTCCATTGCTTTGGCAGCTTTCATTTGAGTTAGTTTGTTCAGATCAATAGCATTTAGTCGGCTCAGTTCAAATATTTCTTTTTTCACCTCCTCAGGCATGGATATATTTTCTATTAAGAATTTTGTAACATCCATTCCATATTCGGTGAAATCGTCTTGCATATATTGGAATATTGCAGCTGACAATTCGTTTAGGCTTGCAGCATAACTTTCTATTGGAAGGTTTGCCTCACCAATAGCATCGCTAAAACGGGTGACAATAGTACTTCGCAACTGTTCGTTAATAAGTTCTGTTGTGAATGTACCATTAGTTCCAACAATTTCTTTGATGAATTTGCCTGCTTCGGTTATCTTGAAAGTATATGTTCCGTATGAACGGATCTCAAGCATTCCAAACCTTTTGTCGTTCAGTATAATAGGATTCTTTGTGCCCCATCTTTGATCTATAAAATTACGAGTGCTCACAAAATATACTTCTGCCTTGAATGGGCTGTTGAAACCATATTTCCATCCCTTGAGGGTGGCAAGGATTGGCAAATTCTGAGTATTTAGAGTATATGTTCCCGGACTGAAAACATCTGCAATTTGTCCTTCGTTGATAAAAACAGCTTGTTGCCCTTCGCGAACAATTAGCTTAGCATTATTTTTTATCTCATTTTGGAATCTTTCGAATCGATATACTAATGTATTCTGGCTATTGTCCAGAAACTCTATAATATCGATTAATTCTCCTTTTAGTTTTTTAAATAGGCTCATTGATTGTTCGTTTTAAGTTAATACCATGCAAATGTAGAAAAAAGTAAATAAAAAGTCTTTTTTTATTTGCTAATTAAAAAACAGTCTGTATATTTGCGGTGTACTAATTAACTAATACACTATTTAAGGGTATGATACAAATTAATAATCTTAGTTTCTACTATAATAAGAAGCGACCAATATTTGATAATGTATCTCTTGATCTGAAAGGGGGGATATATGGACTATTAGGCGAAAATGGTGTTGGTAAAACGACCTTATTACATATTATAAGTGGACTACGTTTTCCGAAAGGCGGTACATCGAAAGTATTTGATTATGAGTCAGCAGACCGAAGTCCGGATATGCTTTCGAAGCTGTTCTTTTTGCCGGAGGAGTTTCAGGCTCCGAATATTTCCATTGCCAATTTCGTGAAATATGGCTCCGCTTTTTATCCGAACTTTAGTCAGGAGCAGTTTGATGCTTGTTTACTCGAATTTCAGGTAGAAGGAGATCGCAAAATGGCAGAATTGTCTTTTGGACAAAAGAAAAAGGTGCTGATATCTTACGCTTTGGCTACCAATACCGCCATAACTTTATTGGACGAACCTACTAATGGGTTGGATATACCATCTAAAGGGCAATTCAGAAAGGTTATTGCCTCTGCGTATGATGAAGAAAGATGTATCGTTATTTCGACACACCAAGTCCGTGATTTGGAAAGTCTGATCGATCCGATTATTATACTTGACCGCAATCAGGTACTATTGAATAATTCGGTGGAAGAAATAACTCAAAAACTGATGTTTGTGCATTCGCATACTAAACCTATAGATGCTCTCTATTATGAACAATCGATACATGGGTATTCTTCAGTACAGATAAATGTGGACGGTGAAGAAAGTACATTTAACATAGAGGCTCTATTTAATGCTGTAGTTAGCAATAAGGAGAGAATAAAAGAATTGTTTAATAAGCAATAAAAGCCAGTTATGAATAATATATTTGAAATAAACCGATTTGCGAATCTGGAAAAACAAAGTTTCTTTTTGTCTAAAAGTCAGCTTTTGTATATTGTATGTGTGCTGGTATCATTATATGTACTTTCTTCAGCCTTGTATTATTATATTGATACATCACTTATTGCAATAATCTTTTTTGTTGTTAAATTAATAATCGTAGTGTCTCCTAGTTTTCTGGAGAAAAATGTCAGTAAAAATAATTCTGTTTTTGATTTTATTTTACCGGTCTCTACATTCGAAAGAATCTTATCTATATTGGTCAAGTATGTAATTGTAATACCGATTGTCTGTATAGGAACGTTGGGTGTTTTGAACCTCTTAGCAAGTGTGATTCCTGTTGATGCTATTAATGAGCATGCCAGATTTGCATCATTAAGTAATTTATTATCATTCGAACAGTTATATGAACTAATCGCTACTCAGGCAGTTTTTATTTTAGGGAATTTTTATTTTCAACGTCATGCCTTTGCTAAAACATGCTTGGTTTTGCTTATTGGTTTTGTGCTAATCTCTATTATTGGCAGTATTATGGCTACAATATTAGCGGTGCATGCCGACTTTAATTGGGGAATGAATATAGATTCCGAATTGGGAGCCAAGTATACATCTGATGCGGGTATAGATGATCAATTATCGTCATTTAAAGTTGTTAAAATTATTTTAGGAATTATTTTTCCTTTTGGGTTGTGGCTTGTAAGTTATTTTAAACTGAGAGAAACTGAAATATAATATAATATGGATTTTAAGGCAAGTAAACCAATATACATGCAGATAGTAGATTTCTGTTTTCAGAATATACTAACTAAAGAGTGGGTGGAAGACGGGCGTATTCCCTCGGTTCGCGAATTGGGAGGAATATTGCAGGTAAATCCAAATACAGCAATGAGAGCTTTTGAATATATGCAAGCAGAAGAGATAATATATTCGAAGCGTGGTATGGGATATTTTGTATCACCAAATGCTTCTGAGCAAATTTCGAAATTGCAGAAGAAGGAATTTTTTGATGAAATTCTTCCCGAAACGTTCAAATCAATGGAACTGCTTAATATCAGTATAGATGAAATTGTTGAAAAATATAAACAATCAAAGATTGGTTAGGTATGAAAAAATATGCAAATAAAATATTGACAGGTATGGTTGTGGTGGTTTTAGTATGTGTTCTGGTACTTATTTATCAAGTTGTGATGTTAATTGGGGGAGGTATGTTCTGATTGTTTATCAGGATGTGAAATTATAAATTAATTAGTCCATATTACAGGGGTGTTCTTGTAATATGGACTAATATTTTATGTCTTTTTATACTTGCGTATTATCTACCTCTGCCACCTCTATTTCCTGATCCACCTCTATCGGATGATGATGAACTTGTAGAGCTAGACGAATTTGTTCTTCCCGAAGAGCTAGACGAAGAACTATTTTCTGTTTTAGAGCTAGTCGATGTACTCGGTCTAGACGAAGAACTGCTTGATTCACTAGGTTTAGTCGATGTACTCGGTCTAGACGAAGAACTGCTTGATTCACTAGGTTTAGTCGA
>JASGGC010000004.1:0-308438 GCA_047605185.1 Dysgonomonas sp.
AAGTCAGCCTGGCATATAATACCTATGACGACCAGGGACGATTAAAGACAAATGCAAAAGCCGGGGCAAGTAGCCTTACCACGACCTATGCCTATAACATACGTTCGTGGACAAAATCTATTGTTTCACCTTTGTTTAAACAGACACTCTATTACAATGAGTCGTATGGAGGAAGCTCTAAGCGATACAATGGTAATATAGGAGCCATAGACTGGACAATAACAGGAGATAAAACCAGAGGATACGCCTTTGTCTATGATAATCTATCGAGGCTTACAGCAGCTAATTATCTTGAAAATACAGTTGCCAATGCAAATTATAAGACAGCCTATACTTATGACAAACATGGTAATATCCAAACTTTGCAACGCTATGGTAAGACCACCACAGGAAGTACCTTCGGACTAATAGATAACCTGACTATTAGCTACACTGGTAATCAACTACTAAAAGTGGATGAAACCATTTCGACTATCACAATGAGTGAATCGGCTGACTTTAAGAAATATGCAACAGCTGCAGCAGAATACTATTATAATGCTAATGGAGCAATGACTAAAGATTTAAACAAAGGAATAACAGATATTCAGTATAATTCTTTAAATTTACCTCGTATCGTAGATATTAAAAGTCCCGTTGCAGAGGCACGAAATGAGTACACTTATTCAGCTGGCGGACAGAAACTGAAGGTTGTACAAAGATGGAATCCAAATTATTCCACAGCTCCATTAATCGGTTCGTCTATTAATACTACATTGCTAACCAGTACCAAAACTACCGATTATGTAGGTCGTATGATCTACGAAAATGGTTCTTTGAAACGCATATTAGTTGAAGGTGGATATATAGAAAACAATACTTATTATTTTTACCTAACTGATCATTTGGGTAACAACAGAATTGTCGCTGATGCCAGTGGTGTAGTAGTTCAAAGGAATCATTACTATCCATTCGGGATGGCATATGCAGAAACACCGACTGCCGAACAAGGTAAACAACCTTATAAGTACAATGGTAAGGAGTTGGATGCGATGCATGGTCTCAATTTATATGATTATTCGGCTAGACAGTTAGATAATGCAATACCTAGATTTACAAGTGTGGACCCAATGGCTGAAAAGTATTATAGTATTAGTCCGTATGCGTATTGTGCCAATAATCCGATGCGTTTTACTGACCCAACAGGGATGGTGATAGATTCAACTTATATAGAGCAATGGAATAATGAGAGACAAACCATATTATCTCAATTAAACACTCTTGTAAGTAATAATGTTGATGGTGTTAATGATGCTCGTATAGCTAGTCTTCAAGGCACTCTTGGTACTATGAGAATTGCAGAAAAAAGTAGTCAATTATATCAGTTAGGAGGAATAGATGGTTATCTAGGAGGGGTCGTTTATAATCCAAAATCGAGGGCAGTAGTAATTAATTACGGAAACACAGCTAATTTTGTACATGAAGTAACACATGTCGGGCAATTTGAAAGAGGGGAAATTGCTTTTAGTAGTCAAGATGTTTCTGATAGTAATAAAGGAGGAACGTTAGCTGGAGATGTTTTTGATGAAATAGCAGCTTATAAAGCTCAGTATAATTATGACCCGAGTTCTGTATCTGGACTTCCATCAACATCAACAATATCCAATATAAATGATATTACATCTTCATGGGTTCAGGGTTTAGATGGAGGAACGTTGTATGTTCCTGGGGGGAGAGCAAATACAGGTGTATCCCCACTAAATATCAATTCTACAAAATATGATTTTATTAAATCTCTTGGAATACATGGTATCCCAGGATTTAAAAACATGATTATGGGAGTTCCATTAAGAAATTATCCAGGGGTTCATTATAAAAAATAGATATGAAACAGTTGAAATATATTTTAGTTACAATACTAATAACTTTTATGTCGTGTCAGTCAACAAAATTTCATAAAAAAGATTTTGCAGGTAAGTATAAATATAAAACAAATAAATTATCTTACAATTTTGATTATAAGTTAGAATTGAATGCTGATACAACATTCTATTTTCAAATTAGTAATCAGAGTTGTATCGGAAAATGGAGATTTTTATCTAAAAATGAAGTTATGCTGAAATGTGATGATGTGGATACTATGGATGCTCTTTCGTCGGGCTATCTTTCTCAAAGAGAATACACTATGAGACTATTAAATGGTGATAGTTTAGAACTGACCATATACAATCCATATTTACCATCTATCCCATTATTAAACCAACCTGGTAAAAAAGAAAAAGTTCCTTTAAAGAAAGAAAACTGAAATAACCACCGAATCCCGCCAATCACATAAGAGTAGCGGGGTTTCTTTTATCTCTTTACTTAAAATATTATCTTTGGTAATCAGTTATTTATAAGTTTCACTTTTACAAAAAGTGAAACTGTTTATTTATTTAACACCGAATGCCTTTTTAGTTTTATAATCCCTTATAATCGTCGATATACTCAAATATGTGCTGTTTGGCTTCCTGGGGTAACCTCTGTATCTCATCCAATCGTTTGAGCATCTGTTTATCATACGCTGCATTCAATCCCTCTCCCAGCAAGTAGTCCACCGATACCTCCAGAACTTTAGCCAGGCGGGCAATCACTTCAATAGACGGCCGGTTATCCCCTCTCTCATACTTTCCGACCATTACCCTTGAAGCCTCAATTCCTCCTGCGGCCAGCCCTTTACTTTCCTTAATGCCGTAATACGCTCTCCGATGTTAATCATATTTATCTAATGTTACCATATTTGACCTCGATACAGCAAATTTAGATCAATAATATTATCAAAAGAAATAACAGTTTACTTGCTGAAAGAAAAATAAATATTACTTTCGTATCACATGTTTATCATTCTAAAGATTTATGTGGCTTTATGAATATTTTGATGGAAACATTAACCTAATAAAATCAGTAAACGATGAAGGTTTCTTTTCTAATCAATAATAAAATACTCAATTGATTACTGGGCTTTGTTATAGCTCAATATCACTTACAGTTTATTCTTCGCCAGAAATACCTCTAGTAATGATATAGACATCTTACTCCCATTAGGTAGCTTGCTTACTCAAAACATACAGTATGATCAGATCTTTAAGCAGTCCTGTTTTGGACAGTCTCTAACTTAAAGTAATTTTAGATTACTTTCTCGTGACAATAGTACTAGAAACAAATAGAAAAGCAGATAAGCTATGTCAATGACTCAAATAGCCTTTTTAAGAAAGGTAAATATACCAACAAATGGACAAATTCAGGACATTATCCAAAAACTGGGATATGACTTCAAAATATTGAGTGGGCTTGAAAAAAAAATAGACCAAAACGGGCTTGAATGTAGTATTAACGGACATCGGACATATTTTGAAACATATGTTGCTCCTGCTGAAGTCACAATAACCGATAGCGGCGCAGAGTGGGTTAAACCAGATATAACAAACCAAGATACCGCAATCTTATTTGTTTGGGGTGCGGATTTTTCCGCAGGTGCTTGTATCGGACTTATTTCAATCGCTCTAACTGAGCTAAGCAATGCTCTCGTTTACTATATGGACGACCAAATGAAATACACAAAAGAAATACTACTCGCAGATATACCACAATTCCTCGTAGAACTAAACAAACCAAGTGAGATAAATATAGATGAAGGAACTACTAGATCTAATCAGAGGAACATGCTGGCAAAAAATACATTCTGGAAGAAATTAAAAAATGTATTTAAATAAATTATGTGTTGAGCTAGTTTAATATCAATGATCAGTTAGACTGAAAGTATGGTTTGTTGTAACAAAAAAGCGATACAAATATTCTAATTTCACCATTTAGCAAAACAAAGGTGAAATTATTAACAGCTACTCTTTCTTTAGTTTTATAGAATTACTCCATACAATCCGCCAATTACTCTTATCCCCCATAATAATATCATAAGCTTTGATATCTTCAATAATAATTAATCCCATTCTAAGATTGATTGAATCTTCACAATATGGCTCGCGATCACGGAAGTACTCATTTTTTTTGAGAATAGTTTTTAATATATATCTATCATGTGGTTTTATTTCACGAATATCTGGATAATTACTGTCACATTCCCATCCTGAATATTTAACAAAATCGGTGTTTATAATTATATTCTCATCCCAAGAACAAGTCATTAAAGCAAGATTTATAATACTATCGGTATTGTTTTGTAATGCTATTTCAACTTCATAATTCTTATTCTCAAAATAACTTATTTTATTTCCACATTGGTCATATAATGGGTCTTCTATTGTTTCTTCGTTAAGTAAATCAATTGTTATGCTTAGAGGGTTTGAAACTAATTGATCAGGAAGATGTTTTGTTTTACTACAACATGCAAAAACAAACAATATAAAAAATATTATTGAGTTATTGTTTCTAAATATTGATTTCATTATTCTGGTATTATTGGTTTACGTTCCCAAATATAAATAGATTTAATTGATCTTTGTTCTTTAATTTCTTCTGTTGATATTTTATTTATCCAAAAAGAAGGTTTCTATTATCTTCTGTATTTATCAGTCATCTTCATATCTTTTATCTATTCAGATATAGCTATTGGAATTTAATTGTTATTTTTGAGAAAATATTTGTAATATGTAACTTTCGCGAAAAATCGTAATATATATTCATTGCTCTGTAGGAATATTCCTTACTGTATTTGGAATAGCCTTGTTCTTTTATCCAGACAACAATGAGAATCCTTTTAAATACATTTCAATAGGAATATTTATTATTGTCTTCTCCCTACTTGCAAAGCGTTATAAATCAATTTGGGTTAGGTAGTTTACCTTTCCATTTCAATAGTTAGTATTTTCTTTTTTATTTACAATGATTGATTAATTGTTTTTTTGAGATATGAAAAGAATGATCATTCTTATATTTCTGATTATTTGGTATTCCATTGGAATGCTAATGTTCTTTTCTGAAATTGACCGAATAGATCCGATATATCAGTTTTTAAATACATTGCCTCCTTTTATTGTTGATGTATTGGCGATAATCACAGTTCCTGTTTGTGCTCTTTCTATATCTTGGGGTATTATGGGAATTGATCTAATCTATTTATATCTAGTTCAAATTACTCAATTTCTACTCCTGCTTTTAATCTGGTATAAATATGCTGGAAAACCAGTATATAAAAAATAAATTGGATATTATTTATACCTCTAAATTTTATCTTTTTCATATCATCTGTTATTGTTTCCTATATTTGTTTTATGGTTGATTCTTAAAATATTTTATGTCAAGAAGTATTCACATTACTAAAAAGGACTTTAATTAGGATTATTATTAAAAAATATTATTTGCCAAGATGAATTATCTTTCTCATAGGGTAGGATAGATGCATACTTTGTTTTAATATAGTGAATAATGTTATATTGATTATAAGAGTAACTATGACAACAGCTCTGGGACTAATTTATTAATCAAGTTACAAAAATCAAGAATGAGTACAGTTTTCTTAAATAAGAAACTGTACTCATTCTTTCAATTAAGTATTGTTGAAGACACAATGTTTTATTGGATCAATATGTCTTTATATTTGTCATAGAATATCTTAGCTCCAATCTCCGGATCGGAGCTTTTATCAACGTCTACCATTAATTCATTCAGCATATCTTCGCTTAATGTATATTTCTGAAGAATAGATGTTATTTCAGGCTTATCACTACTAAAACCTTTTCGAGTTATAATTTTTATAGCATCAGTCGGATACGTATTTTTAGGATCATCTAATGTTTTTAAATTAAAATTAGACCACATAAAATGAGGTTTCCAACCTGTAATAACAATCCATTCTTTATTAGCTATAGCCTTTTTGAGAGCTGTCACCATAGATGTTTCGGATGAAGGTTGTTGCGATAGCTGTAAATTATATTCTTTTATGGCTTTCTCTGTATTGAAATAAATACCTGCACCTACCCCGATACCATATATTTTAGACCCGAATTTATCCTTATTAGCATTCAGTTCTTCAATAGAATTGATATCGACATAAGTAGGCACTACCAATCCTGTAGTACCTCCTTTGAAAACAGAACCTAAGGTATCGAGCTTATTACTGTATCGATCCCAATAATCCTTGTGTGTATAAGGAAGCCAAGCATCCATGTATAGATCGGCATCGCCACGGGACAATGCGGCAAAAATAGGTCCCGGCTCTAGTCTTTTGATTGTTACTGAATATCCTTTTTCTTCGAGAATAATCTTTCCTAGATGTGTAATAGCTATGCCGTCTGCCCAATTAGGATACAATATCAGTACATCCTGTTTGTGTCTACGTTCACACGAAGAGAAGATAGCTACTGATAATATTAATATTATAAATATTGCTCTTTTTATCATTTCAGTCCCTCCTTCTTTTGTTCTATTGACTGCGTTGTTCTATCCAGTATAATAGCAAGAATAACTATGCAAAGTCCCGCTTCGAACCCGAGAGCGACATCAGCCTGTTGAATGCCGGCATATACACTCTCTCCCAGACCTCCTGCACCTACCATTGAAGCTATAACTACCATAGAGAGTGCCAGCATAATAACTTGGTTTACACCTGCCAGAATAGTTGGCATGGCTAGTGGAATTTGTACTTTAAATAGAGTTTGCCGACCTGTACACCCAAATGCAATGGAAGCCTCTACCACTTCTTTTGGTACATTTCTTATCCCCAAAGTTGTCATTCTGACTGCAGGAGGAAGGGAAAAAATCACAGTCGCTATTACTCCGGGCACATTTCCTACCGAAAAAAATAGAATTGCCGGAATAAGGTAAACAAAAGCGGGCATAGTCTGCATGAAGTCGAGCAAAGGTCGCACTATGGCATGTACTTTATTGTTTCGTGCACACCATATTCCTAATGGGATACCTAACAATAATATCAAAAAAGTAGATACTAATACTAATATCAGTGTATCCATAGTTTCTACCCAATATCCCATAATATATATTAGTGTAAGTCCTAATACACAAAAGATTGGTAGCCCCAAAATAGAGCTAATGTTTTCCTTCGTTATTTTTACCTTCTTCAATCCTTTGGTATTGATTAAGAATGTGACTAAAGCAAATAAGAGTATTACAACCCAAAAGGGAATAAAAAGTAAACATTCTTGCAGAATGTCTACACAATTTTCTATTATAATTGTTATTTGTCTGAATATTGGAGCACCTACATCTGAGAGCCAATTGACAAATTGTTCTATATATTTTCCTAAATCTAATCTTTCCATTATTTATGTTTTATGTACGTGAAAGTATTTTAATCCTATATTAATTGATGAAATTTTTATACTTATTAAAGTGATAAGTAACTTCTGTTAGTTAGTTTGCATTATCTATAATCGTTTTGACTTCATCATCATCATAGCCGGTAACCATAGCTACCACATCAGATTGTCTGATGTATCCTAGTGGGCGGTCTTTGTTGTCGACAACAGCCAATGGATATTTCTGGTTGATGAATAGGGGTAGCATGTCCGATACGGAATGATCGCTATATACTTTGGGGATATCTATAAGTATCGAATCCAACCCATTTTCATTATTCGCCATTTTGCGTTCGACGTCCTTCCGGCGGATATAGCCCTTTAGTATATTATTGTTATCTACAACGGGTAATAAACGTACTATATGTTTATCCATTAAGCGCAGAGCTGATGCTAAACCATCTTTCCCTAACAGAACACGAGCTTTGAATGGTTCTAGAATAGCGGAAGCAGTAATAATCTTAGACATATCTATATTGCCTATAAATGCCCGAACATAATCGTCGGCCGGATTCATCAATATATCTTCAGGTGTTCCTTGCTGAACGATTACACCATCTTTCATTATGGCAATGGTATTCCCTAGCTTAAGAGCTTCATCTAAATCGTGTGTAATAAATATTATAGTCTTCTTCAGTGTTTGTTGAATTTCTATCAATTCATCCTGCATTTGCGTTCTGATCAATGGATCTAAAGCGCTAAACGCCTCATCCATCAATAATATTTGTGAATCAGTGGCTACGGCACGAGCTATTCCTACACGTTGCTGCATACCTCCACTCAATTGGTGCGGATAAGAATTTTCATATCCGGACAAACCTACTAGCTTGATTATTTCTTTAGCTTTCTCTTGTCGTTTGCCGGTTTGCACTCCTTGAATTTCGAGCCCAAAAGCAACATTGTCCAGAATAGTGCGATGAGGTAATAATCCGAAATGTTGAAAAACCATGCCTACCTTTTGACGTCTGAGATTTAACAATTTGTCTTTATGCATTTTTGTTATATCTTCACCATCTATTGATATTGACCCCGAAGTTGGCACATTAAGCATATTAAAACATCTTAACAATGATGATTTTCCACTTCCGGACAATCCCATTATAACAAAAATTTCACCTTCTTCTATTGATAGATTTACATCTTTCACTGCTACCGTACATTTGGTTTTAGTATGTATTTCTTTTTTCGATTTTCCGGCTCTAAGCATTTTCATTGCTTGCTTTTTGGCAGAGCCAAATAACAAGTATAAATCTTTAACTTCTACTTTACTCATAAGTAATTTATATTAATTAAAATAATATCCTATATTTATATTAAACTGCTGTTTCTGTGCACCTCTAATTCTTGACCAGAATCTATTATGAGTCATGATTGTTTTTATCTATACATATTTTATCAGGCTCACTCGTTTCCGCAGAGAAATTTACAATTAGAAAAAGAGCTACAATGCCAATTGTCTTTTGTATCATATTGTATAGGTATGTGAAAATATACTATACCTTTCAGCAAGTATAATCATTGAGATGCTAAATATATTCGCAAAACAATAGGATGCATAATTGTACGTCGAGACAAGTCATTTCAAATGATTATCAGAGTCTCTAAGATTATGCAAAATTAACAAATAGGATTCAGGTTTTAAGATGGGTCGTAATCAGCAGAAAACAGCTAATTGGAATAACTGACCAAACCTGAATAGATATGAGATTTTCTCATAACCGATGCAAAAGTACGAAAAATAATGGTAAAAAACAAAAAAGTGATTGGAGAGGGGGCAACACAACGCATGGAAAATAATAGAAAACTGCATGAAATGAATATTGAAACAAATACTGTGATTGAACATTAATAGGAGAGATTTATTAAACAAAAGAACAAGACTAAGTAGATCAAACCTGTGAAAGAGTATAAATTATATAATGATTCAAAAGTGTTTGATCATATTTATATCCTATCTTTTTTCTTTCCGTCTTTTTCTATTTGATATCTTCGGTACTCTACTGATCAGATAATATCTTTTTAATATGTTAAAAAATATTTTAATCAAATAATTAAATCAACTGTTTAATCTATGTTTGTTGCATCAAAATGATAAAGGATGGACGAAAAAGACTTAACAACAGAAAAAAGGATAAAAGAGGTTGCTCGGAAAAAATTTCAAGAGAAAGGCTATGCAGCAACCCGTACTCGTGAGATAGCAGATGAAGCAAATGTAAATATTGCTTTGCTAAACTATTATTTCCGAAGCAAAGAGCAGTTATTCAATATAATTATGCTCGAAAGTATTCAAGAAATTTTTCTTATTCTAAAGGATATTATCAACGACCGTTCAAGCTCATTAATGACCAAAGCAGAACTAGCGGTCAATAAATATATAGATATTTTAGTCTCTAATCCACATCTGCCTTTATTTGTTTTAAGCGAGATAAGAAACAATCCCGAAACCTTTATAAAAAAGACACAGGTTCCACGTAATATGATTCAAAAGAGCTTTCTGTTCGAACAATTGCAAGATCAGATAAATAAAGAAGGATTGCAGACAAGCCCTATTCATATTGTTTTGAATATTGTTTCCATGTCTATTATGCCCATTGCAGCAAGAGGGCTATTAGGGCATATGTACGATATGACAGACGAACAATATCAAGTATTTATACACGAAAGGCGAACTATGATTCCTATTTGGATAAAAGATATTTTAAGAATAAAGGATTAATTAATAACCCATACATATGAAAAAGTTTATAATTCTGATGCTGATATTTTCCGCATTACAGACCTTGTCGGCTCAAAATAGAATGACTATAGAGGAGTGTCAGGAAAAAGCAAGAACAAATTATCCACTTATAAGTCAGTATGATTTGATTTCTAAATCGACAGAATATACATTGAGTAATATCAGCAAAAGCTATCTACCACAATTTTCTCTTAATGGGCAAGCTACTTATCAGTCGGAAGTGACAAAATTACCTATCGACTTTTCATCATTGGGCTTGCCGATCGATATAAAAGGGATGAACAAAGATCAATATAAAGCAACGATTGATGTAAATCAGGTTGTTTGGGATGGTGGTAGTAACAATGCAAAAAAAATAGTCACAAAGGCAAATGCTGAATCAGAAAGAAGCCATATAGAAGTAGCTTTATATCAGATAAAAGAACGAGTAAATCAACTCTATTTCGGTATTCTTGCTATCAATGAACAAATAAAACTACTTGATATTCTAAAAGAAGATCTGGGAGCAAATAAGGTCGTGATGCAGTCAATGTTTAGCAATGGGACGATTACTCAATCCGATTTAGATCAAATAAATGTTGAGCTGCTAAATATCGAGCAAAACAGAATAGAACAAGAGACACTTAAAGAATCTTTTTTGAAAATGTTGTCGCTCTATACCAAATTAGAGATTAATAAAAATACTATTTTGGAAAAGCCTCAGGATAGAGCTATTGGAAATGATATAATTAATCGTCCAGAACTCAATTATTACAAATCTCAACGTATGGCTCTAGAAATGCAAGAACACGTAATAAAAGCTAAAAATATGCCGCAGGTAGGGTTATTTGCTCAAGGAGGATATGGTCGTCCAGGATTGAATATGTTAGAAAATAGATTTAAGCTTTTTGCTATTGGTGGCATAAAATTAAGTTGGAATTTTGGGAATTTATATACTCGGAAAAATGAAAGACATCAAATAGACCTAAATAAAAACGATATTGATATACAAGAAGAAGTATTCCTTTTCAATACTAATCTTCAATTGACACAACAACATTCTGAAATAGAGAAGCTGAAAACTCAATTAGAAAAAGATGACGAAATTATAACCTTACGAAGACGTGTAAAAATAGCAAGTGAGAGCAAATACAAAAACGGAGCATATCAAATAAATGACTTGATTAAGGATATCAACGCCGAAAATCAAGCCAGACAACAGAAAGTATTACGAGAAATTCAATACACACAAAGTATTTATAATTACCAATATACACAAGGAAATTAAGTAACGAGAAAAAACAAAAATCATATGAGAAAGATATTTTACATACTTATGGGGAGTATAGTCTTGACATCCTGCAATAACAACAAGTTAGAACACGATGCATCGGGAACCTTCGAAGCTACTGAAATTATAATCTCGGCTCAGGCGTCGGGCGAAATAAAGGAGTTTAATATAAAGGAAGGAGAAGAACTAAAAGTGGGACAATATCTGGGATATATAGACACTACTCAACTTCATCTACAAAAACTTCAATTGCAAAGTACAACACAAGCTGTAAATAGCCGTCGCCCCAATGTTTCGATACAGATAGCTTCTACCAAAGATCAGATAGCGAATGCGAAGAAAGAAAAAATACGTATTGAAAATATGCTGAAAGACGGTGCAGCTACACAACGGCAGATGGATGACATTGACACTCATTTGCAGGTTTTAGAAAGCCAATTAGGAGCTCAGATAAATTCACTCTCAATGTCGACCAATAGCTTGGACAAAGAAAGTGCCACTTATCAGATACAAGTAGCACAGATAGAAGATCATTTACAAAAAAGCTATATAATTAATTCTATTCAAGGAACTGTATTAAACAAATATGCTGAACCGAAAGAATACGCTGTTCCGGGAAAAGCTCTATATAAAATTGCGGATACTAAACATCTCTATTTGAAAGCTTATGTCGTTTCTGATCAATTGAGTGAAATAAAAATAGGTCAGGAGACAACCATCTTCATCAATTCTGTCGATGGAGAACAAAAATCATATAAAGGAACAATATCGTGGATAGCCGATAAGGCTGAATTTACTCCTAAAACGATTCAGACAAAAGATGAACGACGTAATTTAGTTTATGCTGTAAAAATAGCCGTCGACAATATTGATGGAGCTATAAAAATTGGAATGTACGGAGATGCCAACTTTCAAACAAAGTAAATAATGAATAGCAGTATATACATCAATCATATATCAAAGACCTACAAGGGAAAGCAACCTGTTGTGGCGTTAGATGATATCAATTTGCAGATTCGCAAAGGGGAATTGTTTGGTTTGATAGGTCCTGATGGAGCAGGCAAATCTACATTATTCAGAATACTGGCTACCTTGCTACTGGCTGATGAGGGAGAGGCTAAGGTTATCGATTACGACGTAGTGAACGATTTTAAAGAAATACGTAACAGGATAGGTTATATGCCCGGACGTTTTTCTCTTTATCCGGATTTAACCATAGAAGAAAACTTACATTTTTTTGCCAATGTTTTCAATACAACAGTTGAAGCAAATTATGATTTGATAGAAGATATTTATGTTCAGATTGAACCATTTAAAAAGCGGAAAGCTGGAAAGCTATCAGGCGGTATGAAACAAAAATTGGCTCTCTGCTGTGCTTTAATTCATAAGCCGGATGTTCTGTTCCTTGATGAACCCACAACAGGTGTTGATCCTGTTTCCAGAAAAGAGTTCTGGCAAATGTTACAAAAATTACAAAAGAATATTACGATCCTGGTCTCAACACCCTATATGGATGAAGCTGCAATGTGCGACCGTATCGGACTCATTCAACATGGGAAAATTATGGCTGTAAATACACCTCAAGAAATAGAAAAAAAATATCCTTATAAATTATATGGTGTTAAAGCTGAAAATAACTATCGTTTGCTAGAACAGCTAAAAAGCCAGAACAATGTTCGTATTTGTTATATATCGGGAGAATATTTGCATGTGGTATTTGCAAATGAAGACCAACATATTGATTTCCCGAATGTAGAGATTGTAGAGATCCAACCAACTATCGAAGATTGTTTTATCCAATTAATGAACAAAGATGAAAGCAATTGAAACAACAGAATTGACAAAACAATTCGGCAGTTTTACAGCTGTAGATCATATTAGTTTCGAAGTTGAACAAGGCGAGATATTTGGTTTTCTCGGAGCAAATGGTGCAGGTAAGACAACAGCTATGCGTATGCTTTGCGGACTACTTGTTCCAACATCAGGCAAAGGAAAGGTTGCCGGATTTGATATCTATCGCCAATCGGAAATGATAAAAAGAAACATTGGCTATATGAGTCAGAAATTCTCATTGTATGAGGATTTGACCACTTGCGAAAACATGGAACTTTTCGGAGGTATCTACGGTATGAGTGACAAAGAAATCAAAACAAAAACGAAGGAAGTACTTAATGATCTGGAATTGAATGGAGAGCAAGATTTTCTGGTTGCATCTTTACCATTGGGTATAAAACAAAAAGTTGCTTTTGCCGTATCTACTTTTCATTCTCCTAAGATTGTTTTTCTGGACGAGCCTACCGGAGGGGTTGATCCTTTAGCCCGGCGTATATTTTGGGAAATGATTTATGCAGCTTCGAACCGAGGGATTACCATTTTTGTAACCACACACTATATGGATGAGGCTGAATATTGTAATCGATTGTCTATTATGGTCGATGGACAGATAAAAGCAATGGGAACACCCCATGATCTGAAAGATAAATTTAATGTAGAGTCGATGGATGAAGTATTTCATGTCTTGGCTCGACAAGCAAAACGAGGAGACGAATGAAACAGTTTATCAGTTTTATACAAAAAGAATTTTATCATATAACACGCGATCCTTTAACATTGTTTATTATGCTCTTTCTGCCTATTATTCTTCTTATAATATTGGGATATGCGGTATCAACAGAGTTTAAAAATACATCTTTTGTTGTTTTAGACAATTCCAAGACGACAACATCTAGAGCATTGATTGACAAAATAAATGGTAATGCTTATTTCTCTTTAGAAGCATATCTTAGTAATGAGGAAGATTTAGAGAGCGCTTTCCGAAAAGGAAAATGTAAAGCAGCTCTGATTATTCCTGCACAATTTGCAAGTGATGTAATACATGAAGGAAAAGCAGATATCCAATTGGTCGTAGACGCTTCTGATCCTAACGAAGCTTCAGTCATAGCAAATTATTTCCAGATGATTGTATTGCAATATCAACAGGAAAGCAATGTCCAAATTACATCACAATTTATCAACCAAGAAGTAAAAATGCTTTACAATCCACAAATGAAAAGTGCTTACAATTTCGTACCTGGATTGATTGGTTTGATTATGATGCTGATTTGTGCGATGATGACTTCCATATCGGTAGTAAGAGAAAAAGAAACAGGAACAATGGAGATTCTTCTTGTATCTCCACTCAAACCGACAACAATCATATTATCAAAAGCAATTCCTTACTTGCTTATCTCTATCTTGGATGTAATCAGCATATTATTCATCTCTTATTTTATACTTGATGTACCAATTGTCGGAAGTCTAGCCCTTATAATGACGTTGAGCTTTGTCTTCACTTTTTCTGCTTTAGCTTTAGGTTTGCTAATATCTTCTATTGCTGAAACACAACAAGCGGCGATGGTAATGTCGGCGGTCGGGCTGATGGTTCCTTCAATGTTGCTGTCGGGTTTGATATTCCCTCTCGAAAATATGCCAACCATATTGCAAATTGTATCGTGTATTATTCCAGCCCGTTGGTTTACGGAGGCTTTGCGTGATGTTATGATTAAAGGTGGAGATTTTATGACTATCTGGAAAGAGTTTGTAATCCTATTAGGTATGACAATTATCTTATTGTTTATCAGTGTCAAAAAATTTAAGAATAGATTATGAAGATATTGAAGTATTTATTGAAAAAGGAATTTTTGCAAATACGCCGTAATAAATTTTTATTAAGACTAATCATTATAATGCCTGTCATGCAATTAGTTTTATTGCCTTGGGCAGCTACTTTCGAACAAAAGAATATTAACCTTGTTGTGATAGACAATGACCGAAGTATGTATTCGCAAAATATGATTGAGAAAATAACTGCCTCTGGTTACTTTAAGCTGATTAATTATTCTGATAGTTATAATCGAGGACTACAAAACATGGAATCAGGAAATGCCGATATTATATTGGAGATTCCTCAGCATTTCGAAAAAGATTTTGTTAACAATCAACCAGTATCTGTAATGTCTACAATAAATGCCATAAATGGGCAAAAGGCAACAGTTGGTATGTCATATATTTCGGAGATAATCAATACATATAATCAAGAAATAGCATCTGATTTCTCACAAAGAGGAATTATTGTAAAACCTTATTATAAGTATAATAAAGAAATGAATTACCGGAATTATATGGTACCTGGAATTATCGTTATTTTGTTAACCTTGATTGGAGGTATGTTGTCCGCCATGAATATTGTACGTGAGAAAGAGATCGGAACAATGGAGCAAATCAATGTAACACCAGTATCTAAATCTCTGTTTATTTTATCAAAACTGATACCTTTTTGGGTAATTGGTTTGATTCTACTTACTATTAGTATGTTTATTGCTTGGTTGGTATATGGACTGATCCCTGTCGGAGCTTTTATCAATATCTATCTCTTTGCCCTATTATATTTAATGGCATTTACTGGCCTAGGTTTGATGGTCTCGAACTTTGCGGAAACACAACAACAGGCTATGTTTATGATATTCTTTGTACTCATCATATTCATTTTGCTTAGCGGTTTGTTTACACCTATTAGCAGTATGCCTAAGTGGGCACAATATGTTACAGCAATCAATCCGTTACGATACTTTGTAGAAGTTATGCGCCTGATTTATATGAAAGGTAGTGGGTTTATAGATATTCTTCCACATATAGTAAAGATATCGGGCTTTGTCTTTGTGTTTAATCTATTGGCAATAATTACATATAGGAAAAAAATGGGATAAAAAATGAAAAGATGAAATATATTGTAAAAGTGCTTAACAACACAAAGATGCATAAAATAATCTATTTTCTATAACTTACAAGCTTACTTTTATAAGGAAACACAATTCATCAATCTATAGTATATTGGTGGAAGTCCAGTTATTTTCTTAAACATTCGACTAAAGTGGAACAAACATCTAAATCCAATTCACAAGTAATCTTGTTGACTGATTTTTCAGGATTATGTAATTTATTTTTACATCAATTACTTTGATTTAAAGGTACTATTATTTGTATGACCTCGTAGATGTAGCGCAATCAATCACTATCGCCTAATATAATGAATCGTGGGTTAATTACAGATTTACTTCTAAAGTTACATCTTTCGCCTAAAGTAGTAGGTTAATAAACCATTTTCTTATTTCTTTCAGTGTTATAAAAAACTCAGTTTTCTACCAAAATTTTTCTGTTTCTTTTTATGAAAGTTTCAGCGGGTTATATAGCCTAATAGTAGAATATTTATAGACTTGATTCTATATTATTTAATAAAAGGAGCTACTGTAAAGTAGCTCCTTTTATTTTAAGAGAGTATTATATTATTCTGCTGGAGCAGTATCTTTTTCTAAATCAACATTAATATATGTATTATCCCATTTATTCATTTGGCCTGTACCTAAGTCTACAAGAAAACCTGGCCAGAATAAAATATTCCACAAAGTAGTCGTATTGAATGCTGATTCCAAAACTAAAGGCAAAGTTTTATAACCTTCTTTTTTTGCAAGAAGTTGCTTATCGCTCATTTTCTTTTTGATTGACACTGTTGCTGTCTTATCACTTCCAATTTCTGCTAACTTCACATTGTTACTAGCATCATATATCTTAGTTCCTTCAATACCAGCAAAAGTTATACTTTGCCTAGAGCTTGTAAATAAAGTAGAACAAGAGGAAAATAAGAGAATAATAGACGTGAAAAGAAGTAATTTTTTCATAGTTTAATGGGTTTAAATTAATAAATTTTCACAAATGTATGAATAATATTGTCTGTATTACACATTCTCCGATAGTATTTTTTTATTATAGATTATGTTATTAATCATTGTTTAAATTAGCTTTGATTCGAGCTTTTTTTGTTTTAAGCTATCTATATACATAAAATTGTATATTATATAGGATAACGTTATTCATTTTTTTGTTATTAGATATAATTCGAATTATTTTTTTAGTATATCCTAATGATAGTGATAATGAAAATAGGATAGGGGGCTCGGACTTTTTTTTATTTGTATATGTTTTATTAATAGATACTTATGTGATTTGGTATGACTAGATAATCTCTGTTTTATATCTAAGTAATCTTGATAGTTAACATCTTTTATATATAAATTATCTCTATAAATGTGTTGTATAACATATTTTGTTGTATATTTGTACTGTGTTTTTCATGGTATTAGATTTAAGGTTAACAATGAAGATTGGTTGTCGTGAGACAGCCTTTTCTTATTTTATAAGCTTTTCTCAATAATTGATTTTCAAACTTAATTATATTCCATTTCTGAAATCTCTTTCTTCATAAGCAGATATGGCTTCTACCCACTCATCATTTAACGGTTTTGATTTATGTTGTACCAAATCGTATGCAACCATCACAGAACGGCAGATACATTTAGTATCGCCAGTTTCAGAATCTACCACACGCTGAGCCAACTCAAAACTCTTAGTGCCTATCTTTGTAATAGCAGTTTGCACAGATATATCGTCAGTACTGAATATTTGAGACATAAAGTCTACATCTATGTGTACTACTACGATGGCATCATTATTCCAATTAACATTTGGACATACTGATTCAAAATATTTTGTTTTACCTAAATCATAAAAAGAAAAATAAACAGCATTATTAATGTGGCCAAACTTATCGACATCATTAAAACGTATTTGTATAGGTAGGGTGTGTTTAAATATTATTTCTGACATTGTCTTCTTCTTAATTTTTTGCAAAGTTACTATATCTTATACGATTTTTTTAGCCTTTTTATCTGATTAATTTTTAGAAAAAATCTATTTTAAACAAATGTTTTTTATTGAATAATATCGCAACTGTTATTTTTATTCAACATGATTTTCAACTAGAATGATGTTTTATAACATTGTTTCTTATTTCTCTTATTTGTATTTTATTCATTCACAGTGTCTTTTTTGTTTGTGATTATTTTTGTGTGCGCACACATTTTTGTATACTCTATATTTATAAATATATTTGTAGAGAGATGAGGAACTAATATGAAAAACAAATCTATTCACACAAATCGACTTTTCTGATAATAGTTAAAATATGAAATCCAATATACGTATAATCGATATCGCAAAATTGTCTGGAGTTTCAGTTGGAACAGTAGATCGGATATTACACAATAGGGGAAAGGTATCTGCTGAAAAGAGAGAAAAAGTCGAAAGAATATTGAAGGATATTGATTATTCGCCAAATATGGTAGCTCGTTTCCTAGCCTCCAAGCGTAGTTACAAATTTGCAATAGTTGTTCCTGCCTACTCGGATGGTGAGTATTGGGAATTAGTTTGTTCCGGTATCGAAACTGCAGTTCATGAATTAAAAGATTTTCAGGTATCTGTAGATTATTTATTCTTTGATCAATACGATGGTAATTCGTTCTCTAAGGTTATCCGAAAAATAGAGAATACAGAATATTCAGGTGTTATAATAGCCACTCTATTTGGCAATCAAGTGATCAAACTGTCTGTGAAACTAAATGAAAAGCAGATACCTTATGTATATATTGATTCTAACATACCAGATCAAAAAAACTTATCCTATTTTGGTGCAGACTCTTATATGAGTGGTGCAATTGCAGCTAAGTTGATGATGGCTGAACTTGGGAAACAAGGCGATATTATTATTGCCCATGCCCAATATATACATAGTGAATTTTCAACTCAGATTACTAATAGAGAGTCTGGCTTCGTAGACTATCTAAAAGACAATAAATTTGAAGGTAACCTTATTTATTTGGATTTTATAACTGATACTACAGAAAACTTAGCACGCTTGAACACCATCTTACAAGATACGAAAGAGGCTGTTGGAGGAATTGTTTTCAATTCAAAAATTTATGAATTAGTCTCATTGGTACAGCTTTCTGACAATAAATTGGTTACACTTATCGGTTATGATCCTATCTGGCAAAATATAGAAGCTATCAAAGCGGGAAAAATTTCATTTCTTATAGCTCAGCGATCAGTACAACAAGGATATGATAGTGTTAAATCACTCTGTAATTATCTTATTTTTAACACACCAATAGAAAAGGAACATTATATGCCGATTGATATTCTTGTAAAAGAAAATATTGATTACTATAATAATTATAGATTATAGCATCTAATATATTGAAAATAAACTATAATAACTTTAAATTATAAATAAACATGATCACACGACGTAATTTTTTGAAAAAAGCCAGTCTGGCGTCAGCAGGTTTAGCATTAGGGCAGGTCAGTATGAATGCTGCAAGTCAGCGGCGAGTAAAAGGAGCCAATAAGAAAATAAACATAGCTTACATTGGTATTGGTAATCGTGGCGAACAAATTATTGATGATTTCGAAAAAACAGGAATGACCAATGTTGTAGCTTTGTGCGACGTAGATATGGGAGCAACCCATACGCAAAAAGTGATGGGGCTATTTCCTAAAGCTCGCCAGTTTAAAGATTTTAGGGAGATGTTTGATAAGATGGGTAATCAAATAGAGGCTGTTGCAATAGCACTTCCCGATCACTCTCATTTTGTTGCTTCTATTATGGCTATACGCTTAGGTAAGCATGTCTATGTAGAAAAACCGATGACACGTACATTCCTAGAGGCAGAACTACTGATGCAAGCAGCAAAAATGCATCCGAATGTAGTCACTCAAGTTGGTAATCAAGGACATTCGGAAGCAAACTATTTTCAGTTTAAAGCATGGAAAGAAGCTGGTATTATTAAAGATGTAACAGCTATTGATGCACATATGAACAACCCTCGCCGCTGGCATACGTGGGATCCCAATATTTATAAATTACCATCAGCAGAACCAATCCCATCAACATTAGATTGGGGACTTTGGCATGCGGCTCGTCCATACCATGAATATAATAAATTATATCACTATGGAGAATGGCGCAGCTGGTACGATTTTGGGATGGGTGCATTAGGAGACTGGGGAGCACATATCCTTGATACTGCACATGAATTTTTAGAATTAGGATTGCCATACGAAATTGAACCTTTGAGACTTGACGGTCATAATGATTACTTCTTTCCAATGGCATCTACAATCCGTTTTCGTTTTGCTCAACGTAACGATATGCCTCCATGCGATATTACATGGTATGATGGTATTGGCAATTATCCACCTATTCCTGAAGGATATGGAGCGTCTGCCCTCGATCCAAATATTCCGGCATCAGGAGCGGGTGAAATTGAAGCTTCTAAACTGAATCCGGGTAAAATAATATATAGTAAAGAACTGACATTTAAAGGAGCTTCTCATGGTAGTACTTTGGAAATTATACCAAAAGAGAAAGCCCGAGAAATGGCTTCCAGATTGCCCGAAGTACCTAAGAGCCCTTCCAATCATTTCGAAAACTTTTTGTTAGCATGTATGGGAGAAGAAAAAACTCGTTCACCATTCGAAATACATGGACCATTGAGTCAGGTATTCTCTTTAGGAGTTATGGCACAGCGCATCGGTACGAAACTTACATTTGACAGCCGATTGAAAGAAATTACAAATAATCCGTTTGCTAATGCTATGCTTACCCAAGAACCTCCGCGCAAAGGATGGGAAGACTTTTATATTATATAATAAGAAAATTGGATCACAAAGAATCAAAAAAAATAAATATGAGAAAAATATTTTTATCCTTACTCCTGATATTTCCTTTCGTTACAGGCCTAACAGCACAAAATGATGATAACCGATTGACAGAACAGGAGATCAGGGAAGGTTGGAAACTACTTTGGGATGGGAAAACGACAAGTGGTTGGCAATCGGCTAATTTGACTGCATTTCCGAGCAAAGGATGGATCATTGAAGATGGTTTGCTAAAAATGGTAAAAGATGGTAAAGGCGGTGATATCATTACCACTAAGAAATATAAGAATTTCATTCTGAAAGTAGACTTTAAGATAACCAAAGGGGCTAATGGAGGTATAAAATATTTTATAAATGCAGATCCGGTCACCAAAGCTAATGCTACCATCGGGTGCGAATACCAGGTGTTGGACGATGATCTCCATCCCGATGCAAAACTAGGTGTAGCTGGCAATAGAAAAGTAGGATCGCTTTACGACCTTATACCTGCACCCGCAGATAAGCCATTCAGGAAGAATGATTTCAATACAGCAACAATTATCGTGAAAGATAATCATGTAGAACATTGGATGAATGGGGTTAAAATAGTTGAGTATGAGCGGAACAATCAAATGTGGAATGCATTAGTGGCATACAGTAAGTATAAAGATTTTGCCGGTTTTGGTAATGCTTCCGAAGGTAATATTTTACTACAAGACCATAACGATGAAGTTTGGTATAAAAATATCAAAATAAAAGAATTATAAATTTGAGTACCATGTAGCCCTTGTATATAGTTTAAGAAAGCAGAATGAATTATATACAGGGGTTATTAATAATTTGATACATGATGAAAAATAAATACCAGTTTTTCCTTATTTTATCTATTGGTATAGCTGCTATTTCTTGTAAAAAAGAACAAGCTGTATCTTCACATTTTACAGGTGCGGAAGGTGAGGTCAAGCTGATAACAATTGATCCAGGACATTTTCATGCTGCCCTTGTCCAAAAGAATATGTATAAACAGGTAAGCCCTGAAGTATATGTATATGCCCCTGAGGGTAAAGATATAGACTTGCATTTGCAGCGGATAGATGGTTTTAATACACGTTCGGAAAATCCAACCAAATGGATTGAGAATGTTTATATAGGGGCGGACTATCTGACAAAAATGACTGTAGAGAAAAAAGGGAATGTAATGGTTACTGCCGGCAATAACAGTAAGAAGACAGAATATATAAAAGCTGCTGTCGATGCGGGAATAAATGTCTTATCTGATAAGCCGATGGTTATTAATTCACAGAATTTTGAATTATTGAAGCAGGCTTTTGATAAAGCAAAAGAAAATAAGGTGTTGCTGTATGACATTATGACGGAACGTTTTGAAATAACAACTCAGCTTCAAAAAGAATTTTCCTTATTATCCGAAGTATTCGGTACATTAGAAAAAGGGACTATCGAAAATCCGGCAGTGACAAAAGAAAGTATACACCATTTTTCTAAATATGTGGTGGGTGAAGCTTTGCAGCGTCCTGTCTGGTATTTTGATGTTGAACAGCAAGGTGAAGGTATTGTAGATGTAACTACTCATCTTGTAGACCTTGTGCAATGGGAATGTTTTCCTGATATTTCTCTTGATTATACCAAAGATGTGGATATGCTTTCTGCAAGGCGTTGGACTACTGGATTGAGCAAACAGCAGTTTAAAGAAGTGACTTCAACAAACGAATATCCTGATTATTTAAAAACAAATGTAAGGAATGATTCATTGTTTGTGTATGCTAATGGTGAAATGAATTATACTCTCAAAGGAGTACATGCCAAAGTAATTGTAATATGGAATTATATGGCACCAAAGGGAACAGGAGATACCCACTATTCTATAATGAGAGGAACGAAAGCTAATTTAATAATACGACAAGGTGCCGAGCAATCTTATAAACCGGTCTTATATATTGAGCCGGTTGGAAAAGATATAGTGGCTTTCGAAAAAGATTTGATATCTAATATCTCAAAAGTACAAGATAAATATCCTGGTATAGATTTAAAAAAGTCAGACAACGGGTGGGAGGTTATAGTCCCACAAAAATATCATAATGGACATGAGGCTCACTTCGGACAAGTCACAGAACGTTACTTACAATATCTGATAGATGGTAAGTTGCCGGATTGGGAAGTCCCGAATATGCTTACCAAATATTATACAACTACTAAAGCCTTGGAGGTTGCAAAACAAAATGAGAAATGATGATATGAAAAAGAAAAATGTATTCTAATACATATTTATCTTCTTTTTGTAATATTAGTATCTCGATACATAATTTTCTTTTCTGATATATTAATACTTTAAGAGGCTGTTAGGAATAACCTCACCAGCCTCTTAAAATATACTTATAAAAAAGAAGAACCGGATTTCTCCAGTTCTTCATTATACATTTCTAATTAAAAGATCTTGTTTCTAATTAGCCTAAATAACTTTTTAGTAATTTACTTCGTGAGTTTTGACGAAGTCGTTTAATTGCCTTTTCCTTAATTTGACGTACACGTTCACGTGTTAATTGAAATTTATCACCGATTTCTTCCAATGTCATTTCTTGATGACCAATTCCGAAGAACATTTTGATAATTTCACTTTCTCTGTCTGTCAAAGTTGATAATGCTCTGTCAATTTCTTGTTGAAGTGACTCATTAATCAACGTACGGTCGGCAATTGGAGCGTCATCGTTTACTAGTACATCAAGTAGACTATTATCTTCTCCTTCCACGAATGGAGCATCCATTGATATATGGCGACCCGAAACTTTAAGCGAGTCTGCAATCTTATCTACAGGAATATCCAATTGGTCTGCAAGTTCTTCTGCTGAAGGTTTACGCTCATTTTCTTGCTCGAATTTAGAGAAGGCTTTGCTGATCTTGTTTAAAGAACCTACCTGGTTAAGTGGCAAACGTACAATACGAGACTGTTCGGCCAAAGCTTGCAAAATAGATTGACGTATCCACCACACTGCGTAGCTGATAAATTTAAACCCTCTGGTTTCATCAAATTTTTCTGCAGCTTTTATAAGTCCAAGATTTCCTTCATTAATAAGGTCGGGTAGACTTAAACCTTGATTCTGATATTGTTTTGCTACAGACACAACAAATCTTAAATTTGCTCTTGTAAGTTTCTCTAAAGCAGCCCTGTCTCCCTTTTTTATAGCCTGAGCTAATTCTACTTCTTCTTCAACTGTAATCAAGTCTTCTCGACCAATCTCTTGCAAGTATTTGTCCAAAGACGCACTCTCACGATTTGTGATTGACTTTGTAATCTTTAACTGCCTCATCTATAGATATATCAAATTATGTATCCCAAAAATGTTTGCAAATATAGTAAAAATATACCAATTAAGCTTCGACCAGACTCACTTTATTTGCTGGGTTACTATATATTAACAATTTGTTATTTCTTTCTATTTGCATCTTAGTTGTATAGAGATAACGCCTGATCGAAATATTTGTTTCGATCAGGCGCTCTTTATTCTGTTAATAATTAATAACCTTATTCAGATAGATCGACGACATAATATTTCCGTGCACCTGTTGTCGGATAAAATCCGGTAATAAACAATGCCTTGTCTTCGCTATTCGCTATAGATTTTATCATATTTTCTATATCACTAGCTGAAGATACAGGTTGATTATTTATTTTTTGGATAACAAACCCTTTACTGATACCTTCCTTATGGAATTTTCCGGTATTGTCAACTCCGGCAACTTCTACACCATAACTGATACCATATTCTTTTTGTTTCTCATTAGACAAATCTTTGAATGCGGCACCAACAGATGCTAAAGCATCGCCTTTCTTGACAACTGAGGTATTACCATCACTGTTTTTGAGAACAAGATCGAATGTTTTATCACTATCGCCACGTTTTACAGTTACCTTAATTTTGTCACCCGGGCGTAAGCGTGCTACATTTTCTTGCAATTCTCCGGCACTACGCACCTTATTTGCATTAATTGCAGTAATAACATCACCTTCTTCTATTCCGGCTTGTTTAGCAGGGCTATGTTCTGCAAATCCTCCAACAAAAGCACCCTCATTGATCTTTAAGTTTTTAGTTTTGTCAGGATATGCTTCTTTAGCTGCCGATACATCACTAATCATGACGCCCAGTACGGCACGTTGTACTGTACCATATTCTTTAATGTCAGCTACAACTTTGCTTGCAATAGATATCGGTACGGCAAATCCATATCCGGCAAAGTTACCGGTTTGGGAATAGATGGCTGTATTGATACCAACTAATTGACCTTCTGTATTAACTAATGCACCGCCACTATTTCCGGGGTTGATCGCAGCATCTGTCTGGATGAATGACTGTATAGTCATGTCTCCTTTGCCGCCACCAATACCGCCACGACCTTTGGCACTAACAATACCGGCTGTAACAGTCGATGTTAGATTGAAAGGGTTACCGATAGCTAAAACCCATTCACCAACTTTCAGATTATCTGAATTCCCAAATGGGATATATGAGAAATCACTACCTTCTATTTTTAGTAAGGCTATGTCGGAAGTTGGATCTGTTCCAATCAGTTTTGCATTATACTTACTATTGTCATTTAATGTAACTTCTATATCAGTAGCCTTGTCTATAACATGGTTATTGGTAATAATATATCCATCTTTCGAAATGATAACTCCTGAACCAAATCCAACACTCGGTTGCGGTGTTCCATATTGGAAATCATCATTATCCCGACCTCCAAATCCGAAGAAATATTCGAATGGATCAATCATCCGCTGGCGGCCTTGTTGAGGAGCTTTTGCCTTTACTGTCGATTTTATATGAACTACTGCATGGACAGAGCTTTCTGCCGCTTTCGTAAAATCAGGATATCCTTCTGCTGTTAGGGCAGCCAGATGGACATTCTTCTGATCAAATTCTTTTCCGTAACTATAAGTGTCGTACGAACTGTCATATGACCTATGATCCATGAAAGAATACATTCCATATGTAGCACCAACACTAATTAATGCAACTACAACATAAGTTGAAACATTTTTCCAAATTTTTTTCATATGCAAGTATTTTTATTATTAATTGTCTTGTTTATTTATACTCAAATTTAAATACAAAAATTGTTCATTTAGAATAGGAGTATCTATTTTTTTAACACTTTTAACCCTACCTGATAGCATTATCACAATTTTAACATTTGGTTCAGACTTTTTGTCATTCTTGTATTATCAACACATTAAAAAGATGTCTTTTTCTTTAATTATTCTATCTTTGCAAATGTAAAAATAGACTCAAATAGGGGTGATGAAGAATTATATTGGTAAAATTGTACTGCAAGGAATTATTATAATATTTCTTCTTCTGTCTATTATCGTTTTTCTATCTCTAATTTTAATAGATTATGATCTCATTATTGATTATATAATTTGGATTAGTAGCTACCCGGTTGAAAAGCATGGGACTATAATAACGATTATTACTCCTTGGCGTTTGATTCTTCTTCAGGTTGTTTCAGCGGGTTGTGTGATATTTGCAAGTCTATCTCTTTTCTTCTTTAATAAGTTATACTCATTAATTGATAAGTTTATTTTTTATTTTAGTCGCTCCTTAAAGAATATAATCAGGGATGTAAAAACGCAAAATGCATTGGTTATATTGATAATTCCATTTATCGGTGCTATCTATTTTAGCTTTTTTATTCCTGTTTCATACGATGAATCATATACTTATTTGTTGTTTACCGATAAGCCATTTTACTATTGTATGATGTTCTATCCATATCCTAATAATCATGTGTTACACTCACTACTAACTAATTTTACGGATACGATTCCTTTTCTTCCAGCTTTGATCTGTTTACGACTTCCAGCTTTAGTTTCAGCTTTTTTAGCATGGATTGTAGGATATTCTTTTGTGAAAAGATATTATTCTGAGAAAGTTGCAATGTTTGTTATTGGTATATCATCTACACTCTTCATGTCTATATATTATAATTTTATGGCACGTGGGTATAGTCTGATTCTATTATTTTTTATTATTAGCCTATATGCAGCTTTCAATATTATAAAAAATGGTAATCGGAAAAAAGATTGGTTATTCTTTTCTATAAGCTCGATATTAGGATTTTATGTTATGCCTTCTTTTTTATATCCATATCTAATTTTAAATGTACTTATATTGATATATAATTATCGGGATATAAAATTGCAAGTTATTTTTAATCTTATTTTATGTATTGGGGTCGTTGCTTTATATGCGCCAATAATAATTGTCGATGGAATAGATACTTTAGTTAGTAATCAATTCGTTATACCTAAAAGCCGGATTGAAGTATCAGAACTTTTGTTTCCTTTTTTCAGGAATGTTCTACAAGAAATATTTTCGATGCCTTATTATATAGTTGTATTATGTATTATTACTGCTTTTATGATTGCATGGAAAAATAATAATCGCCGGGTTCTTACACTATGGGTATTGTTTATTGTAGCTCCTTTTCTGTTATTAATAGCTCATTCTGTGATACCATTCCCTCGGACATTTTCTTATTATGCTTTTATAATATTGTTTTTGATAGGAATATCTTTTCAGAAATATATTGCAAAACTTCCAATATTTTTATTGTTGATCGGTATATTTGTAATACAAATGGCGTCAAATCTGAATTTTATAAATAAAATAGGACCATACGAAACATTTAATACATGGGGGAAAGAAATAAATGATTTTGTACTCAAAGAACCAAACAAAATATATTATTTAGGAGCTTCATACAATACACCTAATTTCGAGTTTGAACTCGTTACCAGAGGTTACAATCTAGGCAATATTACTTATGATTTAAATAAAAATTTGAGTGCAGATACTTTAATGAATTATCACTATATCTTAATAGATGCCGATAAAGATAAGACAATACTTCGCAAACCAACTTTTAGTAATGGATCTATGAATATTTACACAGAATAAATGGGGATTTATATATTATTGATTATCGTATTTTATTTTTGCATATTACTCTTTATTTCATATATGGTAAGTCGAAAAGAAAGTAGTAATGAAGCTTTCTTTTTGGGCAATCGAAAATCGCCTTGGTATATTGTAGCTATTGGTATGTTAGGAGATTCCATATCTGGTGTTACATTTGTTTCTGTGCCGGGTATGGTCGGTCAGTTTGATATGAGTTATATGCAGATGGTTTTAGGTTTCTTCCCGGGTTACCTTATTGTGGCATTTGTCCTCCTTCCATTATATTATAGGCTTAATCTGACAACAATATATGAGTTTTTGAAAGAACGCTTTGGTATATTTTCTTATAAAACAGGGGCATCTTTTTTTATACTATCCCGTATAGTTGGCTCTGCATCAAAATTATATCTGGTTGCATTAGTTTTGCAAACTCTGGTTTTTGATAAATGGAATGTTCCATTTTATGTTACAGTGACTATTATTGTTATACTAATATGGGGGTATACACACCGTAGCGGTATGAAAACGATTGTTTGGACAGATGCATTACAGACAGTATGTCTTTTGGCTGCTTTAGGACTTATTATTTGGCAGGTTAGTACTCGGATGGGACTGGACTTTGAGGGAATAGTAAATACCGTAAAAAACAGTGACCATTCGCGGATATTCTTCTTTGATGACTGGGCTTCGAAGCAAAACTTTTTTAAACAGTTTCTTAGTGGAATCCTAATTGTTATCGTAATGACGGGTCTCGATCAAAATATGATGCAAAAAAACTTGACATGTAAAACGTTGAAAGATGCTCAAAAAAACATGGTAACATATGGTTTCGGATTCATCCCGATGAACTATCTGTTTCTTGCATTAGGTATTTTATTATTGGCATTTGCATCCCAATATAATATTACCTTACCACAAAATTCGGATCAGATATTACCGATGTTGGCAGTCGAGTATTTAGGCATTCCGGTCTTAATCTTTTTTACAATCGGTATCGTTGCAGCTTCTTTTTCGAATGCCGATTCTGCTTTAACATCATTGACAACATCTGTTTGTATCGATTTGCTCGACAGTAAGAGTCTGGATGCTATGCAGGCTCAGAAATTGAGAAGTAAGGTTCACATATTGGTGAGTGTTGTATTTCTTTTTACTATATTTTTTATTGATTTTATAGGGAATACTAATATTCTCGATACAATATTTAAAGCAGCATCTTATACATATGGTCCACTACTCGGATTATTTTTTATGGGATTATTTACGAAGATAAATCTCAGAGATAAGTTAGTTCCTTTTGTTTGTATTTTATCTCCTGTTTTGTGCTATTTATTAGAGTATGGACTATTGTCTGTATTTGATTATAAGGTAGGCTATGAGATATTATTAATCAATGGATTGTTTACCATCATCGGATTGTTATGTATCTCTCAAAAGCAAATGAAAAGAATAATAGTCAAATAAAAATAAAAGGGTCGGTGAGAATTCTCACCGACCCTTTTATTTTTATTTTTTGAGTGTAGATTAATTAACTTCTACAACAAGATATTTTGTTAAACTCCAGAATCTTTTATAATCTGTAATTTTTATTGAAATACTTCCTACACCATCTTTCTCTAACGAGTAGCTGTCTTTTGGATGGTCTGATAGTAATTTAGCTTTTTTAGCATATACAGGAATGTTTTGAGTGTCGCGAATGTCTATTTTGATGAATTTACTTTTCTCAATTCCTTCTTTCATAATTTTATTAGAGACAAGAAAGCCTCCTGATACAACTTTTGCTTCTTTCAATTCTTTCGATGTACCGAACATATAATAAGCAGCATTAAGTTCTTTGTCCTGAGCTTTTAACTTATCAGCCTGTGCAGCAGTCTGGCTGGATAGATTGTCTACATTTTCACTCAAATTCTTAACATTGACTTGTAATTCTGCTATTTGGGCATCGCGTGTTGCCAAAGATGCTTGTAGTTCAGAAATTGTATTTGCTCTTTCTGTAAGTTCTGCATTCAGACGGTCTACTGTTTTCTTTAAACCAGCCATTTCACCAGAACTGTTTTTTAGACGTTGATTCAGTTTATCAAGATCCGCTTTATTCTTCTTGATAATTTCATTAACCATTTCGAAATTGTCTTTGATCCGTGATTTAGTATCCGTAGTCATTTCACCTTTCGATTTGGACTCTACAGTTAAGTATTTCTCAGCTTCTTTGATCTGATTGAAATTCTCTTCTACTTCATTTATGATACTCATCATTTCAGCCATTTCAGTATTACCTTGTGCATTTTGTTGCAACAAAGAGTCTCTTTCAGCTTGCAAGGATTTGTATTCTTCTGAGTTTTTTACGTTACACGATGCTAATGCTGCTAAGCAGAAACATCCTACAATAAACTTTTTCATATGCAATTACTTTGGTTTAATTTCATTTTTTATATTAATCATCTTTACCTGATACTATTATAACAAATTCCCCTTTGGGTTCGTTCATAGAAAAATGGGCTATCAATTCTTCTAAGCTTCCCCTGCGGGTTTCTTCATAGACTTTAGATATTTCTCTGCATGTAGCAGCATATCGGTCTGTACCCATATACTCAGAGAGTTGAGTCAACGTTTTCAGAACTCTATGAGGCGATTCATAGATAACAATAGTCCGGGTCTCTTCCGCTAATAGTTTCATCCGCGTCATACGGCCTTTTTTAGGAGGAAGAAAGCCCTCAAAACAAAATCTGTCGCATGGTATTCCGGATGACACAAGTGCAGGAACAAAAGCTGTTGCTCCCGGCAGACACACTACTTCTATTTGTTCTTTAGCACATTCTCTGGCTATAAGGAAGCCGGGGTCAGATATTCCCGGTGTTCCTGCATCTGACACTAATGCTATATTTTCGCCGGCATTTAGTCGCGAGATAATATGTGATATCGCTTTATGTTCATTAAACTTATGATAGGATTGCATTTTGTTTTGTATATCGAAATGCTTTAGAAGGATACCCGTTGTGCGTGTATCTTCTGCCAGGATTAGATCAGACTCTTTTAGCATTCGTATTGCTCTAAAAGTGATGTCTTCCAGATTTCCTACCGGTGTGGGTATGATATATAATTTCCCCATTTCTTATTCAAAACTATAGACGAAAATAACAGCAAATATAGTAAAAAATCATACTGATGTATATATTCAGCTTAATAATGTAAAGATGTATACATTTATTTACTGCCCATGTATACTAGCTTTGTCTATCAAACACTTTTCTTCGATTGAGATACCAAATAATGCATAATCATATTTGGCAGGATCGTTTGGATCTAGCATCTTTAAGTTTTCAGTCAGTTCCATTGCTGCTTTCCAATCTGCTTTATCCCGGTCTAGTAAGTTGATCATATGTGCAGTACGCTCTACATGTAAATCAAGAGGGCAAATTAAATCCTTAGGACTTATTTTTTTCCAGATACCAAAATCGACACCTTTGTTATCGTCACGAACCATCCATCTCAGGTACATATTGAGTCGCTTACAAGCAGATTTCTGCAATGGCGAAGGAATATGTTTTCGAGTACGTTTAGGTGCATCAGGTAGAGAGAAAAAATATTTCTGAAAGTGAATCAGTGCTTCTTCTATTGTAGGCTTGCCATTTGCAACAAAAGCGTCTTCGAGGCTTGTATAGCTTGAATAGTGGTAGTGTAAAAAATAAATGGAATAGAGTAGGTCAGTGTCATTGAAGGTGCGATGCTTAAAGCCTAATAGCTTTTTCAAATCAGAATCATTATGATTCATAATATAGTCGAATGGGCTATTGTCCATCCGTGTAGCTAACTCCTTACATTTGTTTATTATTGTTTTTCGTTGTCCCCAAGCAAAGATAGCAGCAAAAAATCCCATGATCTCAATGTCTTGCTTCTTTTTAAACATATGAGGGATTGAAATGGGATCGTTTGGAATAAAGTCTGGAGTATTATATTGTTCAACCTTTTTGTCTAAAAAGGCTTTTAGATCAATTGTTCTTTTATGTTCCAAAATATTAAATATTGTTCATTACTAATCGTAAAGATAATTCTCGTTTTTTACATTTTCTATAAACAAAAGAAAGGAAATGATTTCTGTCATCATTTCCTTTATATCTTTTTTATGAATAATATCCTTTTAGTCGTCTATTCTGATAAAATTACCTTCTTTATCATACTTGCGTTCTATACCATCTTTATGATCGAGGGTTACCTCATACCCAACGAATACATTTCTAACTATTTCCTTATTAACTTCTACAACTTTCGAGTTTGGTGCATTTGTTTTCAGGTCGGAAAGTATAGCTGCCGGTAGGAGTGATAAAACACTTTCCGGAACAGGTTGTGATATTCCATCTACACTATCCCATTCACCATCTAGGAAAAAGTCTATTTCAAATCCATTATTAAGGATTACATCATAACTGTCATTATCCTTTTCTACTAATCTAGCCCCGATATTTGGAAAATGTGTAGATAAAAAGTTTTGTGAAACTTGTGGTAAGTCATTTATGGATATAACCACATCGTCATCATCGCCGCCACATGCCGTAAAAGCTGTTGTAGAGAAGAGTAAGCATAGTGCCAATAGTAATTTTTTCATTTTGTAATAATTTTATGTAGTTTTTTAATCAATATATTCGTCTGTGATTGTGCCATTACTGCTCACAATTACTATATAATCATTTTTACGTTGTTTTACTTCTACTTTATAGAAAGTATTGCTGCCTCGGCAGATTTTAGTTATGTCGTCTAGTTTATGATCCGGATATTTTGTAACAATTGCATTTCGGACCACGGCCGGAAGTTCAGCTTCTTCTAGTTCGACAGTATACATAAGTAATTCCCCTTGGGCATCATAATATGCTTCATGATCAGTTCTTCCAATTTCGAATTCGACTTTGTATATATTAGCTGCTGTTTCCCAGTCGATGTCTGAAGCATTAGGAAAATCATTCGAGAATTTCTTGCTCAGAATGCTACTTGGATATGTATCGGAATGGTGTGAAGATTTATATGCAATAATTTTATTTTGAATTTCTTCGTTCGAGTATTTTTTTGATATTGTAGGAGCAATATTAGCATTTGTTTGTTGACAAGAGAACAAGCAGATAATTCCTGCAAATAAGATATGTTTAATATACTTCATCATAACATTAATTATTTATTAGTTTGTGATACAAATGTCGGATTCAAATCTGAAAAGAATTGGGAAAACTATTTATTTTCGAAAAAAAGTGTGATTGTATGTACTTTATTTTTCTGACAGTGACTTATTTTGATCTTATATAAGTCTGTAATTGATTTGACTATAGATAATCCTAAACCAGACGATTTCACATTGTCTGTACCAATTGTATATCGTTCAAAAATATTTTGATCGGAAGGAAGTTCAATACCTGTATTTGAAATTTCTATTTTATGATTTCTGATATGAATATCTATTTTTCCCTTTTCAACATTGTGAGTGATTGCATTCTTTATAAGATTTGCTAATAATATATATGCAAGGTCAGCATTCATGTAGAATGTAATCTCTTCTTGTTGCTCAAATGTTAATTCAATCTCTTTGTGCTCTATGAAATCTTCGAATTCATTTATTATAGTCTTTAGCAGTGCTGTTAAATTAACATATTCTTCTTTTATAAATTGTTTATTCCTGATTTTTGATAGCAATAACATATTCCGATTGAGACGCTTCATCCTATTCAGTGATTTAAGAATAGTACTCATGTCTATCAATTGTTCTTCAGATAAGTTATATCTACTCATAAAAAGTTCCAACTTGCTAATGGATACAGCTAGTGGTGTTTGCAGTTCGTGTGAGGCATTTTCTATAAAGTTTTTTTGTTCATTAAATGTTTTGATGTTCTCAGATAATAAGATTTCGACCGATGAATTTAATTCTGCATATTCGGATATAGAAGTCTTTGGAAAATCAATCATTTGGGATTTATCCAAATTAAAATTCTTAAGCTTGTCTAAAAGTAAATAGAATGGACGGTTTGTTTTACTTATTATTTTCTTTCCTGCAAAAATAAGAGCCAAAGCTAAACATATCCATAGGGTAGTTAATAGATAGATCATGTTTTTAATTAGGTCTTCACTCTCAACTGTTGACGTGAAAAGTTTCAGTTCATAATATTGTTTATCTAATTCACAAAAGAAGACTGTTGTGAGCATCCTGACCTCTTCATCTTCTTCTTCCGAAATAAAGTATATTTTCGAATTTGAATATTTTTCTTTTGCATTAAGCGCCTCCTCTAGCGAGAGTTTTCTGACTATAATATTTAAAGGGTCATGCTTCTCCATAGCTTCCATAAACCCCGGTTCTTTATTTGCCTGTAATAAAAATTCTTGTTTCAGGTTATTAAGGCCTTCATCTATTCCGTTATGTATTTCATTTAATTGAATAGCTAAATAGGCAATGGACCAGATGAGTAGAATAAGAATGAAAATGCCTGATATTCTAATCGTAAGGTGGTTGACAAGTTTCATACAATTACTTTATAGCCAACTCCATATACATTGTCTATGGAGATATCAGCTTTGTTATCTTTAAGTTTTTTTCTTAAGTTTTTCATTTGTGCATACACAAAATCAAAATTATCAACCATATCAATATTATCTCCCCATACATGTTCGGCCAAGGCTTCCTTAGTGATTAATCTATTTGTATTAGTTGCGAAGAAGGACAGAATATCAAATTCTTTTCTATTCAATTTCAATTCTTTATCATTGATATATACGACTCTTTCACTGAAATCTATAGATAGATTATTGAACGATAGCATATCATTCCCATTTTGCTGGTTCCTTCGTAACACCGCTTTGATACGTGCATGTAACTCTGCCATATGGAAAGGTTTGGTCAGATAATCATCAGCGCCGAGATCGAGACCTGCTATCTTGTCATCCAGTGAGTCTTTTGCCGATATGATGATTATATTGGCCTTAACGCCTTCCTTCTTCATCTCTTTTAGTATTTTCAAACCACTACCACCGGGCAGTGTAATATCCAATAAGATACAGTCATAATTATATATCAGGACTTTTTCTATTCCGGATTTATAATCTATTGCTTTTTCTACTACATAGTTTTCAGATAGGAGAAATGACTCAATTGATTTTAGGAGTTCAAACTCATCCTCAATAATAAGTATTTTCATCATTCGATTGATTTACTATTTTCAAATATACTAATTTTCAATTAGTCAATTAAGTTTTTAATTATAGAACTATATTTATTATTAATAGCTCACCATTACGGATGGAACAAAACCTAACTGATTATCAGTTATTGAACTTAATAAATTCGGATTGTTTTTTTATTGTTAAATCTTTCTTTTTTATATTATCTGTCATTAATTTTTTTTATACCTTTGCCCAATTAATAAATATCACTAATTACACGAATTTTTTTATCATAATGTTTATGAAAAAACTATATATTTTTTTATTGTTTTTTTCTGTCATTTCGGTTGCGCTTGTTGCTCAAGTTACCATTGGCTCTAGTCTTGCTCCTGTTGATGGAGCACTTTTAGATTTGAAAGAACGTGCTTCTGAAAACTCTGATAATAGTAATTCTAATCGCGGGTTACTTTTACCTCGGGTTAAATTGAATTCAGCTACAGATATTCTTTTTAATGCAGGCGAAGAAGCTTTACATACTGGATTGACAGTATATCATATGGGAAGTCAAAATTTATGTGCTGGTGTATATGTTTGGGATTCATCCAAATGGAATAGGGTGATGAATCCATGTACTATCTTGACGGAATGTGGGACATCCAATCTGAATGGAGTTTACGAGATCGGTACAGTTTTGAGTTCTCTGAGCAATACAATAACTCTGACTATAAATGTACCGATCGAAGCTGTCGGTGGGACTTATAATATTTATACAGATACCCAAAATGGGATGACTTTTTCAGGAACAGGAGTCTTGACAAAAGGTTCTCAAACAGTAACGCTAAACGGTTCAGGTATGCCTAAAAAAGGTGGAGAATCTTCAGTATTTACAATCTATGCAGAGTATTCCAATAGTCCTATTTCATCTACTTGTTCATTAACAATGCCTGTAGGTGAGATTCCTATCGGTGGCCCTCGTATATTTACTTTTGGATATTTAACCGGTACATATGGCTATTCTTGTGAATCGTCGGCATCGAAAGCATTTTTACAATCAACGAATAACTTCGGCACTTCGGCTACAAGTACAGTAAAAGTGAGTAATCGAACTATGATCCCCCATTTGAAAATAGATCCACTTAGTTTTAGTAGCTTTATTCAATCTAGTGGATTTGCTTCTGATCCGGATATTATTATACATGGTTATCATTCATATGTAACAAGTACTAATAGTGGTCAAGTTATTGATAGCTTGGTTAGCTATCTAAATAGAGGTGGCGTATTAATTCTTCTGGATGAGTATAAAGGAGCAAACAATATTACCACGGCTCTTTGTAAGAAATTATTTCCATTGCAGGCTGCTGCTATTTCTAATCTAAGCTTAGGTGGCGCTGGATCCGCATATATAGTTAGTAATGCAATCAATGATGAAATTACAAATGGACCATTTGGAGATGTTCGAGGACTGAAATGGGGAGAGGATGCTTCTTCCACAATGGGAATAAGTGGACTGCCACAAGATAGTATTATAGTTTATACGAATGGTTCTTATCAGTCAAATTCGGGAACGTCAGATTCTTCAAATTCGTCATCAGTATCAATGTTTAGACATAAACGCTTAAATTTATTTTTTATTGGCGATGGAGGTTTTCTATCGAATCCAAGTACTACAATCGGTGTTTATGGAAGTAGTACACTCTGTCCTTTTTCAATAGATGCTAACTATCGTCCAATTCCTCGTACGGGTTGGGGGGTACACACCGTATACAATTCTACTATATTTGGAAATATAATGAATTGGGCTATGAAAAATGCCAGATCAAATAATAAGTAGATAATCAATCATATTTGGAAAGCGATTAGAATAAATTTCTAATCGCTTTTTTAATTTAATAATAACTATATTTTTATAAATAAAAGTCTTATTTCGACAATTGTGAGTATGTAATATTCATTAACTTTGCAGAAATTTCTAAAATAAATGCTTATGTTGTTAGATATTGTTCCAGAGACTGTTTTAGAGCCAAATAAAATTTCAATTTCATTAATTGATAGTATTTTGGATAAAATATTAGAAAATGCCATTGTTTTAGGGCAACGCATTATTATAGCAGCTATAATATTTTTTGTCGGTAGGTGGGTTATTGGTTGGCTACGTAGGCTATTCAATCGTTTTTTAGAAAGGCGACATATAGAAGATACTGTCAAAACTTTTCTGGATAGTTTAGTCAGTATAAGTCTTAAACTTGTATTATTTCTATTCATTGTAAATATTTTAGGTGTCTCTACTACATCATTTGCTGCTATCTTAGCTGCTGCCGGTTTGGCTGTAGGTATGGCTATGAAAGATAACTTGTCTAACTTTGCCGGTGGTGTTATGCTATTGGTGAATAAGCCATTTAAAGTAGGTGACCGAATTTTATCACAAGGTATGGATGGTACGGTTCAATCTATAGGTATACTATATACTATTTTGCTAACAGGAGATAACAGAACGATATATATCCCTAATGGGCCTTTATCAACAGGCAATATTATAAACTATTCTACACAAAAAGAACGCCGTATAGATTTCTCTATAAGTATTAGCTATGGTGCAGACCTTAATGAATTGAAAAAGATATTGTCATCTATAATAGAGTCTGAAGCACAGATTAAAAATCTTCCTGTACCTTTTATTGGTGTAACTACATTAAATAATGGAACTATTGATGTGACTATCAGGGTTTGGGTTGATACAGGTGACTATGGAGCAGTGAGTGTTTCATTAAATGAAAAAATTTATTCTTTATTTACCGAAAAAGGAATATATACTCCATCTACTTTATCAGTGAGAATGCTGAAAGATTAAAAAAGATTAAAACTTGTTTTGATAAGGAAAAACTCGATTTTTCTACTTCTTTCTCATTAATAAAAGGAGTAGTTTTGTATGTATAAAAATGCTCAATTCATCTATAATAATAAATGTAAACTATCTATCGTATTTTATGAAAAAACTTAATCTAAATCTATTCTTGTCGTTAGCTGTCTTATTAGCAGTTATCACATCATGTAGTAAAAAAATGGAGCCTTTAACCAGCTCTTTATTTACTACAACCCCTTCTCCTCTTGAATTAGTAGGAACTAAAGTACCAGTAACAGTTAATGGTCGCTTCCCTGCAAAATGGTTTGACAAAAATACTGTGATCACTATTACTCCGGTTTTGAAATATAATGGTGGAGAGGCTTATGGTACTTCTCAAACATATCAGGGCGAAAAAGTTGCCGGGAATGGAATCGTTATCAATCAAAATGAAGGTGGAGTTATCACCTTAAAATCAACATTTGATTATAGTCCGGCAATGAAACAATCCGAATTATATTTGAAGTTTGACATATCAAAAAATGGAAAAACATTAAAAGCTTTTCCTGATCTGAAAATTGCAGATGGTGTCATTGCTACAGCCGCTTTAGCAAGTGCTGCTACTTCAACTCCATCAATTGCACCGGATGCTTTTCAGCGTATTATAAAAGAAACTTACGATGCAGATATTATGTTCTTGATCCAACAAGCTGAACTACGTTCAAGTGAATTGAACTCGAACAATCTTGCTGCTTGGAAAGATCTGGTAAAAGAAGCTGATGATAATACTCGTAAAAATGTAAATGTAGAAGTTGCTGCCTATGCATCACCAGACGGAGGTTTGGATCTTAATGAAAAATTAGCCGAAAAACGTGAGCAGAATACAACTAATTATTTGAGCAAAGAGTTCAAAAAGAAAAATATAGATACAGAAATTAATGCTAAATATACAGCTCAAGACTGGGAAGGTTTCCAAAAATTGGTACAGGCTTCTAGTCTTCAGGATAAAGATTTAGTATTAAGAGTGCTATCTATGTATAAAGATCCTGAAACGAGAGAAAGAGAAATTAAAAATATCTCTGTTGTATATTCTGACTTAGCAGAAACTATTTTACCAAAACTTCGTCGTTCTCGTTTGATCGCAAATGTAGAAGTGATCGGTAAAACAGATGATGAATTAAAGAAAGCTGCCAATTCAGATCTAGCAGGTTTGTCAGTAGAAGAACTTCTTTATGCTGCAAATCTTGATGGTGTTAACAAAGAAAAGGTATATACTTATGTAACTCAAAAATATCCGAACGATTATCGTGGATGGAATAACTTAGGTGCTATCTACTATGAAAAAGGGGATATAGCCAGAGCAACAGAAGCATTTACTAAAGCGAGCCAAACATCTAATCGTGCACCGGAAGCTAATGCAAACTTGGCCTTGTTGGCACTTGCTGAAAATAATACAGCAAAAGCTCAACAACTGTTAGGTAATGCTGCCGGTTCTAATACACTGGGTGAAACAATGGGATTGTTGTATTTGAAACAAGGTGATTATGCTAAAGCTGTTCAATCATTTGGTGATGTTAAGTCGAACAATGCTGCATTAGCTCAGATATTAACTAAAAATTATAGTAAAGCTCAGCAGGTATTAGATGCAGTTCCATCTAAAGATGCTACAACTTACTATTTAGCAGCGATTGTTGCAGCTCGTACAAACAATGCATCAGGTGTGGCTGGTAATCTTAAATCAGCAATTGAAAAAGGAGCATCACTATCAGATATCAATATTGATGGTGAATTTGCAAAGTTCCTGACTAATTCGGATGTTAAAAGTATGTTGAGATAATAAAACTCAGGTTCTATATAATAGAAAAGTGGTGAATTAGAATTCACCACTTTTTTTATATATAAATTTTATTATACAAAAGAAATTCTATTCCGATCAACAGTTGTAGACAGATTCGTAAATAATACTACGGATTTCCTTTATGTCTTTCTCAAGATCAATGTTTCCAATAGACATCAATTTCATTGGGATAACCTCATCATTCTTATGGTAAGATGGTTGTTGATATTGGATATTTGTCCACAGTTTGAAGCCCAAACGTTGGTAAAATCCAATTCTTCGTTCCGACATTATTGTTGTTGGAAGTTCCACTTCTAGAATAATTGGTTTATGGGCAGCCTCTTCAATAAATTTCTGCATAACCTTTCCTCCATATCCACCATTTCTGAAATTGGGAGAAATTGCAAAATGTTCGGCAAAAATGAATTCTTTAAAGCTCCAATAAGTTAAGAATCCAACATAATTATTATTTTCCATTACCATCGCAATATCAAAAATCGGATTATCTTGATATAGTTTTAACATGGTATTTTCAGGACGCCTTTCGCATAAAGGAAATGAGCCCATATAAAGCTCCTTTATAAAGGATAATTCATCAGGAACAGATATATCTAATTTCTTTAAAATCATACCATAAATATATACGTTTTATTCATCATATAGGTATAATTGTCGCATTTTATTTAAATCTACATTCAATATGTTGGTCAAATAATTTTCGATAGACCCATGATCTTTCTTTATTTGTTCAATACCGGCTTTCAGAAAACTTTCATCTACTTCCAGTAATGGTTTTAAATTAGGGTGTTGAGTTAAGATTGGTTTATATTTATCACCAAGATATTTATTCGATGATAAATAATCATTTAAGATTGTTTTTTCATCTACACCAAGTGAGTATAAGAATAATGCTGCTCCCATACCGGTACGGTCTTTTCCTGCCGAGCAGTGAAACATCAACGGAGTCTCTGCTTCGTCCTGTAATAGGTCAAAATACAATCTATACTGAGCAATGCATGAAGAATCTGTAACAAGCATTTGATTGATACTTTTCATCGTATTATTTATTTGGTCAGTAGTCATATTTTTTATATCATCTATAGAGCTCAAGTTGCCCGGAGTTATCGAAAATGCATAATTATTACGAGTTGATCGAGGCATTTTGTCCGGAGATAATTTTATTTCAGATGGTGATCTAAAATCAATAATAGAGATAAGTGGAATACTATTTAAGTATTTAAGGTCAGCATCTGTCAGTTTGTTAAGATCATCAGAGCGAAATACTTTGCCCCATTTTACATATTTACCATCGGTCGTTTTAAATCCTCCTAAATCTCTGAAGTTATAACCTCCGGTCATAGGCAAATGACGTTCTGCAAGTATTGCACAGCCTTGTTCTGTTACTATCTGAAAATAACTTCTAGCAGTATCATTAACGTTAAGAGAATAAGTTCCATTACTATCGCCTTTTGCAATAGATTTCGAGAAGTCAATATTATCAACACTTGAACCCGAATAGAGTTCCCATTTGCCGGGAATGTTTATAACAAGAGAAGCTTGTTTTGTCGTTTTATCCCTTGTTATGTAAACTTTATCAGACAGGTCGTTTCCTGTATATGTAGCTTTATTCATTGTGTTTGTATTACAAGAAGCTATCACTATTAAAGATAGTGATATAAAAATAAGTAGTTTGTTCATAAAAGTATTGTAGTTTACTTGAGTTTAATAAAGATAATAACTTTATTAGTCGGGTGATATTTTAACTTCTTTCAATAGTCCATTTTCACATTTTATGATACGTCCCGGGTATTTTTGTACTACAGCATAGTTGTGTGTAGACATAATTACTGCTGTACCTCCTTTCGAAATATCATGCAGCAATTGAACAATTTGATTTCCTGTTTCCGGATCTAAGTTTCCAGTTGGCTCATCTGCTAAAATGATTTCCGGTGAGTTGAGAAGCGCACGAGCTATTACAATACGCTGCTGTTCTCCACCAGATAATTCATGAGGCATTTTATATCCCTTGTTTTGCATACCAACTTGCGTCAAGACCTCATTTATACGTATACTTATAAGTTCCTTATTAGTCCATCCTGTGGCTTTCAGGACAAATTCGAGATTTTTTTCAGCTGAACGATCTATTAGTAATTGAAAATCCTGAAATACAATTCCGACTTTTCTTCTGAGGTAAGGAATATCTTTCTTTTTTATATTTTCCAGCTCATAATCAAGGATACAACCATGTCCGTGAGATAATGGTATTTCCCTGTATAGGCTTTTTAGGAACGTACTTTTACCGGAGCCGACCTTACCGATCAGATACACAAAATCTCCTTCACTGATTTTGATATTTATGTCAGTCAAAATCGTGTTTCCGTCGCGTTCGAGTTCTACTCCTTCATAATCGACAATTGTTTCCTTACTCATAAAAGCTTAATATATCGATGAATAATATGCGGATAATTATATTTTATGTCGCTTTTTAAGTTCTCTGGCCAGGTCTTCTATACTTAACCCTTTCGATGTAAGTAATACGATCAAATGATAGATCATATCGGATGCTTCATATATCAATCGGTCATCAGTACCATTACAAGCTTCTATAACTGATTCTATAGCTTCTTCGCCAACCTTCTGTGCCATTCTATTTACACCCGATTGAAACAAGGATGTAGTATACGACCCTTCTGGCATTTCTTGGTGGCGTTTTTCTATAAAATGTTGAAGATATTTAAGGAATAATATATCTTCCTGATTTTTTTCTTCGAAACAAGTATCAGCACCGGTGTGGCATACCGGACCGACCGGATTCACTTTGATCAATAAAGTATCTTGATCACAATCTTCTTTGATACTAACTACATTCAGAAAGTTACCACTCTCTTCACCTTTAGTCCAAAGGCGTTGTTTAGTACGGCTAAAAAATGTGACTTTCCCAATTTCCTGAGTCTTGGCAAGTGCCTCTTCGTTCATATAGCCAAGCATCAATACTTTGTTGGTTTCATTGTCTTGTATAATGGCTGGAATAAGTCCGCCCACTTTTTCAAAATCAAGATTCATTGTAATTTATGAATTATCTTACATTTATATTTTCTTTCCTTAAGTAATCTTTTAGATCCTTAATGTCTATTTCTTTAAAATGGAATACACTTGCAGCAAGGGCAGCATCTGCTTTTCCTTCAGTAAACACATCTCTGAAATGTTCCATTTTACCAGCTCCCCCTGATGCTATTATTGGGATATTAAGCGACTCTGATAGTTTCCTTAGAGCCTCATTGGCATATCCTGTTTTTACACCATCGTGGTTCATACTTGTAAAAAGTATTTCGCCTGCACCCAGATTCTCAACTTCCTTTGCCCACGAAAATAACTCTTTATCCGTCTTGTTTCGCCCTCCACTGGTATAACAGCTCCATACTCCATCATCAAAGTTAGCATCTATTGCACAAACACAAACCTGTGAACCAAAATTTTTAGCTATTTCTTCAATTATTTTAGGATTTCTTATAGCTGTCGAATTGACAGACACTTTGTCTGCTCCTGCATTTAGTAATCGGTCTACATCCGAAAGCTCATTGATACCCCCTCCAATCGTAAACGGAATATTTATATTCTGGGCAATACGCTTGACCAAATCTGTGAATGTTTTCCTTTGCTCATGAGATGCTGTTATATCGAGAAAAACAAGTTCATCTGCGCCTTCTTGACTATAACGGATACCCAATTCTACTGCATCTCCAGCTTCCCGTAAATTGACAAAATTTGTTCCTTTTACGGTCATTCCATCTTTTACATCCAGACAAGGTATTATTCTTTTTGCTAACATACTATAAATCTATTGTTAAACGTATCATGTGCGAGCATTTTATTCCATTTTCGAAAATAGGTTCAGAATAATGCTTTGTGAAAAAATTGAAATCTATATACGATATCGTAAAGCCACATTTCTGATATAGAGCCAATTGTCCGATACTGGAATTGCCAGTACCAACTTCTAATACCTTGCAACCTCTGTTTTGGGCTTCCCCTATACTGTGTTGTATGAGTTTTTTACCATACCCAAACCCTTGATATTTAGGGTCAACAGCAAGATTTATTAATTCCATTGTAAATGGGCGGGTTGGCAAAAGGACATATGTTCCCATAATCTCTTTGTCGAGATAGGCGATATAACATAATCCTCTTTCCATATAATACTTAACAGCTTCTTCCGAAGGGTCTGCCAATAAAAGCAAATGATAGGGTATATCTTCTTTTTTACTAATCCTACTGATAAGTATCTCATCCATTACATTCTGGTATTATGAAATTATAAGCTACTTAATTCTTTTAATGTTACTTTATTTTCATAAATAGCTTTTCCTAATATGACAGCAGGTATTCCTGCATTCTCCAAATCAAGAATATCTTGAAAACAGCTTACTCCTCCACTTGCTATAAGGTATATAGATGGATAAGCTGTTAGTATTTCTTTATATAGATCGATAGAGGGACCTTGCAGCATCCCATCTTTACTGATATCTGTGCATATAACTTTTGTGGCACCTTTCTCTCTATAATCGCCAACGAAAGAGATAATATCAAGCGATGTTGATTCCTGCCATCCGGAAACAGCTATCTTATGGTTTTTACAATCAGCCCCTAAGATAATTTTGTCATTTCCATATTTTGTCAGCCATCCTGTAAAAAGTTCTTGATTTCGTACAGCAATACTACCACCTGTTACCATTGCTGCCCCTGAGTTGAAAGCTATTTCTATATCTTCATCGCTCTGCACCCCTCCACCAAAGTCGATAATGAGTGATGTATTAGAGGCTATTTTTTCGAGTACAGATATGTTAACGATCCGTTTTGCCTTTGCTCCATCCAGATCTACGAGGTGTAGCCGGCGGATGCCTGCATCTTCGAACATCTTGGCAACTTCGAGAGGATCTTCATTATATATTTTTTTTATATCATAATCCCCTTGCGAAAGGCGTACACATTTACCATCAATAATATCTATAGCAGGAATAATTTCGATCATGGTCTGAAACAATTATGTGAAAAAAGGAATTGTTAGCGGGTATTTCCAATATTCGCCATTTGATGCTTTTACTGAAGCTATTATAATTGATATTATTTCAAGGAAAGCCAATGCTATCAACATTGGAATACCAATAATTACAAAACATAATACCCCTGATACTATCATGTAAATAATCATGCTAATCATAAAATTAGCAATATTTTTCCCATGACGGTCGATATTTGGATTTTTATTGTTAGAAAGCCACATAGCTATAGGAATAGCGAAGCCTAACCCAAAAACAATAAAACCAGCCAATTGAGAAAGATGCATTATTACCAGGTAGGATTTTTCGTCCATACCAAATAATTGCTGCGAATCAGGGATATAATTACTATTTAATATCCTTTGCTTTTCTCGTTGATATTCTTCTTCAGATATAGCTCCTTTTTGCCTTAAATCTTCAAGAACTTCCAAATCTGTATATTTACTCATCTAATCTTATTTTATATTGATAAGAAGTTTTTTAATATCCTTTCGCCAACACTTCCACTTTTTTCGGGATGAAATTGCGTTGCATAGAAATTATTTTTATGTAACGCTGCGCTGAATGGTAGTATATATTCTGTTGTAGCTGCGGTATATTCGCTTAATGCAACATAATAGCTATGTACAAAATAGACATATTGATTGTTGATAGACGGATCAAAGATAGCACTATTCACATTGGTGACTGTATTCCATCCCATATGTGGTATTTTATCTTCATGCTTTTCTGAAACAAAACGTTTTACCTTTGCATCAAATATATTCAGACAATCAACATTCCCTTCTTCCGAGTGCGAACACATTAGCTGCATACCAAGACATATTCCTAGTAGGGGCTGTGTTAACTGGGGTATTAGTCTGTTTAGACCTGTTTCATGAAGATGCGCCATTGTAGAACTGGCTTCTCCGACACCGGGAAATATAACTTTATCAGCCTTTTTTATTGCCTCTTTATCTGAAGTAACTATTGCTTCCACTCCAAGGCGTTTGAAGGCATGTTCGACAGAGAAAATATTTCCTGCATTATATTTTATGATAACAATACTCATCTATAAATCTGCTGTTTGATACTATTGGGTTGCTAGTAACGAATCTATTAATGCAACCATCCCGTTAAATTCTTCCATTTCGAACAAACGTGTAAGCTTCACTATTTTACCATCTTTGCCGATTATGATATTACGGGTAATGCCAGCCTCAGGTTTGGCATATAATGTAAATATTTCAGCTTTCGGGTCGAGTCCGATAGGGTAGGTGACCTTTGTTGTTTTTGCAAACTTTATGACAGTTTCAGCCGGTTCTTCTCTGTCGATTCCATAGAGAGCAAAATTAGGGTTATCCTTGTGCTTTTGCCATATCTGGCTTTCGATATAAGGCATTTCTTTACGGCAAACTCCACACCAACTGGCTGTGAATTGAAGCATAACCACTTTGCCTCGAAGTGAAGATAATTTTATCTTTTTTCCGGAAGGCAAACTCATTTCGAAGTCGGGAGCCATGTCTCCAACTTTTACTTTATATTGTCTGTCAATTTCCTGAGCTTGTATTTGCCCCAATACTGCGAGAGAAAATAGTAGTATTAATATTTTTTTCATTCTTCTTGTCTGTTTAACATGAAACGCCTGAACCAAAACGAAAAGGGTAGGGATGCCAACGACCCCAATGTATCTGCACCAAAATCGAACCAATCGCCTGTACGTCCTATACAATATTCACTTTGTATTACTTCTATTAATCCGCCATATAATATAGGTACGAGGATTGTAAAAGCAATTAGTTTTAAAATTATAATATGTCCTTTCTTGATATATATATAATTGAATGAGGCAACTGCTGACAAGCCAAAATACATAAGAAAATGTATAATCTTATCGGTTTCGATAAAAAACTCCCATTCTACATCAGGAATATCATTGGATGTCATTATACAACACAAGTAAAATATGATGATCGCAATGATTGCCGGAAGCCAGATATATTTAAAATATTTCAACATTTGAAGATTATATATTGACATATTGAGATCAAAGATAGAGAAAATATGTCAAATTAAATTTGTTTTATAATGAATCGTTATATACTTTCATTTCACATTCTTTGCAATCGAATGAAAGTTTTAGCCTAGTATTGTTATAGATCAGAAAAAAAGGTTCTTTGTAAGGATGTTTTCCTGATTTTTCTTTCGGACACCAACCTAATGAATATTTGATACAATGTCGGGTAAACATTAAAGGAACATTGTCCTGTGCTTTTTTTTCGAAAGCAGCTTGCATCACTTTAGTTTTGTGTTGAGTATAGAACTGCTCACTCTTAGAGTTCATAACATTCCCCAGATATGTTAGTTCTTTTACCGGAAAGTTATGCACTGTTTGTTTATGAGCTACAATATCCTGTCTGTATGTTAATGCACGCACTGATATTAATTTTTCAATTATTTGCCTTCTCCATTCGGACAAAAGGGAAGCCGGAATGAACCAATTTTTCAAGTAATTGATATTGACTTCTTCTACTCTGAAAACTGTATTTCCTGTTTTACTCAGGTTATTCTGTATACTGTTCGTTTGATCTTTTTGTGCTGGTTCTTTATCGTGCTCAAAATTCAGAATAGCATAATTACCTTCTTCATCCGTTGCCTGTATCGAGAACCCAAACGGAATTTCGTTCAGTTCGATTGAAATATTGATTTTGCGTTCAGCTGATTTTTTAGCTAACAGCTTTTCAAATTCCTGATCATTGTTCCGATACACATAGGTTCCCTTCTTTAGTTCGGGTATTGTTGCCGGATATATTCTGTCTCCTTCTACCCGGTTGATATGCATTCCTTCTAGCTCTTTCTTGTTGTTAAAGAAGCATAGCCCGTCACCGTTTGCGATTTTTTTAGTTGTGTTTATTTTTATAAACTTTGTAGTAATCTCTGTTATTTTGCCAATAGGCTCCCCAATAGATTTGGGTGAATCTATAGACCAAATATCAGAAGCACGGTCGTGTAGGAAATATTTTGTGTAGCTTCTATTAAAACTTTTATTTAGATCGGGCTCGAAAGTATAGGATGATTGTCCGACAGATGATCGTATAAATTGTGGATATTTAGAAATAATGGCATCCAGTTTTTTACGATAGTAGGCAACTGTATTTTTTACGTATGATACATCTTTCAATCGCCCTTCTATTTTGAACGACGATGCACCTGCTAATAGCAAATCTTCCAGATCGTCAGAAAGATTTAAGTCTTTCATCGATAAAAGATGCTTTTTATTTACGATTTCTTCACCTTCCGAGTCTACTAATGTATAAGGTAGACGGCAATATTGGGCACATGCTCCTTTATTGGCACTGCGTCCCGACAATGCTTGACTTAGATAACACTGCCCACTATAACATACACATAGTGCCCCATGCACAAAAACTTCGAGTGGTGTCTGTACTTGCTCCGCAATATTGCTTATTTCTTTCAGAGTGAGTTCCCGTGCCAATACGATTTGTTTGAATCCCGTATCTTCTAAGAATTTAGCTCTTTCTGCTGTTCGTGTATCCATTTGAGTACTCGCATGCAGTGCAATAGGAGGTAGGTTGAGCATCGTAACTCCCATATCCTGTATGATGAGTGCATCTATTTTTGCTTCATAATAGAGCCGATGTATCAGTTGTTCTACTTCGGGCAATTCTTTGTCCGTAAAGATAGTATTGAGTGCTACATATATTTTTACCCCAAATTGATGAGCATAATCGGTTAGTACTTTTATATCTTCGAGTGTATTACCTGCTGCAGCACGTGCACTGAACTTAGGTGCACCAATATATACAGCATCTGCGCCATGATTGATGGCTTCGATACCACATTCCAGATTTTTAGCCGGAGCAAGCAGTTCTATTTTGCGAACTTTAAGCAATTTATTTGATGTATTCTTGGGTTGTTATTACTGTTGCATAATAGTAGCTGAGCGCAGCCAGAAAAGCATTGTGTACATCTTCAGCTTTTACTGTTTTATCTTTTAGCTGTAGATTGGGAGCTGCACATGCATCGCTAATTACGGTGCAATTATAACCAAAATCTTTGGCTGCACGTGTAGTCGCATCTACGCACATGGAGGTCATCATACCACAAATAACAAGGTCTGTAATATTTTTTTCTTTCAAGGCTGCTTGTAGATCTGTTTCTCTAAAACTGTTCGGAAAATGTTTTATGATTAATGTTTCTCCCTCCGTTGGTTTTACATTTTCATGAATTTCTGCACCAAATGTATTGGGTACAAAGAAAGTAGCACCTTCGCGATTAGCTATGTGTTGTATATGAATTATTGGTAGATTCTTCTTGCGAAAATCATCTAAAAGTATTTTTGCATTCGAGCTTGCTTCATATGTGCCGACTAAAGGGGCAGCTCCTCCTTCAAAATAATCATTTTGTATGTCGATTATAATAAGTGCTTTATTGTTTTGACTATTCATGGTTGTAAAAAAGAATATAATTGCGATAAATAATAATAGTTTTTTCATGTTTTATTCTCTTGTTTCTATATAGTCTTCTCTGAAGATACCATCTTCGTCTCGCATATAAGCTGTACCATAGTCAGCCTTTAGGAATGGTATAATTTCGGGATCGTTGTTACAAACTGTATTTAGATGATAAATACCCATATTGTCAGCATTATCTATATATTCGTCAGATTCATCCCCTGCTGTAAATCTCCATCCGCTATCTCCATCAAAATCCGGATCTTCACGATACATATAGCCCACCTTTTCACCATCGACCAATATGCGGTCAGTTGCAAAACAGCCAGCCGGACCGTCCCATTCCAATAATTTACGCATATCCTCTTTGCGTATGTTCCATTTTTTCTCTATGGCAGGCTCTGTTATTTCGTCTTTTGCACAATAATTCTTCCTATTAATATCCAGAATATCCGAAAAATCATCATCGAACAAATCAACCAAAGCGTCATATCCATTGTCTATTTTAAATTGAGCTTCTTCTTCATATAATGGTAGCATTTGATAGAAATTGACAACTTCACCATCGGGCAGTTCACATTTCATTGCTTCTTTACCTTCCAGATAAGGATAATCCAATAATATTGTACACAATTTTGTATTGTCGGCAAATGGTTCACCATTAGGTACTGTATGTGCATGACCGAGCCATGTGTCATGCTCGATAGGTAGTCGTGCCATTATTTTTAACCAGCGTAAAGGCCAATACCAGCATTCTTCCTTGTTTTCTATTTCCCAGTCTGCAGGTAGTTTGATGAGTAATTCGGCACGTTCCCATTTGTGTTCATTAAATTGTAGGGGAACATTCATTCTATGTGCCCCCATACCCATTGTTGTTAATGTATAATAGTCTCTATCGGGTGTTGGTTGACTAATACATATATCTACATGAATATCGGGTGAAACTATTTCGTGGAGAACGCTTTCATATTCTCCAAAATATTTAAAGATATGTTGATCTATACAATCCAGTTGTTCTTGTGTATATACTTCCGGATTGTAATTTTCTTTTTTGTCAGTTTGTTCATTCATTTCGTTTTTTGTTAAGGATTTATATATAGTACATATTTTCGGCACCGATAGGTTCTATATCCCGAAGGTGCTTGATTTGTGTTTTGTCGAATGGAGTTTCCTGATATACATAATAATTCAACCAATTGTTAAACAATAGATTGGCGTGTGCTGCCCATGTCACTATTGGTGGGTTGTCCGGATTGTCATTTTTATAATAGTTATATGGAACCTTTATTGGCAATCCCTTTTCTTTGTCTCTCGTATATTCGTAGTGAAGGGTGTAAGGTGAATATTCTGAATGCCCTGTAAAATAGAATTCACGTCCTCCTCGCGAACATACAATTCCTACCCCCGAATCGTCTGATTCGGATAGGATACGTAGCCCATAACGCTCTACAATATCATCTCTCATGATAGTAGTATGGCGGCTATGAGGTATATAAAATTCGTCATCGAACCCTCTGAACAAAGGGAACTTTTTATCATGCGCTACATGCTTGAATACTCCAAATATTTTTTCAGATAATAGTTGTTTTTTTACTCCATAAAAATGATATAGTGCCGCCTGTGCTGCCCAGCAGATATATAGAGTAGAAGTTACATGTTTACGTGCCCAATCGAAAATCTCCTTGATCTCAGACCAATAGGTGACTTCTTCAAAATCGTACATTTCGACAGGAGCTCCTGTTATAATCATACCATCATAATAGTCGTCCTTCACTTCTTCAAATACCTTATAGAATTGGATTAAATGTTCTTCTGAAGTATTTTTAGAAGTATGTGTGTCAACTTTAAGAAACTCTACTTCTACCTGTAACGGATTGTTTGACAGTAAACGTATCAAATCAGTTTCTGTTGTGATTTTTACCGGCATCAGATTCAGTACCAGAACACGTAGAGGGCGGATGTCTTGCTCATCGGCTCTCAACTGGTTCATAACAAAGATATTTTCTTTCTTAAGAAGTTCTATTGCAGGTAAATTATCCGGAATTTTTACAGGCATCTTTCTAAAATATTTAGTTGAAGCACAAAGTTATTAAAAAATAGGGTAAAATATTGATTGAGATAAGAAATAAGATTTTGAAGTTATAATATCAAGTATTTAAGGATTTTTATTGTGAGTTTCTTTTTGTTAAATATCTACTCTGTAGATTTGATTTTATTAATTAAATTTTACCACATGATGAACATACAAAACTTACAACCCACAATGAGAGTTCGCAATGTTGCACGTTATGGCCTTATCATTTTTTCTATTTTATTACTAACTACAAGTTGTGAAACATTAGATTATTTTTTATCAGATTCGAGTCGCAGTTCTGATTCCGAGCATCATTGCTGTTGCTGCCATGGTAAAGAATCAAAACATTCTTGTCATCACCATTAAATTAAAATCGAATATAAAAATAGCCTATAGAGGAATCTATAGGCTATCTGGCTTCTATATCTATATTAGATGCTCAATATTAGCTTTATCTTTTTAAAATTTCTTACTGAATCCAAATGTTAAAGCCCATTCTGCAAACCAAAATGCTTGTTTTGCTTTGTCGTTACTGTTAGACGTAGTCCTGATGCTGGGCATATTAATATAACCTTCTTTTATCTCGTTGCGAATAAAAAATAGATCCCAAAGTAAGATGTCCACACCTCCTTTAGCATCAAGTCCAAATCCGGCCAGATGAAACTCGTCGTGCCGTTCATTCCCCATCAATGTTGCATTGGTACGGGGTAGTAGGAATCCGATACCACCACCAATAAGTCCATTTATTTTCAAAAAGTCTTTCTTGTAGAAATTTCTGTAATATTCTATTTCTGAGTTAACATAATTTAATCCATCTGTGTGCTCAAACATTAAAAAGTCGTCAGTCAATTTTATAGTACCATCTTCATTTACATGCGATTGATAACCGGGGCGTACATTTCCGTCTATGTCAACCGTTTGGTTTTGATTCATTACGTATTTCATGTGATCTACACCAATTGTAATAGCCAGATTATCTTTAATGAAATATCCTATCCTAAAATTGGTTTGAGGAAGAGTAATGCGATCAGGACGAAAATAGTCCGTAAAATTGAATTTGGTTTGTCTGTCAGATGCTTTTACTTTGTGAAGGGTAAAATTATAATCATTTCCTTTGAAATGAATATCAGAATTAGTATAAGCCCCTCTGTTCCATCCCCATGAAATATAAAAAGTTCCTTTTTTGTATGCAGGTTCAGATTGAGAAATTACAGATATGGCTTGTAGAAGTAAAATAATTACGAATATTATTTTTTTTGACATGGTTAAAATAGTTTTGATAAATAACAAATTTAACAAAAAGGTTTGTATATTGTTCACTCAATAATATAAATAAATTAAATATGATGTTTAAACGAATAGATGTAATAGAAGCTAAAGCTTTATTAAATAAAAAAGATACAGTCTTGGTAGATATAAGAGATATAGGTAGTTATGAGGATAGTCATGATCCTGTGTCAATTCATCTGACACAAGAAAACATACAGGATTTCATCGTGAATACGAATCCGGAAACATCTGTTTTGGTAATGTGTTATCATGGGAATAGTAGCCAGACAGTTGCCAATTATTTAGCTATGCAAGGCTTTACGGAAGTGTATAGTATAGATGGGGGGTATGAAGAATGGAAATTAAAATAACAGAATAATAAAAAACGCAAGACTGTAAATGATAGTCTTGCGTTTTTATAAATATCTTATATTATTTTTCTATATTATTTAGAATGGAACAAAATCATTTCCTCCACCTTGCATGGGTTGAAAATCGGGGCTCGGTGCCGAATTAATTTTAGACATATATTCGCCGCCACCCATATTATAATCATCATCGATATTCTGGAATCGTGCAAACTCACTCTTAAATCGTAATAGTACATCGGCTGTTGCACCATTACGGTGTTTAGCTATAATTATTTCAGCTAGTCCGATTAGCGAATTTCCTTTTTCATCTTCAAATATCTTATAATACTCAGGACGATGGATAAAGCAAACCATATCCGCATCCTGTTCTATGGCTCCCGATTCACGGAGGTCAGACAATTGAGGACGTTTTCCCTCAGCTCCCGTACGGCCTTCTACACCACGGTTTAACTGAGATAGGGCTATGATCGGTATATTTAATTCCTTAGCAAGTCCTTTTAATGATCTTGATATCATACTTACTTCTTGCTCACGGCTCCCGTAGTTCATTCCGCTGGCATTCATTAGCTGTAAGTAGTCAATTATAATCATTCTTACACCATGTTCGCGAACCAGACGACGTGCTTTGGTTCTCAATTCAAATACAGACAAACTAGGTGTGTCATCTATAAATAAAGGAGCATCGTACAGTTCTTTTATCTTAAAGTCAAGCTGTTCCCACTCGTAAGGAGCCAAACGACCATTCTTTATCTTTTCACCGGGTATTTCGCATGTATTCACTATCAGACGGTTTACAAGCTGTACGTTCGACATCTCCAGAGAGAATAAAGCGACAGGGTACTTAAATGCAACGGCCATGTTTTTAGCCATCGATAATACAAAGGCTGTTTTACCCATTGCCGGACGTGCAGCTATAATAACCAAGTCGGAATTTTGCCAACCTGATGTAATCTTATCGAGTGCATCAAAACCTGTTTGTAAACCACTCAAACCATCATCCCTATTGGCTGCAATTTCGAGTTGTTGTAAGGCTTCCTTAATGACCGGATTAATTTGCGTAACATCTTTTTTGACGTTTCGTTGAGATATCTCGAACAATTTACCTTCGGCTTCCTGCATCAAATCATCTACATCCGACGTTTCATCAAATGCTTTGTTGGTGACTAAGGATGAAAATGAAATCAGCTCACGGGCAAGATATTTTTGGGCTATAATGCGTGCATGGAATTCTATGTGTGCGGCGGATGCTACCTTATCGGTCAATTGGGCGATGTATACCGGACCACCAACAGTATCTAATTCTCCGTCTTTCTTTAACTGTTCTACAACAGTAAGAATATCGACAGGAGCTTGTCGTATAGCCAGATCAACAATAGCTTTGTACACTATCTGGTGAATAGGATCATAAAAACTATCCGGCTTAAGAATGTCACTGACTAAAGAATAAGCATCTTTTTCGAGCATCAACGCTCCTAACACAGCTTCTTCTAATTCCCGGGCTTGTGGCTGGATTTTCCCTATATCTGCTACTAACTGATTTTCTTTGGGTTTTCCTTTACGTTGGTTTCTATTGCTATCGGCCATCTTAATTTTCTGATTTATATTCAAAGATAAGTTATTTTGACCTTAATTGAATAGTCAAGTTATAAACAGGCTGTTAATAACTTCAATAATTTATCGGCAGACTCCTTGTATTTAAGGATTATACTTCGAATCTTTAAGTATTGTTGTAGGTTCGGTTTTTATAAGTTCAGATAAACTTATACCGTTCTTTTTCACATATTGATCTACCATTTGCCAACCTATCCAGGACCCGATTCGTCCGGGAGACTCTTTGGATATGGTAGAGGTATAAGGGGCATCATTGATATAACGGGTGATAATCATATGGTCTTTTGTAAACAAGTTATCTTGTTTTATCATTTTTTGCCATATCATTTTTTCATTTTCTTTACACCATGCAGATTGTTCCGCTCTGTATCCAATCAGGTCATTCCTGTCATATTCAGGAAGCAATACCGATAAGACATATAATATTTTACCTTCGGTAGCCATTGCAGATAGCAGATCTTCCTGCTTATCATTATTTACATGCAGGATGTCCGTCATCAACCAAGCTCTCAGCAAATCTCTAGTTATAAATTTAGGTTCCATTTGCTGACGTTGATATGGTTCAAAAAAGCCCGAATAATTATTGTTATTATAACCAAGATATTTGTCGCCCGAAATAGAAATAGTATTATCGACTATAATTGTATTTTCTTTAAATCCGGAAACATGGATGGCGAATTTAGGCATAACATATTGTGGCAGATTTTCTATTCCTATTTCTTTTGCTTTGGTTAGTTCCTGCTCATAAATAGTTACATCTTTGAATGTCTTTAATTCATCATTGTATATTTTTTGCAACATTGGATGTGAAAAATATTTTTGAATATCAGAAAATAACTTCGAGTCGTTTATGTCAGCCTCAGAGTTAACGGCAATTTGTGCAAAAGCAGGAAGCAGAACCTGATACTTTTGTTTCAATATATCCTCTTTTTCCTTGTCCGGACTTTGTAAATATTCGTAAATATCATTATCAAATCGGATGATAGATACCTCCATGTTAATATCTGGATTATTACTCTTTTGAGCAGTCCCGGAACAGCTTATGAATAGAAATAGTAAGAGGTATATGTAACTGAATTTTTTCATAAATGCTTTTTAATATTTCAATTTTGTGTAGATAATATATATTTTCTACTTTTGTTCGTAATACAAACTTACTGTTAATTATTAATTAAAAAGCAAAACGCAATGGGATATTTTAGCGGCGCAAATTTAAATTCTGGAGAAAGATTCGTTTATGTCTATTCAGGTGTATCACAGTCTGAATTAGAAAATATAATAGATTCGTCAATGCAATCTATCGGTTATAAGCATTTAGGTAATGGTGTCTATGAGAAAGGAAGCCGTACCATGCGTTTATTATTTGGTGCTTTCTGTAAATATTTTAAGTTTCAGGTTTCTTTAGATGCTTCTGATCCTCAAAATATATTGGTCGGTGTGAAAAAAGCATCGTCAGGAATGTCGGGCGGCTTGATAGGGATGAATCAGATCAAAAATGAAATGATTTATCTTTCCCAAGCATTCCAATCTATATAAAGATTTAGGAATTCTTTAAAATTGAAAATGATAACAATATTAGGTATAGAGTCATCTTGCGATGATACAGCTGCAGCCGTAATTAAAGATGGCGTTCTTTTGTCGAACATTATTTCGAGTCAGAAAGTACACGAGAGTTATGGAGGAGTAGTTCCGGAACTGGCTTCCCGTGCACATCAACAGAATATAATTCCGGTGGTTGATCAGGCTCTGAAAAAAGCAGGAGTTAACCGCGAGGATATAACCGCTATAGCTTTCACTCGTGGACCGGGCTTGATGGGATCACTTTTGGTAGGAACATCTTTTGCAAAAGGTCTTTCGACTGCACTCGATATACCTATGGTTGAAGTTAATCATTTACAAGCACATGTATTAGCACACTTCATAAAGGAGAATGAGACGGATAACAAGCAGCCCCATTTTCCTTTTCTATGTCTTTTGGTATCAGGAGGAAACTCACAGATCATCTTAGTTAAGTCCCATAAAGACATGGAGATAGTTGGGCAGACTATTGATGATGCTGCCGGTGAAGCCTTCGACAAATGTGCAAAAGTAATGGATTTGGGGTATCCCGGAGGACCTGTTGTAGACCGTTTGGCAAAAGAGGGAAATGCTGATAAATTTAAATTGAGTAAACCACAGATTGCAGGATACGATTACAGTTTTAGTGGTCTTAAAACCTCTTTCTTATATTTGCTGCGGGATGAGCTTAAAAAAGACCCCGATTTTATTATTAAAAATAAAGCAGATCTTTGTGCTTCATTACAAAAGACAATTATTGACATATTGATGGACAAGTTGCGTAAAGCCGCAAAAGACTTAGGTATCCAAGAAGTGGCAGTTGCCGGTGGAGTATCTGCAAACTCAGGGTTACGTGCTGCTTTTGAAGATCATGCTAAACGTTTCGGATGGAAAATCCATATACCTCCTTTTGGATATACTACCGATAATGCAGCAATGGTAGCTATGTCCGGCTATTATAAATATTTAGATAAAGAGTTTTGTCCGATGGATGCGGCTCCTTTCTCGAGAGTAGTCGTATAATTGATATAGAAAATTGATGAATTCTGAAATAGTTTATTTTGTTCTTATTATACTTATTGTTGTTCTTGATTTTTTCTGGACTCAATATCTGTCATACCGAAATCGTAAACGGATGACTCCTAATATTCCACGACAATTAGAGGGGATATATAATAAGGAAGAATATGCTAAGCAACAAGAATATCAGAAGGTAAATAGTCGTTTCGGACTCTATACAAGCCTTTTTTCCTTTATCATATTGATAATAGTTTTGCTATTGGGCGTTTTTGGTCGGGTGGATTCATTTCTCCGTCTCTACATATCTAATGAAATCTGGTTAACTCTATCCTTCTTTGGCATTGTGTATGTCGTAAACGAAATCATATCTCTGCCATTCTCTTATTATGCAACATTTACTATCGAGGAGCGTTTTGGATTCAATAAATCTACCCGAATAACCTTTTGGCTCGATCAGTTGAAGGGGCTTTTGCTTACAGTTATAGTAGGAGGTGCTATACTAGCGTTACTAGTCTGGTTGTATAACAATCTTGGAGAATATGCATGGTTGTATGCATGGGGAGCAGTAACTATTTTCTCTCTTTTTATGACATTGTTTTATTCTAATCTGATTGTCCCTTTATTCAATAAGCAAACACCTCTCGAAGATGGAGAATTGCGTGATGCAATAGAAGAGTTTGCACGGAAGGCCGATTTTGAGGTGAAGAATATATATGTGATGGATGCTTCGAAACGTTCTACCAAAGCAAATGCATATTTTACTGGATTCGGTGCTAAAAAACGAATTGTTTTGTTCGATACGCTGATTAATGATTTATCGACAGACGAGATTGTTGCTGTCTTGGCTCACGAGATAGGACACTATAAGCACAAACATACATTGCAAGGCATGATTGTTTCTGTTTTTTATACAGGAGCTATGTTATTTCTACTATCCTTATTTTTAAACAACTCAGCGGTTGCATTGGCTCTGGGAGGGCAGTTGCCATCGTTTCATCTCGGACTTATTGCTTTTGGATTGTTATTTACTCCAATATCACTTATTTTGGGTATTTTATCTAGTACTCTCAGCCGAAAGAATGAATATCAGGCAGATGCTTATGCTGCTAATTTTGGTTTAGGGGATGCTTTGGTGAGCGGATTGAAGAAATTATCCGTAAAATCTCTTAGCAATCTCAATCCCGATCCGCTTTATGTCTTTTTTTACTATTCTCATCCTACTCTGCTCCAACGAATGGAGGCTTTACAGAAAACCTAATAAAAACTTTAAAGTTTTACTTTTTTTGAAAATTATAATTTGTACATTTATTTCATAATCGATAAAATTAATCGCTTGTGAAAAAAACACTTGTATTCATTATACTTGCCCTGTTTTGTATTAATGCAAACTCACAGCAAAGAGTTAACCATAACCATAGATTAAGGGAAAATGTAACTGTCGATATTCATGGCGATTTGCAATATGAAAATAACCAAGGGTTGAAAGCCTCTTTGTCCCAGAATATATTTGGTGATAAAATATATAAAGATAACAGAGGAAATGAAGTTACGTATGCTGCCAATATTTTGGATGAAATGTACTCGGACGAAGATGATTACGAAATTTTGTATTCATCGGTTGATGCCATGTATAGATCAAATAATATTAAAGAAAAATACAAAAGGGATATTCATGATGCTTTGCAATACGAACGGAATAATTTCAGGGCATCTCTATCAAAAAGCATTTTCGACGAAGGTGTATATAAGGATAGTGACAATAATGAAATAAAATATTCGAAAGAGTATTGGGCTGATATAGCTAATGATTTTGATAACAACGAAATCCGAATTTTCTTTTGGTTGGTAAATGAATGCAGAGGACTACAAAATTATAAAGAAGAATACAAAATAGATATTTTCGGTTATCAACAATACAAAAACAACCGGAATGAATCAGCTTCTTTATCTACAGATATCTTTGGTAAAAAAGTATATAAGGATAGTAATGGGAATAAGATAGAATATAGCGATCAAGCTTGGAGCTTGTTGCAACGTCGGTATGGTACCGAAAAAGATATATTTCCATATCTCATTCAAAAATATTTGAGAGGATCGGGAGAAAATGGAAATGATGCTAATCCTGTTCAAATAATAACAGGAACAGGTGATATTTCCGAATTTATAGATGATGACATAGTTGATGTAAAAACCGATCCTTTTGGTACAACTATAACTGATCGTGGCGGAAATAAAACAACAGTTAAAACAGATGCCTTTGGAACAACGATCGAAGACCACAAAGGGAATAAAACAACAATTAAAGAAGATGCTTTTGGTACTACTATCGAAGACAATAAAGGCAACCGTTCGAATATCAGGAAAGATATACTTGGCACATGGCAATATTCTAATAATAACGATCAGAGGGCTGAGTTGAGAACAGATATTTTCAAAACACGGATCTATACCGATAGTAAAAATAACAAGATAGAAATATCGGAACAGTCTTGGTTAAAAATGTTAGACCAGTCAAAAGATGAAAAACAGCTGTTTATTGATATGATAAATAAATATTTATTAAGATAGATTTCTTAAACCAAACCTTAACATATGAAACGTCAATTAATTTTAGTATTATTATGCATTGTAGCATTAACACCTCTTTTTGCACAATCACAGCAGACCATCCACATTATGGTTGCCCTTTGTGATAATCAATATCAGGGAATAGTAAAAGTACCTAAAGGAATAGGTAATGGGCAGGATCCTAATAGTAACCTCTACTGGGGCTGTGGATATGGTATCCGTACGTTCTTTAAAAAAAGTGCCGATTGGAAAGAGCTGAAACGTTATAAAGTAGATGAATTTGTTTTAGAACGGATTGTATTTAAGCATAAAACAAAAAATTATTATTTAGTTGCCGATGCTTATGACGGACGTTATATCAGCGATTGCACAATCGATTTTCTGAATGCGTGTTGTGGTGCCGAAAAAGATACGGTAGTTGTTAATGATATAACACTCGGATTGAAAGGGGATGCTAAGCTTTTGGCGTATATCGGGCATAATGGACTGATGGATTTTAAGCTTGCCAATTCTTTTCAGAACAAGGATAATAAGAAGCGTGACGCAATAATTCTGGCATGTGCCAGCAAGCCGTATTTTGCACCATACCTGAAATCGGCCGAAACTACACCTCTATTATGGACTACTCATCTGATGTGCCCAGAAGCTTATACTCTGCATGATGCTTTAGCTACATATATCAATGGAGGAACAAACGAAGCTGTCCGAACCAGTGCAGCCGAAGCTTATAACCGTTATCAGAAATGTGGAATAAAAGGAGCTAGGAACTTATTAGTTACAGGTTTTTAATACACTTCTATATATTTGAATAGTTTCTGAATATTTCAGTTACTTATATACCACTTTTTGCTTGCTTTAGTGTACCTTTATATGAGATAATAAATAAAGATTGTAATAGTATAGACTAAAATGAAAACAGCAATAGTTACCATTGGTGATGAAATTCTCATCGGACAGATTGTTGATACCAATTCGGCATGGATGTCGCACAAGCTAACACTAGCAGGTTTTGAAGTAGAAGAAAAAGTTTCGATAGGAGACGATGCACAACAGATCAAGGATACAATAGATGATGTTTTTCAACGAGTGGACGTTATTTTGATGACAGGTGGATTAGGACCGACTAAAGATGACATAACTAAGAGAACACTTTGCGAATATTATGGCACGGAATTAGTATTCGACAATTCGGTGCTTGACAATATAAATAATGTAATATCCAATTCTTTTACATTAAATGAATTGACTCGCAATCAGGCTTATGTCCCCAAAGATTGTATTGTCATACAGAACAAAGTAGGTACAGCGCCTATTACTTGGTTCGAACGTGATAATAAGGTTTTGGTATCTATGCCCGGTGTGCCATACGAAATGAAGTATGTGATGGAAAACGAAATAATTTCTCGTTTGCAAGATCGCTACAATACAGAGTCATATGTTAACCGTGTTCTCATCATTGGGGGGTATACTGAGTCGGCTTTGGCTATCTATATCTCAGATTTTGAGAACAATCTGCCCGACGGATTCGGGTTGGCTTATCTACCTTCCCCCGGTGTGATGAAATTACGTTTATTCGTGAAGGGAGAACATCGTAAACCAGAGTTGGAGGAACAAGTAAAAAAACTAGAAGGACTATTAGGTGATGCTATTTTAGCAGAACGGGATATTCCTATCGAACAAATATTGGGCGAACGACTTTTTGCAAGAGGCTTAACTCTTGGTACTGCCGAAAGTTGTACTGGTGGTGCTATTGCTCATCAAATAACATCTATTCCCGGCTCTTCCCATTATTTTAAAGGCTCTGTAGTTTCATATTCAAATGAAACGAAAGTGAATTTATTGCATGTCAGACAAGAGAATTTGGACAAAGATGGAGCCGTAAGCGAGTCTGTTGTATTAGATATGGCACGAGGAGCATGTCAGGCATTAAATACAGATTGTTCTATTGCCGTGTCAGGCATTGCCGGACCCGATGGAGGTACAGATCAGAAGCCTGTTGGTACGGTATGGATATGTACTGCATATAATGGAAAATATGAAGCTCGGAAATATACTTTTGGTAAATTCAGAGATGCCAATATAATGAGGGCATCTAATCATGGAATGCTCCAGTTGTTAGGAATGATAGATTAATATATTTATTATAAAAAACTCCGCCTGATTATGTAATCAGGCGGAGTTTTATCTTTATTTATTTCGACCCTTTCATCACTCCCGAATCAGAATCATTATTATTCAATCGTTTGTTGTCCGAACTATATTGTCGTCCAAAATTGATATTGAAGCTACATTTTACAAAAAATAGTTGTGTCAGATTCTTTGTATATATATTGGAATTGACAGGATTGAAATGTGACCAGTTTTTGTCTTTCCTTTCGTATGTGCCGCCGAATAGATTAAAAGCACCAGCCATCACCGACCAGTTTGGTTTTACATATCCGATTATCGCGGTATGAAACTTTTCGCCACTATTAAGGCTTTCGCCATATACATAATCCCATGGTGTTTGATATTCGATGTTGGCAACCCAATTTTTGTACATAACATCTATACTCAAGCGGATTCGTTCGTTTGTGTAAGTATGAGTATAGTTGTTCCCTATACTAATATAGCGGTTTATAGCAGGTGCAGCAGTCAGGGTAATATAATCCTTCCAAGGTTTTAATTTTAAAGTAAGTTCTCCCGTAATACGATGGTATGCCTTTTGATTTTCATAAGTACGTATAAACATATTATTCTCATATATAATAGATTCCATTACAGGCTTATTTTGATAACTATACATTGTGTATAAGTCTGCACTGAATATACCTTTCTTATATCCGGCTGTTAATGTATTATTATATGACTGATATGTTTTTAGTCCCGGATTTCCACGGCGTATCTGGAGCGAATCTATTGCTTGCTCCACATTATTCAGGTTAGCGAGTGAAGGAGTATGGTTCCATACATTAAAACGGTAACGAAAATAAATATCATCATTCGGATTATATCCAATTCGTACAGAGGGTTGTAATGTGTATTTTTTCTGTGCATCCTGCCCTTGGCTATAATAAAAACGTATTACGCTCAGATTTGCCATATAATTGAATTTTCCTTTTTTTAGCTGATATTCTCCATACATATAGCTCTCTGCCTGTCGCATAGATATATCAGCAATAGTACTGCCTTTATACTCGTTATTTGTATATGTCTGTACATGCTTTATTCCTCCTGTAAGCTTGGCTTCACCGATCTTGCGTTCATAGATCCCTTCGCCAATCAGAGAGTATTTATTGCCAGATATGTCAGAATAAATATCTGTTACCATATTATTTCCTCTATTCTCTTTGTAGTTACGTTCGTTCTGAGAATTTATATATGTTCCTACAATATTGAATATGAGCAATTGGTCATTTTTTAGATTACGCTGATAGTATAAATCAAGTGCTGGGGAATTACTCTTCGAGGATGAGTGATCGTAGATAGATAAAGGAACCGGATTGTCAGATGTTATAATTTTTCCTATACGGTCACTATATTCATTGGGGTCATCTTGATAATTGTATCTGAAAGTCGTATTGAAAAAGTATTTATCCTTTTCCATCAGATTGTAGGTAAGTGCTGTATTTAAATAATTTTCTTTCAGCAGTGTTGGTTCTCCTTTTTCGATACGATGAAGTTCTTTATTCGGGAAGATAAACTTTTCTTCGTTCTCTCTAGTCCAATCTATTTTTCGATGATGATAGTAGGTATTGACAGCAAACTCAGATTTTTTATGATTATATTTAGCTGCAAAGTTATCCTCTGCAAACCCAATATTATCTACTATATCATTCATAAAGTCTCCGTTTACATTACCTCCCGATACCTTACGGATGGTTATATAGTCTATTACAGCAGCCGCATTTCCATAACGGACACCCGGATCGTCATGAAATTCTACACGTATAATATCTTCGGGGCGTAGTGCTGTAACTTCTGCATTGGTGACTTGTATACCATTGATACGTAGTTGTACAGTCCCGTTACCCGATGTAGAGACCGAATTATCTAACGGATTTATATTAATTCGGGGTAATTGTAATTTTTTCAATAAATCCAGTCCATTCGAAGACGAATTTATTTGTGTTTGTGATGGTGTTATCAGTTTTCTATCCGATTTATTGATAACAGCATTTGCTGTTATAGTAATATCACTGAGCGCAACTGTAGATGTTTGCATTGCTATATTATTCAGATCTATATCTTTTTCTTCTTTTTTTATCGTAATATACTTATGCTCGTATCCCATAAATGCGACTGATAAGATATAATTGTCCGAAGTTATATCCTTGAAAGAGAATATACCCATCTGGTCTGTTGCAGTTCCTTGAAGGAATGTTGAATCCTGTTTGAGCAATGCTACATTCACAAATTCTATTGGTGTTGTCGAGTCGGATTCTGTAACATGTCCGGATATCTTGATTTGTGCATAAATTGATAATTGTACTAAGATCAATAGTATCAAGAAAGCTAATCTGTGTTTTGTCATAACTTATTCTATTTATTTTCTTAATATGACGATGACCAGATAAAATTCGTTACATCAAAAAATGATTTTTGTTGTAATATTTTGAAATGGCTTGTCAAAGGATAAAACTTATTACCTTTGTTTCTTTAAATTAATTAGCGTTGTTAGATGACCGAAGAACAAACAAAAAAGAATGTAACTTTCCCCAAAGAAGAAAAACTGTGTAGCGAAAAAGCGATCGACAGATTATTTTCGGAGGGAGATTCCTTTATTGCTTATCCACTGAGGGTTGTATATTGTTTGTACCCACAAGACGATGATGCCAACAAGCAATATCCTTCGGTGCTAATAAGTGTTTCGAAAAGAAAATTTAAAAGAGCAGTGAAGCGCAATCGGGTTAAGCGTTTGGTCAGAGAGGTATATAGGCACAATAAAGATTTATTTAAAGAATTATTAATTGATAAAAATAAACGGATAGATATTGCTTTTATATATCTGAAAGATGAATTACCGGTATATACCGATATTGAAAAGTCTATGACAAAAGTGTTAGATCAATTAAAGAGTAGGATAGGAGATAGTTAGATGAAAAGGCTTATTTCATATATTCTTTTGTTGCCCATATATTTCTATCGGTATAGTATATCTCCGATGTTTCCGGCTGCTTGCAGATATACACCTACCTGTTCGGAATATGCTATACAAGCCATAAAAAAATATGGTCCTTTCAAAGGACTGATACTTGCAATTAAACGTATTGGGCGTTGCCACCCTTGGGGAGGACATGGTTATGATCCTGTTCCCTGATCTTCATTCAGTTTAATTGTATTCAGGTTTGCTAACAATTCATTTCTATTTACCATAAAGTGAATCACTTTCATAATATCAGGCTCTGAATATTGAGATAAAGTATCGATAATTATTTTTATGTCAGTTTCCTGTTTTGCTAACCCTTTTATAGCTAAGGCTATTTCGTTGTATTTTATGTTCGTTAAACCCGTACTATTTTTAGCAAGGCAAATATCACATTGCCCACAATCCATCGTTTTTTTTTCGCCAAAATAAGATAATAATAATCTGCTGCGGCAAATATTGCTATCCTCAGCATAATCTGTCATAGCCTTTATCCGTTTTTCAAAACGTTCCTTTCGATCTTCATATACAATACGTGGTATTTGAAGATACTTTATGTCTAGCCGTGGTTGGAGATAAGAAATTAATGGAATCTTTTTATGAGGTATATAATCTATAATCTTTCGTTTGTCCAGTATTTTAAGCATTTCATACACTTCTTTACGTGTTTTGTTCAGATAAGTACCAATTGTAGCCTCATCTATAGTCACATAATTAGTAAAAAGTCCGGTATGCAATCTCAATACTGTATTTATTAGCTTTTCGAAATCATTATCGAAGTTATAATTATACAATTCATCCCTATATACCGTGAAAATAAGGCGAGAACGATTATTTACTTCATCAATATATTCGATATAACCGGCTAAGTCCAATATTTTTAGTGCATTATGAACGGGTAAAAGGGGCAATTTGTACGAAGCACAAAATTGCATAATATTGAAATCGTAAACATTACCTATGCCATATCCCTCTGCTACCTGAAAAAAATAAGCTAAAGATTCATATACGTGTTTTATAAAATCCCGTTCTGGAAACTCATTTGTGATGCGTTTTTTGAGCTTAGTACTATCTGTTTTGTTGTATAAGATAATAGCATAGGCCTTGCTCTCGTTGCGCCCGGCACGCCCGGCTTCCTGAAAATATTCCTCTATCGAATTTGGTAAATCTGTATGTATTACCAATTGTACATCCGGCTTGTCAATTCCCATTCCAAAAGCATTGGTGCAAACGATAATTCGAGATTCGTTCCTTTTCCAAGCATTTTGTTTCAGCTCTTTTTCTTTGCTGTTTAGGCCTGCATGATAATAGTCGGACGAAAAACCATTCTTTATAAGATAGTCTGATATTTCTTTTGTCCGCAGTCTGTTTCTTACATATACTATGGTCGATCCTTTTACTTTTTCCAGTATTTTGACTAGCTCTTCCGGCTTATTTTCTGTATTTCGGACTATATATGCAAGGTTTTTCCGTTCAAAACTTTTCTGAAAAACATTTTCTTTCTTAAAATGAAGTTGTTTTTGAATATCTTTTATTACCTCAGGCGTTGCTGTGGCAGTGAGGGCGAGGACTGGAACTTCGGGCAAGTGTTCCCGTATATCAGCTATTTTCAGGTAAGAAGGGCGAAAATCATATCCCCATTGCGATATACAATGCGATTCATCTATAACCAACAGACACACATTCATGTGCCTCAATTTGTTTAAGAAAAGTTCTGTGCCTAATCTTTCGGGAGATACATACAAAAATTTATAATCTCCATATATCGCATTTTCGAGGGTCGTTAATATCTCTTGATGGTTCATCCCCGAATAGACCGCCAATGCTTTGATATTCCGTTGGCGTAAATTGTCCACCTGATCTTTCATCAAGGCTATGAGTGGTGTGACAACCAGACACAATCCATCCATCGCCATTGTGGGAACCTGAAAAGTGAGTGACTTCCCTCCGCCGGTAGGCATTAATCCTAATGTGTCTTTACCTTCATTTATAGAATGGATAATTTCCTCTTGTAATGGGCGAAACTCGGTATATCCCCAATATTGATGAAGTATTTTATGAAAAATATCCATTTGCATACAGCATGGCAAAGCCTGTATTGTACAGTTTTAATTATTTTTCATTGGTCGGATCACCAATCTTATATTTGTACCTTCCAGAGCTTTACTGATTTTAGCTTCGTTGAATTCGGAGAAATGATAAGGATAGAGATATTTTGGGGAAACCTTCTTAGCAGCATCGATAAACATCTCATCTGTCATTGTATATGGGAGGTTTTTCGGTAAAAAGGCTATATCTATCGTATTCTTGAGTTTATCCATTTCGGGGATATTTTCTGTATCAGCACCAACATATATGCGGAGTGAATCAAATGTAAGAATATAACCGTTTCCTCGTCCTTTTGGATGATAATGTTCTCCGTTGGGCTTTTTGTTTACAATATTGTAGGCTGGAACAGCCTCTATTTTTACATTTTCCCATTGAGTCTTATCTCCATTACTCATTACATCTCCATATCCCAGTTGTTCATTACATATTTTAGATACAATAAAATGAGTGTCCTCTTTTTTAATGGCATCAATAGCATTCACATCCAAATGGTCGCCATGTTCGTGTGTCAATAGAATCAAATCAGCTTTTGGTAATTTGGTATAATCAGCAACAGCAGAATAAGGGTCTATATACATCATTTTTCCCTTATATTCGAACATTAATGAACCATGTCCGACTAAAGTAACATAAACACTATCTGTTCCAGTACTATATACGTCTGAGGGTATCATTTTTTTCGATTGAATTGGTGACACTGATACTTCTTGCCTCTCCATATTACTATTCATTTCTTGCTTATTTTTATTTCCGCATGCTATTAGCGAAATTACCATCGCAGCCGTGAATAATATTAGAAATTTTTTCATAATCAGTCTTGTTTTTAATCCAATTGTCCAGTATCTATGTCTTTTACATATAACTGAATACTTGTTTTTCCATTGTGAGTATTTTCTTCTAATGTATAGCAAATATCAAACGGTTTTCCACTTTTTACCATTTTATAATTATCACTTTGGCGAAAAGCGATTCCATTCTTGGGTAAAGAAGATGTTTGATCTATCATTTCCAATTTAAGATGGACATTATCTCTCCCTACAAGTTTACTTGTACCATAATCCTGAACGCCACGGCTTGTAAATATAGGGTTCAGATTATCAGGTCCGAAGGGTGCAAAGCGAGCCAAGTCATCGGCAAACTTCATGTCTATATCTTTAAATGGTAACTCTGCATCTATATCTATCTGAGGACGCATCATTTCAGGTGCAATCATCTCAATAGACTGTTTTTCAAAACGTCTTTTGAACTCAGCCAGATTTTCTTCACGTAACGATAATCCGGCAGCATACATATGTCCACCAAAATTTTCTAATATATCTTTGCAAGACTCTATTGCCTTATATACATCAAAACCCATAACGGAACGGGCTGATCCAGTTATCATTCCGTGCGATTTGGTGAGAACAACAGCAGGTCTCAGGTATTTTTCTGTCAGACGAGATGCTACAATTCCGATAACGCCTTTGTGCCAGCTTTCGTCATATATAACAATACTTTTATTGGTTTTCATGTCTACATGTTCATCAATAAAAGTATTAGCCTCATCTGTAATGCGTTTGTCTAGTTCACGTCTACTGTCGTTGTAGTGGTCTATATTTGTGCTTTGTGCCTGAGCATCCTCTATAGTAACAGCCAGAAGTAAGTCTACCGCTTCCTTTCCTTTCATCATACGTCCCGAAGCATTGATGCGGGGACCGATTTTAAAGATTATATCACTTACTGTGATATTCTTATAGGTTAATCCACATATGTCAATTATACCCTTCAATCCAAGGCTAGGATTCGAATTAATTTGTTTTAATCCGTAATAGGTCAGTATACGATTTTCACCGGTTATAGGTACTATATCCGAAGCAACGCTTACAGCTACCAGGTCAAGTAGGTCTGTGAGTTCAGAAAAATCAATCTTATTATTTTGTGCTAATGCCTGCACCATTTTAAATCCGACGCCACAGCCCGAAAGATGTTCGTAAGGATATTTCGAGTCTGTACGTTTGGCATCTATTACTGCCACAGCATCAGGTAGAACCTCGTCGGGCATATGGTGGTCACCTATAATGAAGTCTATACCTTTACTTTTTGCATATGCAACTTTCTCTATGGCTTTTATTCCACAATCAAGTGCAATAATGAGTTTTACACCGGTCTCATCGGCATAATCGATCCCTTGTTCCGATATTCCATATCCTTCATCATATCGATCAGGAATATAGTAATCGAGGTTAGTTGTAAACTTCCGAAGAAATTTATATACAAGGGCTACAGCTGTAGTGCCATCTACATCGTAATCCCCGTATATCAAAATACGTTGTTTTTGCCCTAAAGCTTTTTCTATTCTTTTGATAGCCTTGTCCATATCGGGCATCAAAAAAGGATCATGTAAATCTTTCAGACTTGGATTGAAAAATTTAATAGCTTCTTCTTCAGATGCGACTCCTCGCTGGATTAATAGTTGGCAAAGAATAGGATTTATTCCTAATTTCTTAGCGAGCTTATCTCTTTGCTCTTGTTGCTGTTTTGTTAGGGCTTCGTAATTCCATTTGTAAATCATTTTATATCGTTTTTCTTTTTCCTATCTCTGGAGAGGTCTTCTTAATAAAGAAGTGCTTAATTGTGCAATCTTTGTATGAAAAAATAGATTTTAGACCTCTAATTGTAACTATGCCTCCTTTAAGGATAGTTTCCTTGTAATTTGTAAAGATAATATTTCTGAATTAAATCGTTATATTATCTTATATATTTCTTCGCAACTAATTTTTAACAATCTATAGTCCAAATAGCTGCAATTTTAACTACTTCTTTTTCTTTTTATGAAACAAGTATAGCCCGTTAATAGTTTGCACTATTTTTATAGAGTCAAATTATACACTATTCTATTGTAGAATATATTATCTTGATAAATTGAGTGTTATAGAATTATATCAGTTTTATTTTTTGAAGAATTATTTAGTATCCTTATTTGCTAGTGGGAATTTTTAATATTTAGGAATGAAAAATCAATATTGTGTGTGAATATATTGATATATAATTGTTTGTGTCTTTTTTGAGTAGAGGGAAGGAAGATAGCTAATAGGTAATCTTAGATTTAAATAATTAAGTATATTATTATATATCATCCTATCTATACAAAAGCAACAGATAGGATGATATAATTTTATTTTATATTGCTAGCTTTCAATCCTCTTATTACAGCAGATGTAAAGCCAGCATGCTCCATTTCATTTAACCCTTTGATTGTTATGCCTCCCGGTGTTGTAACCTTGTCTATTTCGGCCTCAGGATGAGAATTGTTGGCTTCTATTAAATTGACGGCACCTCGGAGAGTTTGAAGTACAATATTTTTTGCCTGATTGGGATATATCCCCATTTCAACGCCACCTTCCATTGCTGCTCTTATATATCTGAAGGCATAGGCAATACCACAAGATGCCAGAGATGTAGCTGCGGAAAATAATTTTTCGTCAATATATTCTACACATCCAAGTTTTTCGAAAAGATTGATGATGATGGAATCTTGTTCTTTTGTAGCATTCAACGACGCTACAAAGGTCATACTTTGCTGTATTGCAATCGCCGTATTGGGCATTACTCTATAGATAGGTTTTGTGTGTCCAATCCATTCGTCAAGTTGTTCTAAAGAAATTCCTGAAGCAACGGAAGCTATTATCTGATTGGGATTCGATGAAAATTTATTCGCTTCTTTTGCAGTTGCTTCTATAAGCCATGGCTTTACTGCCAGTATGATGACATCTGCATTGGTCAGAGAGCTATAATCATTGACAACAATATTAAGATTTGGAGATATTGATTTTAAACGTTCTATATTTCGCCCTCTATGGTCTATGACAGTTAGATCATTTGATATGAAATTTTCGTTGGCTGCTAAGCCACATGCTATGGCTCCTCCCATATTTCCTGCACCGATTATGGATACTTTCATTTTTATGATGTTGTTTTAACGATTTATTTAAAAGTTCAATTTTAGCTTCCTGTATTTTGTTCGTATATATAGATTGTTGTATAGATTAGAAGTCTCTAGCCTCTAATCTATACACAAATATACTAAAAGCAGATATAAAATAAGAAAAAGATACCTTTTTAATCTTTAATATTACAATATATCAAATAAGCATATGACTTCTGAATGAATTTTTATACTTTTACACCTTTCGTTTTTATTTATATATGATTAAAATACCATGTATCGACAACTATTCAGAAAAAAAGACATTACAGCTATACTACATGAATCGCAGGGGAAAAATGATGGACTTAAAAGAAATTTATCCTCAGCTAATCTTATAACTTTAGGAATCGGTGCTATTGTAGGAACCGGTATTTTTGTGATAACAGGAACAGCGGCAGCTACATACGCGGGTCCTGCACTGACTATTTCTTTTCTTATATCTGCTATTGGTTGCGTTATGGCAGGATTGTGTTATGCCGAATTTGCAGCTATGATCCCTGTAGCAGGTAGTGTGTACTCTTATAGTTATACTACTATGGGAGAGTTTCTTGCATGGTTTATTGGTTGGGTACTTATTCTCGAATATTTATTCGCATGCTCTAGTGTTGCAGTTGGATGGTCAGGATATATGCTAAGTCTGTTTAAAGAATGGAACATTAACTTTCCCCAACATTTATCATATGCTACATTTGATCATACAGATGACGGTTGGTTTGCAACAGGGAGTATAATTAACTTTCCGGCTGTATTTATTGTTGCATTCGTGTCAGCCTTATTGATAGGTGGAATTAAGCAATCGGCCTTCATTAATAATGTGATTGTAGTTATTAAAGTTGGAGTAATCCTCTTGTTTATCGGATTTGGATTATCATATATAGATGTTTCGAATTGGACACCATATATCCCTGAAAATACAGGAGAATTCGGAAGCTTTGGGTGGAGTGGAATCCTCCGTGGGGCGGGGGTTGTGTTTTATGCCTATTTAGGCTTTGATGCCTTGTCGACAGCTGCTCAAGAGGCAAAAAATCCGCAAAGGGATATGCCAAAAGGAATTTTAATATCACTTCTTATTTGTGCTATATTATATATTGCTGTAACCGCAGTTCTTACAGGTATCGTTAATTATAAAGACTTAGCTGTACCGGCACCTATTGCATTGGCTATAGACACAGCAGGGTCTGGCTTGAGTTGGTTAAGTCCATTTATAAAACTTGGGGCTATTGCCGGGTTAAGTTCGGTTATTTTGGTTATGATGTTAGGTCAATCCCGCATCTATTACGCTATCTCGAAAGATGGTTTATTACCAAAATTCTTTTCAAAGATACATAGTCGACATGGAGTACCTCATCGTGCTACAGTGTTTGCTTGTATCGTGACAGGTCTATTTGCCGGTTTATTTCCACTTCATGTTTTGAGCGAATTAGTATCAATCGGTACACTATTAGCTTTTACAGTAGTGTGTATTTCTATAGTTGTTCTTCGTAAGACACAACCCGATCTTAAACGTCCGTTCAAAACTCCTTTTGTGCCCTTTGTTCCAATACTCGGAGCCGCTATTTGTATTTTGCAAATGGTATCATTGCCTATGAGTACATGGGTGCGTTTGATTGTTTGGACAGCAATAGGTCTTGTTATCTATTTTTCGTATGGCATCAAACATAGCAAGCTAAACAAGAAGAATAATTAGTTTGGGTGTTACTTTTCTTTATAAGAAATTAGGCCTTACATTAGAAGATGTAAGGCTTTTTTCTTGTATTTATTGACAATATTAGGAGTCACTATCTTTAAATATTTAACAAATATCTTTCTTTTATCATATTATTGTTTATTTTTGTAAAAATCAAACAAAATGATATATGGCTGAGACATTGTTTAGGAAAAAGGATATTGAGACGGTTCTAAGGGAATCAAGTTATGAAAAAGGAGGCCTCAGAAGGACTCTTACAGTTCGGCATCTTGTCGCCCTTGGGATCGGGGCTATAATAGGTACAGGCATATTTGTGCTTACAGGTACGGCATCAGCCAATTATGCAGGGCCGGCTTTGACCATATCATTTATTATATCAGCATTGGGTTGTGCTATGGCAGGATTGTGTTATGCTGAATTTTCTGCAATGATTCCTGTAGCAGGTAGTGCCTATTCATATAGTTACTCTACACTGGGCGAGTTTATAGCTTGGTTTATCGGTTGGGACTTGATATTGGAATATCTTTTTTGTGCTGGTACAGTTGCAGTTGGATGGTCTGGATATGTAATTAGTTTTCTAGCTGATTTCGGGATTATTATTCCACCTAGCTTAAGTCAGGCTCCATTCGACCATACACCTCTAGGTGGGTGGGTACAGACGGGTAGTATAATTAATTTTCCGGCAGTCTTCATTGTAGCCGTTATGTCGGTGTTACTAATCAGGGGGATAAGCCAATCGGCTACATTTAATACTATTATTGTAATAGTCAAAGTTATTGTCATTCTTCTATTCATTGCATTTGGACTTTCTTATATAGATACAAGCAATTGGACACCCTATATTCCTGAAAATACAGGAAGTTTTGGTCATTTTGGATGGAGTGGCATATTCAGAGGAGCAGGTGTCATCTTTTTTGCATATATTGGGTTTGATGCTGTCTCTACAGCTGCTCAGGAGGCTAAGAATCCACAAAAAGATATGCCTAAAGGTATACTTATTTCATTGATATTATGTACGGTGTTGTATATTCTTGTAACTGCAGTATTGACCGGTATTGTTAATTATACAGAACTGAATGTTCCGGCGCCGATTGCTTTGGCTATAGACCGTGCCGGGAGTGATTTAGTTTGGCTACGTCCATTGATAAAGATAGGGGCTATTGCCGGATTAAGTTCTGTGGTTTTGGTGATGATGCTTGGTCAATCCCGTATCTTTTATACCATATCTAAAGATGGACTTTTACCAAAATTCTTTTCAAAAGTCCATACTAAGCATAAAACACCACACAATGCTACTATTGTAACCGGCGTTGCATGTGGGCTCATTGCGGGGCTATTGCCTATCAATGTATTGGGGGAATTAGTGTCTATCGGTACGCTTATGGCTTTTGTTATAGTTTGTGCATCTATAATTGTGCTTCGCAGAACACAGCCAAATATCAATCGTCCTTTCAAAACTCCTCTTGTTCCGTTTGTCCCTATACTTGGAATCTTGATTTGTTTATCACAGATGATCGCTTTGCCTTTCGATACATGGCTACGTCTATTTGTGTGGATGCTTATCGGATTTATTATTTATTTTGCATATGGTATCAAACATAGCAAATTGAATAAAAAATAAACTAAAAATGAAGATATACGTTTATATAGTTTACTTCATTAATTATTACACCTAAATGAAACTGACATATATTTATCATAGTGGGTATGCTATAGAAGGCGAAGGTTTTACTATTTTAATAGATTATTATAAAGATTCAGTCACAGCAGATGAAGGTCTTGTTCACGAAGAATTGCTAAAGAAAGGAGGACGGTTGTATGTGCTTTGTACTCATTCACATCACGATCATTTCAATCCGGAAATTTTGCAATGGAAAAATGAAAGACCAGATATAATATATGTATTTTCGAAAGAACTATTATTGTCTGGCACAACGATTGCAACTGATGCAATCTATTTAGATAAATTGGAAGTCTATACAGATAATTTATTAAGTATTAAAGCGTACGGTTCTACTGATCTGGGAGGCTCTTTTTTGATTCAGATCGAAAATAAAACCATTTTTCATGCCGGTGATCTTAATAATTGGCATTGGAATCAAGAATCTACACCTGAAGAAATAGAGGAAGCAGAAACATATTATGCTAAAGAATTAAATGTTTTGGCAACCGATGTTAAACATCTAAACCTTGCCATGTTTCCTATCGATCCCCGGTTGGGAAAAGACTATATGAAAGGTGCGCAACAATTTGTAGATACAATAAAAACCGATATTTTTGTACCGATGCATTTTGGCGAAGCTTATGATAAAGCGGCTGCATTTGCTGTGTATGCTAAAAAAAACGGTACTGATTGTGTTTGCTGGAAGCATCGGGGAGAGAGTATTAATTTTTAAAGCAAAGAAATAATGGAAATAAAAGGAAAATTTGATCATTTTAATATCAATATAACTAATCTTGAGAAAAGTATAGAGTTTTACCAAAAGGCACTCGGACTGAAAGAGATTAGACGCAAAGAAGCATCTGACGGGTCTTTTATATTAGTGTATTTAGGAGATGGCGTAACACCTTTTAGCTTAGAGCTTACTTGGTTGAGAGATCATACTGAGGCTTATGAACTAGGTGAGAATGAAAGCCATCTTTGTATGCGCCTCGAAGGTGACTATGATAAAATACGTGAATATCACAAACAAATGGGATGTGTATGTTACGAAAACCACAGTATGGGGCTCTATTTTATAAATGATCCGGATGACTACTGGATCGAAATTCTGCCTGTCAAATAAAAAACATATTCGTATTATTATTCCTTTTTATGTATTCATCTTTAATGCTTATACAACATTAGTGGATACGTAAGATATTTTATTTTAAAATAATGATACGACGAATAAAGTATTTTACTAACTTTAAAACAGAGAATCATATATAGATTGTATATATATTATTCTTTGCTTTATAAATTATTATTATTTTTGTTGTAAAATATTTTAACTGAAACAATATAAGAATACTAAATATGAGTAAACTAGCTGACATAGGGCTAATTGGTCTTGCCGTGATGGGTGAGAATTTAGTTCTGAACATGGAAAGTAAAGGATATACAGTTGCTGTATATAATCGTACAGTAGATAAGGTTGATAACTTTGTGAATGGTCGTGGTGCCGGTAAGAAATTTATCGGAGCACATTCTATAGAAGAACTTGTAGCTTCATTAGAGCGTCCGCGTAAAGTGATGATGCTTGTAAAAGCTGGTCAGCCGGTAGATGATTTTATAGAAAAATTATTGCCCCATCTCGACAAAGGCGACATTATAATCGATGGAGGAAACAGTCTTTATACAGACACCAACCGTCGTGTACAATATGTAGAAAGTAAAGGTCTCCTTTATATCGGAACAGGTGTTTCAGGAGGAGAAGAAGGTGCTTTGAAAGGTCCTTCTATTATGCCCGGAGGCTCACCTGCTGCTTGGCCATATGTAAAAGATATATTTCAATCTATTTCGGCAAAGGTTGATGGACAGCCATGTTGCGATTGGGTTGGAGAAGGAGGTGCCGGTCACTTTGTGAAAATGGTACATAACGGAATTGAGTATGGTGATATGCAAATTATTTGTGAAGCCTATCAAATAATGAAAGACCTTTTAGGGCTTGATGCAGATGCTCAACACCAGATATTTAAAAAATGGAATAAAGAAGAGTTGGATTCATATCTGATCGAAATAACAGCTGATATTTTAGCATACAAAGATGAAAATGGAAAACCGCTAGTTGATTCAATATTGGATACAGCTGGTCAAAAAGGGACTGGTAAATGGACTGTCGATTCAGCTTTAGAAGTAGGCGTTCCTTTGACTCTTATTGCAGAATCAGTTTTCTCCAGATGCCTATCAGCTCAGAAAAATTTACGTGTAGAAGTATCTAAAGTTGTAGGTGGAGTTAAACCTGCTTTCGCTGGAGATAAACAACAATTTGTTGATGATCTTAAAATGGCACTGTATGGAGCCAAAATTATTTCTTATGCACAAGGCTACAACTTGATGATGGAAGCTGCAAAAGAATATAAATGGAATCTTAACTATGGCGGAATAGCTTTGATGTGGCGTGGTGGATGTATCATTCGCTCAGCATTCTTGGGAGATATTAAAAAAGCTTTTGATAAGAATCCTTCTTTACCAAATTTGCTTCTCGATTCATTCTTCAAAGAAAAAATAGAAAAGGCACAAGATGGATGGAGACGTGTTTCTTCTCAAGCTCTTTTGAATGGAATTCCTGCACCGGCTATAACTTCAGCCCTTAGCTACCTTGATGGATTGAGATGTGATAGATTACCAGCTAATCTATTACAAGCTCAAAGAGATTACTTTGGAGCGCATACCTATGAACGTATCGATCAACCACGAGGTAAATTCTTCCATACTAATTGGACAGGACATGGAGGTGATACAGCTTCAACAACATATAACGTATAAACTAAAAATAAGTATACAACAAAAGCTCTGTATGAATATCATACGGAGCTTTTTTATATATAAATAAGATAATCTAATCACTTAAAATGTATAAAATTCGAATAGATTGAAATGTTTTTGTTAAAAGAACCCACAATTATATTATCTTTGCATCGTCACCATCTATAAATATATGGACATTTTAATATCGATATTAATAACTTTATTTTTTGTATTTCTAAACGGTTTTTTTGTTGCAGCCGAGTTTGCAATAGTTAAGGTAAGATCATCACAGCTCGAAATGAAAGCACAAGCTGGGAACCGTGCTGCTATTCTCTCCAAACATATAGTTAATCATTTAGATGCCTATCTGGCAGCTACTCAGTTTGGTATCACCATAGCTAGTTTGGCGTTAGGTTGGATTGGGGAACCAATTGTATCTAAAATTATTAATTCATTATTTTCGCTTTTCGATATAACGATCGATCCCGAGTGGTTACATAAAATATCATTAATTATTGCTTTTGCTTTTATCACTACACTACACATTGTATTGGGTGAACTAGCTCCAAAGTCTTTAGCTATACAGCGCTCCGAAAAAACAACCTTAGTTGTAGCATACCCGTTACATGGATTCTATCTATTGTGTCGCCCTCTAATATGGGTACTGAATGGCATTGCTAATCTTGTTTTAAAATTGGTCGGCTTACACACCGTATCTGAACAAGAATCGTATAGTAGTGACGAATTGAGATATTTAGTAGATCAGGTAAAAGATACAGAGAGTGAGAATACAGATTTTGATATAATTAAAAATGCTTTCGACTTTTCTGAACGTACAGCCCGTCAGGTAATGGTGCCACGTACACAAATGGTGGCTATCGATGCCAATGATTATGATGAGAAGACACTTGAGTTCGTTATAGAAGAAGGATACTCGCGCATACCATGCTATGAAGATAGTGTAGATAATATAATTGGAGTTGTTCACCTGAAAGATATATTGAAAAAAATGCGTCAGAAAGGTGATGTCAATATCCGTTCTATAGTTCGTCCTGTTTCATTTACCCCCGAAACAAAACGAATTGGACAATTGCTAAAAGAATTTCAAGTAAAACATCAGCAAATTGCAATGGTGCTTAATGAATATGGAGGAATAGAGGGAATTATCACCATGGAAGATATTCTGGAGGAACTTGTCGGGGAAATACAAGATGAATACGACAATGAAATTCCATTTGTAGAAAAAACCAGCGATAATACGTATTCCGTTATAGCAACTGCTTCTATATCGGATATAAATGATGAACTTCCACATCTTATCGATCGCGAAAAACAGTATGATACATTGGCCGGTTATTTGATAGATAAATTCGGACGTATTCCAAATACACATGACAGATTAGAATCGGAAGGCTATCAATTTACTGTGTTGAAGAAAAATAAAACATCTATTGTCCTTGTCCAACTGAAAGATTTGGAATATGTAGATGAGAATTCAGTGATTGAATCCAGTAAAACAACTCAAGACTGATAAAAACTAAAAATGAATTTTGAACTTCAGCATACAGATGCTCATTCTAAGGCGAGAGCAGGAATTATAACTACCGATCATGGACAAATAGAAACTCCTATTTTTATGCCGGTAGGTACTCAAGGGGCTGTAAAAGCAGTTCATATGCCTGAATTGGTAAATGATATACAAGCTCAGATTATTCTAGGTAATACTTACCATCTTTATCTCCGTCCCGGATTAGAAATCCTTCAAAAAGCAGGAGGTCTACATAAATTTAATAGTTGGAATAAACCTATTCTGACAGATAGTGGTGGTTTTCAAGTGTTTTCACTTGCCGACAATCGAAAACTAACAGAAGAAGGTGCTATATTCAGATCCCATATAGATGGTTCTAAGCATATGTTTACACCAGAGTATGTGATGGATATTGAGCGTACAATCGGAGCTGATATCATGATGGCTTTTGATGAATGTACACCCGGCGATGCTGATTATTCCTATGCAAAAAAGTCATTAGACCTAACCGAAAGATGGTTAGATCGTTGCATCAAACGTTTTAATGAAACAGAATGCACTTATGGCTACAAACAAGCACTCTTCCCGATTGTACAAGGTTGTGTATATCCTGATCTCCGAAAAAGAGCTGCCGAAAATGTAGCTTCTAAGGGTGCTGACGGTAATGCTATTGGTGGATTGGCTGTTGGTGAACCAACCGAAAAGATGTATGAAATGATAGAGGTTGTAAATGAAATCTTGCCTCAAGATAAACCTCGTTATTTGATGGGTGTCGGAACACCTGCCAACATATTAGAAGCTATAGAGCGAGGAGTAGATATGTTTGACTGTATAATGCCTACACGTAATGGCCGTAATGGACAAATATTTACACGTAATGGCATCATGAATATGAAAAATAAGAAGTGGGCAGATGATTTTTCTCCTATCGAAGAAGATGGGGCATCATTTGTTGATACTTTATATACAAAAGCGTACCTTCGCCATCTATTTATTGTGAACGAGATATTAGCACTGCAAATAGCTTCTATACACAATCTTGCGTTTTATTTATGGTTGGTAAAAGAGGCACGTCAACACATTATTGCAGGTGACTTCTCATCTTGGAAAAAGGCGATGGTCGAGAATGTTTCTCGAAGAATATAAATTGCAAAGGACAGTAAGATGCTTTCTATATTAGACCGATATATTATAAAGAAATTTTTGGGAACTTATATATTCTCAATTATCCTTATTATATCCATATCGGTAGTTTTTGACATAAATGAAAAATTAGATAAGTTTCTGAGTAATGATGCTCCTCTGAAAGCCATTATACTTGATTACTATCTGAACTTTATACCTTACTATACAAATCTTTTCAGTGCTTTATTTGTCTTTATAGCAGTTATATTTTTTACATCCAAACTGGCTGATAATTCTGAAATAATTGCGATGCTCTCGAACGGTATGAGCTTTAAGCGGTTGATGAAACCTTATATGATTTCAGCTGGTATTATCGCTATAGCCTCATTTATATTAAGTAGCTTTATTATTCCTCCGGCTAATACAACACGTATCAAATTCCAAAATAAATACGTTCGCGACAAAAGTGTTGAATATGCTACCGGAATACAGATGCAGATAGACAAAGGTGTTATCCTGTATATTGACCGTTTCGATAATAAAACACGAGAGGGGTATAATCTGGCTCTGGATAGATTTGAAGATAAAGAATTGAAGTCGCGTTTGGTTGCTGCACGTATAATGTATGATAGTGCCAGCCATTGGGTTTTGTATAATTATACAATCCGTGATTTTGAAGGCATGCGTGAAAAAATAACAAGTGGTAACCAGATAGATACTACTCTGAACATTACACCAAGCGATTTCCTTGTTTCTGTAAATGATTTTGAACAAATGACAACGCCCGATTTGTATAAATATATAAACAGGCAAAAGGAGAGGGGATTGGCTAATGTTGGGGGCGTGAGTATTACGCAATTTGAAATAGAGTTCCACAAACGCTTTGCCTCTATTGCTTCTGCATTTATTTTGACACTTATAGGTGCATCACTTTCAGCACGTAAGGTAAAAGGAGGAATGGGATTGAATATCGGTATAGGCTTAGGGTTAAGTGTTTCTTATATCTTGTTTATGACTGTCAGCTCTACATTTGCTGTATCGGGAACTATGAGTCCGATGCTTGCAGTCTGGATACCTAATATTGTCTTTATTTTTATAGCTGCTTATCTATATAGAAAAGCTCCAAATTAAATTGATCTTAAGGAATGATATAAACGTCTTCTATTGGAATAAATCCTTTGTTATAGATGGGTTATCACATAAAATAGAAAAGCGTATCACAATGTGATACGCTTTTTTCATATAATCGGATAGAATACTTTATTGGATCTTATTCATAATCTCGTCAAAAGCATTTGACAATCCGTCCATGTTTTTTCCTCCGGCTGTAGCAAAATGAGGCTGACCACCTCCACCACCTTGGATTTGTTTAGCTGCATCACGGACTATTTGTGAGGCATTAAGTCCATCTTTAACCAAATCGTCACTTAGCATTAGTGTCAATAGCGGTTTGTTTTCGGCATCAGTAGCACCTATAAAAGCTGATTTTTCAGTATATTCTCCACGTAATTGGAAAGCGATATCTTTCACTATTTCGGCAGGAAAAGAACCTTTTATCACAAATATATTTATACCATTTACGACTTGTTTATTCTTAATAATAGCACCTTTCAACTGAATTGTCTTTTCTTTTACATACTCTTCCATCTTTTTCTTCATTTCCAGATTTTCATCGAAGAATTTATGGAGTGTTTGCATCAAATTAGGTGCATTATTGAATAACGATTTAATCTCAGACAGAATATCTTGTTGTGTATAGAAATATTGTTCACATACATCAGCTGTTATAGCTTCTATACGGCGGATACCTGCCGCAATAGAACTTTCATTGATAATACGGAATGAGCCGATGCGTCCTGTCGAAGAAATATGTGTACCTCCACATAGTTCTACAGAATCACCAAAACGGATGACACGTACCTCATCTCCATATTTCTCTCCAAACAGTGCCATAGCTCCCATTGCTTTTGCTTCAGCTATAGGTATATTTCTGGCTTCATCCAACGCTATATTTTCACGTATCTTAGTTGTAACAAAGCGTTCAACTTTTCTTATTTCCTCATCAGTTAGTTTTTGATAATGAGAGAAATCGAAACGCAAAACGGATGGAGATACATACGAGCCTTTTTGCTCTACATGGTTACCTAATATTTCACGTAACGCTTCATGTAATAAGTGTGTTGCAGTATGGTTACATTCTGCTGCTGTGCGGTTTTTAGTATTTATTTTAGCAACAAAAGAGCCTGTAATGTCTTTCGGTAATTTATTAGTTAAGTGAACAGCCAGATTATTTTCTCGCTTAGTGTCTGTTATTTCAATCTTTTCGCTATCTCCAATCAACCAACCACTGTCACCGACTTGTCCCCCCATTTCAGCATAGAAAGGAGTAGTACTCAATACTATTTGATAAAACTCATTGTTTTTTTGTTTTACTTTTCTATAACGTAAAATCTCGGTGTCACTTTCGGTAAAGTCGTAACCAACAAAATTTTGTTCACCTTCTTTTATAACAACCCAGTCACCTGTTTCAATAGCAGCAGCATTACGTGCACGTTCTTTTTGCTTTTGCATTTCAGCATCGAACCCGGCATTATCTACTGACATTCCGTTTTCGCGAAGAATAAGCTCTGTCAAGTCAAGAGGAAAACCGTAAGTGTCATACAATGTAAATGCATCTGAACCGCTGAGTGTATCAGAGCCTTTTGTTTTGGCATCTGTTATTTGCTTATCTAATAGTCTTATTCCAGTTTCGAGCGTACGAAGGAATGATTCCTCTTCTTCCTTTATAACTTTCTCAATAAGAGTTTGTTGTTGTTTAAGCTCCGGATAAGCATCGCCCATAGTATTTATTAAAGCAGGGATTAGCTTATACATAAACGATTGGTGTTGGTTAAGGAAAGTGTAACCATAACGGACAGCACGACGGAGAATACGGCGTATAACATAACCAGCCTTTGCATTCGATGGTAATTGTCCATCTGTTATAGAAAATGCAATGGTGCGGATATGGTCTGCAATAACCCGCATAGCGATATCTTTCTTTTCATCCTTGCCATATTCACTATTTGTAAGTTCCCCAATTGCTTTTATTATTGTTTGGAACACATCAGTATCGTAGTTCGATAGTTTGCCTTGCACAGCCATGCATAAGCGTTCAAAGCCCATACCTGTATCTATTACTTTAGCAGGAAGAGGTTCTAGAGACTTGTCAGCCTTGCGGTTGAACTGCATAAATACCAAGTTCCATATTTCTATAACTTGTGGATGGCTTTCATTTACCAGCGTCAAACCATCTATTTTTGCACGTTCACTATCAGGACGCAAGTCAATATGAATTTCTGAACATGGGCCACATGGTCCAGTATCACCCATTTCCCAGAAATTATCTTTCTTGTTTCCATTTATAATACGGTCTTTAGGCAAATATTTTTCCCAATATCCGGCAGCCTCATCATCACGGGATAGGCTTTCTTCAGGACTTCCTTCAAAGACTGTTACATATAATCTGTTCTTATCTAGTTTAATTACTTCGGTCAGATATTCCCACGCCCATTCGATAGCTTCTTTTTTGAAATAGTCTCCAAAAGACCAGTTCCCAAGCATTTCGAACATCGTGTGATGGTACGTGTCATGGCCAACTTCCTCAAGGTCGTTATGTTTGCCACTGACGCGTAAGCATTTTTGAGAATCGGCAACACGTGAATATTTTATCGGTGCATTACCCAGAATGATATCTTTAAACTGATTCATTCCCGCATTTGTAAACATCAGTGTCGGATCGTCCTTTATAACCATTGGTGCAGATGGAACAATCTGATGCCCTTTTGATTGGAAAAATGTTTTAAATGATTCTCGAATTTCTTTAGAAGTCATAATTATATTTAATTAGCGAATTGATCTATATAAATAATGTTTGAGTAAATTAAAAAAATGTTTTATAAATAATCTTACAGTTTTTTATTTTGCTAATTTTCACATTTAAATGTTAGCTTGTTTATTTACAATTTGCAAAAATAACTCAAAAACTTTACTTTTGCTGGTCTTGCATATATAAATATGCATTTTAAATAAAAAAAATGAAGCGAAAAAGCTACTATAGATATAATCCCCAAACTCTCAGTTACGAAAGAGTATATCCAAGTCTTAAAGACAGGCTTTTTACTGTATTGAGACATCTATTCTCCGGAATTGTTATTGGTGGAGGGGGACTTTTCATATTCATATATTTCTTTGGGTCACCCGGGGAAAAGGAACAACGAAAGGAAAATCAGTTGATCACAGCTCAATATAAAATTTTGTCGAAACGAATGGACGAAGCTCTAACCGTTTTGCAAGATATGCAGCAGCGTGATGATAATTTATATAGAGCCATTTTCCATGCCGATCCTATAGCATCATCTATCCGTAATTCTGGAGTTGGTGGGGTAGGGCGTTACGACTATTTGATGGAGCTGCCGAATCCCGATCTAATTGTACAGACTACAAAGAAGATGGATTTGATATCGAAACAGTTATATGTCCAATCAAATTCGTTTGACGAGGTTGTGACAATGGCTAAGAATCAAAAGGATCGTTTACAACATATACCAAGCATACAACCGATATCGGATCGAAACCTCAAAACTATGGCATCCGGATACGGGATGCGTATAGACCCGATATATGGTACAGCTCGTTTTCATGCAGGTATGGACTTCTCTGCTCCGATAGGAACGCCTGTTTATGTGACGGGTGATGGGACTATTACTTGGGCAGACTGGCGACAAGGGTATGGAAAGTGTATTATTGTGAATCATGGCTATGGCTATGAAACTTTATATGCCCATCTTGATGAATATACAACCCGTGTAGGCCAGAAAGTGAAACGTGGTGAACAAATAGCAAAAGTTGGTAATACTGGAAAATCTACAGGCCCGCATCTTCATTATGAGGTACATGTGAGAGGAAAGGTAGATAATCCGTCTAAATATTATTATATGGATTTGACACCTGAAGAATATGATAGAATGCTTCAAATTGCAAGCAATCATGGTCAGGTTATGGATTAATCTAAGTTTATGAAAATAGATTTCGAAAATACTAAAAAGCTTTATTTCTCATTGCGTGATGTTGCTCGTCATTTTGATGTGAATGAGTCTTTGTTGCGTTTTTGGGAAACAGAATTCAGTATTATAAATCCACGTAAAACTCCGGGTGGAACACGTCAGTATACGAAAGAAGATATTGATAATATAGCTTTGGTATATCATTTGGTAAAAGAGAAAGGGTTGACTTTAGAGGGAGCCCGTCAGACATTGAAGAATAAAAAAGACGAGGAAGCACGTAAGATTCAGGTAATTCAGAAATTAGAGGCTATTAAAAAAGAATTACTTGAAATAGAGCGGGAGTTTGATGAGAATTGAGAAAAGAAGTGCAGGACTTTATAATCCTACACTTTCTCTTAAAAAATCAATAGAGTCAAATATATCTTCTTTGGTTGCAGTTTGATCAATTTCTATTTTTCCAACATCAGATAAAAAAGTAAAATTGATGGTATCTGATTCATTTTTTTTGTCATGTTTCATATATTCATACAAATGTTCGTAATCATCACAATCGAAAGGAAATCCTTCATAATTATTTTTGATGAAATAAACTGTAGAATATAATTTTTCTTTCGGAAACCCACAATACTTGTGCGATAAATACAGCTCACATAGAGTACCCCAAGCCACAGCATAGCCATGTTGAATTGGTTTTCCTTTTTCGTACGAAAAGCTTTCGAAAGCATGTCCTATTGTATGTCCCAGATTGAGAGCTTTGCGTATTCCTTTTTCATAAGGATCTATTTCTACAATACGCTCTTTTACAGCAACAGAGTCTACAACCAGTTCTCGTAGCCTATTGTAGTCGATCTCTTCTGTGTCGAACGAAATAGTTGCTTTCCATTCTTTATCACTATCTATAAGACCATGTTTTATCATTTCTGCATATCCGGACAGGAAATTTTGGTGATCAAGTGTCCTAAAGAATACAGAATCGATTAAGACTGTTTCGGCTGCAGCAAATGCCCCGATTTCATTTTTTAGTCCATTGAAGTTGATCCCTGTTTTACCTCCTACAGCAGCATCCACCGCACCTAATAGAGTTGTGGGGATATTGATACATTTAATTCCTCTTTTGAAGCTAGCCGCAGCAAAGCCACCAATGTCAGTGAGCATACCTCCTCCCAGATTGATAAGCAAAGAATGGCGTGTAGCTCCATTCTGCGAAAGGTAGGTCCATATAGACGCTAATGTTTCCAGATTCTTATTATTATCTCCGGCTTTAATAACAATTTTTCCGGCTTGTGAAAGCTGCTTATTATCTTTAACGATTGGATAACACAGTTTCTCTGTATTTTCGTCAGTTAGTAGAAATAGTTTATCGTACGAAATTTGACTTAGTATAGTTGATAGATCTTTATTCAGATCGTCCGATTTTATTACTTTTTGCATTTTGTTTATTGTCTGTTCTTTTACTTGAAAAAGCTACCATCCTCAATTTTATAACCTCTCAGTACTTCTTCTATTTTCATTGCCTTTTTACCTGCAAATTGAATTTCTTTTACACTAATATATCCTCCTGAACAAGCAATATATAGATAAGTTTTATTATCTGTACCTATACTTCCAATCGGATGTTGTATTTCTGTAGATAGAAATTCTGAACTGTATATTTTAACCGTTTGCGGTTCTTTATTGGGTACATATAACTTAGTCCAAGCAGTAGGATAGGGGGATAAACCTCTTATCAAGTTATATATATGTCCTACAGATTGCTGCCAATTTATGCGGCACGTTTCTTTGAATATTTTAGGTGCACTTTTTAGTTCTTTATCATTATTAATAAATTGAGATTGATCAACAGCTTCTATTTTCCCTTCTAGTAATAAGTCAACTGTTTTTTGAACTAACATAGCTCCCATATTCATCAGTTCGTCATGTATTTTGCCTGCATTATCCTCTGGTCCTATTTCAATCTTTTCTTGCTCTATTATTTTGCCTGTATCTATTTCGTGAGTCAGAAAAAAGGTTGTAGCTCCAGTCTCTTTTTCTCCATTTATAATAGCCCAATTGATTGGAGCTGCTCCACGGTATTGAGGGAGTAATGATGCATGCAGATTGAATGTTCCCATCTGTGGCATATTCCAGACCACTTCCGGAAGCATACGGAATGCAACAACGATTTGCAAATCAGCTTTCCATGCTCTTAATTGATCCAGGAAAACTTCATCTTTCAGCTTTTCAGGCTGTAATAGTGGTAGGTTTTTTTCTAGTGCAAATTTCTTAACGGCAGAGTATTGTAGTTTATGCCCTCTACCCGCAGGTTTATCAGGCATTGTTATTACTCCTACCACATTATAATTACTTTCTACAAGTACACGTAGACTTTCTACAGCAAAATCAGGCGTACCCATAAAAACGATACGTAGGTCTTTTTTATTCATTTGAAGATTGGCTAAAGAGATATATTAAGAGTAATTTAAGGTCTGGGATGGGTGTTATTTCCTCTCATTTTATTAAATATACTCTTATCGAAAAATATAGTTTTTATAAGCCACATCAATAATATTGTAACACAGACGATTGCAATTGTCAGACCAGCTTTGAATATGACCATCCATGATATCGGATATATATTCCATAAGCTTAAAACCGTGAGAACTGCACCTGTCAATATAATAATTGTAGAAAGAATACCAATAAATATTTTCATAACACTTCTGATCTTAATGGTTTATTCTATACAAAGATAGAATTTTTCACTTAATACCAATATTCTGTTAGCAGCATTATTATTAAGTAGACAAAACGACTTGTATATCTTGCCTAAAGATATGATTTGTAATATCTTTAAGACTCATAGATGATTTATTAATTTCATATATAAATCGTTTATTAATAACAAAATTAATCTTCAGAGAAATTTTCTACAAGAACCTCCCTATATCCATTTAATATACTCGATTTAGATACAAATCCTTGATAAACACCTTCCTCGTCTACAACAGGAAGATTCCAAGCTTTTGTTTCATCAAATAATCGCATTATTTTATCCATGGTCATTGTTGTTATCACAGTACCCGGAGGAGAACTCATGAATCGGGTAACCTTAAATCGTTGATATAGTTCGGGACGAAACATGATATTCCTTATATTATCTATCAGAACTACTCCGACAAGTCGATTTTCATTGTCTACAACCGGAAATATGTTACGGGATGAAGACGATATCAAGCGTACCATATCACCAAGACTCATATCTGGTTGTACTCGCTGAAAATTAGTTTCTATCAATGATCTGATATTCATCAGGGTAAGTACAGCTTTGTCTTTCTGGTGCGTAATTAGCTCCCCTTTTTGAGCCAATCGCATGGAATAAATACTGTGTGGTTCAAATATTTTTATTGTTGCATACGAACTGGTAGAAACTATTAATAAAGGAAGGAGCAGTTCATACCCACCGGTCAGTTCTGCAATTAGGAATGTGCCTGTTAATGGGGCATGCATAACCCCTGCCATAACTCCTGCCATCCCCATAAGAGCAAAATTTTCTTCTGGAAGGAGAGGTAAATGTTCTGCTAATGGAGAGTTATTTAATATAAATGCAAAAATAAATCCTGCTATTGCTCCAAGAAATAGGGATGGAGCAAATATCCCCCCTGTACCACCACCTCCATTAGTAGCACTGGAAGCAAATACTTTGAATAATAATACAGCACCTAAGAAAATGGCAATAGTCCAACGGTATTCACTAAATTGAAAGAATAAACTGTTATCCAAGATAGAATTATAGTTGTTGCTTCCATCTATGAGCGCATTGATTGTTTCATAGCCTTCACCATATAGTGGAGGCAGTAAAAATATTAGAATACTTAATATACTTGCTCCTAAAACAAATTTTTGCCAATACGATAATTTTCGGAATATTCCTTCTATCCAATTCATAGAACGGGTGAAGTAGAGAGAAACTAATCCACAGAAAAGACCTAATAATATAACATAAGGGATTCGTTCCATTATAAACTCATCTGCATGAGAATAGTTGAATAAGGTTTTGGTACCCATCATTACGTAAGAGCATGTAGCAGCAGTAACGGAAGTAACAAGCAGGGGCAATACCGTAAAGGTAGTTAGGTCGAGCATTAATACCTCTATCACAAACACTAACCCTGCTATAGGTGCTTTAAAAATACCGGCAATGGCTCCCGCAGCTCCACATCCGATTAGTAGCATTAGATAGCGTTGTTCTAGTTTGAAAAAACGCCCTAGATTTGATCCTATAGCAGCTCCTGTCAATACGATAGGTGCTTCCGCACCGACAGATCCCCCGAATCCAATCGTTATAGAACTGGCAATGATAGATGTATATGTGTTATGAAGTTTTATAAAACTTTTGTGTTGAGATATAGCATATAATATTTTAGTAACACCATGGCTAATATCGTCTTTTACAATATATTTTACAAACAATCCAGCTATTAAAATCCCTACAACAGGATATATCAAATAGAGTATATTTGCTTTATCTGCAATTAAGTTATCAGTAAGAAGATGTTGTATAAAATGAATCAGTTGTTTTAAGATAAAAGCTGCTATCGCTGTAAAAATTCCAATAAGGAAGCTTGCGAATATAACCAGTTGCTTTTCTTTTACATTTTTGGTTTTCCAGATAAGGAAATCATTATATATTTTTTTTAGCGGCATCATAATTTTATTGAATCCCAAATGTAGAAAAAAATGTCTTTATTTAATAATATTTTACTAACAACTATGTTAAAATTAAAGGTGAGAATTAAATATTCCCACCTTCAAATATAATATATTATTATTCTATAAACAGGTTATAAATACCCGATCTTATTCAGAATAAAACTATTTTCTAACAAAATCTACAATCCAGTCACCTACCTCAGATGTTGTATATGCTTTCGCACCCGAAGCAATATCTTCTGTTACTATTTTAGCATCCATAGATGCATCAACAGCCTTACGGATAAGTGCACCTTCTTCTTTCAGTTCAAATGCATATTCGAACATTAATGCTGCCGATAATATAGTAGCTAGTGGATTAGCTATATTCTTTCCTGTAGCTTGTGGATATGAACCATGTATTGGTTCGAATACAGATGTGTGTATGCCGATCGATGCAGAAGGTAGCATACCCAATGAACCTGTGATAACAGATGCCTCATCAGTAAGTATATCTCCAAATAAATTTTCAGTAACAAGAACATCGAATCTCTTTGGCCATTGTATTATTTGCATTGCAGCATTATCAACAAACATATATTCAGTTTCCACATCTGGATACTGTTTCTCTATCTCTTGTGCTACCTGACGCCACAAGCGTGAAGTACACAATACATTAGCTTTGTCCACAACTGTAACTTTCTTGCGGCGAAGTCTTGCATATTTGTATGATAGATGTAGTATTCGTTCCACTTCTTCACGTGTATAAACACATGTGTCATATGCAGTGTTTCCATCTTCGCTACGACCTTGAGGACGGCCAAAATATAAACCTCCTGTCAATTCACGTACACACATAAAATCGGCACCTTCTACCAAATCAGCACGAAGAGGTGATTTGTGGATTAAGGATGGAAATGTTGTTACAGGACGTAAGTTTGCATAAAGTCCTAATTTCTTACGCATAGCAAGTAAGCCTTGCTCCGGACGTACTTTTGCTGATGGATCATTATCGAATTTAGGATCTCCAATGGCTCCGAATAATACAGCATCGGATGACATACACAATTCATGTGTAGAGTCCGGATATGGGTTTCCAACTTCATCGATGGCACATGCACCTACAATACCATATTCGTATGCCAAGTCATGTCCGAATTTTTCACAAACAGCTTCTGTTACTCTCAATGCCTGAGCAATAATCTCAGGACCTATACCATCGCCCGGAAGGACTGCAATGTTTAATTTCATTTGTTATAATTTTATTTTTATATTGATTACATATTTTCGATCAAATTCAACATCTTTTCGGTTGCTTTTACAGCAGCTTCAGTTTGGTCAGCATCTAACCCTCTTGTTTTGAATTCTTTTCCATTGAATCTCCAAGTGATAACAGTCTGAACCAAGGCGTCAGTACGCCCACCGGGCGGTATATATACATTATAATTTATAAGTTCCGGTTTCGGTTTATCTAGTCGGGTATATATTTTCCATAATGCTTTTGAAAAAGCATGGTATTGTCCGTCTCCCGGAGCTGTCCATTCATATTCTTCACCATTGATTGCAATTCGCACTGTTGCAGTCGGTCTTAATCCTTTGGTCAGAACAAAAGCGAAAGATATAATTTTTATTTTTTGTTCCTTCTCATTGTGTTTCAATACATCCGATATAATGAATGGCAAATCCCCCTGTGTAATAATTTCTTTTTTATCACCAAGCTCAATAACCCGATTGGTTACTTTTGCCATTTCTATCTCATCCAGTTCTATACCAAGTGCTTCTATATTTTTGCGGATATTTGATTTTCCTGATAATTTACCTAATGCGTATTCGCGCACACGTCCAAATCGTTCAGGATATAAATCATTGTAGTATAAGTTGTTTTTATTGTCACCATCAGCATGTATTCCGGCACATTGCGTAAATACATTTTCTCCAACAATCGGTTGGTTTGTAGCAATTGTCTGCCCCGAATATGTTTCAACAACCCGGCTGACTTTATTGATTTCTTCTTCCCTGATGGATGTTTCTAGTTTTAACTGATCATGAAATACAGCTATTACACTCGCCATAGAAGCATTTCCGGCACGTTCGCCAAGTCCATTCATTGTTACATGAACCCCTTTTACTCCAACCTCGGCAGCTACCATTGTATTTGCCACAGCCAGATCATAATCGTTGTGTGCGTGAAAATCGAAATGTAAATCGGGATAACGGCTTGTCATGCGTCGGCAACAACGCCATGTGCTATGCGGATTGAGTATCCCTAATGTATCAGGGAGCATAAATCGCTTGATGGGTAAGTCTTTTAAAGTGTCCATTAGGTAATACACATAATCTTCAGAATAAATGATTCCATTAGACCAATCTTCTAAATATAGGTTGACTGTGATACCCATTTGAACAGCCAGTTCAACTTCTGCAACTATATCTTGGAGGTGCTGTTCCGGCGTTTTTCGTAGTTGTTCGGTCACATGTTTATATGACCCCTTAGTCAATAGATTAATAGTTTTACAACCGGCATCTTTTATCCAGTTAAGAGATGCCCCCTTGTCTATAAAACCCAGTATTTCAACTTTGTCTATATGCCCTGCAAGATTAGCCCAATTTGCAATCTTCTTTACCGTTTCAAATTCTCCATTCGAAACGCGTGCCGAAGCTATCTCTATACGGTTGACTCCTAAGTCTTCCAATAGCAAGTGGGCAAGGCTGACCTTCTCCTGAGTAGAGAACGAAACCTGAGCAGTTTGCTCTCCGTCACGGAGCGTTGTATCCATTATTTCTATCATAATATTGTACTAAATATATTATTACCAGAATTTTCTAAAAAACTTCCTTTTTGGTCTTTCAATAACCTTAACATCATCATTATTTATTAAATAATTATCAAGGTAAATGACAGATCCTGAAAATTCTAAATCTTCAGGTTGGCTTCCATTGTTAAGAGCTTCATTGAATGCATTAAAAGTAGAACTCTTTATTAATAATTGTATTAGAGATTCTTTTTCAATCAGATTTTTTTCTATTTCTTGTTTCGCCCACTCATAAGTTTGTATATAGAACGTATTTTGTATTAAATCTATTTCAAAAGAATCTTTTTTAGCATTTATTATCGTAGCCTTTGTTGTTATTGCATTAGGTACGACTCTTTTTAAGAACGCGTGGCTAAAAGCCAATGGTATCATAATATAGGCCATCTCTGCATCTAAAGGTGACATTCCTATTTTTTGAAAATATTCTATAATCTTTTCCCCATCATCTTCCGGGTATTTATTTGATATCCATACGATAGCTGCTGCAAGTCTACTCATATCCCAACCATTTTGCAAGATAAAGAAAAGACGTACAGAGTAATAATTATCAGATAAAGGGAGATCGAATTTGGCAGATTTCAGCTGTACCGATTCCCAGATATTATTGTCTAACAACACTTCGCAGACATTTACTTTGTTATCAGAAAATGCATAAAATAGACGTATCCAGTGTATGCTGCCACTTAGTTTTTGTTTCTGAACAGTTGTATTAAACTGCTCGATCCATTTAGTTGAAAATATTTCAGGCTTTTGTCCCCTTATTCCAATATGGCTGGATATAACATCATATTTTTTATTATCAATAACCCATTCTTCACGACAAATTTGTTCATCATATTCCTGCGAAAAGAATGCTGCCAGAATAACATGAAAAGAAGTAGTTACAAAATTTTTGAAAGCATCGTTGGCTGCTTCATCAATATTGCTCCCAATTCCGGCACAAGATTCAATAATCTCTTTCCCTAAACCAATTACGAAAATAACATCTAATTGAAGCACTGTGATGTCTGTTGATGTTTTATCATACAGTTGACAATATGCTTTAATAAACTGATCAGGTAGTATTATTTTATTATCATCATCAACTTCTCCTCTAACCCCATGTTTGTTAAATAGATGTATGAGTAGTTGATTTATTTTATCTTCTTGTTGCCTCATTTAGTTTTGTTAAAAAAATAAGAATACGCTAATATATATTAAGTTTACATATTAGCGTATTGTAATTATTATTTACGAGATTTTTCGTATTCCTCTATCTGGCTTTTTTTAGATAGAAGATAATCTATATCATCAAGTCCTTTAAGTAAACATTCTTTTTTGTATGGATTGATTTCGAATGTTTCGACCTTACCTGTTGTATTGTTAGTGATAGTTTGTTTTTCAAGATCTATCATTAAAGTTGCTTTATTGTTTTGTTCAACATTCGCAAATATATCAGCTAAAAACTCAGGAGAAACAACTACCGGTAATACACCATTGTTTAACGCATTATTCTTGAATATATCTGCAAAGAAGCTTGAAACGACAGCCTTAAATCCATATCCACCTATAGCCCATGCAGCATGTTCGCGGCTCGATCCACTACCAAAGTTCTTACCTGCAACTAGTATTTGACCACTATAGTTTGGATTATTCAGTACAAAATCCGATTTTGGGCTACCATCCTTATTGTAACGCCAGTCTGCAAAAAGATTGTCACCGAATCCATCGCGTGTAGTAGCTTTAAGGAAACGAGCAGGGATAATTTGGTCTGTATCTACGTTTTCGATTGGTAGAGGAACATATGTTGATGTTAATGTTACAAATTTTTCCATTGTTGTTTAATTTAAAGATTAGAAATTTCTTGGATCTGTAATTTTTCCGGTAACTGCTGCAGCTGCTGCAACTAGCGGACCTGCGAGTATGGTACGTGCACCAGGACCTTGGCGTCCTTCGAAATTACGATTTGATGTCGATACAGCATATTTTCCGGCAGGAACTTTATCGTCATTCATTGCCAGACATGCAGAACATCCTGGTTGGCGTAACTCGAATCCTGCATCTGTAAAAATTTTATCTAACCCTTCTTCTTTTATTTGTTTTACTACCATGTGGCTGCCGGGTACTAGCCATGCAACTACATTGTCTGCTTTTTTCTTACCTTTCACAAAGTTGGCAAACATTCGGAAGTCTTCAATACGCCCGTTTGTGCAACTACCTAGAAATACATAATCGATCGGTTTTCCTTCTAACTTTTCTCCGGCTTTGAATCCCATATAATCCATCGATTTTTGGAACGATATACGTCCAGCCTCGTCTATTTCATCTAATGTCGGAATGTTTGCGTCTATTGCCATACCCATTCCCGGATTAGTTCCGTAAGTCACCATTGGCTTGATATCTGCTGCATCGAAAGTTAATTCTTTATCAAATTTAGCACCTTCGTCTGTATATAATGTTTTCCAATATGCCAGAGATTTATCCCACTCTTCGCCTTTCGGAGCAAATTCACGTCCTTTTACATAAGCAAATGTAGTTTCGTCCGGGGCAATCATTCCACCACGTGCACCCATTTCTATACTTAAATTACAAACGGTCATACGTTCTTCCATCGACATATTGCGAATAGCTTCACCTGCATATTCTACAAAATAACCAGTTGCTCCACCAGTTGTCAATTTAGAAATCATATACAAAGCTAAATCTTTGGCTGTAACTCCTTTTCCAAGCTTTCCATTAAATGTGATTCGCATTGTTTTTGGGCGGGTTTGCAATATACACTGAGTTGCTAAAACCATCTCTACCTCGCTGGTTCCGATACCAAAAGCAATGGAACCGAATGCTCCATGAGTAGATGTGTGGCTGTCACCACAAACAATAGTCATACCCGGATGAGTAAATCCGTTTTCGGGTCCGATGATATGTACAACCCCATTTTTTATATTACCTAACGGAAAATATAGAGGTAAGTTGAATTCAGATGCATTTTTGGCAAAAGTATCCAATTGGTTTTTAGAAATTGGGTCTTTAACCGGTTTGTCCTGATCTATCGTTGGTGTATTATGATCGGCAGTAAGCGTTGTTTGTTCTGGTCTAAAAACCTTTAGTCCTCTGGCTCTTAATCCATTAAAAGCTTGTGGACTTGTTACTTCGTGGCAGAAGTGGCGGTCTATATACAATTGAGTAGGTCCATTTTCTACTGATGATACGACATGGGCATCCCAGATTTTGTCGAATAAAGTTTTCATATTCAATGTTTATATTTGTTGATCAAATTTATTTTACGAATTTATTTATTGCATTGATAAATGCTTCAGCCGAAGCAGCTACAATATCAGTATTGGCAGAGAAACCATAATAGTTTACTCCGTCATATTCTATTTGCATGTGTACTTTTCCTACATCATCACTTCCCTTATTGATTGCCTGAATCAAGAATTCCTGAATAATTGTTTGTCTACGGACAATTTGCTTTATTGCTTTGATGGCTGCATCTACAGGTCCGTTTCCGGAAGCAGAAGCCTCAAACTTTTCACCGGCAATGTCTAAACCAACATTTGCTATATTGCGTATGCCAATACCGGATGTCACTTGTAGGTATTCTAATTTTATGCGATGCATCTTCGATGTTTCTTTTCCGGCTAATATCAAAATATCTTCGTCTGTAATATCTTTTTTCTTATCAGCCAAGTCTAGGAAGTGTTGGTATATTTCGGCCAACTCGTCATCATTTACTTCTATACCCAATAGTCCTAAACGGTTTTTTAGAGCTGCACGACCACTACGGGCTGTTAAAACGATTGCATTATCATCTATTCCAACATCCTTGGGGTCGATTATTTCATAGGTAGAAAGGTTCTTTAGAACGCCATCCTGATGTATTCCGGATGAATGAGCGAATGCATTTCGTCCGACAATGGCCTTGTTGGGCTGTACGGGCATATTCATCAAACTCGATACCATACGGCTGATCGGATAGATTTTCTGTGTATTGATATTTGTTTCGATACCTAAATCTTTATGACTATGTATTGCCATCACAACTTCTTCTAACGAAGTATTACCTGCACGTTCTCCTATACCATTGATTGTGACTTCGACCTGACGTGCACCATTTATTACTCCTGAAAGAGAATTGGCTGTAGCCATACCTAAGTCTTGATGGCAATGAGTAGAAAGAATCGCATTCTTCATATCTACATTGTCGATAAGGTACTTTATTTTTGCTCCGTATTCGTGAGGAAAACAATAACCTGTAGTGTCGGGTATGTTTACGACAGTAGCACCTGAATCAATCACGGCTTGAACAACTCGTGCTAAGTATGCATTGTCAGTACGTCCGGCATCCTCAGCATAAAATTCAACATCTTCAACAAAGCGTTTTGCATATTTTACGGCAGCTTTGGCACGCTCTATGATTTCATCTTGGTTGGAATTGAATTTATACTTGATATGATATTCTGACGTTCCTATTCCTGTATGTATTCTTTTCTTCTTGGCATATTTTAATGCTTCAGCGGCTACTTCTATATCTTTTTCGACAGCTCGTGTAAGGGCACATATAGTAGGCCATGTTACAGCCTTAGATATTTCAACAACAGAATTGAAATCGCCGGGACTTGAAACAGGAAACCCTGCTTCTATGACATCAACACCGAGTGATTCGAGGGCTTTTGCAACTTCAATTTTTTCGATTGTGTTCAACTGGCAACCCGGAACTTGCTCTCCATCTCTCAATGTGGTGTCAAAAATAAATAATTTGTCCATAACTTTTTCTATTGAAATATGTATTAAAATGAATATTTATTGCATAAAAAAACCTCTCTCATCATTTACGAGTGAGAAAGGCTCTAGCTATTTTATCTAATCATGATATACTACATAGCAAACTCACTCCGAATATTTCCAGAGCAGAATGAGCGAACTAATAATAGTATGAGTTATCATAATCAATTTAATTTCTTTTAGTGAGTAGCAAAGTTATTCCATTTTTTTATAAATGCAAATAAAATGCTTATTTTTCGATATAAATTTATTATTTTTCTATTTGACAGTTATTGGTCATATGGATTAAAGCTAGAGAGGATATTTTTTCGAACAATATAAAGTTTAGGTAATAGCTCTTGTATGGCTGATTGTCAGGAACTGTAAAAATAATGAAGTTACTGGATTTTTGATTATCTTCGCATTCTTCCTAAAAAATGATGAAAATGGAAACCGCATTTAAAACATATCTGACAAAACATAGTTATTCAAGTTTCAACCTAAAAGCAATTCTTTTCGACATGGATGGTGTACTTTACGATTCAATGAAATGGCATGCCAAATCGTGGAAGGAAGCTATGGATGAGTTTGGTATAAACTGTACTGCCGATGAATTTTATTTATATGAAGGAATGGTCGGACGTAATACAATTAACCAATTAGTTAAAAGAGAAAAGGGTAGGGATGCAACTTTAGAAGAGAAAGAAGCTATTTATAAAAGAAAAACAGAGTTGTTTTCTCAATATAACGATAATAGTCTGATTCCTTTTGCTTATGATTTTGTGAATAAGGTGAATGATGAAGGGCTAAAGAGTGTGATTGTGACCGGATCGGGGCAGCCAACGCTTATTGATAAGGTTGCTAATAGTTTCGGAGGACTATTTACAAAAGAACTTATGGTGACTGCTTTTGATGTGAAGCATGGAAAGCCTCATCCCGAACCTTACTTGATGGGATTGGAAAAAGCGGGGCATTTAAAACCAAATCAAGCTATTGTTATTGAGAATGCACCACGGGGAGTAGAAGCAGCTGTAGCAGCAGGAATATTTACAATTGCAGTCAATACCGGCCCGCTAGCGGATACTGTATTGGCTGATGCCGGAGCAGATATTGTTCTGCCTTCGATGGAGGCATTATATCATAACTGGGATGCTTATTATGCAATAATTAATTCAAAATAGATCATTTATGTTAGCGAAAAGATTCTTTTTAATTTTGCTGGTTTGTGGTTTATTCAATAAAGTAACGGCTCAAGATTTGTATTTAGCATCCAATAATGATTACTTTCAGTCTGTATTTAATACGACTACATCCGGTAATTTTAAAGGAACTGTTAATGGAGTTATTTTTATAGAAAATTCTCAAAGAGCAAGCTCTATCCTCGATTTTCAAGGAAGTAAAGCTAGTCTGAACCTTGTTCCCGACGAAGATGAAGTATATGATATACATACTAAAATTTATACAGGAGATACTACTAGTGGCAGATCTAAGATTGTATATAAAACTTATGCAATGGCAAATCATATCGAATTGCAGTTGCCATCAGGTACATATTGGATGGGAGGCATAGATGGTGCTTGTGATATGATTGTAGATGGGTTAACTTATTTCTATCGGTCGGAGAAAAACACAGAATATCTTATATTAAGGGTTAAAAAGAAAATAATGCTAAGAAACTTAGATGACAGTGGGGAGAATATAACATTACTTCCTGAGTCTGTTCTTATTTTTGCTATCGCCCGAAATGTAAATTGAGATATAATAGATAGTTCATAAAACACTTAAATTCTTATTTTTGTGGACAATTAGAAACCAAATGCCTTATTATTTGCATAACTATACGAAACTGATATTTATAATTCTTTTATTTAATCTTAACTGTGCCTATATTTTTGGACAAGTTAATAATGATACAATAAATTTAAAAGAAATAACGGTAGAACGGGATAAGAAAACACAAATGACCGGTTTCTTGTCTGGAAATATTAAACTCCATGTAGATGGAGTGAAAGGATTGCCTGCAATAACAGGAAATACAGACCTAATGAAGATATTGGAGCTAACACCGGCCGCACGTACTTCAGGCGATGGCAATTCAAATTTATATATTCGAGGTGGAGATCCGGGGCAAAACTTATTGTTATATAACGAAGGAACAGTATATAGCCCGGGACATATTCTTAATATATTTCCTCTCTTTAATGCAGACCACTTATCATCTATTGAATTGTTAAAAACAGGTGTTAACGCTCGGTATGGAGGCTTCATAAGCTCAGCAATTATGGTACGGTCTAAAACGGAGTTACCTCAGAAAACGTCGATAAAAGGAAGTGTAGGTCTTTTATCTTCACAAGCCACAGCTGATATTTATTTCAATAAGAAATGGGGTGGATACTTATCTGGCAGGAAAACATACATAGAATATCTGTTAAAACCATTAATTAATGCAACTGTCAACAATAAGAGAGGTGGAGATATTGATGATATCAAGTACGATTTTTATGACACTAATTTAACTCTGATCGGCAAATTGTCGACTCGTAATACACTATATGTTGATGCTTTGTTAGGAGCAGACAAGCTCGATATAAAAGATGATGATATTATCTTAAATGGATTTATAAAGTGGCGGAATATAGTTTTGTCGGGCACGTTAGAAACTAATTTGGGAAATAATATCCGTATGGTACAGAATATTTCGTATAGCAACTATAGAAATAAGCTGCAAACATCACAGTCGGAAATGTATTTGCATATACTATCAGAGGTGAAAGAGATCACTTATAAGAATCGGTTTAACTATTCTATTGGTACTATTCCACTCGAAAGCGGAGTACAATATTCCTATCGTGATATTCTTCCTCAAGATACGAAACTTCAGAATACAGGAATATATTATAAAGGGCAGCCGTCAGTCAATTCTACAGCTCATGATGCAAGTTTCTATACTACAGCTTTGCTGCAATTAACCCCTCATTTGTATATTGAACCGGGTTTGCGATATAATATGTATTACTCAAAAGTTAAGGAAGAGAATATAACCAAACCTTTCCATAATCTTGATATTCGTCTGTCGGGTAGATATCAGTTAAAAGCTGATAAATATCTTCGGGGAAGTTATAGCCGTAATACTCAATATGTGAATAAACTTACCCCATCTAGTGTTGGTTTGCCAACAGACTTTTGGATAATGGCATCTGATAAAATAAAACCGCAGAAAGGGCAGGAAATATCAATAGGTTATTATCAAGTATTTCAAGATGGATTGTTCGAATTATCTACCGATATTTACTACAGAAAGGTGAAGAATGTAACAGAATTTGATCAGAATTTTATTGAAAATGATAACACATTATTCACTGATAAAATATTATACGGAACAGGTCAGGCTTATGGATTGGAGTTTATGTTGAAGAAAAATACAGGTCGACTCACGGGTTGGATTAGTTATGCTTTAGGGCGATCAGATCGTAAAGTGGCAGGTGTAAATAATGGACAAACTTATCCTGCTAAATTTGATCGAAGACACGATTTTTCTTTTGCCGGATCATATAAAATTAACAATCGTTGGGATGCATCTTTAGTATATATTTATGCCACAGGAGGTACCTATACGCAACCTAATTCGTGGTATTTTATAAATAATATGCCCGTAAAATATTATGATAAGTATAATGGAGCTCGGATGCCAGCTTATAATAGAACGGATTTGAGTGTAAACTATTGGTTTAAGAAAGATAATGGAATTAACTTTTCTATTTACAATATGTTTATGATAAAAAATCCAATATACATCTTCATGATTGTAAAACAGGATAGTAAAACAGATAAAGTAAAATTAGATGTTAAACAAAAAAGGTTATTTAGACTAATTCCGTCTGTGAGCTGGAACTTTAAGTTTTGATAAGTTAATTGGCTATGAATTTTAATAATAAGAATATACATATTGGTTATCTGGTTCTGTCTATTATTTCACTATTTCTTTTCTCTTGTGAAAACTTTATCGAATTAGTGCCTTATGTACCCAAAGTAGTTGTAGAGGGGCGTATTGAGAATGATAGGTATGCCTCTGTAATGCTATCAACTTCGGCATCAATGGATGGCCCAAAAGACCCAGAAAGTTTGTTGGAGCACGCTATTCGGACTGCCAAAGTAACAGTTTCGGATGGAGTCAATACAGAAGTGCTGGTATTACAAACTAATAATAATATATTACCGCCATATGAATATAAGGGTACAGTGCTGAAAGGAGAAATTGGCAAGCAATATTTCTTAAAAATAGAATATAATGATAAGGTGATAACATCTAAAACTTATATCCCACAACCGGTTAAATTAGATAGTGTATGGACTGTTGCTGAAAATAATTCTCCTAATAAGGGTTATATTCATATCAGATTCAGAAATGAAACGAGGGATTACTATCAGGTTTCGACAAGAACGTTGGCAGACGATAATATATTCACTCCTTGTTTATATGGAAATCTAGATCCTACATTATATCCGGCTGATAAGGATGTTTCTATACAGATTAATAAAGGACCGATTATATTTCCTGAAGTAGATTTATCAACAGAATTTGATTTGACAAAACCGACTATAATAAGGTTTGCTACACAACCTCAATCAGCCTATAAATTTTGGAATAGTTATCAGAATGAGATATTAAATACTCAGAATCCTATCTTTCCGGCAAATTCAAGTTTACCAACTAATATAAATGGTGGAATTGGTATCTGGAGCGGATATGGTACCACTTATTATCGATTAGATTAGAGTTACGCTAAATAATACTTTGATAAAATAATAATTTGTTTGTTTACAAAATCGAAGTCATTAAAGGAATTATGTCATATGAAAAAATATATAGTAGGAAATTTTCTTGAGCAACAGATAATCCAGTGTGATACTGAGTTTTTTTTGAAAAATGTTGTTTTTAGTTAAAACTCTGCTATCTTTGTTAAATCAAACTTAATTTATAACCTTGATTATATTAATCTTTTATTACAGAACTAAAGTAATACAAAACATTTATGAAAAAATTATTTATTTACACTCTAGCATTGGTGCTTGCAGTGCCAGCGTTTATTTCATGCTCTGATGATGACAAAAAAAAGGACATTCCAGAAGAAGATTTTAAAAACTACCCTTATTCGAGCCTTTCTCCTGAAAAACAAAAAGAGAAACTAATAGTTGATGGTAAATCAGTAATAGCTCAATTAGATGGTTTATCACAGGCAAAATCAATAGAATTGCTATTGTCATTTCAGGATCTAGTTGAAATAGATGATCCACAGCTACCTAATTCTCCGGCAATAGGAAAGAATGTTATCTATGTAAATGATTTTAATGGAACTTATACATGGAATAAAGAAGCTCAAAAATGGGATAAAACAGCTGATGCAAATAAATTATCTTTTGTTCTTCCTGCAAAACGTGGAGGAACTACTAATAATGGTAAGATTGAAATAACAGGAGTTAGTGCTGGTGTAAATCTAAGTGGTTATGAGTTACCTAAAGAGGCACAAATCGTATTGAATGCAGACAATGCAGAAGTTGGAACTATCTCAATAAAAGCAACTGAAGTTAGTGCAGAAAAGGCGCCTAAAACAGCAACCATAAAAATGAATCTGGATAATGGTTATACATTAGATTTGGCTGCTGAAAAAGGTTCTACAAATGTAGCTTCTTTTCAATTTAAAAAAGGTGATGTTACAATACTTGGTGGTACAGCCGATCTATCAGGAAATGTAGATGTTGCAGAATTAGGAAAAGGAAATGCAGAAGTGAAAATTTTGAACAACCTAGTGATTTGGGGAAATGTAGATATTGAAAACATTAATAAAGAAGTAGCTATATTAGATGAAGCATATGATTCTGTAGAAAATTATACAGAAGCAATAGAAAAAAAATATGAAGAAGATTGGTGTGCAATAATGAATAGATATTCAGATATAAAACTATCATCCAGAGAAGATAAAACAAAAATAGCATCCCTTTCATATGGTGTTAAAGAAGATGTATATACTTATAATGGTCTTAAGGAAGATGTGGTATTTAAAAATTATGATTCTGTAATGTTTCTTAAGTTTAATGACAATACATCAGTCGAAGCTAGCGTATACTTTGGTACAGGATTTGATTCGGTACTTAGTGTATGGAACGATTTTGTGAATAAGTTTAATAAATAATTAGACGATAAACAATAATAATTTAACAAGTGCTTCTGAACAAGAAGCACTTGTTTTTTATATATATTATCTATTATTTTGTTTCTATAAAAACAGTTCGCTAATAATAAAACTCTTACCTTTGTTTTCATTATTTATGCATTATTCCAAATGAGAAATACATCAAGAGATAAAGCCCTACAAGTTTTAAAAGTATCAGAACCAAGCGAACTGTTAGAGTTCCTTATTGCAAAAAATGTAAGGAAAAGCCGCAGTGCAGCAAAGTCCCTACTTGTTCATAAACAGATATTAGTAAATGAGAAAATTTCGACCCAATATAATCTCGAATTGAAAAAAGGAGATATAGTAGCTGTAATGAAATTTGATCAAAGCCGGAAAGAAAAACGGCTGAAAGGACTTAAAATAGTTTTCGAAGATGATGATTTGATTGTTGTGGATAAAGAAGCTGGGATACTATCAGTTTCAACAGATAAAGAAAAGACACGGACAGTATATTCTCTTTTAAACGAATATGTTAAAAAGAAGAAGAAAACAGCACGAGTATTTGTTATCCATCGCTTAGATAGGGAAATATCAGGATTGATGGTATTTACAAAAAGTCCCGAATTACAAGAAATGTATCAAAAAAATTGGGATTTACTTGTACCGGTTCATTCATATGCAGCTATCATTAATGGAGTATTGAATGAAAAGAATGGTACAATAACATCATGGTTGACAGAAAATAAAAATTTTGTTGTTTTTTCTTCACCTTCAGATAATGGAGGGTTGAAATCAATAACCCATTACAAGACTATAAAAAGTAATGGACGATATTCATTATTAGAAATGCGTCTGGAGACACGCCGTAAGAATCAGATACGTGCCCAAATGAGACAAATGAATACACCTATCATTGGTGATAAGAAGTATGGAGCAACCACCAACCCAATAAAACGAATAGCATTGCATGCACAAAATATGATATTAAAACACCCTGTAACAGGGAATATGATAGAATTTAAGAGCACTATTCCTAAGGTAATGATGCAATTATTAGTGGAAACCCCAAAAGAATAATATATAATAATATCTATGAGTGACGAAGTAAAGCAAATAGGAGAGAGACTCAAAGGCTTGCGTGAGGCATTAGAGATGTCTGCCAAAGACTTTGCCTTATCATGTAATATCCCTTTAGATGAATATTTGAAATATGAATCAGGGGATAAGGATCTAACCATAAGTGTTTTGAGAAATATTGCGTCAAAGTATAACGTTGATGTATCTGTATTAATGTTTGATGGTGAACCTCGTATGAGTAGCTATTTTCTCACCCGAAAAGGAAAAGGAATGGCTGTGAAAAGAGTTGAAGCATATCAATATCAAACATTGGCAGGAGGATTTAATAACCGAAAGGCAGACATATTTGAAGTGACAGTTCAACCAAACGATGAGCTCGAAATACATCATAGTTCGCATGTAGGTCAAGAATTTAATCTGGTTTTAGAAGGACGTATGTTACTTCAGATAAACGGAAAAGATTTAATATTGGAAGAAGGTGATAGCCTCTATTTCGATTCAGCATTACTACACGGAATGAAAGCCTTAGATAATAAGCCCGTTAAGTTTATTGCTGTAGTTTTGTAATTACTGTTATTTCAACTTGTATAATATAATGTTAGAAAAATATTTACAACAAACAAAGTTTGTTTCAACAGAAGATTTCAAACAGAATTATAAAGTCCAAATTCCGGACAATTTTAATTTTGCATACGATGTTGTAGACCAATGGGCTGAAATAGCTCCATCAAAGAAAGCAATCTGCTGGGTTAATGATAAAGGTGAGCATATTGATTTCACTTTTCAGGATATTAAAGAACAAAGCGATAAAGCTGCTTCCTATTTCCAATCACTCGGAATTGGGCGAGGCGATATGGTTATGTTGATACTGAAACGTCGTTACGAATTCTGGTTTGCAATAATAGGGTTACATAAAATTGGTGCTATTGCCATACCTGCAACCCATCTTCTAACCCAAAAAGATATAATCTATAGAAACAATGCTGCCAGTATAAAGGCAATTGTGAGCACAGACGATGAAGTAGTCATCAATCATATAAATGATGCAATGCAAGACTCACCAACAATACAACAAAGAATTGTTTGTGGGCAAAATATTCCGGATGGATGGAATGATTTCCATAAAGGGCTTAAAGAAGCAAAACCATTTGTTAAGCCATCTATTGTAAATGTAAATGATGACATATCATTACTATACTTTACTTCAGGAACAACAGGTGAGCCTAAGATGGTTGTACATGATTTTACATATCCGTTAGGTCATATTGTGACAGCGAAATATTGGCATAACCTGAACGAAAATAGCCTTCACCTGACAGTTGCTGATACTGGCTGGGCAAAAGCCGTATGGGGTAAGATATATGGACAATGGATTGCAGGGGCATGTGTATTTGTTTTCGATCATGAAAAATTCAATCCTCATGAAATGCTGAGTCTTATCGAAAAATATAAAATAACATCATTTTGTGCACCTCCAACAGTCTACCGTTTTATGATTAGGGAAGATTTGACCCGTTTTGATCTTTCTTCATTGAAATATTGTACAACAGCAGGAGAAGCACTTAATCCATCCGTTTATGAGGCTTTTTATAAAGGGACAGGTATTAAGATGATGGAGGCTTTTGGACAAACAGAAACTACTCCCACAATTGTTACATTCCCATGGATGGAGCCAAAACCCGGTTCAATGGGCGTTCCCAATCCAGCTTACGATATGGATCTTATAGATAGTGAAGGCCGCTCAGTCGAAGATGGAGAGGTTGGAGAGGTTGTTATTAGAACAGATCGTTGGAAGCCTTTAGGGTTGTTTAAAGGTTATTACAAAGATGAAGCTCTTACACGACAAGTGTATTCTAATGACATATATCATACTGGAGATATGTCTTGGCGAGATGAAGATGGTTATTATTGGTTTGTCGGTCGTGTAGATGATGTTATTAAAAGCTCTGGATACCGTATCGGCCCTTTCGAAGTAGAAAGTGCGCTAATGACACATCCTGCGGTCGTAGAATGTGCTATTACAGGTGTGCCTGACGAAGTCAGGGGGCAAGTTGTAAAGGCTACAATTGTGTTGGCAAAAGATTATAAAGATAAAGCAAACGATCATTTAGCGAGGGAGATACAAGATCACGTAAAGAAAGTAACAGCTCCATATAAATATCCGCGCATCATAGAATTTGTAGAAGAATTGCCAAAAACGATAAGTGGTAAAATTAAACGTGCTGAAATAAGGAAAGAATCAGATAAAAAATAACTGAAGAAAAAACAATATATAGAACCAGATAATCCCTACTAGTTAATATATAAGGGTTTATCTGGTTCTGAATTTATGGACGTTAAAATCACTTGTAATTGTTTAGAAAAGCTTGCTTTTAAATGAAAAACGAAATCTATCAGAAACTTTTTTTGTAACAACATATGTCTTATTCTCATAAATGAAGAGAAATATGTAAATATCTTTAAGCTTCTTTATTAAATATAAAGAATAAAAAGTTATATTTGCACGCCTCAAATTGTGTTTTATAATAACATTCCCTTTCAGTTAGGGTATATTCATTATATACATAATTTTGTATGAGCATCATTTTGAATTAAATAGTAATAATAGAAATAAATAACAAAAAGTAAATTCCAAAATGCAAAACAAAGGCTTTGTAATTACATTTGCCATTCTGTTGACACTAGTTTGTTGTTATTATCTGTCTTTTTCATTTATAACCAAAAGTTATGATAAAAAAGCGGAAGATTATGCAGCGGCTTATGCTTCAGTTAAAGCAAATGGTAATGCAGAATTGTACGATGAGTTGTACAACAAGGAGTACTATTCTTATTTAGACTCTATGTCGACAGAAAAAGTATGGATGACTTTTTCTTGGATTCCAGGATTTGATAAAAAAAATCTAGGATATACATTAAAAGAATGTCGCGAGAGAGAAATTGGATTAGGGCTCGACCTTAAAGGAGGTATGAGTGTAATTGTAGAAGTAGATGTTGCCGAAGTTCTTCGTTCGTTAGGTGATGACAGTAATGAGGCATTCAACAAAGCACTACAAGAGGCTTCCGATAAAAACAGAAAGGGAAGTAACAGAGATTACATCTCCATATTTGTAGATGAGTATAAAGCAATTGCCGGTAACGACAAACTTGCTCCGATCTTTGCATCTAAGCTGAAAGATCAGGTTTTGCCTACAGATAAAGATGCCCAAGTAGTAACAGTTCTTAGAAAAGAATTGAATAGTGTAGCTGAAAACTCTTTCAATGTACTTCGCACACGTATCGACCGTTTTGGTGTAGTTGCACCTAATATCCAAAAATTGGATAATAGAGCTGAACGTATTATGATTGAACTTCCCGGTATTAAAGAACCAGAACGTGTTCGTAAATTATTACAAGGAAGTGCTAATCTTGAGTTTTGGAAAACTTATAATTTGCAAGAAATTCAAAACTATATTGGTGTTATCAATGAACGTTCTGCTGCTGCATTAGCAAATCAGAATACTACTACAGCAAATACTGACTCTTTGAGTACAACAACTACAGTTGATTCTCTTTCAGTAAATACTCAACTAAGATTTACAAAACCATTTTCTGAAAACTTTATTGCTTTTGGAGGTGGTGCAATTGTTGGTATCGTAAACAAAAAAGATACTGCTGCTGTAAATGATATTCTATATAAATACAGAGATTCATATCCAAGCGATTTAAAATTTGCATGGGGATTTAAAGCAAATGACCAAAAAGAAAGCGAATTTGCTTTATATGCACTTCGTGGAGATGGAATTAAGAAAGGTCCGGCTCTTGATGGTGATGTTGTAATTTCAGCTAAAGCAGATCAGGCACAAAGAGGATCGGCTTGGGAAGTAGATATGCAGATGAACTCTGTAGGAACACAACGTTGGGCTGCTATTACAGGTGCCGAAATAGGACGTAGCATTGCTATTGTTCTTGATGGACATGTATATTCAGCACCTAATGTAAATCAAAAAATTGATGGAGGACGTTCTCAGATTACAGGTAACTTCACTACAGAAGATGCTAAAGACTTAGAGAATGTATTGAAATCTGGTAAAATGAAAGCTGGTGTACATATTGTACAAGAAGATATTGTAGGACCATCTTTAGGACAAGAAGCTATTAATGCAGGATTTTTCTCTTTCGTTTTGGCTTTAGTATTGTTGATGGCCTATATATGTATTGTTTATGGTTTGATACCGGGAGCAATTGCAAACTCAGCCTTAATAATAAATCTATTCTTTACGATTGGTATATTGGCTGCATTTGGAGCTGTGATGACACTACCGGGTATTACCGGACTTGTATTAGCCCTAGCGCTGGCAGTAGATGCTAACGTGTTGATATACGAACGTACCAGAGAAGAGCTTAGAGCAGGTAAAAATGTTCGGACAGCTGTTATAGATGGTTATAAACATGCTTTCTCTGCTATTTTTGATGGTCACGCATCTCAGGTGATAACAGCGATAATATTAGTTTATTTTGGAACAGGACCAATCCAAGGTTTTGCAACAACATTGATTATTGGTATCGTAGCATCTTTCATTACTTCTGTATTCCTTACTCGTATATTCTATGAATATATGTTTGATAAAGGCAAATTCCAGAATTTGACATTCTCAACAGCTATATCAAAAAAACTATTTGTTCATTCTAATATTAACTTCTTAGGATTAACTAAAAAAGTAGCTATTTTCTCTTTAGTTGTTCTACTTGGTGGTGGAGTTTCATTACTTGTTAATGGATTGAATGGAGGTATTGATTTTACTGGAGGACGTAACTATTTAGTTCGTTTTGATAAGAATGTAAATACTGCTGATATATATAAAGCATTAGAACCTCAATTTGAAGGAGCTAACCTAATCGTTCTAACAAGTGGATCTGCTAGCCAGTCTTCAAATACAAGTCAAGTACGTATTACAACAAACTACAAGGTTGAACAAGCTACAGATGAAGTAGAAGCTGAAATCAGAACTAAAATGACAACAGCTCTTCAATCTTATCTTCAACCGGGAACAACAATTGATAATTATATACAAAGTTCTCAACGTGTAGGTCCAAGTGTGGCTGATGATTTGAAAACAGCAGCAACTATAGCAGTTGTAATAGCAGTTATTTGTATGGCTGTATATATTCTTATCCGTTTCCGCGATATAGCTTTCTCTGTTGGTACTCTAATAGCTGTAGCACATGATGCTGTACTTGTTATCTTGCTGTACTCTATACTATATAAGATAATGCCATTCTCGATGGAGATTGACCAATCGTTCATAGCCGCAGTATTGACAGTTGTAGGGTATTCAATTAATGATAAAGTTGTTATTTTTGACCGTATTCGTGAGATCAGAACAATGTATCCTAAACGTAATGTAACTGATACTATCAATGAAGCATTAAACTCTACATTGGGTCGTACAATGAATACATCTTTAAGTTCTATGCTAGTTATATTCTGCATATTCCTTCTAGGTGGTGATACTATCCGTAGTTTTACATTTGCAATATTCATTGGTATCATGATCGGTACATACTCATCATTGTTTGTCGCAACACCGATTGCTTGGAAAATTTTACAAAAAGAACAAAGTAAGAAGAATGCAGAGTTAAGCTCAGCACCTTCAAACAAATAATTTGTAATAATAGATATGGAAAAGAGCCAAACGAAAGTTTGGCTCTTTTTTATGTTTATGTATTTAGATTGGATTCTTTATTCATAAAAATCTTTATTGTTTTTCTGTCAAATACTTCCAAAATCGTTTCGGCATATGTTGTCGTTGTAATTTAGGATTGATTCGCTCCTTTATAGTCATCGATTTGAAATAGCCTTTCCATAGTTCTTGAAACAGTTTTTCATCATTAGCCATTAGAGATTCATCTAGTTTTCCATCTAATAAATGATCATTATTATCTAATGTTATTTCTGTTGCTTTATCTAAATCATAATAGTATCCATACTTTCGTTTTAGATCATAGACAACCCATCTCTGATCAGAAAAACGATCAGTCAAATGTTCTATTACTAGTGGCAGAGCATTATAGATTGGAGATACAGGAGCAAAAAATATACCGTCTGCAGCTTTTTGGAAGCGAATAAATTCTCTCAAGAACTGTCCTTCTCGGGCAACTTTTTTAGCTAATTGTTGAGCCATAAGAACATCTTCGTCACCGAAGTTACTTTCAATCGAAACTTTGTTATCAAATGTTTTTCTAATATACCTGAATATAAGTTCATCAGAACTATCTTGCTCAGAAAGCCATATATGCGTTAGCATATTGATTGTATATTTTGATAGCTTATTCTGGAGTGCTGCCCAAACACGTTTAGCCTTATCGTCTTGAGTAGAGACTGTATATTGTTCAGTTGTAAATAGGGGTGCTACACCATTTATTTCAACTAGTTTGTCCGGAAATATCTTTTGTTGGTAAGCATCGAATACGGCTGTTAATAAGCCATCGAATGTTTTATCATAAAAAAAGACAATCATTTAGTCGGGAAATATTATTGACAATTGCTGACGGTCTTCGCCTCTTTTCTTCTTAGGCTCAGTCAATATTCTTCTGACATATTCAGGTGTAGCCTCATTTATAGTATACATTGGCAATTCATTGCAAGTAATGAAATACTGAGCTTTTTTCATTACTATCCCTATCTTTTTTAGCTGGTAAGCATTTAGACGCCCATATCGACGCGATGTTACAATAAGTTTAGCGGATTTAACTCCAATGCCCGGTACACGAAGGATGAGCGAATAATCGGCTTTATTTACATCTACAGGGAATGCCTCAGGGTGGCGTAATGCCCAAGATAGTTTAGGGTCTATTTCTAGATCAAGATTAGGGTAGGAGTCATCAACTATTTCATCTGCTCTAAACTGATAAAATCGCATAAGCCAATCGGCTTGATAGAGTCTATTTTCTCTTACTAATGGAGCCTGTTTTAATGCCGGTAACCTATTGTCATATCCATTGACTGGTATAAATCCTGAATAATATACCCGTTTCATCGACGGGCGTTTATATAAGGCAGAGGATAAACTTAGGATTGCCTTATCATTTTCATTCGTTGCTCCCACAATCATCTGAGTACTTTGTCCTGCTGGTACGAATCGGGGAGCAGATCTAAACTTCTGTCGGTCTTCAATATTTTGTAACATACCTTGTTGTATGTATGACATCGGTTTATATACACTAATATGATCTTTTTCAGGAGCCAGTAGTTTTAAGTTCTGTTCTGTTGGTATTTCTATATTGACGCTCATTCGGTCAGCATACAATCCGGCTTCATTTACTAATTCTTGGCTGGCTCCGGGAATACTTTTCATGTGGATATACCCATTATAGCGATGCGTTGTTCGTAAATCTTTGATTACACGAACCATTCTTTCCATAGTATAATCCGGATTATTGATAACTCCTGAACTAAGGAATAAACCCTCAATATAATTTCGACGATAGAACTCAATAGTCAACTCTACCAGTTCCTGTACCGAGAAGGTTGCACGCCGTATGTCATTGCTTCGCCTGTTTATACAATATGCACAATCGTAGATACAATTGTTAGTCAGCATTATTTTGAGAAGAGAAACACATCGTCCGTCTTCTGTAAAGCTATGACATATACCCATTCCACCAACAGTGTTGCCTAATCCTCCCGCTTGACTTTTGCGGGTGGTTCCACTAGAGGAGCAAGACACGTCATATTTTGCTGACTCTGCCAGTGTTTTTAATTTTTCGAGTATATTATCGTTCAGCATATCACAAAGAAATAGAATTCATTTGATAATCACAGATAAAATAATCTTAAAAAAAGACTTAATGTTGATAATTTGATTAATAACTGTATATTAGTTGTTTATGTGTGGTTCGTAAGTTGTTAAGTCTGATTTAGAAGTCAAATATAAAATAAAAAAAGACTATCTGAATATATCAAATAGTCTTTTTTGAGCCTCTTGTCGGATTCGAACCAACGACCCCGAGATTACAAATCACGTGCTCTGGCCAACTGAGCTAAAGAGGCAGATGGGTAAGCGATCTATATCGCGCCGCTACGACCGACGACCCTTGCTGCGATCAAACCCTGGGGGATTAATCAGGAGCTGGCCGTATAGGACTTACCCGGGCACAAAAGTAGAATTATTTTTTGAATTAGCAAAATGTTGCGACATATTTTCTCTTTTATTATATTTGTACATGCGGCTTTCGAAGCTAAATTTATATAATAATCAGTAAGTTATAATATTCATTTTACATATATTTTTTTTGAAAATGACAAAAATAGTAGAGCGTTTTATCAAATACGTCAAATTTGACACAGAATCAAACACAGAAACTGGAGTAACTCCGAGTACTCCCGGTCAATTAGTATTAGCTAAAGAGTTGGTAAAAGAACTTCATGAGATGGGCTTGAAAGAAATATCTTTAGATGATAAGGGCTATATTATGGCTACATTACCATCCAATATAGCAGATAGAGAGATACCTACAATTGGCTTTGTAGCCCATATGGATACAAGTCCCGACTTGACTGGTAAAAATGTAAATCCTCGGATTGTCGATAATTATGATGGAAAAGATATTGTTCTCAATGAAGAACAGAATATAAAATTATCGCCAACTGATTTTCCCGAGATATTGGATTATGTAGGACAAGATATTATTGTAACGGATGGTACTACATTGCTCGGAGCTGACGACAAAGCCGGTATTGCGGAAATATTGACAGCAATGCAATATTTGAAAGACCATCCGGAGATTAAGCATGGTAAAATCAGGATAGGATTCACTCCTGACGAAGAAATAGGGGCAGGAGCTGATTATTTTGATGTTGAGAAATTTGGATGCGAATGGGCTTATACGATGGATGGTGGACCAATCGGAGAACTCGAATATGAGAATTTTAATGCTGCTGGTGCCAAGATTACAATACAGGGACGTAGTGTACATCCCGGTTCGGCAAAGGATAAAATGGTAAATGCATTAGTAATTGCGAATAAACTTATTTCATTACTTCCTGCTGATGAAAGACCCGAACATACAACAGGTTATGAAGGTTTTTTCCATCTCATGAATATAACCGGAGGGGTCGATAGTGCTTCTGTTTCTTATATAATTCGTGATCATGACAATAAATTGTTTGAAAAACGCAAACAAATATTGACTGATATTGTTGAATTTATTAATAAATTGTACCCTGGTAGTACAACTATTACGATAAAAGACCAATATTATAATATGCGTGAAAAGGTAGAGCCAATGATGCACATTGTTGATTTAGCATTCGATGCAATGATAGCAGTAGGGGTGACTCCTTTAGTGAAACCAATACGAGGAGGAACAGATGGAGCACGCTTATCTTTTATGGGATTACCTTGCCCTAATATTTTTGCTGGAGGGCATAATTTTCATGGGCGTTACGAATTTGTACCAATTCAATCGATGGAAAAAGCTGTGGAAGTTATTGTCAAAATAGCAGAACTTGTAGCCATCCAAAAATAGTTTGGCAATATTGATCATTACTTAAACTAATATAAAGATATTTTGAAATGAAAAAAACACCATTTACAGACATTCATATTGCTCTAGGAGCAAAGATGCATGAGTTTGCGGGTTATAATATGCCTATTGAATATTCCGGAATTATTGACGAACATATGACTGTTTGTAATGGGGTAGGGGTATTTGATGTTTCTCATATGGGAGAGATATGGGTGAAAGGTCCTAGGGCGTTAAGTTTTTTGCAAAAGGTTACTACTAATGATGTTGCTAATTTGCCAATAGGGAAAGCCCAATACTCATGTTTTACGAATAATGAAGGTGGGATTATTGATGATATAATTGTATATCATTATGAACCTGAAAAGTATATGTTGGTAGTGAATGCTTCCAATATAGAGAAAGATTGGAAATGGTGTGTCGAAAATAATACAGAACTTGCCGATTTAGAGAATGCCTCTGCCAGTATTGGCCAATTGGCTATACAAGGCCCATTGGCCTTGAAAACATTGCAAAAACTGACCAAAATAGATTTATCTACAATTCCTTATTATTCATTTGTTATCGGTAGTTTTAAAGGTTCCGGGCTTGATAATGTCATTATTTCGAATACGGGTTATACTGGAGCCGGAGGATTTGAACTTTATTTCTACCCACAGTATGCAACAGCAATATGGGAAGCTATATTTGAGGCTGGTAAAGAATTTGGAATTAAACCGATTGGTTTAGGTGCACGTGATACATTGCGTTTAGAAATGGGATATTGTTTGTATGGCAATGATCTGGATGATACAACAACTCCTATTGAAGCAGGATTGGGGTGGATTACAAAATTTGTAGATGGTAAAGATTTTATAGCTCGCTCTATTCTCGAAAAACAAAAAAAGGAAGGTGTAGCTCGTAAACTATGCGGCTTTCAATTTATAGATAAAGGTATACCTCGTCATGGATATGATATTGTTAATGAAAAAGATGAAAAAATAGGAGTCGTTACTTCAGGATCGGTATCTCCAACAACCAGAAAAGGTATTGGACTTGGATATGTTGAACCTCAATATGCAACTATAGGTTCATATGTATATATTAAAGTAAGGAATAAGAATATTAAAGCAGAAGTTGTAAAACCTCCTTTCAGAAAATAGTAATAAAAAGATAAAGGGAGCCTTTGACTAAAGGCTCCCTTCTATTTTTTAGATAAATTTTTATTTCTTATCTTTTGTACAACAAGATTTTTTATCTGCTTTTTCTTTACTGCATGCTTTTTTATCTGAGTCTTTTTTATCCCCCTTCTTGCAACAAGATTCTGTTTTAGCTTTAGTTTCTTTTTTTGTTGTATCTTGAGCCATTACAGTTGTAGAAGCAATAAGAGCAACAGCCATAATAGCTGACATAATAACTTTTTTCATAATTCTATTTGTTTTTAATGTTAAACGTGTATTTGTTTGACTTATATTACAAATATAGATGCTAATAGGAAAATATGGTTGTTAACGATGGTTAAATTTAGACTGATTCTATATAACTAAAATTAATATTCAAAATGTCCATGTTCACTTTCAATAGTTAATTCAGCCTTATCAGAAGATTCTACAAATCCAACTAACTGAGCATCAATGCCAAATGATTTTGAAATATTGATAACTTCTTGTGCATATTCTGGAGCTAAGTATACTTCCATACGATGCCCCATATTAAATACTTTATACATTTCTTTCCAATCAGTTCCAGATTGCTCTTGAATTAAGGCAAAGAGAGGAGGAGTAGGGAATAGGTTATTCTTTGTAATTTTTACCTTATTTACAAAATGCAAGACTTTTGTCTGTGCTCCACCTGAACAATGTACTAGTCCATGTATCATTGGACGGAATTTATCTAATATTTCTTTAATAACAGGAGCATAAGTACGGGTAGGGGATAGTACCAATTTACCGGCATCTATATCTAACCCATCAATAGCATCAGTTAGTTTCATTTTTCCCGAATACACAAGGTCTGAAGGTATAGAAGAATCATAACTTTCCGGATATTTTTGTGCTAAATAATTGGCAAAAACATCATGCCGAGCAGATGTTAAGCCATTACTGCCCATGCCTCCATTATATGATTTTTCGTAAGTTGCCTGCCCGTATGAACTTAACCCGACAATAACATCACCTGCCTGTATTTTATCATTAGAAATTACGTCAGAACGCTTCATTCGGCAAGTTACAGTACTATCGACAATTATAGTACGAACTAAATCCCCAACATCAGCAGTTTCGCCACCGGTAGGGTAGATATTAACGCCTAACTGAGCTAATTCTTCACACAATTCATTTGTACCATTAATGATAGCTGAAATAACTTCACCGGGAATGAGCATTTTATTACGCCCGATGGTCGAAGATAAAAGAATATTATCAGTCGCGCCGACGCACAACAGATCATCGATATTCATTATCAGAGCATCTTGTGCTATTCCTTTCCAGATCGAAATATCACCAGTCTCACGCCAATACATATACGCCAACGATGATTTAGTACCAGCCCCATCAGCATGCATTATGTTACAATACTCTGGATCTCCTCCTAAGACATCTGGGATAATCTTACAAAAAGCTTTCGGGAAAATACCTTTATCTATATTTTTAATAGCATTATGCACATCTTCTTTCGAAGCTGATACTCCACGTTGATTATATCGCTGATCGCTCATATTGGGTAAAATAGAATTAATTATAAGATATGCAAAGGTAGACAATTTTGACTAATATGCCAATGCCTAGATTATACAAAACATTACGGATTTATTGTGATTTATTACTATTCCAAAGAGGTTGGGAATCTATTATTTTCAGATAAATTGGGCAGTCTTTATCATGTGCTCCTGGCAGATAACCTGTACTCATCAGAAATTCATTCACAATCTCTCCTCCTGTAAATTTGAATGTCGTTTTAAATAGTTTAGTCCATTCTTCTTTAGTTTTGGGATAATGGCTATCCAACCAATTCTTAAACGATTTGTGTTTATTCTGTATATCACTGATGACAATAGCATTATGGATAACAGCATTTATTTTTAGTTTATTACGTATTATTCCTGCATCGTTTAATAACCGTTCTTTGTCACTATCTGAATAGTTCGCAATTGTTTTGATATCAAAATTGTCATACGCTTTTCTGAAATTATCTTGCTTCTTTAGAATCGTTGTCCAGCTAAGTCCGGCTTGATTAATTTCTAATATGAAACGTCCGAATAACTCGTTATCATCTTCTATTGGAAATCCATAATGATTGTCATGATAATCTTTATTCAGATTATTATCTATAATATCTAGCTTATTCACAAAATCACAATAAGTCATAGTTGAATATTAAATAAAAAACAGCCTGTAATTCTCATTCTTACAGGCTGTATTTATATGTTTGTTTAATGATTATACTTAATAATCTTTTACTTCCCATCCTAATGCACTTGCACCAAGTACAGCCGCATCACTTTCTTTTAGTTCAGACATAAGAAGTCTCACTTTATTTTTGAAAATAGGTAGTAAGTTTTCTTCCATATGTTTACGAACCGGATCAAAAATTAATTTACCAGCTTTTGTAAGACCTCCGAATAAGATGATGGCTTCAGGGCTAGAGAATGATATAAAGTCAGCAAAAGATTCTCCAAGTATCTGTCCTGTAAATTCAAATATTTCTTGTGCTATTTTATCACCTTTAACAGCTGCATCGTATACATCTTTAGAAGTTATATCTTCTGGTTTAAGTTCTCTAAGTAGACTTGGATCTTTCTTTTCTTCTAAAAATTCACGAGCAGAGCGGGCAACTCCTGTAGCAGAACTATATGTTTCGAGACATCCTTTGCGTCCGCAACCACATAAACGACCTCCACGGCGAATAGTAGTGTGTCCTAACTCTCCGGCAAAACCATCATGACCATATACTAACTGGCCATTTACGACAATACCACTTCCGACCCCAGTTCCAAGTGTGATGACGATAAAATCTTTCATCCCACGAGCTGCGCCATATGTCATTTCTCCAATTGCAGCAGCATTGGCGTCATTTGTTAGGGCAACAGGTATATTAAGTTTATCTGATAGCATTTGAGCCAAAGGAATTACACCTTTCCAAGGTAAATTTGGAGCAAATTCGATGCAACCGGTAAAGTAGTTACCATTTGGAGCTCCTACACCAATACCCTTGATGTTAGATGCACCTCCAACTTGATCGATAATTTCTTGAACACCAGCTGCTAAAGCAGTTACATATTCATTTATTTCTTTATATGAACCCGTTTTGATAGAGCCTTGATTAATAATATGTCCTCTTTTGTCAACGACTCCAAAAACAGAATTTGTTCCACCAATGTCAATTCCAATAGCGTATGGCTTTTCCATGATCTTATGTTATGTTAATTCAACAATGAAAATTATTTCGTTTTAACTTTTATTTTTTTGAATACAAATATAATTATTCTGGTCTAAAATTAGACTGAAATAGAAAATAAAGTCAATTCATTAATAAAAAAAATTATTTATTTATCATTTGAGTTGTTTCCAATACAATTCCAGAACTTTATTTGCAGCAATAAAAGAACTCATTTGTGAATTTAGAACCTGTTTTTCACAATTAATCAACTCATTTTGAATAGTCGGATTATTATAGAAATTAGATTTTAATTTCTCATTGATAGTTTCATACATCCAGAATTTAGACTGCTCATTACGACGATGCTGAAAATAGCCATTTTTGCGAACGAATGCTATATATTCATCTATCATATTCCAGACTTCCTCTATTCCAATCTCGTAATAGCCAGAATAAGTTAAAACTTTAGGCTGCCATCCAGATTCGGGAAGAGGAAATAGATGTAGTGCATTCTTGAAGTGGGATTGAGCTAGTTTTGCTTTTTCTATATTATTTCCATCAGCCTTATTTATTACTATTCCATCAGCCATTTCCATAATTCCACGCTTAATTCCTTGTAGTTCATCTCCGGTACCAGCCAATTGGATTAATAAGAAAAAATCAACCATTGAATGTACTGCTGTTTCCGATTGGCCAACTCCAACTGTTTCGACAATGATACGGTCAAATCCAGCAGCTTCGCACAATACAATTGTTTCTCTCGTTTTGCGTGCAACTCCACCAAGAGAGCCGGCAGAAGGAGAGGGGCGGATAAATGCATTCTTTGCTATGCTTAAGCGTTCCATACGCGTTTTATCTCCCAAAATGCTACCTTTAGAAACTTCACTCGAAGGGTCAATTGCTAGTACTGCCAGTTTATTATTTTCTTTTAGTATATTCATACCAAAGGCATCAATCGAAGTACTTTTTCCGGCTCCCGGAACTCCAGTTATACCGACCCGTACAGAATTTCCTGCATGTGGAAGGCATTTTTCAATAACTTCTTGTGCTATAATTTGATGTTCTGGTTTGGCACTTTCTACAAGGGTAACTGCTTGACTTAGAATTGAAATATTTCCTTTCAATATGCCTTCTACATACTCATTTGGGGTATATGTCTTTTTTTTGAATCTTTTAAAATCACTCAAATATGGATTGATTGTTGGTTGTTCGCTTGTTCCTTTGTTTACTTTCAATCCTTGAAATTTATCATCATTTTCTATATGTTCCATATCTGAAAGCTGTATTTATTTTTTAATAAGTAAATGTAATGAAAATAGGGTAAATAAAAAACGAATTAAGATATTTAATAATATATAATTAAACATAATAGTAATTATGTAACATTTGGATTAGTATTATTTTGAATTAGATTATAACAATCATTCATATAAATATAAAACAAAAAACATCTGGAATATAATTTCCAGATGTTTTAAATATGTATTTATAATTTCAAATTACTTGTTGCTCAATTCTTTTTCAATAGCATCAAGTTCTTTTGATTTATCAATATTCAGTAGACTTAGATTGTAATATACATTTTGCAATTTAGTCAAACCTTGTTTGATATCTTGAGCATCAGCATTTCTAGCTTTTAATATCTCAACATAATTTTCAAGATATGGTAAAGATTTTTGATATAGATCAGCAGTCTGTTTGTCTAATTCAGCCTGTTCTTTTCTATTTGTTGTTTGTCCAGCCTTTTCTTTAACATCTTGAGCTTGCAAAACGAATAGTACACCCTGTCCTTCAAGTGCTCTTTCACATTTAGCATCTACTTTCAAGGCGTCAGCATAAGAAGATGCTGCGGTTGTATATTCTTTCTTTTCAGCATATAATGATGCTTTAACACTGTATAAATCACACGCATTGCTAGGATCAGAAGCAATAGCTTGATCTATATAATCAAGGGCTTCAGACATTTTTCCACCTTTGATGTATTCATTGATTAAGTTTGGTGTGAAATATTGGTTTTTAGGGAATTTTTGAGCTCCTTCACGTAATGTAGCTACATATGCAACACTATCTCCTGTAACTTGATATTCACTCGATAATAACTCGTAAGTGTCGCTTTCTTTGTATGTGCCGTTATCAATGTATGGCTCAGATATAATTTTTTTCAATAGTCTGATTGAACGAGGGTGATCTTTTGCCTGAATAGCACTAATTATAGCATAATACTTGATAGTCTGATATGTACTATCTCTTCTGAAATCTGTATCACCTTTGAAGAAGTCCAATTCAGGAAGCATCCAATATTTTTCAAAGAAGTCTGCAGCTTTCGAAAAATCTTTTTTATCGTTATAGTAAATACCACCATTGATATAAAAAGGATGTGCTTCTTTTAATATTCTGGTAATATCTTTTCTTACTTTATTTTTTACTTTCCCTTTTTCGTCAGGTAATTGCCCCAACTCGTCAGCTTTGATATAAGGATCATACATATTATACAATCCTGTATACATTTTAACTTCATCAGCAGGTTTGCCACCAGGTAGATCTTTTGTCATTTCGTTAGCTTTTTCTGTTTCAAAAGCTTTATATTCAATATCTCCAGCAACTTTCCATGTCTCTTGATCATTGGCTGTCTCAGGATTAGTTAATGCAGGCTTTATTAGTTCTCTTGCCTCATCAACATTACTGTTCATTGCCGATTTAGCATCTTTCACTGCTTTTTTCTGAGCAAATGAAAAACCTACCAACATGCACAGCGATACTAATAAAAAGGTACGTTTCATAAATTATCGTTTTTTAGTTACTTAATTATTTTCTTCCGAATTATTGTCAACTGTATTATTGTTTGCCTCTGTATCTGAATCTACCTCTTCTATATTTTCTTCATTTTCAGACATTACTTTACATATAGAAGCAATTTCATCATTTCTTTTCTCCAGATTTATTAATCTGACTCCTTGTGTAGCACGTCCCATTACACGAAGATCCGAAACTTTCATACGAATAGTGATTCCCGATTTATTAATGATCATCAAGTCATTTTCATCGGTTACACTATTGATAGATACCAGTTTTCCTGTTTTGTCCGTGATATTAAGTGTTTTAACACCTTTTCCACCTCTGTTAGTGATACGGTATACCGGTTCGCCATCTTCATCGTTCAGACGTGTACGTTTGCCATATCCTAATTCAGACACTACCATGATTGTTTCCGTTTGCTGTGCCTCTTTAGACATAGCCAACATACCAATTACTTCGTCTTGTCCATCTTCATCAATGCGCATACCACGTACACCTGTAGCAGTACGCCCCATTTCTCTAACATCAGATTCTATAAAGCGAATAGCTCTACCATTGCGGTTTGCCATCAATATTTCACTTTCGCCATCGGTCATTAATACCTCAATCACTTTGTCATCTTCGCGAATTGTGATTGCATTTACCCCATTCTGACGAGGACGTGAGTATGCTTCTAAGCGAGTTTTCTTGATAACTCCTTGTTTTGTACAGAATACTAGATAATGCTTATTGACAAATTCTGCATCATTCAATCCTTTTACACGGATAAATGCAGTCACTTTATCGTCAGATTCTATATTTAATATATTCTGTATAGCTCTTCCTTTCGAATTTTTAGTTCCTTCTGGTATATCGAATACTCTTAACCAGAAACATCTACCTTTTTGAGTGAAAAGGAGAATGTAATTGTGCATTGATGCCGGATAAATATGTTCGATGAAGTCTTCATCGCGGGTTACAGAGCCTTTTGCTCCTACTCCACCTCTGTTTTGGGCTTTAAATTCACTTAAAGGAGTACGTTTGATATAACCTAAATGTGATATGGTTATAATCATCTCATCATCAGCATAAAAATCTTCAGGGTTTAACTCTTCTGAAGCATATACTATTTCTGAACGGCGTGCATCTCCATATTTATCTCTTACTTCAATTAATTCGTCTTTGATCACTTTCATACAAAGTTCTTCATTTGACAGAATTTCATTTAAATAAGCTATTAGTTTTTGAATTTCATCATATTCACTGTGGAGCTTATCCTGCTCTAGTCCAGTTAATTGACGTAATCTCATTTCAACTATTGCACGGGATTGAATTTCAGAGAGCTTAAATCTTTCTATCAAGCTGTCAATAGCTTCTTGTGGAGATTTAGAACCTCTGATTATCTTGATAACTTCATCAATATTATCAGAAGCAATGATCAAACCTTCTAATATGTGCGCACGCTCTTCTGCTTTGCGTAAATCAAATTTAGTTCTTCGAATAACAACTTCATGACGATGCTCTACAAAGAGAGAGATCATATCTCTCAGGTTCAAGGTACGTGGGCGACCTTTTACTAAAGCTATGTTATTTACACTAAATGATGATTGTAAAGCAGTTAGTTTATATAGTTTATTCAGAACTACATTTGCGTTTGCATCACGTTTGATGTCAACGACAATACGCATACCTTCGCGGTCAGATTCGTCATTGACATTACTGATACCATCCAGTCTTTTTTCACCAACCAGTTCAGCAATATGTTTAATAAGTTCAGCTTTATTGACAAGATATGGTATTTCTGAAATAACAATTTTTTCATGGCTACCTTCCATTTCTATCTCTGCCCGGCCACGCATTATAACACGACCACGACCTGTTTCGAAAGCATCTTTAACTCCTTGATAACCATATATAAATCCTCCGGAAGGGAAATCCGGAGCTTTAATGAAATGCATTAACCCTTCAATATCTATTTCTTTATTATCAATATATGCTATTGTGGCATTAATGGTTTCCGTCATGTTGTGTGGTGGCATATTTGTAGCCATACCAACAGCGATACCTGATGCTCCGTTTATTAATAGATTGGGAATACGGGTTGGAAGAACTGTTGGTTCTTTCAGTGTGTCGTCGAAATTTAACTGAAAATCAACCGTTTCTTTATCGATATCTTTCAGCATTTCTTCCGCTAGGCGGCTCAAACGTGCTTCCGTGTAACGCATTGCAGCAGGACTATCGCCATCCACGCTACCCATATTTCCTTGCCCATCTACCAACATGTAACGCATACTCCATTCCTGAGCCATGCGTACCATTGCAAAATAGACAGATGAATCCCCATGTGGGTGATATTTACCAAGTACCTCCCCTACAATTCTAGCTGATTTTTTATGAGGTTTGTTTGATGAATTTCCCAACTCACTCATACCGTATAAAATACGACGGTGAACAGGTTTGAATCCATCTCTAACATCGGGTAATGCACGAGATACTATGACAGACATTGAATAGTCAATGTATGCCGATTTCATCTCATCCTCGATATTAATTTTAATTATTCTATCTTCTATTTCTGCCATTCTATTTTAAATGTAAAAATTTTATTGTCAAACGTTTGTAATATATCCTTTTTTTAGGCGTGTTTATTAAAGCCAAAATTCATGCTAAGGTACAAATAATGTTTCTATTAAGGAAATTTTATAATGTAAAAAAAGCCTAACGAAAGTATTTTCGTTAGGCTTTTTGAGTCTATATATCAGTTGATTACATGATGTTATTCATTCTGTCCATGACAGTTTTTGTATTTTTTGCCACTACCACAAAAACAAGGGTCATTTCTTCCCGGCTTTTTGTCTACATGTATAGGGGCAACTTTTGGTTTTTGAGGCTCTCTTTGTTGTTCTCCTTGTGCATCATCCATATCAGACCGTTCAGTCTTATAACTGCTATAGTCTGTTTTTTGTTCTGGTGCTGCTTGCTGTACTTGCTCCGGTTCACGCATTGGAATTTGTCCACGCATCAATATTGTAGATGTTTTGCGATTGATACCGTTTAACATAGTTTTGAATAACGTGAAAGACTCTAATTTATAGATTAATAGAGGGTCTTTTTGCTCATAGCTTGCATTTTGAACAGAATGGCGTAATTCATCCATTTCGCGAAGATGTTCCTTCCATTCTTCATCAATAGTATGTAACACAATGGCTTTTTCAAAAGCTTTTACAATTGCTTTTGATTGAGTTTCGTATGCTTCTTTCAAATTGGATGAGATATTGTAAACTCTTTTTCCGTCAGTTACCGGAACAAGAATATTCTCAAATTTATCTCCTTGCTCTTCATAAACTTGTTTAATAACCGGATTTGCTACTTCTGCTAAACGATCCATTTTCTTTTTGAAGCTAGCTATTGCTGCTTCGAAGAGGGTATCGACCAAAATATCTTGTTTTCCAGAGCGGAAAGTTGTTTCGTCAAGAGGACATTCTATGGCAAGTACACGGAGAACTTCGATTTTTAAACCTTCATAGTCTTCATTGTTAGAATATTGTTCTACAATGTCTACTGCCGAATCATAGAACATGTTAACGATATCTATACCAATACGTTCTCCCATAAGTGCATGGCGACGGCGAGTATAAATAACTTCACGTTGTGAATTCATGACATCATCATATTCCAACAAACGCTTACGTATACCGAAGTTATTTTCTTCCACTTTTTTCTGAGCACGCTCTACAGACTTGCTAAGCATATTATGTTCGAGCATTTCACCTTCTTTGAATCCCATGCGATCCATCATTCCTGCAATACGCTCAGAAGCAAATAGACGCATCAAGTCATCTTCTAAAGAGATGTAGAACACAGATGAACCCGGGTCTCCCTGACGACCAGCACGACCTCGTAACTGGCGGTCTACACGACGAGACTCATGTCTTTCTGTACCAATAATTGCTAATCCACCGGCAGCTTTAACTTCAGGAGCAAGCTTAATATCGGTACCACGTCCGGCCATATTCGTTGCGATTGTAACTGCACCCGGTTGTCCGGCTAATGATACAATTTCTGCCTCTTTTTGGTGCAACTTAGCATTCAATACATTATGTTTGATCTTACGCATTGTAAGCATTTTACCTAATAACTCAGATATTTCGACTGATGTTGTACCCACAAGGACTGCACGTCCTTCACCAATCAATCGTTCAATTTCCTCGATTACAGCCGTATATTTTTCACGTTTCGTTTTATAGATACGGTCATTCATATCATTACGGGCAATAGGTCTGTTTGTTGGTATTACAACTACATCCAGCTTATAGATATTCCACAACTCTCCAGCTTCTGTTTCTGCCGTACCTGTCATACCTGCAAGCTTGTTATACATACGGAAATAGTTCTGTAATGTAATTGTTGCAAATGTTTGAGTGGCAGCTTCTACTTTTACTCTTTCTTTTGCTTCAATTGCTTGGTGTAGACCATCTGAGTAGCGGCGGCCATCCATGATACGACCTGTTTGTTCGTCGACAATCATTACCTTATTGTCAATTACTACATATTCATCGTCTTTCTCGAATAATGTATATGCTTTAAGTAATTGGTTTACTGTGTGAACACGCTCAGATTTGATTGAGTAATTTTGCATTATCTCATCTTTCTTTTCTGCTTTCTGTTCATCCGAAATAGTTTCGTTTTCAAGTTCCGAAAGTATTGCTCCAATATCAGGTAAAACGAAGAAGTGAGGATCGTCTGAATTTCCTGTTAATAAGTCAATACCTTTATCAGTCAATTCAATACTGTTATTTTTTTCATCGATCGTAAAATACAATTCATCTGTAACAATATGCATATTACGGTTTTGCTCTGCCATATAATGCTCTTCTGTTTTGAGCATAGTTGCTTTTATTCCCGGTTCACTCAAAAATTTAATGAGTGGTTTGTTTTTAGGTAACCCTTTGAATGAACGGTATAGGAATAGCGCACCCTCTTCCTGTACTTTCTTGTCACTGGAATTCATCATTGTTTTAGCGTCAGCTAATAGCTTAGTACAAAGATCTCTTTGTGCTTTTACAATGATTTCGACACGTGGACGTAATTCTTCAAAAAGTTGTTGTTCTCCCTTTGGAATAGGACCTGAAATAATCAATGGAGTACGTGCATCATCGATCAGAACCGAGTCAACTTCATCCACTATACCAAAGTTATGTTTGCGTTGAACCAAGTCTGACGGATTGATAGCCATGTTATCACGAAGATAATCAAATCCAAATTCATTATTAGTTCCAAATGTTATATCTGCTCTATATGCCTGACGACGTGCTTCTGTATTGGGTTGATGTCTATCTATACAGTCAACAGAAAGTCCATTGAACATATAAAGTGGTCCCATCCATTCCGAGTCACGTTTTGCCAGATAATCATTGACCGTAACTACATGCACTCCATTTCCGGTTAATGCATTTAAAAATACCGGTAAGGTACCAACAAGAGTTTTCCCTTCTCCTGTTGCCATTTCGGCAATTTTACCCTTGTGAAGAACAACACCACCAAATAGCTGTACATCATAGTGGATCATATCCCAAGTAATTTCATTACCTCCGGCTACCCAGCTATTATAGTAGATGGCTTTGTCACCTTCAATATCGACAAAGTCATGATCTTCTGCAAGCTGACGATCAAAATCGGTTGCTGTTACTTCAATTTCAGCATTTTGAGTAAAACGACGTGCTGTATCTTTTACAATAGAGAATACCTCAGGCAATACTTCGTCTAATATTTCTTCATATTTTGCCGTAATTGCTTTTTCTAGCTTATCAATTTCTGCCCAGCTTTCTTCTCTTTTATCTATCTCAAGCTCTTCTATGTTAGCTTTCAGTTCTTTTACTCTGTTTTTTTCAGTAGCTACATAGTCCTGTATCTTTTGTCTTATCTCGACCGTTTTTGCACGTAATTCATCATGAGACAGTTTTTCTATCTCAGGATATACGGCTTTAATTTTGTCTACATACGGATTTATTTCCTTTAAATCTCGTTGAGACTTATTTCCAAAAAATTTAGTTAAAATATCAGCGAATCCCATATATTTAGTTATTTATTTTTTTCTTACTTTTTAGTGTGTGATTTTATAATAATTCGGGTAGAACTTCGTCTGCAGATGCGTTTGGAGATCTGATACGCATTATATGTGTTACAGATGGAGCAATCTCTGTTGCTTTTATAGTTCTATTTATTTTTTGCGGCTTTATATTATTCCCGAAAAAAATAACGGGGCATATTATTGCATTATTACGAATTTGTTTCTCTACATGAGTTTGATCTTTCTCATTTACAATTTTATATCCGGGTTGTATTTCTACAAAAAGATCTCCTGAAGTTTCTTTTGTGAATCCATTTCTATAATACTCCATTATTGGATTCCATTCGCCATGTTGGAGCTGATATGATGTGTATACTTCTTGAACACCGGAAAATTCAGTAACAAATTCTGCTGCTTTATTTTGTATTTCTTCTAATGAGATATTTCTATCTTTTATTAATTTTCTGTTTAAGTATATCTGTCCATTATAAAAACGATCTACCCATTGGTCATTTTTTCCATAAATGGCCATTAGGTACATATTTAATAATGCCTCGCAGCGGTTTATATAGAATTTATTATCTGGTAGACTCAGACTTTTATTATCCGGATTATTGGAGTTATAATATCCTGTAGGAGCAATAAAAATTAATACATTTTTTAGCCCGATAGATTTATCTACTTCATCTAATAGTTTTTCTAAACTCCGGTCAAGGCGGGCATACAAGTCTTGTATTTCTACAGAATAATCATCAATGTTGGGATAATTACCTGCATAAAAAGTGAGTGACAAAAAGTCAGGGTATGAACGTTTTCCTAATTCAGCCTTAGCCAATAGCTTAATACTTGTTTCTGCAACATAGTCATTCACAAACGGTGTTTGTTTGAATAACTTATATGTATCTTTATGATACCCCAGATCGTATTGAAATCTTGACGCTACTTGGCTATAAGGAGATGTTTTGTAGTTGTTTATGCTTAATAATGGAGACCATACGAGTCCTTTTGCTTTAGTGGCATATGATGTAGTACCACTATTTTCTTGATCTACAGTCCAATGAAAATCTTTATAATAAGTTGATGAAGCCCATTTACCAGAATAGTCTTCTACCCAAAAAGCACAATTGCCAGTGCGTCCGGCAGTTATCAAAGCTTGTGAACTTTGTGGTGCAAATGAGTATACGTCAGATTCTCCACGTGAAGCTATTTTCAGCTCATCGGTAATTGTCGATGTGCGAATGGCAGATGGGGATACTTTGTCTTGTGTATAGTTACCAATATATTCGTTATCGTCAAATATTGGTACAACTTGTTGTTTATCAGCTAAGAATTTTCTATTTCCAATAATACCATTGTAGAATGGAGATGCTCCTGTATAGATTGTTGCTATTGCTGATGCATCATCAATATTCGGAAAATTGAAGTTGATATTTTGGTATACCAAGCCTTCGTTGAGTAATCGTTTGAAACCTCTTTCGCTAAATGAATGTTGAAACAGATCGAGATAGTCTCCTCTTAGCTGGTCTATTGTAATACCAATAATCAACTTAGGCGTTTCACATACGGATGTTTGAGCCTGAACAGAAGTTATTGTTAATACAGCTACAAGAGAGGTTATTATTCTTATCATTATTTTATTTAGCAAACTTATCAGCAGCTATTTGTTTTAATTTTTTTTGTCGTAAAACAGTCATCCCGGATCTCAGACAAATAGCAAGAATGAAGGGAATGAAAGCTATTTCTAATTGCTGTGGAATCAAACACCATGCCAAAAGAAACAGAATTAACACCGCAAAGTTAATAAAATGATAATAATATATGCATTTTAAGTGAGATTTTACAAAGAATAAAAAAGCCGCAACCAATAATAAAGGGTTAAGCCATACTATATTCCAATTTGGAGATGTGCAAGGATGGACAGAAATTGTTATCATAAAAAAGATAATACATCCTGCTATTCCTGCTGATAGAAATAATAGAAAATCGAAAATAGTAACAATAATACGTCTTTGTTTATAACTATAAAATGATGCTAAAGAGGCTAATATGAGTATGATAATACTAGCAAATAATGGAGATTTGAAGAAATTATTTTGTGAAATATTATTTTCAGGATTCTCTTTTACTATAATAGTATTACTTAAAACCAAAGGCTTTTGAGTACCATCTTGCAATTGGATATAACTTTTATCCAGTATATTCATTGCATAAACAGGTAAAAACATTTTTTCTCGGATTGTAGTTTTGCGATCCGCTTTACTGCCTATTATGAGGTCGATTCCAAATTGTGTCCATGGTTGCTTATTTACATGTTCATGTACTAATTCCCGAAATGTTTTTGGATTAGTGTCAGTTGGGAATATAATTTTCGAATCAATGCTTTGCTCTAGTATATCAATAAGTTTAGTTGTACAATTATTAAAGAAAATATTATAACGATATACCCTGTTTTGAGGTTGTGCATTATTGATCAGGTATGCCCAGATTTTTTGTTTCTCGTCTTTATTTAGATTCAAAACTTGTTCGTAAACATTTTCTCCACGTTCTTCGTATTCAGTAATATAATAATCATAATAAATCCCTGCAACTAGGTAATCTGTTTCTCCGGCCATAAAACGGTAGGCGAAATTTGGTTTTTTAAAGTCAAAAATACCATAGTTATATACGATGTCTATATATTCCTGATTTTGCCCTACGTCTTTTATTCGTATTGCCGAATGCCCGAATACTGCATAAACCTCTTTGTTCCAAGGAGCACTTGTCAAAATACTAATCTGGGCAGAATCACTTAATGTGGCTACATTTACTGGGCGATATATTTGTGATCTTGCAGTATGGGAACAAGCTATAATTATTAAAATGAGTATAAGTATCTTTTTTATCACAACCTATGAGTCTATTTTATATTGAGTTTGAATAAGCTCTTGTTTGAGCACAAATGTAAATATATTAATGGCTTAAAAAAAGTAAAAACTATCTATACTTTCTACTCTAAGAATCTTTTTTTGAATATTTTTGTTTAGGTTAAATATAAAAAATTAGGTTTAAGGTTATGAAAAAAGTTTTATTTACAACATTGTTATTATTTTGTGGTATATCCCTGTTTGCTCAGGATATAAAACTTGTAGCTCCCAACAAGACAGGTGGTAAGCCGTTAATGGAGGCTCTGAATGACAGACAATCGCATCGGGAGTTTATAAAAAAGGATCTTCCTGCCAATGTTTTGTCTGATCTTCTTTGGGCTGCATATGGATTCAACAGAGAGGATAAACGTACAGTTCCATCTTCTCAAAACCGTCAGGAGATAGATGTTTATGTAGTATTAAGCAGTGGAATCTATTTTTATGATGCTAAGGAAAATGTATTGAAACTACATGTGGCAGGCGACCAAAGAAGTGCGCTTGGTCAACCGGCCATATCGGATAATGCTGCATTATCAATTGTCTATGTAGCTAATATGGATAAAGCTTCTAACCGTGAGGCCGGATATATTGATACAGGATTTAGTGTTCAGAATGTATATCTTTATGCTGCATCAGCAGGTTTGGGCAGTGTAGCCCGTGGTTCTTTTAAACGACCAGATCTACACAATGTTCTTAAATTGACAGACAAACAAGAGGTTACACTTGTTCAAGCTGTTGGATATATTGAATAATTTTTGATTTTATACATATAAAAAAGACATCTGATATTTTCAGATGTCTTTTTTATTTATAATAATTTGAATATTTATGTCTCAGACTTGTAATGCACCAACCAGATCTTTAACTGATTTTATATTATTCTTATCTAAATATTCAGTAATGCCTTCCACTACTTTTACAGATATAGTCGGGTCAATAAAATTATAAGTTCCTATTTGTATTGCTGACGATCCGGCAAGAATAAATTCTATAGCATCTTGCCAGCAAGAAATACCACCCATTCCGATAATTGGTATTTTAACGCTATTATATACCTGCCATACCATACGGAGGGCTACCGGTTTTACACATGGTCCGGATAAGCCTCCGGTGACAGTGGATAAAACGGGACGTTTTTTGTTGATGTCGATAGCCATTCCCAATAATGTATTTATTAACGATACGGCATCAGCACCTTCTGCTTCTACGGCTCTTGCTATTTCTGTTATATCTGTTACATTAGGCGATAATTTTACGATCAGAGTTTTTTTCCATATTTCACGAACTGCTTTAGTTACATCTCCTGCCGAGCAAGCTGATGTTCCAAAAGCCATACCTCCTTCTTTTACGTTAGGACATGAAATATTAAGCTCGATAGCAGGTATTTTATTAAGACCAACTAACTTTTGAGCACAATCTACATAGTCTTCGATAGTGGAACCCGATACATTTACAATAATATTGCTATCGATGTCTTTTATCTCTGGATATATATTTGAAATAAAATAATCTACACCTTTATTTTGCAGTCCCACAGCATTTAACATACCTGATGGGGTTTCAGCCATACGAGGGTATGCATTTCCTTGCCTATCGCGAATGGTAGTTCCTTTTACGAAAATGCCTCCTATTCGTGATAAATCTATGAAGTCAGCAAACTCTTTTCCATAACCAAAAGTACCTGAGGCTGTCATCACCGGGTTCTTCAAATTTAAATCGCCTATCTTTACGGTTAATCTATCCATGTTAAGTCTTTTATATTGAATACGGGACCTTCTGTACATACACAGACATGCCCTTCTCGGGTTTTTTCAACACAGCATAAACATACACCAAATCCACATGCCATAGTGTTTTCGAGTGATACTTCGCAATCTGTTTGAGTATTGTTAGCATATTTTGCGACAGCAACCATCATTGGCTTTGGACCACAGGTATAAATTGTCGAAAATTGTGTCTTTTTCAGAATAGAGTGATCAATAACATAGCCTTTTTCTCCATAGCTTCCATCTTCTGTTGTACAGAACACCTCACCATATTTAGCAAATTCGTCTAATTGCAGCAAATCTCTTTTTGATCTGGCTCCTAACAAAAATTGGGGGCTAAAACCTTTCGATTTTAAAGTAGCGCCAAGATAAAGCATTGGAGCAGTTCCGACACCACCACCAACAAGTAGTAATTTTTGTTCTTGATTTTTGTTTGGGATAGAGAAAGAGTTGCCTAAAGGAAGTAGTAAATTAACAATGTCTCCTTTTTGGTATTGGCTCATTTTTTTTGTGCCATCTCCTACAATTTGAATTAACAACCATAGTTCATTTTTGTCTTTGTCGACAAAATTGACAGAGATTGGGCGTCTCAAGAATGTAGAAGGTGAGTTATCCACCCTTATTTCTACAAATTGACCCGGATATGCATCCGGCAACATCGAATTATCGCCAGTTGTCAATTTTATCAAGCAATAGTTTTGGTTTAGCTGAGTGTTTTCTGTAACAACTAAATCAAGCATTCTTTTCATTACTTGCAGTTTTTGAAGTGATTTTTTTGTGGCTACAAAGGTAATAAGATTACCTCTAAATTAATGTATGTACAGTTAATTGATTTATTTTAATTCAAAAATTTAACCTCTCTTTTATTTCTAGTTGCTCTGTTGAATAGACAGATAAAAAATAAATCCTGCAAAATAGATATTTTGCAGGATTTAATTATATAAATAATACTGGTTCTTAATCTACCCAATCGGCTTTAATCTTCATTGTATCAATAGTACATGCACTGAAATAACCTAATGCTCCACCTTTTATATTGGATGTTGGATTGTTAAGTGTTTCATCTATGCGGCTCAAAGTATTGAAGAAAGTATAGGCTCCTTTGTCTATACATTGAAATTCTATGCGTATATCATCTCCTTTTTGTATAGGATCGACATCATCATTATGAGTTACTACTGGTAAGAATTGATGAATTGGACTTCCATCCATAAATTCTGTGCTCATAGCGAACTCGTTAACATCAGGGAGTTGTTTGCCATTTATAAATACCATGCATCTGTAATATTCGTTTACTTTTCCTTTAGGATCAGTAAAATGAATCATCGGGAAAGCATATTCCATTATAGGTACTTTGTACATTGATAAAGAATCGAGTTTTACCAAAGGAGGCATTTTAGATGTCGAGGTATATTCTTTTCCTTCATATATAACTGACATATTGTATGTTTTCCCAATTTCTCCTTTTATTGTTGTAGCAACATACCAGCCACTACCATCTTGTTTCAATACTTCAGAGTTGCCTGTATTATCAGATATTTTCACTATGGCATTTTTTAGGAAAGGATATCCTCCATTATTATTAAAATCGAGTGTATGACTGACTTTGACCATAGCCAATTGATCTTGTTTCACAATACCTTCAATAGAAACATGTGGAGGTACAGACCTTAAATCAACATCTATTTCTTTTTCACATGAATAGATTGAAAAAGTTATAGTTATGACTAAAATTATTTTATAGTATTTGTTTAATATATTGTTCATAAAATTATAACTTTTTGAATTAGTATTTGAAATTCCATGAGATGGATGGAACAAATGTGAATAATGAATATTGATATGCTGTTGTTTTGTTCGGGTCATTTGTATTGGTTCGGAATTGTATCATATATGCATTTTCACGTCCATAAGCATTGTAAAGTCCTAAAACGAGTTCGGAATAGAATTTAGATGTTTTCTTCAGTATACAAGTAGCTCCTAAGTCTAATCTGTGATAATTTGGCATTCTGTATCCATTGCGTTCAGCATAATACATCACATCCTTTCCGTTTATCTGATATTTACCACTCGGATAAGTTATTGCATTTCCTGTATAATAAACCCATGCAGCAGACAGAGACCATTTGGGATTTAATTCGTACATACCAACTATCGAAATATCGTGTGTGCGGTCTTGGATTGCATTATACCATTCCCCGTTGTTTATTCCATCAATTTTCTTTTCAGATTTAGAGAGTGTGTAACCAATCCAACCAGTAAATCTTCCTGTCTTTTTCTTTAAAGTCAGTTCGATTCCATACGAGCGTCCTTTACCCGATAATATTTCAGTTTCAATAACATCATATCCATTGATATCTGCATTATCTTTAAAATCTATTTGATTTTTAGTGTCCTTGTAATAACCTTCGACACTAAATTCAAATTTATTATTAGAAAAATTACGGAAATACCCAAGTGATACTTGATCTGCTAATTGAGGCTTTACATTATTAGAGCTCATCGTCCATCTGTCGTAAGGTGTGCCCGAAGCTGAATATGATAGCAAGTGCATATTCTGTACAGTACGCGCATATGCTGCTTTTATAGATGAAACTTTATTTAGTTTGTAAGCACCTGATATACGCGGTTCCAAATTGATATGCGTTTTTACAACCTTGCCTGATTTGTACCAGATACTATCTACAACCTCTCTGTTCTCATTAAGCGTATAATATTCACCTTTGCCAAGTGCCATAAAAGCAGACATTCTTAATCCATACACAACTTCGAAATTATCAGACAATTTGAGTTGATTCGATACATATAAGGCATTCTCAGAAGAATATCTATGATGAAGATTTATTGAATTTTTTTGTTCTGAGTTCAGATCATAGTCACCCGGGTTCAGATTATGATAAGTTGATTGAAGTCCAAATCTCCATTGATTGTCTTTATTCTGTTGAAACAGGAATTCTTGTTTCAAAGCATAGTCCTGTATTTTGGCACTTCCTTTCAGATCCATTCCGATCTCCATACCCATATAATAATCGTACTGATTATAAGCCAATGAAGTCTTAGATGTCCATTTATTACTCATGGCCCGGTTCCAATTTACAGTGAGGAATTTATTTCCCCAATTCATTTCGGCCGCATCTTTTAGTACCATCTTGTCTCTGCCTAAGTAACCGGATACTGAAAGTTGATCTTTGTCCGATAATGCAAAGTTTAATTTCATATTTAGGTCATAGAAATAGAGGTAGGCATTTTGTGCATCCTTAGCCCCCGATAGGCGTGCAATAGCATCAGCATAGGTGCGTCTAGCTCCTATAATAAAAGAAGATCGACCTTTCTTTATTGGGCCTTCCGCGTTTATATTTGATGATATTAATCCAATACCTCCGGCAACATGATATTTTTGATTATCACCATTGCGCTGTTGCACATCAAGTATAGAAGCCAGTCGCTCTCCGTATTGAGGAGGCATAGCTCCTTTGTAAAGAGTAACATCACGAAGTACTTCAGAATTGAATGTTGAGAAAAAGCCCATCAAATGGGAAGCATTGTATAAAGAAACATTATCTAATAAAATAAGATTCTGATCAGAACTTCCACCTCGGACAAAAAAGCCGGAACTTCCTTCACCGGCACCTTGTACACCGGGCATTAGTTGGATTGTTTTTATAATGTCGCGTTCACCGAGCAATACCGGTAGTTTATTAATTTCTTTTATTTCAATTTTTTCTATTCCGGTTTGAGGTGCGGACACATTTGCATCAGCACGATCAGCCGATACTACAACCTCGTCTAATCCAATAGAAGATTGTTCTAATTCTATATTTTGTGTGATATTTTTAGTAAGGGCTATTTTGATCTGTTTTTTTTCAAATCCCATGTAGTCTACATATAAAGTGTAGTTTCCTTGTGGTAAAGTCAATTTATATTTTCCGTTAGCATCTGTTGCTACTCCGCTTCCGGAACGTTCTTTTACTGTTATGGGAACGCCTATCAATGTTTCTGCTGTGCCCTTCTCGGTAATTACTCCACTTATTGTATAATTCTGTGCCCAAGAAGATCCTGTGAAAAGAAATAGGCTAAATAGCCATAAAAACGACGGCCAAATTTTACTCGCCTGTAAATGTAATTTCATAAATTTTATCTGATTATTAAATATGTATTTAGTCATATAATTTGTACAATATTATAAATATGATGAATCATACAGTTGATTCGTCATTATTAATGGGATAAAATCACATTTATTCACTTTGTTTAACACTAAAGCTATAAATGCAATAGCTAGCCTATAGTGTGATCCTTTCTTAATGAGACAACTCATCGAAACTTTACCACTATGCTATTCTGAAAAAAATTATAAAATTAAATGATAATAATATGAAGTAAAGGAGAAAGTACAAGTTTGTGCTATAGATTGAATTATAATTCTACGCTATGCCAGATAATCTTATTATAGAGGCTTATTTTCCACATTAAATGCTTCGAATGTATTATCTGTATAATAAATAATTATTTTACTTATTTTTTTTTCAGGTGATTTTTGGTATATAATCTGCTGTTTTATAGGTTCTTCTAGTATATTTGGAGATTGATTAACTATATTTTCCTTGCGATATATTATCTCTTCCTTATCAATAGGCGGATTCATTACATTCTGCGAAGTTTGAGCAAATAGATCAGGCTCTGTCTTACTATAATTCTCAAGTGAATTTCTTTCGCCTGATATTTTAGGTTCAGATTGATCAGTTTTATACATATTACCATTTCCGGTCAATAACCAATCTGGATTTATTTTATCTATTCTTGTCAAGATACGAGTAACAATTTCCAGACTAGGATTATTACGTCCATTGAGTATATGTGATATTACTGCTCTACCAATTTGCAATCTATCGGCAAAAGCAGATGGTGTCAAATGCTCATTATCCATTATTTGTTTAATTCGATCTTTCATATTAATAAATTATATAGAAATGTATTTTACAAATGTATATATAATATTTTACAAAAGAAAACAATATTAGTATACATATGTTTGATACAAATGTGTATCGAAGGAACAAAAGTAAATATATAAATGTATATAAAGGCTGATTAGTATTAAATTATTACTTTATATTTCCAAATTAAACACATAATATATAGTATATTAATTTATAATTTATTTGTATTTATAACCTATTTATACTCATATTTCTTATCCTACTTCTAAATTCTTTATTATTACTTTATATATTACATATATATAATTGATTTATAGATATTTATTTATTAAAAAATAGCTATTTATGTTGATTGACATATGTATAATATTCATTTGGAAATAATACTCTATATTACTATTTATTTTTGTATACAATAATAGAATTTAGAATATTTGCCTTCGTATACAAATGTATTTGCATTGCTTATTCTTTTATATTTTACATTTGTATATTTTATTATCTTATCAGAATAACATCTAACTATTGTTCATATACACTTTGTTCTACATTGGTCTACCTTATATTCAATAATCTATCTATCTTTACTACATAATCGTAAATTCAATAATCTATTAATAAGAAAATCTGTATGAAAAAGATCTTTATGTCAGCTCTTTTCTGTCTTAGTTGTGCTATCCCAACATTTTCATGTACCAATATTCTGGTCGGAAAATTGGCATCTGCGGACGGTTCAACAATGATTAGTTATTCTGCTGACTCTTACAATTTGTATGGCGAACTTTATCATTGGCCAACGAAAAAGTACACTAAAGGTGATAAACTTAAAGTCTATGAATGGGATACCGGAAAATACTTAGGTGAAATAGCTCAGGCATTGCAGACTTATAATGTAGTTGGCAATACAAACGAACATCAGCTAACTATTGGTGAAACTACGTTTGGAGGACGGGAGGAATTGACTAATCCGGATGGTATTATTGACTATGGCAGCCTTATCTATATAACTCTACAAAGGGCTAAAACAGCTCAGGAAGCTATAAAAGTAATGACTGACCTAGTCAATGAATATGGCTATTATAGTGGTGGTGAATCATTCTCAATTGCCGATCCTAACGAGATTTGGGTGCTTGAAATGATTGGCAAAGGAAAAGGTGTAAAAGGTGCAGTTTGGGTTGCAGTACGTATTCCGGATGATTGTATATCAGCTCATGCCAATCAAGCCCGTATACAACAGTTTCCACTGAAGGATAGTAAAAACTGTATCTATTCGCAAGATGTGATCTCATTTGCTAGAGAAAAAGGTTACTTTAACGGTAAAGACGAAGATTTTAGTTTTGCTAAAGCATATAATCCATTAGATTTTGGAGGGCAACGTTTCTGTGAAGCACGTGTATGGAGTTTCTTCAATCGTTACAATAAAGATATGGCTAAATATGAAAGCTATGCACAAGGAAAGACCCATGATGCTATGCCTTTATATATAAAGCCGGATCGTAAACTCTCTTTGTCGGATGTGCAAGAAATGATGAGAGACCATTATGAAGGCACTGCATTAGATAGCCGTAATGATATTAGTGCAGGTGCGTTTGGTTCGCCTTACAGATGGGCTCCGTTGACATGGAAGGTAGATGATGTTGAGTATTGTAACGAACGGCCTATTGCAACACAGCAAACCGGTTTTGTTTTTGTTTCTCAAATGCGTTCTTGGCTTCCAAACCCTATTGGAGGTATTCTTTGGTTTGGAACTGATGATGCCGGACAGACTGTGTTTACACCTATGTATTGTTCTTTAACCGAGATTCCTGAAAGTTTCCGTGTTGGAAACGGTGATTTATATACTTTCTCATGGACTTCCAGCTTTTGGATTAATAACTGGGTAGCCAATATGGTTTATAACAGATATAACCAGATGTATCCGGATATGAAAAAAGTACAAGATGAATTGGAGACTAAATTTAGGACAGATCAGGTAGTTGCAGATCAAAAAGCATTGGCTTTATATAATGAATCGCCAGCAAAAGCTCTTGAATTTGTAAACCAATACAGTGCCGATCAGGCTGCATATACACTAGACAAATGGAAGAAATTAGGAGAATTCCTTTTGATTAAATATATGGATGGTGTTATCCGTAAAGAAACTAACGGAGAGTTTACCCGAAATGAATATGGTAGCCCATCATCGCCTCAGCGTGTAGGATATCCTGCAGAATTCTATCAAAAAGTAGTAAAAGAAACCGGAGATAGATATAAAGTTATCGAAAAAGAAAAATAAATATATAGATGAGTTGGCTCAAAATTAGTAATTTAGCAACTTCTAAAAAATCTAATTTTCAATTTCTATAACTCATCTAATGTATAAAGGTCTGAAATATAGTATTCTATTTGTATTTCTAATAGTTATATTATTTATACTAAATTTATTTTTCGGATCTATATCAATACCAGTCAATGCTATTATTGATATACTTTTAGGAAATAGTGTCGAAAGGGATGCGTGGACAGTTATTATTGTCGAATCTCGATTGCCACAAGCTATAACAGCCCTGTTTACCGGTGGAGCAATCGCGGTATCAGGGCTGTTGTTACAAACTGCATTTCGTAACCCATTGGCCGATTCCGGCATATTAGGCATTAGTGCAGGAGCCAACCTTGGTGTTGCTTTAGTCGTTTTATTGTTCGGAACAAGTGTAGGTGCTGCAAGTGGATTTGATATATCCTATTCCATGTCTATAGTATTAGGTGCATTTATCGGGGCAAGTGTGGTTTTAGTGCTTATTATGGGGTTTGCATCACTTATTAAGAATAATATTATGCTGCTTATTATTGGTATTATGGTAGGTTATTTAACTTCATCTATCATATCAATATTAAAATTTTGGAGCACTAGTGAAAAAGCATATTCTTTTATGCTTTGGGGAATGGGCGATTTTTCTTCTGTTTCTCTCGATCAATTGCCATTCTATTGTGCTATAGTCAGTATAGGTTTATTATTATCAATTTTACTAATTAAACCTTTAAATGCTTTACTTTTAGGTGAACGATATGCTGCCAACTTAGGAATAAATATTAAAGTTATTCGTTTTTTGCTACTCTTCTGTGCCGGACTACTTACTGCTATTACTTGTGCATTTTGTGGCCCAATTGCTTTCATCGGACTTTCTGTGCCTCATATAGCGCGTCTATTGTTAGGTACCTCTAACCATAAGATATTGCTTCCTGTTACTATATTATTAGGAGCAATAATAGCATTGCTGTGTAATCTGATATGCATATTACCCGGAACAACAGGGGTTTTGCCATTGAATGCGATTACACCTGTATTTGGTGCACCAGTGATAATATATATAATTGTAAACCAAAAGAAAATACAATATTTCAATTAACAAATGTATACAATAAAAAAAGCATATATTTCTGCATCTGGATTGAGTATTGGTTATAAAAAGAAAGCAACCTCTTTGTATAAAAATCTTTCTTTCGAATTATACAAAGGTGAATTAGTTTGTCTTTTAGGAGCAAATGGAGCTGGAAAATCAACGCTCTTACGTACCATTAGCCGATCTCAATCAGCCACAGATGGTACAATATTTATCGGCGATAAAGACATAAATGTATATACAGAAAAAGAATTATCCCATATATTAGGACTTGTTCTTACTGATAAAATTTCAGCTGGTGGATTTACTGTCAGAGAGTTGGTCGAATTAGGACGCTATCCTTATACCGGATTTTTCGGACAATTGAGTAAAGCAGACAAAGAGATAGCTCAAAAAGCGATGGAAGATGTTGGAATCAGCCATAAGGCAGATTCTTATGTTGCCGAACTGTCTGATGGTGAAAAGCAGAAAGCAATGATTGCAAAATCATTAACACAAGAATGTCCGATTGTTTTGCTCGATGAACCGACTGCCTTTTTGGATGTGGAAAGTAGAATGGAGATAATGAATTTATTACGTTCTTTGGCTGTTGAGCAAAATAAGGTAATCTTATTATCGACCCATGACATTGACATTGCTTTACTTCTAGCCGACAAATTGTGGCTTTTATCGAGAAAATCAGGATTGAAATGTGGCGTTACAGAAGATTTAGTAACATCCGGCGAATTAGATTATTTTTTCGGAACTGACAAAATTTATTTTAATAAGGAAACCGGACAATTTTTACCTAATCAGAAAAAAAATAAAAGAGTTATTATAGAGTCAGAAAAATATTTATACCATTGGACTCAAAATCTATTGGCTAAATTCGGATTTTATGAAGTTCAAGATAGAACCGGAAAAACATTAGTTGTAAATTCTAAATCTCCAACAGATATTAGTGCTTGCCTTGGAGAAAATATCTATAAGTTTTCAAGTTTCGGAGAGTTGGCTGGTTGGCTACATAGTTACGAATAGAATCAAATATTCAATTCTCATCGACGTTTACGAGCCATATCAATCCGTAAGAATATAAACAATAAAATTGTAAATGCCCATAATGATGAACCTCCATAACTGAAAAATGGAAGTGGAATACCAATCACCGGAGTTAATCCTATTACCATCCCTATATTTATAATTACATGGAATAATATGATGCAAGCAACAGAATAACCATAAACCCGTCCAAATGTGTTCCGTTGTCTTTCTGCTAAATAAAATAGCCGCAAAATTAAAATAGTAAATAAAATAACAACTGCTACTGAACCTACAAAACCTTGCTCTTCTCCTACAGTGCAAAATATGAAATCTGTATCTTGTTCGGGAACATATTTCAGTTTTGTTTGAGTTCCATTAAGAAATCCTTTTCCAAGAAAACCTCCTGATCCTATCGCTATTTTAGATTGGTTTACATTATAACCTGCTCCCATTAGGTCTTCTTCCATACCAAGTGTAACTTTGATACGTTTTTGTTGGTGTGGTTGCATTACATCTGTGAAAAGATAGTCGACAGAACTAACAAACCCCATACTACAAATGGCAAAAACTGCAACTAATAGGTAGACCTTAGACCAGTATTTCTTTGCTAGTATTACCAAATATATTATCATTAATGCTAGGGCAATTAGAGCAAATAACCCCCAATTTATAGTCACATTAAATAAAGAGATTATATATGGAATACCTAAAATCGTTAGACCTCCTAATAGTATATTTCGGGCTGTAATACTATCTTTTCTGTAACTGACAATGAGAGCTGTACTTATTCCTAAAATGATTATTGATGATAAGAACTCTCCTGTAGATAGCATTCCCATTTCTGTATCCGAATATTTGAGTCCGACTACAAATAGGACTATAGCTGTAACTCCAAGTAGCAATATTATTCCAGGCAAACCTTCACGATATAATACGAGTATAAATACAGTATATACTAACGCTGAACCTGTTTCTTTTTGTAAAAGAATCAATATAATAGGTAAAACAATAATAGCAGCTATCCCCATTAGGTTAGAAAATTTCAAGAGCTTAAAATTATAGGCACTCATGAATTTAGCTAATGTGAGAGCAACTGCAAATTTGGCAAATTCGGCAGGTTGTATTCGGATTGCTGTGTTTGGAATCGCAATCCATGACCGTGACCCTTTTATGTCCGGTGCAATGAATATTGTTAATACGAGAAGTGCTATAAAGAAAAAGTAGATATAATATGCAAATATATCATATACATTACTGTCTAATTTCAAAAGAGTGAATCCTATGATAAGTGAAGTTCCTATCCAGATTAGTTGAGAGCCGGCACGTCCTGATAGATCGAACATACTTACGGCATGTTCATATTGGTAACTGGCACCATATATGCTGACCCAGCCAAATAGAACCATAACCATATATATAGCTATGGTTAACCAATCGACACTATTTTTTATTTTTTCTTCTTCTCTTTGGTACATCTTCTAATTATTAACACTTATAGAATCTGTTTCTGTTGGAACTACTGATGGTGATGAAATAGCACTCGGAAGTTTGTAAATACTTTCTACTTTATTAGCCCGTACCCAATTTATATAAGTAGCAGGAAGTAGATTGGCAGATACAATAGAGGCTTCTAACCCTTTCTCATTATCCGGTATTTGTCCCTTCAGATATTTCAATAACATCAAGCGTCCTATTGGTACTGCATATGTAGCACCAAAACCTGCATTTTCTACAATAACAAATATCGAAACTTTAGGTGTATCTTTTGGTGCAAATCCCATAAATATAGAGTGGTCTTTACCATGAGGATTTTCAGCAGTTCCGGTTTTACCACAAACTTCAAATTCCGGTAATAAATTTGCCCGTCTACAAGTACCTCCGGTAACAGCATGTGCCATCCCATCTACTATAGTTCTATAGTATTCTTCTTTGATACCTGTCTGGTGTTTGTGAGTGTATATACTATCTAATGGAGTATCTTGAATATCTTTTACAATATGCGGAGCATAGTAGTAACCTCTATTCGCAATAGTTGCCGCTAAGTTAGCCACTTGTAAAGGAGTTGCAGTAATTTCACCTTGCCCGATAGCAATCGAAATAATATTTGCTGCTTTCCAATTTTCAGTTTTAAACGCTTTTGTATAGAATTTACTATTAGGAATGAAACCTCTTTTTTCGGATGGTAAATCAACTCCTAATTTATAACCAAAACCTTGATCTACCATATGGTCTTTCCATACATCAAATGCATGTTGGATATCAGGATATTTTTTTCTGTTTTGAAGCATCGCTGTTAATCCATAGCAAAAGAATGAGTTACAGGATGTTGCTATAGCCGGTTCGAGAGTTAGCGGAGAACCATGGGCATGACATTTGGGGCGGCCACCCAGTGGTGGATATCCATGTGCACAAGGGTAAGCAGTATTTGTTGTTATCGCTCCTTCTTGTAAAAATATTAAACCTTGAGTTGTTTTGAAGGTAGATCCCGGAGGATACATTCCTTGTACAGCTCGGTTGAATAGAGGTTTTAAGGGATTGTTTTCTAATGTTTTATAATTAACACCAAAATCTCGTCCCAATAACATAGATGGATCATAAGTCGGAGATGTTACCATACATAATATTTCGCCTGTCGATGGTTCTATCATTACGATGCTACCTACTTTATTTTGCATCAAATATTCGCCATAAGCTTGCAGTTCAATATCCATCGATAGCGTCAAATTCTTTCCGGAGACAGGAGCTTTATCAAAATTGCCATCTTCGTATTTTCCTTGAATACGTCCGTGAGCATCACGAAGTAGAATCTCACTCCCCTTCTCTCCTCTCAGAATGGTTTCGTAGTGAGCCTCTATTCCTGATTTTCCACCATAATCACCTCTGACATAGTAATTATCATTCTCCATTTGTGATTTGCTTACTTCAGCAACATAGCCTAAAATAAGCCCGGCATTATGATAATTATACTGTCTTAAAGTTCTTTTTTGAATGAAGAAACCTCTAAACTTATATAATTTTTCTTGTAGAAGGCCATACTCCTGAACGCTTAGTTGCGTCATGAAAGTTTGTTGAGTATATGTCGAATAGCCAGGGTTTAAGCGCCTGTCTTTTATATCCTTAATTCTTTTGTCGTATTGTTCCTTTGTAATATTGAGAGTCCTACAAAAGTCAAGAGTGTCAAATGCTTGTACTTCTTGTGGAATATAGACTACATCATAGGTTGGCTGATTGTAGACCAATAAACGTCCATCCCTATCTGAAATAGTACCTCGAGCTGGGTAAAGAGTTTTGTTGAAGAATGCATTTCCATCGGCGTAGTCTTTATATTCACTGCTGATAATTTGTAAATAAAATAACTGACCGATGTATATTAAGGCAATAGCACAAACTATTGCTATTAAAACATATTTCTTTTTATCTTCCTCTAAGTTGTTTTTTGCCACGTTTTTTTCTTATTGAGAGAGAATCCTTCAAATGCAAAAATAAGTATAGTTGTAAGTAGGGTTGAGAGTACAATCCTTAATAGAATCATTTCAATATTTAAATATGAAAATGATTCTATAGAGATTAATATAATATGATGTATCAATGTTATAAAGACTGCATATTTTATGAATGAAAAGCCTAATGACGACAGGCTTGGAGTTTGATCATTATAGTCATCTGCAGTAAAAAATAAATTTTGGGCAGGACGACATATAAATGCTGCAAATACAGTGGCAGCTGCATTCATTCCTGGAGTGTTACTGAAAATATCTATAATGAATCCAAGAAAGAAACCCAAAACCAATGCGATATTTCGGTTAAGCCCTATAGGTAATTTTATTATAAAATAAATATATACTAAAGGAATAGCATAACCCAAAAAAGAAATTGAATTTAAAACAGTTACTTGTAATAGCACAAGTAATATAAACATCAAAGTATATTTAACAAAGTTATTTTTTAACATTGTGCTCTATTTCTTTTTCTAATTCACGCTTTTCTTCTAATCCTGTATTTTTAATCAATAATACATTTTTAAGAGAACTGAAATCTGTTGATAATTTTATTTTTAAACTATAAAAATTATCATCAGACTGACTTTTATAATCTTCAACAATTCCGACCATTATCCCTTCAGGAAAAATATCAGAGAATCCACTTGTAACAATTGTATCTCCTTTTTCAAATTTTTCGAATTTTGGGAAATCTGTTAAATCAGCATATCTAGGATCTTTTCCATCCCAAATAAGAGTTCCGGTTGCATTCGATGTTGAAACTTTACAGTTGAACTGGCTATGAGGATTTAATACTGGTTGGATTATAGCATAATTGGCAGATACTGCTCTAACTACACCCACAATCCCTTTTTGAGATATAACTCCCATATCTTCAGTTAATCCATTCTTATAACCCTTATTTATACTTATATAATTATTTACTTTCGATACACTATTACTATTTATTCTTGCAGGAATAAGTTGTAAATTAGAGTTATTATCGTTTTGGAGGCTATTAAAAAAAGCCTCGGTCTTCATTGAATCACTTTCTGTATTAGCTATATGCTCTTTCAGTTCAGATATTTGAGATAGTAGATCTGCATTTTGGTGTAGCAGTTCTTCATTTTCTTGTCTAAGTCCGAAATAAGATGTAACTTCTCCTGATACAGAATAAATCTGACCAGAAATAATATTCGATGAATTCAAGAATACACTTCTCTGAAATGAATTATTATCGAAAATAAAATAAAAGCAAATAACCTGTAGAATTATAAAAACAAACCATGAACTATTTTTAAGTAAAAAGTTTATAAGATTGCGCATGTTTGTTATTTAATTATGTAAATAATTTCAAACATAAGTAGTAATTCTATGGATTGTATTTACCTCATAAGGAAATTAAATTTCTCAATATTTTTTAGAGCTATTCCTGTTCCTTTTGCTACAGCATGAAGAGGATCTTCCGCTACATGAAACTGTATTCCAATACGATCTGTAAAACGTTTACTTAGTCCACGTAATAATGCACCTCCACCGGTTATATAGATACCATTTTTTACAATGTCAGCATATAGTTCGGGGGGTGTTTGCTCCAAAGCACTTAAAATAGCAGAGTCCATTTTTGATAGGGATTTATCAAGACAGTGCGCCATTTCCTGATAAGCCACAGGAACATCCATTGGTAATGATGTCATTCGATTAGGCCCATGAACAATAAATTCTTCCGGTACATCTTCCTCAGGCAATTCTGTAAGAGCAGCACCTACAGCTATTTTTATATTTTCAGCTGTTCTCTCTCCTACTTTCACATTATGCTGACGTCCCATATATTCTTGTATATCTTCAGTCAGGTCATCTCCTGCTATTTTGATCGATTTATTTGATACAATACCTCCTAGCGAAATAACAGCAATTTCTGTTGTTCCTCCACCTATATCAACGATCATATTTCCTTCTGGTGCTTCTACATCAAGACCAATACCCAAAGCTGCCGCCATTGGTTCATATATCATATATACATCTCTACCTCCGGCATGTTCAGCAGAGTCACGAATCGCTCGTGTTTCAACTTCGGTGCTACCAGATGGTATGCAAATAACAATACGTAAAGATGGTGAAAATAAACGGCTTTTGTTATTAAACATCTTTATTAAACCGCGAATCATCTGTTCAGCAGCCGTAAAGTCAGCAATAACTCCGTCTTTTAATGGTCTTACTGTACGAATATCTTCGTGAGTTTTCCCATGCATTTGGCGAGCTTGCTCCCCTACTGCAATTACTTTATTTGTTTTACGTTCCAGAGCGACAACAGATGGTTGGTCTACCACAATTCGTCCGTTATGTATTATAATCGTATTGGCCGTACCAAGGTCGATTGCTATTTCTTGAGTGAAAGAGAATAATCCCATATCAAAATATAAGTATTATATGTTTATTAAAAATATTAATGTTTAAAATGACGAATACCTGTCATAACCATTGAAATATTATGTTCATTACAATAGTCTACAGATAAATTGTCTTTTATTGACCCTCCCGGTTGCACAACAGCAGTTATACCTACATTTCCGGCTATTTCTACACAGTCGGGAAATGGGAAGAATGCATCTGATGCCATAACAGCACCTTCTAAGTTGAATTTGAAAGAATTAGCCTTCTCTATTGCTTGTTTCAAGGCATCAACACGTGACGTTTGTCCAGTACCTCCTGCACATAACTGTTTATTCTTGACCAAAATGATAGCATTTGATTTTGTATGCTTAACCAATTTGTTCGCAAACAAAAGGTCTTCTAGTTCTGTTCCTTCTAATGGTCTGTTTGTAACGAGTTTCAGATCATCACTTGTTTGGATGCTCAAATCTTTGTCTTGTACTAATACACCGTTTAGTAGCGAACGGAATTGTTTGTCTCCTTTCAATTCTTGTTTCTGTGCTAAAATAATACGATTTTTCTTTTGTTCCAAAATTTCAAGTGCTTCTTTATCGTATTCAGGAGCGATTACAATCTCGAAAAATATATTATTTATTTCTTCTGCGGCTGTTTTGTCTATTTTCTTATTTGTGATTATGATGCCGCCAAATGCAGAAACAGGGTCACCAGCTAAAGCATCTTTCCATGCTTCTGTCACTGTTGGACGCGATGCTATGCCGCATGCGTTATTATGTTTTAGAATTGCAACTGTGGTTTCATCAAACTCACTTATTAAGCTGATGGCTGCTTCAATGTCTAATAAATTATTATAAGAAATTTCACGTCCGTGAAGTTGATCAAACATTGCATTGAAGTCTCCAAAGAAAGTACCCTTTTGGTGAGGGTTTTCACCATATCTCAATGGCATTGGATTATTTTCTGCATAACGGAATGCAGTTTCATTGCCATCATCCATATAGTTAAATATGGCTGTATCATATGCTGATGATACGGAGAATGCTTCTTTTGCAAACCATTTTCTGTCATCTAAGTTTGATATTCCTCCTTTTTCATCCAATAGGTTGAATAATGGTTGATATTGCTGTTTAGATGCAACGATAATTACATCTTTGAAGTTTTTTGCAGCAGCACGAATTAAGGATATCCCTCCTATATCTATTTTTTCGATTATAGCTTGTTCATCAGCTCCCGAAGCGACAGTCTCTTCGAAAGGATATAAATCAACAATGACAAGATCTATTTCCTTTATATCATATGATTTTATTTGTTTCATATCTTCGGGTAATTCTCTTCTACAAAGGATTCCTCCGAATATTTTAGGGTGTAATGTCTTTACCCTTCCCCCTAATATTGATGGATAGCCTGTTACATCCTCAACAGCATCGCAATGTAACCCAAGCGATTCTATAAACTCTCTTGTTCCTCCGGTAGAAACAAAACTTACACCTAATTTATCTAGTCTTTTTAGTATCTCATCCAAGCCATCTTTATGGTAGACTGATACTAAAGCGGTTTTAATTTTTCTCTCTGATGACATAATTTGTTAATATCGTATTTTTTAGGAAAACAAAGTTAGTAAAAACTATTCTTATAGAGAGCCGTTTTACCCCAAAATAATTAGTCTGAAATTATATCATTCACAAAGATTATAAATATGTGTGTCCGAAAGGTTTGTTTCTTGTATAATATCGTCGCTTTTATGCTTAAAATTTACTTAGATTTAGACTTTTTTGATACTTTTGAAAATAAATATTAAAATATATTTTTTAATGATAAAAGTCTTTTTGTTAACCTTATCTTTTTCTTTGTTTTCACTGTCTTTTTTGGGGCAAAATAATCGTAGTGAAATAATAAAATCTGTCTTGCATATTCAGCTCAATAATGATAAGCTTGTCAAGATGGACTCTACTATACTCCAAATAAATGAACGAATGGGCGATAATGATGCTGAAATATCAATATTTTATTCAAAAGGAGATAAAGTTAGTATTGGTGATGCCTGGATTGAAGATTTATCGGGTAATGTTATCCGGAAGTTAAGTAGTAAGGATGTTATAGATAGAAGTGCAATTTCCAATTCATCCTTATATTCGGATGATTTTGTAAAAACTTTTGAACTTAAACATAATCAATACCCATATAGAATAGTTTATTCTTATAAAATAGTTTATTCAAATTATTTAAGTATAGTATCGTTGGATTATAGAAGATCTAAACAACCTGTAAAAAATGGAACTGTATTGATCGAAACTCCTTTGGAAAAAGAAATTAGATATGAGCAAGCCAATGTCAATAATCCACTAATAGATACGGTACAAAATGTAGTCCAATACAAATGGAATTATGCCTATGAGCCGATATTACCGGAAGTATATTCATCAATTAATACATCGAAAGCACCTCGAATAAATATTGTTCCTCTTAATTTAAAATATGGAAAAACTGGTAGTTATTCTGATTGGAAATCATTTGGTACTTGGATTTATATTTTAAATCAGAATAGAGATATATTACCTCAATCGGAAAAAGATGTTATTAATAAAATTCTGTATGGAGTTGATAGTGATAAAGAAAAAGTCAAAATTTTATATCATTATTTGCAAGATTATACACGCTATATTAATATAAGTATCAATATTGGCGGATTACAAACTTATCCCGCTGAATATGTATCTGTAAATAAATATGGGGATTGTAAAGCTTTGACAAATTATATGAAAGCTATTTTAGCTCATGCCGGAATTAAATCATATTATACACTTATAGATGCTGGGCGAAAAATTGAGGATATAAATATAGACTTTCCCCATCAGGCTTTTAATCATGTTATATTAACAGTTCCTATTGCTAATGATACAATTTATTTGGAGTGTACAGATAAGAATATTCCAATGGGCTATATCGGAACTTTTATTCAAGGACGTAAAGCATTATCGATAGATCTTCTTGATAGCCATTTTATAACAATCCCACCTCTAAAGAAAGAAGATGTATTATGTACCCGGATATTCGATATTAAATTAGAGCCTTCCGGTTCGGCTGATATAAATTTGAAAGTTAGTGAACGTGGTGAAAATTATGAGTTATTTAATTTTTTGAAGAATGATGTTAGTAAAATAACAGTTGATAAATATGTACGACAAAGTATTCTTTCAGGTTCCTTCGATTTATTAGATTACAAATTAAAGCAGGAAGACCGTGACATAGGTATTATTGAAATGGTTTTGAACTGTAAAATGCATAATGTTCATAAAAAATATGGAAATGATTTGGTAATTAGTCCATTTCCATTTCAATTGTCAAATTTTGAAACTCCTGATAAGAGGTCTACAGACTTACAGATTGATTATCCTATATATTATAGTGATACAATCATTTGCTATGTGCCAAACAAACAGATTATTGGTATTCCGGATAATGTAAATATAGAATCATCATTCGGTGATCAATATAAATTGGAATTTGAGAAATTAGAAAATCAAATACTTATATATAAAACCCTATTTATTCGACCTAAGCGATTACCTGTAGCTGATTATAAACCATTTTATGATTTTGTGAAAGCAGTTGTCGGGCAGGAGAACAAAAATTTCTATTTTGAAACTAGATGAAGGCAACTATTTTTATTTCTTTACTATTCCTTATTCCATTATCAATGTATACACAAGAGAACTATACTCAAGAATATGGTAAAGTTACTCAGTATGAAATGTCTATGACAGAATATCCGTTGGATAAAGATGCAGAAGCTGTTGTGTTGTATGATAAAGGAGAATATTTTTTCAGAGGTGATTCTGGCAGAGGTTTTTTATTGTACATGACTAGGCAAACGAAGATAAAAGTACTGAAACAGGCTGGAATCAGTTATGCAACGTTCGAAATACCTTATTATATAGAAGATAGACAAAACAGTGAACTTGTTGAAGGAATAGAAGCTATTACTTATAATTTTGAGGATGGCAAATTAAATAAAGTAGATCTCAATCCTAAAAATATATTTGAGGAAAAGGTTGATAATAAATGGAGCATAAAGAAAGTTACACTTTCGGATGTAAGACCGGGGTCTGTTATTGAAATAAAATATACGATTTCTACCCCATTTTTCTTTAATATGAGACGATGGAGTTTTCAACGAAAAATACCTGTCGTAGATAGTAAGCTACGTTATCGGGCAATTCCCTATTATGAATATACTTACCTGATGAGAGGTGCTACTAAATTTGATGAACTTCAAACAGAAGATAGCGCTTTTGATACTCATTTCGGATCACTCGTATACAAAGAGCTTATTTACAATTTTGGAATGAAGAACTTACCTGCATTTAAGGATGAAGAATTCATTACTTCTGAAAAGGATTATATGGTTGCTCTTGATTTTCAGCTTTCCAAAATATACTACCCAAGAGGTGGACAGAAGGATATAATTACCACATGGCCGCAGATGTGTGATGAGTTTTTGAAGGACGACAATTTTGGTAAATATATTAAAGATGCTGAGAAAGAAGGAAAGAAAATCTTACCAACTCTTGCTTTAGATGCCGAAATACCACTGAAACGAACAGAAGAGTTAGCTAAGTATGTAAAAAGAATGTATAATTGGAACGGTGACAATAGTAAATATTCGTCTAGTAAATTAGCTGATTTCTTAAAACGTAAAACAGGGAATTCGGCAGATATAAATCTTTATTTAATTGGGTTATTAAAAGCTGCTAATATTGATGCTAACCCTGTAGTGATGAGTACACGTGGCAATGGTATTATACAATCATCCCATCCTTTTCAGCAGCTCTTAGATTATGTTTTGGTCGAAGTTTCAATAGATAATAAAAAATATTACATTGATGCGACAGAGCCTTTATTATATTTTACCGATTTACCCAAAAGATGTATGAGTGTGGCTGGCTTGGTTGTAAAACCTAAATCTGAAGAATGGATATTTATCAAACAAAAGCAATTGTCTATGACACAGCATAGCTTGAAGGTTAATATCTTTCCGGATCAAAATAAAATAGAGGTAAATGCTAAATATGGTTCTATAGGATATAATGCATATTTATATAGGAATATATATTTAGGAAAAGACGATAATTTAGTGAAATATTTACAAAATAGTTTGAAGATACAGACAGTAGATTCTATAAATATTGAAACCAATGAAGATCTAAATAAGCCGTTTAAATTTTCTTTTAAGTTTGATCTCCCTCTAGAACAATCGTCAAATAAGTTGTTTATAAATCCATTTTGTAATATTCAGGAGAAGGATAACCTATTCAAACAATCTGGTCGGACGTTACCTGTTGATCTTATTTATTTACAAGGGAATAGTTATGTATCGTCTTTTCAAATACCTGAAGGATACAAGATAGACTTTTTGCCTGCAGATATAAGTCTTTCAGACGAATTGATTTCAATTCTCTATAATGCCAAGGTAGACGGTAATACTATTTATGTGAATGCAAGTTATTCACTTAATAAGAATGTATATGAGGCAAATGATTATCTATCTCTTAAGATGTCATTTGCAAATATGATAAATAAATTCTCTGAAATGATTGTTCTCGTAAAAGAATAATTGGAAGGTTATTTTGAAATAAATAAAAAAGGCTTGAATCAAAAATTCAAGCCTTTTTTATATGAGATAAACTATTCTTATTTAAGAAGGTTTTCTATTTTTTCAGTTAAGGCTGATTTTTGTGCAGCTCCAACTTGTTTATCCACAACTTCACCATTTTTGATAAACAAAATAGTAGGAATATTGCGGATACCATATTTTGATGTGATTTCATCATTATTGTCAACATCTACTTTGCCAATAACTACTTTACCGTCATATTCAGTCGCAAGTTCGTCGACAATAGGACCTACCATACGGCAAGGACCACACCATTCAGCCCAAAAATCTAATACTACAGGTTTGTCTGACTTTAATACTTCGTCAAAAGTTGCATCTGTTACTTGAAGTGCCATAATTTTATCTATTTTATTATTCTTAATATTGATTCAATCTATTGGTTTTTTTCAACTGCAAAAGTAATTAAACTATTTAGAATTAGAAAATTTTAGTTTATATTAAATACTAAATTTTCGCTTTCTGTCAGATAATCAATAAGTTCCTTTTGTACTTGAATTTTAAGACTTCTGGCAAAAAGTTCTACATTCATATTCCTTTCTCCATCTACGACTTTAAAATATAACAACGAATTACCCGGATTGTTTTTTATTAAAGTAGATAATTCTTCAACCATCTGTCTATTCATATCATGTAATGGTAACGTAATTGTCAGTTTCTCTATTAATTGATCTTTCACATCAGGTAATAACTGAATCGAATTAATTTTAAATTCTAATTGATTAGCATCATATCTGCGTCCTTGTACACGCCCTTTTATATAAACATATAACCCGGGACGTCCATATTTACTAAAATTAATATAGTCATCGCCAAAAAGAGGAATTTCGCCACTTCCTGTAAAATCTTCTATTCGGATTATCATAAATGGTTTCCCCGTTTTAGTGATTCCCTCACGTACACCGGATACAAGTCCACCTAGTTTTACTTCTTTATTCTTTAATGCTTCTTTATCTTCAATTTCAGACATTCCCACATTACATACATGTTTGAGAATAATAGAATATTCATCCAAAGGATGTGCTGATAAATATATACCAATCAAATCCCGTTCTTTACTCAAACGTTCCAGATCAGACCATTTTTCTACCTTTGGTATTTCGGGATGGGCTGTACTATAGGATACATCACCTCCAAACAAGGAATTTGCAGCTTGTTCCTTATCCAACTGATATTTGTTACCATAACGGATAAGTTGGTCAATAAAGGTTTCTCCCTTACCATTCATTCCAAAATACTGCTCTCTATATATTTGAGTAAAGCCATCGAAAGCTCCCGCAAGAGCTAAGGACTCTATATTCTTTTTGTTACATGAACTCAAGTTTACACGTTCAACAAAATCAAATATACTTTTGAATGGACCATTTTTTGCTCTTTCTTCCAGAATATTATTAACAGCGCCCTCTCCTACTCCTTTTATAGCAGCCATACCAAACCGAATATCACCTTCTTTATTGACGGAAAATTTAAGGAACGACTCATTTACATCTGGTCCCAAAACATTCATATTCATGGATTTACATTCATCCATGAATTTAGTGATTTCAGTTATATTAGATAAGTTTCGGGAAAGTACAGCAGCCATATATTCGGATGGATAATTGGCTTTTAACCAAGCTGTTTGATAGGCTACCCACGAATAACATGTTGCATGCGATTTGTTGAAAGCATAAGATGCAAATTTCTCCCAATCAGCCCATATTTTATCTAAAGTTTTCTTGTCATGTCCATTTTTGGTACCTCCGGCAATAAATTTCTCTTTGAGGGCATTCATCTTATCTATTAGCTTTTTACCCATCGCTTTACGCAACTCATCCGATTGTCCACGTGTGAAATCAGCAAGCAAACGGGATAGAAGCATGACCTGTTCTTGATAGACTGTAATGCCATAAGTATCATTTAGGTACCTTTCCATGATGGGAATGTCATACGATATTTCTTCCCGTCCATGTTTACGAGCAATAAATGAAGGAATGTAGTCCATCGGCCCCGGACGATAGAGTGCATTCATTGCTATTAGGTCTTCGAATTTACTAGGTTGCAGTTCTTTCAAGTATTTTTGCATCCCTGCCGACTCGAATTGGAATGTCCCTGTCGTTTTTCCCAAACTGTATAATTCGTATGTTTTAGGATCTTCGAGTGATATAGTACTAATATCTATATCTTCGCCGGTTGTATGTTTTATATTTTCAAGTGCTTCTTTTATGATAGACAGTGTTTTTAGTCCAAGAAAGTCCATCTTGATTAGTCCTGTTTCTTCTATCACAGAACCTTCGTATTGGGTAACAAGCATAGTTTCACCAGTCTCCTTGTCGTCAGCTGTGCTCACAGGAACTATGTCAGATATATCTTGTTGGCCAATGATAATACCGCATGCATGTACTCCGATATTACGTACATTCCCTTCCAGCATTTGGGCATATTTGAGTGTATCACTCATTGTCCTATCATGACTGGTTGCAGCATCTTTCAACTCAGGAACATATTCTATTGCATCACGTAAAGTAACTTTCTTTTTGTCCGGAATACGGTCGGGTATCAACTTCGCTAACCTATTGGATTCTGATAATGGTAATTTCTGAACACGTGCCACATCTTTTATAGCCGATTTAGTTGCCATAGTACCATATGTGATAATATGTGCAACCCGTTCTTGCCCATATTTTTTTGTGACCCATTTGAGAACTTCTCCACGTCCATCATCATCGAAGTCTATATCAATATCGGGCATTGATATACGATCCGGATTTAAGAAACGTTCAAATAGTAGGTCATATTTGATTGGGTCTATATCTGTAATTCCTAAACAAAATGCCACTGCCGATCCGGCAGCCGATCCTCTACCCGGCCCCACTGCTACGCCCATTTGGCGGGCAGCTGCAATAAAATCTTGCACAATAAGGAAATATCCAGGAAAGCCCATCGTTTTCATTGTCTGCAGCTCAAAATCAAGGCGTTCTCTGGTTTCGGCATCCATATTTGGATATCGCTTTTCAGCACCAAGCATCGTAAGGTGCTTCAAATAATCAGCTTCTAGCTTGATTCGTATTACTTTATCATAACCACCAAGACGATTATATTCTTTTTCTCCAAAATCTTTGATAAGATCTTCAGGAGAATATTTTTCTTTATATCCTTCTTCTGTACCGAAAGATTCATCGATAGTAAAGAAAGGCATTAAAGCATCTGAATCTATTGAATAATATTCAACCTTCTCAGCAATTTCTAATGTGTTAGTCAATACTTCAGGAATGTCAGCAAATACTTCATTCATTTCGCTTCTGGTTTTTAGCCATTCCTGTTTAGTATATCGCATTCGTTTAGGATCGTCAAAATCTTTTCCTGTACTTAAGCAGATCAGACGATCATGTGCATCCGCATCTTCTTCATTTACAAAGTGACAATCGTTAGTTGCAAGAACCTTTACACCGAGTCTCTTCCCTATTTTTATCAATTCTTCGTTAACCTGGACTTGCAATGGGTACACTTCGCTATTAGCATCCGGTCTGTTAGTCTTATGACGTTGTAACTCTAAATAATAATCCTCACCGAACAGGTCTTTGAACCATTGTACAGCTTTTTCAGCTTCTTCTATGTCACCTGCCATTATCTTTTTAGGAATTTCTCCTCCAAGACAAGCCGAACAGATAATTAATCCTTCATGGTATTTTTCTAATAGCTCTTTATCGATACGAGGACGCATATAATAACCTTCTGTCCAGCTATGCGACACCATCTTTATAAGATTCTTATAGCCTTGCAGATTTTTAGCTAACACAATCAAGTGCCAGCCACTCATATCAGGCTTGCCTTCTTTTAATTTTCTGTTGCGTCGGGCAACATAACATTCGCAACCAATAATTGGCTTAAATTTATGAGATTCTTCTTCTTTAATTTTTTTATTTAATTCATCAATTTGTTCTTGAGGAGCACCTTCTTGTACTAATTTTTTTTGTTCAGATTTTAAATCTTTTATAGTACCATCATATTTTGAGTTTTTCTTTTTTACATAGTTGTAAAACTCTTTGATCCCAAACATTGAACCATGGTCTGTGAGGGCAATTGCTTTCATACCATCATTTACAGCCTTATCTACAATATTCTTTATACTAGCCTGACCATCAAGTAGTGAGTATTGAGAATGGACGTGTAAGTGTATAAAATCATTCATATTCGCATCTAATTAATTACATTATATATAAAGATAGACCCTCTCTTTTTATTTTTAGTTAAATTATTGGAGAGTTTTCAACAATTGACAATTTTTAGAGAATCTTCTCTCCTATTGAACACAGAAAAAGGAACTATGTTTGCAGTGCTGAAAATATATCTTAAATTTGTTCTAATATACTAAAATACTGCTTTACTTTTTATTAATACAGAATGATAAAGAAAAATATTTTCCTCTCTTTATTTATATTCTTCTCCCCTGTTTTGATAGTTGCTCAAACTGTCAGAATATCCGGGAATATATATGATACTAAAAAAAATGTGTTATCTGGTGTTTCCATTGTTCAAGAAGGAAACAATAATGGGGTAATAAGTAATTCTAAAGGTACATATAGTTTGGAGATACTTCCCAAAAAAGATTCAATCAAATTATTGTATTCATATGTAGGATACCATACTTTGGAGGTAATGATGCCTAGTCCTACTACAGATTTGGAGTTAAATATAATCCTGACAGAAGAAGAAAAAGAGCTTGGACCTGTGGTTGTAAATGCTCGGAAGCCAAGGACTGTAAATCTGACAATGGATATCTATGACACGAAACAACGTTCTTATTTGTTGGATAGTAGTATAGAGTCTCTATTATCGTCTTTTTCGGGTGTCAGTTCCACTAACGAATTGAGTTCTCAGTATTTGGTTCGTGGGGGAAATTTTGATGAAAACCTTATTTATGTCAATGGTATTGAAATATACAGACCTTTACTTGTCCGCTCTGGTCAACAGGAAGGACTCAGCTTTATTAATCCCAATATGGTTCAGACAGTTGGTTTCTCTTCGGGAGGGTATGATGCTAAGTATGGAGACCGTATGTCGTCTGTTTTGGATATTGTTTACAAGAAACCATCACATTTTGAAGGTTCTGTTGGAGCTAGTTTGATGGATGGAAGCCTTTATGTTGGTAATTCGTCAAAACGTTTTAGCCAAATGACAAGTATCAGATACAAACAGAATCAATCATTGTTAAGTACTTCCGATACGAAAGCCGAGTATGACCCTTCTTTTCTCGATTTTCAGACTTATATTACATATACTTTGTCACCCAAATGGGAGGCTTCTTTTTTAGGAAACTATTCTCGTAATATATATCAATTTACACCTCAGTCTCGCTCCACATCTTTTGGAACTTTATATAATGTACGAAATTATAATGTATATTTTGATGGCTGGGAAGATGATAAGTTTTTGACATCTCAGGCAGCATTAACATTAAAAGGAAAATTGAGTGAGAATGTTGAATTAGGTTTTACAGGTTCAGTGTTTTCTTCAGATGAACAGGAACGGTACGATATTGGTGGGCAATATAGGTTAACGGAACTATTGCCGGGATCGGATGGTGATGAAAATCTGTTAGGTGTCGGTACATATCACGAGCATGCGCGAAATAAGTTAGATGTAGATGTATATAATATGACCCATTTTGGTAGTGTTAAGCTAAATAAACATTTACTGAATTGGGGAATATCATATCAGAAACAACATATTAAAGATAAAATCAAAGAATGGGAAATGCGTGATTCTACAGGTTATCTATTGCCTAGTAATGGAGAGGCTGTTAATGTTTATTCCAGTTTGATATCTAATAACAAGTTAAATTCTAATCGCATATCCGCTTATCTCCAAGATCGTTACCAATTTTCAACAAATGTTGGTTTATTCACCTTAAATGCTGGTATCAGAGGTAGTTATTGGGACTATAATGAAGAATTACTTATTAGTCCACGTGTATCATTATTTTTTATACCATCGGCAAATGAAAACGTAACTTTTCGTTTTGCCACCGGTTTATATTACCAAGCACCATTCTATAAAGAATATCAACAAATAGTGAATATTAATGGTAATAATACAGTTGTTCCTAACATAAATATTAAATCACAAAGATCAGAACATTATGTTCTTGGAGGAGATTATTATTTCAAAGGTGGGGAACAATCTTTCAAGTTTTCTACCGAGTTGTATTATAAGCGCTTACACGATATAATTCCTTATACTGTCAATAATGTGAAAATAAGATATTCAGGTGAAAATGAGGGCAAAGGATATATAGCAGGTATTGATATGCGTCTGTATGGTGAATTTATTCCCGAAACAAGTAGTTGGATCAGTTTCTCTTTAATGAAGACCCAGCAAGATATAAATGGTGTGAAAATGCCTCTTCCTACAGATCAGCAATATAATGTATCAATTTATTATCAGGATTATTTCCCTAACTACAAACGTTTGAAAATGAGTCTTAAAGGATCAGTTACTCAAGGTCTTCCTACTTCAGCTCCTCATCAAACTTTTGCTAATGGTTATTTTAGGTCGCCTGCCTATAAGCGGATGGATCTAGGGTTTACTTGGGAAATATTAGGTGAAAATTATTCGATAAGAAAGACTAATTCATTTTGTAAGGCATTTAAAAATATATGGTTAGGGTTAGATGTTCTGAACTTATTCGATTTCAAAAATGTCAATACATACTATTGGGTTGCAGATGTTAATAATAATCAGTATGCTGTACCCAACTATTTAACAGGGCGTCAACTAAACTTACGGTTACTGGCTGACTTTTAAGTAAGATTTACTTATTATTAGAAGTATAATAGAAAAGCATTGTATATGTTATATATACAATGCTTTGTCATATTGCTTGTAGCGAATAATGTATTTTTAATGTATAGTATTTGTATTGGGTGTGTATCTCAAATATCTGAGTTGAACTAGATATTTAGACATAGAATAATAAAGTTATTCAAAGCTTTTGATTTCGCTAACTACTTTCTTTGAAGGTAGATATACTTGGAAACCAAGACTGAATGTTAAACCGTTAGTATAGGTATTAGAACCAAATCCAACAATTCCATCATATTTCAATAAAGCTTCTAAGCCAATATTGGGAGTTATAAAATAAGAAACACCAGGGCCAACACCAAATCCAAGCCCATTAGTATTGGAATCGTTCACTGTGCTATTTACACCTTGGAATCCGGCATTTGCTTCTACAAATAATTTAGCTTTTTGGAATACTGGTAATTTGTCAGTGAAGAAATATCTACCCAAAGGACCGATACCATACGTATAATTACTTCCGTCTTGGCCATTAACATGTGTCATCCCGAATTGTCCATAGGCACCAACAGCTAGCCCATCTTTAATAAACCAGGCAGCCTTAGGAGTTAATTGAAACGAGGTTTGGTTGCTAAAGCTGATATTTAGGCCAGCCAAATCACCTCCCATCATAATATCTCCTTTTTTAATTTGTGCATTTGCTGTACTTACTCCTAATAGGAATAGAGCAATAATAATCATTTTGTTCATGTTCATAATAATACATTTTAATTAATAAATACCATAATTAACTTAACTATACAACAGTATTTATTGTCTTTTTGTTTAAAATGAAAAAATACATTTTTTTATTTTTTTTGTAAATAGATGTGTATCAATAGTATAAAATGGACTTCCTAGAGCATATCTATTTTATATCTTCTTTTGAAGTAGTATTATAACAAAATATATTTAAATTTACTAAGGATATAAATCTTATCATTGGGTGTGAATAAAGGTGATGAATAATAACCTTTGCTTGCATTTTTCTATTAACTATCAAAATTATCAGATATGAATAACTTTGTTTATGACAATCCTGTAAAAATTATATTTGGAAAAGGTACAATTAAGAATATATCGAAAGAGATTCCACTAGGAAGTAGAGTTCTTGTAACATACGGAGGTGGAAGTATTAAGAAGAATGGTGTATATGATCAGGTATCTAAGGCATTGTCCGACTATGAGTGGTTTGAATTTAGTGGAATAGAGCCTAACCCACACTATGAAACCTGTATGAAAGTAGTGTCTTTCATCAAAGAAAAATCTATTGATTATGTATTGGCTGTAGGTGGAGGTTCAGTAATAGATGCTACTAAATTTATTGTTGCAGCAGCTTGTTTCGAAGATGGTGACCCATGGAAAATATTATCAGAACGAGTTGTAATAAAAAAGGCTCTTCCATTTGGCTCTGTTTTAACGATTTCGGCAACTGGATCGGAAATGAACAATGGTGCTGTGATAACTAGAGCCGAAACACAAGATAAACTTGCTTTTGGTTCTCCATTGACATACCCTCGTTTTTCTGTGCTCGATCCTGAAGTAACTTATAGCTTACCGGCAAAACAAATTGGAAATGGTGTTGTGGATGCTTTTGTACATGTTGCAGAACAATATTTGACTTATTTTGAAGGAGATTCTCTATTACAAGACCTTCAGGCAGAAGCTATTCTTAAAACATTAGTTATAGAAGGGCCAAAGGCATTGGCCAATCCAACAGATTATGATGTAAGAGCAAATTTAATGTGGGCTTCTACGTGGGCACTTAATGGCTGGATTGCTTGTGGCGTTCCCCAAGACTGGGCAACACATATGATTGGTCATGAAATAACAGCATTTTATGGTATAGATCATGCACAAACTTTGGCTATTGTATTACCGGGTCTATTGACTGTCCTTAAAGATCAAAAATCAAAAAAAATAAAACGTATCGGATCAGAAGTATTTGGTATTAAATCATCTGATGATGAATTAATTGAAAAGTCTATTAAAGCGATTGAAAATTTCTTTGAAAAAATGGGTATAAAAACTCATCTATCTAATTATGGGCTGAACGATGAAGCTATAGCTAAAGTCAGTGACCGATTGGCAGAACGTGGTTGGAAGCTGGGCGAGTGCCAAAATATAACATCCGATATGGTTAAAGAAATATTACAATTACGAAAGTAATGCTTCTGTATTGTTATACAAATATCAATAAATGAGACATTTAATATTTTATATATTATTTTGTGCTCCTATGTTTTGTTCTGCCCAGACAAAGCATGGAGCACTAAATGAATTAAAACTATCAGATTTTAAATTTGAAAGTATATTTGGTTCTACCCAATCGGATACCAATGCTATATATTGTTTGCTGGGATCCGGTTTTTTCCGTACATCGCATTCTGAAGATGCTGATAAATTAATTGAGAATTGGATAGATAACCATAAGGAAGCTATTGTTGTGCCTGTATCTTCTTTTGGTCCGGTTATTACTGATATAGAGGATTCTAAAATGGTTTACTGCTGGGTGATACAGGGGGCAGATACTTTAAATACATACCTTGTTCGCTATGGAGCTTATCCGGGAGGAACTATGGTTCGTCCACATATTGGTACAGAAAAAGAAAAAAACAGTAAATCAAGAAAAGAGGGCTTACTCATATCTGAAAATGAGTACAATGATTTTATTGAAAAGATAAAAATATCAGAACTGTATGCCCGAGAACATCGTCTTGGTATATGGAAAGATTATGAAGATTTGGATAAGTCAGACAATGACTAGTCAATATACATCAAATCGCTCATTATACCATCAGATATAAATATGCCTTGTTTTGTTAGTTTGAGTATATTTTCTGTCCGAATCACATTCCCTCGATCTATATGAGGATTTACATTGTTAAGACAGTAATTTAATAATTTTTTTCCAAAACGACTTTCCAGAATCTTTAAATCTATTCCCCACATTGTGCGCATTCCTGTAATGATGAAATCATTATATTGGGTATTAATTTCGAGTAACTCTATCTCAATATTCGGTTTTTTGTTAGTAATACCTTTTATATATTGAGGAATAGATGATATATTTAATGCTCGGTCTTTGCCATCAAAAGAATGTGCAGCAGGTCCCAGTCCCAAATATTTTTGTCCCATCCAGTATGATGTGTTGTGTTTGGAGTATAATCCATCTTTAGAGAAATTGGAAATTTCGTAATGTGTAAATCCAGCATCACCCAATTTATCTATCATTATCGAAAACATATCTACACTGATATCCTCGTCAACAACATTAACTTTGCCTTGCTGCAAAAGTTTATATAGTTTCGTATCTTTTTCATATATTAGATGATAAGCAGAGATGTGTTGTACATTTAATTGGATAGCTTTTTCAAGATTCTGTTTCCATATGTCCATCGATTGGTTCGGAAGTCCATACATGAGGTCGATGCTGATATTTCTGAACCCCAATTTTTGGGCTTGTAGCACTACATCTTTGGCTCTTTGGGCAGAATGACGACGTTTTAAATATTTCAATTCAGCATCATTAAAGCTTTGTATTCCTATACTGATTCTATTGAAAGGTAATGTTTGGAGCATTGCCAAATAATTATCATCCAAATCATCAGGATTGGCTTCTAGTGTGATTTCAGCATCATCTGCAATACAGAAATTATTACTAATTGCATCAAAAATATATTCAAAGTCAGTTTTAGACAACTGAGATGGAGTACCCCCACCGAAGTAAATTGTATGTATAATTTCACTGTCTAAATACCCTTTCCGTAATATAATTTCGCCGGCAATAGCTTTAATATATTCAGAACGCAGAGATGTATCTGTCTGTGTGAAAAAATCACAATAGATACATCTCGTTTTACAGAACGGCACATGAATGTAGATACCTGCCACTTGACTATTAATTTTGCTGCTTATTCCTGATACATCTGATCTATCAGGTCTTTATATTTCTCGGCAACCACCTTACGCTTGATCTTTAACGTATTTGTTAGTTCTCCATTTTCCATAGTAAATGGCTCAGGTAATAAACGATATTTTTTAATACGTTCGAAAGGTGCAAAACCTGCCTGTAATAGTTCTATTCTACCATCTAGCATACGTAGTATATCCTTGTTCGACAAGAGGTCTTCTATATCACTATATTCTATCTTGTGCTCATCTGCATATACTTTGAGAGCATGGTAATCCGGCACGATAAGAGCACTGACAAACTTACGATCATCAGCGATTACGGCTATCATTTCAATATACTTATCTTCAGATACACGGGTTTCGATAGCTTGTGGAGCAATATATTTTCCGTTAGATGTCTTATATAGATCTTTTATTCGTTCTGTAAGAAACAAGACATTATCTTTCATATATCCTGCATCCCCTGTCCTGAAAAAACCATCTTCGGTAAATACCTTTGCAGTTTCTTCCGGTTTATTATAATATTCACGCATAACAGTTTTACCCTTCACCAGAATTTCATTATTCTCGTCTATCCTTACTTCAAGATTAGGCATGACTGTCCCCACAGATCCGATAATAAAATTCTTTTCCGGAAAACAGGTTACAGTAGCAGTAGTTTCTGTCAATCCATATCCTACAATAAGAGGAATATTTACAGATTGCAGAAATTCATTTATAGAATCAGATAATGGTGAGCCGGCACAAGGAAACAAATTTCCTTTTTCTATTCCAATCACCATTTTTAATACTCTGAATATTGTATTATTATATAAATGGAATTTTATAGAAGTTCCTAATGGAGCTTTTATCCCTTTATTCTTATAATCTAAGTTATATTTCCGTCCGGTTTTTATAGAATCAGTATAGAGCCACTTCATAATCCCTGTCGAAGAATCTATCTTTTCTTTAACTCCGGCATATACTTTTTCCCAAAAACGGGGTACACTACACATCACAGTCGGGTGTACCTGTTTAATCGATTTCTGTATCTCTTTGGCGTCTTGATTGATTGCAATGGTCATTCCCTTGTGTATTACATAGAAACACCAAGCTTTTTCAAAAATATGTGCTAATGGTAAGAAGTTCATAGATACCTCCTTGTCCGAGAGGAATGGTAGCTTGATATCATGAATATTGAACACTTCTAAAAAACAAGAATGAGGAAGAACAACTCCTTTGGGTTCACCAGTAGTACCGGATGTATAAATTATACAGGCAATGTCAGTTTCTTTTCTCGATTTAGTGCGGACATGTACCAAAACTTGAGAATCAGAATTTTCTCCCGAAGCAATAAAATCATCAAAATAAATCGATGTTTTATCATTAGGATTAAATTTTACAGTATTATCAAATACAATAATTTTCTTCAGTGTCTTAGAACTTTCTTGCACTTTATAAGCATTATTGTATTGAAATTGTTCTCCTACAAATAATAATTTAATTTGTGCGTCATTTACAATATATTCTACCTGAGATGGTGACGAAGTGGCATAAATAGGAACAACAGTAGATCTGTTCGCAAATGCACCAAAATCAGTGTATAGGTATTGAGGCATATTTTGAGAGTAAACTCCAATTTTTTCTTCTTCTTCTACACCTAACTCTGCCATTGCCCAAGCTGTTTTCATAACAGTGTCAGAGAATCCTTTCCATGAAATGCATTTCCATTTCTTTTCATGTTTATTCCGGTATTTTAGTGCAGTACGTTTTCCGTATTTTGTTGCTTGTCTATGTACAAGCACAGCTAGATGATGGTAGGCCATGGTTATTGTCTATTGATAATAAATACAAAGTTATGCTTTAATATTAAAAGTGTATAAGAAAAAATCATTTTTTATCGTTGACTAGACACCTGTTGTCATACTAATATTTGCCATATATGATATACTAATCCTTATATCTTTATTGTAATGATTACTCTAACTTCGTATAGTAATTAGTCATAATTACTAATTATAAATGTTATTTTTGCAACTTGTATTTTATATTTAAAATTGAAAAGAAGGGTGTATGTCAAGTGGTAAAATGAAAGGTCTGGCTAAGGATACAGCAATTTATGGATTAAGTAGTATTGTCGGTCGCTTTCTGAATTGGTGCTTAGTGCCCATGTATACCCGCATATTTACAGACACAGGCGAATATGGAGCTGTAACTAATATATATGGTTACGTAGCTTTTATGATGGTATTGCTTACCTATGGTATGGAAACTACTTTTTTTCGTTATGTCAATAAGACAGAAGAAAATTCAAGTGTAGTTTATTCTACTACCTTAATATCGTTGGCCACTACATCTATTTTATTCATAATATTAGGTTTCTTATTTGCATCTCCCGTATCTGCCTGGATGGGGTATGCCGGGCATAGTGATTATATAGAAATAATGGCTATGACTGTTGCATTTGATGCTTTTTGTACCATTCCTTTTGCATACCTGCGTTACAAAAAACGTCCGATTCGTTTTGCTACATTCAAGTTGGTCGGGATTTTCCTAAATATTGCACTTAATGTATTCTTTTTGATAATTTGTCCTCAAATACACAAATCAAATCCTGATTTGATCAGTTGGTTCTACAATCCGGATTATGGTGTCGGGTATATCTTTATTTCTAATCTCATTTCATCTCTTGGAATACTATTATTGTTAATACCAGATTTTACAGGATTTAAATATAAGTTTGATAAAAAGTTATTATCCAATATGTTAAAATACACCTACCCTCTTCTCATTTTGGGTTTAGCAGGTGTAATGAATCAGACAGTCGATAAAGTCTTATACCCTTTCTTATTCGACAACGAAGCCGAGGGATTGAGCCAGCTTGGAATTTACGGAGCATGTGCAAAAATAGCTGTTGTGATGACAATGTTTACTCAAGCTTTTCGATATGCTTATGAACCTTTTATTTTTTCTCAAAACAAGGATAAAGACAATACAGTAGCATATTCGCAGGCTATGAAGTATTTTATTATTTTTGCTTTGGTCATATTTTTAGGAGTTATGTTTTATATTGATATCCTAAAACATTTTGTTGGAAAGAACTACTATGAAGGGATCCATGTTGTACCTATTGTAATGATTGGCGAAATATTTTTTGGTATCTATTTTAACTTATCGTTATGGTATAAATTGATTGATAAGACCTATTATGGTGCCATTTTTTCTATAATTGGTTGCATTATAATTGTGTCTATCAATGTGTTCTTTGTTCCTATCTATGGCTATGTTGCCAGTGCTTGGGCTTCTCTTATTTGTAATATGGTTATGATGCTTTTATCTTATGTGTTTGGACAAAAATATTATCCAATCAAGTATAATCTGAAGACTATCGTTTTTTATACTATCCTCGCTATCATATTTTATTGTGCCGGTATATTAGTACCGATTGATAATGAAATATTACGATTGCTATATAGAACACTATTATTAATCATATTTGTAGCTATCATAGTAAAACGGGATTTACCTCTTAAAGAAATACCTCTTGTCTCTAAACTATTGAACCGAAAATAATTATATAAAATAATAATTAATTAAACAAATGAAAAAACTTTTTTTACTGTTGACTACTTTTCTTATGCTCCTACCTACAAAGGCGGACGAGGGAATGTGGTTACTCAAAGAGCTTAATGAGATTAGTGTAGCTCGGATGAAAGAGCTAGGGTTTACCTTCCCCATTGATAGCTTATATAGCGAATCAAATCCATCATTAAAAGATGCTGTTGTAATTTTTGGTGGCGGATGTTCAGGGGTAGCTGTATCAAATCAAGGGTTGATTTTTACAAATCATCATTGTGGTTATGGTGCTATTCAAAAACTTAGTTCGGTTGAGCATGATTACCTGAAAGATGGTTTTGTAAGTAATTCTTTTAGCGAAGAATTAAGTGCAAATGGTTTAACTGTATCTTTTTTGCAGAAAACTGAGGATATAACAGAATATGTAACAGCCGGTGTATTACCAACAGATACAGAGAGTGAACGCGAAGCAAAAATTGATTCTCTGTCTCAAGAATATTTGAAGCAATACGCAGACAATGAATTTCTATCGGCCAGAATAGTTCCTTTTTATTCTCATAATAAATACTATGTGGTAGTATATGAAGTATTTAGAGATGTTCGATTAGTATTTACTCCACCTTCATCGGTTGGTAAATTTGGAGGAGAGACAGACAACTGGATGTGGCCTCGTCAGACAGGAGATTTTTCAGTATTCCGTGTTTATGCGAATAAGGATAATAAAGCTGCCTATTATAGTACAGATAATGTTCCTTATCAACCTAAGTACTCGGTTCCGGTTTCGATAAAAGGATATAATGATAAAGATTATGCTATGACTATTGGGTATCCGGGAAGTACAGAACGTTATATGTCTTCGTGGGGTATTACTCAAATGGTAGAGTCTTCTCATAAACCTCGTATTGAAGTACGTGGAGCAAAACAAGATATTTGGAGAGAAGCTATGAATGCCAATGATGCAATACGTATTAAATATGCATCGAAATATGCAGGAAGTTCCAACTATTGGAAAAATGCGATGGGAATGAATGAAGCTATCGATAAACTAGGTGTAATAGCTGATAAAGAAAAAATAGAATCAGACTTTAGTACTTGGGTTGCAGCAGACAATGCCAGACAAGCTAAGTATGGAGAAGCACTTTCTCTCATGAAGAATGCTTATGAAAGTACAATGGACGGCACAAAGGTGCAAACTTATTTTTATGAAACATTCTATAATGGAATAGAGATTATTCGTTTTGCAAGTACAGCAATGCATGTTAGCAAACAGGGAGGTGATATTGCAGAAGATTTATCAGGTCGTTTATCGACTCCATACAAGGATTATGAACCAGCTCTGGATCGTAAGGTAATGCCTGTGCTTCTGAAGCTCTATGCAGAAAGAGTTCCTAAACAATATTTACCGTCAGTATATACTACTATCGAAAAGAAATTTAAAGGAGACTATGATAAATATGCTGAATGGTTCTATAAAAATACAAAATTCACAGATTTGAACGAAGCCATTGCATTTGTAGTTAAAGGTAAAAATGTAGAAAAAGATCCTGCAATAGAGTTGGCAAATTCACTAGAAGTATGTATGAAAGGGATATATGAATCTTTAGAGCCATATTATCCTAATATAACAAAAGGAGAACGTTTATTTATGGCTGGGTTGATAGAGATGAATCCAGACAAGGCATTAACACCGGATGCTAACTTCACACAACGTCTTAGCTATGGTTCTGTTGGTGGATATGTTCCTGCTGATGCTACATATTACAACTACTATTCAACAACAAAAGGGGTATTGGAAAAGCAAAAACCGGGTGACCCTGAGTTTGGAGTACAACAATATATTTTAGATGCTATCAAGTCTGAAGATTTTGGACAATATCTTGATAAAGATGGAACAATGCATGTTAATTTCCTATCAAATAATGATATTACAGGAGGAAACTCCGGTAGTCCTGTTTTTGATGGTCAGGCTCAATTGATAGGATTAGCATTTGATGGTAACTGGGAAGCCTTGAGTGGTGATATTGTTTTCAATCCCGCTGTTCAACGTACTATCAGTGTCGATATTCGTTATGTATTGTATATAATCGATAAAGTGATGAAATGTCCTCGTCTTATCGAAGAACTGAAAATTGTCAAGTAAAGATCAAATAATTAATTATAATAAAAAAGGAGATGCTAATTTTAGCATCTCCTTTTTTATTTAGATAAAATCTATTCTTTTAATATATATGTCCATCTTCTTTGAAATCTTTTATATCCAAAGGTTTCTTTTCCAATGCTCCCCATGCATAAATAATATATGCTAAGATGAAAGGAACTAATAATGAAACAATACTCATCACAGATAGAGTAAATTCACTAGAAGAAGCATTCTCTATCGTTAATGAACTTTGGAGGTCATAAGTTGATGGATAGAATGCAGTATTATTGAATCCTGCAATAAGAAGCAGGCAGCATACTGTTACGACTGTTCCTAAGCCCGCAAACCATATTCCTTTTTTGTATTCGCTATCTAGCATAGATTTGAATAAACCAAAAAGGACTAATACAACACCAACTAAAAAGAAGATACCAACAATAGGCATTTCTATCAAGTTCATCAGATATTTGTAAGGCTCTAATGATACAACTTTACTAATTGGGTCTACTGTAAATCCAGAAGCAGCCAAAGTCCATACAACAAATGTGACAAAGAATACTAAAAATGGAAATCCATTGATAATAAGTGCTTTCCTTGCTCTATTTACTAAAGTTTCATCTTTCAGACGATTGATAAAAAATAGACATGCTAAAGTTCTTGCTAAGAAGAATACAGCTAGTCCTAACAGCCAGTTACGAGGATTAGCTAAAGCTTCCAATCCATGCCATTCGCTTTGCCAACGGCTTATAGTCGGGTTGATAAGATCGGTAATATTGCCCTTACCCACACTGAATTCTGATCCGGTGAAGAAAGTTGCAATTGCAGCACCAAGTAGGAATGTTCCTAACAATCCATTTATAAATAGAAATATCTGGTATGTTTTTTTACCGAACGTGTTTCCTTTCTTAGATTGAAACTCATAAGATACTGCCTGTAAAACAAAGCAAAAAAGAATGGCCATCCATACCCAATACGCTCCACCAAAACTTGTAGAGTAAAATAAAGGAAATGATGCAAACATTGCTCCACCAAATGTAACAAGTGTTGTAAATGTATATTCCCATTTGCGTCCTAACGCATTAACCAAAATTACTCGTTCTTTTTCTTCTTTAGCCAAAGAAAATAGCATTGTCTGTCCTCCTTGCACAAATAGAAGAAATGCTAGTATCCCTCCTATCAAGCTGATTAAGAACCACCAATAATGTTGTAAAAATGAATATGTAAACATAATTATTGTCTTTTATTTATTTTAATATCTAATTTAATTACACCATTAGATTAGTGAGATTCTTCTGTACCTTTTTTGATCTGATTCAACATTATGCGAATCTCAGCAATTAGTAGGGCTGTGAATACCAAAAAGAATAAGAAGAATGAAATTATCACAGAGCTGTCAGATATTGCTGATATTGCCGCCTGCAAAGGTAGTACATCTTGAATAGCCCAAGGCTGACGTCCTATTTCGGCTACAAGCCATCCGGCCTCACTGGCAATATATGCCAATGGTATTGACCATACGCATATCCATAAGAACCACTTAACATTTTCCATCTTTTTGCGATAAACTAAGAATAGTGCTACTGCAAATAAAAGTAAAAAGTAGCCTCCGAGGTATACCATGATATGGAATGACCAGAATACCATTGGTATGTCAGGTATTACCTGATCTACACTAGTCAAATATCCATATCCGAAGTATGGGTAATTTGCCCGTAATTCTTCTTTATATTGATTTGCAGCTGCTGTATTTCCCTCTTTGGTTGCTTGTTGATAATTGGCTAGAGCATCTATTGCTGCTTTTCCTTTAGCTTGTTTTTCGGCAAAGGACAATGCTTTCCCTCCTTCCGGTAGTTCATATCCACCTTCAATAATATCTTTAATTCCGGGAACAAAAGCATCAAAATCATTATATCCTAATAACGATAGCGCTTTCGGTATTTCGATTTTGAAAATATATGGATCTACATTATCATTATATGATTTCTTATCAGGATTAGGAAGTGCTACAGCTATAAGTCCTTGCCCATGGCTACCTTCATACAACCCTTCCATTACAGCCAATTTCATCGGCTGCTTTTGCGCTACTTCATATGCTGAGCCATGTCCTGTCCATGCAGTTAGTAATGTAGCTACAAAGCCAAATATAGCTCCAACTATGATACTTTGCCTAGCAAATTCGAGATTTTTCTTTTTGATAACATACCAAGATGATACACCAAGAACAAATACTCCTCCTAATATCCAAGAAGAGAACACTGTATGAAAGAATTTATTGATAGCAACAGGTGATAATGCAACTTGCCAGAAATTGACCATTTCGTTACGTGTTGTATCAGGATTAAATTCCATACCCACCGGATATTGCATCCATGCATTGGCTACTAATATCCATAGAGCAGATAACGTTGCACCTAATACAGTGAGCCAAGTGGCAGCAAGGTGTGCTTTTTTACCCACACGTGCCCATCCAAAAAACATAATCGAAATAAATGTTGCTTCCATAAAGAAGGCTAATGTAGCCTCAATAGCTAATGGAGCACCAAATATATCTCCTACAAACCAACTGTAGTTAGACCAGTTGGTACCAAATTGAAATTCCATGATAATACCTGTAGCAACCCCTATTGCAAAGTTGATTCCAAAGATAGTCATCCAGAATTTAGCTGTTTTTTTCCACTGCTCATTCCCTGTTCGCACATACATTGTTTCCATTATAGCCATTATAACCCCTAGTCCAAGAGTAAGAGGTACAAATAGCCAATGGTACATAGCTGTCATTGCAAACTGAGCCTGTGACCAGTTGATTAATGAAGCATTTAATAGTTCCATATTCGATACAATTAGTTAATGATATTATTATAATTTAATTAGATTTCGTTTTTTATATTTGATCTTTATTGTCTATATAGTCTTATTTTGTATGTTTCTTAGGGTTCTGGGATATATGAAAACTAAATTTAGAACCACATTTACTCCACATAATTTTAATAGTTGATATAATAAAAACTGTTTAAATTAGTATATGCCTATGTATAATGACTATTCTTGAAAAATAGTATTATCCTAAGATTTTATTAATTTAAAACAGTTTTACACATTTCTCGACCATTAAAGAATCAATATTCTTTATAATCGAATCCAAAAGCATCAGCTACTGCCTTGTAGACAATATTACCTTTAACTATATTCAGACCCCTTCGCAGATCAGGATATTTCTCACATGCATTTGCCCATCCTAAATTAGCTAATGTAATAGCATAAGGTAATGTTACATTTGTCAATGCCAGAGTCGAGGTCATAGGTACAGCTCCAGGTATATTGGCCACACAGTAATGAATTATATCATCAATGATGTATATAGGCTCAACATGAGTTGTTGGTTTCGATGTTTCAAAACATCCTCCTTGATCTATAGCTACATCAACCAACACTGTTCCCGGCTGCATATCTTTAAGCATTTCTTTATTTACTACTACAGGAGCTTTATCACCGGCATGTAAAACTGCTCCAACAATGAGATCTGCACTTTTAATTAATTCTCCAATCACATGTGAATTAGAATATTGTGTCACCACATTGGCAGGCATTACATCACTGAGGTATCGTAGTCGGGGTAAACTTTTATCAAGAATAGTAACTCTTGCTCCTACTCCGGCAGCTATTCTTGCAGCTTGTGCACCTACTACTCCACCACCGATAACAAGTACATTCGCAGGTTTTACGCCTGGGACTCCTCCAAGAAGAATTCCTTTTCCTTTATTCGGTTTTTCCAAAAAACGAGCACCTTCTTGTATAGCCATACGTCCGGCAACTTCACTCATAGGCACTAATAGTGGTAAAGAGTGATCCGCAAGTTCAACAGTTTCATAAGCTATGCATATAGCTTTACTGGCAATCATTGCTTCAGTTAACTTCTTATTAGAAGCAAAATGGAAATATGTAAAAACAACCTGATTTTCTTTTATTAATCCATATTCAGGTTCAAGTGGTTCTTTTACTTTCACAATCATATCAGCAATAGCATATACTTCTTCTATAGAAGACAGTATTGTTGCTCCTGCAGTGATATAATCTTGATCAGAAAAACCACTCCCTAGTCCTGCACCTGTCTGTACAAAGGCAGAATGTCCGTTAGAGATAAAATCAATGACTCCGGCTGGTGTTACAGCCACCCGATTCTCGAAGGCTTTTAGTTCTTTAGGAATACCAATTTTCATTGTTCAAATTTTATTAAATTAAAAATAAGTGAATTAGAAAAATTAGGCTTCTCCAATCGGATTGTTATTGATTGGGGGGAGAAACCCTTCGGTATTATTAATATTTATGGCTCCGCTTTGATTTTCGAATCTGTTTATATTTTCATTAAGAGCATATAACAAGCGTTTTGCATGTTCAGGAGTTAGTATTATACGTGATTGAACTTTAGCCTTAGGCATACCCGGTAATACTCTTACGAAATCAATTACGAATTCGGATGATGAATGTGCTATAATGGCTAAATTTGAATATGTTCCTTGTGCAATATCTTCAGAAAGTTCTATTTGTATTTGATTCGGATCTTGTTTTTCTTCCATTTGTAATAAGTTTATTTAGAGTTAGTTTTTCAAGTATTACGTTTATACAAAGTAACAATAAAACATTTGTAAAAAAAATATTCTAAGTATAATTTAAATAATGTTATTTTTAGTTATTTCGGACAATTGCTTCCTCTTTAGGTTTCTTTTTTCTCAATATGATTAATTGGGCAACCGTTCCTATTACTCCCAATCCTAACATAACATACATCATATAACTGTTTCTGAATATAATAAATGCACTTATTCCTATCATACACCACATAAAACCGATTGATATCAAACGAGCCCTGAGACTTAACCCTGTATTAACTCGTTTTATGTAAGGGCCTGTTATTTTATGCTCTACCAACCTTTTATGTAAACTCGGAGAACTCTTTGCAAATAAAAAAGCTGTCAATAAGATAAAAGGAGTAGTTGGCAGTCCCGGTGTAACAATTCCTAATAACCCTAAGCTTAGTGCAATGACCCCTAATGTAATATATATATATTTTAACATTGATCTTTTAATATTGTTCAAAAAACGGTCTATTAATCGATCTAACAAAGGAATAAAAAAACTTGCAAGGGGTCTATCTATTGCCGATTGTTTCTATCTATAAGTCTTTGTTTTTGTAACTGCGAAAAAAGTTTTATATTTGTGCCCGAAATGCAAAATACATAATAGTCTAAGCGTAGAAAATTGTATTTTGTTCCCAAAAGTTGGGAGGGTTTGTTTCTGGCTGCGAGGTATGGACTCAAACTTTAGTGGTAACCTAATGATTATTTTATGAAGTATTTGAAGTACTTCTTGATTGTGGGCGTAGCCTTTATTGGATTATCGTCTAATACAACAAGAACTTCTAGGCTTTCGGAAGGTATTTATCCGGGAAACCTGTTTCCTGATATTAAAAATTTAGAAAACGTATCAGGAGCGAGTATTGATCTATCAGATCTGAGAGGTAAAAAAGTATTGGTAAACTTCTGGGCTGCATATGATGCCCCATCTCACAAGGACAATGTTCTTTTTTCGAATGTTATTCAGCAAAAAGGCTATCCTTTGCAAATGGTATCTGTGTCGTTTGATGAAAGCGAATCTGTATTTGCAAAAACAGTTGCAATGGACAAGATCGATGAAATGTTCCAATTTCGGGCAAAAGGAAGTGCAATAGCAGACTTATTTAGTCGTTACCAATTACAAAAAGGTTTTAAGAACTATTTAATCGATGAAAATGGAGTAGTTGTGGCAATGAACCTGACCACAGATAATTTAGATCAATTAATGAAAGAGAAATAAATTATTTGAATTTTTATTAAAAGCGTTCTGTTTTTTCGAAGCAGGACGCTTTATTATTTTATTTTCTTATTATCTTTATAAATATCTTATAAATAAGATTATATGACACACAGACAAGACAATAATATAAACAAAGGTTTGATTGCAAAAACGTTGGATTGGGCATATTCTAAAGCTGTTGTAGGATTTTCCGGGGTAGATTCGGCATATGATTTAGGTAATAATTATCTATCTCAGAAAGGCAATCTGAGCGAACAAGTAGACTCTCTTATCAAATGGCAGGTGGCGAAAGCTGCGACAAGTGGTTTTGTTACCGGACTGGGAGGAATGATAACAATGCCAATTGCTATTCCGGCTAATATTGCTAGTGTTATATATCTGCAAATACGTATGATAGCTGCCATAGCATATATGGGCGGACATGATATACAAAGTGACAAGGTACGCTCTCTAATCTATATAAGCATGGTAGGCAATGGTGCAAAGGAATTAGTTAAAGATTTGGGTATAAAAACATCTGAACGGCTATTAACTAAGACTATTGAGAGGGTTAGTGTAAAACTTGCGACCAAAATAGGAGAAAAAGGGGTATCCTCGCTCACTAAGGTTATTCCTGTATTGGGAGGAGTTGTCGGAGGCTCATTTGATGGTGTTTCTACAAAAATTGTAGGAAAGGTTGCTAAACGTATTTTTATCGATGGAGAGGTTGATATACAGGATATTGAAGTTGTAGATGTGGATCAAGTAAATGAATAATTTAAAGAATCTGTAAATTGGACTCCCATATTTTCAGCTTTAGAATATAGTTCTTTTGCTTTTTGGTTATCTTCATTTATCCATGACATACAATCTGTCAGCACAACTATTTTTTTTACTAAAGCACCACATTCATCGAGTATATCGTTAAGTGAATTAACGACACAATAGTCAGCAGCTTCACCAATCAATATTATTTCATCGAAACTGTTCAATAGAGATAGTAACTTTGTATTGAGTTGGGTATCTGGCTGATCCTCCCACTCTACCGCTGCTCTAAAAATACTATAATGCTCGGTTGATTGGGTATATCCTTTATAAAACAATTCATAAGATTTATTATTTTTTATAGCCCAATCAGATAGACAATGGACTAATGTATTGCCTATTGCCCATCCTGTACTCCCTAATATACAATGCATTGGCCATATAGTACAAACCTCTCCTTTCGCTGTCAATTGCTCCATGTATGGAATTGCCAGATCTTTATTGTATTGAGGCATCCATCTACCTGTTTTCACATCTTCGAGACTGATTATAGAAAATGGTTCAGGATTGTTTCCTTCCTTATTTTTCCAATAACATTGATGTGCAATATGAATTGGTTGATGTGAGTCTAATGTAAGAGCAATATAATCAATGTTCAATCCGTTTTTGTTGATAAATTCACATATACGGATAATATCCGCATCAGCCCCTTTTACAAATAATGAACCTGTAGGATTTGTGAAATCATTCTGTAGATCAATCCCTAATATAGCCGTTTTCTTAGTCATTAGTCTCTAATTTACAAGATTTATTTTTTTGAATCGTTCAAATTCATCGGATGAACGATGAATACAATCTTCGATGGACACGCCATGGAAATAATTGCCTAATATAAAGATATTTTGATTATTTCGTACATTGTCTAACTTAGAGGCCATCCCTAAATCATTCAATCGTAAAGCCGGAAGTACATGTTCTGTCTGTGTCTGTTCTAATATCATATCACTATCAATATTTAGCACATTACATATTATATTAATTTTTTCTTCCTTATTCTTTTTACCTTTTTCGAAGTGGAATGTAAAGCTTCTCAATTGAGGATGTTCTACCACATCCCGTGTTACAACAGATAAGAAATCGTTGTTTAAAGGAATGATACCTGCTATTTTTGATATATTCAGATTTTCTTGTGATACAATAACATTCAGAGATTCGGTTCTAAATAAAGAAACTGGATTCAATATATCAGATATTGGTTTGTCTATCTCTTGCGTCAATTTAGCGGTTGCTTGAGGATTAGTCGCTAATGCAATATTATGAGTTTTTATAATCTCGCCTGTATTTGTGATTACAGTAAAAAGATTAGTCTCATTATCATATTGAATATCATCCACCCGATGATTAATTTTTATCGGAATATTATCCTTATTTACAACATTTTGTAAAAAAGAAGCCAAACCTCTGTTGAATGAGTATTTACGTACAATGTTTTTATTTCGGATTTTTCGTCTTTTCAGAAAAATTTCCGCAGGATATTCGTCTGCTTTTTGAGAAATAACAGCTTTGAATAGATTTGAGAATACTTTATCGTAATTTGATTTACCTATAATTGGTCTGAAATACTCTCTTACAGTTTTCCCTTTTGTCGAAGAAAAGAATATTTTACCACAATTTGCAGCCATTGGGATAAGTGAAAGTTCGGAAAATACTTTTCTTATACCAGATGATGTATATAACATATATTTACACTTATCTAGCGATTGTATATTTGTAGTATACTCAGTATCCTCGACAATTTTCAGTAACTTGACATATGTGTTGTAACATGTATGCGAACCAAGTTCATACCAGTATGAATTATCAGTATTGGAACTAAAGGTTTGTATTTGTCCCCCTATTCGATCTTTCTCTTCTAATATCAGAACAGATTTATTTACTGTGCGCAAATAATGGGCAAATGATATACCGCTTACCCCTGCACCAATAATTATACAATCATAAACAGGTTGATTTTCAGTGTTAATATTCACGTCTATTCTATTGATTTTTCTTTATTGTTATTACAAAATAAGGCTATTTTTGATAAATATACAATCACTATATCTAGTGATTGATAAATTTATTTACCTTGCTTAATTTTGTGATCAACTAAAAAAAGCATAGAAATATCTCAGACAGCTACTTTAATAATGAAAAAATATAACCTTTTATTTCTCTTTCTATCAGTAATATCTTTAAAAGCACAGAATGTATCGAGAGATTCTATTAGAATGGCTTATACAGCAGATGAAGTTGTTATAGAATCATTTAAACAAAATAATCATCTGGCACTCAAACCTGTTTCGGCATCTTTATTGACAGCTAAGGATATAAAAGAAAAGCAAATATCGACAATCAAAGATTTTACAGCATTAGTTCCTAATTTGTTTATACCCGACTATGGAGTGAAGCTTTCCACCCCCGTATATATTAGAGGCATCGGATCGCGTATCAACTCCCCTTCGGTAGGACTGTATATTGATGGAGTGCCCTATTTTGACCGTTCGTCTTTTGATTTCAATATGAATGATATTGAACGGGTCGAATTTTTAAGAGGTCCGCAGGGAACTATTTATGGTAGAAACACAATGGGAGGAACTATCAATGTATATACTAAATCTCCTTTTAAGTATCATGAATCGAATCTGAGTCTTTCGGCAGGTAATTATGACAATTATAGAGTCGATGCATCTCATTATGGAAATATAAACCAAACTTTAGGTTATTCTTTTTCCGGTAATTATATGCACAATGGAGGATATTTCAATAATATATATAAAGGAAAGAAAGCTGATGGAATGGATGCTACTTCGGCACGTATAAGATTGAGCTGGCGTATTCGACCTAGATTAGTAGCACATTTAAGCTCTACTTACGAATATTCTGATCAAGATGGTTATCCGTATGGTATTTATGATATAAAAACAAATACCACTCAGGATGTAAATTATAATGGAGATACCTATTACAGACGCAATATGTCTACAACAGGGCTAGAGTTAGCTTATGTTACAGATCAATATAAACTAAGTTCACAAACATCTTTTCAATATTTAGACGGTAATCAGGGAATCGATCAGGATTTTACAGATCAGTCATTATATTATGTATTATTTAGCCAGCGTCAACGAATGTATTCGCAAGAATTTAATTGTAAATCGATAACTAACAGCCGTTATCAATGGATATTTGGAACATTTGCTTTTTATCAAAATTATAGCAATATGAATAATGTTGCCACTATAGCTAAAAATACGCATAATATCAAAGATATAACCAATCCATCAAAAGGAATTGCTTTCTACCATCAATCTACAATCAATGATGTCTTGACCAAAGGTTTATCACTTGTAATGGGAATACGGTATGATTGGGAAAAGATAAAAATGCAAACGAACGAAACCAATATTGATAAAGATGGGATTGCCACTGTTAAAAATCCGGTGAAAGGGCGCGATGATTATTCACAAGTAACAGCTAATGGCTCAGTGCAATATATGTTTGCAAAAAATAAAATGACTTATTTCACTGTTTCGAGAGGATATAAAGCCGGTGGATTCAATACAACTGCTGATACGGAAGAAGATAGAAGTTTTAAACCGGAATATAGTTGGAGTTATGAATTAGGGACTAAAGTGGATATAATAGATCATTTGATTCACACTGATTTTAGTTTGTTTTATATTGATTGGACTGATCAGCAAATATCACAAACAAAGCCTAATAAACAAGGAAATTTACTTCGAAATGCAGGTAAAACTGTCAGTAAAGGTTTTGAAGCTAGTATAGTTATTAACCCTTTTCGAAATCTTAGTACACAGATTAATTATGGATATACTCATGCTAAATTTGATAAATATGAGGATAAAGTAAAAGGCGTTGATTATGGTGGCAATTATTTACCATTAGTACCAACTAATACTTTTTCAGTATCAGCGGATTATACAATACAGTTAAACACACCTTTAATCGATAAAATTGGAGTTAACGCTCAATATATAGGTATTGGAAAATTGTATTGGAACGAAGATAATTTAGCTGAACAGCCATATTATAATACAATTAACGGGCGTTTGTCATTCGTAAAAGATAAAATATCAGTAGATTTGTGGGCTAAAAATATCAATAACGAAAAGTATATTACATATTATTTCTCATCAATGGGGAATACATTTGCACAACGGGGCAAACCTTTTACTTGTGGCGTAAGTATTAATTGTAAATTATAACTTACTATCAAAACTAAAATGATCAGCTAAAAAAAACATAAATGAATTTATTTCAAAAAGGAGGAAAGTTATTTACATTTTTTTGTCTATATATAGCTCAGACCATACCAATGAGCTTTTTCTCAACAGTGTTACCAGTTATTATGCGCCAACAGAATTTTTCGTTGGAAATGATCGGTGCATTACAATTACTAAAACTACCTTGGGTATTCAAATTTCTTTGGTCTCCTGCTATAGATAGATCATGCCATCGGTTGAGTGACTATAAAAAATGGATATTTTCGTCTGAATTGATTTATGCTGCTATTATTTTTTCTATTTCATTTTTAGATTTTCATGTTACTCCTTATCTTATTGTCGGACTAATCGTTCTCTCATTTATTGCCTCGGCTACACAAGACATAGCAACAGATGCTTTGGCTGTAATCTCATTTAATAAAAGAGATAAAAGTTTTGTTAATAGTATGCAATCTATGGGTAGCTTTGCCGGTGCAATGGTTGGAGGAGGCTTACTCCTACTTTTGTATCATAAAGTCGGATGGAGCAGCCTACTTCCTTATTTGGCTGTGTTTGTAATTATAGCATTAATACCTCTGGTTTTCTTCAAAAATAGTCAGGTTGCAGATACAACTCCTAAAAAATTATCAAAGCCGCATCCAAATGATTTACTCGGGTTTTTCAAGCAAAAAGGAATCTGGCGTCAAATCATATTTCTATTTTTATATTATGCCGGGCTTATCGGTATATTGGCCATGTTGAAACCAATGCTTGTCGATTATGGATACAATATCAAGGAGATAGGGATAATGTCCGGTGTTGTTGGGACTTCTATCGGATGTTTGACATCACTCTGTGGTGGTTTTATTGTCCGGTATATAGGGCGGTATGCTTCACGGATATTATTTGCATTTATGATTATCATTTCGGCACTTTACTTTTATCTCTTAGTAACTGTATTTCCGATAAATACGGCTACTCTACACCTTGGGATATCATTATTATGGGGTAGTTATGGAATGGCTACTATTGTAGTCTATACAACAGCAATGGACTGTGTACGTAAAGGCTATGAAGGAACTGATTTTACAATACAGACTGTTATTACCCATTTGAGTGGTATGTTGATGGCTATACTATCCGGTAAATTAGCCGGATCATTTGGCTATAATAATTTATTTTTAATTGAAACTCTATTGGCTATAATATCTTTCATTTATATATTAATAGTTTTCAGAACTAAAGATTTACAGAATCATGAATCAGGAAATATTAAATAAATACAGTATCCCTGTTCCTCGATATACGAGTTATCCACCTGCTAATTTTTTCGATGAATCATTTACTTCAGAGAAGTATTTGGCGGCAATAGGAAAGTCTAATGATCAGCAACCACAGCATATCTCAATTTATATTCATATCCCGTTTTGCTATCAAATGTGCTACTATTGTGGTTGCAATGCCATGATGATGCAGAATAAGAATATAGTTAATAACTATATAGATGCTCTAAAGAAAGAGATGCGGATGGTGCTGCCATTACTGAATCATGACCGGAAAATATCACAAATACATTATGGGGGTGGTACTCCTTCTTCTCTGCCAATTGATATTCTTAAAGAACTGAATAATATAGTCCTTTCCGAATTTGAATGCATTGACAATCCAGAAATAGCTATAGAGTGCCATCCCGGCTATTTGAACGAATCATATTGGGAAGGATTAGCTCATGCCCGATTTAATCGGATAAGCTTAGGTATTCAGGATTTTAATGAAACAATTTTAAAAACTTCAAATCGGAAACCATCACGGATGCCTATCCTTGATATTGTTAATATCCTAAGAGATAATAATATCTCGGTAAATATGGATTTTATCTATGGTTTACCACTTCAAACATCGCAAAGTTTTTCTGAAACAATAGAACAGGCAGTAAAGATAAACCCCGATAGAATAGTAACTTTCTCTTATGCACATGTTCCATGGGTTAGTCCCTTACAAAAAAAACTGGAAGAAGTCGGATTACCAACAGTTGAAGATAAAGAAAATATATTTAGTGTGGCAAAACAACTACTTACAGATGGAGGTTATAAATCTATCGGATTAGATCACTTTGTCTTGCCTGACGATGAATTATATATTGCTAAAGAAAATCAGTCTCTTCATCGCAATTTTCAAGGCTATTGTACACGCCGCACAACAGGACAGGTATATGCATTTGGAGTTACAGCGATCAGTCAGTTAGCGACAGCATATGCCCAGAATGTGAAAGATTTAAATAGTTATATTCAATTAGTGAATGACGGTAAATTGCCTGTTTTGCGAGGTTATACATTAAGTGATGATGAACAAATTGCTCGTAATGTAATTTCTACTTTAATGTGTAATTATTCGGTAAGATGGGAAGATATAGCTTCACAGATGCATATTTCAACGGACAGGGTCAAAGCTTCACTAAATTATAATGAACATAAATTAAAAGAATTTTCTGACGATGGAATCATTTCTTTTGATAACGAATCTATTACCGTCTTGCCAATTGCTGCTCCTTTTGTTCGGAATGTAGCAGCATCACTTGATAAACTATTGATAAACTCTGATAAAAAGTTCTCTAAATCAATTTAATGAGCTTTTATTCTTAGGAAATAAAAAAGGAGCAATTAAAAACTGCTCCTTTTCCATAATAAACAAATAAATTTCTTAATAACGGGCCTCAACTGAATCCCAGTTAATAATTTTCCATAATTCAGTTAAATGATCCGCGCGACGATTCTGGTAATCCAAATAATATGCGTGTTCCCATACATCGAATCCTAATAATGGTGTAAGACCTTTAGTTATTGGATTTCCTGCATTTTGTTCTTTTGTTATTTGCAATTTTCCATTAGCATCTTTTGCTAACCAAGCCCATCCAGACCCAAATAGACCTGTTGCAGCTGTATTGAATTCTTTTTTGAAGTTTTCAAATGAACCCCATTCAGCATTGATGGCTTCGGCTAATTTTCCCTTAGGCTCTCCTCCTCCATTTGGAGAAAAAGTTAGGAAATATATATTATGGTTAAGGATTTGCCCAGCATTATTGAATATAGCACCATCACTTTCTTTTACAATAGTCTCCAAATCCGAATTTTCAAACTTTGTTCCCGGTATCAGGTTGTTTAAGTTTGTCACATATGTTTGTAAATGTTTACCATAGTGAAGTTCTATTGTTTGTTGGCTTATCACTGGCTCTAGTGCATTAGTTGCATATGGCAACTTTGGTAATTCAAATTTCATGATAGTTGTTTTTTTATTGTTATTACTGTTATTTATATTTTGAGCAATCATATTGCTGAAAGCAAAAGATGAAAGCAGAATTGATATACAGATTATTCTTCTCATATTTTTACCGTTTTAGATATACAATATTAACAATTACTTTTCTATTTTGTTTATAAATCAATCTTTATTTAATATAGATTGTTTTTAATTGATATCGACATTGTATATATTCCACATATATTATAAATGTAATCTATTGTATTTTAACTATATTATGTTATAATTCGAAAACTATCTGAGAAAATATAATGTACATTTGTAGTATAATCAATAATAAATCAAATTTTATTATGCTATTTCTCGATTCATCATCAATTTTATCTGAAGTCATAGAAGAAAATCACCAGCTAATACCTGTAATCAATCGTTTTGGTGTAAAACTAGGATTAGGAGACAAAACAATAGGTAATATATGTCAAGCTGCTGACATAAATCCGGATTTTTTTCTTACTATTCTAAATACATATCTTAATGAGAATTATTTTCCAGAAAAGCAATTACAGAAGTTTGATATAGAGTTGGTTATTAATTATCTGAAACAGACCGAAGGCTATTTGGTTCATGGACAACTTCATAATCTCGAAAAGCACTTAAATGCTTTCATTGCCATGAGTGATCCTAACAATAAACAGTTAGAATTGATAAGACGCTTATTTTTTAAATTTAAAGATGAACTAATTAAGCATGTTGGGCAACAGGGTATAACAGGAGAAAATACTTCTGTAACATTACTTTCTGATTTGAAAAGCATCATAATAAAGCATATATCCGGAAGTTATAATGAAAATATGTGCTATGCTGTCATCTTTTCGTTAGATAGTTTATTGAATGATTTGCAACGTCACGACCGGATTAAGGAGAAGATTCTATATCCAATGATTCACGATTTAATAGAATCAGGTATTGATGATTGGCAAGAACTTATTGCTACAGGTGAGTCTGTTAGTATAGATAAAGCTCAACCGATCTCTCAACGTGAGATAGATGTACTTCGTTTAGTTGCATCAGGCTATTTGAACAAAGAGATTGCAGATAAACTGAATATCAGTCTTAATACAGTACTATCCCATCGTAAGAATATAACATCCAAACTAGGAATAAAAACTGTATCAGGCCTAATTTTTTATTGTATAACACATGGCTATATATCTGCTGACGAAATAGAATTATAATAAATCTTATGAATGTTGTTCTATAATTCTACGAAGCCATTTGACTAGTAGCATAATAGCTATGGCTGCGAGAAAGCATGCAATGAAGTTCATCAAAAAATAATAAGACTTATTATCAAAAGTATCCCACAAGCCTGCAACCATACCGCTCAGCTTATTGCCAATTGATGTAGACAAAAACCATCCACCCATCATAAATGACGTAATATTTTTAGGGCTTACTTTAGATGTTAATGACAGACCTATAGGGCTTATCATCAACTCTCCGACTGTGATAACTCCATAGGTTGCTATTAACCAAAGTGCAGAAGCCTTTTCTGTATATATATCAGTAAATAACACAGCACATGCCATCACCAACGAAGATATTCCTGTAATTAATAATCCCCATCCCATTTTAGCCGGTGTGGAAGGCTCTTTTCCTTTCCTTCTTAAATATGTAAACACACTGAGAACTAAAGGGGTTAGGATAATAATAAAGAAAGGATTTACAGACTGGAATATCTCTGTCGATATAAGGCTTTGCTTTTCCCCTACATTCGGAAGCTTATCTTTAGGAACATTTTTATAATAGTTTGGATAATCCATTCCTTTTACCACGCTGCCATCTTCATTCAATATTGGACGTAGTTTCTCATCTAATAAGGTCACAGAGGTTTCACTATAATCTATGTTTTGTACCATACCAAGAGGCTTGGTAACTTTTGCTATACTTGGGCTGATTGACCGTTCTGTATAGCTATCAGCAAAAGTTGTTAGCGATGTTGCATTTTGCTTAAACACAGCCCAGAAAACAACCATAATTGCAAAAATGGCTAATAACGCTTTTATTTGTGACCGTTCGTGCTTAGGAGCTCTGAATATAAGAGATATATAAAAAATAATGACTGGAACACATCCAAAAAGAAATGCGTCATTAGAGTCCGATCCAAAAATATTTCCAGGTATCATCCATGCAACAAAACCACAAATGATGGCAGGAAGAAACACATACAATAGTACTTTTGTTATATCTGATCCTGAATTGTCTGTTCTCTTTACAATATCAGCCTCTTTTATATGGCGTGTTCCGGCAAGAAATATAATGATACCCACTAGCATACCTACGCCTGCTGCTAAAAATGCATATCCCCATCCATAATTGTTGCGCATATATGCTGCTACAAAATTACAGATAAAGGCACCGACATTTATTCCCATATAAAAGATACTATATCCAGCATCTTTATTTGCTTTATATTGTTCATTATTATATAAGTTACCTAATAAGGTAGATATATTAGGTTTGAAAAATCCATTTCCAATGATAATAAGAAGGATAGCAATCCACATAGCTGTTTCGCCCGGAATAGCCAATGTTGAATATCCAGCCGACATCAATATGCCACCGATAAGTATCGATTTCCGATATCCGAGTAGTTTATCTGCAATGAGTCCGCCCAAAAAAGGTGTTAAATAGACTAAACCTAGATATGTGCCAACAATGTCTGATGCATCAGCATTACTTAATCCCATACCATCTGCATCTTTCAGATAGAGCAGGAAGATACCTAGCATTAGATAATAACCGAAACGTTCCCACATTTCAGTAAAAAACAAGAATTTCAATCCTTTAGGATGGCTAGCTTTTACTTTAGTCATAAGATTTTATATGTATTTTTCAAAAATAATAAATATCCTTCCACCTCTTATATACATATTAATAATTATCTATATTTTTGCATCCAATTATATAAAATAGGATATTGAGATGAATAGGGTAAATAGATATATTTCGTTCGAATTACTTTTTGCTTTACTGATTATTATTGCATATTTTCTTCCATGGCTAGATATGGGCTTAATTAAGGCTGTAGGTTGGGATATACCTAAACTACAAAAGACCATAACGAAGGTGACAAACCTTTTTTCACGCAATAAGTCTTTTATTTATCAAACCTATGCCATTTTTGGAGTACCTGTTTTGAGTGCAATCTCTATGTTACTATGGGTAATGCTGAAAAAGAAAGCTTCACGGTTTTTCTTATACTTGAGTAGTATACTTGGTTTTGTACTTTCTCTTTACTTATATACCGCTTTACCAAAAGTGGGTAGCGGAGTTTATTTATTGACAGGTTCCACACTATTATCAATTATTTATTTAGTATTATCTCGGAAAAAGAAATCAAATAATAATTTATCTGAAAGAGATAATAGTCAACCAAATCCGACAACAGATCTATCTCAATCAGGAGAATAATATTGTTTTATTTTTATAAACCAAAACCCTTCTATTGATATGATATGCAATAGCATGGGAGAGAACTATTTTTTCTAAGTCTTGCCCTTTTTGCACTAGGTTAGAAACACTGTCGCGATGGCTGATACGGGTTATATCTTGTTCTATTATTGGTCCGGCATCTAGTTCGGCTGTCACATAATGACTTGTAGCACCAATAATTTTCACTCCTCTTTGATAAGCTGCATGATATGGTTTTGCCCCAACAAAAGCAGGAAGGAAAGAATGGTGAATATTGATAATTTTATTGGGATATGCTAATATAAAATTATCTGTCAATATTTGCATATAGCGGGCTAATACAATAAAGTCAATATCCTTGTCTTTAAGCAATGCCATTTGCTCTGTTTCGATTTCCTCTTTATTATCCTTATTAAGTTTCAATACATGATATTCGATACCAAACTTATCTGCGACCCAACGTAAATCTTCATGATTACTAATAATCAATGGTATCTCCACATTCCATTCGCCTGCCGTATAACGAGCTAAGATATCGAACAAACAGTGTGACATTTTAGATACGAAAATAGCCATTCGGGGTGTATAATCATTAAAATACAACCGGAATGTCATATCATATTTCCTTGCATACATGGTTTGGAAATAATCCTCAATCTTTTCTTTAGGAATAACAAAATTTGTAAGATCCCATTCTATACGCATAAAGAAAGTATTCTCTTGCTTATCAACATGCTGTTCCAAGTTGATAATATTACCTCCATTTATATTAATAAAATCAGTAACAGCAGCTACTAATCCCGGACGATCGGGCGAAGAAATTAAAATAATTGCATGCGAATTGTTGACACTTGTTATGCGTGGGGTCATTTTATGAAATGTATTGTTTATATATAATTATTAGTCCTCTTCTTCTACAACTAGATTGTCGATAATAAACTCTTGTCTTTCAGGAGTATTTTTGCCCATATAGAAATTAAGCATATTGCTTACAGAATCTTCCTTCTTCATAGTAACACGGTCTAACCTCATGTCTTTTCCTATAAAATGAACAAACTCATCCGGCGATATTTCCCCGAGTCCTTTAAAGCGGGTAATCTCAGGATTGGTACCTAAACGGCTAATAGCTGCTATCCGTTCTTCCTCTGTATAACAGTAGATTGTTTCTTTCTTATTACGTACTCTAAATAGTGGAGTTTGTAGTATATATACATGGTTTTTCTTCACCAAATCAGGAAAAAATTGTAGAAAGAAAGTTAATAAAAGAAGGCGTATGTGCATACCGTCCGTATCGGCATCGGTAGCTATTATTATCTTATTGTAACGTAACCCATCAAGCCCGTCTTCTATATTGAGTGCAGCCTGCAAAAGATTAAACTCCTCATTTTCATAAACAATTTTTTTTGTCAACCCAAAGCTATTAAGGGGCTTTCCTCTCAAGCTGAATACTGCTTGTAGATTAGGGTTTCGGCTTTTAGTGATAGAACCACTCGCAGAGTCACCCTCTGTTATGAAAATACTGGTTTGATCCAGATTATCTCCTTTATTATCTGTATAATGAATACGGCAGTCGCGCAGCTTTTTATTATGCAAATTGGCTTTCTTAGCACGCTCGCGAGCTAATTTAGTCACTCCTGCAATTGCTTTACGTTCCTTTTCTGATTCGAGAATTTTTCGAAGTAAATTTTCAGAAGTTTCAGAGTTCTTATGCAAATAATTATCTAGTTCCTTTTTCAGAAAATCTCCGATAAATTTTTGGACAGATGGACCATTAGGTCCCATATCCTTAGAACCTAGTTTTGTTTTAGTTTGCGATTCAAAGACAGGTTCTTCTACTTTTATACTGATTGCTGCAACGATACCATTTCGGATATCGGCATAGTCAAAATTTTTATTGTAAAACTCTTTTATCACACGAGACAGAGCTTCCCTAAAAGCTGATTGGTGTGTTCCTCCTTGTGTTGTATGCTGTCCATTTACAAACGAGTAATATTCCTCTCCATATTGATTGCTATGAGTAATAACAACTTCAATATCAGTATCATTAAGATGTATGATCGGATATAGAGGTTCTGAAGTCATATTTTCGTTAAGAAGGTCTACTAATCCGTTCTTAGAGAAAAACTTCTTCCCATTAAATAGAATTGTTAAGCCGGTATTTAGAAAGACATAGTTTTTCAATAAGCTTTCTACATAGTCATCTTTAAACGAGTAATTTAGAAATATTGAATTATCAGGAATAAATTCGATAAGTGTACCGTTTGCTTCTGAAGTAGATTGTAGTTTGTCTTCTTTAACAACTGTGGCTTTAGTATATTCTACAGATACAGTTTCTCCGTCTCTGAAACTCTGGATACGAAAAAAACTGGATAAGGCATTCACAGCTTTGATCCCTACCCCATTCAATCCAACTGATTTTTTGAAAGCTTTGGAATCGTACTTTGCCCCAGTATTCATTTTTGATGAAACATCTTTTACTTTTCCTAATGGAACTCCACGTCCGTGGTCTCGCACCCGTACTTCGCCATTTTCGATGGTCACTTCAATAGTTTTACCGAAGCCCATCATATATTCATCTATTGAATTGTCTAATACCTCTTTGAGGAGAACATATATACCATCATCAGCTGACAAGCCATCACCCAATTTACCAATATACATTCCTGGGCGTCGGCGAATATGCTCTTGCCAATCGAGGGTTTTTATATCATCATCAGAGTAATTTACATCTGTTGGATGTAAGCTCTCATATTCTTCTTCCATAATTTCTCTCTACTCTATTTTATCAAAATTCATCGTAAAAATATAAAAAAATATTGGGCGAAGAAAGTATCATTTGTCCTTGACTTCCCAAAAAATTAGCTAAGATGTTTTAGATATGCTCTACGTGTTTTATGATTTACAGCATCAAATCCATCCCAAAGTGAAACTATTTTATTGTTCATCTCTAATTCTGGATTACTCTCAGCAAAACGGAAACCGCATTTGTGTGCCGAAGGTATAAATTCATTAAATATAATGGCATTTACACCTTTCCCTTGATATTCAGGAGAAATACCCATTAACATAAGGTCTACCGTTTTATTTTTCTTCCCTTTCAAAGCTCTTAGTAGACGATACCATCCAAAAGGAAAGAGTTTTCCTCTTGATTTGATAAGTGCTTCGGATAAGCTTGGTACACCAATACCGAAACCGACAACTTCGTCTGTTTCTTCTTTAATTATTATTGATACGACATCCCAACGTAACAAAGGGACATACATATTTACATAATAATCAATTTGTTTCTTGGTAAGAGGTGTAAATCCGAATAATGGCTTATATGCTTCGTTCAGTAGGTTGAATAGTTTATCAACATACGGTTTTATTTGCTTCAGATTTTTGAATTTAAGTACTTTCAACCCATATCTTTTAGCGACCATATTAGCTATACGCTGATGTCTTTCTGGGACAGCACTTGGAACTGGTATATAAAACTCTTTCCAATCAACTTCTTTCTCAAAACCAAGCCTTTCAATTTGATCTCTATAGTATGGATAACTGTATGTTGTTGCAGAAGTAGATATCTTATCGTATCCATGTATCAACAAGCCTTCATGGTCTAGGTCAGTAAATCCCATTGGACCAACAATAGTTGTCATTCCTTTTGACCTAACCCATTTCTCTGCTGCTGAGAATAGTTCATCAACAACTTCATTATCATTTATAAAATCAACAAAACCGAAACGACCTTGTTTGTTATTCCATATTTCATTGGCTTTATTATTTATTATAGCCGCAATACGCCCGACAATTTTATTATCACGAAAAGCAAGAAAGAGCTGCATTTCGCAAAAATCGAATGCCGGATTTTTCTTTGTATTTAATGTCTCCAATTCGTCCAACACCAATGGAGGAACATAATATGGAGTATCTTTATAGAGGGTAATCGGAAATTTGACAAAAGCTTTTTTCAAAGCTTTATCATTCTCATTGATTTCTTTTATTATTACAGACATGTAAATAAATTCGTATAATTGATAATTTCGTGTAACTTGAGTGATTGCAAAGATACTATTTTTTTGAATTCACAGACAGATATACTTTATATGACTCTTGTTATTTTATAAAGCTGATATCTATTGTATTTCGATCCAGATAGATTGAATCCAGTATCATCAATATCTTCAATACAGACAATATCTCTGGCATGAATTATTTTATTGTTTCCCATATATATTGCAGTGTGGCTTGGGGTATCTTCTTTTCGGAAGAATAGCAAGTCACCTACTTCTGCATCTGTCAGGTTATCTATTGTTTTCCCAGTTTCAGCTTGTTGGGCGGAAAAACGTGGCAAAATGTAACCGTTAATAGAATAGACGGTTTGAGCGAATCCGGAACAGTCCATACCTAATAAATTTTTTCCTCCAGCTAAATATGGTGTATTCAGGAAAGATAAAGCTGTGGGTATTATTCCTTCAGGATTTCCTTGCGGTAGATAGCTTATAAAACTGGGATGTATTTGGAATGTTTTTCCTGCCAGTTCGAATTTACTCGTGTCAGGATCAAAATTAGATATAAGGCTTCCTGCCGGAAATCGATATATTGTTTTATCTGTTAAACAAAAGACATCTACGATTGGTTCGCAAATACGGATATTCGGCTGCGTTTTCAATGCTTTTATATCTTCCTCATTCAATTCAAAAAGCGAATCTTTAGTGATCCATCCGGAATGTTTATCTAAACAATTTTCTATTTCGTAGAAGTCTCCATTACTACTGATTACTTTACAGTATTCTCCAAACAATAGCTGAGATGTCATTTCTGAACTATGATTAGCTTCTGTTCTGATTGCAGATATGGATTTTTTATTTATTGCATAATTCATTTTGCTTACCAGATTAATTCGTTTTCAGCTATAATATAATCCATTTTTATGTCTGTTGGTTCGATTGGTATTTGATCTAATAACTGAAAGTCGAAACAAATGCCAATCTTGGGTGCTGATATTTTAGGTAAGAAACGATCATAATATCCTTTTCCACGCCCTAATCTATTCATTTTCCGATCAAAAGCAACACCCGGAACTATAACAATATCAACTTTTTTGAAATCAATAAAATCGTTTCCTTCTGGTTCATATATTCCTAAAGCTGATTGGTGAAAAGATGCGGATGGAGAATGTTTTCGGAATACTAAACCATTATCTGTGACAACCGGCAAATAAAAATCTTTGAGTTGAGACCATCGGTCTATAAAATCCAGTGTAGATACTTCATCTGGCAAACTATTATAGATCAGAATAGTTTTTGCTTCTTGGAAAACACCTGTTATTTCTAAGATAGATAGCACTTCTTCAGAACGAAAGATCAAATCTTTGGTCGTATTTTCTTTCTTCAGATTAGCAATATCAGTACGTAATTTATTTTTCTTTAATTGTATCGGATTCATTATTTATTTTTTCAGTATGATAAATTATATCATAACATCTTATTATATAAGATACAAAAGTATAGTTTTTATTGGATAAATCAATTGTAATTGTTGTCCACAATACAAAAAGAACCGGATTCAAAATTGAATCCGGTTCTTTAAAATATTTATTTTTTATATTGTTCTTTTGCAACGGCCTGAGGTGTTGCCTTATTTGCTTTTAATAATTCGGTAGCTTTTTTTATCATCGAATCATCTCGCTGCCAAATTGGATAAAAACCATCATCACCAAATATATTCCTGATAATCAGAGCCTCCATTTGAGTTTGCAATAATTGTCTAGCCTCTTCAATAAGATATGGACGACGACGTATCCCTTTACTATCTGCATAGCTAGCCAGATTGTCAGTTAAAGGTTGTTTTTTGAGATATGCAGCTGCATCCTCCCATTTTTTGAAGTTCTTTAGTGTTGTTCTATTAGCTTCTGTATAGACAAATGCATATTCTCGTAGTAGTCCGGCATTTGCTATTCGGAGATAATAGGAATTGACTCCGATCGTATCACGCGGAACAAAAACATCGGCAAGTATACCATCGTTACCATATACAGGGCGGCCTGCTAGTGTATGAAATAGAGGTAAATTATCGACTTTAATACTATCACGGTTGTCGAATTCGCCACGATTAAATCTATTCATTAGATCCAAACTATATTCGTCTCCTTTGCCTTTTTCATAAGCTTTTTGAACACATCTACCGGAAGGTACATGGTAGCGGGCTATTGTTAACCGAATTGCTGAACCATCTTTGAATACTTGCTGATTTTGCACAAGCCCTTTACCAAACGACCTGCGACCTACAATTAAGCCTCTATCGTTATCTTGTATTGCACCTGCAAATATCTCGCTGGCAGAAGCACTTCCTTCATCTATCAATACTGCTATTTGATTGGATTTGCATGTTCCTGAATTATCAGAATAAACATCTTCTCGAGGATAAGCTCGTCCTTCGGTATAAAGAATCAATTCATTGCCTGCTAAAAATTCATTTATCATCATAATAGCAGCTCCCATATATCCACCAGTATTTTGTTGTAAATCAATAATGAATGATTCACAACCCTGACTTTTTAATTTTGCTATAGCTGATATAAATTCATTATATGTCTGACTACCGAATTTACTAATTTTAATGTAACCTATATTTCCTTCAATCTTATAGGCTGCATCAACACTTTTAACAGGAACATCAGCACGTGTTACTGTGAAATTTAAAATTTCAGGACTTGTATTTCTTTTGATACCTAGTTTGACTTGAGTGTCTTTTTTCCCTCTTAGGTTTCTAAATACTTTCTCATTAGTCAACCATTTCCCTGTAAAAACACTGTCATTAACTGTTACTATTTTATCTCCGGGTATTATACCTACGGCTTCAGAAGCGCCTCCACTAATTGCATTTACAATGATTACGGTATCGCTTTGTATCATAAACTCCACTCCTATACCACTGAAATGCCCCTCTAAATCATCTCCTGTAAGCATCATATCTTCTGCTGAAATATATGCAGAGTGTGGATCTAAGCCTGAAATTATTGTAGGAATAGCTCTTTCTACTAAATCGTCAATATTGACAGTATCTACATAAGATTTACTGATGTAGTCAAATATAGTTTCTAGCTTATCGTTTCCTCTACCAAAAAAACTTCGTGTAGGTGTAAATTTTGAAAACACATTCCCAATAAGGATACCAACTGCGATACTTAACCCTATAACCAGAGGTAACCAAATGTATACTTTGTTATTTTTCATTCTTGTTTTCGTTCTTTTTTAGATCATCAATCTCATCAACTTCGACACAAACCGTTTCTATGCCAGCACGTTCTAAAAGGGCACAGCCATCTGTCCTTCTATATTTATGATTAAATACAACTCGTATTATACCTGCTTGAATAATCAATTTGGCACATTCTATGCATGGAGATGTTGTTACATACATGGTAGCTCCTAAACTACTATTGTGTGAGCAAGCAACTTTGCTTATGGCATTAGCTTCGGCATGTAGGACATATGGTTTAGTTTCATTATTTTCATCTTCGCAGATATTTTCAAACCCAGATGGGGTGCCATTGTAACCGTCTGATATTATCATTTTATCTTTTACGATAAGTGCCCCTACTTTGCGGCGTTTGCAATACGAATTTTCTGCCCATATTGCAGCCATTCTCATGTAGCGTTCGTCTAGTAGATGTTGTTTTATTTTGTCCATATATCATGCTTGATTTTGCGACACAAAATTATAAAATAAAGGAATATATACTTGTAAATATAAAAAAAAGAATCCATAATTCCTTGGATTCTTTTTTATAGATATAATTTAATTCGATATTTATTATATAGAGAGGGTTTTTAATGTTGTAAGCAGGTCTTCTTGGATAGGTTTATTTTTCTTGATTGCTTTCGAAAAAGGAACATAAACTATTTTATCGTTTTGAATTCCAATCATAACATTACGTTGATCGTCTTTTAGAGCATCAATAGCAGCTGCTCCCATACGGCTAGCTAATATGCGGTCGCTGGCTGTTGGAGAACCTCCTCGTTGAACGTGACCCAATATAGTTACACGGACATCATATTGTGGATATTCTTTTTTTACACGCTCTGCCATTGCTATAGCACCACCGGTAATATCTCCTTCTGTTACTAACACAAGGCTACTATTTTTACTTTTTCTAAATCCACTTGAAATTAGATCTCCCAATTGGTCTTGTTGGTACGACATTTCGGGGATGATAGCAGCTTCTGCTCCGGAAGCTATTGCTCCATTAAGTGCTAAGAAACCACATTCGCGTCCCATTACTTCTATAAAGAATAATCGCTCATGAGAACTTGCCGTATCTCTGATTTTATCTACAGCTTCCATTATTGTATTCAAAGCGGTATCGTATCCAATAGTAGAATCAGTCCCGGATAAATCGTTATCGATAGTTCCCGGAAGCCCAACAATCGGGAAGTTAAATTCTTGAGCAAAAATACGAGCTCCTGTTAGTGAGCCATCTCCTCCAATTACAACTAATGCATCAATACCTTCTCTTTGTATGGCTTCATAAGCAACTTGACGCCCTTCAGTTGTTGTAAATTCTTGACAACGGGCAGTTTTTAATATAGTACCACCTTGTTGTATAATATTACTTACACTATTAGTTTTGAAAGGAATAATTTCATCAAAAATTAATCCTCTATAACCTCGCATGATTCCTTTTACTTCTATTCCATTAAAAATAGCAGCACGAGTAACAGCTCTAATTGCAGCGTTCATTCCCGGGGCATCACCTCCAGATGTTAAAACTCCAATACACTTGATGTTAGCCATAATTTATATATAAATGTTTTACTAATTCTTCTTCTTTAAAAACACATGCAAATTTAAGAATAAAATACTTCTAAAAAATGATTTTATATCTCAAAATGTTACATTTTAGTTTATTTATCCTTTTAAAATGAAAATTTAATCTGCAAGCAGATTTTCAATGTCGTAATCCTCTATTTTTATATATTTTCAATTGTAATTTTATTGGAAAATAATTAAAAAACAACCGCTTATTCTATCTGAATAAACGGTTGTTTTTGTTTGATTTATATATGAGAGTTAAAATCGGAAATTATATCCCGGCTCTTATATTGTTAATTGTTGCTTCTACAGCTTCCATTTGCCACTTCGGGGTAGATGTAGCTCCACAAATTCCTATTGTTGCTGATTTATTTATAATGGAAGGGTCAATCTCAGATGGTTTGCTTATGAAGAAAGAATTTGGATTGTATTTTTTACATTCTGCATATAAAACCTTTCCATTAGAACTTTTTTCGCCGGCAACAAAGAAAATAATATCATGTTGAGTAGCAAAATCCTTTATGTTAGGTATTCGGTTAGAAACCTGACGGCAAATAGTATCAAAGAATTCAAATTGCGCTTCTCCTATCATGCGGCTTCCAATTATATCTATTATTTCTTGGAAACCATCAAGAGGTTTAGTCGTTTGTGAGAAAAGACAAATATTTTTTGAGAAGTCCAGCTTTTCTAAATCTTCCTTCTTTTCTATGACAACAGCATTTGAGTCAGTTTGCCCGAGTAGTCCATTTACTTCAGCATGTCCATTTTTACCATATATGACAATTTGAGTATCGTTATCTATTTCTTTATTGTATTTATCTTTTATTTTCTTCTGTAAACGAAGCACAACCGGACAAGAAGCATCTATGATCTCAATATTATTCTGTTTTGCAGTTTCGTAAGTGGATGGTGGTTCACCATGTGCACGCAATAGGACTTTTACATTCTTTAAGTTAGCAAATTCATCATGATTTATAGTTCTCAATCCTAATTTAGCCAATCGATCTACCTCCAGATTGTTATGTACTATATCTCCAAGGCAGTATAAGGTGCCACCTTTTGCTAATTCCTCTTCAGCTTTTTTAATCGCATTTACGACACCAAAGCAAAAACCGGATTTTTCATCAATTTTTATATTGCTCATTTAATTTGTTGTAATTTGTTTGTATTTATCCAATAACCATTGCATTTGTTCATCAATGGTCATATAAGAATTATCTAATATTATAGCGTCATCAGCCTGTACTAAAGGGCTTTCTGTACGGGTCTGATCTAAGTAATCACGTTTTTTTATATTTTCTAAGACATCTTCTAATGTTGTATTAAAATCATTTTTGGAACGGAGTTCATCTAAACGCCGTTGTGCCCGTATCAAAGGATCGGCCGTTACGAATATTTTTAATTCAGCATCAGGAAAAACTACAGTACCAATATCACGGCCATCCATTACAATACCTTTAGCTTTGCCCATTTCTTGCTGTAGTGCAACCATTGCATGGCGTACAAAGCCAACTGCACTCACTATACTTACTTTATTCGAGACTTCCATGCTTCTGATGTCAGCCTCTACGTTTTTTCCATTCAAATACGTATCCGGTGTACCTCGTTGGCTATTTAATTTAAATTCTATTTTCAGATCATTTATCTTTTCTTGCAATTTAGCTTCGTCCAAATAATCGTTGTCAAAAAGAGATTCGGATAAACAATATAGAGTAACAGCCCTGTACATTGCACCACTATCTATATAAATATATCCTATCTGTTTTGCTAAATCTTTAGCCATTGTACTCTTTCCACACGAGGAAAAACCATCAATTGCAATCGTTATTTTTTTCATTCTTTTATCTGTAATATTAAACAGCTGTTTTTAGTCAAATGTTTAGTCAAAAATAATGAATACCTATAGACAAAACCTATGAAGTATTTCCTTTTTTCTGCTACAAAGATAGGCTTTCCTTTAATAATAGGAAGGAATTACAATATTTGTTTGTCTAAGGGAAATTTTTTGAAAAAAATAGTTACTTTTGCATCCTAATTATTCATTATAGAATCATAAAGAATAGAAATGATTAATCGCGTTCTTATCCGTATTAGAGTTGTACAAATATTGTTCTCTGCTTATCAGAGTGAAACTCGAGATCTTAAAAAAGCAGAAACAGAATTGCTTTTCAGCCTACAAAAATCATACGATTTATATTTTTATCTGCTATCACTGATAGTTGATTTGACTGATGCATATAGTCAACGGGTAGATGCACGTAGGGCAAAGTTACTACCTACTCAAGAAGATATTAGCCCCAATGTAAGATTATTAGAAAACAGATTTTCAAATCAACTCCGTGTAAATATCCAGTTGAATGAGTATTTACAGGAAAGACCTTTTGACTGGTCTGAGCATGATGCCTTTATCCGTGCTCTTTTAGATCAAATATTGGCTTCAGACGTATATAAAGAATATAGTACATCTAACGACTCAAGTTACGATTTGGATCGTGAATTTTGGCGAAAAGTATTCAAGCAAATGATATGTGCAAATGAAGAACTTTGCTCTATATTGGAAGATGAAAGTTTATTCTGGAATGATGATGTTGAAATAATAGAATCTTTTGTTTTGAAAACTATAAAAAGGTTTGAAGAAGGTAATGGTGCCGCACAAAGCTTATTACCAATGTTTAAAGATGAATCTGACCGAGAATATGCTGTGAAACTTTTGCATGAGGCGATGCTAAATGCAAAAGAATACCGAGAAATAATAGATAAATATACGACCAATTGGGAATCGGAACGAATAGCCATGATGGATATGATTATTATGCAAATAGCTATAGCAGAGATTGTAGCTTTTCCTTCTATTCCGATCAGTGTGACTTTGAATGAATATATTGATATTGCAAAATCTTATAGTACAGCTAAGAGTGCATCATTTATCAATGGAGTTCTAGATGCTATTGTTAAAGAATTAAAAGAAAAAAAACGTATATTTAAGAATTAATAAGACCTATCGTACTTTTTTCTATAAGTATTTTCCAAAATATTCACTTATCTTTGTAAAAAGTACTCAAAGTATACTGTATTAATTACCAATATTAAAATTACTATGACTTTATTAAGTTTATTACTGCAAGCCGCAGCAGAATCTGGAGAATCTCAAGGATTTTTAGGCGGAGGAACACAAATGATTGTCATGATGGTATTATTATTTGCCATTATGTATTTTTTCATGATTCGTCCACAACAAAAGAAACAAAAGGCGCTTGAAGAAGCACGTAAAGCAATTAAAACTGGAGATAAGGTATTGACTGCAGGTGGTGTTCACGGAAAAGTGAAAGAAGTTGGTGATACATACTTTGTTATCGAAATAGCAGACGGGGTAAAAATCAGAATTGAAAAAACATCTGTATTTTTAGCACCTGAAGAAGCTCAACAAAACAAATGATTTAGAAACTTTGATAGTATAGCTTATGAGCAATACTACATATATAATATTAGCAAAAGTCAAGACTTTTTTCAAAAAAACACCTTGGAAAAAGATTTTGACTTTTCTCTTTTTTGTATTTCTTTCTTCAATTTTCTGGATGATGCAAGTTTATCGTCAGAAATTTGAAGCTACTCTTGTTATACCTATAAAATATACAAACATTCCGGATAGTATTGTATTTGATCAGACGTTACCATCATCTGTTAGTGTAAGAATAAAAGATGACGGAGCATCTTTATTTAAGTACTATTTCTTGAAAAGAAATGATTCTTTAGTGATTAATCTGAGAGATTTAATATCTCAAACTGGAGTTGCAAAAATAGATGGACGTGTATTTGAACAGTTTGTAAGAAGTAAGCTTTTTGTATCATCTGAAATAATAAATCACTTTCCGACTCAGGTATCTTATTCTTATGCTGTTTTGCATCAGAAAAAAATACCTGTAATATATGATGGTTATGTTGGTTTAGCTTCCGGTTATATGATAGATGGGGATATTGGTATAAGCCCTGACTCTGTATATGCTTATGGGAGTAAAGCTTCTCTTGATACACTCTTTTTTGCTCATACTACAACAGATACTATCTCGAATGTAAATTCATCTCGAAAAATTTCTGTTCCGATCCAATCTTTACAAGGAATAAAATTTGTTCCTAATGAAATTGGATTATCTATTCCTGTTGATGAATTTACTCAAAAAGAGGTAGATGTACCAATCACTTGTGTCAATCTGCCCAAAAATATGAATGTTAAATTCTTCCCATCCAGCGTTAAAGTACCTATATTTGTTGGATTAAAAAGATTCAATGATATCAATGATAAAGATTTTCAAGTAACGGTCGATTATGAAGATATTAAAATGATTAAAGATGTTTCTTCTTCGATATCTATACGTATAACCGAAAGTCCGGACTATGTACGTACTAAACCACCAGTTCCTTCGGAGGTAGAATTTGTATTAGAGCAAGAATAATAAAAACCGGTTACATATATAATTATGATACAAGTTGGAATAACAGGAGGCATCGGAAGTGGTAAATCAACTATTTCTGAAATATTTTCGCTTTGTGGAGTTCCTGTATATATTGCTGATAAGGAAAGTAAAAAACTGACAAATAGCTCTCCTATTATACGAGAGAAACTTATTAAGAATTTTGGAGACACAATATATGCGAATGGTGTATTAAATAAATCTTTACTAGCTTCGTATATATTTGGAAATAAAAATAACTTAGAACTTGTTAATAGTATCATCCATCCGGAAGTAGAGAAAGATTATCTGAACTGGGTAGTAAATAATAAAAAATATAATATTGTAGCAAAAGAAGCTGCGATATTATTCGAATCAGGTTTCCAGAAGTTTGTAGATAAAGTTATAATGGTTTATACGCCACTTGAAATGCGTATAGAAAGAACTATGAAACGGGATGGAATAAGTCGGGAAAAAGTATTGGAGAGGATTAATAATCAAATGTCGGATGAAAAAAAAATTAAACTTTCTGATTTCGTCATTGTTAATGATGGTACTGAATCTTTGATAGGACAGGTTATTTCTATATTAAACCAACTTAAACAAGCAGAATGATTGATAAAGATTTTTATAAAGATATTTTTATTGCCAACAAAAAATGGGTTGAAGAACGGACTAATGCTGATCCTGATTTTTTTAAGCATTTAGAGAATAATCAGAATCCTGATTATTTATACATTGGTTGTTCTGATAGCCGGGTGCATGCCAATGAAATAATGGGACTTCAACCTGGGCAGGTATTTGTCCACCGAAATATTGCCAATATGGTAATTAATACAGATTTGAATGCATTATCTGTTATTAATTACGCAGTAGAATACTTAAAAGTAAAATATATAATTGTATGTGGGCATTATAACTGTGGGGGCATAAAGGCAGCAATGGAACATCTTGATTATGGTATATTAAATCCATGGCTACGATGTATTCGTGATGTGTATCGGTTGCATCAAGATGAATTAGATGCTATAAAAAATGATGAATTAAGATATAGACGTTTAGTCGAGATAAATACATACGAGCAATGTCTGAATGTAATAAAAACAGCCGAAGTGCAACGGGCTTATTACAAAAAGGGATATCCTCGTGTTGCTGGTTGGATATATGACCTACATAATGGTATGCTAAATGATCTTGAAATTGATTTTGAAAAAGAACTTGGAAGAATTCGTAAAATTTATGATCTTACAAAAGGTCATATTTGAATAAATGAAAATGAATAGACTAATAAATTTAACGCTTATAATATTTATCATATTTGTTGGGTGCAAACCTCCACGAGCAGATAAACCAGATACATTATCTGTCACAATAGATCCACAAAAGTATTTTTTGGAACGAATTGTTAAGGATAAGTTTACGGTAAACTGTGTTGTCCCTGCAGGGTCTAATCCCGAAAGTTTTGATATCACCCCATCACAAATGATGATATTGGATAAAAGCAGTATTTATTTTAAAGTTGGCTATTTAGGTATAGAAAATACTTTGGTAGATAAGATTAGTCAAAATAATAAGGAGATGGAGCTTATTGACTGTTCAGAAGGTATTACAGTCATAGAAGACCATTCCTGCTCTGATCATGGTCACGACCATAGTCATCATGGACATGCACTTGGAGATCCTCATATATGGAGCTCACCTGCTACGGCAAAAAAAATGGCAGATAATATGTATAAAGCTGTTATTGAAAAAGATAGTTCAAATACTGACTTTTATACAGCTAATTATAATGAGCTGATTAGTGAATTTAATAAAACAGATAGTATTATTAAATCATATATTGAAAAAGCTCCAAGTAAATCTTTTATTATTTATCATCCAGCTCTCAGTTATTTTGCTGAAGAATATGGGTTAACCCAACTTTCTATAGAATCTGAAGGTAAAAATCCATCACCATCCCAATTAAAAGAACTTATTGATAAGGCAAAAAAAGAAGGTATAAAAACTGTTTTTATCCAGCAAGAATTTGATACAAAAAATGCAGAAACAGTAGCCAATGCTATTGGAGGCAAGGCTATTCCAATCAATCTGTTATCTTACTACTGGAGCGAAGAAATGATAAAAATAGCAAGAGCTATAGCCCAAGAAAATGAATAAGATATTAGAAATTAAAAACTTATCAGTTGGTTATAACAATAATCCAAATGTTTTGAAAAATGTGAATTTGGATGTTTTTCAAGATGATTTTTTAGGTATTATAGGACCTAATGGAGGAGGTAAAACAACCCTATTAAAAACATTGTTAGGGCTAATTAAACCAATCTCAGGAGAGGTTCTTTTCTATAAAGATAATATACGTACCACAAGGTTAAATATTGGGTATTTGCCTCAAATAAACCAAATAGATAAAAGATTTCCGATATCAGTCTATGATGTAATATTATCAGGACTGACTATGGATAAGAAATTTTTCACATCTTATACTGCACAGCAGAAAGAACAAGGAATTGTGATTGCACAAAAAATGGGATTACAAGATTTTCTGCATAAAGCTATCGGTGAATTATCAGGCGGTCAGTTACAGCGAACTTTGTTAGGGCGGGCAATTGTAGATAAGCCCTCTTTACTGATTTTAGACGAACCTAACTCTTATGTAGATAAACGGTTTGAAACTAATTTTTATAAATTGCTTGAAGAAATCAATAAAGAAACAGCGATTATTCTAGTTTCGCACGATGTGGGTACAGTTGTGTCTATGGTAAAGAATATAGCATGTGTAAATGAAGGTTTACATTATCATTCAGGTGCTAATATTACAACTGATTGGTTAGAACAAACATATAGCTCTTGCCCTATTGAGATGGTGGGTCATGGAGAGTTTCCACATAGAGTTCTTGAAAAGCATGAGGGTTGTGAATGCTGTAAAGAGGATTGAAACATTAATCAATTGTACTAATGCTCTTAAATATTATTTTCTTCATAATATAATCTTACAATATTATATCTTTATAAACTTCATAATATTTATTAGCACACTTTTCCCAACTAAATTGATCTGCATGTTTTATTATCAAATCCTTTTTTCCCTTATTATTTTGATAATCGGTCATGCCATCTTGGAAAACGTTCTGCATATAATTTGGATCAAAGTTTTCGAAATAGTAAGCATGCTTCCCCCCTACTTCAGGAAGAGAGGTACGTGTTGATAAAAATACAGGTTTACCAAAATGCATCGCTTCTATAGCAGGAAAACCAAATCCTTCGGCTAATGATGGAAAAGCAAAAGCTTTACAATTTTTCAAATACCAATATTTGTCTTCGTCAGAAATAGGTCCAACTATTTTCAAACGATTTTCTACACCATGACGCTTGGCTTCTTCCTTTATTTTTTCAGTATAGTCACTTACAATTCCAGCTATAATAAGTTCATAGTCATTACCGACCAAAATTGCAGGCAATACATGAAAATTCTTTTTGGGGATAATTGTCCCTATTGAAAATATATAAGGAGCAGATGGTTTATACAGAGGTGATTCAAATCCAGGATATTCAATAACATCACATCCATTATGAATTACACTAATTGGTTTTCCTTTTATATCTAGATTTTCAAGTATGTCTTTTTTTGTAAATTCTGAAATTGCAACAATGTGATCAGACCTATCAATTCTTTCTTGATGCTTCTTTATATATTTTGACATCTTTGAAAGATCATCCTTTTCATATAAAAAATTCAGATCATGAACTGTTAATATATTTTTAGTATGCTTACTCCCTCCATAATATTTGGATAGTTGATATGTAGTATGCCAAATATCTGTATCTTTAGAGCAGACAGGTAGAAATTTATGGATTAAATTCCGTTCGATATAATGAACTTTATCTTTTAAGAAATGGCCTGTTTTAGCATAAATATATAATGATAAGTGATCATCCGGTGAAATAGTGTCCAACATAGCTAGAGATAGTCTATCACAAAAAGTATATAATCCTGTATTAGGATATTTCATTCGCTCACAATCTAATACAATTTTCATAATTAAATTCTCACATTAAACAATTACCAGCTTCATTATATATATTATACTGAACCATTTTCCAATCATGGCATTGTGTACCCCATTTTTCTTCATGTAAGGTCTTTTTTAAATCTTCCAAAATACTAGAAATTGACATATTAAATGGTAAAAATACCAATAAACCTGAATGAAATTCAGTTTTTTCAACTTCTCTGTCAAAACGAAAAAAGGTGACGATCTCTCCCACCTCATTAATCTCAACAATACAACCTTTCAAATAAATGTCCGGGTATATAAATGTATAATGAGAATAATATCTTTTCATTTCTTTTTATTTAGTATCATCTACAGGTTGTCCTCTGGAACGTAAAAGGCTTTCACCCTTAGGTTCTGATTCTGCAGAGTCCTCCTGTTTATTTTCAAGGAGATCCGGTCTGTAAGATACAGAATCTAAATATTGGATATCGTGTATAATAATGAACGGCAATTCTGTATTTTGATTATGTTTAAGATGTATATATCCGGAAATATTTATCAACAGACTATCCGGCAGATTTGGCTTATGAAAATTATATTGCTTATTGTCAGTTATAGGTATAATTTCTTTAACCAATGTATCTTTGTATGTGTAATAGATTCCGGCATTAACTTGTTGCAGAATTGATAATCCGGTAACAGAGAAATGAAAATTGAAAGAAGATAAATTGACTGTTTTTATTTTTATAGAATCTAGAGTAAAAGACAATGTGGGAGCTACATCATTCAAATAGAAAAAATGAGGTAAAACATCATACTGGGTATTACTTCCTCTCATCGCAATATCTCGTTCAGTTTGTAGAGCTTGCCCCTGCCTCCTTAAACGGGCACTTATAGAGTCGTTTATTTCAATATATATTTTTATATTGTCAGCATACCATAAAATAGAAGAGTCTAATTCAGCTTGTGTAATATTATGCTTGTCAAGAATACTTGCTATCAAAGCCTTCTTTTGTGCGTCGTTGCTTCTAAATGATGGTTCTGAATTATAAATTGCATGTGCAAGATTAATGTCAGACATTACATCGATCATTTCATTCTTCGATAACACAATACTGGGCTTGCTACTACAAGATGAAGCAGTAATAATATAAGCAAAAACACAAAATATAAAAGAGAAACGTTGTATCACACTTTTTAATTTTTACTTTTCTCTAAAGATTGGCTTAGCGTTTTACGATAAAATAATAAAAGGACAAATATACCAACTGTTATAGCAGAATCGGCAACATTAAATATTGGGCTGAAAAAAACAAAATTTTCACCACCCCATTTTGGAAACCAGAGGGGAAATGTTCCTTCTATTAATGGGAAATAAAGCATATCAACAACTTTCCCATGTAACCAACTCGAATATCCGTCACCTAATGATACCCATGAAGCTACATGGCCTTGGTAACTGGCAGAGAATATTTCACCATAAAATACACAATCAATTATATTACCAAAAGCGCCAGCCCAAATAAGGGCTATACAAGCAATATATCCTTTTGAATATTTATTTTTGATTAGAGTATAAAGATAGTAGCCTATAAACCCAATCGCAATAATGCGGAATAAGGATAAAAAGAGTTTACCTCCAACCTCCATTCCAAAAGCCATTCCATTATTTTCTACAAAATAAATTTTGAACCAATTCGCAATTTCAATAGATTCATAGAGTGACATATGGGTTTTAACCCATATTTTGGAAGCCTGATCAATTATTATAACTAATAGTATTACTACAATAGCTAATAATCCCTTATTTTTATTATTCATCGATTTTGAGCAATCTTCTTTATACATCTAAAATTGCAAGTGAAACAAAAGTTTCTGTTTCACTTACAATCTTATTCTGTTAGTTTTAATTATACGTTTTACTTTACGCCACTATTTTTGGCTTCAATACTTAAAGTCGCATGAGGTACAGCACGCAAACGTTCTTTCGGGATCAGTTTCCCTGTTTCACGGCATATACCATATGTTTTATTCTCGATACGAATCAATGCTGATTGAAGATTCTGAATAAATTTCATCTGACGTTGAGCCAAACGACCAGCCTCTTCTTTTGATAATGTAGAAGCACCTTCTTCCAACACTTTAAATGTTGGAGATGTATCTGTTACATCATTCCCATCGGCATTGGTTATCGCAGCACGCAATTGTTCATACTCAACCTTTGCTTTCGTCAATTTTTCAAGAATTATATCTCTGAACTCGATTAATTCTTCGTCGGAGTATCTAGTTCTTTCTGCCATAACTTCACTTTTTTAAAGTTTAACAATCCTGTTTTTATATAATTTTGTCTTCGTTAATTTTTCTCTATCGAAACTTTCAAAACAAAGTCATCCATGTCAATATCTTGACCTTCAACATCATCTGAAAGCTCGATCAAATCAGCTAAAACCTGCGATGCAATATAGTCATTATATTCTAAAATTGCATCTTTTATCTGATCCTCTTTAGATATTTTTACGCTTATACGGTCTGTTATATCAAACCCGCTTGATTTACGAATATTCTGTATACGATTGACTAACTCTCTGGCAATACCTTCTTTTCTCAGATCTTCTGTGATAGTCACATCTAATGCTACAGTAAGTCGACCTTCATTAGCAACCAGCCATCCCGGGATGTCTTCAGATATTACTTCTACATCATTCAATTCAATAGTCGCTTGTTGTCCTTCTATGTTAAATGTGAAGTTTCCATTTTTTTCAAACGATACAATGTCTTCTTGTTTCATTTGTTGAACGGCAGCAGCCAACTGCTTCATGATCTTTCCATAGCGTGGCCCTAATTTCTTAAAATCAGGTTTCACCCTTTTCACCAATATACCGGCACCACTATCCACATATTTAAGATCTTTGACATTGACTTCATTGAGAATCAAATCACGGATTGCTTCTATATCAGTTTCTTGCTTGCTATCAACAATCGGTATCATGATTTGGTTCAAAGGCTGACGTACTTTTATATTTACTTTGCGACGAAGAGCCAATACAATAGATGAAACATCTTGTGCTATTTGCATACGTTCTTCAAGGCTTTTGTCGACAACAGAACTATCGTAAGTAGGAAAGTCTGATAAATGAACAGACGAAACTTTTTCTCGATCTGTCACTGATATCAGATCACTAAATAGTTTATCAGCGTAGAATGGCGATATCGGAGCCATTAATTTGGCAATGGTTTCAATACAGGTATATAAAGTCTGATAAGCAGATAATTTATCTTTTGTCATCTCACCTCCCCAGAAACGTTTCCTATTTAGACGAACATACCAGTTACTCAAATTATCATTTACAAAATCAGAGATAGCCCGCCCTGCTTTTGTTGGCTCGTATGCTTCATAATACTCATCGACATCTTTCACTAACGAATTTAACAATGATATAATCCATCGGTCAATTTCCGGTCTTTCTTTGACGGGAACTAAAGCCTCCGCAAACGAGAAATTATCGACATTGGCATACAAAGCGAAAAATGAATAGGTATTATATAATGTACCGAAAAATTTGCGACGTACTTCTTCTACACCCTCCAAATCGAACTTTAGATTATCCCAAGGAGATGCGTTTGTTATCATATACCAACGCAACGGATCCGAACCATATTTATCAATGGTCGAAAATGGGTCAACTGCATTGCCTAATCGCTTAGACATTTTATTGCCGTTTTTATCTAGAACCAAACCGTTAGATATTACATTCTTGAAAGCAATACTATCTTTGAACATTGTAGAAATAGCATGCAATGTGAAGAACCAACCACGTGTCTGATCTACTCCCTCTGCTATAAAATCAGCTGGATATACTTTTCTGAATTCCTCCTCGCTTATGTTAGGGTAAAATACCTGAGCAAAAGGCATAGCACCCGAATCGAACCAAACATCTATGAGGTCTGTCTCACGTTTCATTGGTTTGCCCGAATCAGAAATTAAGATTATATCATCTACATAAGGACGGTGTAAATCTACCTTTTCATAATTGGCCTTATCTAGATTACCTATCTCAAAATCTTTCCAAGGTATCTCTGTCATCAGCCCAGCATTTACTGCTTTTTGCATTTCTGCATATAATTCTTTGACCGAACCTATACATTTTTCCTCTTTGCCGTCTTCTGTTCGCCAGATAGGCAACGGAGTTCCCCAATAACGGCTACGGCTCAAGTTCCAATCTTGTAAGTTTTCGAGCCATTTGCCAAAACGCCCTGTACCTGTCGACTGAGGTTTCCAGTTGATTGTTTCATTCAGTTCTATAAGGCGCTCACGACAAGCTGTAGTTCTTATAAACCAGCTGTCTAATGGATAATATAGTACTGGTTTGTCAGTACGCCAACAGTGAGGATAGTTATGCACATGTTTTTCGATACGAAAAGCTTGATTGTTCTGTTTTAACATCACACAAATATCGATGTCAAGGGTCGTATCATTTTCAGTTAGAGTATTATCATAGTCGTTTTTCACATAACGACCAGCATATTCTTTATATAGATCAACATTTACATTTTTCTTGACAAAATCAACATCCAAATCTTCCAACTTAAAGTATTTACCAGTCAGGTCGACCATCGGACGTAGATTACCATCCTTGTCAGTCAACATCATACCCGGAACTCCATTAGTTTTGGCTACTTTAGCATCATCTGCACCAAATGTAGGAGCTATATGTACAATACCTGTACCATCTTCAGTAGTAACAAAATCACCTGTAATAACCTTAAATGCTCCTTCCCCCGGATTCATCCATGGTATTAATTGTTCATATTGCATTCCTGCCAAGTCGCTACCTTTCCACTCTCCTACTATTTTATAAGGGATTAATTTATCTCCTTGTTTGTAGTCTTCAAGTGATAATTCTGCAGCTTTTGGGTTAAATAGACTCTGTACCAACAGTTTTGCTGCTGTTACTGTCATTTTTTGTCCCGTATATGGATTGTATGTTTGTACTGCAACATACTCTATATTAGGACCAACACAAAGAGCTGTATTGGAAGGTAATGTCCAAGGAGTAGTTGTCCATGCAAGGAAATAAGCATCTCCAAATTGTGACATCTCCTTCTTCGGATTCTTTATTTTAAATTGAGCAACACACGTTGTATCTTTTACATCGCGATAACATCCCGGCTGATTCAATTCGTGCGAACTGAGCCCTGTTCCTGCTGCCGGAGAGTAAGGCTGAATGGTATAACCTTTATATAAAAAACCTTTATTATATAATTCTTTAAGTAAGAACCAAAGTGTTTCAATATATCGACTATCATATGTGATATAAGGGTCTTTCATGTCAACCCAATACCCCATTTTACGAGTCAGATCTTCCCATTCTTTGGTATATTTCATCACCTCTTTTCTACAAGCGGCATTGTATTCATCTACAGATATTTTCTTTCCAATATCTTCTTTTGTGATGCCTAGTGATTTTTCAACACTAAGTTCTACCGGTAGTCCGTGAGTATCCCATCCGGCTTTACGATTTACTAAAAAACCTTTCATCGTTTTATAACGGCAGAAAATATCTTTAATGGAACGAGCCATTACATGGTGGATACCCGGCATACCGTTTGCAGAAGGAGGACCTTCGTAAAACACAAATGATGGGGCATCTTTTCTTATATCCAAACTTTGCTGGAAAACATTTTCTTTATCCCATTTGTCTAATATCTCTTTATTTACATCAGACAAATTAAAACGATCGTATTCTGTAAACTTTTTAGCCATCTGTCTATATAGATTTCACGTAATTTCTAAAAAAATTGCTGCAAAGATAACTATTTTAAATTATATTTTATAGGTATAAAGATTCTGATTTCTGATTTTTATACAATAATATATATGTATTGAGGATTTATAAAATAAATCTTTGGTAAAGAGCACTGAAGGGCTATTGAAAGTAAAAAAGAGAATGAATTTGAAAATATACTAACCTATTTACATTTTTTTACTAATTTTGCAGGCTGAAAATTAACTGTTTATAATTAACAATTAAAATATTTATTGATGAAAGCATTTGTATTTCCAGGACAAGGGGCACAATTTGTAGGAATGGGTAAAGATTTGTACGAAACATCCCCTGTGGCAAAAGAAATGTTCGAAAAAGCTAACGAGATCTTAGGTTTCCGCATTACAGATTTAATGTTTGCAGGAACAGATGAAGATCTTCGCCAAACCAAAGTAACACAACCTGCTATATTTCTTCACTCTGTAATTTTGGCTAAAACGATGGGGGCGGAATTCAAACCGGAAATGGTAGCAGGACACTCATTGGGAGAGTTCTCTGCACTTGTAGCAGCTAATTCACTATCGTTCGAAGATGGTTTGAAGTTAGTATATAAACGTGCATTAGCAATGCAAAAAGCATGTGAAATGAATCCTTCCACGATGGCAGCTGTATTAGGTCTTGCTGATGATAAAGTGGAAGAAATATGCTCTTCTATTACAGACGAGGTAGTGGTTCCTGCTAATTATAACTGTCCGGGACAAATTGTAATATCAGGCTCTGATGCAGGAATTGACAAAGCTTGTGAACTATTATTGGCTGCAGGTGCAAAGCGTGCTTTGAAGCTAAAGGTAGGTGGTGCATTCCATTCTCCGCTAATGGAACCTGCTAAGATAGAATTGTCAGAGGCTATAAATTCTACCGAATTTGCAAAACCAATATGCCCTGTATATCAAAATGTAACGACTGTAGGAGAAACCGATCCTACTACTATCAAAACAAATTTGATTGCACAACTAACGGCTCCTGTTAAATGGACTCAGTCTGTAGAACATATGGTTGCAGATGGGGCAACAGACTTTGTAGAGTTAGGTCCGGGTGCTGTATTGCAAGGGCTAATTAAGAAAATAGCTAAAGATGTAGTCACTAGTGGCAAACAATAATTAATCAGAAAAAGTAAAGATAGGTTACGAATAGTGTGCATTTTCGCAACTCGTAACCTATTTTTGTTATAATCATAATGTAATCTTTAATGGTATGGCATTTTTAACAGGAAGCAAGCAGGTAGATAATGAAGATAAAACCGCAAAAAATCTTTTTATGACAACATTATTGCAAAATAATGTGCTAATAACCGGAGCATATGGCCAGTTAGGAAATGAAATGAAACGTAAAACAGACCGCAATGACAATTTTCGTTTCTATTTTACGGATGCTGATACGTTGGATATTACAGACATCCATGCCATTGATAAATTTGTGCAAGAATATCATATCAGATATATTGTAAATTGTGCTGCATATACAGCTGTTGATAAGGCTGAAGATGATGCTGAATTATGTTACAAAATAAATCGTGATGCAGTAGTAAATTTAGGTAATGTGGCATCAAAATACGGTGCTAAGGTGATTCATATATCTACTGATTATGTTTTTGATGGAACAAACTCACGCCCATATGTCGAAACTGATCCTGTATCACCTAAATCTGTTTATGGAAAATCTAAGCAAGAAGGTGAAGCTGAATTATTGAAGGTTTGCCCCGACTCTATTATTATTCGTACAGCATGGTTGTATTCATCCTTCGGTAATAATTTTGTAAAAACAATGATTAAATTAGGGCAAGAGCGTGATACACTTAATGTTGTTGCCGACCAGACCGGAACTCCAACTAATGCGGCAGACTTAGCTGAAGCTATTGTGAAAATACTTGAATATAGTAATGCGAACGGAGTAAAAGCCGGTATTTACCATTATTCGGATGAAGGGGTCACAACTTGGTACGATTTTACACTTGCAATACATCGAGAAGCTGGAATAACAACCTGTCAGGTGAATCCTATCACAACAGATCAATATCCGACAAAGGCTGCTCGTCCACAATATAGCGTTTTAGATAAAACAAAAATAAAAACAACTTTTGGTATTTCTATTCCAAAATGGGAAGATAGTTTAAACATTTGTGTCAAAGAGTTGTTATCTTAATTGGTTAATTTAGAAAGTATAAATTTATTTAGAATCCGAGTTTCGAGGACTCATCAGAATGAAAACAATTAGTTTTTTCAGTATTATTCTAACTGTCGGCCTTATTGCATGTCAAAGCAAGAAAGAAGATAGTATGGCTCAATTAGACAAGCTGCATGTTGAATTGAATGAAACCGCACTTAGTGCAATTGCAGATAGTATTGACTATATGTCGCTACCTCGTCTAACGATGGCAGAATATAGAAGGTTGCAGTTAGACAAAATAGAGGGTTTACGTGACTATGATACAACCTATATTTCTATGGGGCGGGTACTATTAGCGAATGATAGTGGACAAATAATTACCATACAGGTGATTACCGGAGGTGAAATTTCAGAGTTTTTATTGAGTTATGATAAAGATGGACATTTGCAGGATAATTTGCTTGTAGCTTATGAGGATATGGTCGAATATTATAGTCAGGTATCTTCTCAAATAAAGGCAGGCGAGGTTATCGTACAGACAGTCAATTTCACATATGATGATAATGATATGGAAGATAATGATAAGTCTGACACATCTGTTGTAAAATATCAAATAACACCAGAATTTAGATTTATTGCAGATTAGGAATCGGGTAAAAAAAGTAAAACATTTAGAACATTATATGAATTTTGATAATAGGCTATATATAGATATATAGCCTATTGTTGTATATATATGTTAAACTATAGGATTAGTTTTAAGTATATAGATTGCTTTAAGCCTGGTCGAATCTACTTATCCTTTTTTTTATTATTTTTGCATATTCAAGAAATATAATAATGACTGAATTAGAGAAAGAAATACATAAGAGACGCACATTTGCGATTATAAGCCATCCGGATGCTGGTAAAACAACCCTTACTGAAAAACTATTATTGTTTGGAGGAGCAATCCATGTTGCCGGTGCAGTTAAATCTAATAAAATAAAAAAAACAGCAACTTCCGACTGGATGGAGATAGAAAAGCAACGTGGTATTTCTGTTGCTACATCCGTAATGGGATTTGAATATGATGGTTATAAAATTAATATTCTTGATACTCCCGGTCACCAGGATTTTGCTGAAGATACATATAGAACTCTAACTGCTGTAGATAGTGTTATCATAGCAGTAGATTCGGCCAAAGGTGTAGAAGCACAAACTCGTAAGTTGATGGAAGTGTGCCGAATGCGAAAAACACCGGTTATGATATTCATCAATAAGATGGATAGAGAAGGTAAAGATCCATTCGAATTACTGGACGAGTTGGAAGAAGAACTCAAAATTAAAGTTCGTCCTCTTAGTTGGCCTATTGATAGTGGACAACGATTTAAGGGTGTTTATAATATTTATGAAAAAAAATTAGATTTATATACTCCAAGCAAGCAGACTGTAACAGAATCGATTGCATTTAATGATATACATAATTCACAATTAGAAACCCATATCGGTGAACAATTAGCTGACAAATTGCGAGAGGATATTGAATTAATAAATGGTGTATATTCCGAACTAGATTTGGATGCTTATAACCGAGGAGAGGTTGCTCCCGTATTTTTTGGTTCTGCCTTGAATAATTTTGGGGTAAAAGAACTATTAAATTGCTTTGTTAAAATAGCACCTTCCCCTCGTCCTGTAGAAGCGGTAGAAAGACTTGTAAAACCTGAAGAAAATAATTTTACAGGGTTTATATTCAAGATACATGCTAATATGGATCCTAACCATAGATCATGTATTGCATTTGTCAAAATTTGTTCTGGAAAGTTTGAACGTAATGTTAATTATAAACACATCCGGTTGGATCGGCAAATAAAGTTTTCTTCTCCTACAGCATTTATGGCTCAGAAAAAAGAAACTGTTGATGAAGCATATGCAGGCGATATCATAGGCTTGCCTGATACCGGAAATTTTAAGATAGGTGATACATTGACGAGTGGTGAAAATTTGCATTTTAAAGGATTGCCTAGTTTCTCTCCTGAAATGTTTAAGTACATTGAAAATGCCGATCCTATGAAGGCTAAACAATTACAGAAAGGCATTGATCAACTCATGGATGAAGGTGTTGCTCAATTGTTTACTAATCAGTTTAATGGACGAAAGATTATTGGAACTGTGGGGCAGCTACAATTTGAGGTTATCCAATACCGCCTTTTGCATGAATATGGAGCTCAATGTAAATGGGAACCGATCAATCTATATAAAGCATGCTGGATAGAGAGCGATGATAGTTCTGAACTTGAAGATTTCAAAAGAAGGAAAGGACAATATATGGCTAAAGACAAAGAGAATCGGGATGTATTTCTTGCTGATTCTAATTATGTTTTGACAATGGCTCAACAAGATTTCAAAAATATAAAATTTCATTTTACATCTGAATTTTAATATGCTATGGAACTTCATATAGTTATAGATAGCCATTATCAAGACAAGCTAGGAGCTTTTATTGAGAATCTCCCTAATATTTTTAATAATGAAGGTGAGATAGTTTATAATGGACGTAATACAATAAAAGTTTTTGAAGCCAATGGAATTTCTATAAATGTAAAGTCCTTTAAAAAACCGCATATTATAAATCAATTTGTATATGCTACATTTAGAAAATCGAAAGCTAAAAGATCTTATTTGTATGCAAAACGATTACAAAGTCTTGGTATTAAAACTCCTAGTCCAATAGCTTATATTGAACACCGAAACTTTTTTAATCTAAAAGGGAGTGCATATCTATCTGTAAATGAAAAATTTGATGGTTTATTGCAAGAGTTAAAAAGAGGCAATATTGAAGAAAAAAGAAACTTAATTGTTCAATTTGCTCAGTTTACCGCTTCTATCCATGAAAAAGAAGTATTACATTTAGATTATTCTCCCGGTAATATTTTATACAAAAAAGATGGAAGTAATTATATCTTCTATTTAGTTGACTTAAATCGAATGACTTTTGACAATCCTATTGATCTTGATACGGCTTGTTTTAATTTCAGGCGTCTTTGGGGGAGTGATGCGATGATCACTTTATTTGTTAAAGAATATGCTAAAGCACGGAACTTTGATGAAAAGGAATGCTTAGATAAAACCTTCTATTACAGGGCTCGTTTTTGGAAATATTTTCAAAGAAAACATCCAAATGAATCACCCTATATTGGTTAAGAATTACATACGTAATTTATATTTAAATTATGAAAATTGGATTTGACGCAAAAAGAGCTACACAAAATTTCACAGGACTTGGAAACTATAGTCGTTTCATTATCAACAATATGGTTCGTTACTTTCCGGAAAACACTTACGAATTATTTTCACCAAGAAAAGTTACCGATAAGCTAGATAATGAAATTATTAAAAGTAAAAATATAGATATTTTTGTCAAGCAAACGTCAAAACCTTTTTGGCGTACCATGGGGATAACAAAAGATATTCAAAATGAAAAAATAGATATATACCATGGTTTAAGTAATGAACTACCAATAGGTATTGATCAAATATCGGCAAAGTCTATTGTCACAATTCATGATCTCATATTTTTGCGATATCCTGAATTTTATCCATTAGTAGATAGAAAGATATACAATGCGAAAGCTTGTTATGCATGCAAGGTAGCGGATAAGATCGTAGCAGTAAGTGAATGTACAAAAAGGGATATTATAGAATTTTATAATACTGACCCAAATAAGATTGAAGTTGTATATCAGGGATGTTCTTCGATATTTAAAGAAATTGTTGATGTAGAGACAAAGCTTGCTACAATTAAAAAGTATACTCTCCCATCCAAATTTATTCTGTCAATAGGTAGTATTGAGGATAGAAAGAACATATTACTAATAGTTAAAGCATTAAAATACCTTCCTGATGTTCATTTTGTTACTATTGGAAAAAGGCGTAAATATACAGAAAAGGTTATTAAATATGCGATTGAGAATAATCTGTCAGATAGAGTCCATATTTTAAATGATGTTCCTTTAAATGATTTGCCGGCAATATTGCAATCATCTGACGTATTTATATATCCATCGAAATATGAAGGGTTTGGGATTCCTATAATCGAAGCTCTTTATTCCAAAGTACCAGTAATTGCCGCTATAGGATCATGTTTAGAAGAAGCAGGTGGCCCCAATTCTATATATGTAAATCCATATGACGAAAAACATCTGGCTCAAGAGATAAAACGATTATTGGCTGATCCCCAATTACGTGAGTTAATGATAAGAGAGGGATATAAATATGTAACCCGTTTCTCTGATGAAGCATGTACTCGTAGTTTGATGAAAGTGTATGAGGATTTATATAACAGCAACAAGTGATAGTTAACCGAATGGATAAGATTGCAATCGTAGTACAACGATATAGTGAAGATATCAATGGTGGTGCAGAATTACATGCACGACTATTAGCAGAACGCCTTGGAAAAATCTATAATGTAGATGTATTAACAAGTTGTGCGAATGATTATTTATCTTGGGATAATTATTATCAAGATGGTTGTGAGATAATTAACGGCATAAATGTTATCCGTTTTCCATCGGAAAAGAAAGATATTAAAGCATTTAAAAAGTTATCTCGCTATTTCTATAGAAACTATCATTTTGATAGAACTCGATTTAATATTATCAATTTTCCTTACCTTCTTTTCAAAAAATGGCAATATAAATTAAGGAAAAATCATGATCAACTATTTGAAGAGTGGATTATAAGGCAAGGACCTTTGAGTAAACAATTGATTGAATATTTAGCTGATAATAAATCTAAATATTCGGCATTTATCTTCTTTACGTATTTATATTACCCAACATATGTAGGCCTCCAGAAGGTAGCAGAAAAAAGTATTCTGATTCCGACTGCTCATGACGAACCACCATTCTATTTCTCCGGATTTAAGAAATTATTTTCATCTGCTCAATTTATAATGTATAATACAGCTTCTGAAAAAGAATTGGTCGAAAGTACATATAAAGAAACAATGAATATAAAATCTGACATTGCAGGTGTTGGCTTTGAAAGTCCTGAGTTTGATAAAAAAATTAAACCGCCTATTGATTCTGACTATTTTGTATATATTGGGCGTATTGATGTGAATAAAGGATGTAAAAATTTAATTGAATATTTTGAATATTTCAATAAAACTGAAAATAAGGATATAAAGTTAGTTCTGATTGGAAAGGATTACATGAATTCACCAAAATCATCCGATAAGATAATTTATACAGGCTATATAGATGAACAGGAAAAATTATCTTACTTAAACTATGCAAAAGGATTGATTATACCGTCACAATACGAAAGCTTGTCGATGGTAACATTGGAGGCTATGACAATAGGTAAGCCTGTCATTGCAAACGGTAAATGCGATGTTCTTAAAAAGCATATAGAGGTAAGTAAAGCCGGAGTTGTTTTCTATGATAGAAATGATTTTTGTGAATCTCTGAGTAAGATCCTATCTTTATCGGAAGATGAACAAAAAATAGTCGCAAATAATGGTAGAGCGTATGTAGAAAAGAATTATCAATGGTCTGGTATTATTGATAAGTTCAAAAATGCAATTGATTATGTGTCTAGATATGGAAAATAAAAGTGGTTATTTGAATATTTCACTATTAGTCGGATTAAAAAATAATTTAGAATACACTCAGTTGTTTTATTCTACTACTCGTAAGTTATACTCAACTACCGAAATTGTATTTGTTAGTTATGGTAGCACAGATGGCACACACGAATGGCTAGATTCACTAAGGGATGAATACCTAAAATATTATTATTTTGATGAAATAAAATCATTGGCAGATACCTATAATAAGTGTTTAGATATAGCAACTAAAGAATATTGTGTACTTCTTCACAATGATATGATACTCACATCTAACTTTCTTGAGAACTTACTTAAACATTTGAATAATAATACTGTTGTCGGCTATTCATATATAGAACCTCCTATATTTTCGTCAGACCTTAGAATAGGTAAAATATTATATGATCTAGGAACGGATACTCAAAATATTCGTTTGGAAGAATTAGAAAAAGTATCTCTTCAAATTCAAAATAATGACAATAATAAAATTAGCTCTGGCATTGAATTAAGATTTTTCATATCATTAAAAACAAATAGACTAAGATCCATTAATGGGTTGGATAATCTATTTAATCCTATGTTTTTTGAAGATGATGATATGTTTCTTAGATTGGAAAAACTTAATCTTAAATTTATTACGTCATTAGATGCAATATGTTATCACTTTGTCAGTAAAACATCTCGATTTTCAGAAGAGATTATAGAAAAAACTAAATTAATAGAACGCAAATCTCAGCGCAATTTTCAACGTAAGTGGGGATTTTCATCTTATTCAGATAAAAGAAGAACTCTAAATATTGGTATTTTATTAAGAAATGGTTCAATTCCCTTGATGAGAGAAATAGAGCCTTGTTGTTCTCATCTATATACGGATACAGATTATACTAAATATATTGTAGAAGAACAACCCAATACAAAATTTGATTTAAATGAAAGAATATCTCATTTGAATACAGCTATTCCTATTAAGCATTATGATATATTGATACAAATAGATGGGAGTCTGTTTGTAGACAGACAGCTTAAATATATAAAATACATATATAATACTATTGATAAGAGATATAATAATTTCTTAAAAAAAATTATATTCATGTTATCTGGAAAACAGATAAAGAAAAAAGGGCTTATTATCTCTGTCAATAATTATAAATAAACATTATTTGTTATGATTCAATCTCTCATCAGAAAATTTATATACAATTGTTCTTCAAAAAAGAATGCTATCAAAATATCGTATGGTATCACAGTCTGCAATGAGTCTGATGAGTTGAAAAAATTATTGAAATGTCTAACAGATAATATTGATTCAAATGATGAGATCATTATTCTCTCAGATAAAGCTAATGTTACAGAACCAGTTCTAGATATAATTTCCGATTTTGCATCTCGAAATGAATATATTAAACATATCTCTTTTCCTTTAAATAGTGATTTTTCTCGTTTTAAAAATAATCTTATAACAGAATCTAGTGGAGATTATTTATTTCAGATAGATGCAGATGAAATACCCAATATCAGTTTACTGACAAAGATTAAAGAGTTCCTTTATATACACAATAATTGCGATTGTTTTCGTATTCCTCGTGTAAATATCGTGAATGGTATATCGGAGGAATATATAAAAGAATGGAATTGGAAAATCGATGATAAGAACCGAATCAACTATCCTGACCTGCAAATGCGTTTATTTAAGCTGAATAAAAATATTATTTGGGTCAATAAAGTACATGAGGTTCTGATTGATTATGATAAAGTAAAAAATCTACCGCACCGAGAAACAGAGCAATATTGTTTGTATCATATCAAAGAGATTCAGAAACAAGTAAAACAGAATGATTTTTATAATACGATTTCTGAATAGTTCTTTCAATATTAAATTTAAAGTAATTACTATATAAAACTAATAAGCTCACTAAATTTAGTGAGTTTTATTTATTTAATACCTATCCTTCCACAACTTTTTCAGATGTTCTACAATCTTGCTTTCAGACGGATTTTGTTGTGGTTCCCAAAAACGACTGTTTTTAACTTCATCCGGTAAAAAATCTTGCTCTACAAAATTATTTTCATAATCATGAGCATATTTATAGTTTTTACCATAATTCAATTCCTTCATCAGTTTAGTTGGAGCATTTCGTAGATGAAGAGGTACAGGTAAATTGCCAGTTTCATTTACCAAAGCAATTGCCTTGTCGATTGATAGATAAGCAGAATTACTTTTAGGAGAAGTTGCTAAATATACAGTTGTTTCAGCCAAGACAATACGTCCTTCGGGCCAACCTATTTTCTGTAATGTATCGAAACAGGCATTTGCTAATAATAGTGCGTTCGGATTTGCTAAACCAATGTCTTCAGCAGCTGATATAACTAATCGCCGGGCAATGAACTTAGGATCTTCTCCTCCGGCCACCATGCGTGCCAACCAATAGATTGCAGCATCAGGATCACTTCCTCGAATAGATTTGATGAATGCTGAAATTATGTCATAATGCATCTCTCCGCCTTTATCATATGCAGCCGGATTTTCTTGCAGTCTTTCAGTAACAATCTTGTCATTGATTATTATTTTGTCACTTTGATCTGCCATTATTACAAGATCCAATATATTCAGCAACTTACGGGCATCTCCACCGGCAAAGCGTAACAGAGCACCCTCCTCCTCCACTACAATATTTTTTTCTTTGAGAATGGTGTCCTGACTTATTGCTCTATGGATAAGTTCTTCCATATCGGATTTGTCTAATGGCTGCAACACATATACCTGACATCGGGACAGTAAAGGGCGGATTACTTCAAATGATGGATTTTCTGTTGTAGCACCAATTAATGTGACAATTCCTGTTTCGACAGCATTAAGAAGAGAGTCTTGCTGCGATTTTGAAAATCGATGTATCTCATCAATAAATAAAATAGGGCTATTAGTACTGAAAAATTGATTTTTCTTTGCTGTATCAATGACCTCTCTGACATCTTTTACCCCTGAATTAATTGCACTCAATGTATAAAATGGTGTATCGAGCGTATTAGCAATTATTTGTGCCAATGTAGTCTTTCCTACTCCGGGAGGGCCCCACAATAAAAATGAAGGTACCCTACCCGATTCTATCATTTTACGAAGTATTGCACCTTTCCCCACAAGATGCTTTTGACCTATATATTCGTCTAATGTACGTGGGCGTAATCTTTCGGCTAATGGTTGGCTCATATACTCTATTTTATATATCAAAGATACATTAGATATTTTATTATAGAAATTGATATTTATAAAATATTATTTGCCCGAATTTGAAAAAAATGGTCGGATTCATTAAATCCGACCATTATCATATTATACTATTTTTCTTTTTCTAATATCATTCCTAAGGACAAGTTGGTGCAATTACACCAGAATTGGTTGTTGTATTAGGAGTATACTGAGGTATGACAGTTTTAGTTGTTATCGAACAATAATTAGGATTGTTTTTAAGCCCATCCACTGCTGTTTGATCCATCCAATTATTATAACAATACAAAGTTTTTAGTTTTGTATTTGCGGAGATATCTAAACTAGTCAAATAGTTTGTAGAGCAGTTAAAAACAGTAATATTTATATTGTTAGATACATCTAAATTAGTTAACTGGTTAGAGAAACAAATTAAACGAGTTAATTGTGTATTTGGGGATACATTTAAGGTTGCTAACTGGTTGGTTCTACAATCTAATTCTGTTAGTAGAATATTATTAGATGTATTTAAATTTGATAATTTATTGTTTGAACAATCTAAAGATTTAATAGATATATTATTAGATATGTCTAAGTTTGACAGTAGGTTAGAACCACAATTTAATGCAGTAAGAGCTGTACAATTCGTTAGATTCAGACTCAACAATTGATTGGCACTACAATTTAAATCTGTAATAGCTGTATGATTAGATAAATCTAAACTGGTTAGTTTATTCATATAACAATATAATCTTTTTATCTCCATATTGTTAGATAAGTCAAGGCTGGTTAGTTTATTCATATAACAATATAAAGACTGGAGTTTTGAATTTTTAGATAAATCTAAATTTGTCAATTGATTTGAATCACAATCCAAAAATATAATATTAACTAATTTAGATATATCTAAATTAGTTAATTGATTAGATACACAACTCAAGCTTGTTAAGTTTATATTTTTAGATACATCTATGTTAGACAATTGATTAGAACTGCAATTTATGTATGTCAACTGTGTATTATTAGTTACATCTAGATTTGTCAATTTGTTAGAGCTACATTCTAAATATTTAAGAATTGTACTATTTGATATGTCAATGGTTGTTAATTTATTGGAGCTGCATACCAAATTTGTAAGTTTGGTGTTTTTAGATAAATCTAAACTAGTTAATTGATTAGATCCACAATTCATAAAAGCCAATTCTGTATTTTCTGAAAGATTTAAGCTCGTCAATTGATTTGAATTACAATATAATTTATTTAAAGCATATAATTTCTCTATTCCTGTAGATAATCCCAATTTGCGGGAACTAATAGATAGTTCAATCACCCTTTTATCTCCGCAGACAGAATCAATTTTTACGCCTGCCCATGTAGAGGGATCACTAGAAAGATCCCACCCTAAGGTATTCGATGGATTTGCGTTATAAAGTTCTTTTAGAGCTGCTATATCACTATTATAATCTCCTTGCAATGGTGTACTATTAGAAGTAGAATTATCTGAAAATAGATAAGTCCATTCTACACCATCCCAGACAAACGGTCCTGTAGGCATACCACATTGTGCATTGTCTAACACATTATATATTACTAAGCCAATATGTTCATTAAAATCCCAGTTTCCAGTTCCACCGATCGAAGAAGATAGCTCAGCCGGAGTAGTCGGTTTTTGCTTTTTCAGTGTCACTCGGGGTAATCCTAGACCAGCAATAGAATTCACTCCGATATTGGTATTCTGCTTAAGATCTAATAGAGATCCTGCATTAGGTATAGCTTCGCTACCTATTGTAACTTGTGCATTGGTAGTTACTGTTCCCAAAAAAAGAACAATAAAGAATAGCAATTTAATATTTTTACTCATGAATTTTAGTTTGAATAATATTATATTCCTCTCTTGAAGAATAAATGTAAAGTTTTAACAAAATAGTAATTTTATGTCGATTTATCTAGTTTTTGTAAAGCTATTTAATCTATAATGATAATATCTAAGACTAAAAACTTTACAAAAGTATAAAAAAAGAATTGATAGATTTCTATTAATTACTTTTTTAAGACTTATTTACATTGATTATTTTTTGTACACAATAAGTAATCTTAAAAAAGAATATTTATATAAACTATATTTCTGTAACTGAAATGTAAACAGTTAGGTATTATAATAAGTTCTTTATAGAACTTTATTTTTTATGTCCCTCTAGATATAATGTATATATTTTTGTTCATGTTATCTCTAAAAAATATCAAACATTAGCCTTTAAATGTTCTATTCTTACATTAAACTTTATTGAAAATCATGACAAAAAGTCATATCGTTTACATATCGTTATTTTGGCATATCTTTTGAACAATATCCTACGTCAATCGTTAAAGTTGACAAATTAAATATAAGATCAAATAATAGTAAATAAAATAAATATATTAATCATGGGAAAAATAATTGGAATAGACTTAGGTACCACAAACTCATGTGTTGCCGTAATGGAGGGTAACGAACCTATCGTTATCGCCAACAATGAAGGAAAAAGAACAACACCATCTATTGTTGCATTCATCGAAGGTGGTGAACGTAAAGTTGGAGATCCAGCAAAACGTCAGGCTATAACAAATCCTGAAAAAACAATATATTCCATAAAGAGATTTATGGGTGAAACTTGGGATCAAGTTCAGAACGAGGTACCTCGTGTACCATATAAAGTAGTTAAAGGAGATAATAATACTCCACGTGTAGATATTGATGGTCGCCTTTATACTCCACAAGAAATATCTGCAATGATTCTTCAAAAGATGAAGAAAACAGCTGAAGATTATCTAGGACAAGAGGTTACAGATGCAGTAATAACAGTTCCTGCTTACTTTAATGACTCTCAACGTCAAGCTACTAAAGAAGCTGGTGAAATTGCAGGACTTAAAGTTCAACGTATTGTTAATGAGCCAACTGCTGCCGCTTTAGCTTATGGCTTGGACAAAGCACATAAAGATATGAAAATCGCTGTGTTCGACCTTGGAGGTGGTACATTCGATATTTCTATCCTAGAATTAGGTGACGGTGTATTTGAAGTTAAATCGACAAATGGTGATACTCACTTAGGAGGGGATGACTTCGATAATGTTATTATCAATTGGTTAGCAGAAGAGTTCCAAAAAGAAGAAGGTCTTGACTTACGTAAGGATCCGATGGCTCTTCAACGATTGAAAGAAGCTGCTGAAAAAGCTAAAATAGAACTTTCTAGCACTACCTCTAGCGAAATCAATTTGCCATATATAATGCCGGTTAACGGAATTCCAAAACACTTGGTAAAAACATTGACACGTGCTAAATTTGAACAATTGGCAGATTCATTGATCCGTGCATGTATTGATCCATGTCGTCAGGCATTGAAAGATGCAGGTTTGTCTGCTTCTGATATTGACGAAGTAATATTAGTTGGGGGGTCAACCCGTATCCCTGCTGTGCAAACAGAAGTAGAAAAATTTTTCGGAAAAGCTCCTTCTAAAGGTGTTAATCCAGACGAAGTAGTTGCTGTAGGTGCTGCTATACAGGGTGCTGTATTGACAGGTGAAGTGAAAGATGTATTGTTATTGGATGTAACACCACTTTCTTTGGGTATCGAAACTATGGGTGGTGTGATGACTAAACTAATAGAGTCTAATACAACTATCCCGACAAAGAAAAGTGAAACATTCTCTACAGCGGCTGACAATCAGCCTTCTGTACAGATTAATGTACTACAAGGTGAACGTCCAATGGCAAGAGATAACAAACAAATTGGAGTATTCAACTTAGACGGTATTCCTGCATCTCCACGAGGTGTTCCTCAAATTGAAGTAACTTTCGATATTGATGCAAATGGTATCTTAAGTGTGTCTGCAAAAGATAAAGCAACAGGCAAAGAGCAATCTATCCGCATCGAAGCTTCTTCTGGTTTGAGTGATGACGAGATCAAGAGAATGAAAGATGAAGCTGCTGCTAATGCTGATTCAGATAAAAAAGAAAAAGAAAAAATAGATAAGTTAAATCAAGCTGATTCTATGATTTTTCAAACTGAAAAACAATTAGCTGAACTTGGAGATAAGATTCCTGCTGAACAAAAGGCTCCTATCGAAGATGTACTGAATAAATTGAAAGATGCTCATAAAGTTCAGGACATTGCTGCCATTGATGCTTCAATAGAAGAATTGAATAAGTTATTACATGCAATGAGTCAGAATATGTACAATGCCCAAGGTGGTGCTGGAGCTTCTGATCCGGGACAACAACAAGCCGGAGGTAACTCTGAAAACCAATCGGGTGATGTAACTGATGTTGATTTTGAAGAAGTAAAATAAAAGTAAATATTTAAAATAAAGAGCCTGGTCAAAATGTTGATCAGGCTTTTTTATTTTGTATAATAATCAATCAGATTTTATTTTGCACAAATATGTTAATATTTATGTATATTTGCATAGGTTTAATTAAATAACCTTGTTATAGTTAAATTATAATAGACGAAAAGCAAAACACTTTACAAACATATAATTCTGATCTATAGTATATTATTACAATGTATATGTTATAAAGGTTAATATATTTATTAGAAAAAACAGATATACATCTGTATTAAAATAATAATTTTAACTAAACATTTATTTTATGAAACGAAAGCATCTAATTATTTACTTTTTTGCATGTATTACATTTGTAATTTTTCACACATCATGTAGCCAGGTTGAGTCTGATAGTTGGGATACTGAAACAAAGCCGAGTGTCTCGCAAGATACTATAGCTGAGTATACAATGGGTGATTTGGAGATTGTAGCTAAAGTTCTTGATGAACAAGGTTATGATACATCTGAGATAATGAGCCGGATAAAAGAAGATTCCTCTCAAACAAAATTAATTGCTGCTGCGGTTATAAATTCAGAAAAGGTGATAACAACCATTGTTAATCCTGCAAATCCATCTAAAATGTTAAAAGTATCAGGTGTTTTGTTATACCCTAAAAATCATTATTTTAAATCAAATTTAAAATTAGTTGTAGCTACTCCCGGTACTTATACGGATAATCAATTAGCTCCTTCTAATTTTTTTAGTAATTTATGGACATGGCAAAACAACCTAATTGGTAATTCGGGTGGTATTGCGATTACTCCATATCTACTAAATGCTGCTGAAAACCCTATTCTATTAATAGATTATCCGGGATTTGGAGCATCTTATGGTCAAATAGCACATCCTTATCTCGATCAGAAAGTATTGGCCACATCTTCTATATCTTTAATAAGAAAAGCTCAAAATATATTGGAAAATAGACGTGTTCGTCTTTGTACTAAAGAAATTATGGTAACCGGTTATTCTCAAGGAGCTTTTTCTGCTACATCTATCGTTAGAGAAATAGAGACTAATCCGGCAAATAAAGATTTGAAAGTAAGCTCTCTCTTGGTTGGGGGAATACCTGCTTATTTAAGTAAAATATTGGATTTGGCTATCGAAAAAAATACAGTTGATGTCTCTTATTTCTTTCCTTATGCTCTGACTGGATATAAAAAGGTGAGATATCCGAACCTTAATTTAGGAGCTATTGTGAGAGAACCATATTACACACAAATGCTTAATGATTTTAGAGGTAATGGTGTAGAGTATAATTACCCTAATAGCATGCAAATGATATATAAAGATCATTTTTTACAGAACTACAAAACTAGCAATGACTTTGCTCTTTTAAGATATATTCTATCATCGAATGATATAAAACCTTGGAAAAATTCAGCTAAATTTTATATATATCATGGTATGGCTGATGTAACAGTAGATTATTCTCAAGCAAAAGAATTTGCAATAGACCAGAATAAAAATGGGGGAAAAGTTCTCTTCATACCAATGCCATTCTTAAATCACATAGCAGGATTTGTTCCATACTGGATTGCTGCAAGTTCCAAAATGAATGAAAACTAATTGAGTATAAATTATTAATAATAAAAAAGCACTTTGAGATACTCTTCTCAAAGTGCTTTTTCTATATATCGTATGCAATTATATTATTGATTAACCGATAGTCTCTTCTTTAATACATTAATCATATCTTCAGTCATTTTTTCCAGATTATAGTCAGGTTTCCATCCCCATTCTTCACGGGCACTAGTATCATCTAAGGAGTTGGGCCATGAATCGGCAATAGCTTGTTTTAGAGGATCTATATCATATTCCATTATGAAATTAGGATAATGTTTCTTTATTGCTCCATAAATCATCTCAGGGTCAAAACTCATAGATGCAATATTAAATGAATTTCGATGAATAAGTTTAGTCGGATCAGCTTCCATTATATTAATTGCAGCATCTAAGGCATCAGGCATATACATCATATCCATAAATGTTCCAGCCTTGATAGGACATGTAAATGGTTCTCCTTGAACAGCGTTGTAAAAAATTTCTACTGCATAATCCGTAGTTCCCCCACCTGGATGTGTCAGATTAGATATAATACCGGGAAAACGGACTGAGCGTGTATCTACACCCCATCGTGTAAAATAATAGTCACTAACTAATTCTCCAACAACTTTTGTAATACCGTACACCGTATTTGGACGTTGGATTGTATCTTGTGGAGTTTTATCCTTAGGAGTATTCGACCCGAAAGCTCCTATCGAGCTAGGGGTAAAGACTGCACAATTATATTCTTTTGCAACATCAAGACAATTCATTAAACTATTCACTCCCACATCCCAACCCAACTTAGGGTTCTTTTCGCCTGTAGCTGATAATATGGCCGCAAGATTGTAAATTGTATCTATTTTATATTTTTTTACAGCATCCGCTATTTGATTGGCATTAGTAGCATCGATCTCGACTGTTGGTCCTAATTCAAAAAAATTATCTGGATAAGGTGGTTTAAAGTATCCACAGACTACATTACTTTCTCCATAAATAGAGCGTAATTTTATACTTAGTTCAGAACCAATTTGTCCTGTACTTCCAACAATGAGTATGTTCTTCATTTTATTTTATAACACCTAATTTTTTACCTATTTTCGTGAAAGCTGCAATACATTTATCAAGATGTTCTTTTTCGTGTGCAGCCGATATTTGTACTCGTATACGTGCTTGGTCTTTAGGTACTACAGGATAATAAAATCCTGTGACATAAATTCCTTCTTCAAGTAATTTACTTGCCATATCCTGTGACAATTTTGCATCATATAGCATTACCGCACAAATTGCAGATTGGGTCGGTTTAATATCAAATCCGGCTGCTTTTAATTTGTCTACAAAATATGCAGTATTAGAATGTAGCTTATCTTGCAATTCATTAGTCCGGTCTATCATTTCGAACATTTTGATACCTGCTGCTGCAATTGCCGGAGGGATTGAATTTGAGAACAGGTAAGGACGTGAACGCTGGCGAAGCATATCTATTATTTCTTTTTTTCCGGTAGTAAACCCACCTATAGCACCACCAAAAGCCTTACCAAGGGTACCTGTTATAATATCTATTTTACCTCTTAAACTAAATTCTTCTGTTGTACCACGACCTGTTTTCCCAACAACTCCTGCCGAATGAGACTCATCGACCATAATCATAGCATCATACTTCTCTGCCAATTGGTATATCTTATCAAGAGGAGCAACATTTCCATCCATTGAGAAGACACCATCTGTAACTATCAAACGGAAACGTTGAGATTGTGCTAATTGCAGTTGTTTTTCCAAATCTGCCATGTCTGCATTTGCATATCGGTAACGAACTGCTTTACAGAGACGTACTCCATCTATTATAGAGGCATGATTTAATGAATCTGATATGATTGCATCCTGATCGTTTAACAGAGGTTCAAAAACACCTCCATTAGCGTCGAAACACGCAGCATATAGGATCGAATCTTCCGTTCCAAAAAACTTAGCAATAGAGGCTTCTAATTGCTTATGTAAGTCTTGTGTTCCGCATATAAACCGAACCGAAGACATTCCATATCCATGGGTATCTAAAGCATCCTTAGCAGCCTTGATCAATTCAGCATTATCTGAAAGTCCCAGATAATTATTAGCACAGAAATTTAAAACTTCTTTTCCTGTATTGATACGGATACTTGCGGTTTGAGGAGAAGTTATAATCCGCTCATTTTTATATAGTCCTGCGGATTGTATTTCTGCAAGTTCATCCTGCAAAAAATTTTGAAATTTAGTATAAGAGCTCATAGGTTATTAATTTGAAACAAAGGTAATAAAAACGTAAGATGCAAAAAGTGAAAATGTATAAAATATTAAAATGATATAATAAGTTCCTCCTATTTATTTAATATAAATAAGGGTGTCTATGATAAACGACTCATAATTTGAATTTTAAATAAACTATGATTTATTAAAATTTAATGTATATAAAAACAATATGATTAAATCTTTTTCTTAAATATTTCAAATAAATATTATATCTTTAATCAGTGTTCTAACCTTATAGAATATCACTAATCTTAACTATAGAATATAAATCTGAATGCATATTATACGCATTTACTAATATCTAAAACATTATGAATCCAAAATTAGGAGCGACTACACTATCATGGATATATCCTTCGTGGAATGATGAAGCAGTATTGTATGCAATAAAGAAAGCTTCAGATACAGGTTTTGATCTTATCGAATTGTTACTACCTCATTCTATGCAAATAGATACTATTGCAGTGAAGCAGCAATTAAAGAAATACAATTTGGATGTTGTCTGTGGATTAAACCTATCAGTAGATACTCATATACCGACTCATCCCAAAGAGGCTACTATACTAATCAAAGAGGCATTGAATAAAGTAGAACTTCTCGGTGCTACACACTTAGGGGGTGTTCTTCATTCAGGAATCGGAGCTTTCTCCGGAAATGTTTGTAGTGATAATGAAAAAAATATTATTTGTGAAGTATGGGCAGATGTTTCAGATTATGCACAAAAGTCCGGGCTTACTATTGGTGTAGAACCTGTGAATCGGTATGAATCATATGTCTGCAACACAGGTGAAAATGTTTTGGAATTATTGGAACAAGTTAATGCTCCTAATATGTATTTACATTTAGATACATTCCATATGAATATAGAAGAAGATAACTTTTATCAGCCTATAAAGAAAGCTGGCAATCGGTTGAAACATATACACATGACTGAGAGTAATCGAGGCATGTTGGGTGAAGGCAATGTCGATTGGGCAGACCTCTTCAGAGCCTTGAAAGAAATCAATTATAATGGTAATCTTGTGTTAGAGAACTTCTCATCATCAGTAGCAGGAATGTCTAGCGCAGTTTCTCTTTGGCAAAAATCGAAATATGATGCAGATGATTTGGCTAGAGGTAGTCTTAATTATATGAGAAAAATGATAGAACATATATAATAATTATCTTTCTTTTAGATATAATAAAGCCTATTAGTTTATTTAATTAATAGGCTTTATTCATTTTTTATTTTCATTTGTCTATATAAGCGTAGTTATTATAAGAAAAGGATATTTGCAAATAGCATGACATCCTTTTTTACTCAATCAAATAATTGCTATTTAAGAACTTATATTCAGCTATAATGTTATACCTTTGGCGCAATTTTTAAAAGTGCATTTATGAATTGGTTATTTGAATTAATCTCTCAACCATCTACTATTCAGTCTATTATTCTTATTTCTGTAGTATCAGCAATAGGACTGGAATTGGGGAAATTTAAGATATTCAATATATCGCTAGGTATTACATTTGTATTCTTTATTGGAATTGTAATTGGTCATATTGATCTGGATATCAATAAAGACATGTTATATTTTGCACAAAATTTCGGTCTAGTATTGTTTGTCTATGCACTCGGACTACAAGTCGGTCCCAGCTTTTTCTCGTCTTTGAAAAAAGGAGGAATCCGGCTCAATGGCCTGGCTTTTATAGTTATTATCATTGGGCTTGTACTCACTTTAGTATTTAGTCGCCTGACAAATATTTCTCTACCTAATATGGTTGGTATCCTTACCGGTGCAGTAACTAATACACCGGCTTTGGGAGCGGCACAACAGGCTTTGCGACAAATTGACCCAACAAACACGAAAGCAATATCCGATATGGCATTAGCTTGTGCTATCGCTTATCCAATGGGCGTGGTTGGAGTAATTCTTGCGATTGCTGTAATGCGTATATTTTTTGGACCAAAAGAGAGTATAAATAAGTCGATAAAGAAAGATACAGATACCTATGTGGGAGAATTTCAGATAACAAATCCTGTTCTTTTTGGTTTGACTGTTCGGGAAACAATGAAACATACAACAAAACGTTTTGTCATATCCCGAATATGGCGCGATGGGAAAGTGACAATTCCTACCTCAGAATCTGTTTTACAAAAACATGACCATCTTTTGATTATATCAATTAAATCGGATGTAGAAAGTATAAAAGTCTTATTTGGAGAACAAGAAAATATAGATTGGAATAAAGAAGATATAGATTGGAACCATATTGACAATAGTCAGTTGGTATCACGACGGATTATTGTAACCAGAAGTAAAGTAAATGGTGTGAAGTTAGGCACCCTGCGCCTTCGTAATATATATGGTATAAATATTACTCGTATCAATCGTGCAGGTATAGACCTCCTCCCCTCTCCCAACCTGTCTCTACAAATTGGTGATAAAATAACTGTAGTCGGAGAATCTGCTTCAATCAATAATGTAGCTAAGATATTGGGAGATGAAATAAAGAGGCTTAAAGAACCCAATCTGATTGCAATCTTTATAGGAATTGCTTTAGGACTAATTCTCGGTTCTTTACCAATACCTTTTCCCGGAATGGAAATTCCAATAAAATTGGGTATTGCCGGAGGTCCTATTATAGTAGGTATATTGATGGGTGCATTCGGTCCTCGTTTTCATTTAACTATATATACTACACAGAGTGCTAACCTGATGATGCGCCAATTAGGAATTATTATCTACTTGGCATGTTTGGGTATAGATGCCGGCGAACACTTTTTTGAAACCATTATTCGTCCCGAAGGATTATTATGGATAGGACTTGGATTTGCTTTAACTATTTTACCGGTTATAATAGTAGGTATATTAGCAATGAAAATACTTCATATTAGCTATCCGAAGAGTGTTGGGATGCTATGTGGAAGTATGGCTAACCCCATGGCACTTAATTATGTAAACTCAACAGTAGAAGGTGACGAACCGGCAGTGGCTTATGCTACAGTATATCCGGTATCCATGTTTCTCCGAATCATTACTACTCAATTATTGTTAATGCTATTCTTGTAGGCTAAATCTATAATGCTTATTTTTACCATACAGTTTAGAAAAAAATGATTCGTTATGAGAAAAAAAATGGAAAATGATCTTTGCTTTTTGTTTGACATGGATGGGGTAATGATAGATACTGAACCTCAATATGATGTATTCTGGAAACATGCGGCTGATAAATACAATATCGGAATTCCTAACTTTGAAAGAATTATTAAAGGAACAACGCTTCCCAATATTCTAAAAAAATATTTTTCGGAATATACTGAAAGTGAAGTTAATACTTTAGTAGATGAATTGGATAAGTTTGAAGCAAGTATGAAGTATCCTGAAATTCCGGGTTCGGTAGATTTTGTAAAAATGCTGAAAGAAAAAGGTTTTAAAGTAGGACTAGTAACTAGTTCTACTGCTAAAAAACTGGAAGGTGTATATAGAGATACTCAATTTGACAAATTATTTGATACTATTGTTTATGCCGAGCGTATAATACATGGCAAACCTGCTCCGGATTGTTTTTTATTAGCGGCTAAAGATCTTAATGTTGATCCTAAAAACTGTATCGTTTTTGAAGACTCTTTTGCCGGAATCGAAGCTGGAACTACAGCTGGAATGAAAGTTATCGGACTTGCAACAACCCATCCAGCAGAATCACTAGATGGCAAATGTTCGATGATTATACCCAACTTTAAGAAACTACAACTATCGGATATAATAGCAGATAGTCATTAATTGTATTCTATAAACAACTTAACACATTCATATTATAAGCAAATGAGACATTTATTATTGTCCGGATTGCTATTGATTACAACTATTTGCCAATGCCAAAATAATTCTATTCTGGATAATGGCATTTATCAGCCATTTAAAGGCTCTGTGTTGTATGATGGTAGATCTCAGGAAGATATTTTAAAAGACATTACCAATGGTGAGGAGCCTTCAACAAATCTGAATATTAAGTATTCTGATTTTGTTGTAACTATTTATAATTATGGTGTCTACGAAACAGCTGTCGATTATAAAAATGACAATAAGCCGATTTATCCGGCTCAAAACAATCTTATATTTGTTCATATAGATGGTGGAGTTAACAGATGTTATTTGAGTACACCAAATGATAGCATCTTACTGAATGAATGGGTCTTTAATGATCTAAGTAATAAATTATTAAAAATAACTCCCCTAACAAAAGAGGCAGGTGTGCATTTCACTGTATCAGCTTCATTGAATGAAGTAATAAGACCTCAATTTCCTCGCGATAAAATTTCTTTTGACGACTGGGTCAAGGATTACCACGAATGGAAACAGATGTCTTCTTCGAAAGAAATTAGAGATTCTGCAAATTATTATTTTCGGATTCCTGAAATACAGACTCTAAGTGACTTTCCTTTATTAAAAAAGCAATTAGCATTACGAGATACACTTGTTATTTATGAAGGAGAGTATGACGACATTGCAACAATTGTTTATAAAGACATGCCTTCACATTTTGTTATAGATGATATTATATTGCGTGTAGATAAATATAAAATTAACACTTTGATAGAAACAAAATACATTCGTATTATTTTTTCATACGGATGCTAATGACAAATGCTGTTACAAATGTAACAGCACTTTTATTATCAATATTTCGATCAGAACTACATCTTTTATAATTATTCATCTAAAATAATCCCATAAATTTAGCTACCCTACATGCTTCGAGTGAATTTTTCACACGAAGCTTTTCCAATATATTTTGACGATGTCTGTTTATTGTATAAATACTTATAGATAATATTTCGGCAATATCTTTACTCATCTTCCCTTTTTCAATCAAGGAAAGTATTTCCACTTCTCTTTTTGACAAAATATTATTACACTTATTGTTATCTGTTCGAAGAATTTCACCTGTGGCCGAATTAACAATTACTCCAGTTGGTATTTCATCACTATTCTGATTTAAAAGATCATATAGACAAAGCGATAACCATAAGTCTCCCATTGTAGAACCGCTTACATAAAACATCCGATGCCGTATTGTTAAATATTGCTCTACAGCATTTCTCATTCTCAATTCGCTCTTCACATAATAATCAGAACGCTCGTTCACCGGCATTGATTTTATTAAGTGGAAAAACTGAAGTTCAAGTGTATGTTTTTTTATCAGATCATCAGGATGTATTCTTTCAAAAATGTCATCTTCCCATATGGAATTTATGTTTCTCACACTACCTCTTGAGGCTATTCCTAATGTTTCTGCCACACCACCATTATATATGTAGCTTTTATTTGCTTTCAGGTCGCTAAGAACAGCCAATGAATTCTCGATTTGTGAATATCCATTTGCAATCTGTTGGTATTTTGAAAGTATGTCTGCTGCTGCTTCATTTTGGGAAAATGGCTGTTGTAATAATTTCTCGTTTAGTGTAGAGACTATATTCGTTTTCATCTCATAAAAATGGTTATTAATCAGTATTGATCTATATTAAATGAGTATTTACTTTTGTAAAGATAAATTTTCACATGGTTATTCTATCAATAATCACTAACTAAATAATCGATTTCGATATGTCACACATGAATAAACTTTTGGTTTTAAGCATTCTGATCTTAATTTCGGGCAATACAATAGCACAAAATTTAGAAAAAATGCAATGGTTTAATGAACCTGAAAAATGGGAGATCAAAGATAATTATCTTTCTATGTCCGTAACACCTCAGAGTGATTACTGGCGCATTTCTCATTATGGCTTTACGGTAGATGATGCTCCCTTCTATTATGCTACGTATGGAGGAGAATTTGAAGTAAAAGTAAAAATATCCGGAGATTATAAAGTCCGATTCGATCAATCGGGATTAATGTTGCGTCTAGATCACGAAAACTATATCAAAACAGGAATTGAATTTGTAGATGGTAAATATAATTTAAGTACAGTTGTTACTCACAAAACAAGCGATTGGAGTGTTATCACTTTAGAAAAACCAGTCCCATTTGTTTGGATCAAAGCTGTTAGAAGATTAGATGCCGTAGAAATATTCTATTCTTTCGATGACAAAAACTATATAATGATGCGTAATGCATGGTTACAGGATAATTGTCCGGTAATGGTAGGATTGATGGGTGCTTGTCCTGATGGGAACGGTTTTATTGCCAAGTTTGAAAATTTTTCAGTAAAACATCTGCCAGACCAACGTAGATTAAATTGGTTAAAAAATAATGCAGAATAAATGAACGAATTATAATCTCAGATTATATAATAGATCAGTGTTGAAAATAGTATGGAAAGAAAGGCTGCTACAAATGTAACAGCCTTTTATTATTAATACAGTATATATCTGATTAAAAAACCTTTAGACTCAAATCTATATTTGGAGCTGAGTATATTATTGCACCTGATGAGATATAATCTACTCCAGTCTCTGCAATAGATCTCACCGTTTCTTTTGTTATTCCTCCCGATGCTTCTGTTTTAGCTCTACCATCTATCAGTTTAACAGCTTGCTTCATTTCATCCAAAGACATATTATCGAGCATTATAATATCAACAGAATTGGTATTAAGTGCTTCTTGAACCTCTTTTAAGCTACGGGTCTCAACTTCTATTTTTAGGTTAAGATTTTTGTCTTTAAGATATTGCACTGCTGAATTAATAGAATTAGTTAATCCTCCGGCATAGTCATTATGGTTATCTTTTAACATAATCATATCAAAAAGTCCGTAACGGTGATTTTGCGCACCACCAATATAAACAGCCCATTTTTCACACATTCTGAAAATGGGTGATGTCTTGCGGGTATCAAGAATTGTAGTGTTCGTATCAGCAACCAACTCAACCATTTCACGGGTATAAGTAGCAATACCACTCATACGCTGCATACAGTTGAGAACTAGTCGCTCCATTGTAAGAATAGAACGTGCCGAACCGGAAACGATAAAAGCAATATCCCCCACCTTTACTTGGTCACCATCTTTTTTAAGCACTTCTATTTTTAAGTCTTTATCATAGAAGTGGAATATCTCTTGTGCCAAGTCAATTCCTGCCAATACACAATCATGTTTGACTAAAAGTCTGGCACGGTTCTGCATATCTTTAGGTACACTAGCTAAGGTAGAATGATCTCCGTCTCCAATATCTTCTGAAATAGCAGCATCAATAAATTTGTTCAACCGACTTTCGGTCACATAAGCAGGTCTATTATTCATTTTTGTCTAAATCTTTATTATAAAAAGCTCCTTTATTTTCTTTCTGCTCTATACTTTGCGTTATAATAAGAAAAGCCACACTAACCAAGTTACGCAATTCGGACAATTGAGGAGACAATATTGATAAATTATATATTTCTTTTACAGCTCGGTATATTTCTTCTTCTTTCAACTTAGCCATTTTCAGGCGGCTGTCGCTACGCACTATGCCAACAAGATCGCTCATCAGAGTTTGTAGTTCTTTTCGAAGATAATTTAACAAAACCATCTCATCATTCACTTTCATCCCTTCCTGATTCCATTCAGGGACTTTATTCAGATTAATATAGTTGAAATTATCTTCATCCAACCTTTCCACTGTTTTCAATGCAGCCCTGTGTGCAAATACCAAAGCTTCGAGCAAGGAGTTAGAAGCTAATCGGTTAGCCCCATGCAAACCCGTATTCGAACATTCGCCTACTGCAAACATATTCTTAATAGTACTTTGCCCGAATAAATCGACATCGATACCTCCACATAAATAATGACTTGCCGGTACTACTGGTATCAGGTCTTTAAACATATCTAATCCTTCTTCTTTACATTTCTGGTAAATATTAGGAAAGTGTTCCAAGAATTTTCCTTGATCCAAATGGCGGCAATCCAAGCAAACATAATCATCACCCCGCAATTTCATTTCACTATCTATGGCACGTGCTACAATATCCCGTGAAGCTAACTCTTCCCTATCATCATACTTATGCATAAAAGCTTCGCCCGATGCAGTTCGCAATTTTGCACCAAAGCCTCTAACAGCTTCTGATATAAGTGATAATTGCCCAGCCTTATTACTATAAAATGCAGTAGGATGAAATTGTATAAATTGCATATTGCTGATCTTAGCTTTAGCTCTGTGTGCTAGTCCAATACCATCGCCTGTCGCAATATTCGGATTTGTTGTATTCTTATACACATGTCCACATCCACCTGTTGCCATAAGTGTTATTTTTGCAGACATTCTTTTTATTTTTCCTGTTTTAATGTCCAAAACATAAGCACCATAACAGTTCAGGTTGTATTTGTCGAACGATTCGTTCGGAATATGATGCTCTGTTATTAGGTCTATAACATAATGGTGATTAAGCAATTCAATATTAGGTGAGTTCTTTATAGATTGCAATAATGCCCGTTCTATCTCTGCTCCGGTAATATCTTTATGGTGAATCACTCTGTTCTCGGTATGTCCACCCTCACGTCCTAAATCGTAAGTTTCTTTTTCATCCTTATCAAAATTAGCACCCCATTCAACTATCTCTCTGATTCGTTCAGGACCCTCTTTTACAACAACTTCAACAGTTTCTAGTTTACACATATTATCTCCTGCACGAATAGTATCTTCTATGTGTTTCTCAAAACTATCCTTTTGTAAATCCATTACAACAGCAACACCACCTTGGGCGTATTTAGTGTTCGATTCTTCGTCATCCGACTTTGTTATAATGGTAATACGTGAACTCGGGTTTCGTTGGGCTATTTTTAATGCATATGATAGTCCCGAAATACCAGATCCGATAACTAATACATCCGTATATATCATTTTATTTAGCTGTTAGCTTATTTTATTTGCTGCGACATTTCTAGCATCTTGTTGATAGGGCGTAATGCTTTTATCCTGATTTCTTCATCCATCAATATTTCCGGCAATTCGTACTTCATGCACAAGTATAGTTTTTGCATCGTATTCAATTTCATAAAATGGCATTCACTACAATTACATGTATCATCGATCGTCAATGCCGGAATTAATTTCTTATCAGGGGCACGCTTTCTCATTTCGTGTAAAATACCTTCTTCCGTTGCTACGATAAATTCCTGGCAATCATCATTTACCACATAATTCAACAAATTGGCAGTAGATCCTACGTGGTGGGCAACCTGCAAAACAGGTTTTTGAGCCTCAGGATGTGCTATTAGCTTAGCTTTCGGATTATCCAACATTTGTTGAGCAATCCGTTCTAATGAAAAAGCTTCATGTACAATGCACGCTCCATCCCAAAGTATCATGTCTCGCCCTGTTACCTGATTTATGTAACGTCCTAAGTTACGATCGGGGGCGAAGATTATTTTTTGTTCTTTTGGTAACGAGTTGATAATATGTTCGGCATTAGATGATGTAACGATTATATCACTCTCTGCTTTAACCGACGAATCGCAATTAATATAACTGACTACGATAGCATCAGGATGCTGTTTTTTCAATTCCCGAAGGCCTTCTCCCGAACAAGAATCGGCCAGTGAACAACCAGCTAATGTATCAGGAAGAACAACTTTTTTGCCAGGATTCAAAATTTTTGCTGTTTCGGCCATAAAATGTACACCACAGAATACAATCATGTCTGCGTCTGTTTTTTCTGCAGCACGCGCTAATTGCAGACTATCACCTAAAAAATCAGCAATATCTTGAATATCTCCAGTCTGGTAATAATGTGCCAATATAATTGCATTTTTTTCTTTCCGCAATTTATTAATTTCTTCGACCAGATTTAATCCTTTTGGTATTTCTACATCAAGGAAACCTTTACTTGGAAGGTTTTTAATAGCTTTTTCCAACGTTGACATGTATATATTCTTAGAAATAAAAACTTGAAATTACGCAATAATATTATATGAAGTGTATCTTTGACAAAATTAGATATAAAAAGTAGTATAACCTTTCTTATTCATATATTTTTTGATAGCTTTGCGTTCAATTAAGGTGAATCATTTATATCCGATAAATGATGTGAGGGAATCCGGTGAAAGTCCGGAACAATACCCGTTGCTGTAATCTCTACCCGAATCTTTTGGGTTATTTACGATCCTCATGCCACTATCTTATGAATATATTTCGAAAAGATGGGAAGGCTTGTAAAATAGAGAAAGTCAGAAAACCTGCCTTAATTAGTTTACGAATTTAATGTTCCGGGGTCAGGACATAAAAGTTCATAGAAATATATTATTTCTATCTTTTTTCAATCTTTTACTATATACGGCAATGGCTGTTGTAAAATTCATTCAGAAGTATAAATCTGCTTTAGTCAAATGTGGATTATTCGGAGTTGGTATTGCATTATTATATGTATTGTATAGTTTACTCTTATCTCCTACCAAAATAGCTCTTATAAATTTCCCGTCATATCAGGCTACTAATATTATTTTGGCAAATGAGAGTCACTTTATTCAAATAGATGATATAAATCCAGAAAACTTACCATCTCTAAATGATTATGATGCCATATTGATATTCGCCCGAGGCTTAGCTGTGACTGGCGAATTGTCTGATAATCTGGATAAGGCTGCTAAAAAAGGGAAGATGATATATACATTTTCTCTCAATGGTGTTACAACAATCAATCAAAATATAGATACAACACAACAGTTACAGCTTGAAAATTATTATCGGAATCGTTGTAAAGTAAACACAACAAATATGTTGAATTATATTCGACACGAATTTGATTCTAAAAAACTATTTTCAGCTTCATTCAATTCGCCGGTTACAGTTCCTTCCGATATGTTTTACTATTTGGAAGAAGGACAGTTTTATAATTCTGCCGAAGAATTGACAGAATATCTAAAAAAAAATAACCTATATAAAGAAAACGGACAGCGTATCGCCTTAATTTCAGGAATTACTTATCCCCTGGAAGGAAATAGAAGCTATGTTGATAGTTTAATAACAAATCTTAGCAAGTCAGGATTCAATATATATCCAATAGCAGCAACTTCCAAACGGCTCGATTTTATGAAAGCTGTTCACCCTGATGCAGTTGTATACCTACCCATGGGACGCTTAGGTGATGAATCTGTAAAATGGCTGACAGATAATAATATCCCCTTATTTTGTCCGATTCCGATGATGCAAAGCCATGAAGAATGGATTAATGACAACAAAGGTGCTATTGGCGGGCAACTTACGGCTCGCATAGTGCTGCCCGAAATAGATGGAGGAATGTCTCCTCTGGTGGTTGCTACTCAAAATCTACATGACAATTATTATACATTCGACCCAGAGCCCGAACGGTTACAAAATATAGTAGATCACATCACTAAATATATGTCGCTGCGCCGGAAACAAAATAAAGATAAACGAGTTGCCATATGTTATTTCAAAGCACCGGGACAAAGTTCTTTATTGTCGTCTGGTTTAGAAACCGCACCATCGCTCTATAATTTATTAAAGAGATTGAAACAAGAAGGTTATACTGTCAATAATCTGCCTGCTAATGAAAGCGACTTCGAGAAACTGCTAATGACACAAGGTGCAGTGCTCGGTGCATACGCCGAGGGTTCGCAAGCCGAATTCATGAAAAATGGGAATCCGTTATGGATATCAAAAATGAAGTATGAAGAATGGGCTAAATCAACCTTTACCGCTCAAAAATATAATGAACTAGTAAATATATACGGAGAAGCCCCTGGCAAATTGATGAGCGGTGTACATAATGGAGAGGCTGCAATAGCAGTTGCCCGACTCGACTTTGGAAATATTGTCTTATTTCCACAGCCCAGAGCGGCTGTCGGTGACGATGATTTCAAAATTGTACATGGAGCAGATGTTGCCCCACCCCACTCTTACATAGCGCCGTATTTATGGATACAAAAAGAATTTAAAGCTGATGCCCTAATTCATTTTGGGACTCATGGTAGTCTTGAATTTATACAAGGAAAACAGAATGCACTATCTGAAGAAGATTGGTCAGATCGATTAGTTGGCAGCTTACCTCATTTCTACTATTATCATATAGCAAATGTAGGAGAAACCGTTATAGCAAAACGTCGTACACACGCTGTTATTATTTCGCATCTGAATCCGCCTTTTATGGAAAGTAAGACCAGAGGACAGTACAAAGAGTTGATGGATGAAATAGATTATTACCATCGGATTAATGACAATAAAAAAGAAGCTTCTGTTATCAGAATAAAAACATTAACCTTGAAACTTGGATTAGACAAAGATTTAAGTTTGGATAATAATGTTGCAATACCATATTCAGATACTGAAATAGAGCATATCGAGAATTATGCAGAAGAAATAGCTAACGAAAAGATGACGGGGCGATTATATACACTTGGGCAACCATACGACAAGAATGATATAGAATCGACCGTAATTGCAATGGCTGCGGATCCTTTAGCTTATAGTTTGGCCAGATTAGATATGTTAAATGGCAAAATTACTCGTAAGGAATTTGAGAGTAATGTATTCATATCGAAACAATACCTTATACTAGCTAAAAATACGATAAAAAGAATTACACTCAATAAAGAAAATATTGATATAGAAAAAACGATACAACAAATAGCACCTATCAGCACAAAAGAACTGATGAAAGCCAAGGCTATTGAAAGAGCTATTAACCCGAACTTATCAGCTATGAAAGAAGATAAGACAGGAAAAAGAAATAGCAAAATAGATATTAGTGACATAACATCCGAAGATCGAGAATATGCATTTGCCATACTTGAAATACAGCGGACTCTAACCAATGTAGTTAATTATAAAGACCTATTAACTGAATCCCCTGAGTTAGAACTGAAATCTATTTTAAATGGTTTAAATGGTGGATATATAGCCCCATCTCCCGGAGGGGATGTTGTATTGAATCCGAATGCGCTACCGACCGGACGTAATATGTTTTCTATTAATGTAGAAGCAACCCCTAGTGTCCGAGCCTGGAATGATGGTAAAGAGTTAGGCGATACCATGTTGAAAGAATACTATCAAAAGCATGAAAGTTATCCCCACAAAGTCGGATATACATTTATGTCGGGCGAGTTTATCCAATCAGAAGGCGCAACAGTAGCACAAGTATTGTATATGCTAGGTGTAGAACCGGTTCGCGATGCGATGAATAGAGTTGCTGATATGAGACTAATCCCATCCGAAGAATTAGGTCGTCCTCGTATTGATGTTATTGTACAGACTTCAGGACAATTAAGAGATCTGGCATCCTCTCGTTTATTGATGATAACAAAAGCTGTTTCCTTAGCTGCTAAAGCTTCTGATGATAAGTATCCTAATTATGTAGCAGAAGGAGTTCTAGATACTGAAAAATCATTGATAGATAAAGGTATTCCCCCAAAAGAAGCTAGAGAAATGTCTACAATGCGTGTTTTTGGTGCTGTTAATAGCGGTTATGGAACAGGCATTATACACATGGTAGAGAAAGGAGATTCGTGGGAAACGGAAGGACAAGTTGCATCAACCTATATCAATAATATGGGTGCGATATATGGTAGCGAAGAAAATTGGGGAGCTTTCCAAAAAGACTTGTTCGAAACAGCTATGAAACAAACCGATATTGTTGTACAACCTCGTCAGAGCAATACATGGGGAGTGTTAAGCCTAGATCATATTTATGAATTTATGGGAGGACTCAACCTTTCGGTTAGAAATGTGACTGGCAAAGATCCTGAAACTTATATGGCTGATTATAGAAACAGGAACAGAGCCAAGATGCAAGGATTGAAAGAAGCTATCGGAGTAGAAAGCCGAACTACAATCTTAAATCCCGAATACATAAAAGAAAAAATGAAGGGAGGAGCCACTTCTGCTCAAAAATTCGCTAAAACATTCAGAAATACATATGGATGGAATGTTATGAACCCCGATGTTATTGATAATGAGTTTTGGAATCAGGCATACAATATATATGTGAAAGATTCATTAAAAATTGGGGTGACAGATTTTTTTGAAAAAGAAAATCCAGCAGCAATGCAAGAAGTTACTGCAGTGATGTTAGAGACTGCACGTAAAGGTATGTGGAAAGCTACGGATCAACAATTGAATGATATAGCTCAATTACATACCGATCTTGTACAAAAATATGGAGCAAGTGGTACTGAATTTACCGGAACTAACCTGAAACTGCAAGATTATATCGCTAAAAGATCATCTACCGAATCTGCAAATGGCTATAAAGAGCAAATGCAGAAGATGAAATCGGGGGATATTGGAACCAATGTCAAAGGAATGGTATTGAAGAAAAATGAAATATTACAAAATGAAAGTTCCGAAAACTCAGGGTTAAATGGAATCATAATAGTCTCAGTAGTTCTTATTATATTTGTAATTCTGCTGATATTACTGAAAAAGAAAAGGAAAAACAATAACGAATAATTATATATAATGTATCCAGTAACTTTTGTATCTCTTGGTCCGGGTGAAGCGGAATTAATAACTGTAAAAGGTTTAAAAGTACTGCAAAGTGTTGATTGCGTATTCTACCCTGCCACCATCGTGCGTGAAGGAAATATCACATCACGAGCCTTAAATATATTGACTGAATTAGAAATAGATGAAAAAAAGCTAGTTCCCTTTCATGTGCCAATGAGCAAAAATCGAGCTTTGGCTCTAGAGGCTTATGAAAAGGTTGCAAAAATTGTCCAACAAGAATATACTAATAATCTTAAGATCGCAGTTGTAGCAGAGGGGGACTCAGGATTCTATTCTTCGGTACATTATATAGCAGATAACTTAGAAAAAGAAGGAGTACCTGTTAAACAAATAGCAGGTATACCGGCATTTACTGCTTGCGGTGCATTGGCAGGTATCCACATTGTGAAACAAGAAGAAGAATTAAATGTTGTTCCCGGCATTATATCTACACCCGAATTACTCGATAAGTTAGAAAATGGTAAGGTAATTGTTATCATGAAGGTATCCCAATGTGAAGATGCTATTAAAGAGTGCATTATAAAATTTCCGGATGCAGAGTATCACTATTTTGAAAATGTAGGGGTAGAAGATAAAGAATTCTACACTCTAAATAAAGATGAAATTTTAAATAGGAAGATACCCTACTTCTCATTAATGATAATTCGTAAATTAAACGACAATGAATAAATTATATTTTTTTTATACTCTAATAGCTATCTGTTTATTATCTCAGGCTTGTAAACCCAAAGCATCAGGGAGTGACGAAATTGCCGATAAATCGATAACAGATTCTACCATCGAAGTAAAATATGCACAAGGGTTTAAAGTGACTAATTTTGAAGGTTATAGGCTTGTCGATATTCAGGATCCGCAGCATGAGAATGAAACTATATATCATTATGCATTGGTCAATAAAGGACAAAAGCCAGAAGGAATACCTTCTGAATATACAATTATAGAAACACCTGTGCAGAATGTTATTTGTATGACTACTCTCCAACTGTCTAACTTTATTAAATTAAAAGCCTTAGACAACGTTGTTGGTATGACCAGTACTCATTATCTGTTCAATAAAGAAATGAAAGAACGTCTGGAAAGTGGAAAAGCAAGCCAAATCGGTATAGAAGGAAATTTCGACAAAGAAATAGTAATGGCACTCAATCCTGATATTATCCTTGTATCGCCATTCAAACGTGGAGGATATGAAGCTATCAAAGACGTCAATGTTCCCCTTGTTTCTTTTCTAGGTTATAAAGAAACATCCCCACTAGGACAAGCAGAGTGGATCAAATTTACAGCAATGCTTTTAGGACGTGAAGAAGAAGCCAATCAAATATTTGACAATATAGAAAAGCGCTATAAAGAATTGCAAGCCTTGAGCCAATCTGCAACTAACAAACCGACAGTGCTTAGTGGAGAAATGCGTTCCGGAAATTGGTATGTAGTTGGAGGTAAGAGTTATCTCGCAGAACAGTTTAGAGATGCAGGAGCAGACTATTTCTTAAAAGACAATGAGGAAGCAGGAGGTTTAAATATGGATTTTGAATCTGTATATTCACAAGGTGCAAATGCTGATTTTTGGCGATTATTGGTAAGCCATACGGGAGATTATTCATATGATGCACTCAAGCAAAGTGATGCCCGGTATGTTGATTTTAAAGCTTTCAAAGAAAAGAAAGTAGTCTATTGTAACTTACGACAAAAGCCTTTTTACGAAAATACTCCTGTAGAACCTGAAGTCGTATTAGCTGATCTCATAAAAGCATTTCATCCCGAACTATTACCTGATTATACTCCGGTCTATTACGAATTATTAAAGTAATAATTATTTATAGCCCTACGTATTTGAAAGAAACAATATTACATGGTAAATAAACAATATATTTTCTCATTTTTCCTAATCATAGTATCCATTGTCATTTTCTTTTTTTTGAACTTGATTTTGGGTACTATCTCCATACCAATTTCATCAATCTGGCATATACTATGCGGATCGGCAGACGAACCTATAATCTGGCAAAATATAATCTGGAAATCCCGTTTGCCACAAACGCTTACAGCATTGGTTGCGGGATCGGGATTAGCTATAAGCGGGTTGCAAATGCAAACTGTTTTTCGTAATCCATTGGCTGGTCCATCCGAATTAGGAATTAGTTCCGGTGCCAGTCTTGGTGTTGCACTAATGATTCTCCTTTCGGGCAGCATCGGTGGCATTGCATTAAGCAAAGTTGGAGTATTTGGTGAACTAGCTATTTCGGTGGCTGCAATAGTCGGTTCATTTGCGGTTATGGCTCTTATAATAGCCATATCACAACGTGTTCGTGGAAATGTTATCTTGCTTATTATAGGAGTGATGATCGGATATATAGCCAATGCTATTATTGGTGTATTGAAGTTTTTCAGTAATGACGAAGATGTACGTGCATATGTAATATGGGGATTAGGTAGTTTTTCTAAAGTGTCAGGCGACCAAGTTTATACTTTCGTTGGCATTATGCTTGTCTTGATACCTCTTTCATTCTTACTAATAAAGACATTGAATCTTATGTTGCTGGGCGATAGCTATGCCCGCAATCTAGGACTTAATATAAAAAGAGCCCGTTTATATGTTATCACTTGTTCGTGTATACTAACCGCTATTGTAACTGCCTATTGTGGCCCTATCGTATTTCTTGGACTTGCAGTTCCACACTTATGTCGCACTATATTTCAGTCTTCAGATCATCGGGTATTAGTTCCGGCAGTAACAATTACAGGGGCATCGTTATCATTGTTGTGTAATCTTATAGCACGTATGCCCGGAATGGAAGGAGCTTTACCAATCAATTCTGTGACAGCCCTGATTGGTGCACCAATCGTTATATCAGTACTATTCAATAAGCGGAAGAATGAAATAAGCAATTAATTATGAGTAAACAAATTACTATAGAACTCAATAATTTATCTACCGGATATATTGTTAAAAAAGATCAGAAAATTGTTTCACAAGACATTACAGCTACAATTTATGGTGGAGAATTGACTTGTTTGCTCGGAGCTAATGGGATTGGAAAATCAACTCTGCTACGTACTCTATCTGGATTTCAGCCTAAATTGTCTGGTGATGTCAACATTTTAGGTAAGGAAATTGAGCTATATTCCGAAAAGGAATTATCTACTCTTTTAGGTGTTGTTTTAACCGAAAAGTGCGATATAAAAAATATGTCTGTTCGTGAATTAGTCGGTCTTGGGCGAAGTCCGTATACAGGATTCTGGGGAACATTGAGCCAAAATGATAAAACAATTGTAGAGCAATCTATCTCTATGGTTAAGATTGAAAATCTAGCCGATAGAATGTTACATACATTGAGCGACGGAGAACGACAAAAAGCAATGATTGCAAAAGCATTGGCACAACAAACTCCCATTATATTTCTGGACGAGCCAACTGCTTTCCTCGATTTTCCCAGCAAAGTGGAAATGATGCAGTTATTACATCGCTTGTCGAGAGAAACAGGTAAAACCATATTCTTATCAACTCACGATCTGGAGTTGGCTTTACAAATTGCTGATAAAATATGGCTCATAGACCAACAATCCGAAGTAAGTATTGGTACACCGGAAGATTTGGCTTTGACAGGAAAACTAAGTTCTTTCTTTGCCCGGAAAGGAATTATTTTTGACATGGAAACCGGCTTATTCCGGATTGAGAATAAATATACAAAGCAAATCAAACTGAATGGACATGGACAAAAATATGCTATGATACGTAAAGCTTTGTTACGAAATGGAATCCATGCAGACAGAAATATAGATACTACATCTTATATTGAAGCGGGAGAATTAAAAAGTAATGAGATTCAGATATGCTTATCCGCCCAAGATATGATAACGGTGTATAGTATAGAAGAATTATTAGATTTGAGCAACCAATTTACTTTCAAATTATGATATTAATATTGGGTGGAACAACCGAAGGCCGGCATGCTGTAAAAGTTTGTGATGAAGCTTCAAAACCATATTACTATTCCACAAAAGGGGATATACAAGAAGTTGAGTGTATACATGGCATCCGCTTGACTGGTGCATTGGATGAGAAAGCAATGGCTGAATTCTGCTCTGCAAATGGAATCCGATTAATTATTGATGCTGCTCACCCTTTTGCTGTTGTTTTGCATGAGACAATAGCAAGGGTATCTGAGAGGCTTGATATACCCGTTGTCCGTTATGAGCGAAATTATCCACGCCATGAGGATGATCTGATATGGTGCGATACCTATCAAGATGCTATTGATTATCTGAATCGAAACAATATAGATAATCTGCTTGCTTTGACAGGAGTGAATACAATAGCTAAATTGAAAGAGTATTGGCAAAATCATAATTGTTGGTTCAGAATATTAGATAGAGATGAATCGAGGGAAGTAGCTGCCAAATCAGATTTCCCAACAAGTAAGATACTTTACTACAAACAAGGAGAGCCCGAAGAACCCCTCTATAAAGAATTAAACCCTCAGGCAATCATCACCAAAGAAAGTGGAGAGTCGGGAGGTTTTAGTGATAAAATAGATGCTGCTCGCCAACTAAACATTCCAGTTCTTGTAGTCAAACGCCCTACTCTATCCCCTAATTTTATATCTATATATGGTGAAAATGGCTTGAGGAAAGCAATAGAAAAACTTGTAGATGGCTTCTTCGAGCTTCGTACCGGATATACAACCGGCACATGTGCTACAGCTGCAACTAAGGCTGCTTTGACCGCACTATTGGAACAATCTGACAGTATAAATGAAGTTAGTATAACTTTACCCAATGGAGAATGGGTGATGATTCCTATTTCTTCTATTACTTATAATAAAACAACTGCTTCGGCAGCTGTGATAAAAGATGCAGGCGACGACCCAGATGTAACTCATGGTACGGAAATCGTATCTACAGTAGAGCTTGATATAGAAAAACGAGGAGTACATTTCTTGAAAGGAAAAGGTGTCGGCACAGTAACTTTGCCGGGATTGGGACTTGAAATTGGAGGACCTGCAATCAATGCCATGCCTCGCAAAATGATAAAACGAGAAGTGTTTAAAGTATTTCGGCATCTTCAAGATAAACTACCAAATAATAATCTCAAAACAGGGGTAAATGTTACAATATCGGTACCGAAAGGAGAAGAGTTAGCATTAAAAACATTTAATCCTAAAATTGGTATTGTTGGCGGAATATCTATTATCGGAACATCCGGTGTCGTGAAACCCTTTTCGGCAGATGCTTTTGTGAGAGCAATAAGACGCGAAATGCAGGTTGCACAAGCGTTGAAATGTAAGCAAATAGTAATCAATTCGGGTGCAAAGAGTGAGAAATATGTAAAACAGTTATATCCGAACTTACCTAGTCAAGCTTTTATTCATTATGGTAATTTTATTGGCGAAACAATAAAACTGGCTTCTGATTTGAATGTTAAATACCTGACAATGGGTATAATGATTGGAAAAGCTGTAAAATTGGCAGAAGGATCACTTGATACACACAGCAAGAAAGTTGTAATGAATAAAGACTTTTTGAAAGGTATTGCCTCTGAAGCCAAATGTTCGCAAGAGATTATAGATTCAATAGAAGATATTACTCTAGCACGTCAATTATGGACTCTAATTCCTAATGATAAATCAGATTTTTTCTCTCTATTAATTGAGAAATGTCACTCTGTTTGTGCTCCTCTCTTACCAAATGGAGAACTAACCATATTATTAATTGATGAAGAAGGGAACATTATAAAATAAAGATGAGAATAGTAAAGCCTATATAAACATTAACAAACTTATAATTTGGAAAAGATGCATAATAAAAAAGTATTAGTATTTCTTGCAAAAGGATTTGAAACAATGGAATTTTCCGTTTTCATAGATATTTTCGGTTGGGCTAGGGTTGATTATGGACATGATCTATTTGTCGAGACTTGCGGTTTTACTGAAAAAGTTATAAGCACTTTTAATGTACCTATAATAGTAGATAAAACAATTGAAGAAATAAATGTTGATGAATACGATGCTTTAGCAATACCTGGTGGGTTTGAAGAATTTGGATTTTATGAAGAAGCATATGATGCAAGATTCTTAGATCTAGTTAAGAATTTTAATGTAAAAGCTAAAATAATTGCGACTATTTGTACTGGCGCACTTCCTCTCGGAAAAAGCGGAATTCTGAAAAACAGGAAAGCAACTACATATCATTTAAAGAATGCATATAGACAAAAAGAACTGAAAGAATTTGGAGTGAATGTTGTGAATGAACGAATAGTCGTTGACAATAATGTCATCACATCTTATTGTCCGGAAACAGCTCCGGATGTAGCTTTTGAATTATTAAAAATGCTTACTTCCGAAGAAAAAATGGAAGTAGTAAAAAAAGCTATGGGATATTAATAAATAGCCTTCACTCCTGTATCATTTGCATAATTTACAAAACAAAAAGCTAAATTTTCAGATCATAAAACTATAATTCAAATTCGAGAACTTCGCCATATTCTGCTAACTGGTCGAAAGCTCCATTAAGTGTCGTTTGTTTGAAATAAACGCGTGCACAATTGATAACGCCTCCGTGAGCAAAAATAATAACCTCTTTGTAATTTTCTTCTTTGAGTTCATCAAGGAAGGAAGCAACTCTTTCGTACATGTGCTGAAAGGATTCACCATTCGGAGCCGGATTATTTATCCAATCTTTTTCCCATTCCGACATATCAATATCATCCCATCGGTGCATTTCCCAATCACCAAAATGAAGTTCTTTTAAACGATCGTGTAGTTGTAATTCATCTCCATAACCACAATATGTAGCTAACCGTCTACAACGGCTTAATGGACTAGAAAAAACGGCATCATGCGTTATATTCTGTAATTTTTGCTTCACAACTTCAGCTTCTGTTTCAAAAGTGTCTTTCAAAGGAACATCAGTTTGCCCATAACAGACACCATTCACTCCTACTGCGGTATGACGTACTATATATACTTTCATTTTCTAATTATAGTTTTTGTAGTATGACGATTCCTAAATAAAAAGATAACTCACATAACAGAAACAAGGCTCCACAACAATCTCCGGTATAACCTTGTATCTTTCTTTTCATTAAAAGAATCATTGCTATAAAAACAAAGATAGGTAAAATTATCGCCACCCAAAAGTGAAATTTTAATAATAAAATGATTGGTAATAGTCCAAACAGACACCCTATAATGGCAGTCTTAACTGACATTTTTTTATATACGGTCTTTGATTTACTAGTTTCGGCAGTCCTTGCATATGAAAGAAATAGTGTTATCTGAGAAGCTATAAATTTGCATAATGGATCACCGGCTAATATGACCAGACATGCTAAATGTAAACTAAGTGTATCCAACAATAGATAATACATTAAAAAGTACAGAATTAAAGAAAGAACTCCGTACGTACCAATGTGAGAATCTTTCATTATAGCAAGGATACGCTCTTTTGTTATCCCCCCACCAAAACCGTCAAAAAAGTCTGCCAGTCCATCTTCATGCAAAGCCCCAGTAATAAGTAAACGGCTCAATATAGCAAATATAATAGCAATCGAATATGGTACTACCTGAGCCGAAAGCCAAAGCGTTGCAGCAGCAGCAGAGGCTGTGAACCACCCTATAACAGCCCAATAATTAATTACTTGTTTATAATAATCGGGTGCTACATTAAATGCCTTCAATCGCCAAAAAGGAAGGCGAGTAAAGAAAACAAAGGCTGCTGCTATATTTTTCATTTAGTCAAAATATTTTGTGACTTGTATTTTTTTGAACGAATTCATTTCATTTATCATATGTACCGATGATGCCACTATCGGATATGCACACAACGCACCTGTACCTTCTCCTAGTCTGAATCCTAAATGTAGTATTGGTTTCGCTTTTAGATGTTCTAAAACTAATTTATGCCCTGTTTCATCGCCCTGATGACCATAGATTGCATAATGCAAAACATTCTCATTTAGTTTAGAAGCGGCCAACAGACAATTAGTCATAATGAATCCATCTATAAGTATTAGCATTTTTAGTTCAGCAGCTTTCAACATTCCACCGACAGCCATAACCATTTCGTAACCACCAAAATATCTGATTATATCTTCGGCTGATCCATCACCTTTGTAGTTTTCTTGTGATTGTTTCAATACTTTATATTTGTGATTGATTATCTGCCCTGAATCGTCACATCCTGCACCCACACATTTATCGAGTGGAATATCAGCCAGATAGGACATCCACAAAGCTGATGATGAAGTGTTGGTTATTCCCATTTCGCCAAAGCCGATTACATTGCAACCAGCATCATAGCAATCTTGTACACATTCTGCTCCACGTTGCATTGCTAATTCAAATTCTTCACGTGTCATCGCTGCTTCATGCAAATAATTACGTGTTGCTTTACGTATTTTTTTATCGATAATTAGGTCTTCCGGTTTAAAATCGAAATTAACTCCGGAATCTACAATTTTTAAATCAAAATTATGTTGACGTGCCAGAAAGTTAATACCGGCACCTCCAGCCCAAAAATTGGCAACCATCTGATATGTTACTTCTTGTGGAGATGGGCTAACTCCTTCGGCTGCAATTCCATGATCTCCCGCAAAAACTATATGACAAGGATTGCTAAGTTTCGGTTCTAGGGTTTGTTGTATCCATCCAATTTGCATAGCCAAATCTTCGAGTGTTCCGAGCGAACCTTTCGGTTTTGTCAAATTATCAATTTTTTCTTGTAAATATGAACGAATTTCTGCCTTGGGTTTTTCAATATTAAACTGTATCATAATTATATATATTGGATTTTAATCATTTCATTTTTTTTTCAACCTTTTATTTTAATAGGAATCCCCGATACCATCAAAAAAACCTCATCAGACATAGAGGCTACATATTGATTGAACCAGCCTTGTAAATCAGCAAATTTCCGTTGAATCTCGTTTTGAGACATCTCCCCCATTCCAATCTCGTTAGTCACAAAAATAAAATATGCATCTTGCTGAATAAACTTATCAAATTCTTTTTTTAAAGCTTCTAAAGCCGCTTCTACATCGGAATTAAGATCGAAGAAATAATTGGTAGCCCACAGAGTTAGACAATCAATGAGCACTATTCGTTTTTGAAGATCATGTCTACTTAATTCCTTATCTTCTTCTATATTAGTCCATTCTTTACCCCTATTTGCCTTATGACGCTCAATTCGTTTTCGATGCTCGCCATCCCAAATACGGGAAGTAGCCAAATAAACCGGATTTGGAGAAAGTGATAATGCCATTTTTTCAGCATAACTACTCTTTCCTGACCGTTGCCCACCTGTTATGAGTACTATTTTTTTCATTTTCAACTAATTTATTTAAGCATTAGTTTCTGATTGAGTATTTTGCATTTCGAGTAAATGAGCATAATCTATTATCTGGGTTATCCTTCCTGAATTCATACATATAATTTCATTTGCATTTTTAAGAGTAGTATACCTATGTGCAATAGCTATGATAGTTGTTTTTTTATCAATGATAGCTAAAAGGTTTTCTATCACTTTATCTTCTGTGTAAATATCAAGTGCTGAAGTAGCCTCGTCCAGAATTACAATATGACTATGTTTTGATTTTTCTACATTAAGAAATACCCGTGCCAAAGCTACTCGTTGTCTCTGACCACCTGAAATATTACTACCTCTTTCATTCAACATAAAGTCTAGCTGGTCATCCAATTGTTTAATATCATCCGATAAACAAACTTGTTCTAATGCCCACCATAAATCGTGGTCATTATATTCTGATTTAGAACCAAATAATAGATTTTCCCGAATTGTTCCTCTAAATATATAAGGCGTTTGGGGCATATATATAATCATAGACGAAAGTTGTTCGCGAGATATTGATTGTATATCCTTCCCTAATATCTTTAACTCTCCTTTTTGTATATGTATGAGGTTCATCATCAAGCGTAATAATGTTGATTTACCACAACCTGTTGCTCCTACGATACCATAATAGTTGCCCATCGTAAATCGTGCACTAACGTCTTTCAATATTTCCTTATCATCATACGAAAAACTGAGGTTGCTTATTGATGCTGCATAAGAGTCATTTTCTATTTTATTTTTTTCTTGGATTGGAGAATAAGATGCATCTTCTTTCATATCCAACAAGTCACGAAGATCATTTGTTTTTAAACTGGCTTCGTGCGCTTCGTCAATAAAACGGTGTATGTTTTGCAATGGGATAAGGATATTATTAAACAAGAGGTTGAACGTTACCATATCACCCGGCGTTATTATCCTTTGCGAAGCTAATATGAGTCCTATCAATAATATAACAACATTCCAAAACACAATATTCACTTTCTTTATGCTATCAAACATCATCATTTTGATATGATGTTTCATCTCTACATTTCGTAGATTCTCGTTTACAGCTTCAATCCGTTTTATTTGTTTTGTCTCTTCATTTGCTACACGTACAGATTCTATTCCGGTCAATAATTCTACAATATTAGCATCATTGTCTTCACGAGCACGTAGCAAGGATAACCGAATCCCTTTTTGTGAATGTATTTGCCTTATTACAATATATATACCTATTGCCGAAACTAAAAGCAAAATGATTCCGATATATATATTAGTAATACAAGCAATAACCATTGCAAAAATCATCTGTAATATATTAGGCAGAAAATCCATCGTTATTAATTTCAACAATGAAACTGCCCCTTCTACAGAACGTTGAATGCGGCCATTAAGTCCTCCGCTTCGCTGACTATTGAGCCATTGAATGTCAAGATGAATTAACCGATCAGATGATTTCACTATGAGGTCTTTTTGTACCTGAGTTGCTGTCCCTTCAATTTTATATTTCCGAATAACCTCGGCTATAATATCAATCAGAAAAAGGATGCCTATTGTTGCAATAGACAGATAAGCAACCCGCTCATCTATCAAAACATGGTCAATGACCTTTCCTACCAATGTGGGAATCAGTGATGTAATCAATGAGCAACAAATAATCATTATCAGAGCTATAGCTAAGGCTCTTTTCATGTTGCTTTTTAATGGATGAAATACCCATGTAAAGTTTCGTATAATACTGATAATATCTTGCATACCTGTATATTATTTATAGTTAAGGTAACTTATATTTATTATCTTCTGAATAGATGTTTAAATTGGTGCGAATAGAGCTTAGAAAGACCCTTTCTGTTGTCAATCGCATCACCTACGACGATCATTGTAGTAAGTGTCAACTTATTTTCTTTTATTATCTTGGCTAAGTCTTTTAATTCGCCACGATAGATGCGTTCATCTTTCCATGTCAGTTTATAACATGCTGCAACAGGAGTAGTTGGCGGATAGTGTTCTAGCAATTCTTTTTGTACATCTTCGACAACTGTTGCGCTCAAGAAGATACACATGGTACTTTGAGAACGCGCCAATAAATGAAGCTTTTCTTTATCCGGCATTGGCGTACGGCCTTCTCCTCGAGTAAGAATAATTGTTTGCACTTTTTCGGGAATTGTAAATTGGGAACGCAATGCAGCCGCAGCAGCCTGGAACGAAGATATACCTGGCGTAATATGATATGACATATTGTATTCGTCGAAATAAGCCATCTGCTCTTGTATTGCTCCATAAATACAAGGGTCACCTGTATGGAGGCGAACTACTAATTTCCCTTTGTCATAAAACTCTTTCATTGTAGCAAACTGTTCTTCCAAATCCATTGAAGCAGAGCTACGCACAACTGCTCCTTGTTTAGCACAATGGGTCAGTTCAATAGGGACAAGGCTGCCGGCATACAGAATCAAATCGGCTGCTTCGAGAAATTGTCGTCCTTTGACAGAAACCAAGTCCGGATCACCCGGCCCTGCTCCTACTATTTCGATATGTCCTTGACGTACTGCATCACTATTTATTGCAATGGCAAAGGTGAAGTCATTGCCTTCACTTAGTTTCCCTTTTTGTTTCTCTAGGATCAAAGTTCCATAATCGGCACTTTTGATAGCTGTAGACTCTGAAACACCTTGAACTGTTGTTACTTCTTCTACTTTCTGTGAAGGGTTAGCAACTTCTATATCCTTCAAGTCATCAGCAGTATAAATATTTATCGGCAAATAGTATAAATATGCCTGAATAGCTTTTAATAAAGGTTCGTCTTTTTTTATATCTATTGACGATATATCTGCAATAGAGCTTATTGCGATATTTTTATTAATTAATTCTTTAGCTATATATTCACTAATTCCTTCCGGATTACAATTTTTTCGACATCCGACACCTAAGTGTAATACTTTTGGATGATAATAGATAGTTTGGACTTTTGTTTCCGGATAAAGATATGGGGTGACAGCGATCAGCAATTCATATTTAGATAAATCTATATTATCATATTTATAAAAAACATCTACATGCTCTGGCTTTGTCCGTTCCATATATGCAGTTCCTTCATCTGCAATATCCAGTAGCAAAGCTGTTGCTTTCTTATTGACAAAAAGAGTTAAGGGATGATTGAAATTTTCGACGTTTGAGCCGGTTATCCATTTATACTTTTTGCCAAGTGTATCCAATGCCCACAGATTTGTATTATCGCTTTGGGTAGTTATTACGGCTTCTCCTCCTATCATGTGGGCTATTCTGGTAGTAAGTTCATTTGCTCCACCGACATGCCCCGACAATACGGATACAACATATCTTCCTGTACTATCTATATTTACAATTGCAGGATCGCTGTGCTTATCTTGTATGCAGGGAGCAATACTGCGTATACAAATTCCCATTGCCCCGATAAAGACTATAGCTTCACTACTGTGAAAAACTTCTTTAACACAATCGGCAATAGAAGATATTTGTTCACATCCGTCTATTTTTGCCTTTGTATATATCTGATAATTATCCAATTCACGTTTTATTGTCTCTGCTAAATGATAGCTGGATTCGGACGTTAGTATAATGGCATTCTTTATCATTGGTTATTTATTTTAGTTTAGCTCTCATTACATCTATACTATTAAAATCATCTATTTTTATAATTATACTTTGTTCCATTTCCATCGCATTTGCTGCAATAGCATCTAAAAACAAAATATGACTTTCTTCTGATACTGAGTTAAATACGATCACACTATTTTTGCTCATAACTTTTGCTAATTTGCTTACTATCTGATGCATTTTTCCTCCATGTCCACCGATGAAAATGGCATCGGGCGAAGGAATAGCCGATATATCAGTCTCCGTAAAATCTCCGATGTATGAAGTTATACCGGGAGTACCAAAACGGCATGCATTATTTTCGATTAGCTCCCGTCCTTCTTGCCTCTGTTCGAAAGCATATATTTCCAAATGTGGAAATTGCAGTTTAGCCTCGACAGAAACTGAGCCTGTACAAAATCCTACATCCCAAAAGACTGCCTTGTCTCTCAAATCGAGCATACTAAGTGACAGAAGACGAATCGGCATCTTTGTTATCATTTTTGCTCTGCCATTGAGAAGGTGAAACTCACTTTCTGGTATTCCAAATGGACGTGGATGAGTATATGTTTTTTGCAGGATAATATTATTGGGGAAAGTAAAAGTTTTACCTATTACTTCTTCCAAGCGAAAAGTAGATACTTTTTCTTTTTCTTTATTGCCTAACAATTCTCCTATCGACATCGTATAATTATCATAACCATACTGAAGCATCCGCTGTGCAATATTAGATGGGATGTGTTCTTTATTATCTGTCAATACTCCTACTTTATCATAGCCCAATATAAGCGCTTCGTCAAACTTATGCCAAGGACGCCCCGTAAGCGATACGATGTGCATATCCTGATAGGGCATCAATAGACGATGAGCCAATAGTTGTAACGAATTGAAGTAGGGATATAAAATAATATCGGCTTGAGGCATTTTACGTTGTATGGTATTGGCAAATCCGAAAAAAAGAGGATCGCCCGAAGCAAAAACAACCACTTCATTATATGATTCATATTGTCCGAAAACAGCATCAAGAGGTACAACAATGTCTATCCATGTATAATTATCGGGGAGAAAATTCTTAACAATTTCATGGTGGCGGGCACCTCCCGAAAAGACAGAATGTGAAGTGATCACATCTAGAACTTCAGGCTCGAAATGCTGTGTTTGATTATCATCTATACCTATAACGTAAAATTTCATCTCAGTATGTTATATATTAGACAAGAAAATAGGACAACAATCACGATCATCCATGTTTCTGTACTTTTATTTATACTAATGGCTTTGAACATGTCGCCAGTTGTTAATTCCCTGTCATTATTCCCTATATAAGATTTATCTACTTGCTGGCCAAAATAAATATTGGGTCCACCGAAACGACAATTCAAAATACCTGCCAATGCTGATTCGGGATAACCGGAATTAGGGCTGGCATGTTGGTTTCCATATTTCTTCACGAAGCCAAATAATGACAAATTCCCACTAACCAATATCATAAGAATAGCTGTCAATCGCGCGGGAATATAGTTGGCAATATCATCTATTCGTGCAGCCCAGCATCCGAATTGCTTATATCGCTCACTCTTGTACCCGATCATAGAATCGAGCGTATTAATCATTTTATATGCTAGCATTCCGGGTACGCCTAATATCATATACCAGAATAATGGAGCAATAACACCATCACTTAGATTTTCGGCTAGAGTTTCGAGTGCTGCTGTTCTTATTTGCTGTGGGTTGAGCTGTGATGTATCACGTCCTACAATTCGTGCAACTTGTACCCGACCCTCTTCTAAAGATCGATCTACAGCTTTGAATACTTGTTTCACTTCCTCTATCAATGTTGTTGCGGCCAGACAGTAAAATATGATAAGTGTATCAAAAATAATGGAAAAATAAGAATTTATATTATATAACCAATTATGAACTAATGTAGTAAGTATAAAAACTACAATAATAAGAAATAATGAAAAAAACGCACCTTTTGTTATTTTATTATTTCCTTTATTTAAACGTTTTTCGCCCCACGATATTATTTTTCCAAACCAGATAACGGGGTGAGACATCCAAGCTGGATCGCCTAATATAAGATCTAATAACCAAGCGAATATCAAAGGAATTACGATCTCGATAGGTACTGAATCAATAATATGTAATATTATTTCACCCATTCTTTTATTGCATCTATTAGTATTTCGTTTTCTTTTTCGGATTGGGTAGCTAAACGAAAATAACGTTCGTCTAGTCCCCTGAAATTTGCTGCATCACGGACTAATATTCCATGGCTTTCTATCAGATAATTTTTCAATTCGGAAGCCTTTTGATTTTTAAGTAGGCACAAGAAAAAATGTGTCTCGCTAGGCAGTACATCTAACCCTTCTATTTTTGTCAATTCATCTTGTAACCAACGGCTTTCTTTCAAATAGGAATCAATATTAAAAGAAGCCGACAAATCATTTTTCAATAAGTATTTACCTGCTAAAACTGCTAATTGATTTACCGACCAAGGCATACAATATTTTTTTATTTTTTCAGTCTGTCGCTCCGAAGCTGTGAGATAACCAAGCCGTAAACCGGGTATCGCAAATTGTTTAGTCATCGAATGCAAGGTTATAACATTCGGATATTGGACTGCTTCGGCTATGGATAATGTTTTCTTTGTAGAGAAATACTGATATGATTGATCAATTATGATTGTAGTATCGGGATTCGATTCTATAAATGATATGATAGTCTGTTTATCAATAATCGTTCCGGTCGGATTATTAGGATTGCAGAACCAAAGTAGTTCTGTACCTTTCTCCATTTCGGTCAGAGAAGATATAAATTGTAACTGTATATCATTGATACGGCAAGCATCTTCATATTCACTGAATGTTGGAATCAGAATAGCTCCTTTTTTCCCTTTAAATGCTTGTGCTATCAGATATATTGCTTCTGTTGCACCGTTTGTAATACATAGATTATCCGTGCTTACATTATGCTTTTCGGCTAATAATATGGCTAATGAATCGGCATCAGGTTCTGGGTAAGTATGTATGGTCTTAATCTGTTGGCATAGATAAGTCTGTAGTGGAGACATGTCTAACCGATTGTAAATATTTGAACTAAAATTACTTACTATCTCCGTGTTATATTTATAAATATCGTCTCCGTGTCCGTTCAGCATCTCATCTTTCCATTATTTTATATATCAAGTCCATATCTACATAACTACGGACATGATCTGCTAATTTATTATATTGCTCTTCTTTAAACTCTCTCATATCGAAAGGTTTGTCGGTCAGTTTATCAGTGTATGGAGCGAGCAAATAGTCAATAACTACACCATTATCTAAAATACCATGAACGTATGTACCAAAGCATTTTGAATTAAGGAAGTAGCCATCTTGCGTGCCTCCTTGTAATTGATTCAATGGTGATTCTTCGCTATTGTCAACAGGAGTAGTTATTCCCATATGTATTTCGTATCCAGAACATTCCTGACTATTAGCTAAAAAGGAAAACTTCACTTGCCGTGTTACTTTTTCATCCAATATTTGAGTAGTGATTGGTAATAATCCTAAACCGGGCAATCGTTCTATGTTGCCTTCTATATGTTCGGGATCACAAACCTCACGCCCCATGATCTGATAACCGCCACAAATGCCAACTACTGTAGCCCCCGATTTATGGGCTTTGACAATACTTTGTGCAACACCATTCTTTCGGAGTTCGTACAAATCTGAAATTGTACTTTTACTACCGGGTACGAGGACGATGTCAGCTTTTTCTATCTCGTCTGTATTATTGGTATAATAGAGATGTACACGAGGGTCGCGCTCCAGAATATTAAAATCTGTAAAATTGGAAAGATGACGAAGCAGAACAACTGCAATATTCACTTTTCCGTGTGTGGCTTGAAGATTTTTAGTTTGTAAAGCAACTGAATCTTCTTCCTCGATATAAATATCTTTATAATAGGGAACAACTCCAACTACAGGAATGCTACAAAGTTCTTCTAGCATTTTTATACCCGATTCAAAAAGGCGGATATCTCCTCTAAATTTATTGATAAGGATGCCTTTTACGTATTTCCGTTCTTCTTCGGTGAGCAGCATAATAGAACCATATACAGAAGCGAATACACCACCACGATCTATGTCGGCAACCAGTATAACATTGGCTTTGGCATGTATGGCCATCGGAAGGTTTACTAGATCGACTTCACGCAGATTGATTTCGGAAATACTTCCTGCCCCTTCCATTACAATCGGGTTGTAGCGTGTTGCTAAGCGGTCGAAAGCATCATTTACAGCTTTACGAAATTCGGCACGCCCTTCTTTTTTGAAATACTCATATGCTCCTTGATTCCCGATTGGCTTGCCATTCAGAACTACTTGACAGACTTTGTCTGACGAAGGTTTTAGTAACAACGGATTCATATCTGTATGACATTCTAATCCGGCAGCTTCGGCTTGTACAGCCTGAGCACGCCCTATCTCCAAACCTTCGGGGGTGGCATACGAATTGAGTGCCATATTTTGTGCTTTGAATGGTGCAGGATGGTAACCATCTTGCAAAAAGATACGGCAGAAGGCTGATGCTATTATACTTTTACCAACATCACTGCCTGTTCCGGCAAACATTATGGGAGAAAGGTATTTCATCGCATTCTATCTACTAGTTCATCTAACTTTTTATATATAGCGGGCAAAAGAAAGATATTAAATGTAATCTGTGCTGCCGTTTTAGGTAACTCATGTCCATCATTATCACATTTAGTTGTCGTATTCCACATACATGGTTCATCTTCTTGTATAGAGTATGGTTCTTTGGTTACATCACTTATATTTCTGATGAAAGACCATATCTCCTGCCCTAATAAATTATTTCTTATATCTTTAGGAAACATTATTTTTTTCTTTTTTTCATCTCCTCCTGCCAAACGTAATTGTTTCTTTCTGATGTATAGAATGAATTCATCATTCCCCATTGTTATATCCATAATTTACGGTTTATATCATTTGCCAAAATAGAGAATTGTATCTCTTGTTTCGAACTGTACAATCTCCATCCGCACGGATTCTTTATTGTATCTGCTTATAATCTCTGCATAGGCAAGCCCTTCTTTGTATATAGTATCACCAATAAGGGTATAATGATTCATTTTATCAAAATACATAACATCAATATGCTGATTGATCCGAATAGAATCACAATTGAGCGAACTTTTTCTTCTTTCGCCAAATTTCCACCAGTGATTTTCAATATCTCTGTTTGACAATGTACAAGAACTAAAAAAAACTGCTATAAATAGTAAGAATCCGACTTTATACATCCCGACCCGGTTTTAATTGTTCAGCATCATCAAATGTTAGTATAGAATTAACTAATGTAGCTGCCAAGTTACTACCACCTTTTCGTCCTTCAACGATCAATTTCGGGATTGATTTGAACGGTTTGGTCATATGCTTAGATTCACGTACATTGACAAAACCCACAGGAGCAGCAACAATACCTATAGGACTGGCCTTTCCTTTACGAATTAGTTCGCATAGCTCGATTAAAGCAGTTGGGGCATTTCCGAATACATACAATGCATCAGGATGTTCTTCTACTGCCAAGCGGATACCTGCTTGTGTACGTGTTATGCTTTTACTTTTTGCAAATTCGGCAATACGTGGATCGTGCAGATAACATTTTACCTCTATTCCCATACGCTCCAATGCTCCTTTGCGAATGCCCGAAGCAGCCATAGTGACATCAGTGATAATAGTACGTACTTTTCCTTCTGTAAATTCTTTATACAAATTTTCTACAGCGTGATCGTCAACATGTAATATATTTTCCATATCGAAATCGGCTGTTGTATGAATAGCATGCAATAGTGCCCATTTCTTATCTAAAGGAATATTTTTATTTTTCAGTTCACCTTCTATAGTTCTGAAACTCCGAATCATAATATCTTGACCTAGTCCAACATCCTCTCTCTGAGTTTCACGATAATAGCCACGAGGTGTAATAATATGTTTGTCGTCAAATAGATAAGATTGTGAATTTCCAATTATTATGATTGTAAACATATCTACATCTTCGGGATTAAATTGTCCCAGAGTTGTTACTTTTATTTCTTGATCTTCACGTCCTGCCTGACGTACATAACCTACCGGTGTATCTGGAGATCGGTCTTGTAAAAATAATTCGACTAAACGATACAATTGCCAATAGCGTCCATTACTTTTAGGATTATAGATAGCTGTCACAAAATCAGCTGAAGATGCTGCAATTATTCTTTTCTCGATTCTATCCCAAGGGGTCATTAAATCAGAAAGGGAGATAATACAGAAATCGTGTCCGATAGGACATCCTAGTAATGAAGCAGCTTTTTGGAAAGCGCTTATGCCCGGCAATACTTCTATTTCGATATCACTATCACGTTCTTTTTTCATTTCGTAAACAAGTGGAGCCATTCCATATATGCCGGAATCGCCCGAACTGATTACACATACAGTCTTACCCTGTTCTGCATACTTGAATGCTTCTTCGGCACGCTCACGTTCCTTTTTCATACCTGTATCGATGCAAACGGTGTCAGGTTTGATTATATCTGTTACAAACTGAAAATAATATTTATATCCAACTATTACGTCCGAAATGCCTATAGCGGCAAAAACGGCTGGTGTAATATCTTCTTTCGATCCGGGTCCTATTCCGGCAACTATAATTTTTGATTTTCCCATTTTGATAAAATTAATGATTACATTGACAGAAGGCTGAAGGTTAAAACTTTTGCTTGTGGATTACATCGTTTTACTGTTCCAAGAAAAACCACAAAATTATTATTCCACAAAGTGTAATTATGTAGAAATCTAAATGTTCTAATTTCGCCATTCAACTCACATTTTACATACCAAACCCTTCGGTTACTTACCGAAATTGTATCTTTATTTATTTCAATTATTTTAGTTAATTCAATTTTGGTTATACGCTCTTTTGCTATTTCATAGAAATACTGATCATCGAAATAATAATCATTATTTTGTAATAGCAAAACTCCGAATAAGGGATGTGTTGAAATTTTCTTGGCAGACTTATAGTCAAATTCACCTAAATTACTATTTCCTGTTAAATCTGTATTTTCATTTTTTATTTCTCTCCGATATGGCAAAAACAGTTTAAAAAAAAGGAACGAAACATGTCCTATCATTAAGATAGGAATCAAAAATAAAGCCCATTCTCTATCATCTTCTGATATTGCAAATAGTATGATAACGGAGGTCAATAATGCAAATAAAAATGTGCTGACGATTAATAATAGAACCTTATTCTTCATATCTAATTTATTTTCCTGCTTTTTTAATTACAAATATACCTTTTTAATTTCTTTAATTTTCTCTTTATATATCTAAATCCAAGCCAAACTCCGGTAAAAGATATAAGAGTTCCCCCTATCATGGTGGTCCACATAACGATATTCCATAAAACAGGGCGTTCTGCCAGAAATTTGAATTTAAAACTATGTAACCCTTGGTATGTCCATTTGTGTAAACGTGTGTTTTTGTTATAGTATTTTATGCTTCCATTCTTTGGATTCACATAATAAACACTCTTGTCCATATCATCTACAACCACTTTATAGATAGGTAGTGGCAAGTGGTCAGTGAGTCCGACATAATAATTGTCATATTCTGTCATCAATGATATATTCATTGGCTCTTGTTGAATAGTCTTTAGTTTATTTAGAATATCATCCGAAGTGAGAGCTAAATATTTTATAGTATCTGTTGATGCATCTACAAACTTCAGCTTGTCATCAATTATAACTTTATAAAATGCTATAGCTCCAAAAGAAGACCACTCTATACTTTTTACTTGATTCGGATATTTATCAAGAATTGAATTATAATCTAATTTATATTCCTTTAGATTTATATTTTGAGGAGTATATAAATTATCTTCAATGTCTTTATTTTGTGTTTTGACAACCCACTGTGGAATATCAGCCAATGACATCATACCGCTAAAAACAAATGTAAAAACGAATATGCCAAATATAAAACCTAATATATGATGCCATTTGTATATATTCTTTCTATATGGACTTTTTAGATTTTTCTTGTTTTTATATTGCTTATATAATACATAGACACCTAAGATAAGCCCGGCCAAGCACATTATAGCGCCAATCCCTGATAACCAAACCAACACATCTACCCACGTAGAAGAATTTTGGCGAAGTGATGTAAAATAGACCCAATGAGGAATGGGACCCAGCCAAGACCAGAATCTACTATTCTTGTCTGTATATTGTAATGCCTCACCGGTACGGGATGATACATATAATTGATGTTCATCTTTGTCCGAAAAGTAAAATTTATATATCGGAAAGTCTTTTTTTAAATACCCGAATGGGATCCATTGCTCTAGTTCATATAGAGTATCAACATAGGCTATTTGAGAATTATCCCAACGTTTAGCATATTCTTCAATTTGGGAATAAGTAATAACTGGGTTCTGGGTAAATGTAGAATCTATTGATTTTTGGAACAGACTATCTGTTGTTGCAAATTCAAAGACTGGTACATTGCCTTTTATTCTTAGAGTTAGTTTCTTTAAGGAAATATCTTCGGGGAGTTCTGTAAATATATTTTTGGCAATCGCAGTATCTGTATACAATGTAGACATAGTCCTATATCTATCAACTTGTTTCACTTTCGGAAAAGTATGATATATCATAACAAATCCTGACAGGAACCAAATCAAAAACAGAATGCTGAGAATAGTTCCCAGCACTCTGTGAAGTGTATATAATATTTTCTTAAACATAATTTTTATCTTAAACTGTATGAAACAGACGCTAAAAAATTACATGGTGCGCTAGGAACCATCTGATTGCCTAATGCCTGATTATAGTATTTTTCATTAAACACATTGTTTACATTAACACCTAATTTTATATTGTTCTTCAATTTGTAAGAAGCCCCTAAATCTGTAATCCAATATGATGGAAAATAAGTAGTATTATCTAAACTACGGTATACTTTATCCATATAGGAAACAGTAAAGTTGAATCCTAAGTCTTTGAATAATCCATTTTGGATATAGTAGCTACCTGCTGCAAAAAATGTGTTTTTAGGAATAGTCGCTAATTGTTTTCCTTTATTCGCATTCAGATCGTTATTCAGGCTTGTAAATTTGTTTTCCGCTATCTTCCGTACTTTGGCATCAATATAACCATAACCCAATGTAGTTGTAAAACCAGATACAGGGAATAGGCTTACTTCTAGTTCGAATCCTTTAGAATCTGAAGTTCCAACTTGCCCTGTTACTGTTTTTTCTTTATCATTATCTTCGGGATCTTTATATTTTGTTGCCAATGTTTTGGTCTCATTATTCCGACGTATATAGTATACACTAGCAGTAGCTTGCAACCATGTCTTGTACGAGTAACGAGCCCCCAGCTCTCCTTGATACCCATCTTGCGGTTTAAAAATCTCTTTACCAGCCTCCGGATAAAACCGGTTTCCATCTGCATTTACATAGATAGTATTTGCACTATAGAAATTGCGGTATGGGGTAAAGAAAGATGCCATTGAACCATAAATCGAAATATCTTTATGGGGCAAATAAACAGCTCCTACCCTATACGAAAATGCGGATGTATTATTTTGGTTGTACGAAGTTTGATCTGATTTATGATATTTTCTCTTCCCATCATAAGTAGGAACATTACTTTCACTCATATATTTATAAAAATCATAACGTCCGGCAAGCATTAATTTCCATTTATCACTAATTTCTATCAAGTCTTGCAGATATACACCATGTGAATAGTATTTTGTAATGGCCACTAAACCAAAGTTACTCTCCATATATCCCATGCTATGTGGGTCATTGACAGCTACATGCGAATAGAGACCGGGACCATATACATTATATGAGCTATTGAGAGGATCTGTTTCCGGAGCTAGTTTATAACCAGAGAATGAATTACGAAATATTTGGGTAAATGTATAACCTCCTAAATAGTTATGTTTCAAATTCCCTGTATAGAATTTTCCGGATAGTTCAGACTGGTTAACTAACATATCTGTTAAATGAGAAAAGCGTAAAGGAAATGTCAGAGCAACGGTATCAAGACAAATATACTTTTTCTTATCTCCATCCATATAATAGTGCTTATATATGGGAAGGTCACTTTCTAAATAACTTAGTTCTTCTGTTCCAAAATAATCTATATCATCTTTATTATATGAAAAATAGTTTTCAAATTTCATACCATTTGCAAACATTTTATCATATTTCAACGATACATTGAAATTCTTGTTATAGAAAAAATCTGATTCGTTATTATATCGGGCTTTTCTATTCAAGTTAGGTTGCATTTCTCCTTTTTCTAAATAGACAGTTCCATCTTGATTATAGACCTTATTACTCATATTTGGTGCAAGTCCTATTTCCGTCCCATAGAAATCCCTATTAGCTCCGGCTCGCAATGTCAAATTGCTGGTTTTATCGAGCTGATAGCCTAATGCTAAATAAGCAGATAGACGTTTGTTTCCATTATCTCGCCAGCCTTCTTGATCTGCATAATTTATATTTGCACGATAGTTCAGCTTGCCAACCAAACTACCTCCAAAATCCATATTGGCTTGTTTATTCTGCCAACTGCCGTACGATATTTTAGCATTTACTTCCTGTTGTGGAGCAGGTGATTTGCGGACAATATTTAAGACTCCTCCAACAACACTATGTCCATATAAGACAGATGCAGGTCCTTTCAATAACTCCAAAGATTCAATAGAAGTTAAATCCGGAAAAGGATTGGAATTTATTACAGTGCGCTCATCTCTTACTCCATCCACCATAATAACAGCATTCGAAAATCCTCTGACCGAGAATGTTTGGAATGCACCATAGGTAGTTTGCATCCGTGCTCCGGGTAAAAATTTGATCGCATCTTCTAGATTCGTTATACCTCTCATGTCTAAATCTTTTGCAGATACAGTACTTATCGAGATTGGCATATAATTTAGAGGTAAACCTAGTTTAAGCATCTCTGCTTTTTTTTGTATATTAGCTTCTATTACAACTTCCTTAATAGAGTGTATCGTGTCTGTCATATTTTTTTGTTGAGCATAAGATGCCCCTGCTATCACGGATAGTGTGATAGATAATATCGTTTTTTTCATTAGAGTTTGGTATGCTTAGATTATTAATCGATTTTCTCACCTGTCACGGCGTATATTTCCTTTTTTTTGGTAATTTCATATACACGATGGGTTGCTATAAATTTCAAATGAGCAATAAAATGATCTTGTATAGCAGATATTTGCCCTAAACCTTTCATTGATACTTCGACTTCGTATCCTTCTTTTTCTAAATCATTTTTCCAATCCTCTGCAATATCATTTTTAGCATGTTCACCTGCCACAAAAAGAAATGGATTAAGTACAACTTTCTTCAGTCCGATCTTTTTCAACTGTAATAAAACATCATCAAATGATGGGTAACCTTCTATTGTTCCAACGATATTATTTGTATATTCTTTTTGCTTAAACATATAATCTAACATTGCATATTGAGCTGTAGCAGAATCATAAGTTCCGTGTCCGACCCAGATATATGCAGTAGACTTGTCTTGATTAGGTATTAAGGCAGCAATCACTTTTTCATAGTCTGATGGAGTATATAACAAAGGATTCCCAACACGTATCTCCTTAAAAAAATCTTGTACTTTCGCTATTTCTTTATTTAAGGCCTCCATTTCTATCCCATCAATAATACAAGTAGGTTGTACTAAAATATGGGTAAAATGCTCTTTTTTTAATTCTTCAAAAACCTGAGTAGCATTTAATTTTACAATGCCTCGTTCCCCCAGACGTTTCACTACAATTCGAGAAGTGTATGCCTCCCGCACTTCAACATTGGGAAAAGCTTCTTTAGCTTTTTGATTGATTGCATCAATTGTTTGAATACGTGTGTCTGCATGAGTAGTTCCGAAGTGTACCATTATGATGGCAACTTTATCTCCGGATTGTAGTGTCTTAAAAATGTCAGATGCTTCAAAATTGTGCCCAGAATGAGCTTGTAACAAATTGACTACAAGAATAGCCATTAGTGCTAAAAAGATTTTTTTCATTAAAAAAATGAATAGAATGGTTGATAAAAATATTCTAGACCCCGAGAATATATATTAACTATGTTGCTTGGCAGGTTTCCTGACTAACTCTATTTTTGATCGCCTTCCCATCGTTCAGCATTGATTACTGAAAAAAACAGTGGCAAAAGTATTATTCAAAAATAATAAAAGAGTTCACAGTAGCGGGCACTGTTCCGGATTCTAACCGGATTCCCTTTTTATACGACAAAGAGGAAACTTTGTTCGTATCACCTAAGCTGTTACAAAGATAGCTTGAATATATAGTATTTAAAAATTTTTCAGAAAATAAATAAAACTAATATAATTATTGACTGTCAATAAGCTTTTCATATTTTTGTATTAAATAGAAATTCTATAATCTAATGAATAAATTTTCCCGCTTTTTAATAGCTGCTACATCTTCCGGATCTGGAAAAACGACAGTCACATTAGGCCTGCTACGAGCATTGAAGAATAGAGGGCTTAATACTCAACCTTATAAATGTGGGCCTGATTATATAGACACCAAGTTTCATAAGCTTGCATCCGGAAACCCGGCTATAAATTTGGATTTGTTTTTGGCTTCACCCAATCATGTAAAAGAGATTTATAATAAACACAATATTGACAAAGATATATCTGTTACAGAAGGAGTAATGGGTTTGTTCGACGGATATGACCGAATGAAAGGTAGTAGTGCACAGATTGCAGAATTATTAGATATACCTGTTATTTTGGTAATCAATGCCAAGTCGATGGCATATTCGGCAGCAGCAATGCTCTATGGCTTTAAAAATTTTTATAAAGGTATAAATGTTGTCGGAGTTATTTTCAATTTTGTAGCATCAGAGAGCCACTACAGTTTTCTGAAAGATGCATGTAAGGATGTTGGAATAGAACCACTTGGTTATCTACCCAAGCAGGATGATATCTCAATTCCATCACGACATCTGGGTCTTAATATTGATAAGGAATTTATTTTTGACGAATTTGCAGATAAAGTAGCATCATTGGTCGAACAACATATAAATATAGACAAACTACTCGAAATCACGACGACTGATACTGCCATAAGTTCTATTCCTGAAGATGGCTGTATACAAGGAGGTCTAAATATTGCTGTTGCTTATGATGAAGCATTTAACTTTGTTTATCATGAAAATATTGAATCTTTTAAAAAAATCGGAACTGTACATTTCTTTAGTCCCATAGAAGACCAGAAACTTCCTCATGCGGACTTAGTATATCTACCGGGAGGTTATCCTGAGTTATATTTGCCACAATTGAGTGACAACAAAACAATGTTAGCCAGCATAAAACAATATATAGAACAAGGAGGCAAATTGATAGCCGAATGTGGAGGGATGATGTATCTTTGTGCCAGTATTGCTGATAAAGAAGGTCAAAGTTTCCCAATGGTTGGAGTTTTGGATCAGGAAGCAAGTATGCAACAGATGAAATTAAAACTAGGTTATCGTTCATTCACCTATCAAGGGCAGAAAATAAATGGACACGAATTTCACTATTCTACTTTACGTCAAAACGACAGTCCATCCGTAACCACTATCTATAATGCTAAAGGAGGAGAAGTAGACACAAAATTATTCCGATACAAAAACGCAATAGCCGGCTATACACATTTGTATTGGCCTGAGATAGATTTATTAAACCTTTTCGAAAACTAATTGATATGGCAAAAATATATACTCGTAGTGGGGACAAAGGTAAAACAGGTATACATGGTGGACAACGGGTAGACAAAGATGATATTCGCATAGAAGCGAATGGATGTCTGGACGAACTGAACAGCATGATAGGTGTTGTACGGGCTTATATATCTCCCGAACATGAATGGCAAAAGTTACTATTTCGTATCCAGTATGAAATGATGGTTGTAATGTCACATGTTGCTACACCATCTGATATCCGAGAAAATAATCCGAACAAATTAGCGGATGATTTAGTTATATTGTGTGAAAAACAGATTGATTCCATTACAGAAAAAATGGGCAAAAGTACTCATTTCATTCTTCCCGGAGGCAATCTAGTTTCCGCCCATCTTCAACTAGCCAGAACGATTGCCCGTAGGGCAGAACGTCGCTTATGGACACTCAATAAGATTGACGAAATACCTCCTATTATCCTACAATTCATAAATCGCCTATCGGATTTATTTTTTACAATGGCCCGTTACGAAATGTATAGTCTAGGAGAATTAGAGGAACGATGGAAAGATTTCTTATATAAAAAGAAAAAGGGTTGAGATATTCTCAACCCTTTTTTATTTTAGTTTATTGAAAAACTTAGTTTATTTACTAAACTTTAAACCTAGACTGATAAATATCGTACGTCCTGGAGTCAATGTAGCATAACTACTTCCAAATGGCCTATCATCGACAAAGTTGAAAATATTTTCAATACCCATTCCCGGTTCTATAGAAATACCATTTACATTTTTTATAGTATGATAAGCAGATAAGTTCCACAATTGGTAAGTACGTGCCCACTCATTTGAGAAGTATCTTTTACTTTGTAAACGTCCATTCAGATTTACCGAATATCTTGACTTTTCAGTTTCTTTTGCCCAACTTGCATTCACATTTCCTGTATGACGGCTTATACGCTCCAAGTCTGTGTCTGTATCGAGATTTTTAGCTCTAACATAAGCATATCCACCTCCGGCGCTGAAACCTGCTCCAATATAATAGTTGAAAGCAATATCAAATCCTTTAATTCGTGATTTACCAATATTCTGATATTGATTTCTATCCATCCCAACAGGATCTTCTGGTTTATTCTCTACAGTCACTTTATCTATCTGATTTTTCAAATTATTGATATAACCATTTATTGATGCTGTAAAATTTCCACTTGTATATTCTGTACCAATAGTATAATAGTCAGATGTTTCAGGTTTCAAATCCAGATTACCTTCTGTTATTGAATTAGTTTTTATTGCCTCGTAGTATAATTCCTTCAATTCAGGAGTTTTAAATCCGGCAGAATAAGATGCTCTAAAATTAAAGTGCTCCAAAGAATACATTGCTGCCAATTTGGGAGTCAACTTACTTTTAAATGTTTCGTGATATACATATCTAATGCCGGGTACTAACTGTAATTTTCCATCTAACAATCTGATTTCATCCTGAGCATAAAGAGCAGCTGTATATACATCCTTAGACCCATCCTTTACGTCTGTAGCATGTTCCAAATAGTCTACACGGTAATCTGTACCAACAGATACTTTGTTAAAACGACCTAAATCGAAAACACCTTTCAGGTTAGCATTATAATATTTTTGGCGACGAACAAAAACATCATCACCATTAGTAATATTTTTCTTTGGTAAATCTTTGATATATACATAAGAAGAATTATAATTGTCTGTATTCATATCGAGACTTATAAAACCATTACCTCTCAATAAGTACTTACCTCCGGCAGCAATCGTATAATCTTTATACAATAAATTATAATCATAAGCAGTAGCAGGACGTTGTAATTTTTTATCATATAGCCCTCCTTCTACATAAAGACTTAACTGTTTTGATGCTGCAACAGAAAACCGTTGACTCAATACATCTGAGTAGAATGCCATAGATGCCTGAGCTGTTGTCGGAATCGTATCACCGGTTTTACTATCTATTGCATTAGGGCTTATTTGCCATCCATCTGACTGATTACGTTGATATGAAGTAGAAGAAGAGAATATACCGGCATTAACCTCTAGATTCAATCCTTGTGTAAATTGTCCATACTCTGAATAACGAGTATTTGATGATGCAAATATTTTTTCTTTGTGTTTGTCAGTAATAATATTTATTACCCCTCCTATAGCTTCCGAACCATAAAGAGAAGAAGCAGCACCTTTCAATATTTCTATTCTTTTCACGTTATTCATGTTGATACGTGACAAGTCTATATTTCCTGCCACATCTCCATGTAATTTCTTTCCATCCACCAATACTAAGATATATTTATTACTCAAACCATTCATTTGCATATACGATCCCATAGCATTTGGGGTAAATGTAAGTGATGGGTTCAGTGCAATCATTGCATTTTCGAATGATGGAATATTTACACTTTTCAACTCCTTTTGTGATATAACTTCTACAGCAATAGGAGAATCCTTCAATCGACGATGCGTTCCTGTTCCGGTAACAACAACCTCATTTAAATTTAGATAAGATTGAACTAAAGTTAATACAATGTTATCTTGAGATTTATCGACATTCAAACGAGCAGCCTCAAAATCGATACAAGTTGCCCGTAAAACATAATTCCCATCAGGAACATTCTTTAATTCGAAGTTACCTGCTGCATCCGACACTGTACCGATAGTTGTTTTCTCGAGACGTACCGATGCATTACTAATAGGGCGCTCACTTTCATCCACAATTTTACCTTTCAGAGTAATCTGTGCACACACAATGTTCGCTAAACAGCATATTAATACTGTAAGCACTACCTTTTTTTTCATTGATTTGGGTATAATGAATAATATGTTAATACTCACACTCTTGATCCCGAGAGTATGTATAATTAATGTTAGGCAGGTTTCCTGACTTACTTCATTTTAAGCGCCTTCCCATCATTTCAGTAATCTTGTTCAACTGATTTGACAGTGGCAAGAGGGTTGCTTAAAATTTATATCGAAGTTCACAGTAGCGGGCACTGTTTCGGATTTTAACCGATATTCCCTATTTATGCAATAGAATGGCTATTCAATTGCATCACCTAAAACTGCCACAAAGATAAACATTTAATAACTTTTATTAGAAATATTAAAGAAAATAAATAATAGCTATCTATTAATAGAATTTATCTATTCTTACAGATATTAATAAAATAAGAATCCCAATTTTACAATCACTGCAAAATTGGGAAACAATCCTATACCAACAAAAATATATAAACTAACTTCTTAAAATATACAGTAGAGGTTTTACATTTAGAACCGTAACAAATAATAATACAAATATATCAGACATTGAAGTATTATGAAATACCATTATTATGGTATATTCAGTTAATTCTTTATACCTAAAAGAGATTGATTCATATTGTTTTATTATTTTTACTGTAATTTCAAATGATTAGAAACCTTATCAATTAAAAAGAATGGAATATCTAGGAAAAACAACTATGAAAAATTTAGTCGCAGTATGTAGTGCTTCAATTATCCTATTTGCATCTTGTGCAAATAATAATCAAGCTCCAAATACACTCACTTCTCAAGAAGTAGCTGATGGTTGGACTCTCTTGTTCGATGGAACCAGCATGAATGGTTGGAGAGATTATAATGGAACTACATTAACTGAGCCTTGGCACGTAGTAGATGGTTGCATTCAGGCAAAGGGTGAAGGCAGCGATGGTAGTGGATACATCGTTTCAGAAAAACAATATGAAAATTTTGAATTATCTTGGGATTGGAAATTGTCGAAGGGTGGAAATAGTGGTATGCTTTACCATGTTGTAGAGCGTCCTCAATTTGATGTTCCTTATGTAACAGGGCCTGAATATCAATTGATAGATGAACCTAATTTTCCAGAACCACTAGAGCCTTGGCAAAGATTAGGTGTCGATTATGCAATGTACTTGCCAGACACAACTAAAATGAAAGTAAATCCTGCCGGAGAATGGAATAATTCTAAAATTGTTTTCGATAATGGACATGTAGAACATTGGCTAAATGGAGTAAAAATTCTTGAATTTGAAGCATGGACTGACGACTGGTTTAACAGAAAAAATAGTGGGAAATGGGCACATGCACCAGAATATGGTTTAGCAAAAAAAGGTGTTTTATGCTTACAAGATCATGGCTATCCTGCTTCATTTCGCAATATAAAAATAAAAGAGCTTCCTCGTAAAACTAAAGAAGTGAACCTGTTTAATGGAACAGACCTTAAAGGATGGGAAAAATATGGTACTGAATTATGGTATGTAAAAGATGGACTTTTAGTATGTGAGAGTGGCCCGGACAAACAATATGGTTATTTAGCTACACGTGAATATTTCGATGATTTCGATCTAAGTGTTGAATTCAAACAAGAAGCTGACGGAAACTCAGGAGTATTCATTCGTTCATTCATTGAAGAAGGAGTAAAAGTAAACGGTTGGCAAGTGGAAGTAGCTCCAAAAGGACATGATACAGGTGGAATATATGAATCATATGGTCGTGGCTGGTTGGTACAAATCCCTGATGAGAAAGAAACAATATTAAAAGAAGGTGATTGGAATACACTTCGTATAAAGGTTGTAGGCAACAATGTAACCACATGGTTGAATGGCCAAGAAATGGTAAATATCAATGATGATAAAATTGGAGCTGGTCAGGGGCGTATAGCTCTACAAATACATGATGGTGGAGGAATAAAGGTTTTATGGAGAAATCTTAACGTGAAAACATTATAATTAATGAGATCGGAAGAAGAAATAAACATATACAATTGTATTTCTGTATTTTTCTTATTGAATATGAGTAAATAAAGCAGGTATAATATTGTCAGACAAAAAGATCTTATTATCTTTGCAGCCGCTAATAACAATTATGTACTAATTAAAATTAACAAACAAAATGCCTACAAAGATTCGCTTACAAAGACGAGGACGTAAAAGTTATCCATTTTATCACATCGTCATTGCAGATAGCAGAGCTCCACGCGATGGAAAATTTATTGAAAAAGTTGGAACTTATAATCCCAACACTAATCCTGCTACAATATCTTTAAATTTCGACAGAGCTTTGTATTGGCTACAAGTTGGTGCACAACCAACTGACACAACTCGTAATATTCTTTCTAACGAAGGCGTATTATTGAAAAAACACCTTCTTGGTGGTGTTGCTAAAGGAGCTTTCACTGAAGCTGATGCTGAAAAGAAATTCGAAGCATGGGTATCTGAAAAAGAAAAAGGAACTCAAGCAACTATCAACAAGAACGAAACTAAAGCTAAAGCAGAAGCAAAAGCTCGTTTAGAAGCTGAACAAGCAGCTAATAAAGCTAAAGCAGAAGCCGTAGCACAGAAAAAAGCAGAAGCAACTGCTGCTGCTCAAGCTGAAGAAGTAGCTGAGGCTCCTCAAGCAGAAGCTGAAGAAACTGCGCCTGAAGCAGAAGCATAAGAAATAACTTAAGAATGTATTTCTTATAAAAGATGGTTCATTATTTGAACCATCTTTTTTATTTATTACAAATCAACAAGTTATTAATTATTTCAGTTTTTATTTAGTCAAAAGCTTGTATATATCGGGGAAATACCTATCTTTGCACCGCAATAGAATAATTGCAATACGGTGATTGTAGCTCAGTTGGTTAGAGCGTCGGATTGTGGTTCCGAAGGTCGCGGGTTCGAGACCCGTCTTTCACCCTTCTTTTATAAAAAGTATCTTTGAGCAATCATTGATACTTTTTTCTTTTCTATAGGAATACCCCTATCATTACGGAATAAAAATATTTATCTTTATGTCTTATATAAATTATAAAGTATGACATTACGTACTGTAAATGTAACACGATATATAAGCCCCCTACGTGAAGGGGGGTCGCTTCCGGCATTGGCTGATGCTGATGACGGATTTAAATATGTTATCAAATTCAGGGGAGCAGGGCATGGAACTAAAGCATTGATAGCAGAATTGATTGGTGGAGAAGTCGCTACTGTTTTAGGTTTTAAGATCCCTGAATTAGTATTTATTAATCTGGATGAAGCTTTTGGACGAACAGAAGCTGATGAGGAAATCCAAGACCTTTTGCAAAATAGTCGGGGACTAAATCTTGGACTCCATTTTCTATCGGGAGCTTTCACATTCGATCCGGTGGTCACAACTGTAGATAGCCGGCTTGCTTCACAAATCGTATGGCTAGATGCTTTTTTGACAAATGTAGATCGGACTGCACGAAATACAAATATGCTTACCTGGCACAAGGAGCTTTGGCTCATAGATCATGGTGCAACTCTCTATTTTCATCATTCGTGGACCGATTGGAAAAAGCATGCTTTATCTCCTTTCACTCTGATAAAAGATCATGTATTATTACCTTATGCTAATGATCTGAATAGTGTAGACATAGAGTTCAAAAAGATATTGTCTGATGATGTCATTAAAGAAATAGTTAATAGTATACCTGCCGAATGGCTTGATTGGAGTGGTGATGACGAAACTATTGACGATATACGACAAACATACATTCAATTTCTAATTGTGCGTAGAGATAATTCTGAAATATTTATCAAACAGGCTCAAGATGCAAGGAAAACACTTATATGAATATGCTGTGATTCGTGTACTTCCAAAGGTTGAGCGCGAAGAATTTATTAATGTTGGTATTATTTTATTCTCAAAACGTGCACGTTATATAAAAGTATTATATCATATCAATAGAGAAAAAATAATATCTTTTTCGGATGAGCTGGATATTGATATTTTAGAGGCATCATTACTAGCTTTTGATAAAATAAGCAAAGGTAGCAAAGACGGAGGTACGATAGCTCAATTTGATATCCCCGAACGCTTCAGATGGCTTACAGCCATAAGAAGTTCCTGTTTGCAAACATCACGGCCACATCCCGGATATACTGACAATCTGGATGCTACTACCCAAAAATTGTTTGAGGAATTGGTATTATAAACGTATTAAAATAATTCCCTAATAAATTGTACATATATCTGAAATGACTTTTTCAATAGATTCGTCAAATAAAGAATTCAAGAATGCACTTGATCTTATAAACCGTACCCGACAATCCGTTTTTTTAACGGGAAAGGCTGGTACAGGAAAATCTACATTCTTAAAACATTTGTGCGATACGACTCATACAAAGCATGTAGTTTTAGCACCAACGGGAATTGCGGCTATTAATGCCAATGGCTCTACAATACATTCTTTCTTCAAACTACCCTTTCGCCCAATGTCGCCCGATGATGCTGATTTAAGTCTTATTGGAGGGCGTATCTTCGATTTTTTTAAATACAAAAAAGATCACAGAAAACTAATACAAGAGGTGGAACTTATCATTATAGATGAAGTATCAATGGTAAGGGCTGACACAATAGATTGTATTGACCGAATTTTACGCGTATATTCGAACAATATGCGGACTCCTTTTGGAGGAAAACAGCTTGTATTCGTCGGGGATGTATTTCAGCTGGAACCTGTTGTTAATAGTGATTCCCGCGAAATTATAAATAAGTTTTATCCTAATTCTTTTTTCTTCTCGGCACAAGTATTTAAGGAAATTAGTCTGATTCCCATTGAGTTTACTAAGATATACAGGCAAACTGATAAAATATTTATATCAATCCTAGATAATATAAGAACAGGTAAGCTGTTAGCCAATGATTTGCAACTATTGAATAGAAGGTATGATTCTTCTTTCAAACCCAAAGAGGAAGATATGTATATCACACTAGCAACCAAAAGAGATAATGTAGACTACATCAATGAAAAAGCGATGTCGGAGCTAGATACATTTGAGATTGTTAGTAATGGAATTATAGACGGAGATTTTCCGGAATCAAGTCTACCAACTGCAAAAGAGTTGATACTAAAAGAACATGCCCAAGTCATGTTTATCAGAAATGACTTACAATGGCCTCGTCGATGGGTGAATGGAACTCTTGGAGTTGTATCACAGATTGATGATATGGGAAATGTATTTGTTATCAAAGAAGATGGACAAGAAGTTTTAGTAGAACTGGAAACATGGCGTAATTATCGATATCGTTATAATGAAGCTGAAAAGAAAATAGAAGAAGAAATAATAGGAACATATACTCAACTACCATTGAAAGCTGCATGGGCAATTACTGTACATAAAAGTCAGGGGCTAACTTTCAATAATGTCATCATTGATTTTTCGGGTGGCGTATTTGCGGGAGGACAGGCTTATGTAGCACTAAGCCGTTGTACATCGTTGGAAGGCATGGTGCTAAGGAAACAAATTTCGAGATCTGATGTTTTCGTCCGACCGGAAATTATAAATTTCAGCCATCAGTTCAACAATGAGAAATTGATAAACAAAGCGTTAAAAGAATCAGATGCTGATTTTTTATATTATCAAGCAATACAAAGTTTTGATGAAGGAGATTTCAATGATTCATTAGAAATATTCTTCAAGGCCATTCATGCCCGATATGATATTGAAAAGCCTTTAGCAAAAAGATATATTCGCAAAAAACTGAATATTATCAATGAGTTAAAGCAACAAAACAGGGTATTGAAAGATAAACTACATGAGCAGACAAATGCTTTGAAGAAATATGCCAAAGAATATTATTTGATGGGAAATGAATGTATTACTTCTTATAAAGACTATCGTGCAGGTCTTGCGAACTTTAATAAAGCTTTGGAACTAGATCCTACTTATGTAGATGCATGGGTACGCAAAGGTGTTACATTGTATGATCAGCATGAATATTATGATGCAGATATTTGCTTCAATACAGCTATCAAACTAAGTCCACTATTATTTAAAGCACTTTATAATAGAGGAAAAAACAGGCTGGCAATGAAAGAACCTGATTTGGCAATAAATGATCTATTGAAAGCAAGTGGATTAAAAGGTCAACACGCTGCCTGTCACCTGTACTTATCTGAAGCATACAAACAAATTGGAGATGAAGAGTTAGCCGAAAAGCACCAATTAATTGCCGAAGAATTAAGGAATAGAAAAAGATCAGAATAAAAAAGAGGAAGATAATATCTCCCTCTTTTTATTATTAGAATCAGCCTAAAATTATATTAAGCTGGGTGAATTGCTTCAGTTGGACAAGCATCAGCACAAGTACCACAATCAGTACAAGTATCAGGATCAATTTTATAGATATCACCTTCTGATATAGCACTTACCGGACATTCGTCGATACATGTTCCGCAAGCGATACAATCTTCATTAATTACGTAAGCCATCTTTTTTTAATTTTAATATTATTACTAACTTTGATGAGACAAATATATATAGTTTTTTATTTAAGCCAAAATAGATACTATTAGATATTATAAATAATATTATTAATTAAATCTATGTGCCTATTCCACATGTACATAACAAGCTAATTATAAATGTTTTAAATCAAAAATAATACATATCTACAAATTAATTATCTTGCTTATTTGTACTGTTTCTAAGTAACAAAAGACTATAATAAGATCAGGTTTATACCGTTATTAGATTAAAATATATATCATATTGAAAGCAACGAAAAAACATTTACTTATATTTATATTTTGTAGTTTACTTCCAATGTATACTTTTGGACAAATACAAAAACCTAAAAATCAGCCATATGCTGATCAGAAGATGTACCATTTAGGTTTTCTTGTAGGTATCCATACACAAGATATGACATTATTACACACTGGTTATACTGCAGCAAATGGTGAAGCATGGTTTGCAGAAATTCCCTCCTACTCTGTCGGATTTAATGTAGGTATAATTGGAGATAGATATCTGAATGAGTACTTCAATTTAAGAATTAGTCCAACACTGTATTTTGGTGAAAAAGGCTTTGTTTTTAAAGAGCAATTGACAGGCGAAGAATATAAGACTACTTTCAAGACCAGTTATTTATCTCTTCCTTTACATTTGAAATTTAGTGCAAGCAGAATGAACAATTACAGGCCATATTTTTTAGCTGGAGGATATGCCAATATGGATCTTTCCCCCAAAAAAGATATGGCACTTCGGTTCAAGAAAGTAGATTATGGACTAGAGTTTGGTGTTGGATGTAACATATATCTTCCACTATTTAAACTATGTCCTGAACTTAAATTTTCATTAGGGCTTGTGGATATGATTGACAAAGATAATTCAGATGTGACAGATAATGATTTATTGAAATATCGAAATGCAATATCATCCGGAAAGACTCGAATGATATCATTGATATTTAACTTTGAATAATATATAAACATGAATCTAAAATACCAAACTGATTGTAAAGATATTTGTTGGGATAAAATTCCTTATTTACTGGAAAAAGTTGGCATGTCTTTTACGGATGTTGATAAGCATAAAATCTCATTCGAAGCCAGTTATTCTGTTGTTTTTGTTTATGATAATGATAATCTAATTGGCTTTGGAAGAATGCTTTCAGATGGTGTGCGACAATCTGCACTATATGATATAGCTGTAGAACCAAGCTATCAAGGAAAGAAGATAGGAAAAGAAATAGTAGAACGTCTCATTTCTACTACACCTGAATGTAATTTTATATTATATGCGTCTCCTGGAAAAGAAGATTTTTATAAAAAACTAAATTTCAAAAAGATGAAAACAGGAATGGCTCTCTTCTCTAATCCACAACGAATGGTGGACGGCGGCTTTGTTGAATAGGTACCATGATAAATTCGACTGAGAAGAAAACGATCACGAGTATGATCCGAATATATTGTGTTGCAAAACATCAGACTTCTAAAAATTTATGTCCGCAATGTGCAGAACTAGATGAATATGCACAAAACCGTCTCAGTAGATGCCGTTATGGGAATGACAAACCAACATGCAAAAAATGCCCAACCCATTGCTATAATACTGTAATGAAAGCAGGTATTCAAGAAATAATGCGGTTTGCCGGACCACGAATGCTCTTTCACCATCCAATTCTGGCTATAAAGCACTTATTGAAAGGGTTTAAATAAATACTTTGTTAACTTTACTCAATAAGTAATAGTCTAAGATGGTCATTGCAGCCATTGCTTCCACAATAGGCACTGCACGTGGCAATACGCAAGCATCGTGGCGTCCTTTGGCTTTTAGATTTGTATCCTGCCCTGCTTTATCAACCGTATCTTGATGCATCAAGATAGTTGCAACAGGTTTAAAAGCAACCCGGAAATAAATATCTTGTCCATTTGAAATTCCACCTTGTATTCCTCCTGAATGATTGGTATGAGTATTGATTACGCCATTATCGTTGAAAAAGACATCATTTACTTCCGATCCTCTATGATTGACATCAAATCCATCTCCGTATTCAAATCCTTTGACTGCATTTATACCGAGCATCGCACTACCTAACGCAGCATGTAATTTGCCAAATACAGGTTCACCTAATCCAACAGGAGTTCCTTTTATAACACATGTTATTACCCCACCAATAGTATCCCCTTTTGATTTAACTTCTTCAATAAGGTTAATCATTTCATTAGCTTTATCTAAATCGGGACACCTAACCGGCGTTTCTTCTATTTTAGAAAGGTCATATAGAGAATAATTATTCTCTAGTCTCACTCCTCCCACTTGCGAGGTATATGCAATAATTTGTATATTTAATTGGTTTAAAGCTAATTTAGCAATAGCTCCACCAACACATCTGGCAATAGTTTCACGGGCAGATGAGCGTCCCCCTCCCCGATGATCTCTAACTCCATATTTCTGTGTATAGGTATAATCAGCATGTGACGGACGATATATTTCTTTCAAATTATCATAATCGGAAGAATGTTGATTTGCATTTCTTATAATAAAACCGATGGGAGTTCCTGTCGTTTTTCCTTCATATATGCCTGATAGGAACTCAACTTCATCTGCTTCTTTTCGGGGAGTAGTTATTTTAGACTGTCCCGGACGGCGACGATTTAATTCATTTTGAATAAATGCCATATCTATTTCTATGCCTGCAGGACAACCATCAATAATTCCACCAATTGCAGCACCATGAGATTCTCCATATGATGTTAATCGAAATATATTTCCAAATGTATTCATCTATTTTTAATTATTGTGAAAGAAGGTAATTATTAAATTATAGCTATTCGCGAATAATTTTTATTTCCCCTGTTTTTCCAAGTTTTATTATACTTGACGATTTAGCTTTTGTTTTATCATCTTGCCGATAGTTGACAATGTAGTCAACTCCATTTTTTATTTCATCACTGATCTCATCAAATGTAGCTGGAGATGCTTCTCCACTTACATTGGCTGATGTAGAAACTAATGCTTTCCGAAATCGCTTACATAATTCTGATGAAAATTTTTCGTTTGTTACACGAATAGCCAGACTGCCATCATCAGCTATAAGGTTAGACGCTACATTTCGGGCATTATCATATACAATGGTTAAAGGCTTATCTGCAACTTCAATCAGATCCCATGCTATATCAGGAACACCATCCACATAAAAATCTAATTTGACAGGAGAGTCAACCATTACAATCAGAGCTTTACTATCTGCTCTTTTTTTAAGTTCATATACTTTCCGAACTGCCTCTTCGTTAGTTGCATCACAGCCAATTCCCCATATTGTATCTGTCGGATAGAGAATGAGACCTCCCGAAACAAGTATATCAAAAGCTTTTTTTATATCATCATTCATCCTTTTTTATCATTTATGAGTTGTACTACAATAACATCTTCAAATCCATTATCTGTACAAATCCAATTCTGAAAAAATCCACACTGAATATATCCAGCCTTTTCAAATAGCTGAATACTAACATGGTTACTTTGAGATATATATGCATACAACTGATTCATATTTAGATAATTGAAAGCATAATCCCGAAGTATATGTAATGCCTGACATCCATATTTCTTGTTACGGAATTGTTCATCTATTAGGATTCCAACACCAGCACGCTTATTTCTGACATCAAAATCGTATAAATCAATACTACCAATAGTTGTATTATCACTCGTATCAATCATCAATCGTAATTGCTTACTTTGATAAATGTCCATTTCTATTGCATCATTAATATATTGACGCAGTGTTAATTTAGAATAAGGGGATAATGTACTACTGTGAATCCACTGGTTGGTATCATTTTCCCATTTATATAGTAAATCAAGATCTTCTGGCTCTAAAGCTCTCAGGTTGATTTGAGAATTGACTAGATACATAATTAAGTGATACTTTATTTAATAACCATCTTTTTCGAACATTTCACCAAGACGGATAAAGAAATTTTTCTTACGTCGACGCACACGTTGGTTTTCTCCGGATGACATCATTATTTTTTCAAAAGAAGTTTCGCCTTTTTCCATGGCTTTTATTGCGTGGTAAATTACTCCCCAATCTGGGAGTCCACCCAAATTTCGATCATCAATAAACAGATCGGCATCTAATTTTCTTGAGGCTGTAGTCGGATCTTCATCTGGATGATTCTTATTTGCGGCATAAAATTTCAAACCTTTACTTTCACAGTAGTCAACCGCCTCTTGTAATAAACTACCATTACGGACAGACCACATGATCAGTCGATGACCTTCTTCTTGTAATTGCAAGAGTGTTTCTATTGCAAAAGGAATGGGACGTCCTATTTTAGGATATTCATGTTCTACAACTGTTCCATCGAAATCTACGGCTATAATCATAATTCTAAAGTAATCTTGTATATTTATTTATTTTTCTTCATTATTCATTGCTGTAAAAAGATTTTTACTCGGATAGCAAAACATAATTGCAAATATAGCAATTATGGCCATATAGATGGAATTCTTTGAATCAAATAGATAAAATCCAAGAAAATTCAAGAAAATAACGGCATCTAGTATCACCAATCGTACATTATAAATAAACTGAAATTTCTGTAAATATTTTTCGGATTCTATATTCTGTATTTTTTTATACTGTGAATGGAAGAGTTTTAAAGCTAAAGGGATTCCTGCTAATGTAAATATAATTGCATATTGTTCGAACATAACATTCTCATTTGTGGTAGTCCAATTTGGTCCTTTTAGATATAAAAGAATGAGAAATAGCACTGAAAGTAAAATTATATTTATCCAAAATAAAACCAGCATTTTATTCTGTTTATTCTTTAATTTATTATCCATCGAAGGGTTATATTTTGTAAGATTCATTAAATAATGTTCGATTGAGAATAGAGCGTCCTAAAGTAACTTCATCGGCATATTCAATCTCGTCGCCAATCGAAATTCCACGTGCTATCATTGACACTTTAATATCGAAAGGCATTAATTTTTTATAAATATAGAAATTAGTAGTATCTCCTTCCATTGTTGTACTTAGAGCTAATACTACTTCTTTAACATTACCTAGTGAAACTCTATCTACTAAACTTTCTATTTCCAGATCGGAAGGTCCTATGCCATCAATAGGTGAGATAATTCCACCTAATACATGATATAAACCTTTAAATTGCATCGTATTCTCAATAGCCATCACTTCTTTTATGTTCTCAACAACACAAATAAGTGATGAGTCTCGGGATTTATCAGAACAGATTGGACAGATATCATCATCACATATATTATGACATGATTTACAATGCCTTATATTATGCTTCAGTTCGGTTAATGCTTGAGCAAATCCATCGACCATAGTATTGTCTTGTCTCAACAAGTGTAAAATAAGGCGTAAAGCTGTTTTTCGACCAATACCGGGTAAACGGGCAAACTCATTTACCGCATTTTCCAATAATACAGATGGATATTTTTGATTCATATAAATTCTCTAGATAAGATACAAATATAAGAATAATTTAAGAGTTTATCCAAAATAGAAAAAGGCTTAAATCTAAATAAGATTTAAGCCTTCTTTTATTTAATATACCAGATTATTAATGTACTTTATAACCTATTGAAGCTGCATATTCGACTTGCGCTTTGGTCATTTCGTCAAAAGTAGTAGAGTAAGCTTCTTCTTTTTCATTATACTCTTTTTCTATTTTATCAAAATCTTCTTGAGACGAATTTTCAGTCAAAGATGCAAATTTCTTTCCTGCTTCAACAATAGCTCTAATACTTTCGAATGTTTTAATAGAAGCTTCTTTAAAAGCTTCCCCTCCTTTAGGCACTTTCAATGATTGAACATTAGCCAGTTCTGAATCAATTTTAATTAATGCACTATCTGTTGCTGCTGCAATAGCTGCATAGTTATTGTCAGTTATAGATTTAGTCACTTCATCATCGTATTCCAATTTAACTTGTGAGATGTCATTATTGGCTTTAAGAATAGCATCATTAAATACTGTTGGATCTGCTCCTCCACATGAAGATAAGATAACTAATGATAATGCTAGGATAGAAAATAATACTTTTTTCATTTTAATTTTGAATTTTATTATGTTAAGTTTATTTATAGAAGTATGCAAATATAATAAATATCAGTTTATTAACAAATATTTAAGATGATAATGCTCTCTTTTTAGCCAAGAAATCTTTAATACCGCCAATGTGCTCTCTCACTTTTTTGTCTGAAAACTCATATACCTTGGTTGCTAAACCATCAAGAAAATCACGGTCGTGAGAAACAAGAATAACAGTACCATCATAATCAAGCAAAGCATTCTTTAACACCTCTTTTGTTTTTAAATCGAGATGATTTGTCGGCTCATCGAGAATAAGAAGGTTTACAGGCTCTAACAATAATTTAATCATAGCCAAACGAGTTTTCTCACCTCCAGATAGTACTCTCACTTTTTTATCAGAGTCTTCTTTATTAAACATGAATGCTCCTAGAATATTCCGTATCTGTGTTCGTATATCACCTTCGGCAACCCGATCAATTGTTTCGAAAACAGTTAAATCTTCATCCAAAAGTTCTGCCTGATTTTGTGCAAAATAGCCAATCTGAACATTATGCCCAAGCATGATAGTACCATCATAAGGAGTCTCGCCCATAACACATTTTACAAATGTAGACTTTCCTTCTCCATTTTTTCCGGCCAAAGCTATTTTTTCACCTCTCTCGATCATAAAATTAGCATTTTCAAACACTAAATAGTCATCATATTTTTTTGTGACCATATCAACCGTAAGTGGATAGTTTCCAGAACGTGTAGCTGGCTGAAATTGTATGCGAATATGAGATTTATCTTCTTCATCTATTTCTATTCGCTCCATTTTTTCCAGTTGTCTTACACGGCTCTGTACCAAAACAGCTTTTGCAGCCTGTGCTCTAAATCGCTCAATAAATTCCTCTATCTCTGCTATTTGTTTTTGTTGAGATTCCCATGCATGAATTTGCTGTAAACGGCGCTCTTGACGCAATTCAACATATTTAGAATAGTTTACTTTATAATCATAGATACGTCCCATTGTCAACTCGATAGTACGTGTTGTTACAGCATCAATAAATGCCCTATCGTGCGATATCAGAACTACAGCTTTCGCTTGTGTGTTGATAAATTCTTCGAGCCAGCCTATCGACTCTATATCTAAATGGTTAGTTGGTTCATCCAGAAGCAAAACATCAGGATTGCGAAGCAATAATTTAGCCAATTCCACACGCATACGCCAACCTCCACTAAACTCACTGGTCGGACGATCCAGATCGGCTCGGTTGAAACCTAATCCTAAAAGTGCTTTTTCGACTTCGCCTTCAAAATTTATACCTTCCACCATCGCTAAGCGCTCATGGGCATGAGTAAAATCATCTATTAGTTTAGCATATTCATCCGATTCATAATCAGTCCTCGTCTCGAGTTGCTTATTCATATCCTCAATCAGTGTTTGCAAATCGAAAATATGAGAAAAGGCCAATGATGCTTCTTCTCTAACTGTTCTTCCATCCGTTATTTTCATAACTTGTGGTAGATAACCAATTGTGACACCATCAGGTCCTGCAACGGTTCCTTTATAATGAGTATTGACACCTGCCAGAATCTTGAGCATTGTACTTTTACCTGCTCCGTTTTTTCCTACGAGTGCAATTTTGTCTTTATCATTAATTATATAACTGATATTGTCGAAAAGGGTTCTATCCCCCATTTCAACTTTTAGACTATCAACAATCAACATGTATTATAACCTTTTTATTTTTTGAGGTGCAAAGGTAATGTAATTGTTTCAATATACTAATATAAGAAACACTAAACGACTATTTTATTCTGTTTGAACTATAAGGAATAATTGCTTAATCTTTGAATGACGCAAATTTCAAACATACAGGCATATCTAATTGTATATCTTTATAAGTATCTGTAAGTAATCCGGTTTTGCTATCTATCTCAAATATTTGAATTATGTCGCTATCCCTACTTGCGGCAAGCAAGAATTTACCATTCGGAGTTATTACAAAGTTACGAGGATGAACTCCTGTATCTTGATAACCAACTTTTGTCAATTTTCCATCTGCCTGATTAATTTTAAATATGGCAATACCATCACCCTTCAGTCGGTTAGAAGCATATAGAAATTTACCATCAGGCGACACATGGATATCTGCACTACCTTTCGCATTCAGAGTATCTGCTTTGATTGTTTGCATTTCGGACAAATTACCATTTTGATAGTTGAAGGCAATAACATCACCCGACAATTCAGTGATTAAATATGCATATCTCCCATTCGGATGAAAATCTAAGTGACGTGGTCCTGAACCGTCCTGAACTTTTGTAAACTGTGGATTTCCTATTTTTAAAAATTTTCCGGGAGCATCGTTGTTTACATCAAACTTATATATTTTGTCTGTTCCTAAATCAGTTGCATATAAAAATTTATTATCAGGAGAAAATTGAACACAATGTAAATGAGGTTTGCTTTGTCTTTCTGTATCAATTCCTTTTCCCGTAAACGTAATCAGGTCTGATGCTGTAGATAAGCCACCATCTTCTTTTATATCAAACACAGTTATGCTTCCACCCGAGTAGTTTGCTGTTATAACATGTTTACCTTCATTATCTGTAGAAATATAACAGGGATCTGCACCTCCGGTAGCTTGTGTGTTTATCAGTTTCAAATTCCCGGTTTCTTTGTCAAAACTATATGCATTAGCTGCTGCTGTTTTATCGCCGGTTTCTGTGACCGCATAAACATATTTTTCATTCTTACTTAATGTCAGGTAAGATGGGTTAGTTACCTTAACCATACTTTTATATTTAGAGTATCCTGATATTGTATCGAATTGATATACATAAATCCCTTCGCTTTCTTCTGCGGTATATGTACCTATTAATAGGTATAAACTGGCATCGTCTGAAATAGATTCCATTGCTAATTGAATAGAATCTGCTTCGGATAATGCTTTTTCGTCAATATTGGGAGAAGGTGAAGTATTCTTATTTGTGCAAGCAAATAGGGAAGTAACAAGGGATACCATAATAAAACATTTTCTCATAATTTCCTTCTTTTAAAATCTATTTTAATTATTCGTTAAGCAAATGAAATCAAAAAAAATGACTTTTAATAATGATAGATGAGTAAAATCAGATAAAATATATTTGTTTAATTAGATAAAAGATTTATCTTTGTCGTCCGAAAGATTGAAATAATTAAAATACACTATATTAAAATGAAAAAAGATATTCATCCAGAAAACTACCGTCCAGTTGTTTTCAAAGATATGTCAAATGATGAGATTTTTATCTCCCGATCAACTATCAATGCAAAAGAGACAATTGAAGTAGATGGTGTTACTTATCCATTAGTAAAACTTGAAATCACTAGTTCATCTCACCCATTCTATACAGGTAAACAAAAACTTGTAGATACAGCAGGGCGTGTTGATAAGTTCATGAACCGTTACGCTAAACGCACTCAACCTAAAAAATAATATTTCTATTATATTAGTTTAAAAGAGTTACTTTTACAAGTAACTCTTTTTTTATTTATTTTCTTTTAGGCGGCTAAGGATTGTAATGATTTTGTTCAATGGTTTTAATTCATAACGAAGATTTCGAATGATATTATAAAAACTTAATTTATTCATAATCCGCTGTGTTTGACCAAAGCGTTTTGTATAAGACTTACCAACAAGCTGATAAATATCATTCAGATCTTTAGCTGGGTGTACCCTACTCTCCGGATCTATTATATATGGATTGAAACCCAATTTTTCATTTATAAATTGCCCTGTTAGTCGTTTATCGATACGTTGAAAATGAGTTGTTTCGGCTAAAAACCATGTTTCTATTTCATGTATTGCTATTACAATATCAAAATAAGGAGCTTCTTTTTTATATCTGTTTGGTAAAAATTTCAAACCTTTCTGGAGTCTGTCAAGTTCATCAATAGGGATCGGATATAAATCACGAAGACCTATAATCATACTATACCCGTTGCTACGCAAACTTATTATATTATCCAATATTTCAGATTTCACGCGATTATCTGACCCACAATCGAAAATTAGAATTTCATAAAAAGGTCGTTTAGATAAACAGCGGCTAATAACAATTTCTTGCTTAGGAACATTTGTCCCTCCTCTAAATTGTTTCTGGATTATATTTAGATGCTGATTACCAAGCATCTCCCGAGCCAGGCTATTAATAAAAATTTGTTCGGTTTGACCTTCTACGAAAAAAGCAATACGTTTCATCAATTCTCACTCTCCTCTTCAATTGTTCCAAATCCTTTGCTATAAAAATCGGTTGCGAGAAAATCAAAATTACTCAACCCTGTATATTTGAAGTCTTCAAACACTTCTTTAGAATTAGGATAATCATATAAAACCGATTTTGAGCGTTCCCGGTCTATCACAGTCCAAAAACGAAGAGGTATTTTATTCATTATATGCCGGTCATTAGTCGTCATAAAAAACTGAATATTAGAGTTATGAATTTCTTTTATAACAATATCAATTATGCCGGTTGAACGTTCAAAATCTAATCCCTCTCCCATATCATCAACCAATATACACAATGAAGTATTACTCATTTTTGCATATATAAGCATAATAAAGAGGGCTAATGCACGAAACATCCCCTGAGACATTTCACGCTGCATTACAGAATATTGTCCATATTCTTCGGCACAGATACCATATCCATCTTTATTTTTCTGAATATCAATATTTGAAATCTGATCATAACCTAATTGATGCATACAATCTTTTATTTCTGTAATAAAAGATTCACCGAAAGTTCTCTTCCCTATATAAAAGGTATATATAAGTATACTGACATCTTTTACATCATAATTGCCTTTTTCGATATTGATATAATCTTTCACTAAAGAATTCTTTTCTATCTGATTCGAAAAAAGATAATTTTTCAAAGTTTGTCCCCATCGAACAAAAGAAGGATAAAAAGAACTACCATCATCTTTACTAAGCGTTATAATCAATGCATTATCTTTCAAATCAGGCCATTGTTGTATATTACCATCTATATCATGAAGTTTTTTCTTTATCCGATCAAATACAAGGTGTTCATTCTGGTATAAAGATTCGTTTCGAATTTCTCGATCTTCATATTCTAAAAAATAGTCATATTTATTCTTTCCGTCATGGAACACCAGTTCAAATTTTTCCGTAGGGCAAGAAGTATCTGTAAGTGATATTTGTCCCGATAAGAGACCTGCAATAACACGAATAACATTAAGTGTCCGGCTTTTGCCGGATGCATTTTTTCCAACCAAAAGATTAATATTATCAAAATAGGCATAATCATCATTATTTCCGACAATACTCCACTCTCTAATATTTCCTGTATAACGTGTATATTTTAAGGCTTTTAAAATCATATAATCATATTTAAATAAAAGATTAAATACACATCAAATATACGTAAATATATAGACATCATGCCATACATAGCGATAGTATTATCATATTTATATTGTATATTTGCAAGTAGGTAAATTAAACAAGATTATGGAAACTTATCATTTTCCTAATTATCTTTTTTAGATTAATAACCGTAAGTATTTATATTAGTTTATGAAGAAATATAGAAATCTTATTTTCTATACTTCTGTCATTAGCATTTTCTCTGTTATTATATATTTTATTATTCAATTTGGAGAAGCTAATCTTGAAGTAGGTCAAAATATAGAAGATGTAGTATCCAAAGATTCGGCATGGGTTAATTACATCCATAATTTATCAAAAAATATATTAGAACCAATAGCCACACTTTTGTTGCAGATAGCTGTTATATTGATAGCTGTCAGGATTTTTGGTTGGATCTGTCAAAAAATAGGACAACCAACAGTTGTTGGTGAGATATTTGCGGGTGTCATACTCGGACCATCTTTACTTGGTACTTATTTTCCTGAAGTTTCAGATTTTCTATTCCCAATATCATCATTGGATAATATTAAATTTCTGAGTGAAATAGGACTTATTCTTTTCATGTTTATTGTAGGAATGGAATTAGATCTGAAAACAATAAAAAACAAGGCTAACAACGCGATCGTTATTAGTCATACAGGTATCATAGTTCCATTCACTCTCGGTATTTTCTTATCTTATATGCTATATGGAGAGTTTACTCACGAGGGAACTCACTTTATGTCTTTTGCTCTATTTATGGGCATTGCGATGAGTATTGCAGCATTCCCTGTCATGGCACGTATTGTTCACGAAAGAGGAATAAATAAAACACCCTTAGGTCCCGTTATTATCACATGTGCTGCCATTGACGATATTACAGCATGGTGCCTATTGGCTGCAGTCATAGCTATTGTAAATGCGGGATCATTCAGCAGTGCATTTTTCACAATATTATCTGCAATATTATACATTGTTGTAATGTTTAAGATTGTCCGTCCTTTTTTGAAAAGAATAGCAGACCTCCAAACGTCTAAAAGGACAATCAATAAATCGACAATAGGAATATTCCTATTAATATTATTTTTATCAGCTTACTGTACTGAAATTATTGGTATTCATGCTCTATTTGGAGCTTTTTTGGCAGGGGTTATAATGCCTTCTAATGTAAGTTTTCGGAATTTATTCACTGAAAAAATAGAGGATGTAGCTTTGGTATTACTTCTCCCTCTATTTTTTGTATACACTGGATTAAGAACACATATAGGATTATTAAACGAACCACATCTATGGCAAATGTGTGGTATTATCATACTGCTAGCGGTAATGGGTAAGGCCATAGGTAGTGCTTTAGCTGCACGTTTTGTTGGAAACAATTGGAAAGATAGCCTCACAATAGGTGTATTGATGAATACACGAGGACTGATGGAACTCGTTGTCTTGAATATAGGTTTAGATCTTGGAATATTAACACCCAAAGTATTTGCCATGATGGTCGTAATGGCTTTGACAACAACTTTTATGACATCACCGTTATTGAACCTTATTGACAGATTATTCAAAAATAAAAAAACAGAGCAAGAGTCTAATAGTCAAAAAAAATACCGAATATTAGTATCATTTGCAAATCCCGATATGGGGCGAAAGTTACTTTTTATTGCAAACTGTTTTATAAGAAAAAAGCAATCTCATTCGGAACTGACAATGTTACATATATCTGAAGGAGATATGTTGTATCAACATAGTCAGGATGAAAATGAGAATGAAATGTTCAGGCCAATTATAGATGAAGCTAATAGCTTGCAACAAACTATTGTACCAGTATATAAAATAGGAAGTAACACTTATGCCAATGTGGCAAAGGTAGCAAATAAGGGCGATTACAGTCTTTTACTTATCGGACATAAAGGTTCTATTTTCTCGAATAATATATTCGGACAAGTTTTTGGATTGTCTAAGAGATTGAGAAACACGCCTAAATACATTATTTCGAAATTAAGAAATCAGAAAGTATTACGTAATACAATATTTGCACCTATTATAGATAAAGGTACCCGAACTGTAGTTTCTAAAAGCGACATGCCTGTTGGCATATTTATTGATAGAGGTATGGTAGGGATAAAGACTGTTTTTGTTCCAATCATTGATGAAGATGATATTTTTATTGGAGATTTTATGGAGCGGTTGGCAGAGAATTCTTATGTTAGAATAACCCTATGGGATGCCAATGGATTAGCAGACAAGTCTATAGAATTTACGAAATCTATAAGAACAATCAAATCGATAAATCCTTATTTGTTCCAACTGTGGAATAACCATATTCCTATTGACAGTGATATATTGAGGAAGCAAGATTTAATGATGGTGAGTTTAAACAGTTGGAAAAAGCTGAATAACAAAGATGTTAAATGGGTCAAGGACGCCCCTTCTATCCTTATATTGACAGATTAAAAAATAATTTTTAATAGCCTTTATTATAGAAAGAATGGATAATCAAAATATTATATCACAAAAGAAAAACATATTGCAATTCCTGTCAAAAAGGCAGTTAAAAGATGCTTTTGAAGCATTACTTAAATTGGCTGTAAATGTTCAAGATTGGAAAATCTCAGAAAATCTAAGTGATCTGGAAACAAATTACAGGTATATGCTTCATTATATGTTTGAAGGATTAAATGACCCGGAAAGGGATAATATGTATCGTAACTTGTTACGTTCTTTATATGAGTCGACTGACGATATCTGTGAAGACCTTTTAAAAATAGAATCATCAAATATCTATTTTGAAAAACTTCGTATAAATGAGTTGAAAACCCAAACACTAGCTGATTATCAACTGCTATTGAAAGATATATCAGATACGTTATCCATTATCAGCCTACGCGAAGATAGCAATGATAAAGAGGTGCAACAGCGCGATTTATCGGTAAAGAGAGAACGATTTGGTTCTGATATGTTTAATTCAATATTTGTATCACCACGGGCTACCGAAGCAGATGCAAGCAGCTATAAATTATTCTTAGATAGCTTAGATATTCCTGTAAGGGAGAAATGTTTATTCCTATCAGCTTTAACATTAAACTTATTCCATCGTTTTGATGCTCGGAAAGTTCAAGTGTTAATGCATGCATCCGTTTCAGATAATATGGCATTGCGAGGAAGAGCTATGGTTGGGCTAGTAGTCATAATGCAGATGTATGATACTAGATGGGTACTTTATCCAGAATTACAACATCAACTGGAGACCTTATCAGAAAATCCTCATTTCAGAAAAGGAATCAGAAGAGTTATTATCCAATTGATACGCTCTAGAGAAACTGAAAAAATCAGTAAAAAACTGAAGGAGGAGATATTCCCAGAAATGATGAAATTCAACAGTTTAGCTGGAAAAAAGCTAAATATGGAAGATTTGATGGGTGAAACTGATTTTGCCGAAAAGAATCCTGAATGGCAAAAAGAATTAGAAGAATCCGGGCTTACTAAAAAATTGCAAGAATATTCTAGCTTACAAATGGAAGGAGCCGATGTATTCCATTCCACATTTTCAGGGCTAAAGAGTTTTCCATTTTTTTCAGATATGAGTAATTGGTTTTTACCATTCGACACTTCTTATTCCGAATTTACACCGATATTTAGTGGTAGCCCCAAGAATAATTTATTACGTGCCGCAATTGTCGATTCTGGTCATATGTGCAACTCTGATAAATATTCATTCTGTTTGAGTTTGCTGCAAATATCATCTATGCAACGTGATATGATGATGGGACGTTTAAGTAATGAATCGGCAGAGTTGAAGCAGCTCCAAAAAGACGCGAAAGATCTAAATCCGACAATAGAAGAAGAAGTCATTTCTAACCAATATATACAAGATCTCTATCGTTTTTTCAAACTAAACCCATATCGTAGTAATTTCTTTGATATTTTTCAACTGAATATTAATTTTTATGATAAACAATCAATAGCTCCTATCATATCCGACCCCGATAGTATGAGAAAAATTGCTCTTTATTGTTTCGAAAAAAATAATTTCAAAGAAGCTCTCAATATATTTAATAGATTAGCACTAAACAGCGAAAACAGTAATGATATCATGCAAAAAATCGGGTATTGTAAACAAATGACCGGTGATACTGAGGGTGCATTAGAGGCATATCTACAAGCTGATTTGATAAAGCCAAATGATTCTTGGATTGTTAGACGTATAGCTCAATTATACAGATCTTTGAAAATGTATGAACCTGCACTGGAATATTACAAAAAAGCAAGTATCCTATCTCCTGACAATATAAATATAGAATTGAATATTGGACATTGTTATTTGGAATTAAAAGATTACGAAAATGCATTAAATAGCTATTTCAAAGTAGAGTTGAATGACAACACTGGCAACAAAGCTTTACGCCCTATAGGTTGGACTTCTTTTTTACAGAGAAAATTTGATCTATCGAGAAACTATTACCAACGTATATTAGCCAATCAACCGACTATACATGACTATCTAAATGCTGGTCATGTCGAATTATGTACTAATAATATAAAAACGGCATCGGAATATTATAAACAAGCTGCCCGTAAAGAAAATGATTTTGATCTATTTCTCTTATTATTCGATGCAGATAAAGACAAATTGATAGAATACGGTGTTGACGCTCAAATATTTCCATACTTATTAGATCAAATAAGATATAGCTTGGATTAAAATAGATAAAAAAAACAAGAAGGATTCATTCTCAGAATATAAATTGTTTATTACATTTGTTATAATTAGTAATTCCTAAAAACCTCTTTATACTATCATGGATAACAAAGATTTAATAGCACAAGTTACTAACAAAGCACAAACATGGTTATCAGACAAATATGATGCTGAAACCAGAAAAGAAGTGCAAGCATTGTTAGAGAAAGAAAATAAAACAGAATTAATAGAAGCTTTTTATAAAGATCTTGAGTTCGGAACAGGCGGTCTTCGTGGTATTATGGGAGTTGGTTCCAATAGAGTTAATGTATACACGATAGGTGCAGCAACACAAGGATTAGCTAATTACTTGCTAAAGGAATTCTCCACCCTGAAAGAAATTAAAGTTGTAATTGGACACGACTGCCGAAATAATAGCCGGAAATATGCTGAAATATCAGCAGATATATTATCAGCTAATGGCATCAAAGTATATCTTTTTGAAGATCTGCGTCCTACTCCAGAAGTATCATATGCAATCAGAAAATTAAATTGTCAAAGTGGTATTGTTATAACAGCATCACACAACCCCAAAATATACAACGGATACAAAGTCTATTGGAATGATGGTGCACAAGTAATTCCACCACATGATAAAAATATAATAGCCGAAGTAAACAGAGTTACTGTCGATGAAATTAAATTTGATGGAAATAAATCTCTGATAGAAATATTAGGAAAAGATATCGACCAAGAATATATTAATGATCTTAAAACAATACAACTATCTCCAGAATCTGTAAAGAGACATGGAAATATAGGAATTGTATATACCCCACTCCATGGAACTGGTTTTACAATCATTCCTGATGCACTCAAAGCATGTGGCTTTTCAAATATAATTAATGTGCCGGAGCAAGATGTATTAAGTGGTGATTTCCCTACAGTTGTATCGCCCAACCCAGAAGATCCTGCAGCTATGGCTTTGGCAGTAAAAAAAGCTGTAGAAACAAATGCTGATTTAGTATTTGCAACCGATCCGGATGCAGACCGTTTTGGTGCAGGAATAAGAAATGACAAGGGCGAATTTATTCTGTTAAATGGTAATCAGACAATGCTAATTTTGATCTATTACATTATTACCAGAAAAAGAGAACTTGGACAATTGACAGGAAAAGAATACACTGTACGCACAATTGTTACAAGTGCTTTAACCCAAGTTGTATCAGAAAAGAACGGGGTTGAAATGTTTGAATGTTACACAGGATTCAAATGGATTGCAGCAGTAATGCGTGAACTTGAAGGCAAGCGAAAATATATTGGTGGTGGTGAAGAAAGTTATGGCTTTTTGGCTGAAGATTTTGTTCGTGATAAAGATTCTGTATCAGCAGCTATCTTATTCGGTGAAATAGCAGCATGGGCTAAAGATAATGGAAAAACATTATTCGAAATGCTTCAAGATATTTATATAGAATATGGTTTCTCTAAAGAAAAAGGCATTTCTGTAACCAAGGAAGGACGCAGTGGAGCTGAAGAGATAGAAGCAATGATGAAGAATTTTAGAGAGAATCCAATTAAAGAAATTGCAGGATCTAAAGTAACACTTATCAAAGATTTCTCTACATTGAAAGCGTATGATTTGAACATTGACGAAACTTATACATTAGAAATGCCAACAACTTCGAATGTATTACAATATTTCACAGAAGATAAAACAAAGGTTTCCATACGTCCATCTGGAACAGAGCCGAAAATAAAGTTTTACTTAGAAGTTCAAAGTAAATTGAAATCAAGAGAAGATTACTATAATATAGATGCTGAAACAGAACAAAAAATAAGTACAATCTGCAAAGACTTAGGAATATAATTATAAAATAAAGAAAAAAAAGACCGGATATGAAAACATATCCGGTCTTTTTTTTCAAACCTTGTTCTTTTATTTATACTTAGGTGTCAGGCTTACACTCTATATAAAAAATGTTAATTGTTTAAATAATTCTGGATATTCGAGCACTTATTATAAGCACGCTTACTATATTTGCACTGAAATTTACTTATACAAATTAGAATGGACAAAAACTGCCTAACAAATGATCCAGTAGATATTGGTTATCTTATCTGGAGAATTTCAAAATTTTGGCAAAGAGGGAAACATCGTACTTTAGACGAATTTGACTTAACAGGGCCACAAATGGAGGTACTAGGAGCTACATATCATTTTACTCAAATGGGAAAAAGTGTTACTCAAATTATGTTGTCACAAGAAACTGATGTCGACCCGATGACTACATCAACTATATTAAGAAACCTACAGAAAAAAGGATATATAAATAGACGTGAAAGCCAGACCGACACTCGTGCTCGTATTGTAGAAATAACAGAAGCCGGATCAGAAGCATTTGTTAAAGCTCTTACAAAAGTAAAAGAATCTCAAAAGACATTGTTTAAAAACATAGATGTAGTTGCACTAAAAACACAATTACAAATATTGTTAGATGAATTGGATAAAACAAGAAATAAAAACATTTAAAAATAGGTATTAGGTATGAAATTAAGAAGAATGAGTGTAGGGTTTTTATCTCTATTATTAATGGCTTCTTGTGGTAAGAAGCAAGATGCGTCAAATACAGAAGCTCCAGCTTCAGTATATCCGACATCCGTCATTAATAAAAGCGAAACAGTACTAGAAGCTGTTTACCCGGTAACAATCAAAGGGCAAGAAGATATTGAGATAAAACCCCGTATCGATGGTTTTATAGAAGCAATTTATGTAGATGAAGGTGCTGTTGTAAGAAAAGGGCAGGCTCTATTCAAAATAAACTCGCCAAATGCTGACCAAGCAGTAAATTCTGCACAAGCAGCATTGAATAGTGCTACAGCACAGGTAAACACTGCAAAATTAAATGTAGACAGATTCAGACCATTAGCAGAAAAAGGGATTGTGAGTGAAGTACAATTAGCTACTTACAAGAATGCATATGAGTCTGCTTTGGCCACTCAAGCACAAGCACAAGCAACATTAACAAATGCATTGGCTACAAGAAGTTGGACAAATGTCACTAGTCCTGTTGATGGTGTTATAGGAAGTATACCTTATCGTTTGGGTAGCTTAGTCAACTCATCTGTCGCTTTGACAACTGTTGCTAATATAAATAGTGTATATGCATACTTTTCACTTAATGAAAAAGAAGTATCTGCATTTTTGAATACATTAGAGGGAAATACACAAGCAGAGAAGATAAAAAATGCTCCTGAAATTACTCTCACATTAGCCGATGGGACAGTTTATGAGGAAAAAGGTAAACTTGAAACAATTACCGGATCTATAAATATAACAACAGGATCTGCTAATTTCAGAGCATCTTTTCCAAATAAATCAGGACATCTAAGAAGTGGAACTAGTGGTAAAATTGCTATTCCAAGAGTATTCCATGATGCATTTGTTATTCCTCAAAAAGCAACATTTGCACAACAAGATAAAGTTCTTGTTTATAAAGTTCAGGGTGATTCTGTTGTTCAAAAAATTATATCTGTACTTCCAACTCCTGATGGCAAAAGTTATGTTGTAACAGATGGAATTTCTGACGGAGACAAAATTGTAACAGATGGTTTATTAACCCTATCTCAAGGTTCTAAAATTAGAGAAAACTAATCATCAAAAAAGATTAGAACAACAAATTAAAAACGAAGAAATTCAATGTTAAAAACATTTATAGAAAGACCAGTACTATCGACTGTAATATCTGTCATAATAGTGGTACTAGGTATAATAGGCTTAGTTACTTTGCCTGTCGAGCAATATCCCGATATTGCTCCCCCAACAGTTCAGGTTACAGCCACCTATCCGGGAGCTAATGCTGATGTAGTAATGAATAGTGTGGTTATTCCACTCGAAGAGCAAATAAATGGTGTTGAAGGGATGACCTATATGACATCAAATGCTACAAATAGTGGATCCGCTAATATAACTGTATTCTTTAAGAAGGGTATAGATCCTGATATTGCAGCTGTTAACGTACAGAACCTTGCATCACGTGCAAGTTCATTGCTTCCAGCTGAAGTAACACGTACCGGGGTTGTAGTTAGAAAGCAACAAAGTAGTACAATCATGATGATTACTTTAACGTCTTCCAACCCTGAATACGATGGCCAATTTATCCAGAACTATGCAAATATCAACATCCTGCCACAGATCAAACGTGTTGCGGGTGTGGGAGATGCAAATGTATACGGAGCAAAAGACTACTCTATGCGTGTATGGTTCAAGCCTGATGTAATGGCTTCATACAAAATAACACCTTCTGAAGTGGTTGCAGCTCTTAGTGATCAAAATATAGAGGCTGCTCCAGGTGCTTTAGGAGAAAATAGTGATCAAGCATTCCAATATACTTTGAAGTATACAGGACGTTTAAAAACAGCTGATGAGTTTAGTAATATTATCATTCGCTCAGAAAATGGTCAAATATTAAGAGTAAAAGATGTTGCAAATGTTGAACTAGGGTCTTTAAGTTATACTGTGCATTCAACACTTGATGGAAAAGAATCTGTAGCGATTGGTATTAGCCAAACAGCAGGTTCTAATGCACAAGAAGTAATTAATAATATTAAAGAAGAACTTAATAAAGCATCGAAGACTTTCCCTCCGGGCATTGGATATACATTTGTAATGGATGCTAATGAGTTTTTAAGTGCATCCATAGACAAGGTGATTCATACCTTGATCGAGGCATTTATTCTAGTATTTATTGTTGTATTTGTCTTCTTACAAGACTTCCGTTCAACATTGATACCTGCAATTGCTGTGCCTGTGGCTATTGTCGGAACATTCTTCTTCCTTCAAATATTTGGTTTCTCAATCAACTTATTAACTTTATTTGCCTTGATTTTGGCAATTGGGATTGTGGTCGATGATGCTATTGTCGTCGTCGAGGCCGTCCATGCCCAGCTAGATGCAGGAGAAAAAGATCCAAAGACAGCGACCATAAATGCAATGAAAGAAATAGCTCCGGCTATCGTATCTATTACTCTTGTTATGGCATCTGTGTTTATTCCTGTTAGTTTTATCGGAGGGACAACAGGTATTTTTTATAAACAATTTGGATTAACATTAGCAATCTCTATTGTAATATCTGCGATCAACGCTCTTACTTTAAGTCCTGCCCTTTGTGCATTGTTCCTCAAAGGTCATAAAGACGAAGATGGACACGAGCATAAAAAAGGATTTTTAAATAAATTCTACTATTGCTTTAATGTTGGATTTAATGCAGCAACCCAAAAATATAAATCATCACTTCAATTTTTGGGAAGAAAAGGACATCGTTGGATTACAGTCGCAATAATAGCAATTAGTTCCGTCGTATTTGTCGGATTAATGAAAATGATACCAACAGGTTTTGTTCCAAACGAAGATAGTGGTGTTATATTAGGAATGATAACTTTACCCCCAGGAGCATCTCTCGAAAGAACAGATTCTCTAGTGAAAGAAATCATTAAAATATCAGATGATATTCCGAATGTAAAAAATAGACTAAATATTACAGGGGTAAACTTTATGAGTGGTATGGGTAGTTCTTATGCAACAATAATGCTAAAACTAGACCCTTGGGCTGAACGTGACATCACAGTAAATGAAGTTGCTGCTTTATTAAAAGAGAAAACTGATACAATAAAAAATGCAACATTTTTCTTTTCTGGAGCTCCTACTCTACAAGGATTTGGATTGAGTAGTGGTGTTGAAGTGCAGATGCAGGATAGAACCGGAGGAGATATTCATAAATTTTACGATATCGTAACCGACTTCCAAAATAAAATAAATGCGAGCGATAAGGTTATGATGAGTATGAATACCTTCAATCCAAATTTCCCTCAAAAACAGATAGATGCTAATATTCCTAAAATTAAAGAAGCAGGAATGACTCTTAGCGATGTAATGACTGCATTACAGGGTTACATCGGTAGTATGTATGTATCAAATTTCAATTTGTATGGTAAGCAATTTAGGGTTATGGTGCAAGCCGCTCCTGAATACAGATCTAAATTGGAAGATTTAAATGGTATATATGTACAAACAGGAAGTGGAGAAATGGCTCCGGTAACAGAATTTATCACAGTAACTGATGTTACTGGTCCTCAAATGTTGAACCGTTTCAATATGTTCTCATCCATGAGTCTTACTATTATTCCCGAATTTAGAGAAGGATATAGTACAGGGGATGTTATCAGCCTGGTAGAAGAACTTGGTGAAAAACTTCCTAGCGGCTATGGATTTGAATATTCAGGTATGACTCGTGAAGAAGTTGGTAGTGGAAGCCAAACTATATTAATATTTGCACTTTGTTTGATATTTGTATATTTACTTCTAGCCGCATTGTACGAAAGTTATATCATACCACTAGCCGTAATATTCTCACTACCTGTCGGCCTTGCGGGGGTATTTATCTTTATTTTCATATCGATGATAAATGGTAGTGGTATTGTTAATAATATCTATGTCCAGATATCCCTCATAATGTTGATTGGATTGCTCTCTAAAAATGCAATCTTGATTGTAGAATATGCAATGCAGCGTCGCCAACAAGGTATGAGTATTGTCGAAGCAGCTGTAAATGGTGCTGTTGCTCGTTTACGTCCAATTTTGATGACATCATTCGCCTTCATCTTCGGTCTGATGCCATTAGCTTTTGCCTCGGGTGCAGGTGCTGTCGGAAACCAATCTATTGGTATTAGTGCAATTGGAGGTATGTTCGTGGGTACAATGATCGGAATACTTGTTATTCCATCACTCTACATAATATTCCAAACATTACAGGATAAAATAAGTAAATCAGGTATGATAAATTCAAATGATGAATTTATAACTCATCAAAAACAATAAAAGTATATGACTAGAAGATATATAAAGAGTGTAATCTTATTGGGAGCTTTGCTCTCAATGGGATTCACATCCTGTCAAGTTTTTAATAAATATAAATCACCTGAAGTAGATACGACTGATTTATATAGAGGTGAGAATCCGACAGATACAACCACTATTGCATCTATTCCTTGGCAAGAGTACTTCAAAGATCCAATTCTACAAGGATTTATAGAAGAAGGTCTAGCTAATAATTTTGATATGCGAATTGCAGCTACAAGAATAGAGCAAGCAGAAGCTGGTCTTAGTATGGCACGTGCAGCATATTTTCCAAATGTCGCATTAGTCGGACAAGCACAACACAATAGATGGAGTGCCGGAGCTGATGGAAAAGATGTATTAGGATACCATTCTACAAGTTACACTTTAGGTATTAGTGCAACATGGGAGGCTGATATATGGGGTAAGCTAAACAGACAATCTAAAGCAAAGTATGCACAGTTTTTATCGACTCACGCATATCGTAATTTAATACAGACATCATTGATTGCTAATATATCAACGTCTTATTATTCATTGATGGCTTTAGATGAACAATTGAAAATTACCAAAGAAACAATTGTTATACTAGAAGAAAGCGCTGCTACAATGGAGGCTATGATGCAAGCAGGATTACTGAATGCTGCTGCAGTAGAACAAAGTAAAGCATTATTGTATAATACTCAGGTTAGTGTACCTGATATTGAAAGCCAGATTCGAAAAATGGAAAGTTCTCTTTGTGTAATGTTAGGGCGCAAACCTGGTAATGTAGCAAGAGCATCAATTAGTAGCCAAAATGTACCTACACAAATGGCTCATGGTATTCCGGCACAAATGTTAGCTAAACGTCCAGATGTTCAACAGGCTGAATTATCATTCCGTTCTGCTTTCGAATTGAAAAATGCGGCGCAAGCAAGTTTTTATCCATCCATCACATTATCGACAGGATCAATGGCTGGATATACAGCTAGTACTCTATCGAATTTCTTTAAACCGGAGAATATTTTTGCAAACATAATAGGAGGTTTGACTCAACCGTTATTTGCAAGAAAACAATTGATTGGTAACTTGAAAATAGCTAAAGCGCAACAACAGGAAGCTTTATTGACATTTGAGCAAACAGTTTTGAATGCTAGTAAAGAAGTTTCAGACATATTATTTTCATATGAGTCTTCATTGAGCAAAAATAATTTACGCTCACAACAAGTAGAATCATTAAATAAGTCTGTACAATATACCCAAGAATTATTAAAAGCTGGTGAAGCTAATTATACTGAAGTCTTAAATGCCGAACAAAGCTATTTACAAGCTCAGCTAGGACAAGTTAGTGATAAACTGGAACAACTACAATACAGTGTCTCTTTATATAGAGCATTGGGCGGTGGATATTAAATAATTTTTCTGATACACAACAAAAGGTCAATTCATACGAATTGACCTTTTTATATTATAAGAGGTTATAATTATTTATTATTTAAAACTTCTTTTGCCCGATCTAGTGCAATCATAATATCATTACAAATATTCTCCTCCCCTATCATAGATGGAATATTCGATTTATCAATCATTACATGAACATTTGACTTAACACCCGATAGAATTATATGAATACCATCTTTAAGGGATTTATCACACAAACTTTCTAAATTATGTAATCCTGTTGAATCAATAAATGGCACTTTACGCATACGAATAATTCTTACTTTGGCCTTATCCCCTATTATACGCATACTCTCATCAAATTTATTAGCTATACCAAAAAAGAATGGACCGTCTATTTCATATACTTCAACATCTTTTGGCAATGTAAATATCTCTTCATCATGTTCAAACTCTGTTTCATGAGATAAATCCAATTCTCCTTTTATTACAGATACATTAGTTACCTCATTCATTCGTTTCAAGAATAAGAATACTGCCAATACCAAACCAATTTCAATTGCTATTGTCAGGTCAAAGATCAGAGTTAACAAAAAAGTAGTTAATAGTACTGCGACATCAGCTTTTGAATTTTTCAATAAATCTCGGAACGAACGCCATTCACTCATATTATATGATACTACAATTAGGATTGCAGCAAGACATACCATTGGTATATGTTTGGTTAGCTGTCCCAAAAATAGTACAATCATCATAAGAAATACAGAATGTATTATTCCTGAAATAGGTGTCCTCCCTCCATTATTCACATTAGTCATTGTTCTCGCTAATGCTCCGGTAGCAGGAATCCCCCCAAACAAAGGAACGACCATATTAGCAATACCTTGTGCTATAAGCTCTAAATTTGAATTATGTTTCTCACCCGTTACCCCATCAGCAACACTTGCCGATATTAAAGATTCGATAGATCCAAGCATAGCCAATGTAAAAGCCGTAGGAAACAATTCATTGACAAGCTCAATATTGAAAGATACACGATCAGCCATATGTGGTAATTCTCCTCCTAAGCTAAACTTATCACCGATTGTTGTAATGGATGAAATGTCCATATAATTACGAAGGAAATAGACTAGAATAGTGATAATAACAACAGCTAAAAGTGATCCCGGTATTTTTTTTGATATTCTTTGTGTAAAGATAATAATCACCAGACTTATGATCCCGACTCCTAATGTATAAAAATCTGTTGTATCGAGATGTCGAAAATAAACACTCCACTTTCCAATAAAGTCAGGAGGAATAGTTTCATTAATAGTCATTCCAAAAAAATCACGCATTTGTGTCGAAAATATAATGACAGCAATACCACTCATATAACCAACTATAATTGGATAAGGTATAAATTTAATAACAACACCGAGTTTGAGTACTCCCATTGCAATTAGTATAATACCAGACATTATTGTCGTTATCATCAACCCTTCCAACCCATAATTCTCTATCGTATTATATACGATTACAATAAAAGCCCCTGTAGGCCCAGCAATTTGTACAGAGCTGCCTCCTAGCATAGAAACAATAAAACCAGCAATGATAGACGTCAAAAGCCCCTTTTCGGGACTAACACCCGATGCAATACCAAAAGCTAAAGCTAAAGGTAAAGCTACAATACCTACAATGAGGCCAGACATTAAGTCTTTAAAAAACTTCTCTTTATTATATGTTTTCAGGGATAAAAACAATTGAGGAGTATAATCCTTCAAAATCTCTTTGTTCATGTCTAAATCAACATAATTTATATACTTAATTTCAATTTATAATGAATCCAAATAAGGCACAAAGCAGAACAATTGACCATTACTGACATCAAAATCAATCTCTTTATTTGTACCTTTGTATTTAGGGTGCAAAGGTATAAAATGATTCGAATACCTGTTATAAAAAGTTAAATATTTATCTGCGATCAACTAGGATATACATATAAAAACTATCATCAAAATAAAGTTATGGAAAAAAGTATTAAAGGCACAGAAACAGAAAAATGCCTATTGAAATCATTTGCTGGCGAATCCCAAGCCAGAACACGTTATACTTTCTTTGCCAGTGTTGCAAAAAAAGAAGGTTATGAACAAATTGCAGCTATTTTTTTAGAAACAGCTGATCAAGAAAAAGAACACGCAAAACGTATGTTCAAATTTTTGGAAGGTGGTATGCTTGAAATTACAGTATCATATCCTGCCGGAAAAATAGGAACAACTGAAGAAAATCTGATAGAAGCTGCTGAAGGGGAACATGAAGAGTGGGCTATTGACTATCCTGCATTTGCAGACATAGCAGAAAAAGAAGGATTTAAAGAAATTGCTGTAATGTATCGTATGATTGCAAAAGTCGAAAATATGCATGAAGATCGTTATAGAGCCTTACTTGCCAGAGTTCAAAGTAACGGAGTTTTTTCTCGTGAAGAAGCTATCGACTGGCAATGTCGCAATTGCGGATTTGTTATCAATAGTAAAAATGCACCAAAAACATGTCCTGCTTGTTTGCATCCTCAAGCTTACTTCGAACCGAAAAAATGGAATTTCTAAGTATTTTTACACTTATAATAAAAGCCGCTATATAGCGGCTTTTATTATTTACAGTCGATACACATTAACACATAATATCCCGTTAACAGAGAAACTTGTTGATATTACAAAAAAGAAATATCTTTGACTGTAAAATATATAAATATATGAATAAAACAATTATGGCATTAGCTTTTAGTGCAACTATGCTTGCTTGTAGTCCAAACAATAAGGAGAAAGGCCAAGCAGAAACGGATAGTCCTATTATCGGAAAATCATCCATCAAAATTGATAATGGAATCATGACTCCCGAAGTCTTATATAGTTTTGGACGCTTATCCGATGCGCAAGTATCACCAGATAAGACTAAAATATTATATGGGGTCTCATATGTCGGAATAGAGCAAAATAAAACAAATAGAGAACTATTTGTTATGAATATAGATGGCTCTGACAAGAAACAGATTACTCAAACACCTTATAGTGAGAATAATGCCATATGGATAAAAGATGGACAGAAAATTGCTTTTTTAAGTACAGAAAGTGGATCATCCCAAATATGGGAAATGGATATTGATGGTTCTAATAGGAAACAAATAAGTAATATAGATGGTGATATAAATGGTTTTAGCTATTCACCCGATGGGAAAAAGATACTATATATCAAGAATATAAAATTTGGAGAGCGCACTATAGACAAATATAAAGACTTGCCTAAAGCATCCGGACGTATTATTGATGATCTGATGTATAAACATTGGTCCGAATGGGTCGAAGAAATCCCTCATAGCTTTATAGCCGATTATGATGGAGAAAAAATGAATAATGGTATTGATATATTAGATGGCGAACCTTATGAATGCCCTATGCTCCCATTTGGTGGCATTGAACAACTGTCTTGGAGTCCGGATAGTAAATCAATAGCATATACTTGTCGCAAAAAGAAAGGCTTGGAATATGCTTTATCGACCAATTCTGACATCTATCTATACAATATAGAATCTAAACAAACGGATAATTTAACAGAAGGAATGATGGGATATGATATTAATCCAGTTTTCTCTCCCGATGGTAAATATATTGCATGGCAAAGTATGGAAAGAGATGGTTATGAATCTGACAAAAACAGATTATTCGTTATCAATCTTGAAAATAAACAAAAGAACTACATAACTGAAAATTTTGACTACAATACAGACTATATTACTTGGGATTCAGACAGTCAAAGTGTATATATGGTATCATGTGTAGAAGCAAAAACACAACTTTTTAAAGTATACATCCATACAAAAGAGATAAAAGCTATTACAAGTGAAGTTTGTGATTATGAATCATGTACTCCAGCCGGAGATAAACTCATTGCGATCAGACATTCTATGTCTAAACCTAATGAAATCTATTCAGTGGACATAGCAACTGGCCAAGCAACAGAACTAAGCTTCGAAAACAAAGATATTTTAGCCCAATTAAAAATGGGTAAAACAGAAGAACGTTGGATACCAACTACTGATGGCAAAAAAATGTTAGCATGGGTTGTGTACCCACCAAATTTCGATCCAAATAAAAAATATCCTGCAATACTCTACTGTCAAGGGGGACCACAGAGTACTATTAGTCAATTTTGGTCATATCGTTGGAATTTACAAATGATGGCAGCTAATGGTTATATTGTGGTTGCACCAAATAGACATGGCGTTCCCGGTTTTGGTCAGGAATGGAATGAACAAATTAGTGGTGACTATGGCGGGCAAAATATGAAAGATTACCTTTCTGCAATAGATGAAGTTGCTAAAGAACCTTTTGTCGACGAAACTAAACTAGGGTGTACAGGTGCTAGTTATGGAGGTTTTTCTGTTTATTGGTTAGCAGGACATCACAACAAGCGATTCAAAGCTTTTTTTGCACATGCAGGAATATTTAATCTTGAAGCTCAATACTTAGAAACTGAGGAAATGTGGTTTGCAAATTGGGATCTAGGAGGTTCTTATTGGGATAGAAATAATAAGATTGCTCAACGTTCGTATGCTAATTCGCCACATCTCTTTGTGGATAAATGGGATGCTCCTATTATGATTAGTCACGGTGAACTTGATTACAGAATCGTAGCATCGCAAGGTATGCAGGCATTCAATGCAGCTAAATTAAGAGGAATTCCTGCCAGAATGCTGATTTACCCAAATGAAAACCATTGGATTTCGCAACCACAAAACGGAATCTTGTTTCAACGAGAATTTTTCCGTTGGTTTGATCAATATTTAAAACAAAAATAATTTACTTATAATAAGACACATATAAATGCGATGCATGATAATTTGAGAGAGTTTCAAAAAATAGACCTTAAAATATTTGGATTGTAAAAGAAAATCCCTAATTTTGCATCGCATTTCAAAGGAAGTGTAGCTCCAAAAACGGTGTGGTAGTTCAGTTGGTTAGAATACCTGCCTGTCACGCAGGGGGTCGCGGGT
>JASGGC010000005.1:0-288274 GCA_047605185.1 Dysgonomonas sp.
ACCAACTGTAAGGTTATCGGGTAATGATGTGATCTGTGTACCTTCTAGGTAGAGATAGCCACCAACTGTAAGGTTATCGGGTAATGATGTGATCTGTGTACCTTCTAGGTAGAGATAGCCACCAACTGTAAGGTTATCGGGTAATGATGTGATCTGTGTACCTTCTAGGTCGAGAGAGCCACCATAATATAATTTGCCATCTTTGTTTTCTAGCGTGATGCCTGCTATTTTTTCTAATTCTGTTTTCATAAGTTTTTTATTTTCTTAATATTAATAGGTTATCTCTTTCTTCTAGTATTCCTTTGTTTGAGTGGTATACTCGCATTTGGTCTAGTTCTCTTTTTGTTTCTGCACATCCTTTACTTATAAATACTATTGCGATAATAGATGCCAGAAGTATTGTTTTGAGGATTATATCAGTAATCTGATAGCCTATTGTTTTGGTGCGATTCTTTTTCATAGCCCTATTTTGTTTAATTGAGTTTTTAAAGACTCGTTTGATTGCTTGATTTTAGATATGGCATTGAATCTGTCTAGCTTAAAGTTTAAGTCTGCAAATCCACCTGCACACCAAGACGAGAGTATTCTTGTGTCGTTTTCGTCAATATTCCCATTTCTGTCGTAAACTGTTACATATTCGAAAAAAACAATATTGTCTAACTCGACTTTGACTTCTATCTGGAACTTCCTTTGTTCTACTTTGAATCTCATAATACCACGTACTCCGGATTCGATTAAGATTCTTATTTTATCTTTAATCTTCTTCAAGACTAAGCCGTGTTCATATCCGGCTAAGATGTTGCATTGTGATGTCATGATTAAAAGTTTAAATTGATTAGTATTATGTGTTTAAATGTTACTTCATATTTTTATTCCAGATATGAAAAGCCACTATGATATCTGAGAGTAGAAATCTGCATTTGCCGGGTAGCTCGCTTGTATTTTTTAGTAATTTATTGGTTATAAGAAGTTCAATTTGATTCTTCCCGAATACCTTGTATGCTTCTGCTTTGGAGTAGGCGTATTTTCCAGATTCCAAAAAAGCATCGAATGTGGCTTTATTGATTTTTTGTAAATCATTAGGGGTTATTACTAGGTTCATACAGGATCCTTTCTTATTTGTTCCGGCTTACACGAACTTCATCCACTAATCCTCTCTCAGTAGAATCAAAGTCATATCCTTCTTTATTGAGGACACGAATAGCTGATCTGATTGAAGAGGCTTTGATTGTCTTAGTTTTGATAACCGTAGATTTACCGACTCCAATTTTCAGAAGGGTTGCCTTCACATCGATTTTCGTAGCAGGTTTAATTGTAGTTGTCATATTTTTTATACTTTTGATGTATTGCTCATTTTTGTGCTGAAAAATGTGCTGAATGATTATTTACATTACAAATGTAGTATGCAAATGCTAACTGTAATATACAAAATAGTTAAAAGTTAGCATTTGAATGTAATTTATAATCATTCTAAATAAATAATTATGGAAAATAAAGTATTACAAAGAATTAGACAATTTGTAAAAAGTAAGGATTTAACCATCAAGGCTTTTGGAGATTCTATTGAGGTAACAGAAGGTACATTAAAGTCAATGTTCAACAGAGGTACAAACCCAAGTGCTGACATGCTGATAAAGATAGCAAATGAATACCCTGAAGTTTCTTTAAGATGGCTTCTTAAAGGAGATGGAGATATGTTTAATAAAAGCGATTCTAGTATCCATCAATATGATCCTGATACAGAAAAGACATCTACTGTAAGAGAACCATTAAAAGAATATTTGCCTACATCGAACTTTAAGTTAGTTCCGTTGGTTAATTTAGATATTGCTGGTGGAATAACAAATCAAGAAATGGATGTAGCACAGTATGTAGAAAAATATATCCCATTTGTGGATGCAAAAAGTGAAGATATAGCGTGTCCTGTTACAAATAACAGTATGTCGCCAATATATCCTCCGGGATCTATAGTGCAGATACGCAAAATAGAAATGTGGAAAGAGTATATTGAATATGGGCAGGTGTATGTTGTTGACCTTATAGATGGACGTAGACTTATCAAACAGGTAAAAAAAGGTAGTGGGAAAGATAAATTTATTTTATCATCCTATAATAAGGATTATGAAGATAATGAGATACCTACTAATTTAATCTATTCTATGTGGTTGGTTATTGCTAAATATGAAAAGGTAGTGATGTAATGAGAATCATATTAATGACCTTATTATTCATTTTCTGTATAACGGTTAAATCTCAAACTGTTATACAGATGAATAAAGAAGGAAATATATACACTGTTCCATGCGAAGTAAATGGATTGAAACTACGTTTTATATTTGATACTGGTGCTAGTAATGTTGCTATATCTATGTCGGAAGCAAACTTTATGTTGAAAAATGGATATTTAGAATCTGAAGATATTATTGGATCAAGTACTGTGCAAATAGCTGATGGAAGTATTATTGAAAATACACGAATAATTATCCGAAGCATAAAAATAGGACAACTGACTTTAGATAATGTTGAAGCCATAGTTGTGCATAACATAGATGCTCCCTTATTATTTGGACAATCAGCAATACAAAAACTAGGGAAAATACAACTACAAAATGATAAACTGATAATATTAGAACAGTCGGATAATGATACATCTTCTTTAGATGTCAAGTCTGTATTGCAAAATGCAAAAGATTATTATAAGAATAACCATTTTGTGTCGGCTGTTGAACTTTATAATAAGATTTATGATTTTGATAAATCAGCCTTACTTCCCGGAGACTTTGTAGATTTTGCAGATGCAAGCATTAAGACTGAGCAATATGAATTAACTGTTAATATATTAGAAGATGCTTTAAAATCTCCGATAGATAATGAATTTGCACAAAAATTCACATATGCCCTATATCATCATTATTTAGCAAAAGCACATTTCGGGCTTAAACAAGGAGATAAAGCTATATCTAATGTGGAAAAGAGTACATATCTGTCCGAGTCTGTTAAAATGGAACGAATAGCGTATGAAAATTATCTACTATATGGGGATATTTATTTGTACACATTTCTTGATTATAAAAAAGCGATTGACAGATATGAAAAGGCTTTTAAGATGCATTATGATAAAACATACAAAAATAAATATAAAAGTATCGAAAAATTTGGATCAGAAATGGGAAAAGGAAAAGTTAAAGATACATATATTTCTGAATGTTTTAAAAAGCTATCAGACTGCTATATATTATCAGGAGATAAAGATAAATTCACATGGGCTTATGGCTTGCACCAAAAAACGCAGAAATAATCTAATTTTATGCAAATAAGTGAATCTGTATATTTAGCCTTCGATACAATACTGGATGATGAAGTCTCTGTGACTGACGTTTCCTGCCATATCAAAACATTTATACCTGATTATGAGGATGTGGATGTTGATGTTATCAGTAAAAGAGTAAGTTCGTACCTATCAAGAAATACAAACTCAAAAAATCCGCTTTACAAAAGAGAGAAGCAAGGTATCTACAAAAGGAGAAAAAGTTTCCGGCATCTGCAAAATAAAAATGCCCTACTGTGAAGCAAGGCAGAATATCTAGTATGAAAACTGAATGTAGTTTTTAAATTCTTCTTTATTTTCCTCTCCTGTCTTAATCTTCATTCTTCTGTTTACCTTATCGCACAAAATAGTGATAGGAGAATGTTCGATTTTGATCCGATCTAACAATCTATTGATGAGATATAAATGTGCATTCTCACTATTATAATGATCGGCTATCTCTATTTCTGCCCCTCGCATTAACAACTGAATATAACTATCTATCAATAATGTCGTATTACCTGCTCTTCGGGAATAGTTCATGTATGGAGTGCCATTTAAGATATAAGCAGTATAAGCAACTTTAGAATCAGGCCTGAAATTAAAAAATGGATAATCCGTGATATTAATGACTTGGGTTTTCTTTTTCATGGCTACGATATTGATTGATTTCTGAATTTACGATTGATAAATACTCTTTGTGCTTGTCGATCATTTCCTGATACTTTTCGTCTATCTTATAAGTAATCTCACAAGATCCGACAGGTAGAGGAAGTATTTTACTTTGATGTTTCTTCCATTCTTCTACAAATATGTCTATATCAGGTACATTTGCTGTATCTACAATAAGGATAGGCATTCTAAACATTGTCTCTAAATCAGCAATCGTTTTTACTAGATTGTCTCTTAGTGTTTCGAGGTGATGTAGTGGATTATTCATAATTATTCTTCCTTTCCTTTATTGAACAGGTGAGCCAGTCCACCCATCAGTTTATTTACATTGTCTTGTTCTTCCTCGCTGACTGCACGAGGGAATATATAGGGGTACAGGAACTTTGCCTGATTGAGAAAATCTCTCGGATTGTTAAGTTTGAACAGATTACCTACTACTGTATCCACAAACTTCTTTTCATCTAGCTTCTCCATCAACTGTTCTTTGATAGCACGAGTAACTATATTGGTGCTTCCAAGAGGTCTGCCGTTCGGATTGTTAGTCTGTCCGGGTTTCAGTCCTCTCTTCTTTGGTGCTTCCGCTTTCTTCTTATCTTCTTTCTTAGTTGCCATATTCTTTTGTTAAATACAGGAATAACAAAATTAGAGATACACAAGCCATTAACCGTTTCTATGTCCAACTACTTTTCGACATCGCACTGATTTTTGCATCAAGTCCATACTTGTAATTCGCTGATTTGCATATTTGTCTCATTAGTAAAAACGTAAACAGAAACAGATATGATTGGTGCAGCAATAGGAGCAGGTGTAGGGTTGGCGACTTCTATCTTCGGAGGTAGTAAAGCTGCCAAACAGCGTAAGAAAATGGAACGCTACCTGAATCAACAGGATACAGATAATAAGTCTTGGTACAATGCCAATGCTTTGTCTGACTATACACAGCGTTCGGATACGCAAAACCTGATGAGGCAGTTGAGAGATACGATGGGGAAGCAGAACAAGATAGCTGCCAACACAGCAGTAGTTACAGGTGCTACTCCCGAACAACAAGCCGTACAACAGGAACAATCAAACAAGGTAATATCCGACACATTTGCCAATATAGGATCTATGGGGCAACAATGGAAGGATAACATCACCGACAAATATCAAGCGAGAAAAGACAATATTGCTCAACAACGTATGGGTATGATGGGGCAAAAGGCTCAATCATACGAGAATCTGATGAACTCAGGACTGAATATGATGGGTGGTTCGTTAGGTGGATTGCTTGGAGGCGGTGGAGGTGCTGCTGCCGGAGGATCAGGAGGCGGTGGAATGCTTGGTAGTTTGGGTGGAGTATTAGGTGGACTTTTTTAAAGACTGAGTTATGGCATTACAGGATATAGTAAACAACTACAATAATAAAAAGAAAGGTGCAAACTCTTTTCTTCCTACCAATGAACAGGATTTGGATACACAGGCTGATGTTTCGCCTATTGCTCCTGAGATAAAGAACGAACAAACTGCTCAGGAAAACAGGGAGGCTGCATCATCGAATGCCATGCCTACTGTAAAGTATCCAAATAAGCCTGAAGCAATGAGTGATGGTGATTATGAGCATTTGATGAGTGTCGGTTTCTCTCCTGATGCCATATCGAACTATACAGCACCTTATGATCCTGCAACGAATGGGAATTACCTGCAACGTATATTCGAGAGTTCTGTTTCTAAACCTTCTGCTCCCGATGAGAAGAAAATGAGAGGGGCTAGAATAGTTAGTGGTATCGGTGATGCTTTGGGTTTAATCTCACAGATGTGGAGTGCCGGCAAAGGTGCATACATGAAAGAACGAGATTATGAAAGTTCCGCACTTGGCAGAACAGAGGGTAAGGAAAAAGAACTCAGGAATATCTATCTGCAACAACAAAATAAATATAACGATGGATTGTACAACGCCCGGTTAAAGGATTTCCTGAAGGGGCTTGATGATTATAACAATGGGAAGAAAAATATTCAAGGTGTATTGGCTGCGAAACAAAAACTGGATCAGACAGGTGAACAGTTTAAAGAGAAACAACGCTATGCCTATGACAAACTTGCACAGGACAAAGATAAAGCAGATCAGGCGAACCAGTTAGCACGAGATAAGTTTGGTGAGTCTGTACGCCACAATAAGGCAATGGAATCACAGGGATGGGCAAGAGTACAAGATGCAAAGAACAGAACTTCTGCCTATGTGAAGAATATATCATCGGGAGGAAAGAATGGCTATCAGATGATAATAGAAGCCAATCCACAGGATAATCAGGCACAGACCGACAATCAGCTAGGTAGTAAAGTCCGGGTATTTGAAATGAACAAGGGTGAAGTGGATAGATGGGCAAGAGAAGCATTGAACGATACAGGCTTTATGGCTATGCATCCCGAACTGGTTACGCAGAAGCCTGACATTCTTGGAAACGGACAAACGAAATATAAGCCAGTACAGGACATAGCTGCTGCATATCTGAAAGAACAATATGAAAAACAGTTTGATCCTGATCCTTCAGTACCATCTTCCATGCCGATGATCGATTGGAGTCGGATGATGAATCAAGGTGTTCCCGACTGGAATCAAATGCTCAATGGTAATACTCCCGAAACAGAGGAAGCGGACGAATGGGGGCAATTCGAAATAAGTGGTTTCTAACAAAAAAGCAGATCAGTCATGCCAATATATAAAAGTAACGGTAAAACATATAACATCCCGGATGATAAGGTTAATGATTTCTTATCAAGCAAAAAGGATGCAAAGTTGGTAGATAATACTCCATATCACCTAAGTAGAGCTACTTCAACTCCACGACAGTCGAATATTCAGAAGCAAACCGATACTCAGGTCGAAGAATCTCCTGTACAACAGCCTGATAACGGAATAACAGGAGGTTTTACTACATATAAGGATGGAACTTCGGGTTTTATCCCTGCTATGAAAATGCCTGATATTAAAATAGAACAGCCGAAAATAGATATTTCATCGACTGGCACAGATAAAAGCACAGGGCTACTTCAACCATTTGGAAAAGGTAAGCCTCTTACAGAATCCATCGGTGATGTAATGAAGAGTATGCCTGTCAGACCTGAAGCACATTTCGATATGGCTCAATCTACTTACAAGCAAAATCAGGAATGGATAAAGGAGGTACAAAATGATCCATCGATAAGCCCTGAAGTAAAACAGGCATTGCTCGATGATTATAATAAGAATATACGCATCAGTGATAACACGATTGAGGATAAGGATCTTCCTCTTTATGCTAAGAAGTGGCTAGAAGAGAATAAAGTGGATATACCAACAAGTGTTTATGTTCAGGGTTCATCAATGTTCGGTGGAGGTCAATATGTGGATGGCACAAAGAAAGGTAACACTCCTGAACAGATTGCTTTCATAAAAGACTTTATAGCCAACACTCCACAAGGTCAGGACTTGGTAAACAGGCAGAAAGCCTATGTAGAGTATTTGGAGAACAGTATATCGGATGTTGAGACTCGTGTGCCGGAACTGAAAAAGAAATACTGGCAGGAACAATATGACTTATCACGTTCTCATCCTTATCCTATGGGAAAGACTAAGGGTAAAGCGGAAACCGATGCAGCACGGAAAGACTACATCGAGAAATCGAATGCGTTGACAAAACGAATGTCTGCTCTTAACCTTGCAGAGAAAAATGCCGAAGAACAAAAGAAATTACTTGCAGCCGTAAGGGATGGCGACCTGAATGTATTGTCTCAGTTTGGGAAACAGATAGGCAGAGACTTTTGGGAAATGGCAGGTGATATTGGTACGCTTGGTATCAGACCAATGATGCAGTCTCTATATGAATCGAGTGATGTGAAAGGATTGCAGAAACGTATGGATAGCGGTGAGCCATTGTCGGAAGAGGACAGGCTTGCTACGTCTGCTATGGCAAACAATCAGGCTTATCAGGAATTGATGGGCGACAGGCGTACGATTGCTCAAGAGGTTGCTTCGGGTATAACACAGTCTGCTCCCTTCATGGTGAACTTCGCCACAACAGGAGGTATTGGTAAAGTTGTTACTGGTGGAGCAAAAGAACTATTGAAGCAAGGAATAAAACGTAATGCTGTAAATGCTATCCGAAGCGGTGTGAATGCCAATACTGTAAAGATAGGATCGAGACTTGCAGGTTTCGGATTGAATGTTGCTGATGCCACAGGAAGAGCATCGGTGATGGCTGCTATCAGTCCTCATACTTACAGAGATATGTTCGACAATATGACCGGTCAGGTTACATACGGATATGATGAGGATGGTAAACCTTACTATCTCGGCAATGTAGAGCAGATGGATATAACCAATGCCCTATTGAATGCGTGGGGATCGAATACGATAGAGAACGTATCAGAGTTCTCAGGATTCGGTATGGAAAAAGGACAAGTTGCTTTATCGAGATTACTGAAACAACGTGTGCCGGAAGTAGCTAAAGCATTATCATTCGGTTCGACTCGTAACCAGTTCTTTCAGGGTGTGAATAAAGCTATGGAAAAGGCAGGATTCAATGGAACTGTTAACGAGTTTCTTGAGGAACAGGTATCAACAGTATTGCACTCATTCTTTGAAGATGGACAGGCTCAATGGAGTGATCTTGTAGATCCGAGACAACAGTTCATCACTTATCTGACTGTGGCTGCAATCGGTTCGGGATCTGCCATAATGAATACAGGTGGAAACCAATTGATGAAACATGGAGCGAAGAAAGTATACAACAACGCTTTTCAAGACTTCGGTACAGAGTTTTACAACAGTCAGAACAATGATATAGCCGGACAGTTTGCCGATGCAATACGAAACGGAACAATAGAAGAGAAACAGTCTGCCCTTGCCGACATAGTAAACAGTGACCTGTTTAACGACAAGCAAAAACTGGCAGCACTCAATCTGTATCGTGCCGGACTTACCTATGAATCATACGAAGGAACAAAAGAGGCTCAGGTAGAGGAAGCGACTCAGGAAATACCTGCAATGATAGAAGAGAATGCTAATCCTGAGATGAATGCGGTTGTATCGGCTATTGTTGCAGGAATGGATATTCCTGTACAAATTATAGGAGGAAATATCGTACAGAATGAAGATGGCACAATCAATCGGGAACAGTCCGATAAAGAGATATACTATGTAGATGCAGATGGTAACAGACAAGTTACTTCTATACAGTATGTAGAGAATATCACAGAGAATGTTCCTACTCAGGATGCCATTGCTCAGGTAACGGAACAAGTGGCTGCTCCTATCATTGCTCAACAAGAAAATGAAGAGGTACGGCCTTATGAGGCAGGTGCGACAGTACGTTTCTCTCCCGATGGGAACACTTCTTTGATCGGACAAATTGAAGGACAGGATCAGTCTACTGGGAATTATCTTCTTTCGGTAGAGACTCCGAACGGAATACAGCAGATGCAGATTCAACCTCGCCAAATAATTAACGAGGATAATCTTCAGGGTGTTGAAAATGGCAGCCCTGTTATATATACGAATAAAAATGGAGAACAGATACAGGATATTGTGGCTACTTCTCCTGACTTGTATGCTCAGGGATTGATAGGTTTTGAGAATGGTGATGTTATTCCTGTGGTTAATGTGATAGGACTAGTTCAAAATAACGAAGTCGGAAATCCGGCTATCGAAAAGAATACTGACAATATGCAAGCTGATACTCAGCAAAATGAGGGTATAATATCAGCAGAACAGAGCAATGTGCAAGCAAATGAGCCACGAGTGTTTGAAATAGAGGAAGGATTGTCTGCCGTAGAGAATGCAGATGGTACTTACGCTCTCGATAAACAGTTTGCCAAGTCGGAACTGAAGAAAGCTGATAACCTTGTCAAAAGATTGAATGAGGATTATTCGGATAATGGTCTTGTATTCGAGACTGTGCAGCTTCCACGAAAAGATGCAAGCAACCCATTCGAGAAACCATTGTGGGGAGTTGTTGCGAGAATGCAGCAAGAATCACCTATACAGGGGCAGTCAGAAGTTCCTTCTCAAAACAGAGATAATGAGCATCTGTGGAATGTAGCTGAGAATAGTGATAGTCCGATTGATATTGCATCTGCTTATAACGAAGCTATGCAGTATGCCGGAGAAGAAAGACTGGAAGAATGGCAAAAACAATTATTGGGCAGGAAGGTTAATCGTGCATCGTTTGAAATGTTCGGTGATAGAAACTGGATTAATGGTGCTATTGCCCGATCATGGTTTAACAGAAAAGGTGAAGAAACAAACAATGGATCAATAGATCTTATTGCTCAGGAACTAGGAACTAATGTGCAGTCTATTGTAGAGTTTATTGTAGATCATCCTTCCAATAGAGTGAAGCGAGGTGATGATCTCACACTGTTGTTGAATGCACGATTTAAAGAGATTGCACAAGGTATAACCGGCAGAGAGGTCGGAGGAATAGAAAGTAATTCAGGAAAGTTGTTCTTATCTACTCTTGAGTATGCTGCAAATAATACTCCTACTGAGATTGAAACAGAATTTATGCAGAGTGATGTTGTCTCTAATATTCCTAATTCCGTAGAGTTTTTCCTAAGTGATTATATGAGGCTGGATGAAATATCAGATTTCAATCAATTCAGAGATACAGTAGAGGAAGCTGACAGACAAGGATACTTCATGTTTCCTCTTGAGTCAAAAGATAAAGAAACAATATTAAACTATATCAACAATGCAGAACAACAAGCAAAAGCAATACAAGGAATCGGAGAAGATGTATCTAGCCCACAAGTTGCTGAAAATGTCGAAGCCAAAAGTGAAGTAGAGAATCCACAGGATGTATTCCTCAGAAAGCTATCAGAGGTATTCCCTGATGGAATAAAGTTATATCACAGAACGACTCCTGAGAACTGGCAAGCAATTCAGAAGGATGGACAGATTAATGAATCTGAATATGCTAGTGGTGTTCATGCAGTATTAGGTGATCCTAATATTGATCGTGTTGGAGGTACTAATAGTGTTTTGTTAGAAATAAGTGTGCCTGTTTCGGAATACCAGAATTTATATCCTGAAGAAGCTACATATTTAGAGAATTTTGAGGAACAAGATACAGGGTTTGATGATTATGATATGATGTTCGATACTTATATAAAGGAGCATCCTGATCTTATAGGTGGAGATATTATGTATAATGGCAGTATTCCTATATCAATAGTAAGTGTTTATCAGCCTTCCTTATCAGAGAGAATAGCACAGGCAGAGGCAGAAACAGATGCTAATCCTACCGAAGCACAGAAAGAAGCAGGTAACTATAAGAAAGGTAAAGTTACCATACAAGGATTGGATATATCCATTGAACAACCAAGAGGATCAGTCAGAAGTGGCACAGATCAGAATGGTAAGAAATGGAGTATTGAAATGCAAAATACTTATGGTTACATCGGTAAGACGAAAAGTAAAGATGGGGATCATATTGATGTATTCTTAGGGAAAAACCCTGAGAACCCGGTTGTGTTTGTAGTGGATCAGGTGAATCAGGATGGCAGCTTCGATGAGCATAAAGTGATGTTAGGCTTTGACTCAATCGAGGAAGCTAGAGAGGCTTACCTGTCTAACTACGAGGAAGGATGGCAAGGATTGGGTAATATTACTCAGTCCGATATGGATACATTCAAGAAATGGGCGAAAAGTGATACCCGAAAGATTAAACCATTTGCAGAGTATAAGGAGATACAGGACACTACTCCAACTCAAAAAGAAATGCTTTCTGAAGTTAAGAAACGTAAGAAAGATGGCAAATTTGAAGTAGAACTGGACAGGCGTATGTCAAAAACTCCATTGGTATTGATGGCTCGCAGGGCTTTACAATATAACGGAAAGTGGAGAAAAGCATCGAATAGTATTGAGTTTGACAATGAAGCTGATGCAAAAGCATTCAGGGAGAATGAAAGATCGTTGGGTGATGGTACACATTACCAATCTTCGACAAATATATTTCAGCCTGTCAATCCTGATAAATTCAATTGGGTAATCAGTCAGTTGGAGAAAACAGGATTAGCAAAAGAGATTATTACTGATCCAACATTATTCAGAGAAAAACTGGATGAGGTTATCAATGACAACGCTACTGCTAAACAGGTATTATCCGAAATGGAAACCATCAAGCAGGAAGCAATTGCCAATGGTACTTTTATGCTTGCTCCGAACGGAAAGCCTACTAAGTTGAATGAGAATCAATGGTTGCAGGTACGCACAAAGCCATTCCTCGATTGGTTCGGAGATTGGGTTAATAACCCGGAAGCTGCATCGAAAGTTGTGGATGAGAATGGTGAGCCAATGGTGGTGTATCATGCTACTCAAAGTGATTTTGATAGCTTCAGTAAAAGATCAATGGGTAAGGCAATAGATCAGGGTACATTAGGATCAGGATTCTATTTCACATCTAGTGCTGAAAATGCAAGCATTTATGCTCAGAACCTGAACACAAATACAGGTAAAAGAGGTGGGGAGAGTATTATGCCTGTATTCCTTAGCATAGAGAATCCGTATGATGCACAATTGTTATTTGAAGTATCAGGAGATAAGAAAAAAGAGTCTCAGAATTTTACAGAGAAGAAAAAAAGACAAGGTTATGATGGTGCTAAGTTTGAGCATAGATATGACTTTGCTTGGTTTGTAGCTTATGAACCGACACAAATAAAATCTGCTATATCAAATACAGGTGCATTTGACAGACGTAATCCTGATATACGGATGCAGGTGTTGGAGGACAATGCTAATAACCTTATTGTCCTCCACAATCTGACCGAAGAAAAATTAGAGTCTGCCATGAGGATTGGTGGATTACCTATGCCAAGCATAGCAATAACTTCACCTGAAAGCGGATTTACTCAGTATGGTGAAATTTCATTGATTGGCAGCAAAGATGTTATTGATCCTGCAAACAGAAAGAACAAAGTATTTGGTGCTGATGCTTATTCTCCACGCTACCCTAATATTGTATTTGTTCTAAAGGATTCAGATCAGTTAGATCCAATTATTGACTTGCTACCTAAAGAAATGCGAAGCAATGCTCATTATAGGCTTGTAGATAAGATTCAGGATGAGGGATCTCGTTACTTGTGGGAATCAGGAGAGTTAAAAACAGCTTTCGCCATGAAGAAAGGTGCGGATATTGTATCACACTTACAATCTAAATATAGTAATGAGATATTGAATTATGTTGATAGTGTAAAAGGGTATGACTTTTTTGACGTTAGAGATAATGAAGATGTAAAACGCAAATTAACTGAGTTATGGGCTAAAGATAATGAGGTGTTATTGAATGCTCCTAACATGAATCTTACTGATGAAAATGGCATATTAAAAGAAAGTATGCTTAAAACCATATTTAATGAATCAAAACAAGATTTAAGAAATAAAGGAAAGATTGATGAATGGAAAACTAAAAATAATGCCAACGACTATATCAATAGTAATAGCTTACTAACTGAATACAAACAGTTTGTTTCTGATTTCTACGACAATCTTGATGTAGAAGAGAAAATATATAAGGGTTATACTCCTACCGGTAAACGAAAATATGTTCCCCATACACTTGACAATGTTATGAAGGAAATGAAATCGAAGGGGCTTAGAGGTAGTGAGGGTTGGTTTTATGGTGTAGGATCAGCTAGATCGAAGGTTGCTCCACAATTTAAGTCTATAAGAGATATACAAAAAAGCAGGGATAAAATTGTTTCTGCTGAAAAGTTCAAAGCTGTAAAGGATGAAATGGCTGACGAATTTACTCATGTAACAAAAACACTTGAGCCTTTTTATAAATATGAAAGCAACCTTGCCGAGTATATGGTTGATGAAATGGCAAGATTAGTTAGTCGTGGAGAATCTGAGTCGTTCAATCAATTATCAGATGAAGCTAGAAAAACCTTGTCTGATTTTATAGAGAAAATAAAAAGTGTTCCAACTCAATATTTTGAAGCGAAACCACAACGAGCAGTTGAATTTGATGAGTTTACAGGGGCAGCCGTACCAAAAGAAGCTAGTGATAAAATAAAGCAACTCCTTCTAGACAATGGACTTGAAGTGATAGAATATTCATCTAGTGAAGAAAGGGCATCTAAAATAAACGAGTTCACTAGAGACAAAGGTATCCAATTCATGCGTACCAATGTGGGTGATGTGTATGGGTTCGTTACTCCTGATGGTACAGTTTACCTTGATAGCACCCGAATGAATGCCAATACTCCTGTGCATGAGTTCGGACACTTATGGAACTCCTTTACAAAAGAAAGTAATCCTGATCTGTACAATCGTGGTGCTGAACTGGTGAAAGAATCGGAATACTGGCAACGTGTGAATGATAATCCTTCTTATCGTGATCTGTCTGATGATGCAAAAGTAGATGAGGCTCTTGCAATGGCTATCGGGGATAAGGGAGAATCAATAGTGAATCGTAACCTCAAACAGCGTTTTGTTGATTGGGTTGAAGATATATGGAACTCTATCAGGGAAGCATTTGGTTTCAAAACGGATGTTGCCATTGAGGATATGACGTTATCCGACTTTACACGAAAGGCTGTCCGTAACCTGTTAGAAGGAAAAAGACTGGTTGATGTGGTGCAACCGACTGTATTCTCCGCACAGGATATATCTGAAATGGAACAGATAAAACAAAGTTCTATCGATGATGGCTCATTTATGAAAGCCCCTAATGGAGAGCCTACCAACTTAACGGAACGTCAATGGCTACAAGTGCGTACTTCCAACTTCAAAAACTGGTTCGGAGATTGGGTTAATAACCCGGAAACTGCATCGAAAGTTGTGGATGAGAATGGTGAGCCAATGGTGGTGTATCATGGAACAGATAAAAAATTTTCAAAGATATTCAATGAGTTCTCTCATGATTTTTTCATGACAGGATCAGGGTTAAATGAAGGGGGTAAAATGTTCTTTTTTACCCAAATCAAAAATGCTGCAAAACTATATGCCTTTACATCTTCTAGGAGGAAAGGACTGGAATACGATAATGATGGTAAAGGTTGGGATGAAAAATCTTATGAAAGAATAATCCCTACTTTTTTAAATATCAGAAATCCATATACAGTATATTCTTTAGAAGATCAATGGTCTACACGTTTAGCTAAAAATTCAGGAAATGATGGATTTATTAGAATAAACAATAGTGGCGAAATGGCTGAGATTGGAGTATTTGAATCTTCTCAAATAAAATCTGCTACCGAAAATAAAGGGGATTTCAATAGTGATATGAATGACATCCGCTTTCAATCGGTGAATGATGTGGCTGATGCTACTGACTCAACTATGACAGAGGATATGCGAAATGAACTGGACAAGAGAATAAAAACTCTTTGGTTCAGGATCAGAGAAGCGTATGAGGATAAACATCTTGCTGTTAAGAAGTTTCTCGATGTACTTCGTGAGAATGGAACAGAGGTAGCCGAACATGATGATTTCTATAATAAAGCAACTCATATCAATGGTGCTATCGATGCCCAACTGGAACAATACAACAATAAGTATCAGAAGCCTTTAAACAAAGCTATATCCGAACTGGAAAAAGCAGGGTTCGAGTATCGTGATATAGAGAACTATGCCATATTGAAGCATGGACTGGAACGTAATGCGTGGATGAAACAGGATGCCATCAATCAGTATATGGCAAATAATCCCGAAGCTACTCCCGAACAGATTGCTCGTTTTGAACAAAAACTGCCGGATGATTTCTCAGGTATCACAGACGTAGAGAAAGAAGTGGGAAAACACGCTGAATGGTTTATCAATGACTTTGAAGAGAAAGCCGGAAAGGATATGATCGACAATCTGTGGGAACGAGTGAAGGATGCAACTTCATATTCGTTGAACAAGCAGCTTGAAGGACAACTGATAGACAAGAAAACTATTGAGGATCTGAAAAACAGATATGATTACTATATTCCTCTTCGTGGACATGATGCAGAAGTGGCAGAGGACAGATGGGATTACAGCCCTGACATGGGTACATACTTTGTTGCTCCATTATTGAAAGCCAAAGGACGTAAGACAAGATCGGAAAGCCCATTTGCCTATATCGCATCTATGGCTCAGAGTGCGATCAACTCAGCGAATAGAAATATTCTGAATCAAACTATCCTTCGCCTTGCCAAACGAGATAAAACAAATTTGCTTGGTGTGGACAAGGCTTGGTATGAAAAAACTGGTGAGCGTGATGGTAAGCCTGTATATGAAGTGCGTAGCCCTGAGTACAATGAAGATCCTGATACATACAGGAAGAACATTGAAGAATTTGAGGAACGTATGGCGAAACTGGCTGAGGCAGGTTTAGCGGTTCAGAGTGGAAAGAAACTGGACATCGGTGGATTGTTTATCAAACGGAAGCAAGCCGATCAGCATGAAGTCCATGTATTCCAAAATGGAACTGAGTATGTGGTGTATATCAATGCCAATCCGGCAGTTGCTCGTGCCATTAACGGATCGAATGCTAAAGACTTGCATAAGGACTTACGCTTCTTTGCAAAGGTATCGAGACAGATGGCAGCCAATTTTACGACTCGTAATCCGATCTTTGTTGCATCAAACTTTTCAAGAGACTATATTTTCTCTTCATCCATATTGCCTGTAAAAGAGAATGCGAAATATGCGTTGCAATTCCAACGTAATATGCCACGTTCTGCCGATGCCCTGCAACGATATGTAAGAGGAAAAGCAGACCTGAATAAACAACAGGACAGATACCTGAACGAGTATATCCTGAATGGAGCAAAAACAGGGTTCTCTCATATACTGGAATTACAGAAGGTACAGAAACAAATAGAGAGAGACATCAAGCAAGGGGGTAAGAAAGGAGTATTGGACTACTCTGTACGACCTATACTCGAAGGATTGGAGGCTATGAATGAAATTGCTGAAAATATGTCTCGACTATCTGTATATATCACTAGCCGAGAACAAGGACGAAGTATTACTCAATCGGTAACAGATGCTAAGGAGGTAACTGTAAACTTCAACAGAAGTGGTGCAGGTGGGCTAGGTGCAGCTTGGTTCAGAAGTTTATACCTATTTGTGAATGCAGGTATTCAGGCATTATCGAATTTTGCTAAGGTAGCACAGAAGAACAAGGCTAAGACTGCCATGCTTATTTCATCGTATGCTATGTCGGGGTTTGCCATTATGCCTATGTTGTCCTACCTGATTGGAGGTGATGATGGGTTGGATGAATACTTCAAACTAAGTGATTGGGAACGTCAGAATAATCTTTGCATCTATACAGGCAATGGATTTATCAAGATACCTCTTCCACATGAGTTGCGTGTATTCCATAAAATGGGTGATGAGATATACCAATCTACTTTCGGGAAGAAAGATGTAACTCAATCATTATTGGATACTGCATTAGGATTCAGCGATCTTATCCCTGCTAATCCGATGGGTGCTGTGGATGGTAGTTGGGCAGACATTATGCCTGATGCAACAAAACCATTCTTTCAACTGGCATCGAATACAAATTTTACTGGAAGTAAGATAACTAATGAATGGGCAGATCCGAACAAGCCCGGATACTTACGAGTGAGAACGAACAAGAAGGGAGAGCCGTTTGCACCTGCATTCCTCGTAAAACTTGCCGAGACAATGGACAACGCTACCGGCGGTGATAGTGTGGAGAAAGGAATTATCAGTTTCAACCCGGACGTGGTAAACCATCTGATGAGAGGATACTTCGGAGGATTGTATAGTATGGGGATGCAGGGGCTTGATGTAACATCGAAAACCTATGACTGGACTAAGACTGGCGAGTTCAAACTGAAAGTGCGTGAGACTCCATTAAAAACATTCTACACTTCGGAAAGTGATCTGCAAACTTCGAGTAGCGGACTGAATACAAAATACTTCAAAGTGGTAGATGATACTCAGGAAGCCATACGCAAAGTGAAAGGCTATAAAGATCAGGTTGCAGATGGCAAGTTAAGCGTTACTGATTTTTACAGTAAAATAGAAAAGCTAAATGTACCGAAAGCAAATGAGTTGTATGGACGTATCAAGCAGATCAAGAAATATGAGAGTGCATTGAAGGAACTGGATGGACAGGATCAGAAGGAACTCGAAAAGATTATATCCGACCTGAAGAAACAGGTTATAGAAGTTAATAACAGCCTAAGTAAATGATGATTTTCCTATCAAGTCCATCAAAAGTTATAAGTAATCGATTTATTAGCAGCCAATAAATATCTGAATATGGTAAGAAAAGCAAACCCTATATTATCAGCCAAACTTTTCCCTAAACAAAAAACGGAGAAAATAGATACGGCTCGAAGCGATGATACATTCAGAAAGAACAATATCGTTCTGATGGATGCACTCAACGCTTGGACTGCATTGGATGAGTTCAGGAGGAAGGCAAGAAGGAATAAAATGTACACCTTCGAGAACCAATGGGGCGACAGAATAAAGAATCCTGATGGTTGCGGATATATCACCGAAGAGCAACATATAAAGAATCAGGGTAATGTTCCGATGAAGAACAACAGGATCAGGGGCATTGTGCGTTCTGTTCTCGGTGTGTTCTCTTCTACCCAAACCGAACCTGTATGTGTATCGAGAGACAGGGATAAGCAGAGTAAGGGAGAAATGATGTCTGCTACACTTCAATATGTTTATCAACTGAACAAACTATGGGAACTGGATAGAAGAAACCTTGAGTATTTCCTTGTAACAGGAGTTGCAGCTTTCAAAAGTACATTCGGATGGCGTGATGGTAAGAATGATGTGTGGACTGACCTTGTGAATTATAACAGGATATTCTTCGATTCACATATGGAAGATCCACGACATAAGGATTGTCATTTGATTGGAGAGATACATGATGTGGGCTTGTACGATGTCATGGCTAAGTTTGCCGAAGGATCGAAAGCGAAAGCATTACGGATTAGAGAAATATACAATTACTGTGATAAGGACAGAACAATAGCCCATCTGAGAAGCCTAACAGAAGATACAGCAGAAAACAGAAGTTTCTTCATTCCCGATGATGAGACACGATGCAGGGTAATCGAGATATGGAAAAAGGAAAGTAAGGAACGCCTGTTAGTCCATGATTGGGAAACAGGGGATTTTTATAAGGTGGAGATTGAGCAGGAAGTTCAACTCATCCGGGAGAATGAAAGGCGTAAACTGGAACAATCTCAAAAGGGGGTTGCACCTGAAAATATGAAGCTAATACAATATCAATGGTTTATAGATAATTACTGGTATTACTATTATATGTCGCCACAGGGTGATACACTAAAGGAAGGTGAAACTCCTTTTTGGCATGGCTCTCACCCATATTCATTCAAGATATATCCTTTCTATGATGGGCAGGTATTCCCATTTGTTTCTGATTTTATAGATCAGCAACGTATCATCAACCGTATGGTTATGATGCAGGACTTCATTATGAGAGCATCTGCCAAAGGTGTACTGATGTTTCCCGAAGATGCGAAGCCCGATAATATGACTATGGAAGAGATCGCTGAAGAATGGGCAACTTATAATGGGGTTATCTATTATAAACCAAAAGTAGGTATCGAAGCACCTAAACAGATTATAGCCAATACATCACAGACAGGAGCATACGATATGCTTCAGTTGCAATTGAAATTACTGGAAGATATATCAGGTGTACAGGGTGCATTACAAGGACAACAGCCAAATTCGGGAACTCCGGCAGCATTGTATATGCAACAGACTCAAAACTCTGCCACTTCACTTACAGACTTGTTCGAATCATACAAAAGCCTTCGTGAAGAAAGGGATATGAAGAATATGAAACTGATACAGCAGTCCTATACAGATATAAAATATATCAACATCAATAGCGATGGAAGTATGAATGAAGCTGTATATAGACCGGATCAGGTGAAGAATGCCGAGTTTGATCTGTCAATAGCCGAAAGCACATCTACTCCTGCATACCGAATGGTGATGAATGACTTTTTGATGCAAATGTTCAGTATGGGGCAGGTAACACTTGAGGAATTGCTACAAAATGGAACATTCCCATTTGCCGACAAACTACTTCAATCTATAAAAGCAAGGAAGGAAGAGGCTATGGCTGCACAGCAAGCAATGATGCAGGGTGGACAAATGCAAGGAGGGCAGATGCAGAATATTGTTCCGGCAGATATTCAGCAACAAGTAAACATGGGAGCGAACGAACAAATATCAGCTTTATTAAATAATCAAAATGCAGCATGATGAAAACTCCTACTTTTATATATTCGCATGACAGCATCTTTCAGGGTGTGAAAGAAGAGAGTTCTCTGTTTTCAAAAGATAAGGTGGACAAAGATGGTAATTTGTTATTCGAGAATCTTGTATTTGATGAAGCCTACTTATCCAAATTCAGAGGATATTTTTTTGATGCTCAGGCAGAAGTAACCGAAGCAATATCAAGCTATCTGAAGGATATTCCTGTTGAACCTGAGTATTTTGAATTTGATGATTTCTCAAAAAACAGAGACTATACTTTCTTTTTGTTGCTGCCGGAAAACTTCACATCGGCAATGATTATACCTGTCAATACAAAAATCAGACAGTTTCTTATTGCTTACATTATGTACCGATGGCTTGAATTGAAACAGATAGCTGAATATAAATCATATCAAAGCAGATCAGAGAATCTACTCAGGGAAGTAAAGGGATTACTAGACAGGAGAAATAAACCTGTAAGAATCAAGGGTAGGTTATTCTGATAACTTATCTTTTTGGGATAAGGATATTGGAATTGAAACTACAAATCCAATCAATAGAGAGCATATATGAACTAAGAAATTACTATTGTGTTTGAAATAGCTTGCTGATAAAATAGCAACAATGCAAAAAATGAATAGCAGAAACTTCCGGGTATCTGCTATTTTTATTTTATCACAAAATGCAATGAGTCCTAAGTAGATTCCGAGCATAGCGTAAACCATAGATGAAGCACCAACTGTCGGTATTTGATACATAGCCAAAAATGATGAAGCAAAAGCACACAATATAATCAAAAATGATAACAGGTACTTATTCACATACTTTTCGACCTGCCGGAACATCGATATAAAAGCCAATGAGTTGATGAGAAGGTGTATTATTCCTGCGTGTTGGAACATATAAGTGATATGGGTATATAGCGGTGATGATGTTGTATAGCCTAAATCTACTCCAAACAGAATAAACACAACAATAAATATCAGGACAAACAGGTACTTCATTTCTTATGTTTAAGGAGTTCGTAATATAATTCTGTGGCTCTGCTATGTGAAAGATAAAATCGAGGGGCAGGACTTTCGGACAGAAGTTTCAAGATTCCTTTGGTGTTTAGATCAGCATATTCGACAGATAGTGAATTGAACTTTTCATATATATCCCTGTGCATTTCTATTTTGATAAGATTCTTCGTTCTGCTATTACCCTTCTGTTTTATGATCCTACTATATCTCTGATCGGACAGATAGAATGATTTTGCAGGTTGACCGATAGCTTGCAAAGCAATATCTGAAACGGATACATATTCATCATTCTGTTTTCTTATACGTTCGCAAACTTCAAAGAAATCTTTGTCTCTGTCCTCTTTAAAATACAACTCCATAAACTAAACCAAATAACTTATATGCAAAATTATCAAGTAGGTATGTCTTGACAGAAAATTACAGCCTGACCTTTTCGACATTGATATACAAGGTTTTCGACATTGCAATCCCTTTTTCGACCATGACACACTATCCTCTTTGATATTTCATTTTTTTGTGCTTGAACAGAGTTCTGAATCAATAAATAATGAAATATGGCAGAAGTTGATAAAACAGTAGTAGAAACCCCTGAAGGATCAGCCGATATTACTCAGGTTGAAACTCCTAGAGGACGTGCCGGTGTTCTTGCAAAATATCAGAAAACTAATCCTGATGCTGAGGGAGATCCTTCAGAGGAAGATTTATGGGATTTTGCAGGTAAGGGTTACGATGATGTGAAAGGCAAGTACAATGAAATGAATGGAGCAAATGTGAAATTAGCTGAACTCGTTTCACAAAATCCTCAGTTGGGTGCTTTCCTGTCAAAAATAGTAGGAGAGGAATCAAAATCTGTTCCTTTTGCTTTAGGAGAAGTATTTGGAAAAGACTGGATGGATGCTGATCCCGAAGAGTTTGAAAAAGGCTATCAAGAAAATCTTGCCCGACTTGCTGAAAGTGCATCCGAACAAGAACAGGCTGCAAAGAACATTCAGGAGTACAAAGCCAACCTAGAGAAATTCAAAGCCGAAAACGAACTTGATGATACGCAAATTGCAGAGTTAAACAGTGCCATTTATGATGATGCCGAAAATATACTGAATGGTATTATTCCTATGGAATACATCGAATACAAATGGAAAGGCTTGAACTATGATAAGGATGTTCAGGAAGCTGCGGATACCGGCTTTGTGGAAGGAAAGAACGAAGTAGTTTCTGCGAAAATGCAAGCAAAAACAGCCGACTCCCCTATTCCTGATATGTCTGATGGAACAGGAGCAGGACGTTCAAAACAAGTTAATCCTCAATCATCCAACAACTTTTTTGGAGGATTTCCGGGTAAGAGATAAATATTAAAACAGTTTATAAAATGAAACAGAAAATTAAATTATTCAAAGAAAGCGGACTATTCATGGTAGTAGTCATGCTGTTGTGTTCGTTTGTCGGAGTTGCAGATATTGGAGCAATGACAGCCGATGTTGTTCCGGGAGCAAATGCAGGGGTTACAGAAACAAACCAAATCAACTCCACTCAGTTTTCACGAGAAAATTCTGAGGACTTGCTTCTCAATGATATTGAGAAAAAGGTTGTTAAGATCAGACCGATGGGTAATCCTCTTGAGCAACTTTCGAGGTATGCGACAAGACGAAGTGCCACAAGTCAGATTCAGCAATATTATGCTACGGATGTATTGCCAGTAATGACTACTCTAAAAACTGCTTATACAGCACCGGGAACTGGTGAAGATCATGTAACTATCGATACTAATAACAATAATATATTCTCAGCTAAAGAAACAATCATATTTCCTGAAGTATTGGGATATGATGAAACAGGTACTTTACAAACAGAGGTGTATTTCCAAGCATACATCACCAAGAAAGCAGATGATAAAAAGCTGATTCTAAAGGCTGTAAACGGACAGAATATAGGTGGGGTAATGAACTCAATACCTTCATTACCTGCAAATACTCCAATACTTCGATGCGGAAGGGCACACAATGAGGTTGATATTCAAACTCCTGCTTATGCACAAGTACCTACCAAATCGACTCAATTCCTTCAAATCTTCAAATGTCAGATTGAAGAAACCACTCTGCAAAAGATAGCTAACAAAGAAGTGGAATGGAACTTTAATGACCTTGAGGAAGAGGCAATCTTCGACATGAAGAGAGGTATGAACAAGAACTTTTTACTTGGTGCTAAAGCCTTGATTTATGATGATGATGAGAGAGCCGTATATATGACAGGAGGAATTTACTGGCAAGCCAAAAAGAAATTTGTCTATGGTGATGCTTCATCTACACAGATAACGTTTGACGAACTTGTGAAACTCTCGGAAGTATCATTTACAGGGAATGCAGGTAATAAAGAAAAAGTATTCCTAGTTGGTTCAGGTTTATTGACTAACCTATCGCTTATCAAGTATGAGGATACCCAAAAGCCATCCAACACCACATTCGTGAAATATGGTATCACATTCAAAGAAATCACTACCAACTTCGGTACTCTTTGGGTTGTCCATGATGAGTCATTTGACGAAGCAGGAATGTATGACAAAGGGCTTATCATTGACATTCAGTTCCTACGCAAGTACTCTATCCATGAATTGAAAGCATTGGATCTTGATCTAAGAAAATCAGGAGACAGAAATGTGGATGCAAGAACTATCGAAGAAATATCAGGATTAGTTCTTCAAAACCCTGAAGCACACATACGAGTAGAGAAATTCGCTTAACTATTAAAAGTCGTTTGATTATGATTAAAGTATATAGAGCAACAACAAGGTTGGCATTCCCGGTAGTAGTGGATGGAAAGAAACAGTATGTGAAATTTTCGGACGATCATAATAGCTTATCTATATCCGATGAAAAGGTACAGGAGTATATCGAGAACTCCCCACACTTCAAGCGAAAAGAAATTACTCTTTTCAAGAAGATCGGTGAAGAAAAAAAGGTACAGACTAAAGCCGTAGATCCTGCATCCGAAGGAACAGGTAGCGGACAAGTAACTGGTACTACTCAAAGTAATTTAACTCCTGCACCCGGTTATCCAGAAACATCAGCCGGAGGTGAAACTAGCGGCGTAAATGCAAATGAAGGTATTGGTACTGGTGAAGGAATAAATAACGACATAACTCCTTATCCTGATGTTACAGACATCAATGGGGCTGTTGCATTATTGAAAGGTGAGCCATACAAGGTACATCACATGAAACTACAAAATCCTACTGCGATATTGGAACAGGCTAAGTTAAATAACGTGTCATTCCCAAACTGGACTCCACAGTAAGGATTCTTTCTCATACTAAATAATAACTCAAAAAGGCTGTTAGTGCTAGAATGCTAGCAGCCTTTTTTCTAAAGACAAAGCATAGATGAAAGCAGAATTTATATCTAGTGTGATGCAGATAATGAATGAACTCGGATGGAATGATACCGAGTCGAATGCTTTTATCGGTTCGGATACTACAAAAGTAAAAGGACATATCGAAAGCGTATTTGTGGATGCGTGGCGTAAAGCTGTCAATATATTCCCCAAAACATATTTCACAATCAAGGATTTTTCGGTTCAGAAGTTAGTTTCTGATATACCACATGGAACAGGTTACATTGTATTGCCTGAAGATTTTTACAGTCTTGTTTCTTTCAAGATGAGAGGTTGGCAAGTATCAGGTGAAACTTTGATACCTAGTTCAGATCCAATCGCTAGAGTACAAGCTAATGAATACACTAGAGGTAATATTGTTCGCCCGGTATGTGTACTCAGTAATAAAGCAATAAAAGAGAGACAAGGGGATGAATATATCTACACCCAAAAAGATGTATTGGAGTATTACTCTGTTCCTGTCGGAAGTGAACAGGAGATAGAAGAAGCCTTATATATTCCATTGAGCGAGCCATTGAGCGACAATACAAAATTAAATGAGAAATTATTTAGACCTCTTGCATACATCTGTGCGAGTATGGTATTCAACATATTTGAGAAACAAGATATAGCAAAAGTGCTAGAAGCAAAAGCAACCGAAATAATAAAATAGTTATGGATAACTGCCAAGATAGACCAACGTTGTTTCCTGAAGCCTTATGGAAGGCTTTGATGAATCTCCCTGCATTAAGGTATATGAAAGCACCTGTCGATACAGTTGCTCAACTATACGAAAAATATCCTATCGGGAATGAGAAGGGAACATTTGCATTCGTGCATGATGAAAATACATTCTATACCTACCATCCTAGAGGTTGGCATCGTGGAGAATGGAAACCTATATCTGCCGATAGTGTCTCCTCATTATTTGAGATTGATACGGAGTTCTTGAAAGAAGGCGACATACTTGTATATGACTATACTAAGAAAAAGTTTGTCGTTAAATCGGGTAATGTATGGAACAGGCTTTTAGGAGATATAAAAGATACATTCTCACAAGTTACAAAGTTTCTCAATGAAGCCGAAAATATACCAACGGACGAAAGTGATTCGGGTGTGTACTTTGTTCATCGTGATGAAGTAATAGAAGGCGAGAATGTTGAGTTTCGGGCTTTATATATTGTTTTAGGTAAAAAAGCGATTAAGATATGGAACTCTTCTGACTACAAAACAAAAGTAGAAGTAGAAAAAGACCTTTCTAAAAAAGCCAATCAGACACAGGTTGATGATATAGCAGCTTCGGTTGATGTACTTTCTGTAACAAAAGCAGAGAAGTCGGTTGTAGATGCTATACTTAACGGATATACCAAACAACCTGCCGTAGATACATACAACGATACGACAGGAGGTAAGACCTCATTGTTATCTAAATATCCTAATCCGCAGGTGGGATGGGATGTGTTAGTACGAGAAGAAAATACCCGATATAACTGGAATGGCTCTGTATGGGTAAATATGGAGAGTGGTGTTTATGATAAAGAAGCAGCGACAGGTGAGAACTTGAGAGCAACTACTTTCTTTAAAATATGTCCTAGTCTGAATGATAACTCTGCATTCATCAACAATCATATAAAAGAGTTAAGCATAAAGAACCTGCCAAAAGATAAGAATTGGGTAATATCTGTATTTAGACTATATGCAGAAGAAATACACCTATCCATTTATGAACTTAATTCAGATGGCACACTCAATACAAATAATTACCTGTCAAAAGCAGCTAATTATACAGTTGGAACAACTACAATTAAAAACTTCTCAATCGTTAGGAGTCGAGGAAGCCAAACAAGTGTAGATGCGGACTTTAATGCTGTTGTAGACATTGCAGGGCTTACACCAACCATCAATAAAGAAAGCATGGTAGATACATTAATAAGCAAACCATGCTTTGATTTCGATTTAAACCCGGTATCAGCTATTAAGAATTTAAGAGATACCAGAACATTATTAGATTACAGTAGTATTGATATTGAAATACCGTACACCGGGATAAATAATAACAAGTACCTTGACCCATCCGGGAATATACTGTATCATGCAGGATTTGACATGACTGATCCGATAGCCGTTCAGAGTGGTATCTTATACCATATCAAACAAACAGGTAGCGTTAAAGCACAATCATTCGGTTATTTTACTGCACAGATGACAGCATTAGGTAAAGGAACATTGACCGGGGATGATAAAATAACAATGCCTTCCGGCTGTGAAAATATACTTTTATACGAACATCAAAAAAACGATCAGGGAGTTATTACAACTACATTTAATTATGAAATAAAAAAACAACCTCGAAATATACTCAAATTAGAAGATGGAAGCGTAAGTTACAATCTTGATGACTTAGGTGGAATTGACCAACTGCAACAGCAAATAAACGATGTAGAATTAATTGCAGAATCCGCTTCAACAAAAGCTGAAGGAGCACAAGGAGCTATCTCCGCACAGCAACAACAAATAAATGCATTAGGACAACAAATATCCGAGATTGCACCCAATCCTATCGAGCCGTATTATTTGCCACGTCCAGCAAATGGGATAGTTAATTTTTCCGTTCCGGTTAATTGCAATCTTGCTGATGTAGACAATGAAACACTAAATACACAAGATGCACTAAATGAACATTACGATTGGGGAATATTACAACTACCAACTAACTATGCACAAACCGGATCACCTGTAAGATTGGTTATCTCCTGTCATGGTACAGGAACATGGATCAATAAAGATTCTTATTCGATAAATACAGTTGCAAACTTTTTATTATCGCAAGGATTTGCCGTAATGGATATGAACGGTATTCCGGCAAGTTTTGTAGGCTCAGATGGTACTGATAACGACAAAAGACATTACGGTGCTCCATTTGCACAGCAATCATACATTAAAGGCTATCATTGGATATTGAATAGATACAATATAGCTAAAGATGGGTGTTTTATATATGGTATTTCAATGGGTGGATTAACTTCTTTTCAAGTTACATTGAGTGGCTCAATCCCTGTAATTGCACAAGGTGCATTTTGCCCTTGTATTGACTTATTTAAACAAGCGTATTGTAACCCTTGGAACAATGGAACGATACAACGTGCGGATATTGCTCAATATTTCGGTTTTAAAGGTATTGCTCCGACTTTTACCAATAATAAACCGCCTACACAAGCAGAAATAGACTATTTCAAAAATAATGTGGATAAGGTTATAGGATATGTTCCATTATGGAAAGAGGTTGTAGGATTAAATCCAACAGAGATAATGAGTGTTATTCCTGCTAGTTCAGATCAGTTCAATACAACAGAAGCCGAAACATACAATAAATATAGCCGTATTTATCCTGTTCCATTAAAGATATGGCATAACCTAGATGATACGACTGTAAGATATAGGTATTCTCAGTATGCTGTTAAGATGATTAAGAATGCAGGAGGTATGGCTTTTTTAAGAACGTTCCCATCCGGGGGGCATAATGCTTGGGAAAATGGTGAAACTGTTACAAATATACCAACTATAACAGGTGGAATAACAAGCACAGCAACAAGTATCTATGAATTATATTTATTTTTTAAGAGATTTTTATAATATGAATGAGATTTACCGATCAATATTATCAAAGATATTGCAATATGCAACAAGCATATTCGGAGGTTTGCTTATAGCCTTTGAAACATCAATATTATTTTTCATACCCTGTTTTATTATAACATTGATAGATGTATGGTCTGCTTACTGTTTGGGAAAAAGAGTACACAATAAATATCCTGAAAGGGCTGATGGGAAGTTTAAAAGTGAGTATAAGTTTAAAATTCTCTACACAATGATTATTGCATTTTTAGCGATAATACTTGCAAGCTATGTAGATACCCATGTCATAAAAGATTCGGATGCTGCTGTTAGATTCACGTTAGGTGTATTCTTTATTTATCAGCTTTTCAGCATTGCAGAAAATTGGAGTTCTGAAAATGACAATAAGATAGCAATAGCATTTCAACGTGTTTTGGTAAACAAAGCCGAGCGACACTTGAATGTACCCGAAGGAACTATCGGAGACGTGCTATTGAGAAAAGATGATGATACTGATAAAAAAAAAGATAATATCACTGTGCATGGCAGCAATTCGGGTGTAGTCGGTAATAGTGGAACAATAGGAAATATAGGGTGTAATCACATAAATACAGAAAAGGATGCGACCAATAAATAAAATAATTATACAGCCAGTAGATATTGAGAGCATTGATGCTCTAATAGCAAAACACATAGAAGAGGGTATGCCAATGGTTGGCTTTCACTATATGACTGCTACGGATGGTACAATAGAAACAGGCAGACCAATTAGTGCTATCGGTAATCATTATGTGGGAGAGAATGCAGCTTCGATAGGTATTGCTACAATAGGCAAAGAACTGACTAAAAAACAAGAATCTATTATTGATTCTTTGCTTGATGAATTAGAAACGAAAGTACCCGAAATAAAAGAGGTATTTATCGTTGAGAATGGAGAATTGAAAAAATATAAGTGATATGGCAACAAGACAACAACAAATTGACTTTGTTAAGAAAATCTATCCGGCAGCTAAAAGATTGCATGATAATGATCCTGAAAACACTCTTAATCCTCTTTTTGTAACGGCTCAAGCTGCTCTCGAAACAGGATGGAAAATAAGAGGTATCGATAATAATATATTCGGGATCACAGTTGGCAGTTCATGGACAGGAGATCGAAAACTTGTACAGACTACCGAAATATTCTCAAGACCAAATGTAACATTCAAAGCACCTGAAGAGGTATTATCGGTTGTTCCTATTGGTGATGGCAGATACAGGTATTCAGTAAAACGTTTCTTCCGTGTATATGACAGCCTTGAGGATTGTTTGGCAGATCATCTTTCTCTATTAAAGAAACCGATGTATGCTGATGCGTGGGCTTATAAAAATGATCCTATCGAGTATGCAAAGAGACTGGTGGATGATACTGGTGCTAAATATGCGACAGCACCGAACTATGCTCAAGTGATGGCATCCATGATAAAGCAAGTTGAAAAAATAGTAAATGATAACGGATTATGAAAAAGTATCTATTGACAGCATTACTGTCTTTTGTAGTAGGAAGTATTATCTTCTTTTTTGTGGGGAGATCTACCATACAAACTGAAACTGAAGTAATCTATGTTCCGGGTGAAACTGTATCAGGATCGGTAAGCAATAATCAGCTAGAACCTGTAAAAGAAGAAAAACCCGATAAACCTGTACTCCCTATAAAAGAAATTGAGATACAATACAGGGATACCGGCAGCGTGAAAACCATAACAGAAACAAAGTATCTGTATCAGGTTGTGGATACGGCAGCTATCATTGAGGACTACATACTGAAACGTTCTTATGTTCTGACTGCATTCGACAATAAAGAAAATGGCAAGTTGCTGTTATATCCGACTGTACAATATAATAAACTGACAGGGATTGATTATGATTTTACTCCTATACAAAAGCAAACGAGTATATATTCTTATAGGGTATGGCAACCTTTTGTTTCAGTATCTTATTCGACATTGGATTATATAGGATTGGGTGGAGGCGTATTCTATCACAATTCAGGTTTCGAGTACCAGTATAATATTGATGTAAGAAATAAACCGATGGCATTGCCTGTCGTGGATGAATATTTCAGAAGAGGAAACTATCATTGGTTTAGTGGAAAGTATAAATTCTAGGTCGCAGACCTTTTTATTTACAATAGACAGTATATAGCTTGTTGGATGCTAAACACATAATAAGCGATAACGCCCAAAAACATAAACGAATAAATAAGCCTTATGATCCATTGACAGGGGAAGGTAGCGTGGGCGAAAGGGTGTGTCTGAAGATAAAGGATGCACCCTTGCCTTTGATGTACCTACCCGAAGCGATGATGCAGGAAGAGGTATGCAAGCTGCTGAAAAAACATGGATCGATAGCCAAACTTTACCAATCACAAAAACAGGAACTTACTGAGGAAGAGTATTTCGTATTTTGGGTAAACTTCTGTGAACTCCGAATCAGACATGATTTTGAGTTCTATGCGTATATGTACCAAACGATAGAGGATGGTGATACAGCAGAAGATATACCTTTCCGGCTGAAACGAGGACAACGGCAATTCCTGAGCGTACTGGAAGAAATGCGACTGGCAGGAGAGCCGATCAGGGCAATAGTCCTTAAAGCCCGACAGATGGGATTATCAACAGAAGCACAGCTATACATGGAATGGATACAATCTGTTCATGTAGAGAACTGGCATAGCGTTATCTGTGCCCATGTGAAAGATAGTGCCAATAATATCCGGGCAATGTATAATAAGGTTATCGAAAACAAGCCTCCTGTAAACGGAACAAAATACACAATCGCTCCATTCAACCAAACACAGAATATCAAGATCATTCCTGAACGTGGCTGCCGGATCACTATCGGATCTGCTGAAAAGCCTGAGTCTGTTCGTGGACAAAACCCTAAACTGGCACACTTCTCAGAAGTTGCATTTTACCCGGATACTCCGAAGAAAACTACTGCCCAACTGATAGGTAGTATCGTAGGATCGATGAAGCTGATTCCATTGACTGTACAGATATACGAGAGTACGGCAAACGGAGTTGGGGATTATTTTCATACGCAATGGGAAAAAGCGAAGAAAGGTGAGACTGTATTCAGACCGATATTCCTTGCATGGTATTATGATGAGCGATATTCAACTCCGATAGAGGGTGGGTTCTTTTACAACCATAGTGGTAAGCGAGAAAAGGGTGATGTGATAGACTTTATCATGTCGATGGACTCATACGAGCAAAACTTGTTTGCTAACCATCCTGATTGTACATTAGAGAATATCCATTGGTACAGGCGAAAGAAAGCGGAAATGGCTACTGATGAACTGATGATGCAGGAATATCCTTCGGATGATATTGAGGCGTTCCAAGATTCAGGGCTTCCGGCATTCCGTTCTCAGCATATCGAAGCTATGAGAGCCGACTGTATGACTCCTATTGCTATCGGTGATCTTGAGGGTGATTGTTCTCCGATGGTTGCCAAGATGCAAAACAGTAAGCGGAAAGATATTCTATCCAATATCCGTTTTGTAGAGGACAGGGAGGCGTTGGCAGCTTTGTCCGGCAGCGATCCGAAAACAATATCACGCAAAGAAAAGAACAGGCTCAGGATATGGGCATTCCCTGAAACGGAAATAAAAGTATCGAACAGGTATTTGGTGATATTCGATCCACAGAAAGGTATATCCGAAAAAGCGGACTTCGGTGTGATAACTGTGATTGACCGTTACTGGATGATGTATGGAGGTAAGCCTGAAATAGTGGCTGAATGGAGAGGACAGATAGATAAGGATATTACGATATGGATTGCTGCTCAGATAGCCAAGTTTTACAATAACGCCTTACTGGTAGTGGAAAGCAATACTTACGATACTGACATCAAAGAGGATGATAACGAATTTATCTTCGATACGATTGCCGAGTATTATGATAACCTGTACAGCCGTACTCCTGCCGATCAGATAAGAGAGGGTATCCCTGCAAAATATGGTTTCAATACAAACAGAAGTACAAAACCGATGGTTATTGCCAACTATGTAGTGATGCTCCGGGAGAAAGGATATGTGGAACGAAATGGTGCTGCATTGGATGAGGCTCGTGTATATGAACAGAAACAAAACGGATCATTCGGGGCTAAGGATGGTAAGCATGATGATATTCTTATGACTCGTATGATCGGCTGTTATATCTGCTATGAGTTGCCAATACCTATGATAGTGGATAATGTGAAGATACCTAGAGCCAAAAAGCCTGTCGGTGAATCAAGCCTGTGATGTCGAAAAGTACCTGATGTAAAATAGGTTGTAATAGAGTTTGTTGCTCTATTTTTGTAACAAAGAGGTCAGAGATCTTTTATTACCCATTATTTACGATTGCTATGTTTAAAGAAATAGTTGCTGATTTTAAGGAAGCGAAGGATACGCTCAAAGAATGGTTATTCTATCGCAGGTATTCTATCAAGCTGTCAATGGCTAAGAAATTAGCTGATATGAAACAGTCGGCATTCAACAAACAATATTTTGTTGTACTAGCACCTAACGATAAACTGGTAGCTATAAATAACAAGGATGTAAAAACGCTGAAACGTATGAAGATGTTGAACAAACATTTGAGTGGACTACAACTGAGAGATACCTGTTTCTATTATACTCCGATCAATAAGAATAATTCGATGAATAGAAAGGAACAGCTTGAGGCAAAAGAAAGGTATTTAAATTATGCAAAGAAATATATGAGATAAATTTTGATTAGTGTTTTTCATGGTATTAGATTTAAGGTTAATAACAATGAGTCTGAGCCTGTCGTGAGACAGGTTCTTTCTTTTTAGGTATCCTTATATTACAATAATCAACAATTCTTTTTATATTTGTTATCGTTATTAATACCATATACTAATCGATATGAGAAAGTTATTGCCGATATTGTTATTAGCCGTATTGTTTATATCCTGTTCTTCGGATGATGATAATGAAGATCCGAACAATGGAAACCAAAACGGAAAAGATATGATTGACGAAAAAATTTTAGGTAAGTGGAAGGTTGAGTATAGTAAGACTATTAAGCCTGCCATATACAATGAAACTACTGGAAAAGTAGAATATGACGAAAAAGAAGCGAAGATAACGGTGTATGAAGGGAATTTTGGAGAGCCTAATGTTGTACCCATATGTGGACTTTTTGACACAAATGAATATAATATTGAGATAAAATCTGATAACTCAATTACTGTAACTAGGGCGAATAATAATCCTACAAAGTCAATTTCATATAAAATAGAAGATAATAATCTAAAGTGGCAATCAGGAGTAAACAATCCGACTGGAGTTGTAAGATATAGTTTAAAAAATAATTTGTTAACGATGGAACTTATAAAAGCGGAAGGGGCGCAGCTAACATATTATACTATATCTGAATACTCAAAAATAACAGAATAAATAAGGGGTATTTAGCCCCTTATTATTTATATATTACATATTGTTATATTTAGTTGTCACTTCGGAATCTATTATATCTAAATAGCTATCATCGTCTAATATGGCAGCAAAAGAAAGTAAAAAATACCTACCTGTATTGCTAGCGATTGTTTTAGTGTCATAGGATACAGCCCTATTCATTGCTTCGTAAAACTTACCATATCTCCCAGGAAACTTTACATTGTCAGAAGAAGCATATATTCCTATAAACATTCTTTCAACACCGTATAACGTGAAAGGTATCTTTACATTTTGTAACCATTTCGTAGATTCATTACCATACGTGAAAGGACGAAGCATAAAGCTAACATGAGTACGTTTTGTTTCTGATTCTAAATAATATTTTAATTTATTTTTTCCGATAACATATAAATCTGGGAATGTATTTTTTACAACAGATTCAATGATTTCAGTCGATTGGTAGAATGATTTAATATAGAAATTAAGAACATAATTAAAACCAGACTGTTTATTGCATACAATCAGTTCGTTCTGGTAAGGATCGTAAACTAATGTGGACAGATTTTTCAAATATTCCGAGAATGTTTGTTTCTCAAACGTATGCAGCAACTCTTCTATCTTGACATTTGTTTCCTGTTCTATCTTTTTATATGGCTGTTCTATTTGTGGAGATATGAAAGTTGTGTTCTGCCCATTGATTATCATTAAACCTCGTGCAGATACAAATACGACACCAAAAGGAGTAGATTCTACAATTGAGTTGATAGGAGCTTCAGTAGAAGTAGGAGCAGATTGAGTGGAGTAAACAACTTCATCACTGCCTACATTAAGATTCCAAATACCTTGAGTGGTAAAAATATACAAAGGATATTGACCGTAATTTCTATCGGATACATTCATTGCATTGGTAGCCATCGCTAGTATGATTCCATTACCTGTAAGATATGTATTTTCGTTCGGAAATCTTAATGGATTGTTAAGATCTGAAACCTTAATCTTATTGGGCTCGGATAATATAACAGCTTGTGATGTGTTTGGTATATCCACATTGCCTAAGTTACTTCCTATAATAGGTTTTAATCCATCATTTATAAAGTATGAAAGATTTAGGAGGTTATGTTTTTCGAGTGGAACAGCAAATATCCGAGTCCATATATCTCCGTTTTTTTCATAAATTGTCATTCTTTTTGCTCTAGAGTCTGGATAAGAAATAAGTGCGCTTGAAAATAGTTTTGGAGAGAATGAATAAATACTGTAGTAGGAATATACTTTTTGCAATGTTGCTCCGGCCTCTATTTCAACTTCGGCTAGTAGACCGTTTACATTTCCAGATACAATTTCCACACCATTGTAATTGGTACTATAATTAAAATACGAGGGATTGAAACCATTAAAAAACGTAGTTTTAATACCTGCTATATGTAGCCTATTATTGTAGGCATAACTAACACTTGCTCCATATTTATGATTTGTAAAATTGTCATCAGACATTACTTCTTGATAAATAAGATTTTCCATTTTAGTAATATCAGATTCTTGTGTGGGGAATTCGTCAGGATTTAAAATATCTGATGATTTCCCTAAAGGTATACTTCTTATTAGATAGAAGCTAGATGTATTAGTAACTTGTTTTAGATTATCACCAGATATTTCTTTAATTATATCATAATTGTACCCACCTTGACTCGGATTATGGTTGTTTGTTGGCATATCTTTTCTAATATTCTCAATATTAGATATTCCAATAGGAGCAGAAAGAAATATATCAACAGAAGTTATTATATCTTTCCATCTATTATAATCTCCATTTAAAGTAAAATCATAGGCTAACGCAGCCTTGTATCCTTTCACTCTAACATAAGATTCATCTTCTAATGTGCCATCCCAGAAACGATATGCTACTTTTTTAATCGAAAGAATATCATCAGCAGACATCAGTAATATAAGTGGTGAATGCTTGGTCAATGTTCCATCATAAAGTCTATATGCATATCTTACTATATATGCGTCAAATAACTGTAATCCAAAACCATCATGCCATACACCATCCTTATCAGTATATCCATTTACTAGGGCATCCATAGCTTTATTCACCAAGCCTTTTGTGGAATCTATAAAATTGTCCGGTGTAATAGTATTACTTCCATATTCGTTTGTATAGTAATATGTAGCTGTTGATTGATTCTTTACACCCCATTCTATAGCTGGTATCTGTGGTAATTCATCAAGATATACATAATTATAATCGGTATACCAAGCATAATATATATTGTTATCTGTTATAAAAGATAGAGTATTTCCAATCTGCTGTACGCTATGTATTTTGCCTTGTATGTATGATTGAATAGTCTTAGGCTGTTCACTTAATATATCCCAATATGCGGATGAATAACTGCCATCGGTTGTTATTCCGATCCAGTTCTTATAATCGTTGTTCTGATGAACGAAAACAATATCATATTCCTGAGATAATTCCTGAACTACTTTTCGTGGAGATACAGGATGCAATGCACCATTTTTAGGACGAAGGTTCACAAGTGAAAAGGTATCTCCATCCTGATATGCGGATGTTGTTGTTATACCATTGATAGGTACTTGTATTCTCTGTGGCATAATATTATCTTTTTGAGGCTAATATATGCAGTCGTAATCAGTTGGATATGTCTTGATGGGAAAAAGTATTTTCTTCATAGTTATATCCCATTGCATCTAAATATCGGTTGATTGTATTGTTGTTCGTATCAATCATATCCTTGATCGTATTAATGCCACTAATGATAGTGGAATGCTGTTTGCGGTTAAACATACTTGCAATATCTATCAGTATAATTCCATGCTGTTTGAGATAATACCAATATGCCTGACGTGCCAATGCTATCTCAGGTACTCTTGAAGCACCTTCCAATTCACTTACAGGTATGTCTATCTTCTCGGAATATTGTTCTAAGGTGAGTCTGTCCATTGCCTTATATTGTTAGTTCTTTTGGTTGCCACTTTTCTCTCCACACATCACGCAGGTATTCAACAAGGTTGTTGTAGTTCTTTATCAGACCTCTGTTAATTGCTTTGGAAACGTCTCTCTCCAATTCAAAGAGTTCTTTCATTTTTGATTCTTCGGCTTGCTTATTACGGATCTCAGATTGATGAGTGCCAAAAACTATATGGTTGATTGCTTTAGCGATATTTTGAATAGCTATTGGTAAGAAAGATCGTTCTACAATTTTGGATATGGAAGAGGACATTTCTTTGTAAGCATTTCCGGCTTCGTTTCGGTATTCGATAAGTTGATCGTAAACGAACTTTAGAACTTTGATTTTGAAAGATGGATTTAACCACATGGCAAAATCTATAAATAATAAAGGGTGCATCCATGTACCTCCGTTATATTTTCCACGAGATTTTAAATACACGGAATTCCGAGAATTAAAATTTTCTTCTGATATTAAAGCATTTATAAATTCGTTAGTAGATGAGTTCTCAAAATAATGTGCTACATCCTTTTTTAGACCACTATGCTCGTTCCATTGTTTAAGCAATACTGTCGCATTAAACATTCCATCTGATGTTCTTTGTAAAACATCAAAGTCTCCCATCTTTCTAGTTAATACCTGATTCGTTTTCATGCCATGATAAGAAAAGCAAAAGCCATCAATCAAAAAGTTGCTGAAGTGGTGGGTGCAACTAATCAATTAATGACTTTTATATCTGTATTTCACTTCCACCACGAAGCTAATTCTATGTTCGTGGTACAAGTATAAAGCAAAAAATAACCTATATCAATAGGCTGATTTTCAGTATGTATGTAATGTTTTACTTTCTATATAAAAACATGACATTGGAGTGCTGAAATTAAATAATTTTAGATATTATTAATTATTGACTTGTCATATAACCAATCTAAGAATTGTCGGTTACACTTGTCTAATATGGAGAAATCTTTTTCTATGTAATAGTCTGTTGTTTTATGCTCACGGTCTTTATGGTTTAAGCACGCAGCTACATTATCTTTGCTAATATCAAGTGTATTTCTCATAACGGAAGCTAGCGTTCTTCTTGCGTCATAATAATCGAAATATTGAATGAATTTGTTTTGGGTATATTTCGTCTTGTTTATAGTTATGTATTTTGTATTGATGGCATCTGCAATTTCTTTAACTCCTTTTCTAATTGAGTCGTTGAGATTAACTTTAGTTGTGAATCGTTCTCTGAAATTAAAAACGTATTCATTTTTTCCTTTCATTAGATCGATATAGTGTTGTAACTCCGGTTCAATCTTTATTGAGATAAATGCTCTGTCGGATATTCTTTTATTCTTAGTTTTATTTCTACAATACTCTAATCTTCCTTTCTTGATAGTATCTAGATCATATAAATCGGTAGCATTTGTTCCCAAAGAAAGGAGGGAAATCATGAATGTATTTCTTATATAACTTGCCCTTGAACCTTCCTCTAATTCAATATCTCGGATTTCTATTAATTGTTCCTTAGTGAGAGCAATAGTGGGTTTATTTATTGGTTCTGGAATTTTATATTTCCTAAATGGGTATTTAAATGTGTATCCTAGCTCCTCATAGTCATCAATCATAAGGTTATAAACTGCTCTTATCTTACTTAGGTATGAATGAATGCCATGCGATCCAACCTCTTTTTTTACTAAATACTCTTCAAATTCTTTGAGAAGTTTTGATGTGAGACCATTTGTGGAAAGCGTATTTCTACCTACGAATGTATTAAAATGATTGTAGGTTGCATTGTATATCTGAATGCTAGATGAGTTATTCTTTTCTAACTTATCAATATGATTTTTTAGATAAACCATATAATCTACACCATTTCTGTGTTCTTGTTTGTGTTTTATAAATTCTACAACTTGGTTTACATCATCATAGTCTGATTCTGATAGATCATCTGTTATAGCTCTGTATTCAGCAATGATAGTATTACATTTGTCATTGAGCATTCCAGATTTAATACCCGAACCTTTGATGTCATTTTTTGAAGCAGAGTACTCAGTTTCGATATAACTATATTTTGATTGATAGCCAACTCGAATAAATACACAGAATGTTTTATCTTTACGTTGTCTTTGTAATCGAATAAATGGCTTATAGGTAACTCTCATTTGGTATCAATTTTGGTATTAATTTTTACTCTTCGTAAAGTTATGATTTTATATTAAAAATAAAACATTAATAAGATGAAAATTAACAATTCATATTGATAATTAGATATTTATGTATTTAGTTTTCTGATTTGTAGCTATATGTGAAATTAATAAAATATACTTTGAGGGGGTAGTGGACGCAAGTCCGTGTGAGTTCGAGTCTCATCGTGTGTACAAAATTTAAAATTAAGAAGCCTGCAGAAATGCTGGCTTTTCTTTTATATAAAGGCTTTCCTTTGAGGAAGGTCATAAGATGTTGTTTTGCCGTTATACCATGTCTTCAGCTGAGATCTCCGTTATCCCAGAGTTTAATGAAAAGATCGAGTTAGATAATACAGAAGAACATTTCCGAGTAACTAAAAACGAGATCGTCAATAAATATTCCGGTAGTGAGATTCTTTTTCGTGGTATTAAAACAAGCTCAGGAAAGCAAACCGCAAAGCTTAAGTCTATACAAGGTATAACTACATTCGTGTGCGATGAAGCCGAGGAGTGGACTGATGAGAAAGATTTTGATAAACTAATATTATCTATCCGTAAACAAGGTATCCAACTACGTGCTATTATCGTGATGAATCCCCCTGATGTCAATCACTTCATTTACCAACGATACATAAAAGATACGCACAAGGTTATTAATATCGACGGTGTGGATGTTCAGATAAGTACGCATCCCAATGTACTACATATTCATACGACCTACTTAGACAATCTCCCGAACCTGAATGATGTATTCATGCGTGAAGTCGAAGAGATCAAGCGTAAATCAGTCCAGCAAGCAACTAAATCAGACGGCTCGTTTGATAAACATAAATTCAATAACTCTAAATATGCTCATGTTGTTATAGGCAGGTTCTCTGAGATCGCCGAAGGCGTTATCTTCACTTCGTATGAAATTGTTCCGGAGATTCCAGAATGGGTTACCAAAAGAGGTCTTGGCATGGACTTTGGTTTTACACATGACCCGACTGCAATTATCGATTGTGCCCTATATGACGAAGATTTGTATTTGGATGAACTTTGCTATAAGACACATATGTCAACAGGCGAAATTATCAAGGAGTTGAAAAGACATACAGATAAAGGCCGAGTTATTAGTGAAAGTGCTGACCCTCGTCTTGTAGATGAGATTCGTAATGCGGGTATAAGAATAAAGCCCGTCAATAAAGGGAAGAGAGATAATGACGGATCAATAAAGGCCGGTATTAATAAGATGCTTGAATTAAATATCAAGATCACCAAACGATCTTACAACCTACTCGAAGAGTTCCGCAACTACACATGGGATAAGGACAAAGACGAGAATTTTATCAGTGAGCCTATCGACGCATGGAATCACGGTATCGATGCCTCTCGCTATTGGATATTAGAAGAAGTGCTCGGTAAAAGAGACGGTAACGAAGATGTGTCGGGAATATTTAGTTGGTAAAGGAAAAAATACTAAATTTACTCCTCATATAAACACATAAACTTGATAAAATGGAAGGAATTAGTGAAGAAGTTGAGCGATTATTAAATTCAGTCGGGAAAAATACATTTTTAATGTTCTATACACACCTTAGAGATAATATTGATCTGACCGTTCAAGATATGCAAAACATACTTGATAAAAAGTATTTAGAATTATGGAATGCTGATTCATGGAATACAAAGTTATCTAAATCTAAAACGATATTTAGAAACGGATATGCGGGTGACGCTTTGTATTTATGTGCTAAATCAGCAAAAAGATGGAGTTATCTTGATGATTTAGATAAAAAATAAATATCATTCAATCCGAGCAATTCTGTTCGGATTTTTTTATTTCGGTTTATATATTACTATTGAGTATTTGGCGGATGGGTTAGACGCAGAAAGTTCATAGCATTGTTAGAGTGTAAGTCTCTAAGGGTGGGATGTCCAACAAGGAAGATGAACAAATCCTATCAAGCAGGTTCGAGTCCTGCAATACTCACAAAACCAATTTGAGAAAGGGGTGTGAAAGTAAGAGCATTCAGGTTGCAAACTGGAAACTTTTATTTCTGCGAAGTACAAGCCGATAGTGCCCCGTGATGAATCCTGTGAGCGGCACTTTTCAACCGCAATAGAAATTTTGTCATAGATGTCATTGCCTTGAGGATATACTTCAGGGCTTTTATTATGTCCTCACTATTGTATATCATTATGATTTTAACTTATCTGTTTCTTTATCGGTATTACATATTTCCGAGTAAAGCAAAACTTTGTGTCATTATTGTAGTGAATTTAAATCGACCATTTTCTTTATTTTTCACTCCAAGATTAATTATTAAGGTACTAGTTGGAGTTATTGTGGATGAATTTCCTCGTTGTTTGATTTCGGCGAACTTTCCCTCTTTTATCATATTGATTAATGCTGAATCAAAACAAGTATAATGAATGAGAGAATCAACAGATACATGTTCCTTGTAACTAACACTTGCCTTATAGCAACTCAAACTATTATTATTAGAGAGATAAATTGAAGAATAATAACTAGAACCAGTTCCATCAGGAAAAGACTCTACAATTATAATGGTATCATTCTTGACTATGCTTGCATCTAATTTAGAGTACATCAATTCTCTAGACTTATTAAATTCATCTTGATTCAAAAAATTAGTAATTGTAGATTTATCTATTTCTCTTCTTATTTGCGCAAGTTGATTTACCTGACATTGGATCAATACGATAGGAAATAATGAAAGTATTAGATACTTAAATATAGATTTTATCATAACCATAGCTGTTCATTACTTTTAATTTTACTCTGATACAAATATAGTTACAAACCTCCCTCTCTCTTATATTTTAAGAGAAAATCCTATGACTCTCGAAGAAATTTTAGCTTTAGCAGATAATAACCAGCGCATCGAATACCTCAAGAAAGGCAGACGCACACCAGTGCCCGATGTCGTTCGATTGTATAACGATTGGAACCCGAATCGACATGAGATCATTACCGACCTTGAGAAATATCCTAAGATTCGAGTTGTAACGGAAAAGGGAAAAGAAGTCAAAAGCCAGACTACCGGGCGAATGACTCATACTGATGATAAGGTCGAATACAAAGATCCTAACCGTATCGCTTTACCTATCGAACAAGATATCACCAATATTCAAACAGCCTTTACTGTTGGGACAGAACCATCCATCGATTGTGATACAGACGATGAAAGCGAAAAGTCTCTTTTATCAGCATTAAAGCAAGTACTCAAGAAGAACAAAATCAAGTATCAGAACAAAAAGATTGTTCGTTCGTGGCTATCGGAGCAAGAAGTTGCGGAATATTGGTATGCTGTAAAAGATGACGGCTTTTGGTCCATACTCAAACGTAAGATAGGTTCAATATTCGGGACAGCAGTACCGGAGTATCGTCTTAAATCGGCTGTCTGGTCTCCATTCAGAGGCGACACACTTTATCCCTTTTTTGATGATACTGGTGATATGGTTGCTTTCTCTCGTGAGTATAAAAAGCAAGAGCTTAACGGTACTGAAAAGACCATATTCATGACATTAACCAATGAGCATATCTACAATGGACTGTTGGAAATGATAATGAAACAACTGTTGTAAGTCACGGCTTCCCGAAACTTCTTGTTATCTACACCTATCGTAAGAATGCTTACTGTGATGTGATAAGGCCGATTCGTATTCGTATCGAAAAGCTTCTTTCGGCTTTCGGTGACTGTATCGATTATCACTTCTTTCCGATCTTGAAGCTATTCGGTGAAGTAACTGGTTTCTCCGACACTACCAGAAACAGGGTTGTTAATCTGCAAGGAGAAAAAGCCGATGCTGCTACCTTACATGGCAACAAGCGGCTGATCCTATTAAGTTAGAGCTTGAAACGCTATTCTCTCGTGCCTATTCTATGACAAATACGCCTCAGATATCATTCGAGAACCTTAAAGGCTCAGGCAATGCTTTATCAAGTGCTTTCCGCTATGTATTTATAGGTGCTTACATGGCAGTAGAGAATCATGCAGAAGAAATAGGCTTATTTATGCAACGTCGTGTAAACTTTCTTATATCTGCATTGGGTACTCAGAATTCAAGACTGACAGCTCCGGCACAAACTATTGATGTAGATGTGAATATAGTACCTTACATGATCGATAACCTTGACGATAAAGTACAAACAGCTGTTACTGCTGTCGATGGAGGTATCTGGTCACGCAAAGAAGGGATTACCTTCGCTGGCAATGTGGATCGTGTAGATGAAGAGTTGAAAGAGATAGAAGAAGATAAACAAAAAGTAGCTGACCGCAATAATATGGTGGGTATGAATTATTAAGAATATTAATGAGATTCAAATATAAGATCGGTTTCTATTTCAATTATTGGAGGTAAACCCTTACGAGAATAAAAAAGACCTGCTATATCATCAAAATAAGAGTAATAATTATTTTGATATAAATAATATAAGATGGTTAATGTCGAATTATAACTAAGACCATTTAATAATTGGTATTCACTATTAACAGAGCTTCTAGTTGTATATTTCTTTAAAAATTCATCGAAAGATATATTATTATATTCTGATGTAATTGTATCATTAAGAGTGAAGGATGTATCGGTCTCTAATGAATCAATTTCTAAATCAAGATTGATAGCCTCAGATATATATTTAGAATAACCTAGCTCATTATATTTCGGAATATTAAAACCTTTTCGTAAACTGATGACATCTAGGTAACCAACTTTCTGATTGTCACACTTGCAAAAAATTATTATATGGGAATATGAAGGCCAAACATCTGACCCTTCTTTTGATAAATATTCTATAAGTTGATCATGTGATGCTAGCTCTTTATCCTTTTTACAAGAGCCAAATAATATGCACATAAACAATATTGAAACAAGTATTCTCATCTTTTAAAACTCTTTTTCTAAAGCAGCCATCGTTTTGCGCAAATTGTCCGTCATATAAACATTTATATAAGAAATAGCGGCAGTTAACTCGTTATTTAGTTTATTAAGATTATAATTTTCATCTCCAAATTTATTCATGGTATTGATAAAGGAATCTCTATATTTCACATACTTCGGATCGTTATAAAAATAATGATCTATATGTACAAATAAGCTATTGAATAAATGTAATCTAACTTGACTATTTTTATCGTCAACAATATACGTATACAATTCACTCGTAATCATTTCTATTTTTTCCTTCTTGCTGTATAAAAACTCAATCCTTTGTTTTTTCAACTCAAGGTTAACTTGTTTTCTATTTGAAATTACTGTTGTACCAATAGTAATGAGTCCTCCAATTATAGCCCCACCAAGAGCAAATAATCCACTAAGTATAGTTTGATCCATATAGTTTATCTTTTTATCAAAGTTATGAAAAATTCCCTCACACTTATATTTTAAGAGAAAACTTCAATTTTAAAATTAAGTGTTTATGAAATCAAAAATCTTAGTAGGTCTAAAAACGAAGTATAAAACCTTTGGGTTTAGCGATAAAGCGTTTGACGGCGTGGCTGACTACTTATCTAAAATCGTAACTGAAGAAGATCAAATAGAAACCGCAATTAGTGGGGTCGAAGGACTTCTAAAGGTCTTTCAAGGGGACGTTGATTTTGTTCGAAACGAGAAATCGGGTCTGCAAAAACAATTAGACCAACTGAAAGCTAAAACAGGGGATATGACTCAGCAGCAAAAGACAGAAGAAAAGCCGGACGATGCTCCAGCATGGGCAAAAGCATTGATTGAGCAACACAAATCTCTTATTGAGAAGATCGCTTCAATCGAAAACAAAAGCGCATTGGAATAGCGGACGGCAGCCATTCAGGCAAAAGCAAAAGAGTATGGTGTTCCTGAATCTCAAGCCAAGAGGTACAGCATTCCAGAAGATGTGGACTTAGACGAGTACATGAAGGACGCAAAACATGAATTGTCTAATCTAGGATTCAAAGATGCGAAGACTCCCGAAAATCCCGAAGTTGAGATTAAAAAAGAGAGTGAGTCGATTGCTGCTGCAATCACCGCCCAAACAAAAGAAATTGTTGAACAAACTAAAAAGTAAACTATGTCAGCAGGATTTTAAATATAACATAGGACCGGAACCATCTATCGAAGAACGATACGATGTGAGTACCAGCGTCCGTGGTCGAGGACCTTATAGGCTCGACACGACAAATCTGAACAATGGGGATAATCTGCCTTCGTTTATACCTATTGCAGCCAACCTCAAGAACAAAAAGTGTGTCGTTGTTCGTAACGTGGAGGTAGTTGAAGCATACGTATCGGGAGCTACTTCTCTTAAAATCAAGAAAGGCTCTTTTGTGTATGCAGATATGCACATCGGCAACGGAACAAACGGTGCAACTGTATCGGCTATCAATAGATCAGATGCAAAGTTTGACCTATTGACAATCACGGCTTTTGGTGAAAACCTCGCTATCATAACAATAACATTACCTGTTGACCCATGTATAGGGCAGATAATTTATATATGCAAGATGAATGATTAAAATATATTAATAAATGGAAATGGTAAGAATATACACCGAGCCTCAAATGTCGGAACAACAACAAATGCAGAGGGCGTTAATGGTGACTTGACGACATTAATTTATGATGGGAATTACTGGTGTTTTAATTGGTATGCTAGATAGTCATTCTTTTTTGTATTCATACACAGCTATATACTTTCCTTATAGTTAGCTTTAAAACTAAGAGTATTATTTTTTATCCATACTTTTACAACACTATATTTGCTATGTTTAAATGATATAATATTATTTGCTATTGTTCAATCAAAAGGGATATGATCACCGTTATAGGTAAAGTCGAAGCCTGTTTGGTCAGCATTGAATGTAATCTTTTCATAAATTACACTTCTAGCTTCGGTAAAGCTATGAAAAATTTTAATAATAGCAAAAGCCCCAATTAAGGGGCTTTTGTTTATTTTGATAGTTGGTTTATTCTGCTAATCTTAGATTTAGCAATGTGAAATATTTCAGAAGCTTAATTTAATGATTTCATTAATTCATGTATATTTTGCAAATCTGAATTATGGTTAGTGGATTTAGACTTTTTATAAGCATAAGGCATATAGGTTGTAGACCAATAGTTAGCATTATACAAACTAGCCCCGATTAACATTGTTGCATCCTCAATCTTTAAGGCATTCACGAAGATTAAAGTATAGTCTTCCTCGATCGAAGTACCATATACATACCTTTCTTTAAAGAAAGTTCCCAACTCAGAACTATATGCAGTCTTAACCATAACGGTTGAACTATTCAGTTTACCATTAGAGTCAAATAAATACATCGCAATAGGGGCATTGGTTGAATAATTAAGATATCCGATACCGCTATTAGTCTGAGAATCAGGAGTTCCTAATTTTTTGATTAAATCGGCTTTAGATATACCAAATTCAATATTTGGCTCTGGATATAAATTACTTTCTGCATTAACGGTCACTTTGAATTTCTTTGTTGACTTTCCATCAGATACAGATATCTGCGTTTCTCCAATGCGTCCAGCTGTAACTAAGCCCGATTCAGACACAGTAGCATGATATTTATTCTCGGATGTATAGCTTATTTTATTGCTTGAAGTTGCATTTATTTGATATGTTTCGCCGTATTTTAAAACCTTCTCTGTTTCTTTCAGAGAGATAGAATCATCGTCGTCATCTGAACCACACGAACCCAATACAAAAGGGAGTACTAACAAAAAAAGGAGTAATTTTTTCATAGATTGAGAATTTTAAATTAATAAATCTTTACAAATCTAAGAATTAACTTTTGTTATCCTCTATTTCCTGCAATATTTTTCGGGGTAAAATAGAGCCAGCTAGATCTCACTGTCTATCTATATCGAATATATAAATCTTAATTAATTCGGCAAACAGATTCTACGAGGTATAGCAAGTCCTTAGAGGAGTTTCCCCCCTTTGCTATACCAATGAAAACTTATTCGTATAAACGAGTTCTTTTCGTTGGGGTTGCTTTAACAAAGTTAACAACCTCACGGACTATTTATAAACGCTTTGCCGTTTCGTACAAGCCTCCGTTTTCGCCAGCTTCCACTCTTAGTCGGTTCCTCCCTTTGGGTGGTTAGACTATGATACGCCAAGGTGCTTCGGTTTTGTCTCCCTATGCGTCAGACTTATCGTATAAGATGCCCTCATTCGATGTATCACATCGGGCAAAAGAAAAAGCCCGAATCAAGTCGCGGAGTTGATAGCCCAGAAGGGTTTAAGAAATGCACAAATGCAGTCTATAAACCTCTTTATGGTGGAAGTACTGCTATAGTCAGGAAGAAAAGAATCTGCCTGATACCGCAAACATTCGAGATAATATGTCTGAGGTTGAATTATCAGCTGTTGAATTTATAGAATCCTTGTCAAAAGATAATATCGAAAGACAGAACGCTCGTGATGATAACCAATGTGAAGTTATAGTAACTAAGTCAGCAGAGTTTGTAGCTGCTGCAATAATAAAAAGCAGAGAGCCAATAGGTGTATTTTAATCAATAAGAACAAAATAATATGAAGCAAATTATTAAAATTCCAACAACTAGGGATTTGCAATTAAACGTGCAAAAAATAGAAACAAGGATCAGAAATTTTGAGGGCGTACATCCAACTGAAGATGAAGTTTCTTTACTTATTACAGGATTGAACTCTATACCAGAGGATGTGGTAGAAGAGTTTGTTACCATATCCAAAAATGAAGCCTGAAATTTAGCGATGACCTTGTGGAATATGGCAGACAACTTAAAATAGCATAGCAAGCGTATCCTATTATTTAACCCTGCACTTTTAAAGTGTGGGGTTTTTCTTTTCTTCGTTGCTGTCGTCATCTGAACTACAGCTAACAAACAGAGTAGATAGTCGTAATAAGTAAAGTGTTTTTTATATATCCTATATTGTATTATGTGACAAATATATGAATAGTTGTTAAAATTTAAGCAACTAGCTTTTAATTTCTAGTAATGTTTTTATAGGTAATTATACTTCCTGAAAAAATAGTGAATGTTTCCGATTTATATTTTCTTTGCAATTAAATTTTTAATAACAATATTATGAAAAAACTTCTATTAATTCTAGTGTTAACTCTGTTTTTTACGAATTCTTATGCGCAGACGCCTAAAGATCAAATAAAAACTTTCTTCAAAACTTATGAAGATAAAGGTTTTGACAAAGCTATTGATGATTTGTTTTTGACAAATAAGTGGATAGCTGATATTAAAAGTTCCCAAGATAATATTAAGTTTCAATTCTCATCTTTAGGTGCTCTACTTGGAAACTACTATGGATATGAACTTCTGACAGCTCAAAGAACAGGTACTTGTTATGAATATTATACTTATTTAGTAAAATATGAAAGACAACCCATTAGATTTCACTTTTCATTTTATGAGGTAAATGGTAAATGGATTTTTCAAAACTTTAAGTATGAAGATAAATTCGCTTCAACCATGGAGGAATCCGCTTTGATTAATTGCATTGTTGATATTATAGATGAAGAGTAAATAATAATCCATCTGTTTATTCACTGCCTACCAATCAGATGGTAGGCTTTTTTTATGTCTTTATCTTTAATATGAAAAGAATAAGCTTCTTTATATATTAAGATAAAAGACAAGTGAAAGTTATTTATAACAAGATTTTACCAACCAAAGGCTATGTAGCTATTAATCTTTTCGGGCTGATATTTACGAGGAAAGAATGTAAGCCAATATCAAAAATTGCTAAAAATCACCAGAAAATGCACACCGCTCAAATGCGAGAAATGCTTTGGATATTCTTTTATCTCTGGTCTGGAGTTGAATGGGTTATCAGGTTCATTCAGTACCGAGATCAAAATACAGCATATCACAATATCTCTTTCGAAAGAGAAGCATACAAGAATCAAAATGATATAAATTATTTGAAAACAAGAAGCTTTTGGGCTTTTACAAAATATCTAAGAAATGATAATCGCAATTAACTACCAACAACTATTCGTCGTCTGTGTACTACTATTTATGGAATACATACTTGTATTATTTACAGTTATTGCAGACTTAATATCCGGCATCCGGAAAGCAAAACAGAGAGGTGAGTTAAGGAGTTCTTACGGCTTTCGAAGAACAGTCGATAAGTTAGCCATATATTACCATTCCTCTCTTTGCTTTAACAATCGTAGACACTATGCAGATGATCGTTGTCGACTTCGGCTACCTGAATGGATATCACGGTTATTCTATCCCTCTTTTACCTATCCTTACATTGTTTGGAGCAATCGGAATCGGTATAATAGAAGTGAAGTCCATTCTCGAAAAAGCAGAAGATAAAGTCAAGTTCGAAAGAGTTGGAGCATTAGCCGGAAATATAATAAAGAACAAAGACGATGCAGCAGCAATAATTGCTGAATTAGGTAAATATTTTAAAGAACAAGACAATGAAAATGAAGTCACAGGCAAGGGGATATCTGAATAACAATCCCGGAAACATAGAAAAGAATAACGATAAATTTCAAGGTGAAGTATTACCATCCAGAGACAAACGTTTCAAACAGTTTCAATCTATGGTCTATGGGTATAGAGCAATGTTTGTAACATTGTACACTTACCTAACGAAATATAAGCGTGACACAGTCGAAAAGATCATTAAAGCATGGGTACCACTTGTAGAGAACCACACTCAGGTATATATCGATTCAGTTGTCAAATGGTCAGGTGTGCCCAAAGATAAGATACTGACAGAACATTCTATAGAAGGTTATATAAATATTGTTGCTGCCATGTCCAGAATGGAAAATGGAATAGAAGCAGATATGGCAGATGTGAAAAGAGAATTTGCACTTCAAGATAGAATAAAATGAAACAAGCATCTATAATCGTTGTGTATGGATTTATTTGTTTAGCTATAGGCTTCTTTGTTGGTCGATCAACTATTGATACCAAAACAAAGATTAAATATATAAGAGCCGAATATACAATATAGAGATACAGGAAGTATTAAGTATGTAAGTATACCGGTTGACACTGCTGCAATTATAGCTGACTATGAACTAAAACGAACATACAAACTAATAGCTTTCGATAACAAGACACAAGGTAAGCTTGAATTGTTCCCAATTATTCAGTACAACAAGTTATCAGCTTTAGATTACAATTTCACTCCGGTAATAGAAAGGCAAACGATTTATAAAACTAAGATACTACAACCGTTTGGATCTATTTCTTATTCTACATTAAACTATGTAGGTATTGGAGGCGGTATATTCTATCACAATCTAGGATTAGAATATCAATATCAAAAAAGCTTTAGTGATAAGTTCGGGGATGGGCATTTTTTTAGCGGAAAGTATAAGTTTTAGTTATTAGATCTGTCTGTAGGAGATATTACAGTAATCAACAAGCTCTATCCATAGCAATTTTATATATTTGCTCTTTCTAATCCATATTGAATAATGAAACAATCCAAAGTATTAGCTACAGTTATTATTACCACACTTTTAATGATGTCATGCACGAATAGATACATATCTAATTTAGATGAAATGACAGCCAGTATAGAGCAGGTTTATAGAGATCGAGCATTGAATGGGAATATGTCAGAAGAAGAATTTATAATTTCCCCAATAGGATATGATACTATAAGTGCTAGATATATCGACTCAGTTGAGATTGTTCGTAATACAGAAAAGATCAATTTCTATTTAAAACTAATTGAATCATCTTCAGAAAGAGTTAATAGTTTATCAGAATCTAATGAGGAATATAAACGTTTGGGGTATTACGATTACGTTGATACAGTTCAAATAAATGAATATCTCGAAGATATAAGAATAGTTACATATTCTGTTACATGCTTAAGAGCTCGGAATGTTTTGATGAGAGCTAATTTGGTAAATATGCCTGACACAGCCTATATCTATAGATACAAAGCTGTCATAAAAGGTAAGCTTAGACATAATAAAGCACAAAAGTTCACTGTAAATATAAATGATACAGTGACATATTACTTTGATAAAGAACTACGTAGATTATTAGACGCTTGATTTTATTTGCTTATTGAAGTCAAATGTTTTGATTATAGCGAAGCATGACTTTAAGTTAATCAAGTTGTTTAAATGAAAAAGAGAGCCAAATAGCTCTCTTTCTTTATCAACTAGTCTTATGTTCTGATTGGAATGATATTTTTAGCTTGACTTTTTCCTGTTGTAAAGAAAATAACTCTTCTACATCTTCAATTGACAAACAAAACATACTAGACATCTCTTCAATAGTATAGTTCAAAGCATCTTTTATCATGTCAAATGATTTATGGAATAAAGAAGGTTTGTCTATTGGAACAATAATAGGCTCTTGCTTTCGATATCCTCTCCGGCTAAATTCTATATTGAAATATTGAGCTTTATTATCATCAATACATTTTAAATCTTTGGCCCTATAAATGATAGATGCCATTGACGTTAACCAATATTGTTTTAAGGTGCCTAAATCGGAGATTCTTAGATCTTTTAATTGATTCCTTATGCCATCTTCAGGCATAAGGAATTCCGAAGCAAAAGCATTTGCTTCTTCCTCTATCATCTTTTGTATGTCGGTCATAATCTTTTCTCTTTATAGCATTCATTACATAAACCTAAATTATTATTATCTTCTTCGTAGGATATTTCAATGTTGCACCTCTGACATCTGGATTCCTCCAAATAATAATCGCAGTCATCATCTTCAAAATCTACAATAATATCTTTGTTAATGTCGGTCATGGCTGTTTCTTTTATTTGTTCTGACATGGTTATTTTGGTTTAATTATTATTTTTGAACCTTTAAACATTAAATGCTATGAAAAGAATACTGATTACACTATATGACAAACTACTTATTCCATTTTACATAGTAGGAGTGGTATATTTTGTCTTTAATTATGAAGTCTCTCATTTACCTTTTATTCTAGTTATAAGGATAATATTACTCATACTTGCTGCAATAGTAGTATTGGGAAGCACTCTATCAATATCTTTTAAAAGAAAGAATACAAATACGTTTACTCCTACTACACCACTAGGCTATATTTATTATTACTCAGAATATATAATTAATTACACTTTCTATTTTGCCTTATTTATCTACATCGTTTTTGACTTCTACAATAAATCTGTGTACTATGACTTTGCTATAATTTTTTTTCTTGGTCTTTTCTTGGGATATAGATTTTGTCGCCGATCATTCGATTTTCTCAGAAACAAAAAATAATAGTCAGTCATGTACGCTTGCTTTTATTTCTTTCATGTTTATTTGAGTTTAATTGTTATTTTTGAGGAATGTTTCAATTAGTTGGTTTGTCTATAATCTTGGGATATATAAGTACTGTTGTAGCAGTCATACTCTTTGTAATGGCTTTTTCTGCTTATTCCAAGGATAACCTTAAAAAAGCACGCTATTGTGCCGTAATAGGGTTGTTGTTTAATTCTTATTCAATCTTTTCTTGGCTTAAACCGCTCTGGATAGTTGATCTGTTCAACATATTTTAATTCAATAATTACTACTTATTTCTCTATCTAAAGTGATTAATTAATTCTTCGAGGGTGGCTTTAAATGCCATTGTTTCGTCTACTCGCCATTGTCCATGACCTTCCTTGGTACTTGTATAGACTCAAAAGTATACTTAGGTCATAAGTACCAAAATTCAAAACCTATCGTAGATTTTTCCATTCTAAACCACTGTATATAATCGCTATCGTCCCTCATAGCTGTTACGGCTCGGAATAATTCAGGGTTGCCGATACAGTTAACTATATCAGGCTTTAGCATATCTATATCTTTCCATGAAATAAGATAAAAACTTATGTTTGATTTGGTATCCGTGTATGTGGCTATCATATCTCCACGTTCATGGCTAAATGAGTGCTTCTCCAGTCCTAACACCTTGCAATGCTGTCTATTCTCAGGCGTATTGTCGCCTATGCAACTGTATTTGAAATTCATAATTTTATTTTTTTTATTTACTTTTGATGTATGAAGGAAAATATTTATACGTCACTTTTAGTTTTCATGTATGCTCTGCCATTCATAATACCTATTTTGACTATATTGTTTTATCTAAAAGCCTTCCATTTCTGGCAAAACTCAAAGAAGAAAGGCATTATATATCTTGTTATGGCTATTATTTTTACTTGTCTATCCTACTTTGCGATTTGGACTAGTTAAAATTTTTTCATCTTTCTTTATTTTGAGGTTAGTAATTCGGGGTTGTCGTGGATGTTGCCGATGATTTCAATATTATAATATTCTGCTGTTAATCCAGAAACACCATTCATTGACGGATTCCAATCCATATTATCAGAAATATCCACATCGAAACCACCTAACTCATATTTAAATACAGATACAGATTCGGTTATCCTTTGCTTAACTATATCCCCCTCATAAATATCTTTTCCGTTCTTGTCGGTTAAGCCTGTGAACTGAGAGACGGTTTCGGGGATAACTCGTTGCCTTTCTTCAAATGAACCGTATTTTACAATGAAGTCAGCCCAATCAAACTGAATTAGGTTTCCATAAACCCATTCATTGTTATAGTCTTTTTTTCCTCTGAATATTATCTTTCTCATATCATTAGTTATTAAGTAGTTGTTTGGCTTTGTCAAGAGCAGTTTGTCTTGAGTTCATTAGATCCTCAAATTCCCCTCGTCTCATTCCTGAGCAATCTGAGTTGAATAGTTTATCTATTTCTCTCAACGCCTCCTTGTACTGAGTGAGGGTGTCGTATTGGTCGGTTACAGCTTGGGTGTAGTCTTTTTCGTAAGCTCTGATATTCGGTGGTACATTGGAGTTTATAAACCACTGACATTTTGAATTGCAATATTCAGGCTTACAATCAGGGGCATAATATCCACATGCTAACATTGCATATTGTTTCGCTTTCTCTTCTTTATTTTTATCGTTCATGGGGTGGGGGTTAAATTGTTTGTTATATTTGAATAAATTTATAATTATGGCTCGCAAAATCAGAAAAATAGATGTGATAGCTCCTGTTATAGCTATTATCTTTTTTTTATCTACTGTGAGAAATACGACGGCAGCGAAAGGGACAAGTATATTCTTCTACCTGATTCGGTTAAATCCGAAGTGAAAGGATTTGTCCTAAGAGAAAGACCTTTAGGCAGAGTTGGTGTCTCTTATATAGATTTATCCAATGGAGGAAAATACAAATTACGTCGTGCCAGTTTTATTAGACGAGACTACTATATTCATAAACCTGCCAATACAGATTCAATTTATATCTATGATAGAAAAAATAGATTAGTGAGTAGTGGTATTGATCGTTGGTTTGAGTGAACGTTACTATATTACTCATCGATTAAAACTTTTAAATGCAACATCTATATCTTCTTTAGTAATCCAAGTGTACTCATCGACTATTGCTTTTTTCATAATAGATAAAGCATCTCCTTCAGGAGCAAAAGATATTAGATAAATTATTATCCCATCTTTATATTCAAAATCCTCGATGTCTATAACTCCGTAATTTTCGATAAGATATTTTTCAACTTCTTCATGTACTTTGTGGTGCTCATATTCCCATCTTGAGCTATCAACATAAGCCAAAAATCCTTGATTGAAAAACTGAATCTGATTTCGGTAAAAGAACTTTATTAGAGTTTTTCCATCCCCAAATATCTTGGGAATAATGAACATTTGACGCTCTGGATGAGCTTTTATATATTCTTCTGCTGTCATAATTACTTCGTCAATCTTAATTGTTCTCGTTCATAACTTAGTATAGAGCGTAAAGCATCCACCTGATGAGTTGCAGCAGCGTTGAGTCGATCCAACCAATCAACCAAGTAGGCTTCATCTTCAGCAATTGAATCGATCAATGTATTTTGCACTTTAGCCGATAAGCATTGCTCTTTAGCTATATTGATGATTGTATAGCTTATTTCGGAGGCTTTCTTACGTCTCAGAGCTTTCTTTGCTTCTGCCAACATAAAGGCTGTACGGCTGATATATGGCATAATAGCACGAGTGCGTTCGAGTACTTCTTCTTGGAGTGTCTTATCCTCTTTATTGTAACAAAAATAAATATGTAACTCTCTAAAAATCATAAATTTTCCTTTAAAATATAACCCAATGGACGAAAAAGACAAAATAATAGCTTCGTTACGTAAACAATTACAAGAGGCAAATAAAAAAAATCAGCCTTAGAGCAAGAAATGGCTTTGGTAAAATATCAACGAGAAGATAAGGAGCCGATTAGAAATGAGATTTTTTTAATACTTATTTGATATCATATTTATTAAGTAATTGATATGTAGTAATATATATACTCTTGTTATGTGTGCAAAATTTAAAATTAAGAAGCCTGCAGAGATGCTGGCTTTTCTTTTATACAAAGGCTTTTAGGCTATTTTATTTCACTTTGTTTTCACCCTATTTTACATAAAAGTATCAAATAGGTAACAAACTATCTCTATTTTTTTGTTACCCAATCGTCTTCTTGTTTTTAATAGTAATAAATTATGGAAAAAGTTATTGTCAACATGTTATATTCGATCATGAAAAAGAAGGTAATAATACGACTAAGGAAGGATTTCTATATTCATTCTCAATAGCACTTACATTTGTATATTCTATAAGAATTTATCAAAAGATATGTTATTATATCATTTAAAACAAAGGTTGTATCAGTCTCCAATGATTTTTAAAAGTCAATTATTATCTGTTGTAAATATAATTGTTAACCAATACCTCATTATTTAATTGCAATATTATTGTATATTTTTGTGTATTTGAAAATTAATTGGTATTAAGATCAATATACTTAAATATACTTTATAGTAAAAAGAGAAGTAGATAAAAATGGAATATAGAAAAGATATACAAGGGTTGAGAGCGATAGCAGTTCTTTTTGTTTTAATTTTTCATATAAATTCAACATGGCTACCCGGTGGATTTATTGGAGTTGATATATTTTTTGTGATATCAGGTTATTTGATATCATCTATCATTCTTCATAAAATTGAAAAAAAAGAATTTTCATTATATTCTTTTTATTTGAATCGGATTAAAAGAATTGTACCTGCCTATTATGTTCTTTTGATAATTACAGCTATCATATGTATCTTTTTATGTATTGGTAGAGATATTGATGGCATAAAAGATAGTATTCTAAAAGCAACACTATTTATATCAAACACCCATTTTGCTAATATAGATACTTATTTTGGTGCAAAGAATAGTGAAAACCCTTTATTGCATACATGGACATTAGCAATAGAAATGCAGTTCTATCTATTTCTTCCTTTAATTTTTCTAACATTAAAAAAGAAATGGTTATTACCTATAATTGTTAGCATTATAATTATACTTTTTACTTATTCTACATACGAAGTTATATTTAGACAGGATTGTAATGCAATGTACTTTTCTTTATTAGCTAGGGCTCCTGAATTTTTCATAGGAGTGTTAGTTAGCTTAATTCCCCTTCAATATACGACAAACAGAAAAGCTAGAATTCTAGTTAGCTTTGCTGGTTTAGCTCTTCTCGTATTTAGTGCTTTTTATATTAATGGCACATCAAAGTTCCCTGGTATATTAGCATTAATGCCTTGCATTGGTACTGCAATGGTTTTATTATCTCATGACAATTTAGTTAATAAATTCATTTCAAATAAGATCTTTTATACTATTGGAGAATTATCATATTCAATTTATCTATGGCATTGGCCAATTCTTGCATTCATTAGATATTATTATAATACATATTTTTTATCTTTCTCCCAAATTATCTTTGCTTTAATCATTATATCTATATTTTCTTTGTTGTCTTATTATTTTGTAGAGCAATCGTTTAGAAAAAAAAGAGGTTTAAGACTATGGGGGCCACTTATGACTATTCTCGGATTAAATATACTATTGATATGTATAATGTCTCCTATCAATAAGAAAAGGAAAGATATCCCGATAGAATATTCTAGTCTTGTATTTGGAATGGAATCTCATGGTATAACATTTAAAAAAGTAGGCATGTTTGGCGATACTTTGAATTCCGAGTCAAGAAAGATATTGCTAATAGGGGATAGTCATGCTTTATGTATGAAACCCTATTTTGATTATATCGGAAAAAAACACTCATTTAGTTTTAGGACTATAACAAATAGTACATATCCCCCTATAGCCAATATTCCAAGGAACGAATTTCCTAATAAAAAAATATATGACATTTATCTTAATTTACTAGAATATAGTAGTAAAGAAATAAAAAAAAGTGATATAATTTTTTTTACTTGTATTGGCGATGGAGCAAGGTGGTTACCGCAAATTGATTCACTTTTACAAATCATGCACTCTGATCAATATTTTGTGTTTATTCAAGACTATCCGGCTGTAGATAAAAATCCGGCAAGAATAAATCGTAATTTTATTAAGAATAAAGAAAAAGAATACGATTATCAAATATATTATCTTCAACCAAATCCAAAAGTGGTTGAATTAATTAAAAGTAATGATAATGCATATTATCTTTCTTTAGATTCAAAAAAAACATTTGAAACTATTCCTTTTTATAAAGACACTTTGATGTATTTTGATCAAAATCATTTAAATCAATTTGGATCTATTCATTATGCAAAAGAAACAGAATATCAGTTTATGGTTACGCTTGATTCAATCTATCATAGATTAAATGCTTTAAAATAATTTATGTTCTATTATTGTTAGGCAATATGTTATAATATATCATATTTTCTGTATCCTATAGCTGATTGTTGAATCATGTATTCCTAAACAAGCTATTGATCATTTATTTATTCTTCTACCTACCATCATATCGTAGACTTTCGTATGTATTTTACCTTTAATTGTTAGGCAAATCAAAAGTTTATATAAAACTAATTATATTTAAAAAAGATTATACTAAAAGTAAAAATACAATAGTCGGCAAAAATGCAATGGTAAAAATCAGAAATAATTGCAAAAGAGAATAGATGAGTTATGCTTATATATGAGACAATAAAAAATATACTTTGCATCTCAAGCAATTTGCATATATAGTAGGAGAGGTTGAAAAAAGATATTGAACAGATAAAATAATAAGGCAAATTGTCTTTTATATGACAATAGTAATTAATTACTAATAACCATTCATAGTCTGTATACTACTGTTTCCAGAATAAATATCCAGATACCAAAAAGGAAGACAAAAAGGAGAACTAAAAATTCTTAGAGCTTTCGGAGAACAGTTGGTAAACTAGCTAGATTTATATTCCTCTCTTTGCCTTCATCATTGGAGATACTATGCAGATGATTGCTGTTGGCTATATGAATGGCTACAACGGTTATTCTATCCTTTTTTTATCTATTCTTTCTTTAGCTTTTTCAGTTCTTGTTTTAAACCATTAATTTCTTTTTGTTGATCAATCACATATAAGGTTAACTCCTCTATCTTTTGTAAAAGTTTAGCTTGCATTTCTATTACATTGATGCCTTCTTCGAAGACTTGTTTTTCGCTTGGTAAGTCTGGCAGGTGTTTGTGCTCTTTAATATGATTTTCAACCTCAGACAGAATCGGTAGTTTATAATCTTCAGCAAAAACAAAATCAGACCATCCTGTAGCTTCTAATATTACCCCTTTAGCACGAATAGTACCATCAACCTCTAATTTTTGCTGTGGATCGGAAACTCCGATGCCAACTCTACCACACATCTTGACAACAAACTTATCTTCCCATTTCTTTGTCTCCCAATCTGTTGTCCCAACAACAAAACGATCCTTCGTATCATAGCCATCCCCTACATTTACACGAAGATCAGTCCGCTCTTTAACAGCTGTATATTTTGCGAGCCATACTGGATCATTGCTTGGGTCTATACCTCGCAGGTATAGTCTTGGTCCTTCTCCCCAGACATTACCATTATCTCTTCCTACACTGACAGATGAAGATGTTTCTAAAGCTCCGTATACCGTCAGATTCCCATTTATAATTTGATCTTGAGCGTAGCCCAATAAAGAAAGTCCAGCAACAAGTGATAGTAAAATAAATCTTTTCATAATTAAGTGTTTTTTATATCGTTTATGTTTATTTAAGTGACTATGTATTATCAATAAATAGAGATAAGTAAGCTTGTTTTTTATTAGAATTTTATTCCTGAGATTATTTTCTGAATCTAGCATATGGTATCAGATATAATTTGAGACAATATATTTAGGTTATAAAGTTATAATTCTATTTAACATTTTGTTTATTGATAACTAATTCTAATTTCTTCCTCTATCATCTTCTGTATGTCAGTCATGGCCGTTTCTTTTATTTGTTCTGACATATTTATTTGAATTTAATTGTTATTTTTGGATAAATAATTTATATTTCATTATCATGAGATTTATCTTTTTATTCACATGTATATGTTATACATTGTCAAATATAGCTCAAACGAGTAACATAGATACTATATCTAATCAGGATTCGATTAAAAAGGAACTTAAAATTGAAATGCCTGTATTTAAAGGCGGGCAAGACAGGCTTATTACCTATTTAAGCACATTTCTGAGATACCCGGATGATGCGATTAAGGATAGTGTACAAGGTATCGTTTTAGTTGAATTTAAGATATCCACAACAGGTAAAGTGACTAATGCGAGAGTCTTAACAAGCTTATCCCCGTCTTGTGATAAGGAAGCTGTTAGAGTCGTATCTTCTATGCCCGATTGGATACCAGGAAAGAGTGAGGGGAATCCAGTAAATGTAATAATGAAAATACCCATCGTTTTTAGATTTAAGCTTTGAAGCTTTTTCATATCTCTTTCTGTTTAATTATTTTTGATGTATGTATGGAATACTAATCTGCTAAATAATTCTTTTACATTTCATCGTTTATCTAATTTCCATTGACAGTTGTAATTTTATATTTGTTCTCTTTCTTTGCTTAGTACTATGATACGAGAAAAAAGAGTTTATCATATTTCATTTTAGCAATTATATTTTCCATTGCAACTTATTATGCCTACTTCACAGATATACTAATACCTTAGCAGAATTTGTCAAAAATATTAATCTTTTTTTTATTTTTATCCTTATGACTTTTTATTTCATATAGTCATTGTTCCAAAATAGACTTGTTCTATATATTTTATTATATTTTTCACATATATCTATTGCATTCCAATTCTTCTCGATTAGGTTTGTGAACTAAGAAAGGGTCTCGAATATAACTTCTATATAGAATCTGGAGTTTTATATTTATTGTTTAAGATATCTGAAAATTTAAATAATTTAACTAAACTATCTGCTGCCTATTTTCTTGCTATTGGGACATTTCCTCTTAAATACAATTGTTCTCATGTTTGTAATATAAATTTGTTAAAAGTGATTTATGAGAATAGAACCATAAAGTTAAGTAGAAGTAATCATAGAAAATAAGAGATAATTTAGAAATAAATAAATTTCTATTTATTATATTCTACATAAATCCTAAAAGAGTTTTATTTGAAAATTGGGCTAGAAATATAATGGCTAAAAAATGAATGTTTTTTATTAAAAAAAAAGAGTATTGTTAAATTTTTATTTATTTTTGATTTTTATTTAAAATATAGTTAATTCTATGTTTTTATTTAACATTAAACGGTAAAATTACATATCTACAATATTTTTGTTTTCATGCATATAAAAAGGAGTATTATATCGCTGTTTTTATTCTTATTTTATGTAAATCTATTTTCCCAATCCTTACCTAAAGCAGAAGAGGTGCAGGAAGACTTTGCTATTATAGAATCTCAAAACCGATTTGTTGATAATCTGAATATAGCAACAAGTGAGCAAGCTGGTAAAGCCTATAATCTACCAGTAGGAATAAAGAAAATAGTAGGTAATATTCCTTTTACCCTTGCGATCACCAATGTACGTTTCGGTAATCAATATGGAGAATTAACACTTCTAATGAAGATGAGGATTCCCCAATCAGGTAATTCAAAAGATAAAGAATTGCTATTTGGAGCCACAGATGTTAAAATAACTAATACAGGGGATTTGGTTGGGGATGTTAAATTGTTATTATTAAACAATATACCTCTTTCTGTCGGTAATTTAGGAGATATAATTTTCAAAGGTAGCCTCAATGACACTACTGGAAGAGCTGAATCCAATACCTATGTATCTCTTGATTGCAATGGTAATTTTAAAGAACTGTCTCTAGATGCTGATATCGTATTGAACCCGAATACATTTGTATTAGTATCAGACAAAAGTAAGCCGGTGACAAGCAATTTTCGAACTGTTATTCATGAATGGAACGATTTGATAGCAGAAGTGTCACTTCCTGCTTTCGAGATAAAAGGAGCAGAAGGTTTTGAATTTAGTTTATCAAAAGCTACATTAGATTTAAGTGACCTTAAAAACCCTATATCATTTACTCCTGATCCAACTTATTTTACGAAATATTTTACCTTACCGGATCCTAACTTATGGAGAGGGTTATATATTGAACATTTCACACTAACACTGCCCGAACAATTTAAAAATAAACAATCTCCAAAAAGAATCAGTATAGAGGCTTCCCATCTGTTGATCGATGAAAATGGAATAACGGGTATCATCGCAGGCAAAAATATTTTGTCTTTGGATGTCGGAGACGCTTCGGGATGGGGATTTTCGGTAGAAAATTTTCATTTATCATTATTAGCTAATAATATAAAGGGCTTTGGCTTTGGAGGACAGATAAATATACCAATTTCGGAAAAAAGTCAGCCGCGGAGCTATGAAGCATATATATCAAACAATGAATACCTGTTTAAAGTAGGCTTAGGCGAGAACCTTTCATTGGACATATTTGGAGAAGCTAAAATGCATCTCGATCCAACCTCTTATCTATTGATGCAGGTAAAAGATAAACGTTTTAGTCCCAAACTCGTATTAAACGGTTCAATGGGTATTGATAAAGACGGACTTAAGATGGAGCAGGTTATATTTAAGAAATTAGCCTTTGCGACAGAGTCACCTTACTTCACTGTCGAATCTGTCGAATATGGAGGAGAGGTTAAATTAAACAATTTCCCCGTTACCGTCAGCGATATACGCTTCCGGTCAGAAAATAACCGAGTATTATTAGGGTTCGATGTCAAAGTAAACCTGATGCAGGAAAAAATAGCGGCAGGGGGACGGCTGGAACTTGCCTCACAATATAAAGATGGAAAGTGGAAATTTCAGGGTCTTAATATCGGAGCCATTAAACTTGAAAATACGCAGCTTGCCGGTTTTAGCCTTGATGGAGAGATTCGTATAGAAAAAGACCATCCTATATATGGAAATTATTTTGGAGGACAGATACAGGCCACTTTCGGAGCTTTATCATCGGGATTAAAAGTCGGGGTAACGTCAGTTTTTGGCAACAAGGATTTTCGTTACTGGTATGTGGAAGGACAAGCTGATTTTCCAGGTGCAGGTATTCCCGTAGGACCAGTTATGTTGAATGGCTTTACTGGAGGTGCATATTACAGAATGTCTCCTACCGGAGGTCAAAAGCTTCAGGCATATGCACCCGATGATAGAGTCTCTTTAGGGCTGAAAGCAGGTGTGGGATATAGTGTCGGTAGTAAAATGGCTTTAAATGGAGATGCATTATTTGAAATGAATTTTTTATCCTCAGGAGGAATAAAAAATATTCGTTTTTATGGAAGTGCACAGTTTATGTCACCACTTAATATGACTGGCAAGTTGGCGTCTTTAACTGATATGTATAAAAAGTCGCAATCAAAAATTGATAATATAAGCAATAGTTTTTGTGACAAACTACCTGGAAACATGTCGGGTTCGGATATAACTAAGAATATATTACCTGATTTGAAATTGTCAGGAGCAGTTAATGCTTATATGGCTATGGACTATGATTTTCCTTCAAAAACATTCGATGCTGATTTTCGAGTTATGGTTTATGCACCGGGTGGTATATTACGCGGGACAGGCAATAATAATGAGGCAGGTTGGGCTAAACTCCATTGTTCTCCAGAAACTTGGTATGTCCATATCGGCACACCCAACAATCCAATAGGCCTTAAACTTGGGTTGGGGCCATTATCATTAAGTACACAATCTTACTTTATGCTGGGTGATAAGTTGGAGAATCCGGTTGTACCCAAAGAAGTCATCAATATACTTGGGATCACTTCTCAACAAGCAGACTATTTGAAAAACCCAGATATAACGGCGGCAGGCAAGGGGGTCGCTTTTGGTTCCCGCTTTTCATTTGATACAGGTGACCTTACTTTTTTGATCCTGTATGCACGCTTTATGGCAGGAACAGGTTTCGATATTATGCTCCGTGATATGAGCAATTATGCTTGTGAAGGGAGTAGCACTCCTGTCGGCCTTGACGGTTGGTATGCAAATGGGCAATGCTATGCATATCTGCAGGGAGAACTTGGTGTAAAAATCAAGCTTCTGTTTATCAAAAAGAAGATCACTGTAATAAAAGGTTCTACAGCGGCTCTATTACAAGCTAAATTACCAAACCCAACATGGATTGGCGGGCAACTTGCTGTTAGACTCAATGTGCTAGGTGGGCTTGTCAAAGCCAATATGAAAATGAAAATGAGTTTTGGAAATAATTGTAAACTTGTGGCTATCAATGGAGATAGTTCTCCTCTAGATATGCCTTTGATTGCCGATTTAACTCCTTATGATAAAGATACAAATATAGATGTATTTCTGTCTCCACAAGCTACCTTCAATATGCCTTTAGGTGAAGCTTTCGATATTGAGGATGATAATGGAAATATAAAATCCTATCGGATAAAACTTGCTGACTTTTTTATAACAGATAGCAAAGATCAAAGAATTGAAGGCAATGTGAAAATGAACAAAACACATGATATTGCTACGTTTGAGTCGAAAGAAATATTACCTCCATATAATGACCTAAAAGTATCCGTATCTGTTAATTTTGAAGAATATAAAGGAGGAAACTGGTCAGCAGTTTCTCAGAATGGGAGTATAGCCAAAGAATCTAAAGAAGCTTCATTCAAAACAGGTGGTGCACCCAATTATATCCCACTTAGTAATATCGAATATTGTTACCCTGTTATTGGACAGCAAAATTTCTTTAAAGGAGAGACAAATGCTGGTTATGTACAGTTAAAGAAAGGACAAAACTACTTATTCCCTGAAAATTTTAATTATACAGCTTCATTTATAGCTAAGAATAGCACATTATTAAATCCAATATTCAAATATAGTTCTTCTGATTCGCGTATTAATTATTCTTTACCTAATATCGGGAATCAAATAGATTATAATCTGATCTTTGCCGCATCTACAGAAGGGCAAACTGTACAAACGTCGGAAAAACGGAAGACAACTAATACCTTGAGCGATAGTGAAGGAGAAGTTTTCTCTGTAGACTATATGCAGCAGGCTGCACAAAAAATAACAAAGGATGGTGTGCTTGAAGTATTGAAGTATAACTTCCGAACAAGTAGTTATAATACTTTTGGGCAAAAACTAACAGCATTACAACTGGAACCAACTTCACGTTATGTAAATCCTGATGCACGCTCATTACTTCTTAAATCGAATAGTAGTTATGAGACTTTCGATGAAGCAGAACTTATTGGTAACGATTACACAGCAGGTAAACCTTTGGTATCGGTGGAAGCCATAATGGATAACGACTATTATACAAAAGACATTGCGCCTTTAGTCTATAATTGGTATCCGCTAAAAGGTATTTCTATCACCAACCGTGATGCAAACCAGTATGGTGTACCTCCATCTAAAGCTTTTCCTATATATAGTGGTTACCTCGCCTATATATCAGGAAATACTTTCAACGATTTTATGTCGAAGATAATACCGTTCGTATACGAGTTACCTTATTATTACAGTAAAGATTATTACGATTTGAGCACAAAAGCGGCAAACTCTTTTGATAAAGGCATTGATATGCGTCTATTGCTACCACTTTTGAATAGCCATTTTCCGTTTATCAGGCAGGGTAGCTATAAAACAACTTTCCGCTATAATCTACCAGGAGGAAAAGCCGGAACTACCAAACAGATGGATTATATAAATACGCTGGACTGGCGATAATTATTTTACCCATATACAGAATTACCCAATGATGAAAAAGCTTATTATATATTTATTCCTATTGCAATTTGTACAGAATAATATTACATTATCGGCACAGGAATATAATGCTACTGAAACACCAATAGAAAATATCCGTGCCAGAGGTACCGTTACTGATAAAAATGAAATAAAAATCCGTTGGTCACCTGCAAATACAAGAGCATGGTCTGAAGGAATAAAATGCGGATATACAATCAAGCGTTACACGGTTATGATTGATAATAGATGGCAAGAAAAACCCAATGAAACAACACTTGCTGAAAATTTAAAACCACGACCGTTGGCAGATTGGGCAGACTATCTCGATAAGTCCGATTATGCAGCCGTTATCGCACAGGCATTGTATGGTGAAGACTTTGAAATTAGTGCTTTGGGGAATAATGATATCGGCAACATAATTAATCAGGCAAATGAGTTGGAACAACGTTTCTCTACCTCTATTTTTATGGCTGAATATGATTATAAAGCAGCTGAACTGGCAGGTTGGGCATGGACTGATAATACGATAAAAGAAAATGAACGCTATTTATACCGTATTTACCTGAACCGTCCGCAAACACAGCAAGGAGATACTGCGGCAATCTATATCGGAGCAGAAGATAAAAAAGAATTGCCTAAACCAATTGGGATAAATGCGTTATTCGGAGATAAGGCTGCAATACTTTCTTGGAACTACACTCTCTTATCTGATATATACCATTCTTATCATATAGAGAGAAAAAGTGATAAAGAACCCTATAAAAAAATAACTGATCTACCGGTTACTGCATTAAATGAGGAAATGCAGGAAGCCTTTTATACAGATAGCCTTCCCGAAAATAATGTTTTATACACTTATCGAATTATTGGTCTGACAAGTTTTGATCAGATGGGGCTATATAGTGATGAAATCAGTGGAAAAGGAGAAAAGACCTTTAGCTGTATTCCATATATCTACAATGGGGATTTTACAGATAAAGACAGGGCAAAGATTTATTGGACATTTGAATGTGAGGACACTAGTCTGATCGATAAATTCAGTTTGTCTGTATCTGAAGATATAGACGGGCAATACCAACCCTTACTAGATAATATTTCCTTAGATAAAAGAGAGATGGATTTTCCATTAACAGCAGCTAAATCGTATGTTAAGTTGCAGGTACAAGCTAGCGATGGACGCAAAATGGAATCTTTCCCATTTCTGTTAAGGCAAATCGACTCTATACCTCCGTCTGTACCTACCGACTTGAAAATAAAGATAGACTCTATAGGAATTGCTTATCTAACATGGGATGCAAATAAAGAAGCTGATTTACTGGGCTATCGTATTTTACGTGCTTTTACAGAGAACGAAGAGAAATCATCGATAACGCCCGAATTTATTATTCAGAACTACTATACAGATACTCTCTCTCTTGATTTGGGTAATTCCTATATCTATTACAGTCTGACAGCTATTGACGAACGTTACAATGAATCAGCTCCATGCGAAACAGTCAAAGTTGTCAAACCAAATAATAAAACACCGGACGAACCTGTTATTACCGGATATAAATTATTACCAGACGATAAGGTTACTATTGAATGGATAACTGATTCAAAACATCAGGATATGACCTATAAACTGATTCGGACCGGTTTTGACAATCCGGAATATACAAGAACTGTTTTCTCCGGAGATTTTAGTACAACATCTTACACAGATGAAATTCCGGTATCGGGTAAGTATCGATATAACCTGATTGCTTATGACTCAGATGGGAAAAAATCATTCTCACCACAACCTATTGAAGTGGACATAAAGACAGACACCGCGCTAGATGAAATAGCAGGTTTAACGTATTACACAGATGCTGATAAAGGTTATATAGAATTATCATGGAAAAAACATGAGAAAGTAAAACTATATAGAATTTATAAAGCAATCGAAAACGAAAAAATGACTTTATGGAAAGAATTAGAACCTAATAAAACACGGATGGTGGATGAAATAGTATCTCCGGGTAACACTTATGCCTATACGATTCTGTACATAACTGATGAAGGGAGATCATCGAAAGCTAAGACGATAACAGTAAATTACTAAAATCTTCACACAAGAAATATGAAAAAGGCAGTACTCTTTCTTTTTTTACTAACATCAGTTCTCGCTCGAGGGCAGGTCGGTACTTATGAGGTTACATTTTATATGAATAAGATTGATGTTTATACGAGTATCTCTGGAAATTGTGGAAGTTATATAAACACTAAATTACACTTTACAGATAATTCAGAAGAAGATTTTTTTTATCAACCCGTGGGGGATGGGGAAAATCTACCTAGAACTTGGACTAAATATTTTTTAGCAAATAAAAGTCTATCTCATATTTGGGTGAATTCTCAGCCAAGAAAATATCGTGGAGGTTTTCATGGAAACAAATGTAAGAATAGAGAAGGATATACTGGCCTTGTCCCAATTTCCTATGGCTATTATAATAGTAATACTGGGTCTCAATTCTGTAAGAATTTTGGTTTTAATGGATATCGAAGTATACTTCCCCAATTAACTATTATTAAAGAATCTGACTATCTTGCAACAGAAGACCGAATTACAATCAGATCGCATACCAATTTTAAATATGAAGAATATAACTGGGAATATTCCCTTACGGGTCAAGAGCCGTGGTCTCCTTTACCTCAATATAAAGGACAATCCTCTATTACAGTTAATGCCATAGATATTTTAGGAAGTGATGTGGATACACATTTTGGACAAAATATTTATTTACGGCAGGTTGCTTATAATAAGAAGAGTATATCAGAAATCGTATTGTACAATATTCGTAAATCAGCCCCTCATATCATTAATATCACAACAGTAGATAAAATCTGTGATGGTGCAGCAAAAGGAAAATTAAAAGTTCAGTTGGATAGACCTTTATTATCTGGCGAAAGATTGTTCGTAGACTATGAGAATCTCACTACCTCAGCTATCGGTAATGTCAAGGATATACCAGTAGGCAGCGATAATAGTTTCTATCTTGAGAATCTAGACGCAGGTAATTATGAAATCCAGATATCGGGTTTTTACAATGGTGTTCAAACTTATCCCCTTGGCAAGGATCATAAAAAGAATGGAAAAATAGAGAGTTTTCTGCCACTCAACTATTTAACGTCCGAAAAAATGGATATCACTTGTTTTGGAGCAAATAATGGCTCCATAGTAGTTACAGCTTCCGGAGGTGATCAAAATTATAAACTCCATTGGCGAAAACAAGGAGGTACCTACAAAACAGTATCCTTTACGTCCGCCACTCAGACTACGCTTTCAAACCTTGAACCGGGCACGTACGAATACTATGTTACCGACACCCATGATTGTGAACTCCGTGATAAGGGCGGTAATATACTTATCCGTACAGAAAAACTCGAACAGCCAGAGAAAGCTTTGGACTTTGATGTTCTATCCTTCACAGAGCCTTCGGGTTATGGACGGAGTGATGGTTCTATTGTAGTGACAGGTAATGGGGGTAGACCTTTGCCAAATAATAACTATACCGTTGTATGGAGAAATAAAGAGACGAACCAAACGATAACAACTGTTCAAAATGATCCTTCGGGGACTAAATTTAAAACTACTGCAAAAAATATCGCGTCAGGTACGTATATTGTCGAAATTAAAGACAAAAGCAACTGTGTTTTTACCAAAGAGGTAACTCTTGGTCAGCCCAAAGAACTTGTTGTCACAATTGAAAAATCCAATCAAATACTTTGCAATAGTGATACTAACGGGAAGCTAGTTGCTCATGCAAAAGGAGGTGTATTGGGAGCTGGGCAAGTTTATATCTATCAGTGGTATAAAAAGAATGGTGCCACATACCAAACTATACCTGTAACTGATAGTATCGCTTCTAATTTGGGGCAAGGTAATTATAAAGTCGAGGTTAAAGACAAAAGCCGTATTGTAAATATTACCACAAAAGAATTTTCACTCACTCAGCCATCCATATTATCGACAACTTTAACTAAGCAAAATGTAACGTGTTTTGGCGGGAACAATGGCTCCATACAGATCGATGTTTCTGGCGGTGTGGGAGATTACAAACTTTATCATAAAAAGAAAAACGATGCAGCTTACAGTCAGCCAATTGCTCCGCAAGGTAATACATTCACATTAAGTAATCTCGTTGCTGATGAGTACTGGATATACATTACTGATGCCAATGGGTGTACTGCTCCGATAGGGGGGAGTAACGTTGCACAAATTACGATTAGTCAACCTTCACAGGCTTTAGAAATAAGCAACACCTTAGTCAAACCAGTCAGTGGCTTTGGACGTTTAGATGGTAGTATAACAATAAAAGTAAAAGGAGGAACACCCAATTCATCTACACCACTATATAATGTAATGTGGAAAAATGCTTTAGGAGTAACAATTACTGGTAATGCGTCTATAGTGAATGGAGTTTTCACCTCAAAAATTGAAAATCTATCGGAAGGTATTTATACAGTAGAAATAAAAGATAGGAATTATGCAGGTGTTGCTAATGCCTGTTACGTAACTACAAGCTTTACAATTATCCAGCCAGAACCATTAACCTTACAGTTAGAAAATACGAATGGCATTTATTGTTATGGAGAAAATACAGGACGATTTGTTGCCCACGTAAGAGGTGGAGTATCGGGTAGCTTTTCGGGTATGCCATACAATTATAAATGGTATAAAGTAACAAACGGGAATGCAACACTTATCCCTAATCAGAGTGACAGTATCCTCTCAAACCGCTCTGCAGGATTATACAAAGTGAAAATTGAAGATGCCAGTAGTCCAGCCAATACAATAGAATCGGCAGTTTTTGAAATAACACAGCCGGTATTGCTTACAACAATATCTACAACTCGAAATATCGGATGTTATGGAGAAAATACAGGCTTTATCCATATAAGTGTATCGGGAGGCGTGGGTAGCTATAAGCTATTCTGTAAAAAGGAAGGAACAGATACAACTTATAGAGAATACCCAATTAACGCAGGCGATAATACGTTCTATCTGGAGAATTTATATTCAGGGAAATATAGTGTGTATATTCAAGACGGAAACAATTGCTATGCAAAAATAAATGGAAACAATATCCATGAATTTATACTGACACAGCCAGCAGCACCATTAACAATAACAGAAAGTACCCAAACTGATGTTTCCGGTTATGGACGTTTCGACGGCGAAATCTCAATTAAGATAGCAGGAGGAACAATCAATACTGTTGCTCCCCATTATAATATAGTTTGGAAGGATAGTTTGAATGCCATTATTCCAAGCATTGACGCTTTCGATGTGTATGGTGTATTTACTTCAAAAATAAAAAACCGCCCTCAAGGAACATACATCGTAGAGATCAAAGACAATAACTATGGTGGTACGGATAATACCTGTTATACAACATCTGCTTTTACTCTTATTCAGCCAGACCCTCTAGTTGTTCAGCTAGAACAAACAGATAGTATCTTTTGTAATGGAGAAGCTACAGGAAGACTAGTTGCTCATGCAAAAGGAGGAATACCGAACAACCAAACAATATATCCGTATACTTATAAATGGTACAAAGTAGAAAACGGAAATGCAATACTAATTCCTAACGAAACAGATAGTGTTTTAAGCCAATGTTCATCAGGGTATTACAAAGTACATATCGAAGACTTTAGTCGTATAACTAATACTGTTGAATCGGCAAAATTAGAAATTGCTCAACCGGCTCTTCTTATTCCAGTATTAACAATGCGTAATATTTCCTGTCATGCGTTAAATGATGGGTTTATAAGGTTAGAAGTGTCAGGTGGTGTCGGAGGTTACAGACTATTCTGTAAAAGAGAAACGGATACAGGATATACTGAATATCCTATCCAATCAGACAATATGACTTTCCTTGTAAATAACCTTTATTCGGGAACTTATCAATTCTATATACAGGATGCCAACGGATGCTATGCTCAGATAAATTCTCAAAACATTCATGAAGTCACTTTAACACAACCTGCCAGTTCATTAACAATTTCTGCTATGACAAAAACGGATGCTTCAGGCTTTGGACGCTCAGACGGAGATATAAAAATTACAATAGAAGGTGGTACGCCAAATTCCGACAGTACATACAATGTAATCTGGACAAATGAGTTAGGGCAAACCTTGTCCGCAACAAGTTCTATTGAAAATGGTAGATATACTTCTTTATTGAATAATATCCCGAAAGGCAATTATAGAGTGGAAATAAAAGATAAAAATTATGTAGGGGCTTACCCCAACGCGAGCTCATCCTGTATTGTGCAGGAGTTTTATTCCATTTCCGAGCCGGACGAGTTATTAGCCGAGATAGAAGAAAAGCATTTTATATCTTGTAATGGGATGTCCGACGGACAACTTGTTATTCATGCAATAGGCGGTATCCGTAATCCTGTATCCGGACGTCTGCCCTATGTATATAAATGGTATAAGCAAAAAGCGGGAGAAGGGTATATTCTGCTTACAAATGAAAGAGATAGTGTATTATCCAATATATCCACAGGAAAATATAAAGTTGAAATAGAAGACTATAGCCGTATCACAAATACTATTTCAGTTGTTTATAACCTAAGACAACCAGATTTATTGCAAGCCTCAGCTACAGAAACTGAGATTGTATGCGGTCAGACTACTCAAATATCTGTAACTGTCACCGGAGGAACAGCTCCTTATAGTTACCAATGGAGTACAGGAGACAAGACTCAATCCGTTAATAATGTTACCCCGGGTCGTTATTTTGTGTTTGTGACTGACAGTCGGGGGTGTGAAACTACAGCCATCGCAAAAGTATCTACACCTGCGGATTTACAGGTTACTGCCAGAACAACAAATCCAATATGTTACCAGTCGGATAACGGCAGTATCGAATTGCAGATAATAGGCGGTACAACTCCATACTCTTATAAATGGAATAACGGCACAACAGCAAAAGACCTCAATAACCTCAAAGCTGGATTGTATACTGTAATTGTTACTGATATGAGCGGATGCACATACACCGATAACTTTATCCTATCTGAGCCGGAACCATTGACTGTTCATTTAGGAGAAGATCGAACTCTATGTAATGGGCAAAGCCTGACTCTAGCTCCTGCTGTTTCAGATAAGAAAACAAAATTCAGCTGGATCGGTCCAAATTCATTTAAAGCCATTTCACCTGAAATTACAGTTAATAAAGCTGGAACTTATAGACTTACAATAACTGATAGCAAAGGCTGTCAGGCTACGGATGAAATTAATATCAATGTGAAAAATATAGCTATTAGTTCTGAAATCTTCGTTGCAACAGAAGTCTTTCTGGGTGATACGGTTGTAATAGCCAATATTAGTAATCCAAGCCCAGACAACGTAGAGTGGCTGATTGAAGATTCCGATTCGCTAAAAGTCGTTGAGATGGAGGAGCATTATGCTAGAGTTCTTTTCTCTGAGACTGGAAATTACAAGATTGGTTTCAGAGCACATAAGGGAGATTGTTTTCAAGAGATGTTCAAAACAATCACGGTTATAGACAAAGATGCAAGAGAGAATGATATGTTTGGAGAATCTATTATTGAAAAATATTATGTATATCCTAATCCGAATAATGGCAACTTTAAGATAAAGATCACTTTAAATAAAATCAGTGCTATCCGTCTACGCATTATCAACGTCGGCACAGGTAATACTATCAGTGACCAAAAGTATACAGGGCAGAAAGAATATGATATTCCTTACAGAAAGTCTATCTCTCCGGGGGCCTATGTTGTTGTTTTAGAGACAGTATCAGGGCACATGAATTTGAAAATGATTGTCAGGTAAGAAACCTTAAGTCGAGAAATAATAAACAAAATAGTAAATAATAAAACGAGAATATAGATGAACCGGCAGTATAATAAGCGACAGATTATAAACAACGTATTGCTTCGTTGGATATATATCCTGATCATGTCTCTGGCAAGTATGGGAGTATATGGGCAGCAACAAACCTATCCGGTACAGGTCTACACCCAACTGACACCTCCATACACACCTCATATACCGGCTTACTATACAGGAACGCAGGCAAAGCTGAAAGTGATGCTTATCAATACCGATATGCAACAACCGTTGGTTAAAGTATATCTACGAATGAAGATATTGTCTTCTTCTTTGTCACTTGTTACACCCGCGGAGGTGTATACTCCGCAAATGGAGCTTCAGGCAGGCGTTCCGATATCTTTATCATTGAATGATCTGGAACCTTACTTTAAAAAAGAGAACTTACGTGTCAGCGGTGGACAGAGTCAATTTTACCGTACACAGATGCTTCCTGATAATTTTTATCGATTCCATTTTGAAGTATATGAAGCAGGGACAAACCGCTTGGTAAGTAATCCCAAAATAGGCTTTGCTCAAGCAATGATAGCTTCCGGCGAACCACCGATACTGAATCTGCCACAAAAAGGATCTGTAATAAAAGAAAGTAATATCCCGTCCATAATGTTCTCATGGACTCCTAAGCACATGAATTCAGTAGCAGCTGCTTACGGAACAGAATACGATGTATCGCTAGTCGAGATTTATGACAAACAAATAGCTCCCGAAGCTGCTTTCGATTATTCCAGAGTTCTTTATACTGAAACGACCAAATCTACTTCTTTTATACATACAGTTGCACAGCCTTTATTGATACCGGGTATGCGCTATGCTTGGCGTGTACAAGCTAAAGCTCGCGAAGGTATCGATGAAATCAGTGTATTTAAAAATAACGGTTGTAGTACTGTTTCTTGGTTCGACTATACAGCCGATTGCAAAACTGTACAATATTGTGGAGCTATCTATGAGAACGGGCATGTCGATATCAGTTGGCAAGATGTGGGGGCAATGGAATATACTGTCGAATATCGAAAAAAAGGGACAAATAGATGGTATACCGGAACTATCAATAAACCCTTGTTAAGCCAATTATATAGTTTACAAGCCGGCAAAGATTATGAATACCGTATTGGTTCACGCTGTGTGGTCGGGGATACCTTTCAATATAATACGCCTCAGGCATTTCATATTCCGGACAGGCAAGAAAATGGTCCTAATTGTGGATTAATGCCGAATATTAACCTGACCAATCAGATACCGACACGCGAGTTGCAATCTTTAATGCCGGTATTAGTGGGTGATTTCCCTGTATTTATAACATCTGTAAGTGGATCTGGCAAATTCACGGGTGAAGGATATGTTGGTATTCCTTACCTACAAGGAGCACAGATAGCTGTTACTTTCAAAGATATTGTTGTCAATACCGATAATAGATTGATTGCCGGCTATATCGAAACAAAATACGACACTAAGAATAATAATATGTTATTCGATGCCGACCAATACCTGACAGGTGGTAAAGGTGTCGGTGATATACGAAACGGTGAAGAACAGGCTGCTTTTAAAGTTGATTATACAATCAATCCCGATATCAAAGCTCTGCCAATAAAGGCAGATGGAACAAAAGACGAAATAAAGGAAGGAACTGATTATACTATTGCCAAAGGTGAGAATGGTAAATACATGTTTATTATTACCGACAGCGAAGGAAAAGAGCATAAAGTAGAAGCAGACTCTATGCCTGCTACGATTGAAGACAAGGATGGTAATACGTATGAGGTAAATGACAAAGGTGAGGTAAAACCTGTGTCTAAGAATTCAGATGTGAAACTCGATTCTTCAACCAGAGATACGCAAAGTAAATTAGCCTCACTCTCCTTTAAAGCTACTCAAAACACTAAATATGCTTTGGATGAATACAGGGATGTATATGATAAAGTAACTGAGTATAAAGACCAATATAAAGCTGAAGGTACAGCCATAACTGCTTCTGCCAAGTTTATGCTGCCGGGAGCAAGTGATGAAGTAGCCGTTTATATCAAAGAGAATAATAAGAATAAGCTTATTCCCGAAAAAGTACGCTTCGTAACAGCTAAAGGGAAAGAATACTTGTCGAAATACGACAACGCTCATAAGCAGTGGCTTGTAACTGTTGTGGCAGGAGATGTAAACGATGGGCAGGAACTCTATGGCGTGCAGGAGATTGGTAAGGATAAATACGAAACATTGGGTAAACTTAATATCTTTACTTACGAGCCAATCAACCGCAGTGTGACTCTTGTTCCTGTAAACGGAAAGATGAACAACTTGGATAAGCAAGCTGTACAGGATGGGTTGAATGAAATATATGGCAAGGTTGGTATTCACTGGACGGTGAATGTATTGAATAAGCCTTTCAATTATACACCGAAGAATGGGACAACATTCAATGTAACGGGCAGTGGTTTGCTTTCTATGTTTACCGACGATATGACAGCCATTAATGAAGCCTTCAAACAATCGGGAGAATATCAGGAAGATGGTTTGTACTTGTTTGTGATTGGTAACAAAGCCAGCGAAAGTGGCACAGAGGGCGATATGCCACTCGGAAGTCAGTTTGGTTACCTATTCCCGGATGCAACTTTGAGAACTATTGCTCACGAAGTGGGTCATGGTGCATTCAGTCTAGAGCATCCATTCGACCGTCCGGGACGTAATAGTTTCGTAAAGGGTACTTTGACTGATAACCTAATGGATTATCCGCCAAAAGATATTGACAAGTGGACGGAACTAGTTAAAATACAATGGGATGCTACCCGTGCACCGGGACATGTGATTGGTATGTTCCAGACTGATAAGAGTGGTATGTGGACAGCAATGTCTTTAGATTATTTACAGCCATATCTGAAAAATGATACTTATACATTTATAACTCCGGCAGGAAATTATATTATACTACCAGCTCAAAAGCTTAAAAATGTTATATTCTCAACTTTAGATAGAACTTTCCTCGTTGGTATAGATAAACAAACAGACAATCAACCACCAATAGGTTCTCTTATCGGATTTATAACTTCGGATAATAAACAATATAGTGCCATATATGAAGGTAATGCTTTTAAAGGCTACTATACTAAGGAGACTGAGAAATATGTAGTTCTGAAAAATGAAAATGCTTCCAAATCTCCGGATCGTGGTATTGCAGTATTTCTAGGAATTGAAAATAACGAGATAGTAAATTATACAGGTTTATTCAAAAGTTCTAACCCTCAGGCAAATGTTACTTCTGATGGATTAGGGTCAGGTGTATTGCTGAATAATTCTTTTATTATCAATATTCCTAAATCTGACAGAAATAAGATTGATTTCTATTCATACCTCAATCAGGTTGGAGAAAATATTAATAAGATACCAAATCCGGAATATAAATTAGAAAATGGTGAAAGTATAGTTAACTTACTTAGTCTAAAAGATACAGATGGAAAAGACTATACAGTAGAGAGCTTACTAAAAGGATTGATTAATGACAAATGTTCTATCGAAGAATACTTGTATTATTTCTCTTTAATCAATCAGTCGAAACAATTTCAACAAGAGAATGCATCCATGGAGTTGGACAAACTCTTAGATTGTATCTCCCGGATAACTATCCAAGATATTATTACCTCATATCAGTTAATATATGAAAAGAAACAGATAGAGGGTAGTGATCATTCTATAAATTCGGTTAGGCTGCTCGGAAGAACCGGTTATGATATTCTTAAAAGCAGAGCTTTCAATAGCAATAAGATATACAATGGATTAAATGATATTTACTTAAATGTCAAAACCAATAAAACGAATGCTTATTATAATCTATTGCAAGAGAATATCAAAAATGGAGCTGATATAGATTGTAGCTTTGCCGCACTAGATATTAATGTAAGAATAGAGGTTATAGATCATCTGATAAACGGCGAGTATTTTACAATTGAAAACGCTCCAATTGTTTATCATCTAATAAATACTACACGTGATGATGATGTATTGACTTTGTTAAACAATGGTGTTAGAGCAGATAAGTATAAATGGTTGAGGTTGATAAAAAAACATGGAAACTGGGCTGAAATCAATCAACTCTATTCAGAGATAAATAGGCTTGTCGTAGACCATTATACTTCATTGAATATTCAGCCAACTTCGACAACTCATAAAACAACTGTTTTTGATGCTGATGGAAACGAAAAAGAGCTTTCATATAGCTATCCACTAGGATTTTATCAACGAACATTTATTGGTCTTAAAGATGAATATACACAATATGACCAATATCTACTGTCCTTATGTTCTAACTCGTATAGTGCTACACAAAGTACGATTACTGATGATGGTAAGATAAGCTTTGATGGTTGCTACGTTTGGGATTATCAAAGCCAGATAAAAGTCCCGGGTAGCATAACACTCAAGACACGTCAACCTCATTTGTCCTTAGATCCATTCGAACCAATGGAGTTGGTTGTGATTGGCAACTTTGGTGCTGTGAATATTCCACCTTATAAGATGGACAATGGTACAGTTATAACAACTACCTCAATGATGGGGATGCTTATTGCTGAGGAAATGCGAGAGTATCAATCGGATCAAAATCTTCGAAAAATATTTGATGGATTGATGATTGGCGGAGCTATTGTTGCTATTCCATATACCGGTGGGGGATCATTAACGGCTATTGTGGCGGATATTTCGGTTGTTGCCGGTGTGTCTTCTTCTATTGACCTCGTTGTCGCCTCACAAGAAGAAGATATGACGAGCGAAGAATATACTAAAAATAAAGAAGTTCTTGATGCTTGGAATACTTTCCATACTACAGTAATGACTGCCGATGCAGTGGGTGGAGGAGCTGCACTCGGAAAAGCTTCTTATCAGGCAATTCGAGCAATTGGTTCTTGGGACAATTTTGTATCTTTAGCAAAAGCAAATGGAAAATATCTAAAAGGGAATACCAAAGAACTTTGGCAGATAGTTAAGAGTGGCGGAAATTTAGAATCAAAACTAATAATAAGAATAGAAGAATTAAAGCTTTCCAATTTACGGAATAATTTTAATAAATTTGATAATATTCATAAAGTAAAATTTATTAATGACTTTGGCAGAGCGAGTGATGAGGCCTTAAAAGCTATAGATAAAGATCTTTCTTTGTTAACTTATTGGAAAACCAATGGGGACATAATAAAAAATAGGGTATATCCGAATGTAGGACATAAATCATGGGTAGAAACAAGAGATGCTGTATTACAAAAAAATGATCCAACTGAAATGAAAATCTTGAAGGCTATTGAAGAAGCAAGAGCTCCATCTAGCAGTGAAAAAGTTATGGCAGGAGCTTATTCTCCAGTGTTACCTAATAGTGAGGTTGTAATTAAGTATAATAATAAAAATTTTAATATAAATGAATTAGAACCAGAACTTAGGGCACATATTAAATATCTAAATCTTATAAAGAATGACTTCGATAAAGGAGGTAAATTATTTGAAACGTTATATCAGGGTGTGACACCTAATAAAATGCTAACAGTGGATTTAGCTGGCATACATGCAGAAGTAATTGCTACCAATGAAATTATAGTTCAACTTAAGCTAATAAATGAATTTAATGGCATTCAAGATTTAAATAAAATACATGTATTAGTAAAAGGAAAAGTTAGTAGCAGAGGGTATGAGAATATGTGTCGTTGTCCACATTGTTTTCAAATACTTGATGGTGTAAAAACAATTGGAAATAAGTAAGGTATGAAAAAAGAAATTATAGTAAATAATTTGGTTTTTAATTTTGAATATGTTGATGAAAAATCAATGTGGAACTTGGGTTATCATGAATTTGACTTTTTAAAAATTGGATATGATGTTAACATAACTATAAATAAGGGAGAGCCATCTTGGGATGAAATTATCTTTTTTTTAAAATTTATTCTAGACGATATTTCTGGATTTAAAAGATTATTAGTACAGTCGAATTCGAAACTAAGAAATTATTTTTATAATATGTACAAAGATGTAGAAATAGATATTGAAATTAGCAATATTTTTTTTACTTTGTGTAATATTGAATATATAAAATATTCCTCTAAAGTTCAACAATTTGAATATGTGCTAAATTTTAATATTGAGTCTGTTTCGGATCCCGATTTTTTTATGTACGATACATGGAATGCTTATTATATGAATAATCAGTTAATAGATATATCCAGATCTTAAATAGAATGACGTCTTTAAGCTGTGTAAACTATTGAACTGTATATTGTTGGTTGATAAAGGGTGGTTTGCAGAAGCTATGCAGTAAATTGGTTCTTGGGACAATTCTGTATCTTTAGCAAATGCAAAATATCTAAAAGGGAATGCCAAAGAACTTTGGTCGATAGTTAGAAACGCAGGAAAGAAATCTTATCATCCTGATGATATCCCATTTATTAATGGATGGACAAAAGAAAAAGTAGTAAAAGAAATTGCACGAAGAAAATTGATTGGAGAGGTTCTCAATCCAAAGGAGTACCTAGATGCAACTTATATAAAAAATCATTTAGCTAAATTTGAAGAAAAAGCTTCGTACCTTATGACAAAAGATCAATATGATAGATTTCTTAAAAATGCATTCCAAGCAGGTCGCTCAGATGGTTTATATATTTCGACATCAGACAATATTGATAAGATACTAATTAGAGTAGATAAGGATATTTCCATTATAGAAAAAGAACTGGCAATTCCTATTGGCGACTGGAAAAATAAGGGCGGAATTGTTTGAGTTGATATTATCAACTCAAAACAATTTAATTTAAGGATGGCAAGTGGATTCGAATCTGGAGCAAATGAATTTTACATTCCTGGAGGAAAAACAGCAGGAGGTATTTTAGAGGCGGTCACAGATCCTATCCCAATATCCAATATAAAAATAACACATGTAATAGTGGAATAAATAAATTATGAATATAGAAAATCTAATAAAAAATCAAGAAGAGATGCGAAAGGCTCTTATTGGAGCAAATGGTTATAGTATAACCAATAAGTATATAGAGTTGCCTACAGACACATCTATATTAACAGGTAGAATATTTGCATATTATGATATGTCAAAAGATGAGTCTTGTTTAGAAAGTTTTAGGGAAGGAATACTTAATTTACTAATTAATAAAAATACGCTTTATTTAGTCCCTTATTATTTAGGGTCATATCTATTTCAATCAAAACAATATAAAATAGATTCGACATATTTTTTCCACCAAATAGTATCAGAATTAAATAAAGCAATATTATCAAATGAAGATTATTTAAAGAATAATAAAGAAGGGACAGGGTGGCAATACAAAAATGGGCAATTAGAGGATATTAAACGTAATATAAAAAACATTGAAACTGAATTCTATTTAACTGATTAACTTTCTTTTTTAATACTTCTATTTAATATTACTTTAAGACTTGTGCATATTCATTAGTATGATTTTATTTCTCTTGCAAAAAGATATTATGAAAAACAATTGGGATTTTTTTCTATATGATGTTAATGGTAAAAATATTATCACTGTCGCTTTCTATAATAGTTTTGTTGATATAACGAGAAGTTTTCTATCTAATAAAAGAGGAAGAAACTTATTATTTTGAAGAGTTGGCTAAACTATCTGAAAGAATTCGGAATAATTATGAAGAATATAAAAATCGAGAAATTATACCTTCAATATGAAAAGTATATTAATTTAGTAATAGAAGGACAATGAATATAGAGATCAAAGAATTTTACAGAAAAAATATTACTGTGGTAATTGATCCACATGATATTGATATTCGATTTGGTTTCTTGTCCGAAAGAAAGGTTGAAAATTTAAAAATGCCTTGTACATTTTTGAGTGGAAAGATATTTAAAATGTACTATAACTGTTTGTCTTGCAATAATGAGATTGTTACAACATCGGAGGAAATATTATCTGGAGCTGATAACCCAAATCTAGGATTTTTACAAACAGGAATTAATAGAGATATTCATTTCTTAGAGGCTATTTATAATCTTTTTCCCAATATTAAAAAAGTTACTCAGGACTCATATCTATATCTAAAGTCTGATAATGCACATGGAATTTTCAGGCTTTTCTATGTTAAATGTCCGCACTGCCGAGCGAAATATCTTGGTATATGTATATATATATATCCGATAATTCCAGATAGAGGTGAATGTGAGCCTTCTCCTGCAAAAGTTTACTTAGACAATATAGCATGGGTAGACTTTAATGAAAAAGAATTTTATAAAGCGGCTGGTATTAAATAGTTTCTGATTAAGCAGTATGAATGTAAAGGGAATACTAAAAAACTTTGGAAGATAGTTAGAACGCAGGAAAGAAATCTTATCATCCTGATGATATTCCATTTCTTAATGGGTGGAAAAAAGAAAAAATATAAGCCTTACCTAAAGGTAGTTGCCTCCCAGTTTATGAATATTTAGATGCAAATGTTAGTAATAGAGAGTTTGAGAATTTGTAAAAGTATCATTAGATGAATTTATCACAATCTGTGACAAATCATATAGGCTTCAGATAGGTCAATAAGGAGGGGAATTGTGTCAAAAGCAAATATTATAACTGTAAATAATCAATAAAAAATTACTGATTACTAGATTTTAAACAAAAACAGAAGAATTTAAACAATAACTAATTTCTAACATATTATATTTTACAAACTAGCATAGATGAATAAATTAGTATATGTAGTATTATTACTACTATTTACGGCCGTGTCTTGCCATACCGAGCAGACCATACCTGTTGAAATAGATGTTGCTTTGCATATAAAAGATGACAACCACACTTCGCCCTTATCCATAATCATAGATAACAAGACGCAAAGTGCAAGTAGCTTTCAATGGACTTTTGAGGGTGGCGAACCCGCCTCTTCTACGAAGAAAGATCCCGGTACAATTGTATTTACAGAACCGGGCGAACATATCATCACATTAGTAGCCTCGAATGATGGTGACTCTAGATCAAAAGAATATACCATAAGGGTAGACAGTGCCGTAACAGTTCAATTTAAGGCCGAAGTCGATATAAATAATTATGCCCCTGCCGTATTTAGTATTACGAATCTGTCAGCAGGTGGCAGTATATATAAATGGACATTCGAGGGAGGGGAACCATCTTCCTATGACGGACAATATCCACCTGTTATTATCTACCGACAAGAAGGAAACTATACTATCCGCCTAGCGGTGAGTAATGGCAGTAAAGAATTTACTACTTCATCCCGTATTGAGGTGCGCGAACCGTTAGATGCTTCTTTCAACATCATTCCTTCATTCGAAGATATAGATGACATGGAAGCTCCTCTACATGCAACCTTCTCAAACCAATTGCAAGGTGTTCAGACCCTTTGGTGGGAATGTTCCGGTGCTACTATTACGAACAGCACTTCAACAGATGCAAGCATTTATTTTCCTATCGCAGGCCAATATACCGTTTATCTGAATGTATTCAACGGAAAACAAACTAAATGTATATCCCAAAACATCACAGTAAAGGCAAATACAAACTTGAGAACCCATCGGGATATTAAGTTTGGTATAAATACAGCGTCTGAAACCATTGGCTCCCTTTACTCAACTAAGTTAAGAACCATATTCAAAACTTCTGAGGTTAATAATAGCAATGGAGCATTCATAGATATTGCTTTTTTCGGGTTAGATGCTAACTTCATATACAATAAGTTTGTTTCACCCGACAAGTTGGATAAAACTCCTTTACCTTCGATACCGAACGCCAAACCGACTAAATTCATAAACAGGACTGAATTAGGCTCAGTATCGCTTACACCCGATCAATTCAATAAAATGACTACTGACGCTTTATTGCGGGATATGCAAATCTCAACAGTAAACTATGGAGATGAATTCTTTACCACTACACCATTGCCACGTGTTATATTATTTGAAACATCTGATGGTAGAAAAGGGGCAATTCTAATAAAAAAAATGATAAGTTCCGGTAATGCAAACTCATATATACTAACAGATATCAAGATCCAGAAAAATGATTAAACGTCTCATACTATCTTTAACAACATTATTTATAATAACTACAATCACCCTACAGGCACAGAGTTTTCGTATCGAGGATATGAAAAACCTGTTCGGGAAAGGCAATCCATTAAAGCTTTCAGGAGGTTTCTCTGCAAATTCTGTAGTCAATGCAGGAAATGGATTCTCTGGGCGTGATCCTTGGGCTTATTATTTAAATGGTAATGTGAACTTGAATATCTATGGGCAAGTTAATCTTCCATTTGCATTTAGCCTTACCAATTCTGGTAGTAGTTACAAGCTACCGTCAAGTCCCAATCGGTTAAGTATTCATCCATCTTATAAATGGATTACGGGACATATAGGTGATGTATCTATGACTTTTTCTCCTTATACCTTAAACGGGCACATCTTTACTGGTGCCGGAGTAGAATTGTCTCCTGATGGCTGGGAATTTGCAGCCTTATACGGACGTTTTCAGAAAGCAGTAGAATACGATGAGGCACAACCCGCTTTCCTGCCTACTTATAAACGCATGGGATATGGAATAAAAGCAGCACGTATAAAAGACCAATATCAAGTCACTATTAATCTGTTTGGAGCTAAAGATAAAGTATCATCATTGACTATTCCCCCCGACAGTCTCGGAATAACACCTATGGAGAATTTGGCCGGAAGCGTCTCCTTTATATATAAACCTGTCAAATTTATAGAACTCAGCAGTGAATACGGATTGAGCATGTTAACTACAGATAGACGATCGGCAAATGATGATCTGAACGGCATATTAGGTTTATGGACTGGAAGCAATATGTCTTCAGCTGTTTATCATGCATTGAAAGTGCAGTTAAGCTATGTCGGCGAAACAAATCGCTTCGGTGTTGGCTATGAACGTATTGATCCTAATTATTCCACATTAGGGGCTTATTATTTTACCAATGATATCGAAAATATAACAGTCAATGCCTATCAGTCTTTTTGGGAAAATAAATTGAGTGTGAGCATGAGTATAGGATATGAACACGATGACCTGAAAAAGAGTAAAATTAGTGCTTCATCAAGAGTTGTTGCCTCCGGAAATCTAACAGCTACTTTTAGTGAAAGAGTCAATGCCAATCTTTCATATACCAATTTTCAAACTTATACGAATGTTCGTTCTAACTTCGAACTCATCAATCAAGAGAATAATCTCGATAGGTTAGATACATTGAATTTTGTACAACTCAGCCAATCAGCAAACTTAAATATGAATATCATTACTAAAAAAGATGATGTTGAGTTACATAACTTAAATATCAACCTTTCTTATCAGGATGCAGCCAATAAACAGGGAGGTGTTTACCATACGGGTAGTGTAACCGAAATGATAAATGCCAATACTTCTTATTCCCTCACATTTCTAAAATCAGGTTTATCCCTTAATGGAGCTCTTAATTTTAATAACAGCAGAATATTGAATGGTAACACATTAACATGGGGGCCAACAGTCGGAATATCAAGTCGTTTATTCAATAAGAAAGTGAATTTGGGAAGTTCTTTATCATATAATACAGGTAGTTTGGAAGGTACAAAACAGAATGAGGTATTTATGTGCCGTTTAAATAGTTCTTATTCACCATTACAACGACACTCAATAACTCTAGCCTATAATTTCCAATGGCGTTCAGTTATAAATCGATCGACAACCAATAATTCTTTAGTAACAGTCGGCTATTCTTGTAACTTTTAGCCTAGATATTAATCCTTATAGACTTTAGGGGTCGCAATAGCCCTAGCAAAATTAATTTCAATAGACAATAATTGTCTTTTTAATCAATAAATAGTGACTATTGGTATTGTAATAATATCTAGAACCAAACAAAATATTATAAAAATGGATTGACTATATCAGTCAATCCATTTTATTTCAGAAACTCTTTCAACTTTATATAACTAATTCACTATTATTGGAAGTTGGCAGTAAAAAATATACCAGCCGGAAAGTGAGTGTAATTTTGGTAGTTGTGATCTAATACTGGAGTTGATCCTTCTAGATCGAATACACTAATATTATTGATTAAAAAGTCCCATCCATAAGCTTTGATTGTATTTAAATATACTTTTCCTGTTCTTGGATGTACACCAATATTATTATAAACAATATTGGCATTGTCGACTAAACTTTTAGCATCCACCATCAATTTAGATTCATTTTTGCTAAAGATATGACGATAGATTTTGGTCGATGCTCCACTATAATATAGCGTGTCACCTTTGGCCGTAATGCCTGGTGTTGCTCCTGCTCCTGCACTGACTTTACCTTCGGTAATATTATTTGCTTGTATGACAGTATATGTCTTGCTATTTACCTTTGATATCTTGTTTGGAGACCCGGTTGTAGATACCCATAGCTGTTCATCTTTTGATTTGATTGTACCACTAATTGTTGCTCCCATATCAATAGTTTGTGATACCGTAGTTTGCCCTGCTTCTAAGACTAAAAGGTTTCTCCCGGCAGGAACAAAAACTTTATTGTTGACAACAGCCATTCTGTTTTTGCTTGCACCTTTAGTGCCGTTTATCAAACTTAATTCTTTGGTTGTACTATTAAATAGATATACACCATTATTATCTCGTATGAAAATATTCTGATCGTTCAATACTGCAATATGGGTAGGCCAGCTTAGTGTTGAAAGTTCATCATTAAAGGCGGCTTCTTTCTTTAAAGTTTCTGCATTTGCAACGACAAGCATACCATCATTTTGAAATCCTGTACCTATTGGATTTTTTCTTCCGTTTTGCGAAATGATGTACATTTTTCCATTATTGATAAATAAATCTTGTGTTACATTCCCAAGTTCCGTTCCGTTCGCACTATCATAAGCATAGTCATATAATTTCCCGTCAGGAGCAATGTAAATTAGAGAACCATTTTCAGTAGTCATATTTCCTTCATTTAGAATAAATACTCCATCTATAGCCGAGAATCCTTGGCCTGCAATACTCACTTTTACTATTGCTAAATATGTTAAACCATTCTTATCTATACCTTGCAATTTGATTTCTCCAATTCCATATCCATTCTTTGGTGCAACTACATTTACATATTTGTCAGGACGATGAATATTGGTAGTCCATCCGGATGGTTGTGAAATAATTTCCATCGACTCAATATTTGCAAATTTAATTCTCAATCTTTGAGCTTGACCAGGATTGAAAACAAACGATGGATTGCCATCTTCACTTTCGAACATTAAAAATGTTCCTGCCGATTTTGGGATAAGAATAGTAGATTCGTCAGCAAGCACAAATGTGACATTTTCTTCATTTTCTTCAACACTTTTAAAGAAGGAATCTCCCTGTGCTTTTACAATATTACCTTTTGCATCCTTTATTTGAGCCCCGTTTACTGTCCAATATCCATTTGCATCAATTGCTATTTCAGGTTTGTTTGCATCTTTGCCATCTTGACCATTTTGTCCATTCGAACCATTTTGCCCATCTTTACCGGAAACAGGTAATTTCTTTTTATCCTTGTCAACTAAGAAATTTGTTTTTCCATCTGTTGTAATAGTCCAGTAATAAATCCCTTCTGATTCTTGTACTCCTATTACTGGAGCACTTTCACCATTGAGAACCTCTATCGATGTTCCATCATTAAAAGTAATTTTATTGCCTTTATTATTACTTAATTTTTCGACATTGGTTATTACTTTTCCATTATGTTGTGCATTAACAACAGTTTCTAGTGATGAGACTTGCTTTTTAAGTGAAGCTAGGTCTGTTTTTATTTTATCAATTTCATTTCTGAGATATTGATCATTGTAATCGTCGCTACAATTGCTGAATAAGATAGTACAACTGAGTAGGATTAGTAAGTAGTTTACTGTTTTTTTCATTTTTTTATTATCAAATATTTAAATTAATTAGGTTGCGCAGCTAAGAATTTGTTTCCAAGTTGGTTTCCTTCCCACTCACTCATATCTCCAAGGAAAGACCAGCCGTCCCAACTGCCATTGGTTAGTTTGCGGCTAGAAGCTCCCCAGCCAGAATATCCCCATGGTGCAGAAATTGTATCTTTGATCCAATAGCTCCAATACCCATTATACCATCCGGAAAGCCAATGATCGGCAGGGTCGGAGTAAGTCCAATTGTCGTAATTATAAGCATTTGTTGTAACTATTCCATTAACAGGATATACAGGATTGTTTGTCTGGTTATTATAGATCAAATAGTGAGGTCCTGTTTTATTTATATTATAACCTAACCCCGCAATTGTATACCCCAACGAGCCAGTCATATGTGTAAGAAAGATTAATCTCGGATCCGCTTTGACAATTTCGCGTATCATATCAATGCCATATGCATCTCCATTCCATCTATATCCCCAAACTAATGCATCCGGATTTTTTCCATCGTGCCATTCTATAACTAATGCAGCCTTCTTTGTTCCGGTCCCTACCCAAAATTTAATATCATCCATTGTGAAATTAGGGTCCCCACCATTCGAAATATCAATACTTTTTGAAGTAGCTATTGCCTCGATTCCCTTGATTGCTGACTTAGATAAATCATAAGGATGGCCTTGTACTGTAAAAGTTTTTTCAGTAGCATTTGCTGTGCTAACATTTTCGTTAATAGGATTTTCTTCTGTACAAGAAGCAAAAACTATCAAAGAAATAAGCATTAAATAAGAAAATAGTTTTTTCATTTTGTTTAGCTTTAATTGATTAAATTTAAAAGTTTACTATTCATTGATTGTATCGATGCTTACCCCCATCATGTGGAGATCTTCTCCGCGCTCTACCTCTGTAGAACATTCACCAAGCCAACCGTTTTCTTGATTTACACCATTATATACTTTTACGAAATCGATACCGGGCAGATTTACTTTATTGCCGTTCTTATCTATTGCCCAATCAATATCAATCCCTGAGTTTTCATGTACATTAGGATAGTTATCGACATAACCATATCTAAATCCATAAAGGACAAAATAGGTATTTGTTTCATTGATTCCCGGAACATATTTTCCTTCATTAACTCCGTTCTCCGGCAAACGGATACCTTTGAAGGTAAGCTGGTTTTCTTTTATCCAGCCTGGGTAGTAGGTCTGATTGTGATATACGTTTTTTACTTTGTAACCACTATTGTTTTTATTATCTTTCCAACGGATATAATCTTTTATGGTAACGAAAGCATTTGGATTATCCGGTTCTCCGGTTATTTCTGGTTTTTCTTTTGTTGGTTTGTAATATGTCATCTCATAGTCGCGGAAAACTCTCGTGTCGTTTCCGTTGTCTTTTGCTATAGTATACCAAGGTTCTTTTTCTGCAGAAAAATTACTACTTCCTTTTATCTCGAACCATTCATCATCGTCCGGTTTTCCATTCTTATTTTTATCATAAGCTACCATGATGATACCCGGCTCGCAGCTACCACCAAAAGGAGCCCCGGGACGTCCGGTTGCTGCACCAAAAGCATTTCCATTAATTCTAAAATCTCGCTTGCCGGGTATATTTACTATTGTATGGTCAAAACCAAATGTGACATATCCACCCCAACCACCAAGAGTAATCATCCATGCATCTTCTCCAACTAACCATTTATTAGCTTTTTTTACCATATCTTGATATGTGTCTCCCTCATTATATTCAGGAAGTTTATTGACAAATTGCCCGGGAGCCGGCATATAATCAAAAACTTTTGAAATGTAAGAACTCAATTTATCAGTTCTTTTTTTTACGGTAATTTTGACCTCGGATTTTACTTCACCATCACTTGCTTGTAAGCGATATTCTCCTTCCTTTGCTGTAATAAACATCGGATTCTTAGTATCAGCGTTCGAAAGTCTGTATAATTGGGAAGAGGTACTTAAAACTGTCCATTTTATATTATCCACATTTGTTATATAATCAGGAGTTTCGAGCGTGAGTATAGTATAAGCTGATATCTCTATTTTTGTTTCTGGTCCGTTAACAAAAGCAGAAACTTCTTTTACGGTTGTTCCTTCTTTATTTGTTACTTTTAAGGATAGTTTGTATTTACCTGGTTTTGATACTTTGAATATGTATTCTTCAGCTTTGGAAACCTCTTCGTCATTCAAAAACCATGAGTAAGTTACTTCACTATCGCTAAGTATCTTCGGATTTAGTTTAATTTCACTTCCGGCATCAATTGTATATGTTTCTTCAATGTCAGATATTACTGGAGGTGAGTTTCGTTTTACAACAGTTATAAGTATTTCTTTTTGTGCAGTACCTCCTTGGTTTGTAACTTTCAATATAAGTTTGTAACTGCCTATGGCTGATGCTTTGAATGTATATGTGGCTCTATTAGCCACTTCTTTATTTTCTAGTAACCAGCTATAAGTAGATGAATTATCATTTGTGATAGTCGGTACTATTTCAAGGTCAGTGCCTTCAATAGTTGTGTATTTGTCATCTATGCCTGATATGACAGGAGCTAATACATCATCATCTTTATTGCTACATCCGCTCAATATGGCAAGTAAAAGGAAAAAGTAGAGTAAGTAGTGTTTTTGCTTCATTCTATTTTTAATTTAATGACTATGATTTCATGTTTTTTATAATTTGAGGTATTGGATAATGCTATTTATAAATAGGAAGTAAGGCAAAATGTCCGGGTATATTTCCTGTGCGTACAATAGACTTTTGTTTTTTTCCATCTTTGTCGATATATGTTTTTAGCTTTCCATTTTTGTCAAAGCAATATAATAACCCGGGGGTGACATAATTACCTGCATCTGTTATGTATATATCTTTAGTTTCTGGATCGACCATAATACCATAAGGTTTTTCTATCTTCTGGTCAGTACCATCTGTTATAATATTTTTTGAAATAATTTCGTGAGTGCGGGTATCAACAAGACTATATGTTATAGTCCATTCTTTTGTTATATGGCTCCATTCTGTGCCATACACATATAGCATATCATCATCAATCCAGTAATTTGTTGCTGCAATGGGAATTGTATCTGTAACCCGTTGCTGTTGTTTGTCGATAAAGTATAATCGGGCAGGAAGGCCTTTATAATCGCCACGTGAACTAACCCACAGGTTGCCTCGGCTGTCAGCCTTTATTCGTTCCAGATTATAGGCTACATCAATCCGCTTTTCTTCCTTGAATGTTCTTATGTCGATAACAGAAACTGTCCGTTCATAACCGGTTGTGTTGCTTGCTCCCATATATCCACCCGAGTTAGCAACATAAATTCTCCCTTCTACAATTTCCAATTCATCGGGCTGAAAACCTACATAACAGCGATCTACTTCCTTGAGTGTTGTAGTATCTATCTTTGCTACAAAACCTATTTGTTCATAATTGGGATCGATAACTACAGGGCCGGCATAAGATGTTACATAAGCATACCGTCCCAGAAACTTGACGAAACGGCAATTGGGGATATCAATCTTGGTAATTCGTTTGGCCGTTTTGTAATCCATAACTTCCACTTTGCCCGAACAGTTAATTACTGCATACAACTTACTGCCATAAATGGCAATGTCGTTACCCACATCGCCCATTTCTTTAGGTACTGTCGGGTTTGTTTCAGCATAAATATTTCGGGTATATTCTCCTGTTTCGAAGCTGTAATAGTCTAAAGTTGCTTTATTACTGCCCATATTTCCTTCATTGAGCAAATAAAAGCCTTTGAATCCACTAACCTGGCGACCCTGTCCAAAAAGTTCTGTTTCGGAAAGAACCATTTCTACATCATCTCGGCATCCATTAAGGCTAATGAATATGATAAGTAGGACGCAGGATATATATATGGTTTTTTTCATAATTCGATAGTTAATGAAATTTTATAGTTCCGTTTTGGCATCGGATAGTTTAATACTACTTCGTAGTCTTGGCTGAAAAGATTATTAACTTCGCCTGTGATACGCATATTTGTTTTATTCAGCTTTAAATTTTTAATGATAGACATATCATGTGTATACCAAGGCTGCTCATACTCTTCTCGTATATTGGCCGAACTTTGATAACGTTCTCCTACATATATAAAACTATAATTCAGTTGCCACGATTTGTAGATCATATTTACTATTGCAGAACCACTATGCCAGGGGATATATGGAATTTGTCCTCCATAAGTTATTTCTTGCATCTCGGCACTTTTCCTTTGGGTGAAGTCCTGTGCTTTTTGATAAGTATATGCCAGCTTTAAATTTATTCCTACATCATAAGGCAATTGGTATGAGGTAGATGACGAAACTTCAAGCCCTTTTATTTCTACTGAGCCTAAATTGATCATTGTCCAGCGATACAAGCTACTTTTTGCGGGTACTGCTACAATTTTGTCTGTCACATCATTATAATATGCGTCAGCCTGTAATTGGAATGATTTTATAAATTTAGTCTTAAATGTGTGGTTATATTGGAACCCTATATCAAATTGATGTGTGAACTCTGGCTTTAGAGCGGAGTTACCAATATTGGTGTAATAGAGGTCATTGAATGTCGGCATTCTGAAGATTCTTTTATAGAATGCCCTAACATTGAAATCTTTGTTGCGAAAAGGTTTGTATGAAATAAAGAAAGCAGGAGTAAGTTCTTTTTTATTAGGTGCCACAATAACAGTATCTTGGTATGGCGATTCTGGATTGTAATTTCCAATCTTAAAATCTTCATCCACAAATGTTGCTAAAATACTTCCTTGCATTTTTACTTTTCCTACTTCCAGAGCACTGGCAAGTGCTATTAAAGAAGTTATCCGTCTTGGAAAAACAAAGCCTGGCATATCTGAACTTAAAGTATTATATTGAATGTCGGCTGATAATGAAACATCCCAATTGCGGGTGATTGAATATTTATTGGCTAACGATCCGTACCATTCTCGTTGATGAAATCTATTGTTTACATACATTGATACGTCTGTGTCAGGGTTCAAAAAATGCATAAAATCATAAGCAAATTTTGCATTGACTTGTATTTCGTATTTATTAGTTATATTTTTCTGAAAAGAACTTTGTGCAAAGAAATTTCGATCCCATTGGCGTTGCGAATTTTGCCACACATTGTTTACTATTGCTCCGGGAAGTCCTCTGTTGGAGTCATAATAATATAATTTCACCTTCCAGAAACCTTCGGGAATTGTACCAAATAAGCCGGCTTCAGTCCGGAATGAAAACACATCACCGTTTTTTCTCATGGCAGTTGTGTCGTACATCACTTCTTGGGTGCCCGGATAGACTCTTTTGTATCGATATTTATATTTTCCGGATGAATTTATAAGTTCTGTATTAAAGGAGGCACTGATGTTTTTATTGATTTTATGTTCAAATAAAATTGAGGGATTAACTAAGTCGAATGATCCAGTCTTGACAGAAGCTTTCAGATTGTAATTCTTATTTTCAGAAAACCGAGGTGTACGAGAACGTAGATATATAGAGCCTGAGGATCCAAAGTCTTTTGCCGGTTGGAAAATATCACTCTTTTGCCCATTGTATAGGGAAATTTCGTCCATATTATCGAGTGAGAATTTTCCTAAGTCAACTTGTCCGTTTTGAGCATTACCTAATTGTATACCATCATAGAAAACACCGACATGGTGTGTGCCCATACTACGGATATTGACAGTTTTAAGTCCTCCTACTCCGCCATAGTCTTTTATTTGTATACCTGAGAAATAGCGAATGGCATCAGCTACGGAAAAACTGTTTAAAGCCTTTAAGTCTTCTGCGGTAAGTTTTTGAGCAGGGATAACTTCTTTGTACGATTTTGCCGTCACAGTTATTTCCTTCAATTGCTGTATACTATCCAGCCTATTTTGACTATTTACATAGCCACATATTAAGATGCAGAAAGTAACTATTACTCTTCGTTTTTTAAGCAACATTTTGCTAAATGATTAATGATAATTATCAAATAGCTTACAAGGAAATATACAATCGTAAAAGAGGAATAAAAAGGATATTGAACATAGTTAATTTATGGTCTCCAGAAGTCCTTCTTGTTTCTCAGCCTTATTTCCCGAAAGCTTTAAAACTATTTGTTTTTGGCAGGTCTTCTGACTTACTCCATCTTCGAACGCCCTTCCCATTCATTACAGAACAGTGGTTTTAAGTATTGTTCAAAGACTTTAGTGGAGCTTACAGCAGCGGGTCTGTTCAGGATTTACACCTGATTCCCTTTTAACTACGTTTCCGAAGATGCGGAATTGTAACACCAAAATCTAAATACAAAGATATTAATATTTTAATAGAAATGTCAAAATATGTATTAATTAAAAATTGTAGATTAAATCTTTATCCAGCAGTCATTACTCTTATATAAATGTATATAAGAATCATAATCGGTGTGATGCAGAATAAGAGTTTTGATTTAAATAAGCTTATAATTAGCTATATTGTGCTTTATAACATTATTTCCAACGATTAGTTATACTTATTATAGTATGATATAATTAAACGAAAAAGCCCACAATATCACATCGCGGACTCTCCAATATTAACACAAACTTTACAAAACTACAACTATACAACGTCGAGAGTATATACATAGTTCATGCACATCTTGTTTTTAACTAAATTGGAGAGTATATATTTTTCTTCCTTTACGAATTAAGGCTGAATTAATGATTGCAAACCTTACTAATGTCGACAGTAAATCCCTCATTCTGAGTAGGCATAAATTTACCTTTCATTTTAAGGAATTCAATAAGTTCATCTATATTCATATCGTCTGCTGAACAGGCATAAAATCTTTGGTCTTCTCCAAATTGATCTTTTATAGCTTGTGCTAGCGATGCTTCTGTATAGCTATTTCCTTCCATCATGTGAAGGACTTCATGTGCATGTAACTGTTCCATAATATAAAAATATGTGATTGTTTAATATATTACAAAGATACTATATAGATTACTATCAAATATGTAACAATTGTTACATATTTGATTCGTTATTATCTGTGCCAATTATTCGTAATCACAAACAGAGAAAAAAGTATAATCGCCTACAGTATCTGCATTTACATTAAGCCATTGTATCTTGTTTTTGGGCGGTGTTGTTTTGGCTATACGTTTCCCTGTAGAATCAAAATCCTCGACAGATAGTATTCGGAATCTGTTGTTGGCACATTCATAAAGGCAATGATAGATGCAATATGAAAAATCATTCCATTTATTGGCTTTTTCAGGTTTGCCCATTCTGGTATATTCATTACGTATTTTATCTACATATTTTGCCTTACTTGCTGTAGTTAGATATACACGCTTTTCGCTGGCATAAGATATTAAACCTTCGTGTCGTATACTTGCTGTGTCGATAGAGATATCTACATCTTCTATATTAGCAATAAAATTCCACCCCTCAACTTTAGGTTGAATGCTTTGTGTTGATTTACAGCTTGATAATATAAGTATGCTACAACTGAAAATGATAATTTTGTTTAGTCTCATGTTTTTTCTATATAAAATATGACTTGATCAAAAGTTTTCAACACCGACTTTTATTCACTCAATTTATTTGAGATTATTATTATCTTTGTGTGAAACAGAATTGAATATTCAAAGATAGAATCTTTTATAAAACAATTATCAGAAAGGATTTAAATAAGACAAAGTCAGAAGTCTTTTTTCTGTTTTTTGTACTATGTAAGTCTTTAAATAAATAGTAAAAATGAAATATATATCTGTGTTTTGCGGCTCTTCGAATGGAAACAATGAAAACTTTACAAAACAAGCAACACTAATAGGTAAAACTATCGCAAATAGGGGGTATGGTATCGTGTATGGAGGAGCACATGTCGGTCTTATGGGTGCGGTTGCAGATGGAGCATTGAGCCAAGGTGGAGAGGTTATCGGTGTAATTCCTGAATTTTTAAAACAAAAAGAACTAGAACACCATTCACTTAGTCAGATATATGTTGTGGAAACGATGCATGAGCGTAAAGCCAAGATGAATGAGTTGTGCGATGGTATTATAGCTTTGCCGGGAGGATATGGTACAATGGAAGAATTGTTCGAAATGTTGACATGGGCGCAATTGGCATTACATAAAAAACCGGTTGCTCTACATAATGTAAATGGATTTTATGATCCGTTAATAGCTTTGTCTGAAACAATGATTGATAATGGTTTCTTGAAAGAAGAATATAGAAATCTGTTGTTGGTGGATAGTGATGCTGAAAAATTGTTAGATAAGATGGAGGCTTACGTTCCATTGGCGAATGATAAATGGTTTGTTACAAAATAAAAGAAATAAATTATGGCATTAACAGTAGGAGATAAGATACCCGCAATACTTGGTTTCGATCAAGACAATAAAGAGATAAAGTCTGCTGATTATGAAGGTCAGAAGTTAGTTTTATATTTCTATCCGAAAGATAATACCCCAGGGTGTACTGCTGAGGCTTGTAGTTTGCGGGATAATTTTTCGGAGCTAAAGAAAAAAGGATATAGTATATTGGGTGTGAGTGTTGATGATCAGAAGTCCCATAAACGATTTATCGAAAAGCAGCAATTGCCATTCCCTCTAATTGCCGATACAGAAAAGAATCTTGTTGAAGAATTTGGTGTTTGGGGCGAAAAAACACTTGCAGGCAGAAAATATATGGGAGTATTTCGTACTACCTTTCTGATTGATGAAAAAGGAGTTATAACACAAGTAATAGGTCCGAAAGAAATCAAGACAAAAGAACACGGAACTCAAATATTAAGTATATAAGTAAATAGTAGATACATAAATAAAAGCAATCGAAAAGATAATGGCAGAAGAAAAAGAAAAAAAAGCGGCTCCAAATGTAGAGAAACTGAAAGCACTACAGGCTGCTATGGACAAGATAGAGAAAAGTTATGGAAAAGGTTCCATAATGAAGATGGGAGATGACAAGGTTGAAGAAATAGCAGTTATACCTACAGGTTCCATAGCCCTCAATGCGGCACTTGGAGTAGGGGGGTATCCTAGAGGAAGGGTGATCGAGATTTATGGACCCGAATCGTCAGGTAAAACTACCTTAGCTATACATGCAATTGCAGAAGCTCAAAAAGCAGGAGGTATTGCAGCTATTATAGATGCAGAGCATGCCTTCGACCGTTTCTATGCAGAGAAATTAGGGGTCGATATTCAAAACCTTTGGATTTCGCAACCCGATAGTGGAGAACAAGCTCTAGAGATTGCTGAACAATTGATTCGTTCGTCAGCTGTTGATATTGTCGTGATTGATTCTGTTGCCGCATTGACTCCGAAAGCCGAGTTAGAAGGTGAAATGGGAGATTCTAAAATGGGATTGCAGGCTCGTTTGATGTCTCAGGCACTTCGTAAGTTGACAGCAGCTATAAATAAAACAAGCACAACTTGTATATTTATTAACCAGTTGCGTGACAAAATTGGAGTTATGTTCGGTTCTCCCGAAACAACAACTGGGGGGAATGCTTTGAAATATTATTCGTCAGTACGCCTTGACATTCGTCGTATCGGGCAATTGAAGGATGGCGAAGAAGTGAGAGGTAGCCAAACGCGAGTGAAAGTTGCTAAGAATAAAGTAGCGCCTCCATTCCGAAAAGCGGAATTTGATATCATGTATGGTGAAGGTATATCCCGTTCTGGTGAAATTATCGATTTAGGTACAGATTTAGGTATTGTAAAGAAAAGCGGTTCTTGGTATAGCTATAATGAAACAAAGTTAGGACAAGGACGTGAAGCAGCTAAAGATACAGTAAAAGATAATCCGGAATTGGCTGAGGAATTAGAGACTCTGATATTTGCAGCTTTGAAAAATAAAAAATAAATCGGGATAGTTTATCCGGTATATATAAGGACTACTTGATTCAAGTAGTCCTTTTTTTTAATGTATTTGCAATTTTTTTCAGAAACTCTGCTTTAGTTTACTTCTCCTAACATAATATTTCTTTTAAACAATATACCCATTTTTTTTATAAATCTGGCCGTTAAATATATAGATATTCAGTATCTTACGGCAAAGTAAGACATTGATTTATAATTAGTATGTACATAATATGTTTATTTGGATATATAATAGCATTTGTATACAAAGTGCTGTCTAATTTATGACGTTCTACTTTTCAGGTTATCTGTCTTTTAAATACACTTAAATAAAATTTCTATTATCATTTTTTGATCTAAATCGCTTCTGAACTTGTTATACCATAAATATGTAATCTATGAAAATAGCTATCAGCGGAGCATCCGGATTTATAGGAGTTAATCTTACGAGTCATTTCGAAGAGAAAGGGTATTCAGTAGCCAAATTAACTCGCTCTTTATTCCAGCACGAATCAAACAAGAAATTAAAAGAAGCGCTAACAGGTGTTGATATTGTTATTAATCTGGCCGGTGCTCCTATCAATCATCGTTGGAGTAAGTCCTATAAACGAACAATGTACGATAGCCGTATTATAACTACTCGAAGAATTGTAGAAACCATAAATTCGCTTGAGCATAAACCTAAATTATTAATATCTGCTTCTGCTGTTGGTTACTACCCCACTGAGCGTTGCTGTGACGAATACTCATCTGTAAAAGGTAGCGGCTTCTTGTCTGATTTGTGTGAACAATGGGAACAAGAGGCACGTAAAGTTTCGCCTGATGTCAGGTTGGCTATCACACGTTTTGGGGTTGTTATAGCTAATAAGGGAGGAGCCTTTGAGAAAATGACATTTTTGATGAAATTTAAAGTAGCTACTATTATCGGTCCCGGCAAACAATATTTCCCATGGATATGTATTGATGATCTTAAGATGGCTATGGAGCATATAATAAACGATCCATCTATGAGTGACGTCGTTAATCTTGTTACTCCGGAACAGGTAACTAATAGAGAGTTTACAAAAACTGTGGCTGGCGGGAGGAAGTGCTTTATGGCAATCACAATTCCTAAATTCTTTTTTGCTATATTATTGGGTGAGGCATCTTCTTTTATCACTGAAGGACAATGTGTTGTTCCTCGAAAGTTATTAGATTCAGAGTTCTCATTTCGTGTACCAACAGTAATAAAACTAGTTGATAGATTATATAATAAATAGAAAAATGAGAAAGATTATACATTTTATAATTCCTATTGCAATCTGCTTTATCGTCGGACTCACAGCCAGTTACTTTCAGTCAGATTCTATTTCTTCATGGTATCCTACATTAAACAAACCCTCATTAACTCCACCCAATATAGCCTTCCCAATAGCTTGGAGTATTATCTATTTATTGATGGGAATATCTATCGGGTTGATTTTGAACTCTGATTATAAAAAAAAGGGTGTGTTAATAGTTCTATTTGCAGTACAGTTGTTTTTTAATTTCACATGGAGTATTGTGTTCTTTTATATGCAGAATCCTTTGTTAGGATTGATAAATATAATTATTCTTGATATACTGATTATTTATTATGTTATTAAATCAAGCAGAATAAACAGTATTAGTGCATGGTTATTTATGCCATACTTATTGTGGATATTATTTGCAACCTATCTGAATGGATATATCTCGTTTTATAATTAGTAACCTGTTTAGACTTAAATAATAAAATTTAAACAGGATCTTAATTGCCTTAAATAATTTTACCTTCTGATTTCTATCCTATCATCTATTTTTATGTTTGTTTTTCGAAACAATTTTGACTGTATTTCTATTTTATGGTGATAATATATTTTGAATATATTATATAAAGTTTCGAATTTGTTTTAAATTATTTCTATTATGTTTTGAATATAAATATATATGATTATATTTGCAAATACCTAATATATAAATTATGAGGGATAGATTTATTAAACAAATATCAGATGAGGCAACCCTATGGGATGTTCTTGTTGTTGGAGGAGGGGCTACAGGCTTAGGTGTAGCTGTCGATGCTGCATCGCGTGGATTAAAGGTTGTTTTGGTTGAACAATCGGATTTTACAAAAGCAACTTCCAGTCGAAGTACTAAATTAGTGCATGGAGGTGTTCGTTATTTGGCACAAGGAGATGTCGGACTAGTAATTGAAGCACTACGAGAAAGAGGGCGCATGAGAAAAAATGCTCCTCACTTGGTCAAGGATCAACGATTTATTATAGGGAATTATAAATGGTGGGAAAAACCATTTTATACAATCGGGCTTGCTGTATATGATATATTAGCAGGTAAGAGAGCTTTAGGACGCTCGTTGCCAATGAGTAAGAAGGCCGTATTAAAAGAGATACCACAAATTGTGACAAATCAATTGTGCGGTGGTGTTGTTTATCACGACGGACAATTTGATGATTCCCGGATGGGAGTTAACTTGATGCAGACCGCAATAGACCAGGGTGCCGCTGTGGTAAATTATGTAAAAGTAAAAGAACTGATAAAAGATGCGTCGGGTAAAGTGTCTGGAGCTAAAATAGAAGATGAAATAGGAGGGCAGACATTTTCTGTACACGCAAAAGTGGTTGTAAACGCAACTGGAATTTTTGTTGATAGCTTAATCAAAATGGATGCTCCTAATGCTGATAATATTGTGCGTCCGAGCCAAGGGGTACACTTGGTTGTAGATAAATCTTTTTTGGGAGGTGACACTGCTATAATGATTCCTAAAACAAGTGACGGACGTGTTTTATTTGGAGTTCCTTGGCATGGAAAGGTTGTTTTGGGAACAACAGATACTCCACTCAAAGAATTTGTTCTTGAGCCTCAGGCTCTAGAGGAAGAAATTAATTTTATTCTGAAAACTGCAGGAGAGTATTTAACTAAAACACCGACTCGTGAGGATGTCCTCTCTGTATTTGCCGGTTTGCGACCTTTGGCTGCTCCGAAGAAAGATGCTGATGGACAAAAAACAAAAGAAATATCTCGCAGCCATAAGATTGTTATATCTAAGAGTGGTTTGATTACAATCACGGGCGGAAAATGGACTACATATCGGGATATGGCAGAAGATGTAGTGAATAAAGCTTTAGTAATAGGTCATTTCCCCGATAAGAAGTGTGTAACTCAGGAACTTCGGATACATGGTTATAAAGAGAACGTAGACCGATCTAATTTTAGTTATGTTTATGGAAGTGATTATGAAAAAATACAAGACATTGAGAAGGAAAATCCGGAATTAAGTCACAAACTTCATCCTCGTCTCGATAATACAGGTGCTGAAGTAGTCTGGGCAGTAAGGGCAGAAATGGCAATGACGGTTGAAGATGTGCTAGCTCGCCGTTTCAGAGCCTTGTTCCTAGATGCTCGTGCAGCTATAGATATGGCTCCTCAGGTAGCATCTATTATGGCAAAGGAAATGAATAAAGATGCTGCCTGGGAAGAAAAACAGATAAATGAATTCGTGGAACTGGCACAACATTATTTATTGATTCCGTATTCTACCAAATAGATTGTTTTTGAATATAAGGACATATTGTTAATTTAGGTTATGATAATAGATAGTCAGATAGTGATATTTGATTGTTTATATTAGAATTTGGTACAGAGAAGAGAATTGTGATAATACAGTTCTCTTCTTAGTTTTAATAATCATACAAATTGAGAGAAACTCCATGGAAGAAAACTGTTGCAGAAAATGAGATTAATTTCTGTTTTTGAAGTTGGCCGCTTATTAAAATGTATAAATTGATGAAAATCGTATGGTAGTATATCGATTTTGTTCATTTTTTTTGGAAGGATTGTACATTATTCAATGATAATATGAAAAAATATTTTTTAGACATTTACTTTCTATTATCTTTGTCTGGATTAATTAAATAAATATAATTATGAAAGAATTATTAGAGAACTTGAACCAACTTTTTGCAGACTTCACAAAAGATGCTAATCTTCAATCTGAGAATGGAAACAAAGCAGCAGGAACACGTGCTAGAAAATCGTCTCTTGCTATTGAGAAAATCATGAAAGAGTTTCGCAAAGTATCAATTGAAGATTCTAAAAAGTAAAAAGGGAGGGAGTGTTTATTCTTCCCTATCAGTAGGCTCGACAATTTTTGTCGGGCTTATTTTTTTATATTGCCACCAATTTTTATTTTTTCCTAATACAAGGGAATCGCTCGATAAGAAAATTATATTAAATCTGTCTACTATATCTGTATTTAATGAAAGTTCTAATTGGTAATTGTTTATTTTCATCAGATAATTTTCTTCATGCTCTGTATTGATGATGCGTTCAGTACATGTATCTCCTTTAAATATGAATAAAATAGAATCTCCATGATAATTTACAAAAGCTGAGTCTTTGTCAGTCGCTTTTAATATCCATCGTCCTTGCAGGAGATTTTTATTGACCGCATTACTATCATAATAATTGCATGATGTACTTATAATGCCAATAATGATTGTAATAAATAATAACTGTTTTTGCATAACTTAAATTGAACTTTGATACAAAATAAACGAAAAATCAGATAATTAATGTCTTAAAAGATAATTTACTATTATTTTTGTCTTAAAATATAACAGGTATACAAATGAAAACACTAGGAAATATAATTTGGGTATTATTTGGCGGATTTATGATAGCATTAGAATATTTTATTTCGGGCTTTCTTTTGATGTTGACTATTGTAGGGATTCCATTCGGAATCCAAGCTTTTAAATTGGGTATATTGGCTTTATGGCCTTTTGGACACAAGGCTGTAAGTGACGATTTGTCTTTAGGATGCCTTAATGTGGTCATGAATATTATCTGGTTCTTTATCGGAGGAATTTGGATAGCCCTTACCCATCTGTTCTGGGGTATTTTGTTTTGTATCACTATTGTTGGGATACCTTTTGGCAAGCAGCATTTCAAATTGATAAAACTAGCTTTGTTCCCTTTTGGAAAAACAATTTCCTAGACAGATACCTTTATTACTTTTGTTCTTTGTAAGTATTGTTATCGGTTTTAAATGAAATAAGTATTTTGTTAAATCCCATTGATTGCAGTATAGGATATAATAACATATGGGCATTGTTTCTGCTTTGAGTTGTTATATCCATTTTTAGAGCTTGTTCTTCCAATTGCTTTTCAGCATATCTGTATGCCTCATCTGCTATCTGTTCTTTTTCCCATAGTCCAAAATCAATATTATGTATATGTGATTTAGAATGATCTATTTTTACATGACATATTTCAGGAGCAGGCAACATAATACGGATCGAATCGCCAGAGGTGACAATATCTTCCGGTTTCAACTTTGTAAGGTCAATACATCCCGTAACTTCTCCTACTACAACTATTGCCGTCTTAGCATTAGGTAACCATTGACGAACTTTTTCATACTCCATCAGGTCTTGTATGCTAAAACGCACAACTTCTAGATTACCAAGAGCTTCTACCTTTTCGATAATCATATTGTGTGATATTTCAACCTTTTCTTCTTTTCGGGGCGATAACATAAAGTACATGATAAGAGCTCCAACAAAAAATCCTCCAGCTAAAATAAGAATAGTCCTTTTTATTTTCATTCGCTTAATTTAAAATTAGGTATAAATGTAAACACTTTTTTTAAGAACAAAAATCTTCAATAATACCTCTAATTTATTTTAATAGTCTTTTATATAGTTTACTCCTATAAATTTTAATAAAGGTAATATCTGGTAATCTTTAAATAAGCGTAGCCGAAATTTATTCCGGCTACGCTTAATATGTTATTTATTATCTTATAAATTGACCGCTTTCAGTATCAGTTCATCATATCCATATACATCATCTGCATAATAGAGCATGTCTTCATTTGGATGCATATATATAGTATAATAATCAATAAATAGAGAAATTTTCTCTTTCGGATTAATAATATCAGGTAATTTGGACAGTTTATTTTCTCTTAGTAGTCTTTTGCCTTCAGTAGATACAGGAGGCTTGTCTATACTAATTAAAAGTCTGTCTTTATAAATATCTGTAACAGGAGATAAACAGAAAAAAGCAAAGTTGATAGGCTGTTCTAATCGTATACATCCATGGCTGACAGCTCTATTTTTACGACCAAATGCACTCTTAGCAGGGGTGTCATGCAAATAAACCGAAAATGAATTATTGAACATAAATTTAATACGTCCAAGAGAATTGCCACCACCTGCCGATTGGCGAATTGTGTATCCGAACTTATTGGGATTCACTTTCGACCAGTCAATTGTTTCCGGGTCTACCTCTTGTCCATTTTTGTATAGCTTCATATTGTGGCGTTTCAAGTATGTTTCATCTTTCTTTTGAGACACACTAATTTCATTTTTGGCTATACTCGTTGGCACATTCCATATGGGGTTGAGGTTCAAATAGCTAATGTCACTTTGCAACAATGGAGTTTTGTTTGTTATAGAACCAACACAAGCTTTCATTATCAGAGGGATGCTGTCAGGTTGCGTTGCTATTACTTTGAAAGAAGCCACATTTACTTCAATATTTTTTGCCTCTTTTTGTTTTTTTCGTTTCCATCTATAACGCTCCATATTTGCTTTCAAACGATCCTGATAATATTCGATGGGACGGTTGAGGGCATCTATCGTTAAACTCCCAATTTCTTTATCTTCAGGATAAGATATTCTCTTTCTGAATGCATTTACACTGGCAAGTAAGTTTTCGTCCAACACCATCCCCAGGCTATCATTACCAATAGAATCCATTTGGTAATCTCCCAATATAGTCAGTCGCTCGGCTATTGCTGTTATATTCTGATTTTTATCTCCAAGTTTATATGTGAAGTTCAATCCCTTATTTTCAATATTTTTCAGTTCAATCTCTTTTTTTCTTTCTAACCCTTCATATGCCTCTTGCATTTTTTTATAGACATTATCCGATGGTTGAGCCTGTTTTATGATCGATATAGGATCATTACAGATATCTGCATACAATTTTTCGAAAAAAATAGAATCAGCTTGTAAAATTTCAATTGTATAATCTTCAGGAAATAATATCTTTGGATTCGTGAATCCATAGGTCATGCCTGTAATATATTTTATAGCAGCTTTGGTAGATAACGATTCCAAATCACAGATCTTTTTGTACAATGTGGTCATATCATTAGCATACACCCCCGAATTGATAGAGTCTGATAATGAAACTATACTTTCGATAGGAAACAAATCTGTCGATAAACCATGTTTTATATCTATATATTGTAATATTTGGATAAATTCGTCTAATTCCGAAGTCTTTACCGTGTCATTTACCCATACGGATTTGTATTCGTTTACCGAATAAAGGGGATGTAGTATAGAGTCTTTTTCTATCTTTTTCTCTAATAATTTATGGAAGTCTGCATAATCGAAATTAGGATATAATTTTGCAAATAATGGTACTTGGGTAACTTTATTGTTAGAGTCGGCAGACTTTTTTTCTTTTTTGTCTCTGCACCCATTTCCAATAATAAAAAAGATCAAGCATAAAAGTAAAATGTACTTTCTCATAAAAACGTGTGTATTAAGGATATAATTTCTTTCGATTGAGTATAAACCGTTGTTTGGATTGTATCACAAAAATAATAAAACTTTGACAAACAACAATCCTAATAAAATCTCTTTTTCAAAAATGAAAGTTATATCCGGTTTGTAAAAACTTTTGTACTTTTGTCTTCAAATAATTATAAAGAATGCACAAATCAGGGTTTGTTAATATTGTAGGTAATCCCAATGTTGGAAAATCAACATTGATGAATGTACTAGTTGGAGAAAAAATATCAATTATAACATCTAAGGCTCAAACAACCAGACATCGTATACTTGGTATTGTAAACACCGAAGATTATCAAATTGTTTATTCAGATACTCCCGGAGTCTTGCGCCCAAACTATAAATTACAAGAATCAATGCTTGGATTTTCAGAATCAGCCTTGAACGATGCAGATGTTTTACTTTACATGACTGATGTTATTGAAAAAACATCAAAAAATGAAGAATTTTTGAGTAAAGTTCAGCGAATCGATGTACCTGTATTATTACTTATCAATAAAATAGATAAATCTAATCAACAAGAGCTGGAAGCCTTGGTTGCCGATTGGAAAGCCTTGTTGCCTAAAGCCGAAATATATCCGATATCAGCATTGAGTAAATTTAATGTAGATATAGTAAAGAGACGCATTTTAGAATTAATTCCTGAATCTCCTCCATATTTTGAAAAAGATGCATTGACAGACCGTCCGGCTCGTTTTTTTGTGACAGAGATCATTCGAGAGAAGATTCTACTCTACTATCAGAAAGAAGTTCCGTATGCGGTAGAAGTTGTTGTTGAAGAATTTAAAGAAGAAGCTGATATTATCAATATACGTGCTTTAATTATTGTAGAGCGTGATACACAAAAAGGGATTATCATCGGTCATAAAGGTGCTGCATTGAAAAAAGTTGGTACTATGGCTCGTAAGGATATGGAACTCTTTTTTGAGAAAAAGATATTCTTAGAGATGTATGTCAAAGTTGAAAAAGATTGGCGAAGTAGAGATAATATACTACAACGCTTCGGTTATCGATTAGATTAATACAATAAGTAGCTACTTACATTTTATTTCATAAAATAGTGAAAGGCACAGATTATTCCAGTCTGTACTATCGCATTGATAGGGAGTACCCAACATAACCACATCATAGAATTAGACTCTAATATGCTATTGCGAATATATGAATCTACATTTTTGAAAAGAAGTTCGGATGCTTCCTCCTTATCTTCTGATTTTAAAACATCCTTCATATCGGTCAAAATGGATACAAATGGAATACGCTTTAGTACAAATTTTATAATCCATTGTATAAACCGAGGGATATTTCGTCCATAAATATTATAAAATATATCCCCAATATTGAATGCCTTTTCTATATGACCATTATTAAGATGGGCTACATCAGTAGCAGTATCTGTTACTCTATCTACAATCAAACTGCATAATTTTCTAAAAAAGGTTTCAAGTCTGTCATAAATAAGTTTTAGACCACTGATAATAACACTTTTTAGAGTCAAGTTATACCCTAAAACAGTAAAAAGTATTCCAACTATAATAACAGCCACAATCCCTATTCCATACATACTTAGGTTATGAAGTGTATATATTGAAATACCAAGAGCTATTGTATTTAGAAAGCCAAAAAGAAATATAGTTAATAAAAAAGACTGGATTGCTTTGAGTCCTAACTTTCCGGTATCACTCCAGATAGATTTGTTTTGTATTTGAGATTCCATTGTAAATTATATAATATGTAAATGATTGTATAGGTTTATTCTTGTAATATATTAATATTGATGTGCCGAAGCAAAGGGCAAAAATAGTATATTTGTGCAAATAAAAAAACAATAATACAAACACCATGAAAGGAATTATACTGGCAGGTGGAAGTGCCACCAGACTTTATCCATTATCTAAGGCAATATCTAAGCAAATTATGCCTGTTTATGATAAACCTATGATCTATTATCCGTTGTCGACTCTTATGTTAGCAGGAATAAAGGAAGTCTTGATAATATCAACACCTAGAGATTTGCCGATGTTTAAGGAATTATTAGGGTCAGGCGAAGCACTCGGTATGAGATTTGAATATATTATTCAAGAAACACCTAATGGTTTAGCTCAAGCTTTTGTGTTGGGTGAAAAATTCTTGAATGGAGATTCTGGTTGCCTTATCTTGGGTGATAATATGTTTTACGGACAAGGTTTTTCTAAAATGTTGAAAGAAGCATCATCTTTAGAATCCGGTGCTTGTGTATTTGGTTACTATGTGAAAGATCCTCGTGCTTATGGAGTTGTAGAGTTTGACGAAGATGGAAAAGTAGTATCGTTAGAAGAAAAACCGACAAAACCAAAATCGAATTATGCTGTTCCCGGTTTATATTTTTATGATAAATCAGTATCAGCTAAAGCTAAAGCATTGAAACCATCTGCTAGAGGCGAATATGAAATTACAGACTTGAACAAATGTTATCTGACAGAAGGTACTCTTCAGGTTAAATTATTTGGACGCGGATTTGCTTGGCTCGATACAGGAAACTGTGATAGTCTGTTGGAAGCAGGTAACTATGTAGAAACAATTCAAAATCGTCAGGGATTTTATATTTCATGCATAGAAGAAATAGCATGGAGAAACAAATGGATCAATGATGATCAATTAAGAGCGTTAGGCAAACAATTGGATAAAACAGCCTATGGGCAATACATACTTAGTTTACTAGACTAAAAGCAATACAATGATTTTTACAGAACAAAAAATAAAAGGAGTTTGGACAATAGAGCCTAAAGTATTTAAAGACGAAAGAGGCTATTTTATGGAATCCTATAAAAAAGAGCTTTTTGAAGAAAAAATAGGAAAAGTCGATTTTATACAAGAAAATGAATCTAAGTCGATAAAAGGAGTTTTAAGAGGATTACATTATCAGACAGGCGATTTCTCTCAAGCAAAACTCGTGCGTGCTCTTCGTGGTCGTGTATTAGATATTGTAGTCGATTTGCGTAAATCTTCACCTACCTTTGGCGAATATGTAGCTGTAGAACTGACAGAAGATAACAAAAAACAACTGTTCGTTCCCAGATGTTTTGCTCATGGTTTTTTAGTTTTGAGCGATGAGGCTGTCTTCTCTTATAAAGTTGATAATATCTATTCGCCTTCTCATGAAGCATCACTGCTATGGAGCGACCCAACAGTAAATATTGATTGGAAGATAGCTGAAAAAGACTTGATCTTGTCGCCAAAGGACAAAGAAGGAAAATTATTGTCTGAAGCTATTTTGTTTGATTAAAGAAATAAATGGCTAAAAAACGAAAAACGGGGAAACGGAAAACAAAAAAGGATTCGTCTCAAGTATCTATCCGAAAATATACGCTATTAGGAGTATTTCTTTTTATTTCTGCTGTAGTTGGTTATTTAGGTTATCAGAAATTGTTTAGCGAGCCTGAAACATTCGATTCGGACAAGTATTTTGTAAAAGGTCTGGATGTATCTCATCATAATCCGATATTGAATTGGGATATTGTGATGGAACAAGATATAAGTTTTGCTTATATGAAAGCCACGGAGGGAATTACGCACGAGGATCGTAATTATCCGTATAATTATGAATTAGCGAAAAAGACAAATATAAAAGTTGGTACTTATCATTTTTATACATTTGGATTGTCAGGAAAGGAACAAGCTAAACATTTTATACAAAAAGCAAAATGTGCTTCCGGTGATTTATTGCCGGCAATAGATGTTGAACATTCTCCAGCAAATTTATACAGTAAAGATCAGGATTATATAACATTAGTAGTTCAGGAATTAAAAATCTTAGAAAGTGAATTATTCAATCACTATGGTGTTCATCCTATTATTTATACCAATAGGGATTGTTATAAGTTATATATAAAAAATAATTTTCCTGATAATCCTATATGGATGTGCGATTTAGTGAAAGAACCGGCAGATGATATAAATTGGAAGATCTGGCAGTTTTCGCACAAAGGTGAATTGCCAGGCATTGATGGTCACATTGACCTCAATTATTATCGATCTTCTTTTGAAGAATTCAAAGAATTATTATTGCCATAAGACATTATAACAATAAAGAACAATGAAACATCATCGATTTATATTATTTCTTTTTATCTGTACTCTATTTACCTCATGCTTTGAGGAAGATACTTATACCGATACTAAAGAAGGAAATTTCGAGGCTTTGTGGAAAATCCTGGACGAGCATTATTGTTTCTTTTCATATAAAGATGTTGATTGGAATGCTGTCCATGATAAATATGCAACAAGGGTAAGTGAAAATATGAGTAATGATGCTTTATTCATATTACTAAAAGAAATGTTGGATGAATTACAAGACGGGCATGTAAATTTGAGCGCAACTCACGATGTGGCTCGCTATTCTAAATGGTGGTCAGATTATCCTGACAATTTTGATGAAAAGATACAGCGTAACTATATTGGCGTTGACTATGGAATAGCTTCCGGACTCAAATATAAGCTTTTGGATGATAATATCGGGTATGTACATTATGCTAGCTTTTCGAGTGGTCTGGGAACCGGAAACTTGAGTGAGGTGATACTTCGTTTTTCAGCATGTGATGGTATTATCCTAGATGTGAGAGACAATGGGGGAGGACTGTTGACAAACAGTGAAAAGCTTGCAGCACCTTTCTTCAATCAAAAAACGTTGGTGGGGTACATCCAACATAAAACAGGCAAAGGACACAATGACTTTTCAGAGCCATATCCTAAATATGTTGATCCAGCTAATATTCGCTATCAAAAAACAGTAGTTGTTCTAACTAACCGCAGTTGTTACAGTGCAGCGAATGATTTTGTGAATGCGATGAGTTATGCGCCTAATGCTGTGATAATAGGGGACAGAACCGGTGGAGGAAGTGGTTTACCCTTCTCGTCCGAACTACCTAATGGATGGGCTGTTCGTTTTTCTTCGTCGCCAATGTTGAATGCCGAAAAACAACAAATTGAATATGGAATTGATCCTGATGTTAAAGTTGATATGACAGACGAAGATATGGCTAAAGGAATAGATACAATAATAGAAACAGCCCGAAAAATAATAAAATCTAAATAATCTTTTTTATTCCTTTTCTTATATTTCTTTTTCGTAATTTTAGGTATTAATTAAACGTTTTAATACTTACCTATCAAATCAGATTATGCCTAAGATTACAAAAGAATCAGCTTTGCTGTACCACTCTTCCGGCAAGCCGGGTAAAATAGAAGTTATACCAACCAAACCCCATAGTAACCAAACAGATTTATCATTAGCCTATTCTCCAGGTGTTGCAGAACCATGTTTGGAAATAGAGAAAAATCCTCAGACAGCCTATGATTATACAATCAAAGGTAATCTTGTTGCCGTTATATCAAACGGAACTGCTGTTTTAGGCTTAGGTGATATCGGTGCTTTGGCAGGTAAGCCTGTTATGGAAGGCAAAGGATTGTTGTTTAAAATCTTTGCTGGGATAGATGTGTTTGATATAGAAGTAGATGAGAAAGATCCCGAAAAGTTTATACAAACAGTCAAGGCTATTTCACCAACTTTTGGAGGAATTAACCTCGAAGATATTAAAGCTCCTGAATGTTTCGAAATCGAAAAACGCCTGAAGGAAGAACTTGATATTCCTGTAATGCACGACGATCAACATGGAACAGCTATAATTTCATCGGCCGCTTTGCTCAATGCTTTAATTATAGCAAAGAAAGATATCAATCATGTCAAATTAGTTGTTAATGGTGCAGGAGCATCCGCAATTGCTTGTACCAAACTATATATGACTTTGGGGGTTAAAAAAGAAAATATTGTGATGTGCGATAGCAAAGGTGTAATCTCTATCAACCGTCCTAATCTGAATGAGACCAAGGCCTTTTTTGCAACAGATCGTAATATAACCACATTGGATGAGGCATTAGTAGATGCTGATGTCTTCTTGGGACTATCGAAAGCTGATGTTTTGACACAAGATATGGTTTGTAAAATGGCTGAGAATCCTATTGTCTTTGCACTAGCCAATCCAAATCCTGAAATAGCATACGATGAAGCAATGGCTTCGCGTAATGATATTATTTTTGCAACAGGGCGTTCCGATTATCCAAATCAGGTTAACAATGTATTAGGATTTCCGTATATATTCAGAGGAGCTCTTGATGTACGTGCTACAGGCATTAATGAAGAAATGAAATTGGCTGCAGTCAAGGCTCTTGCTGATTTGGCAAAAGAACCTGTTCCCGATGTTATAAATTCTGCTTATGGATTGAATAGACTCTCGTTCGGACGTGACTATATAATCCCTAAAGCACTCGACCCTCGTTTGCTAACTCGTGTTTCGATGGCAGTGGCTAAGGCGGCGATGGATAGTGGAGTTGCTCGTAAAACGATTCAAGATATGGGTACCTATTCAGCCAAATTGGATGAAATGATGGGATATAGCAATAAGTTAATTCGTCAGCTCAATGGATTGGCTCGCAGTGCTCCTAAACGTGTCGTATTTTGTGAAGGTAATCATATCAATATGATAAAGGCTGCTGTAGTTTCGCTTCGCGAAGGCATTTGCTATCCAATTCTTTTAGGTAGTGACGAACGAATAAAAAATATAGCTCGCGAGAATGGAATTGATTTAGAAGGTATCGAAATCATTAACTATCGCCGTACATCCGAAGATCCTCGCCGTATCAGATACGCACAGATATTGAGTGAAAAAAAGAATAGGGAAGGCATTCAATATCAAGAAGCTTTTGAAAAAATGAACGACCGTAACTATTTTGGAATGATGATGGTAGAGACAGGTGATGCTGATGCTTTAATAACAGGGGTCTATAGCCAATATCATGATTTTGCCAAGATAGCTCTTGAGGTAATTGGCTTGCGTCCCGAATATAATCATTTTGCAGCTCTGCATATTGTACAAACAAAGAAAGGACCGTTTTTCCTGGCAGATACCCTTATTAACAGGTGGCCTGACGATGAGGTGTTGAAAGAGATTGTTAAGCTCACGAATGAGGCTGTCCGTTTCTTTGCTGTAGATCCTGTGATTGCTATGTTGTCATATACAAACTATGGTGCAGAATGTGATGGTAGTCCTAAAAGTATATCTAATGTTGTGAAATATTTTCATGAGAATTATCCCGATATGGCAATTGATGGCGAAATGCAGCTTAATTTTGCCATGAACAAAGAATTGAGAGATAAAACATTTCCATTCAATACTTTAAAAGGTAAGGATGTGAATACACTAGTCTTTCCAAATCTAAGTTCAGCTAATATATCGAGCAAATTGTTGATAGAATTGGGTATTGCCGGCGAGAGTATTGGTCCTATTCAGATCGGGCTTCGTAAACCTGTTTATTTTACTGATATTGAAAGTAGTGTACGTGATATTATAAATCTGACAACAGTTGCTGTCATTAACGTTATTGCAAAGGATCAGAATAAAAAATAAAGATGTTTAGATAATATAATTTAGATGGAAAAGCAGCTAAGTAAAATCATTACTTAGCTGCTTTTCCTTTTAATATCATCATTCGATTAAATTAGTCCTCTGGCTTTAAACTCCAGATATTTATTTATCGAATTAATTGTCAGATTTTCGGGTGTAGACAGTATCGTATGAATACCATGTCTGTTCAGCTCTTTTACAATCAAAAACTTATCATTCGATAATTTTTCAGCCATTCCCTTCTTAAACAGTTCATCCATTTCGGTAGGGGAGGAGGTTAATACCTCATTAAACTCGGAGTTAAGGAAGAAAGCAACCAATACCAGATGGTCTTTGGCCAAGTGACTTAAATATTTAAGCTGGCGTTTCATTCCATTTACAGTTTCAAAATTGGTATATAATATGATGAGGCTTCGTTGAGTAACTTTTCGGCGAACAGTTACAAATAAACGTTCATAATCCGATTCTTTGAAATCAGTTCTTTGGGCATAAAGCATTTCCAATATACTGTTTCGTTGACGGCGATGTTTATCAGCCGGAAGAATTTCATCAATGTCTTTCGAAAAAGTAATAACCCCGGCTTTATCTCCTTTATTTAGGGCTGTGCTGCAAACCATCAATGTTGAATTGATAGCATAGTCCAAAAGAGTCATTTCACAGAAAGGCATCTTCATTGTGCGTCCTTTATCTATAAGACAATAAACCGGTTGTGATTTTTCTTCTTGATATGAATTTACCATCAGTTGGTTTGTTCTGGCTGTTGCCTTATAGTTGATGGTACGTGGATCATCTCCCAATATATATTGTTTGATATGGTCAAACTCGGTAGCATGTCCTATCCGCCTGATTCGTTTTACACCATAATCTGTCAATCTGTTTGAAGCTGCTAATAATTCATATTTATGCATCTCGATAAAGGATGGATATACAGCAACTTGCTTTTTCAGATCAAAAATGTATCTTCTACTTATTAGCCCGAATATACTACTGGCAAATACATTTATAGCACCAAACATATATACCCCTCGTTGTGTAGGGCGGAGATCGTAATGAAATAATTGCTCTTTTCCTTCACCTAGATAAGTTTCAAATATCAAGTCTCGTTTTTGGAACTGAAAAGGAACCTCTTCTACTATTTTTATTCCAATCCTGAATGGATAACGATTGGTAATAGAGATTGTTATCGGATTTTTATCTCCATTTGATAGCCGATCCGGGCAAATACGATAACTTTCTATACCATCACTAATTCTGTAAATGACAAGGATATCAATTAATAAAAAAATAATAACCACTCCTAGCAGAGCGAGCATGATATAGAAAAATTGAGGAAAAGCAAAGCACAGCATAAACCCCAACACACATAGAGCCAGTGTGATGAAAAATCGGTTGGTGAGATAAAAACTTTTCCAGAAACTACTTATCGAGGTACTTCTGTTTTTTCTATTAACTGGCATATTATAGTGTCAGTGGATGTTCCATCCATTTCTTTTTCGGGTGTTAATAATATTCTGTGGCGAAGTACTGGTACAGCAACTTCTTTAATGTCATCAGGTGTTATAAAATCTCTGCCTCTGATGGCAGCCAATGCTTTTGATGCATTTAGGATTGCTAAAGATGCACGTGGTGAAGCGCCTAAAGTGATCCATGGACTTTGGCGTGTAGCACCTACTATTTTAGCTATATATTCTAACAAGTTGCGTTCTACTATTACCTGATCGATAGTTTTTCGTAAAGAGTTTAATTTATCTGCAGTTAATACAGGATTGATCCGAACATCTGCTGATAGTTCTCCTTTGTTTTGACGGTCTAATATCATTATTTCATCTACAATATTAGGATAATCAACTACAATTTTAAATAGAAAACGGTCCAATTGTGCTTCCGGCAATCTGTATGTTCCTTCTTGTTCAATCGGGTTCTGTGTTGCGATCACTAAAAAAGGAGCATCTAATTTATAGGTAGTACCATCATTTGTGATTTGTCGTTCTTCCATTACTTCAAACAACGCAGCCTGAGTCTTGGCAGGAGAACGATTGATCTCGTCTATTAGTACAATATTAGAAAAAATAGGTCCTTTTTGGAATTCAAATTTAGCAGCACCCGGCATAAAGATACTTGTTCCTAATACATCTGACGGCATCAAATCGGGAGTAAATTGGATACGGCTGAACCCAACATCTATAGTTTTAGCCAGTAGTTTGGCTGATAATGTTTTGGCTACACCGGGTACACCTTCTACCAAAAGATGCCCATTTGCCAATATGGCAACTATCATTTGCTCTACAAGTTGATGTTGTCCAACAACAACACGGCCTATCTCATTTTTAATTTCTTGAACGCTTTTGCTCAGTTCAGAAAAATCTATTCTCGATTGAAAATCTAGGTCTGACATTATATTATATTTTAATTGTTTTTGGCTGATTTATAAAAAGTCTCTAATAAATTATTATATCTCAAAAATTCTTCATTAGAGATATATGATAAATTTCTTAGATATTTATATAGTTCAAAAAGCTCTGTTATCGTCTTTTCGTCAACGGTAGACTTGAGACTTAAATTTTTGATAAAAACAAAGTCTATGATTTCTGTAGGCATATAATACCTTTTTCTGATAAAATCCAATAAGTATATTTGCCTTTTGATGATAATTGTAATAAAATCTTTCTTCCGATAATATAGATTACTTATTGTTTCAAGAAATTCTATGGACGAATTGACCGGAGGTTTTATGATAGGAATGATACGTTGAGTACGTTTGGCTCTGAATATCATAAAAAGGATAAATCCTATAAGTATTATAATGAAAGCTATTGTAAGAGGCTTGCTTGTATATATTACTCTGAATATGCTCCGTTCACCTATCGCTCCCTGTTTTTGATATTCATCCCAAATTATACCACTGTTAGACGGAATGTAAGATAGGCAACGAAAGGCATAGTCGTACGAATCTATTTTTAACAAACTCAGGTTTGAAAATGCAGATGGGACAGTGTGCAAATAAATATTACCCTGTCCATATTGGATTTGTACAAAAACCGGATCACCATTGTTTCTTCGACCTAATACTCGTATTGGTAATTTACATTTTTCGACTTCAAAATATGTTTCGGAATATAATGAAGGATATGAATATTGCTTTTGAGGATAGTCGACCAGAGTATATATACTATCATTTTGTCCATAAAACAACTTTATGTCTTTGATACCTAAAGTATCCATTAATGGCTCATAAAATTCTTCAGCTGATATGAATACATTATTCCCTAAACCAACAAAGTCGAGTAAATACTCAAGATCAACTTTGTCTATCTTAAAACTGGTATTGATAAATAAATAAGCAGTGGTGTCAGATATAGAAATGTCTGAATACAACCTATCTATATCGTCCACCAACGAGACATTAAGAGTGTCTGTCAAACTATCAGTTTCGATTCCATCAGAATAATCATAGTCGTTATAAGTATAATCATTGGAATAATCATTATCATATTGATAATAATTTTCGAGTTCTTTCTCTAAGTTATTGTATACAGGTAAACGTGTTGACCGTATTTTCTTTTCCGGAAATATATTTTTTAATAGCTCATAGTTAATATATGTGCCATAAGGATTAGTGTCTGTATTATAAAATGTAGGACTCCAATCTATATTTTTTTTCTTATCTGATTTTGTATAAACAATTGCAACTATAAGAGCAATAACCACGAGCACTAATATTATAATTTTCTTATCTTTCATTGGTTACTGTCTTATTAAAGTCATCCATACGATTATGAATCTCGGAAAATTTATATTCATCTAGAGCAAACTCTCCATACCATACATAATCAAATATAATAGTTGTATCTATGAATTTAGATCGTAGAGCATTATCCTTTATTTCAGTGTGATAACTGTAATTTGTTTTGTTAGCTTGCCAATTGATGATTGATTTATCAGAGAGGGTTTTTAAGTTCCGAAGATATAGAAAACGTACAGCTAAACGGTAATTTTTGGTATTTAAAGCATTCGTAATAAGCGTTTCAAAATTCATTTCGTGTACATCTTCAGTATAAATTTCTATATCTGGAGCATCTATTTTCTTTTTACCGAACATTGCCTTGATATTGACCCCGGCTAATTTTACTATTATCACTACAATAACAGCTATTAGAATAGCTACAAAAACCCATCCCGTAATACCAGAACTTATACCTTTGTATATTCCTCCTCCGATTTTGTCCAATATCCAACTCATGATACGGTCGAACAAAGAAATATTTGCCTTTTTCTCTTGTTCTTCGAAATATTTGAATCTTTTGTCTTGTTGATACTCTTTTATTTTTTCTTGTGGTGGTATCCGAAAGTCTATTTTCTCTACCTTGTCTTTATCAGCAGAGAATTCGGAAGTAACATTGGTTAATGTATCAGTTTGGGCAGATACAAATAGTGTACAATTAATGAAGAGTATTACAAAAACACTCTTCATTAATTGTTTATTTATTTTCTTTAGATTCACGAATTGTAAAGGATATTAATATTGATTCTGACTTCCTAAATTATCAATGTTTTCTTTCATATCAATGCCTTCATTCTGATTTCTGAGGTTGAAGTAAAATACCCCCAACGCCATATAGCTAATCGGTGATATGAGTAGTTGTCCTCCATACGAAATAATTGAAGTTGTAATAACATACATACTACTCGAAAAAGTTTCTATGCCAAGTACTTGCCCAATGCTGGATAGCATAAGAGGAATAGAAAATAGGGAACCTATAATGCTGACAACAATTCCAATTACAAGACCAAAGCCAAAAGTAATCCAAAAATTACCTTTTACAAGTTCATAGCTTCTTTTTAGACTACCTATAATAGTTTCTTCTTCTACTATATATGTATATGAATAAAAAGCACACGAAATAGCTATAAAGATACCCGGTATGATACACAATATTGTACCGATAGTAACACAAATTATATATACTATCTGACAGATAAAAAGTGGCAGAATAACTTTTCCAAAGTTAGACCACACAGCAGATGAATTTACTTCTTTTGTTTCGGATTTTACATATTCGGCCATATAACTGATTGTATATGTTGCTGAAGCCAGAGAGGCCAATCCGATACATATATAAGCTATTAGCGAATCTATACCATATACATTAAAGATATCAGATAGAGATGTGATAGCCTGTTGTCTACTTTGTATCTCCATTGGGGATGGCATTATCAGAGCTCCAATTAAGATAAGCGGTATGAAAAAACAGATATTCTTTAATATTGCAACATAATTTTGTTTAACAAATGCAATGGACATATCGAAATTTTGTCCGAAGTCTCGCGTTCCAAAAAGATTAATTTTCATTGATTGTTTGATTTATTTTTTTATTTAGATAATAAGGATAATATATAAAATACCACACAATAAATAGTGCTGATAATAGTATAATTATAAGATTGAAATATATAGGCATTTCGGTCAATCGGGTTAGGTAACTTTCAATAAACGCAGCTACGATGAATACTGGGATAAGCCCGACAACTATTTTCAATGCATTTTTTGAAGCTCTCAATAAAGAGTCAGACCTTTTATAACTTCCAGGAAACAGAAGACTGTTGCCAAGTGTTATTCCTGCCCCTCCGGCAATGATGATGGCTGATATTTCGAGAGTACCGTGCAGCCAAATAGAGAGTGCTGAAGTGGCAAGCAAGTCTTGTTCGAAAAAGAAATATTGGAATACTCCCAGCATAACCCCATTCGAGAAAAGAATATATACAGTGCCAACAGTAAATATTATACCATATATGAAAGCATAAAAAGCCACCATAATATTATTACTTGCAATCATTAAGAACATAGGAGCTTCCTCGCTACTCTTATAAATGGCCATTGGGTCGCCGCTTGCAATATTGGCTCGGGTCTGATTAACATAGCTTTCTCCAAGAATCAGATTTGCAAAATCCGGATCTTGGCTTTGAGAGAAAATACCAAGCAATACTCCTGCAAGCATAAACAGGAATGAATAAAGCATGTATTTTCGGCATCGATACATTGTAAGGGGCAGTTCTTCTTTCCAAAAAGAAAGGAAACGTCCTTTTTGTTTCTTTCGGTGTTTATATATATCAATAAAATAGCGTGCTGCTAATTGATTTAGGTATTTGACCGTTTGTGATTTGGGGTAAAAAGTTCTGGCATACGATAAATCATCTGTAAGCTCAATAAAGTTATCAGCCAATGTTTCAGCGGGAATGTCTTTATCTTGGTTCTGGCTATCAATTTGTTGCCACTTGTCTCTGTTTTGTTTAATAAATGCGGCTTCCCTCATTCAACATTAATTAAGTGTTTGTGATTTTATTATGCAAATATAGCTCTTTGAACAAAAAGATTGAAAAAATAATATGATAATCATATAAAAAAATTAATTTTGCCCCAACAATATAGATATTTTCTTATAAATGGCAATTGAAGTACAAACAACACAAAACGTTACGATAGATTATGAGCCTGCCGGCGTTGGATATCGCTTATTAGCTTATGTTGTAGATTGGATTTTTATTATTCTATGGATATTAGGCTGTTACGGCATTTATTATTTATTTGATGATTTATCTAATGTGTCTTTGTTTGATTCAACTTTTGGCGTCATATTTCTTTTACTCTGTGGATTCCCCGTTTTTTTCTATGATCTCATCTTCGAGACTATGAATAATGGGCAAAGTTTGGGAAAGATGTTGTTGAAAATCCGTGTTGTAAATACAGATGGTACAGCCCCTTCGTTTGGCTCTTATCTGCTCAGATGGCTTTTTCGGGCAATCGATTTCTCTATGAGTGAAGGGTTAGTTGGAGTGGTCATGATTGTTGCCACAAAAAAATCGCAACGTTTAGGCGATTATCTTGCCGGAACTACAGTTATTGATTTGAAAATAAATTCGAAGAATAGGGATTTGTCTATTACTGATTTGGATTTTCACGAAGATTATAAAGTAACTTACTCTGACGTATTAGATAAATTGTCGGATAGGGATATTCAAACTATCATTTCTATTTTGAATGACCAGAGAGTAAATAGCAATGATTATTTTAGTAAGCGACTTGCCGACAGAACAAAACTAATAACCGGATATACTTATGATGGACCAGATAAAGTATTCTTGAAAAAGTTGATAGATGATTATAATTATTTGGCTCTCCAGCAGGCCTAATAATCAATAAAATATATACAACAAAGGGTTAGAACTCATCAGAGTTTTAACCCTTTGCTATTTTATCTATTTATTTAATCTTTGCTATCAAAAAAATCAGTGGCCTTTTTACTCAGATCGTGTGCTCCTTTTTTTGCTTTAGTTGCAATATCGTCAAACTTATCCACAATCTTGTCCGAATATTCTTGTGTTTGTTTGCTCACATTTGAATATATATTTTTTACTTGATCTACAAAATCTTCATATTTCCCTTTGAAGAACTTATCCCAATCTATATCAATTCCTTCCTTATCCATGAAGTCTTTTATGACAGCTATTGATTTAATAGCTTGTTCTTCGCTCAGTCCAGCTTCTTCCTGTAATTTCTTTATTAAATTTTCCATATATTCCAGTTTTAGTATCTATTGTATTATAACACACCAACGCTATAAACTGTTTTGGTAAAAGTGAATAGATACTTTTAATTAGAAAGGCTATTTTTCAGATCTCATTATCAGGACTTCATTGTGGGCACCTAAAATACCTAGACCATTTGAGATATTTGAAAAGACGATAACAGGTTCAGATATGTCATTATCGTTTAGATACTGGTAACGTTGTAACGAAGAATAATATTTGTACAAGTCTTCAGTAATACATTGTATTGTAACGGTTAAATATCCCTTGTTGACTAATGGGTCTGAAATAAGGAATAATGGATATGGAATATAAAAATCAAGAGTATACTCTTTACCATCGAACAATGCATCAGAAAAGACACCGTAATAATTGGGTGGGAGATTTATAATCGAGATATCATCATCACCATTATTCACATTACCATTATTCAATATTAAATTATCTGATTTGAATTGTCTATGGTAAGTCCAATATGGTATTTCTGAAGTTTCATCTTTTTCGTGCAATTCTGCAAGGTCAATTGTTATCCGGTAATAATTTTTGATTCTTGGCTGATCTCTAACTTTTACATTATATTTCAAATATTGTTTTACAATACCGGACGTGACCTTAAATAAAGAAATTGTATCTACAGATAAAACTTCAGGCATATCGGGTATCGTAGAGCTGGTACTAATGTTCAATTCACCATAATTGGCTGATATGCTTATTTTGTCTTCCGCTTTTAACGGTTTGAAATATAAATATGCACTATCAACAGCGTTATATTCGAGTTTTGTAGCCACATCGTTTACATATATCGTTACGTTGGCATTATTGATATAATTATAAGGGCTTCGTCCCCAATACGAATCAGTACTAAAAGTAGCTCGGCTCTCGGTCAGATATATCTTGCTGGTATCACTGTCCACACCCAAATTACTATTTAGTACCAAATGTGGCTCGATAGGTATATCACCTAAATCTATCTCAGTTTCACAAGATGGCAGAACAATACATATAACAGATAAAACTATAGCTGATATTATACTTTTCATAGTCATTTGAATTTATAAGTAAAGGCTACAGATGGCACTAATCTGAATAGGCTGTATTGGAAAAGTTTATACTTTCCAATTTCATTATTTTTCTTACTATACCCCGGATATATGATATAAGGATTAGCCCTGTTGTAGACATTATATATAGTAAAAGTCCAAGCTTTTCGTTCCGAATAACGATAGTTCATATTTAAATCAAGATGGTGTGTAGATGGCAGGCGATAGTTATTTCGCTTTTCAATATAACCTACTGAACTAGATAGCACATCATTGTATGATGATGTATCATTCGACTTGTCTGACAATATCTGGTATTCTTCAACAGATAGAGTCGCATTGTTACCTGTCGCATACATCCACGAAGAAGATAAAGTTACTTTCGGATTTAATATATACGATAATGTTAACGATATATTATGGCGTCGATCGTATTTTGCCGGGAATTTGTTCCCTTTATTAATTGTTTCAAACTTTCTATTGTTCCAAGCAAGAGTATATCCGAGCCAACCAGTAAATCGGCCTTCGCTTTTTTGTGCTAAAAATTCAAATCCGTATGCCCATCCTTTTCCAGCCTCTACCTGATCTTCCCACGATGTGTTACTATCTTTCCACGATGCACCATCCTTATATTCGAGAATATTATGCATGTCTTTATAGAATGTTTCGACAGATATATTATAGTCTTTATTTGGAGAATAATATATCCCAAATGTATATTGAATAGACTTCATCGGTTTAAGCCTCTTCGTGATCGGAACCCATAAATCAGTAGGTTGGCTGAGCGTGTTCGATGTCAGCAAATTTATATATTGATTCATTTTGGTATAAGAGGATTTCACCGCAAACTTATTATTAATCTCATAACCTAATGAGATGCGTGGTTGTAAAGAAGTATATACCTCACCTTGTACATTAAATAGAGAACCATGTAGCCCTAGATTGGCCATTAGTTTTTTAAATATAGGAAACTCATCTTCTAAATAAATTTGTGCCTCTTCTGCTTTTATTTTGTCACTTAGGTAATTGTTCGTTTTGTTTACCTTTTCTTCTTCATTTTCTATTTCTCGGATTCTACTACCATGAACTTCCGGATTAAAACTATGCTCTATAATTCCTCCACCAAAACGTAAAGTGTGCCTGGGAGAAAAACTATATTCAAAATCGCCATTTGCACTAAGGTCTTTTATTTCCGAATGTTGAAAATTCTCATAATAATTGTTGATTGTATTTTCTTTTAACGATTCGTATGACTTATAGTCAAATCTATATTTGTTAAATGCAACAGTCGTATTTACAAATAGCTTATTGCTTATGATATAATTCCAACGGAGTGAAGCAACAGTATTTCCCCAATTATAATCTATTTTGGTTTCACTCTTAAAATCAGGATCGTTTTTCTTCGAATCTGTTCCTATTTTATCCTTTCCATTATATACACTAAAATATAAGCGACTTTTGTCCGAAAATTTATGGTTTATCTTAGCATTGATGTCATATATGTAAAAGACTGGGATAGACTCATCTACAAAAAGATCTACTATACGTGTAAATGCATCAGCATAAGACCTTCTTGCTGAAAAATTGAATGACGTTTTGCCTTTTATAATAGGACCTTCCACATTTAATTTTGTAGATAACAAGCTAATGTTGAACACTGCATGGTAATTTTGCATATCCCCATCTTTCAACCGGATGTCGACAACTGATGATAAGCGTCCTCCAAATCGTGCAGGAAAACTACCCTTATGGAGAGATACTTTTTTTACAGCATCCCCATTAAATATCGAAAAAGTACCAAAAGCATGCCCTGTATTATAAACGGGAACACCATCTAATAATACCAAGTTTTGGTCAGTACCACCTCCACGGACATACATTCCAACAGACCCTTCTATTCCCGATTGTATTCCGGGGATATATTGTAGAGATTTCAATACATCCGTTTCTCCAAATACAGAAGGTATAGAGCCAATGTCTGAGCCGGAGAGTTCGAAAGAACTGCCGGAAGGAGAAAATTGTTTTTTGTCAGTCACAATTACTTCAGGTAGTAGTTCGCCGGCATTTAACTCAAAATTTATAATTGTATCTTTGGTCTGATTGAGGCATAAATTAACAGGATTATAGCCGATATATGAGGCCTGTAATTTTACTTTTCCTCTAGGAACTTGTAAGGTATAATATCCGTACGAATTTGAGATGTTACCAATTTGGGAGATTTTATCAACAATGGCCCCTCCGATCAGAGTTTCTCCCGATTCGGAGTCTGTAATATGCCCTGATATAATAATCATATCCTGTTTAGTTTTTTGGCTAAGCAGGATATGATTTCCCATAATCTTCCAATTGATATTGGTCTGATTAAAAACTAAATATAGGGTTTTATCAAGAGGGTAGTCTGTTATAGAAATACTTCTTTTAAGGTTCAGATTAAGAGTCTCATTATAAACAAATGAGTAGTCGGTTTGTTGTTCAATTTTTTTCAGGATTCCAAGTAGTGGAGCATTGTTAGTTTGTATAGAAATCGTTTGCTTATTTTGTGACTTGAGGCTACATCCCAATAACAATAGGATTATGCAGATAATGTATGCTCGAGCCATATTTCTAATTTCTGTTTACAACTTTCTTCTTATAGAGTAGGTATTGTTTTGTTTATTGTATGTAAAACCTGCTGATTCTCCTAGAATATCCAATATTTCCTCTACTGATTCATTATGCGTAAATCTAGCAGAAATTTTTAATTTACCGAAGTTATTATCACTTAAATTAATTGAAATATTCTTTTCTTGCTCCAATATAGCAAAAATTTCATTGAGTGATAGGTTATCGAAGTTTAAGGTACCTGTCACCCAATATACCTCATTATCAATATTGTCCGAATTCTCGATTTGAAAGCTACCCTTATCTTTTGTATAAACTCCCTTATCCCCAGGCTTAAGCTGTTGGCTTCCTCCATTGTGTATGTCAATGCATACAGAACCTTCAAGTAAGCTGGTAATGACATTTCCTTTGTTTTCATAAGCTTCAATATTAAATTTGGTTCCTAATACTTTTACATCTAAGTAATTTGTCTTCACGACAAATGTTCGTCCCAAGCTCTTAGATACTTCAAAATAAGCTTCGCCATCCAATTTAACCTCCCTTGTTTTTGTATCCATATTTTCAGGATAGGTTAGAGACGAAAGACCATTTAGCATAACCGAAGAACCATCAGGTAGCATTATCTGCTTCTGTTCTCCCATAGCTGTAGATACTACAACCATATTGGGTTGGCCAAGAGTATTGAAGATACCTACAGAAATTATTGCTACCAGTAGTATTGCTGCTATCGATGCTGCGTAGCGAATCACACGTTTTCTCGTATCCACTTGTTTTCTTCCTGTCAATGCAGAAATATTGTGGAATGTCGTTTCTGCCGAATACTTATTTGGTAGCAGCAGAGGCGAGTTTTTAGATTGCTTGAAGTAGATAAAATCTTCTCCTTCCAAGTCTCTGTCGATGACAGCTTGTTCTTTAGAAGAAAGAGATTTTCCTTCAAGAAATTTTCTCCGAGCAATTTGTGTACTGTTTTTGTACTTCATCTATAGCTTCAATAACTTGTTACATAAATAAAGAGACCAAAAAATAATATTATCCCTATTTGAAAATTAAAAAAATATAAAAAAAAGATTTTCTTTCAATTGTTCATAAAGCATTTTTGTTGCTTTTCCCATTTGATTATCAACTGTTTTTATTGATATTCCAAGTAGTTCTGCTACCTCAGAATATTTTTTATGTTCTTCCCTGACCAACCGAAATACTTCGGCACACCGTGGTGGAAGATTATTTAGTGCTGTTTTATACTTAGCCACTAATTCCTGATTGCGGATATTAGAATCACTATCTTCATTATCTTTTACAATATCAGGTAGATTCTCTGTTAATAACTCTCTGTTACGCCTGTAGTTTTGCTCCACATAGCGAGATACAGCATGCTTTAACGATATGAAGAAATAAGAGTCCGGGTTGCTGACCTTATCAAGAACTTTTCGTCCTTGCCATAAAGCTACAAATACATTCGAAACAACTTCTTGTGCATAGTCCGGATTGTTATTCAGGTAATATAAGGCTTGACGAAACAAACGATTGTAATAATAGTCATATACCACCCGGAAAGATTGCTGGTCGTCAGACTCTGCAATCTCTTTCAGATAGTGTATTATATCTTCGTTTTTATCGTAATTCATAATTTTATTCTGTGGTCAAAGTTACTGAAAAGAATGAATATGAAGTTGGCATCAGAGAAAGATATTGTTTCTAAATTTATTTAATTTGTATAATCAAAATACTTAAATAGCAGTATCGAAAGTTTGAAAAATACCTTTAGATTTGATAATAAATAAATATCTTTGAAAATAGTACTAAATTGTATTCCATTGAAACTTCTTTGATTTATAGAATATCTTGAAGAGCTATAAATTTAGTACGCAAATCGTTGATGCTTATTGTGTCTTATCTGATAAAATATTCCAATAAAACCTGAATTTATAAATATATATAAAAATATGCCTTTAGCTAATATCACAAAACAATTTCAATTCGAAGGTACTGTAGAAACGATAAAACCACTTACCGATGGACTTATAAATGATACATTTCTTTTGAAAACACAAGGGGATTCACCAGATTATATCCTTCAGCGAAAAAATAAGAAAATATTTAAAGAGATTCCTGCGATGATGGAGAATATTCTGAAAGTAGAATCGCATCTGAAAAATAAAATAATAGCTGCTGGCGGCGATCCCGAACGGGAAGCATTGACCCTGATAAAAACTAATTCGGGAAAGTTGTATTATATCGATAACGAAGGAGAGTATTGGACAGCATGTTTGTTTATAGACAATACTGTCAGTTATCTCAAAGCCGATTCATTAGAATTGGCAGAGCAAGGGGGAAAAGGAATTGGGATGTTTCAGGCTATGTTGTCCGATATGGAAGGCACCTTGACTGATATCCTTCCCGGATTTCATAATATTCGTTTCCGCTTAGATCAGTGGGATAAAGTGCTCGAAAAAGACCCTGTAGGTCGAAAATCGCAAGTTCAGAAAGAAATTAATGTAATAGAAAAGGGTAGAGAAGAGATGCTCGCCTTTTGGCACGAAGTGGAATCAGGTAAGATTCCTATTAGAGTGACTCATAACGATACTAAAATAAGCAATATACTCTTCGATAAACAAACAAATGATGTGCTGTGTGTTATTGATCTCGACACAGTACTGAGTAGTACCTGCCTGAACGATTATGGCGATGCTATCCGTTCCTACGCTAATGCAAGTGTGGAAGATGATGAAAATTTGAACAATGTATATTTACGGATGGATATGTTCGAAGCCTATACGAAAGGATATTTGTCTCAGGCCGTTTCATTTTTAACTCCTAACGAGATAAAATATATTGCATTTTCGGCCAAATATATAACTTACGAACAGGCATTACGCTTCTTGATGGATTATATTGATGGAGATAACTACTATAAGATAAATTCAGAGATTCACAACTTGGTGCGTACACGTGCACAAATCAAATTGTTACAATCTATGGAAGAACATTACAATGATATGTGTGCAGTTGTAGAACGGCTGGTTGAAAAATCTAAGAAATAATAGAGAAAAGACCTTTAAATAAATATATAATATGAGAAAGACTATCCTTTCATCATTCCTGTTTTTTTGCTGCTTGTTGTTCTCAACACCAAATGTTTCAGCACAGGAGATGATTAAAACTAAAACTCCATTACGCCCAGCGGAACAAAAAGATGTATTATTACTGAAATGCGATCCTATTCCAACAGTTCGGGTTGCTTTTATTGGTCTGGGGATGCGTGGCCCCGGTGCCGTATCACGACTGTCGCAGATAGATGGAGTGGAAGTAGTTGCCTTGTGCGATATAAGGCAAGAAAGAACAGAGGCTGCCAATAAAATTCTGGAAAAACACGGACGTCCCAAAGCTAAAGAATTTTATGGAAATGAAGATATTTGGCAGAAAGTTACAGAATTACCCAATGTTGATCTTATATACATAGCTACCGATTGGGTAAGCCATGCAAAGATGGGGATTAAAGCCATGAGAGATGGCAAACATGTAGCGATTGAAGTTCCTGCTGCAATGACTATGGACGAGATCTGGGATTTGGTTGATACTTCCGAAAAAACGCGTAAGCACTGCATGATGTTGGAAAATTGTGTGTATGACTTTTTTGAACTGACAACACTCAATATGGTTCAGCAAGGATTATTGGGAGACGTAATTCACGGAGAAGGTGCTTATATACATGGTTTACAGCCTTATTGGGAAGAGTATTGGAACGATTGGCGTATGAAGTATAACAGAGCACATCGTGGCGATGTATATCCTACCCATGGTTTAGGCCCGGTATGTCAGGCAATGAATATACACCGTGGTGATAAACTGAATTATCTTGTATCGATGGATACTAAGCCAATTGGAAATCCTGCTTATTTGAAAGAAAAGAGAGGCGAAGTAGTAACTGATTTTCGCAATGGTGACCATACTATGACAATGATAAGTACTGAAAAAGGAAAATCGATTCTGATAGAACATAACATAACTTCTCCACGTCCTTACAATCGAATGTATCAACTGACAGGAACGAAAGGATTTGCAAATAAATATCCGATAGAGGGGTATGCACTAGATCAGGGAGAGATAGATCCGGCTATAGCAGCCAATCATGAGAATTTATCTGCCCATAGTTTTCTACCTGAGGATGTGAAAAAGGCAATAATGGAAAAATATCGCCATCCAATAGTAGATGAGGCTTTGGTAGAGAAAGCAAAGAAAGTAGGAGGACATGGTGGTATGGATTTTATTATGGACTACCGTCTTATATATTGTCTGCAAAATGGTTTGCCTCTTGATATGGATGTCTATGACCTAGCAGAATGGTGTTGTCTTATTCCGTTGACCCAGATATCTTTAGATAATAATTCCTCTCCGGTCGAAATTCCCGATTTTACGCGTGGAGGCTGGTCTAAATTGGGAAAATTAGAGTTTGCGAAATAGACTTAGTCTAATAAATTGAATACCGGCAGGCTTTTATTCTAAAAAGCCTGCCGATTTAGTATATAAGGACATATAATCTAGCTCCAATATTTACCATTTATATCTCATATATAATGGAGGATAATTAACCTGTTGTCGTGAGTAATACTTTTGATACAAAAAGAGATACTAACCTGTAATTGATACTTTTAATTAACACTTCGGGTATTATAAAAGACGGTTCTTAGATAAACCATTATAATTTTGTCGGATTCCTTAATAATATATAGTCTATAGTTCCGGAACAAGGCAAGTGGTGTAATCTTAGAAACTAAAATTTATATTTTCAATATCTACTTGTGGGCTGGTTTTATGTCGGCAAATCTTGTGAAAAAGTGAAAATATGAAGAAAGATAAGTTTGGCTGTGTTCCTTAATATAGGGTATAGATTAAAAATATTCCAAATGGGAAAAAGGTAAATATTCATTTTATATTATTGATTATTTGTTTGTTATATACTATCATTTCATTTCTTAATAAAATATAAATTGTCAGAAAAAACGAATCCTAAATAAAATTGATATTAATAAATGAAATAGAAATTGCAGGATTAATATCTTTTATTATCTTTGCAACAGTTTATCACCAAACTGTTTTACATTTGTTACACAGTGTCAATAAACTTCAGAAGATTATATTATTAAAAACTTATGGACAATAATTGATAGTTTGACTTCAAAAAATACCTGCAAGCAAACTTTTCGAGATTGGTTGTTTCCTATAATAAATTGAAGTTATTTATCAAATTATGATGTGATTAGTTTTCGCATTGCATTCTTGGGATGTATAATCATTAAGATGATGGAAGATATTGTGATCTGACAATACTAACAATTCAATAAAATTTGCTGTTTATTATAACTTTATCCCTTAAGTTATTTTCAGATATCTAAGGCTGTAAAATAAATTCCTACTTACTCAATAAAAAAATAAATAATTATTACATACTATACATGCGTATATACAACATTCTTGAGCTTAATGAAAAGCTTACAATAGAACTAAGAACTATCGCAAAAGAGCTCGGTATAAGACGCCCTGATGCTTATAAAAAAGATGAGCTTGTTTATAAAATTCTGGATGAGCAGGCTGTAATGGAAGCCCGCAATAAAAATTCAGAGAGCTATCAGAGCGAAGAGCGGATAGAACAGAAGAAAAAGAAATATACAGAAAAAAGTAAATCGGCAAAGCCTGTTGCTAATAAACCTGCCAAGGTAGAAGAAAAAAATACTGTAGCAACAGTTACAGAGCCAGTAGATGTAGTTGAGAAAGTTAATCAACCGGTTAAAGCCCCTGTTATTCTTGAAAAGAAAGCAATGCCACCTGTTGAAGAAACACCCAAACAAACATCCACAAAAACTACTTCATCAGAAGAAGAAGTAAAGCCAAAAGAAGTGTTTTCTAAGAAAAATAATGGAGCACCGGCTAATAAAGAAACAAAAGAAAGCACAGCTACAGAAACTAAACCTCAAGTAGTGAAACCTACACAGTTAGTTTTTCGTTCTAGCAAGCAGAGAGAAGCGGAGCCAGCTGTGCCAGTTGCAGAATTGCCTGCATTAGCACCTTTAGAAGTTGATCAGGATGTTGCTCCTGTTGAAATACTTCCAATCGAGCCTACAATTAATGCAAAGACGAAGGCTCAAAACCAGAATCAAAATCAGAACCAACAGAAAAATAATACACAAGAGAAGACATTTGATTTTGAAGGTATTCTCTCAGCATCTGGAGTATTAGAAATAATGCAAGAAGGATATGGTTTCCTACGTTCACCGGATTATAATTATATGTCATCACCGGATGATGTTTATATATCTCAATCTCAGATTCGTCTATTTGGATTAAAAACCGGAGATATTGTAGAAGGGCCTATACGTCCTCCAAAAGAATCGGAAAAATTCTTTCCATTGGTAAAAGTTGATAGAATAAACGGACGCACACCGGAAGAAGTACGTGACCGTGTTCCGTTCGATCATCTTAAACCGTTGTTTCCTAATGAGAAATTTCAATTGACAAGAGGACGTAATGATAGTTTGTCTAGTCGCGTCGTAGATTTATTCTCTCCGATTGGTAAAGGGCAAAGGGGACTGATTGTGGCACAACCCAAAACAGGTAAAACTACTTTGTTGAAAGATATTGCAAATTCCATTGCTGACAATCATCCTGAAGTATATATGATTGTACTTCTTATTGATGAACGTCCTGAAGAGGTAACAGATATGGAACGTAGTGTAAATGCAGAAGTTATTGCTTCTACATTTGATGAACCTGCTGACCGTCATGTAAAGATTGCCGAAATTGTCCTGAATAAAGCAAAACGAATGGTAGAATGTGGACATGACGTTGTTATCCTTCTAGATTCTATAACTCGCTTGGCACGTGCCTATAATACAGTTCAACCGGCTTCGGGTAAAGTATTGACCGGAGGGGTGGATGCAAATGCACTTCATAAGCCGAAACGCTTTTTCGGAGCAGCCCGTAATATCGAAAATGGAGGTTCGTTGACAATCATTGCAACGGCACTGACCGAAACAGGATCTAAAATGGATGATGTAATCTTTGAAGAATTTAAAGGAACAGGTAATATGGAGTTACAGCTTGATAGAAAATTATCTAATAAGCGTATCTTCCCTGCTGTGGATATTATTTCTTCAAGTACGCGTCGTGATGATCTGTTACTAGATAAAGATACATTGAGCCGTATGTGGGTACTTCGCAACTTCTTGTCCGATATGAATTCGGTAGAAGCTATGCAGTTTTTGGAAAGTAGACTTAGAAAAACTGTAAACAATGAAGAGTTTCTGGTGTCTATGAACGCTGATTAGAAAAACAGATATAAAAATATATGGAAAGCAGGAGAAAAGGTTTTATCTTTACTTCTGCTTTTTTAATTTTAAATAAAATGGAACACAATCATAATAAGGAACAACATACCCATAATCATTCTCATTCACACGGGCATAACCATAATCATAATGCGAACAAAAAAGCACTGACAATAAGTTTTGTTCTGATAGCTACTTATATGTTGGTCGAATTTGTAGGAGGCTTTCTGACGAATAGTCTTGCTTTAATTTCCGATGCAGGACATATGCTCAGTGATGCTGTGGCATTGGGACTTAGTCTGAGTGCACTTGTATTTGGAGCAAGGGCTGCAACTCCTTCTAAAACGTATGGATATAAGCGATTTGAGATTTTGGCTGCTTTGCTGAATGGTGTTGTTCTTATTCTATTATCTGTATATATTCTGAAAGAAGCGATTGAACGTATTTCCGAACCGCCTCATGTAATAGGTGGAGGTATGATGATTATATCAGTTATAGGTTTGCTGATTAATATTGTAGTAGCATGGATTTTACATTCGCAAGGTTCTACTAAAGAAAATCTGAATGTCCGCAGTGCTTTTATGCATGTCTTGGGCGACTTGTTAGGGTCTGTTGGGGCAATTATTGCTGCTATATTAATAATGCTTTTTGGATGGAATATAGCTGATCCGATAGCTAGTATGATTGTTTCAGTTTTGGTACTCTATAGTGGATGGAATGTTCTGAAAGAGTCCGTAAATATTTTAATGGAGGCTAAACCGAAGGATATCGATTCGACTCAGATAATAAATATGTTGCGTTCGATAGATGGAGTAGAAGATGTACACGATTTACATATCTGGATGATAACTTCCGATTTTCCGGCAATGACAGTTCATTTGAGAGTACAGACAGATTCAGATAGAGATGTGATCTTAGAAAAAGCTAAGAGTAAGATTGATAAAGACTTTGGAATAAAACATACTACAATCCAAATAGAAGGGCGTGAGTTATGCATTTGTGATGCTTGCAACTGATCGGATTTTTATATCAAAGATATTTTGATGATATGTGAGGTTGTGTCTGTGATTTTGTATCTATTGTCACCTCGTTTTCCGACAACCCATACTATATCATTACCAGAACAGAGTAACCATATATTTTCTTTATCGAATAGGCTATATTTTTGGTCAGAGAAGTAATCACTTATTTTTTTCTTTCCACTCATACCTAGAGGAATAAACCAATCTCCTTGTTGCCAATGCCGTAAGGTTAGTGGGTAGCTTATCTTATCCTTATCCAAGTATAGTACAGATGCGTTTCTTTCCATCTCAAAACTTGGGGATTTTTCAATTACTTCTATTTTTGCGTTCAATGGATATTCTATACAAGAGTCGGATTCATCTATCGTAAATGAATCTTTTTCAGCTTGTTCTTTTTTCTCGTCTATGATGAGGTATTCCCGGTCTTTTAATAATCTGTGTGTTTCAGAATAGAACACTTTTCCAGATATCCCTTCTATAGCCTCATATATTTCATCAATAGTTGCAGAGTTGAAGTGATAAGATGATAATATTTCGAACAGAATAGCCTTAGGCTCATCGTATGTTAGTAATTTAGGGATATTTATTTTTCTATCATTTAATATTTCTGCCTTTGCCTCATTGATATATTTCAAGTAGATTCGCTCTACTTGCATTAAATAGCCAGCTGTTTTATTTATTGAATTTTTAGCAGAGGGGTTAATTGTTTCTAGCAAGGGAATTACATTGAGCCTTATTTTATTCCGGCTATAAATATCTTCGTTATTCGTGCTATCCTCTACATACGAAAGTTGCCTCTTATCTAAATATTCTATTATTTCGTTACGGGTTACACATAAAAGAGGTCGTACAATATATTCATTTTTAGCAGCTATTCCAGTCAGGCCTCTTATTCCAGTTCCCCTGATTAAATTTAATAAAACAGTTTCGACCGAATCGTCTTGATGATGGGCTACACTAATGGCTTGTGCACTGTGTTTTTGTCTCAATTGTTCAAACCAATTGTAACGCAGTTCACGTGCTGCCATTTCTATAGAAATAGATTGATCGGCAGCATAATTAGTTGTATCAAAATTGATACTTTCTAATACAATATTATATGTCTTACATAACTCTTCTACAAAAAGAGCATCACGATTAGATTCTTCGTCTCGCAGGTGGAAATTGCAATGTGCAGCAATGCACTTATAGCCTGTCCGATAGAGAATATCGAGCAATGCGACAGAGTCCGCCCCACCACTGATTCCAATAATAATCGGTTGCTCTTGGTTTAGTAAACCATTATTATCTATAAATTTTTTTACGATAATATCTATCATAGCTATTAGCCAAAATAAGAGTTATATCTTACAAATGGATGTTTTATTATTTTTTCTCTTTCTTGGTCACATAAATAGAAACCAGTTTTAAGAAAGAGTTTTCGTCAGCTTCTGAAGATAGGAATAACAGAGTGTGTTCAATTACCTGATTGGTCGATTCTGTATAATAATACATAATCAAATCGGGCTTGTCATCACCATCTATGTCATTAAATAGTTGAGGGTAGACCTTTCCATCCGGTTTTGCCCCAATAGGTAATTCTAGTAATGTTTCACTTTTGCCTTCGGATGATAAAATGAGTAAAGACTTATTGTTCGATACATTATCCAATTTCAGATTGTAATGCATTTTTTGATTGTAGTCTATATTTATTTTATATTCGGCATACCATTCATCGCTATTATAAAACTGATAACAATCAATAGCTGCTTGGCTATATTGTTTCAATCCTTTAAATAGATAATCATATATATAATTATTTCCTTCATTTCCCTCAAAGATAGGTTCTGCAATCGGCTCTCCTGTTATTTCATCTGTTTTATCTTTTACAGACAACACTTTAGTTTCTATTAGCGAGCCATAACTTTCTTCTATTATAAATAAAGCAATCAGGTCGTCACCAATATTGAATGGTATAGCTTCTTTGTTGCTGTATTGTTGATAAGGTATAATCTCATAATTTTTATATGAGTAGTTTTTATCCAGATCTATAACAGATTCTGAAGCTTCCTCTTTTGCCGTTGGCGCATCAGATTTATTTGCCTGTTGGCTATTACTATTGCAGGAATAATAACAACTTATTATTCCTGCAACTATAGTGTATTTGAAAAAAGTCGATATTTTCATATTATACTAATGTACATCCTTAAACTGTTCGAGGAAACGTTTATCATTTTCAGAGAACATCCGTAAATCTTTCACTCTGAATTTCAAGTTCGTTATACGCTCAATTCCCATTCCTAAAGCATATCCGGAATATACTTTACTATCTATCCCACAATTCTCTAAAACATTAGGATCTACCATTCCACAGCCTAAAATTTCCACCCATCCGGTGTGTTTACAGAATGGACAACCTTTACCTCCACATATATTACATGAAATATCCATTTCTGCACTAGGTTCTGTAAATGGGAAATACGATGGGCGAAGACGTATTTTTGTATCAGCACCAAACATTTCTTTAGCAAAAAATAGTAATACTTGTTTCAGATCGGCAAATGATACGTTCTTATCTATATAAAGGGCTTCTACCTGATGGAAGAAACAGTGTGCACGGTACGAAATAGCTTCATTCCGATATACTCGGCCCGGGCAGATGATACGTATAGGAGGTTGTTGTTTCTCCATCACACGTGTTTGTACGGACGATGTATGTGTACGCAGTACTACCTGTGGGTCATGTGCAATAAAAAAGGTATCTTGCATATCACGTGCCGGATGATCGTCGGCAAAGTTTAGTGACGAAAATACATGCCAATCATCTTCTATTTCAGGGCCTTCGGCAATAGAGAAACCTAGACGTTTAAATATATCGCAAATTTCTTTTTTGACAAGAGATAGTGGATGGCGAGTTCCTAACGGGATAGGGTAGGATGTCCGTGTCAAGTCAATAGAATCATCGCTCCCCTGATTATTATCAAGCGATTCTTTCAACTGGTTGATACGTTCTTGTGCTTTTTCTTTCAGAATATTAAGACGCATCCCGACTTCACGTTTCTCTTCAGCAGCAACATTTCTGAAATCATTCATCAATGCCGATACTTCACCCTTCTTACTTAGGTATTTTATACGAATAGCTTCTATTTCGTCAGCTTTGCTAGCTTTTAGGTTTTCTATTTCAGCAAGGAGCTGGTCTATTTTCTTTAGCATATCTCTAAAATCTTTTCTTCACTTAGTTTTTAAGAATACAAAAATACATCTTTCTTTCTGAATAGACAGTAGTCAGGTTTATTTATTTTGAGAAGTTGTTCGGATGTGTGTTTTTATAAAATGAAGTAGCACCCAATCTCATATACTGATTAATTACTATACAAAATCTATATTGTATTTTATCTTTCAATGTTCTTTAATATTGAAATAAACATATTATTTTGCCTATCTTCGATATCCCATTGATATTATACATAGTAATTATGATCCGAAAGTTTTCCTTTATTTGTATTTGCTTCCCTTGTCTCTTATTCTTTTTTTCGTGTTCCAACAAGAATATATCCTATCCATTAAATACTATTTTTGTAGGCGATTCTGGTTATTTATCAATAGAAGATATGATGCTTATTAAGCCCGATATTGATCTGGATCGACTACACTATTTGTTGTCAGGTGATTCTATTACAGGTAAATACATGAAAGATAAGAAAGCAGGTCGGTATATTGCAGTTTTGATAGCATATGATACTGTAGAGTGGGATACAAATACATTAGTTTCTTTCAATCCATCCGATGGAACGTTTGATGTAGGCGAATCTTTATCGAGCTTTTGGAGTAGTGCAGGTGCTATAGCAAATAGTTTAAGAGCAGAAGGTGATTATTATTATGTAGAAACAGTAATCGGGCATGGAACTGCTTTTGGTGCAAGTGGATTTTATTTGTTTAAAGATATACATAATATAGGTTCTCCTATATATAGTTCGATTTATTCAGGTGGAATAGATGCACAATACTCTTCTTTGTGCACAAATAGCATGCAAATAATAGGTGGTGATACGTTGAGGATAAGTTATCAGCTCGAAGATGGAGTTTTTGATGAAGATTATGAAAATACAAAAACGCTATCAGAAAAAGAGTGGGTAATTGATTATGTCAGAAAGAATGGGGATTGGGCTGCAACAGATAGTACATTGTTCGAAGAAAAAGATATGTTGTTTATGTAACTTTACAATTTCGGTATTTTATAGTAATTTTAGTACCGAAAAATAAAATATAGTTTGTGGTTCAGAAAGAAAATGTACAGTTTAGTATGGTGTTAAAACCGTGAGTTTATAAAACATGGGATGAGTGCAAGGCACAGTTAGAAGGTTATTTATAAATCGTTTCCAGCCTATTGAAAAATAGGCTCAAAACTAATATAAAGTAACACAAACATATATTGTAAAATAATGAATTAATGCAAACTAAGAATTATTATTTGTCAAGTTTTAGATCTGTTTTTTGTGGATTAATATTTCTAATAATGGGGATTTCTCTTTTCTTTATTGGTTTCGATCCAGATCGGTCTTTTACAGACAATTTTCAATCTATGGTTCTTGATTTCGATAATGTCGGAAATTTTATAGGTTCATTTTTATTATTGTTGTTCAAAATCGGATTTATTGCCGTGGGATATATTTTTCTAAAATATAGAAATAAGATCATACGGGCGAAACTAGATAAAAAAGGAATCTATTTTAAAAAGATTCCTGAAAGAGGTACAAAGCTTGATAGAGTTGCTTTTGATATGACCCCCCTCGTATTTATACCTTATTCTAGAATTATGGATATATATATAAAAGATAGTTTTTGGACAGGTCGGTATCTGGAAATTGAAACAAGAGCAGGACGAGAAGCCTTGATAACTTTAAGTGCTTTGTCTAAAGAAGAAATGAGAGAAATCTATAAGATTGTTAAAGAACAAATAGAAAATAGATAACAATTCGGTAGTAATCTTATACAATAATTAACTCCTTGTTGAAAAGATCTGTTGTTTATGTAACTTTACAGTTTCGGTATTTTATCGTAATTTTAATGCCGAAGAATAAAATATAGTTTGTGGCTAAGAAAAAATTTTATACAGTTTGGAATGGTGTTAAACCGGGAGTCTATAAAACATGGGACGAATGCAAGGCACAGGTAGAAGGTTACGATGGAGCTATTTACAAATCGTTTCCGTCGCTTGATGATGCTAACCGTGCATTTAATGAAAGTCCTTGGGCGTATGTCGGTAAAAATGCTGAAAAAAAGAAGACTCCTCAGCAATCTATAGCAGATAATCCCCTCATTGTAAAAGATAGTCTTGCCGTAGATGCTGCTTGTAGTGGCAATCCCGGATTGGTAGAATATAGAGGTGTGTATGTCAAAACCGGCGAACAAGTATTCCATCAAGGACCGTTCGAAATGGGTACTAACAATATCGGTGAATTTTTGGCTTTGGTACACGGTTTGGCTTTACTCAAACAGAAAGGGTCAACAATCCCGATCTATTCGGACAGCCGCAATGCAATAAAATGGATTAAGGAAAAAAAGTGCAAAACCAAATTGGAACGTGTTCCCGAAAATGCTTCCCTGTTCTATATGATAGAGCGTGCCGAAAAATGGCTGCGTGAAAATTCATTTACCACACAAATTATCAAATGGGAAACAGATAAATGGGGAGAAATCCCTGCCGATTTTGGACGAAAATAGGTTTTCTATATTTTGATATATATATGCTTTTTATACAATATGTTACCTATTGCCCACATAAGCCCAACAAATAATAGTGAATAGCCCCACGATCCCAGATAGTCGCCCAAATAGGGTTGCAAACAGATACTGTAAACGAAACCCTGTATACTGATTGTCCCATCATTGTATGGAAACAGGATTCCGCCAAATAGGGTAGCACATACTCCGGCAGCAACATATATGAAAAGTGGATTAACACCAAACGATTCGAAGAATACGCTCCAACGACTATATCCTTTTATATCTATTATCCAGATGAGTAAAGCTAATAGAGTAGAAGCCAAACCACAAGTTGCTAAGACAAAAGTTGGTGTCCATATCTTTTTATTGACAGGGCAACCATAACTAAGTAAGAACCCTGCAAATGTAAGTATGGCTCCGATGATAAACAAATGTGATATACGTTCATTATTGTCTTTTGTACTGAACAGAATTTTTCCACAATAGAATCCTATTAATACATGGCAGATAGCTGGTATTGTACTGATTAATCCTTCCGGGTCTAGTTTGACACCATTGTCTGTATACATATGGTTTACACCTAATATAGCTTTGTCGATAACAGATACAATATTACTTTCACTGAATTCGAATCCATTACCAAAGAGAAGCAGCAAGAAGTAACCGATAAGTGTAACAATAATGATATAAGGGATATACCGATGTTTGACTAAAATAGCAATGATTGAGGTTATACCATAAGTGAGAGCCAAACGTTGCATGACTCCTAATATTCGGATATGTTCAAAACTTGTAATTGATTTGATAAAACGTTCGAATATTCCTATATTTTCGTTGCCTAAAGAATGGTATGTTCGAAATGATATCCCTAGCCATGCTAGCCCTAACCCGATAAGAAATATGACTAATGTCCGTTTCAGTATCTTCAAAAGTGTGGGTTTGCTAAATTCGAAATTGAATTTGCGAAGCGATATATAAGTTGATATTCCCATTATAAACATAAAGAAAGGAAATACCAGATCAGTTGGGGTTAACCCATTCCATTCTGCATGTCTGAGTGGTGCATACACAGAGCTCCATGATCCGGGATTATTTACCATAATCATTCCGGCAATAGTAATACCTCTTAATACATCAAGGGAGAGTAGTCTGCTATTTGCTTTATTTGTCATAAGGAAATCTATTTAAGGTTAATAGAGTATTGTTTCTGATCTGATTTCAAAGGTATTTATTATTTTTAAATTTTTTTACAAATGACTAAATATTTTTTGTCATTGGCTAAGGTGGTTGCAAAAATATAGATATCCCCACCATCTTTCAGCTTAGTTCGTTTCCGTATTTCTTCTACAGATATGGGAAAATTACGGACAGTTATATTCGCCTGATCTATACCGGTCAACTGTGCTTTCAGTTCATTCTTATTCAATCCTGAAATGCTCATTATAGTAAATCTGCGTCCCGGAAAATCGTTTATAATCTCGTTTGAGGTATATAGATGGCTACTAGGGTGTAGCTTCTGAACCGGATAGCGCGTTGCTATACTTTTGTAAGCTCCGGCTTTGATAATAGACGTATTCGGTTCGTATAAGTATTGCTCAAGTTGTGTTGTATAATTGATTGTTATTTGTTCTTCATCTTTTTTATAAAAAGAAAAGAGATCAGTTTTTAAATTTGTAATATTTGCACAATGCAGGAGGGTATCTTTAGCTTCTTTGTTTTTGATAAACAACAACTCTTTACACTCGTTATGATGACTTATAATATGTATATCTGATATATTATGTAGTGATTTTGTAGCTAGCGATATATCTAACATTGGCGATAGTTTGACTATTACTGTGTTTGCCTTTTGCTCCAGCAGAGATTCCAATTCTATAATGTTAGGCGTACAATCTTCTATCAATACTGTTTTCTTTCCGGACGAATTGCGTCTTGCCGGGTCAATATATATTAAATCGACTGGCTGCATCTGTTCCAAGTATGTTACAGCATCAGCATTAATTGTTGTTGTATTGTTCAAGCCGAGTACTTCAAAATTATGTTGAGCTATATCGACCAGTTCCTCCTGTTGTTCGATATATGTTGCCCGTTCGAAGTGTTTAGATAAGAATGCAAAATCTATTCCCAATCCACCAGTAAGATCGACCATTGTTTTCCCTTTCATTAAACTAGCTTTATATAGTGCTGTTGGTTCAGACGAACATTGTTCCATCGATAAATGTTTCGGATAGATAATGTCCTCGTTTAGATACCAACTGGGAATTTTATTTTTAGAAGCTTTTTTCCCGGCAATTTGTTGTATTGCCAAAGGCATATCGATATTTGGATAACGTTTTGCTTGAAGTGCAAGAACTCGAATATCATCTTCTTCATGTTCTTTCACAAAACTTTTTATATCGTCATCAAGTATCATTTTTTTAGCTTAATAAATGGACTTAGAGGACTGCCTTTTTTTAACGAATCAGGAACAATGTGAGTTGCAGAATCTTTCCGCGTATTTCTCGGCTTAGGCTTTTTGAATAAATCTTCTAACTTGTCAAAGTCTTTTTTATACATGATCCCAACACCTTGCGTTTGAGTTGCATTTTCAGTATAATAGAATTTTTCATTATAATGGTTATACGCTTTTATACGCCAGCTTCCTGAGTTATTAAGTAATAGTTCGAGATCAACATCGCCGATCAATGCATCACGTTGAATATCAGGATCATCTCTGTAACCGAAATTTCCGTTGATCAAGAGCCTGTCATTTAACAGTTGGCTGGAGAGGATAAGCTCAACCTCAGTACTCGTAAATCCGGCATCGCTAGTCCGTATATTTGTTCCCAGATGCCATCTGTTGTCTATGTGGCTAACTATTTTGGTCAGCTGATTTGATAATGTTGCAGACGCAACAGCAGCAAAATCAGAAGTTTTACGATCTGTATCGGCATAGCTAGGTGTGTAGAATTTAGATAAAAGCAGTAAGTATGTTACTTGCCTGTTTATCATATCTTCAGTATTGATCAAACTTTTTACTTGTCGTTCAACCTCAGGGTCTGTACTAGGGAAAGCAATATCAAGCTTAACCGCCGGATGGCGTAATGGTCCGGACAGGTTCAATATGCAATTGACAGGAACGGTTGTTTGCCCGGTCGATTTGGCCAACGTTCTGTCCAAGTCATTCAAGCTGGCTGTTACTTTATAAATTGCACTTACGTCCAATGTTGCTTCAAAAGGATCTCCTCTAAACTGAACACTACTACCATCTTGAATCACGAAGTTACGCTCGGCTAACCGTTGGAATGTGAAATTATAACTTCCCCGGTTTATATTATATGTTCCATATAGGCGTGGAGCAGCATTATTTGTCCACGAGAATTGCATCATTCCGCTTCCTGATCCTTTTAGGACATCTCCTCCTACAGGATCCATTAGTAAATTGACTGTTGCATCAGGTGTTGCATCAATATAAAAATTCATATTGATAGCCATCCCCGAAGATGTTTGTATCGGATTGATTCGAGGGCGTTCGGCTGTCTGTACAGTATCTTTTACTGCTTTGTCTTTATATGTAATAAATGAATATTCATTAACAACATCTTCCATAAAATTCATATGCACTTCCGAATTTTTCTCTGTGCGCATACTGATATCTATATCGACTCCACTTTCATCTCCACCGATGCTCCCTTTACCACTACCGAACACCCTCCCATAAAACAGCGGATTCTGTTTAGCCGTAGCATTATAGACAAGGAAATTATCGGCAGATAGGTCAACATGGTACATGAAGTTTGTAAACAAATCATGGGCGACCTTGCCGCTACCTACTGCTGTATTTTTATATTGGTCGGTAAAGAGAATATTATTAAAATAAATCAAGTCTGGTTTCAAATATACGGTATCGCTAAATGAATAATTTGTATTGAGGAACGATATACCAATATTCCCATTTTCAATGAATGCTTTGCCTTCTACTGTTACTTTTGAAAAGTTCCCAAACAAGTGGACTTTACCTGTTCCTCTTCCGCTCACATTATTGAATATAGATTCTGCATAAGTATGTAGAAAACCAATGTCGAGACTATCTGCATCGAAATTGATAGATAGTTTCTGATTGATTGGATCTAAAAAGCCTTCAACTTTTGTTTCTTTCTCTTCTTTACTCGTTATTTTTCCAGCTAGTATAACTTTATTAGTTTCATCATCAAGCTCACTAAATAGGTTTAAACGCCCGAGTGTAGTTCCATTAAATTTAAAATCTTTTATTTCCAAATTTGTATTGGCATAAGGTTTTTTCTCAATTGTAGAAAGAAATACGTTTCCTGTAGCACTACCTCCAAACTTGAGTACATCTATAGCCAATGTCTGAAAGATATATTCTAGGTTGATATTTTTTATCTCCGTTTTTAATATATCGGAAGGATTATTAGCTGAGTATTTTCCATTTATTCTTATCTCTTGGCTTCCATCTTCGTTGAATATCGAAAAGTCGTCAACACTAACTATACCTTCTGATATTTGAATATGAGATTTAGTCATTTTCCAAGTAGCATTGTTCAGCAGCAGTTCACTTGGCAACATTCCAATATCTATTTTTAATGGGTCTTTTTCTTCTTTACTAAAAAGAGTTGAAATAGCAAATGCACCCTTTGCTTTCTGCTTTCCATCATTTGTGAAGGATACATTTGTATTAATTAGATTATTTACCGTTGTCAGATTGATCGAAATATCATTCGTTACATCATTCTTACCAATGGTCAAAAAGTTGATTTTGGTATCAATCTGATCATTCGGATTTTCTGCAAGAACGTATCCTGATTTGATATTTGTTCCTCCGGCTTTGATAGCAGGAGTGAAAATTTCAATTTTGAATTTATCTTGTATATTATTATAAAAACCAACAATTTTGGCTTGATTTAGTACTGTGACAGGGAGATTCAGAATATTACTTAAGTTCTCAGTATTATTTATCTGAAAATCGAATGTCATATTGTTGTCTTTTTCGTCAGGCTTTTTTTTCTTAGGCTCTTTTATTAGTGCCGGAAGATAAGGTCTTAGTGTTTGCTGGATGCTGTTGGCTATAGTCATAAAAGAATAGGCACCCAGAACTTTACCATTGATAATGTCGGACGAGATAGTTAATGTCCGGTTTGCAGATTCCCCGAACGCTTCAATTCGGAATTTATTCATTTCAAAAGATTTATCTTCCCTGACAAAGTAAAGAGAATCTATTGATAGTGTACCTTGTGCTTCATCTATATTCTTTCCTTTGAAATTTGCTCTTAGTATAAAAGATAGATCTGAATTTTTAAGCTGTTTAGCAATTCCTAAGTCATCCAGTTCTATATTTCCCCCTCTTGCTACAAAATTAAGTTCAGGATTGTTTTTGTCTGACAAATCAAATAATCCATCAATATTTAAATAACCGTTAGGGGTATCTATGTCTACGTTTCCCTCTACACGTAAACCATCATAACTGGTATCGAAACTTATATCTTTGTAGGTGTAGCCCTTATAATCTAATTCATGTATTATTCCGTCCGTACTTCCGGTCAGTTTACCACCTTTAGTGTTTTTTAGGTCGACCGATATATCTAAAGCAACTTTTTGAAAATCCTTATTATTGATTAGTTTACCCAGGTTGACATCGGAAGTATATACTTTTCCTCTTGCATAAGATTTGATATCCGGAGTCGGGTTAAATCCGAATAATACATCTGTTTTTATAATACCAAGATCAGTTTCGAGGCTACCAAATGCAACTAATTCTTTCAGATAGCCGGATATATCTCCTTCGAAAGATATTTTACCTAGATTTTTAATCTGCTGCGGTAATTCTTTATTTTTATCTGAAAAATTATTTGCCAGTACTTGAAGGCCATCGTTTGTTATCGTTAGGTCGTCTATGCTGCCAAGTATATACATCTTATCTTTATCCCTTACATCTTTAATTTCGGTATTCGATACAAGATGTATTTTGTTGCCCATATCTAATGATAAATTATCAACTTTTATATCATCTATATTTCCTGATATTTTTCCTTGTAATGTGATATTATCATTAAAATATTTAAGGGCAGGAACAAATGCTGCAATATCTTTAGGTGCTATGTAAGATGGTGAGATAATACATTCGGCTTCAATATAATTGATCAGATTGCCTGTGTCTTTAGCTTGACTTAGATCGAGATCACATTTGTCAAGTTCTAGGTATGAGGATGGCATATCTAACCTGAAACCTTTGAGAGAAGCCTTTTTGTTTTGAGTAATAAGTCGGCAAGTAAGGTTTGATATTTCGAGCCCACATTGTTCTTTTAAATTTATCTTTTTTATCTGGATATTTAAAGAATCTGGTTTTAATGATTTTAGTGCTAATTTGGCATTAAGTTCAGATACATGTATATGATTGGCATCGAAGTGCTTGTTTTTATTCTGAGGTTTATCTTTTATATCATAGAAGAATTGACCATTCGAAATATTAATCGAACTCAACTTTATGTCAATCTGTGTTTTGGGTTTGTCATCTTGAGATTTAAATGCCTCTATGATATATTGTATATTGAGGGGGGAATTGCTTGTTTCTTTCGATAAATGTACTTCAAAATCCGAAAGCCATGCAGAAGTAATTATTACTTCTTTCTGGACGAGGGCAAAAAGGTCTATGCTGGCAGATAATTTTTCTGCAACTAATATTTTTTCATTAGTTTGCCCATACAGATATACATCATTGAGCTCAATAGTACTGAAAGGCATGAAGTGAAGTCTGCCGATCTCGACATTAGTACCCAATTTCGCTTCTAATTCTGCTACTATTTTTTCTTTTACAGACTCCTGTACTGCCGGTATATTTAGCAATCCAAATATCAGTACAATCAGCCCACAGATTATACCAAAAAAGGTGAGGAATATTTTTTTAAACCGTTTTATATCTGAAATATTTTAGAAGTACAAAAATATTAAAAAAAGTCTTTAAAGTAGACCTGAACTCTTCCTATATTTCATAATATTTGAGCTATTAAGAATATTTAGAGATTATTTTTTATTCTATGCAAGAATGAATATGACTATTATTTAGCTCTGGAATAAATTGTGGTAAATCCAATAAGACTATCATATCGTTGACCAACAGGACGATAGTAAACATATATGGAATATTCGTTTTCTGTTTCGTAATGATTGCCTTCTATTATAGCAGGTGTATATTTATTGGGTGCAGTCTGTGTCAGGTATTGATAATTATACAATCCTTGTTTCAGAAGGAGGGAGAGCTGATACTCACCTTTTTCTAGGTCATATTTCATTTTATATTCATCTGTAAAAGTATTATTAGTAAAATTACCATTCAGGTAAATACTTTCTTTCAAGGGTTCATCTACAGCTAATGTAAAATAAGTGGTGAAATAATCAGCTTCAGTATTTTGGTTGTTACTTTCTTTATTCCTTACTATGAATCTTCCGTTCTGATCCTGATCATAACTATATGCCCGATCTGCCCGAACCCGATCTGGCGTGATATACATCGAATAACCGGGACGATTATACTCTATATGAGCCACATTCATTCCATTATATCTATAACTAGATGTCTCGAATCGCCTGTACTCGTTTCCACCTTCAAAAATAAGGTCACGGTTATGTTCATAAGTTATCTTGTTTCCCCCGATAAAGCTGGGTTTTATTAATTGTCTTTCATTGTCTATCCTATTGTTTTGCTGAACAAATACTTTGAGGTCAGAATATGGGTCTCTTATATTCAAATTGGGATGATGAATTGTGACGGATAGTTGCTGGTGTCCTTTGTTAGAGTCAATATCTGTGATTGACGAAACAGAGGATCCAATATTCAATTGAGAGCTAAGTACCGAGAAACAAGCCGTTAATAATGTTTTATCTGGCTCGTCTTCTTCGTATACCTCCATTACATAGTTTCCTGACAATTTAAAGTTAATATCCCTATTGGGTACATTAACATTGAAGTGGGTGTATTCTATAGATGTATTTATCGAAGGAGCATAATCATCGATCAGGTTATCGTTAAAACCATCAAGATAGTCGATCTCAGACATCTCTTTATTGGCTTTCCATGAAGCATCACATAGTATGATACGGTATCTAAGGCGGTTGAATGAATTGTCTGATAATCTGTCAAAGCTAATCTGGATATAATCATTACCATTCAGATTGATAAGGGGGAGACGACTCCAATCTCCATTTGCATTTACTTGTATAGTATATATTTCTGGCGAAACAGGTTGAGTCCTATATGCTTGCGCAGAAATTAAGCAAACAAACGAACAGAGAAATAATATGGTGTTAATACGTTTCATAAGCTAATTGGATATTTACAAACTTACTTAAAACTTTTTGATAATCTGTAATACAGGTACAACTTTAGAGTGTCTTATTACGTATTGTTAATATCTGTGGGAAGGAGTCTTATACCCTATGAAAACTTAAAGAGTAAAAGATATTTGTATCTTTTTACCAAAAGCATTAATTTAGACGATCTCTAATACCGACTTAATTTTATCATGAAAAAATCAAATGAATTTTACCTGATTGTAGTTCCATTGGCAATGATAGGAACATCAGCAAGTGCTCAAACTAAGAAAGCGAATACAGATCAGCGTCCTAATATTATTCATATTATGACAGATGACCATTCATTTCAGACTATTAGTGCATATGGGCATCCTATTTCTAAACTAGCCCCAACACCTAATTTGGATAGATTGGCAAATGAAGGTATCCTGTTTGAACAAGCCTTTGTCGAAAACTCTTTGTCAACACCCAGCCGTGCCTGCCTGATGACAGGATTGTATAGCCATCAGAACGGACAACGGCAACTAGGAAAAGGTATTGACAGCACTAAAATATTTTTTTCCGAGCTTTTGCAAAAAGCAGGCTACCAGACAGCCGTAGTCGGAAAGTGGCATATACAGTGTGAACCTAAAGGATTCGATTCTTTTCATATTCTTTGGGATCAGGGAGAATATTACAATCCTGAATTTAGAAGCAAAGAGTCGCATGGAAAATATATCCGTGAAGAAGGATATGCTACCAAATTGACAACAGATCACTCAATCGATTTTTTAGAACATCGAAATAAAAATAAACCATTCTGCCTGTTAGTCCATCATAAAGCTCCTCATAGAAACTGGATGCCCGAAGAAAAATATTTGCATCTGTATGAAGATGTTGAATTTCCAAAACCGTCTACATTTCATGACGATTATTCAACCCGTTGTTCTCCTGCACATACGCAGGATATGACAATAGACAAAACAATGACGATGGTTTATGATCTTAAACTGAACGAGCTGAAAGATGTTTATCCATATAATGAAGAGTGGAGTGCGCAAGGACTCGAATATTCGTTAAAACGAATGTCTCCGGAACAACGATCAGCATGGGAAAAAGCATATGCCCCATCTAATAAACGATTTATAGAATCAGATCTAAAAGGAGAAGAACTGCTTAACTGGAAATATCAGCGTTATCTTAGGGATTATTTGCGTTGCATCAAAACAATAGATGACGAAGTAGGACGCTTAATTGATTATTTAGAAAAAGAAGGGCTTTTGGACAATACTATTATAGTGTATACATCCGATCAGGGCTTCTATATGGGAGAACATGGGTGGTTTGACAAACGTTTTATGTACGAAGAATCTTTTAGGACACCGTTGATAATCCGTTATCCCAAAACAATAAAAGGAGGAACTGTAAGCAATGCATTAGTTCAAAATATTGATTATGCCCCTACATATCTCTCGATGGCAGGTATTAATAAGCCTCAAGAAATGAGTGGAACTTCATTAGAGCCTTTATTTACGGGAGAAAAGCCGACCGATTGGCGAAAAGACTTATACTATCATTATTATGACTATCCGGCCATTCATGATGTCCGCAAGCATGATGGTGTTAGGACAGATCGTTACAAATTGATTCATTTTTATGGCGAAGGGCAGATGAAAGACGATCAAGCAGTTGATTGTAATGAATTGTATGATTTGCAGAATGACCCGAACGAATTGAACAATTTGTATGGACAACCTGGATATGAAGAAGTAACACAGCACTTACAATCTGTATTAGAAAAATATAGGAGAGATTTGAAAGTTGATGAATTTTAATTCTGCTGCACCCTTTGCCCATCCTCTTTATGTGATGCTAAAGCCGGTTGGAGCCGTTTGCAATCTGGACTGTAAGTATTGTTACTATTTGGATAAGAAGTTGCTCTATTCCGATCAGGTATCTAACTTTCAAATGAGTGATGCACTGTTAGAACAGTTTGTGCAACAATATCTTAATGTGCAGACTATGCATCAGGTAATGTTTACATGGCATGGGGGGGAACCTTTGCTTCGGGATATTCAATTCTATAAAAAAGCCATTGCTCTACAAAATCAATACAAGCGGGGACATATTGTATATAATACCTTGCAAACCAATGGAACATTACTTACTGATGAATGGTGTCATTTCTTTAAAGAAAATAATTTTTTAATAGGCATTTCAGTAGATGGTACTCAACGGATGCACAATAAATATCGCTTGACTCGATCTGGTGCACCAACATTTGACAAAGTGATGCGTGGCGTAGAGTTACTCCAGAAATATGGGGTTGAATATAATATAATGGGAGTTGTCAATAGTTACAATGTTGATTATCCATTAGAATTTTATCATTTCTTCAAAAGTATTGATGCACATTATATTCAATTTAGTCCTATTGTAGAAAAAGCAGCAGATGGAAAAATAGCCGAATGGAGTGTTCCATCGGACAAGTGGGGTTCTTTTTTGATTCGTATATTTGATGAGTGGGTACGAAATGATGTCGGACAGTTCTTTGTACAATATTTTGATGCAGCATTAGCTAATTGGATGGGAGTTGCACCCGGTACATGTATTTTTGCTGAAAATTGTGGGCATGCCGGAGTGATGGAATTCAATGGAGATGTATATAGCTGCGATCATTTTGTCCATCCTCAATATAAATTGGGTAATATTCATTATCAGACTTTAACCGAAATGATGTACTCTTCTCAACAACAACAGTTCGGAGTAGATAAATCTTTGTCATTGTCTACCAAATGCAAACAATGTAAATATCTATTTGCCTGTCGGGGTGAATGTCCTAAAAACAGAATAGATAAGACTAGCGGAGAACCAATAAATTATCTGTGTACTGGATATTATCGTTTTTTCGATCATATACACCCTTATATGGATTATATGAGAAACGAATTACTAGCAAAAAGGTCACCAGCTAATATAATGAATAAAATAAAAGAGGATGGATTCTAAAAATCCATCCTCTTCTTATATTCTACACCGAAGATAAAATTACTCTTCGTCGTTTTCTTGCATATTATGGAACACATTTTGTACATCTTCATCATCCTCAAACTTGTCGAGTAATTTCTGTAATTGTTCTTGTTGTTCCTTTGTCACTTCCTTCAGATCATTCGGAATGCGTTCGAATTCGGCACTATGTATCTCAAATCCGTTTTCTTCCAGATGTTTTTGAATTTCAGAATATGACTTGAAGTCGCCATAAAGAATGATATCCTCTTCATCCTCTTCCACTTCATCCACTCCATAGTCAATAAGCTCAAGCTCCAGATCTTCGAGTGATACACCCTCTTTTGCTGCTATTTTAAATACACACTTATGGTCGAACAAGAACTCAAGGCTACCAGTTGTTCCTAACGATCCTCCGGTTCTGTTGAAATAGCTACGCACATTAGCAACAGTACGTGTTGGGTTGTCAGTAGCAGTTTCCACTACTATTGCAATCCCAAAAGGACCATATCCTTCATATACTACCTCCTTATAATCTGCTTCATCTTTTGACGTTGCTTTTTTAATAGCACGTTCAACATTCTCTTTGGGCATATTCTCTTTTTTCGCCTGTTGCATCAACACACGAAGACGAGGATTCGTATCTGGTTCAGGACCTCCTTCTTTTGTCGCAATTGTAATTTGTTTACCAAGTTTGGTAAATACGCGGGCCATATTACCCCAACGTTTCATTTTTGTCGCTTTGCGGTATTCAAAAGCTCTTCCCATAGATTGTATATCTAAAATTATTCAAGTTATTTTTTTGTATCGCAAAAGTATAAAAAAAAAATAGAGCTAACTATCTTTTGGCTTAAAGAAGTAGCTAAAATATTTGTTTCAAAAGAATAACTATATATGGTGATTTTGTTATAAAGATTAATGATAATTGGTGATTGACGCCTGTTGTAATCTTTATTTCCTTTGTAATATTAAAAGTATGCCGATAAATCTAAAAGCCTCAAGGCAAGAGGGTAGAGGTTAGGCTTACAATAAAGATGTAGTGTTATAAATACTTTAATATTACATTTTAAAGCTTCTTCATAGAAAAAAGTCCAAATAAGCGTATTTGGACTTTTGCTATTTGTAGTTTTCGCAAAATCTGATACATTTGTTTCTCTAACTCAATAAACATAGTGAATAAACATAGAGTAAATTTTATCCTTCCTTTCAAACCCCGTCGTCCGGCAGGAGGGTTTCGAGTCATGTACGAGTATGCTAACCGTTTAGCCGAAAAAGGGTATTCAGTACACTTGACTTATCCTATCTACACTCAGTATATGGATTATAGGCTGCCTTATATAGCTCGCCTGATCTTATCTAAAATAGAAGGCTTTAGGCGAAACAATTGGTTTAAATTTCACCCTTCCGTCAGTATGTCTTATGTTCCGCGAATAGAAGAAAAATATGTGGAAGATGCAGATATTGTGATTGCCACATGGTGGTCTACAGTCTTAGAAATGGGGAAACTCAGTCCGGCCAAAGGGCGAAAGATAAATTTGATACAAGGATTTGAAAATTGGACAGGGCATGAGGATTTGTTATATCAATCTTACGATTTGCCCGGCGTCACCAATATTGTGGTGGCTTCTTACCTCAAAGACATTGTAAACAAGTATACATCAAAAAATACAGAACTTATTCACAATGCAGTAAATAATGCAGAATTTAATATAAAACAAAAAATAGAGAACCGCACTCCGGCTACAGTTGCCATGACCTATTCCATTCAGGAAATAAAAGGTTCAGGATATGGTTGGCAAGCATTGCTGTTGGCAAAAGAAAAATATCCGCAACTGAGAGCAGAATTTTTTGGAGTATGTCCCGAACCCGAAGGGCTTCCTGATTGGATCAAATTTTATCGTGCTCCGGATAATTTATGTGATATTTATAATCGCAATTCAATTTTCTTATCAAATAGTTTTACAGAAGGTTTTCCTCTCACACCGGCCGAAGCCATGTTTTGTGGTTGTGCCCTTATTTGTACAGATATTGCAGGGCATCGTGAATTTGCGATTGATAACGAGACCGCTTTGCTCGTCAATGTAAAAGATGCAAGGGAAATGGCTGACAAAATATGTTATCTGATCGATCATAATGACGAACGGATTTGCTTAGCAGAACGAGGAAATAAGTATATCCAACAATTTGGATGGGATGATGCTGTTGATAAAATGGAGCATGTGATTCAAAAGTTATTGTAGAATATTCTCTTTTTCATTTGTTTTTTTTCAAATAATATTTATTTTTGCATTGTATTGGTTTAGATGCCGTTTCCGGTAATCTGATTAAAAGGGAATCAGGTGCAAATCCTGAACAGACCCGCTACTGTAAGTTCTGTAAATACATTTTGACATTCCTTATGCCACTGTTTTTGTACCATCGTTCAAAAAAACGGGAAGGCTGTTCAAAATGAGAATAAGTCAGGAGACCTGCCAAGACTTAACTGTATTCAGCCTTTCGAGGGAAAAAAGACTGATGATCTGATATATTCTTGATCGTAATTTGGAAATTAAATAATCTAAGTTCTAAGGCTTTGTTGTTCGCGACAAAAGCTATTATGACTTTAGTTTAAATGTGTTTAATATATGGGTCGAAAAAGCACCTTGTCTCATTGCGAGATAGGTGCTTTTTCTATTTTGTTAAGTTGTTCTTTTCTAGTATTTAAAACTATATTCATATTGTGACTCATTGCCACATGCATCAGTTGCCACAAATACTAATTTATGATTGTTCCCTTTTTTTAGTCGGGTAGGATCAAATTTGTAAATGTAAGTTGGTGATTTGCTATCGTGCTCGAAAAGGACAAATTTTCCATCTATTGTGCCTCTATATGATTTGATACCACTTTTATTATCTATTACTTTAATTGTTATTTTAGATAAAGATACCCATTTGGCAGGTTGTACAGCAGTTATAGTTGGTGCTTTAGTATCAAAGCTGACAGCATAAGTATGTCCTAGCTCTCTAATCTTTGTGTTCATATAACCATTGTTGTAAGTACCCCCAATCCAATATTCTTTTCCATTGTGTACCCGGACAATACCATATTGCGATTTGTTTGCAATAGAATCCTTTGTCATTTTTATTTTCATATCGCAATAGTCATTAAGCGGAACATAAGAGTTGTGAACGGTATATAAGTTTGACTGAAATCCTGTGTTTGCTGTTTCCTGAAGAATAAGGCCTACATCGGTATATAATCTGTCTTTGGGGATGATTATTGAAAAATTGTCAGATATGTAGTGGTTGTTTTGATCCCAAGCTAATACTTGCGAGCATTTTTGAGGTTGAGGTATATCCTGTTTTTTACCTATAATACTGAAACTATATGTTGTTTTGTTTCCATACAAATCTTCAAGTTCGTAGCGGATATTGTATGTTCTTTCTTCCTTTATTTCAATATATCCATTGTTGATGCTTTTATACAACGGTAGTTTATTACCCGGTTCGATGTATGATTTCATATAGAATGATTTCTTGTTGTACCAGTAGTCGAAATCAATAAAGCTATTTATCATGCGGCTTTGTTCAAACAAGAAAGAAGACATATTATAACTCCATATTTCAGTATCATTGCAGAACAAATTGACTTTTTTGACACCATATACATTTGTAGTTCCATTCATTTTGTCAATTGCATTTATTCCGACTCCTATAACTCCCCATGCATTTATATCTTCTTTGATAGTTGAGTAATTTCCATTTTTAAGAGTAGTTATTGTTTGTCGAAAAGGTTTATCCGAATTATTAATAACACCTTTGCCCTCTATGGGATATACTGCTATACCTTTGATTATTGGCTGTTGAGTATCCATTAGTACATTCTTGAAAAAGGGTAGGGGGTCTAATGCCTCCTGTGTATCTGTTTTTCTTATTTCGAAATGTACATGAGGCCCCATCGAAGAACCTGTATTGCCGCTATAGGCAACTAAATCTCCTTTTTTTACAGAGATTTTATTTTGGTCGAGTATTATATCTATACTGTATCTTTCTTGCTTATATTGCTCCTCTTTTATATATTTAGCTATTGCAGGAGCATAGCTGTTGAGATGTCCGTATACACTTGTTTTTCCATCTGGATGGTTAATATATAATGCCAATCCGTATCCCGATGGTGAAATATTGATTCTGGAAATGTATCCATCAGCAATAGAATATACAGGTTTGTTGACAACAGCCTGAGTTTTTAGATCAATCCCCGAATGAAAATGATTGGGGCGTAATTCCCCAAAATTGGCACTAAGGCTAGGGGGTACATCAAGCGGATATCGGAATTGGTTGGTTTGAGAAAAAGAATTCTGCGATATTAAAATGGCAATTATTATAAAAATTTTCTTCATAAATATCTATTCAGTTTGTTTTGTTACAAAAATACACAAATTATATTGCTTTCCAATGGTGTTTATATGGGATTGATAATCAGTTTTATGTATTTTTGTGGTGAACAAAAATGTATTTTTCTATGAAAAAAGTTTGTGAAAAGTTTGCATATGTACAAAAATGACTTACCTTTGCATCCGCAATCGAGAGAGAACGCAGGTTGTGAAAGCAACTTCTCCTCATAAGATGGCCCATTCGTCTATCGGTTAGGACGCAAGATTTTCATTCTTGAAAGAGGGGTTCGACTCCCCTATGGGCTACAAAAAAAATAACAAATAACAATATAAGATTAGTCAAGATGGCAAATCATAAATCAGCAGAAAAAAGAATCAGACAAGCAGAAGCTAGACGCTTGAAAAATAGATATGTTGCAAAAACAGCTCGTAATGCAGTTAGAAAACTTCGTGCAGTTACAGAAAAAGCTGAAGCTCAGAAACTATATCCTAGCGTATGTTCAATGCTTGATAAATTGGCAAAGAAAAATGTTATTCACAAAAACAAAGCTGGCAATTTGAAATCTAAATTAGCTGCTCACGTGAATTCTTTATAAGAAAAGATATATTATAAAATATATAAAGGCTAAACTTGTTTACAAGTTTAGCCTTTTTTTATGCTTAAACATTCAAAACTTATATTATTGAATGTTTAAGCATTTATCTATTAATCCATCCTATTCTTCGTTTATATTATACTCTAAATAGAATATTGTTGCTAAATAGTGAAGTAAATAATAATATTGGGTAAATTTTTATATATAAAACTTTATGAAGATCAATATTATTGTATTAATGTCCTTGTTTATTGTATTATTCCAGTTTTCATCTTGTGGTAATGATGATACCGAAATGGCTGATGAACAAACGAGTGAAGAAAATAACGAAGTGGTTGTAGATGATGATTTCGTTACTAATACACAGGATATTACTTTTCAAGATGCTGTAAAAGTTGTTTATTCTGACGACTTGGTTGTTATAGAAAATCCATTCGAAGATGACGGGGTTACTATTGTTCAAAATAATGGGGATATAATTGTTACCTCTACAAATACTTCTACAGAAATAAACTATGTATTGTCAGGAACAATAAAAGATGGTTCTTTTAAATTGTATAGTGATAATAAGTTTGGGTTAATATTGAATGGTGTGAGCCTTATAAATTCTGATGGACCAGCTATTAATATACAATCAGGAAAGAAAGCGATAATAAATGTTGTTGATGGTACATCTAACCGATTGGTAGATAATGCTAATTATGTAGAAGATACCACGGAGGATATGAAAGCAGCTTTTTTTAGTGAGGGGAAATTAGTTTTTAATGGTTCGGGCAATCTATTAGTTTATGGAATGTATAAGCATGGTATATGTAGCGATGATTATATATTAATCAATGATGGTAATATTGTAGTTAAAACAGCAGTTAAGGATGGTATCCATGTCAATGATTATTTTAGGATTGATGGAGGTTCACTAAATGTAACATCTTCGGGTGATGGTATTGAGTGCGAAGAAGGATATATTCAGATAAATGGAGGAGACCTCTCTGTAAATAGTATAGAAGACGGTATAAAGACCTCTTATGACGGTACTGATACAACAATAGAACCTCGAATAGATATTAGTAGTGGTACAGTGACGGTAAGTGTAAGTGGACAAGCCTCTAAAGCCATAAAGTCGAAAGGTGATATCGTTATTGCTGGAGGTGATTTAATACTGAATACTTCCGGTGATGCTTATTATGATACTTCCGATGCTGATATTTCTTCATCTGCCGGAATAAAATGCGATGGAAACCTATTGCTCGATAAAGGTAATGTTACTATTGTTAGTTCCGGTTCGGGAGGAAAAGGAATTAATGTGGATGGGACTCTAGTTGTTAATGATGCTACTGTGACTGTAACAACAACCGGAGGTCAGTTTAAATATGGATCGGATGATACAGCTGCAAAAGCAATTAAAAGTGATGGTAATTTGACTGTTAATGGTGGTACTATTGTTATAAAAACATCGGGAGTGGAAGCTGAGGGCTTAGAAAGTAAATCGATACTAACTATCAATGGTGGCACAGTGGAGATAGAAGCCTACGATGACTGTATAAATGCATCTAATCATATAGAAATTACAGGAGGAAATATATATTGCCAGAGTGCTACTAATGATGGAATTGATTCTAATGGAACACTTACGATTTCGGGCGGAACAATTGTTTCTGTGGGATCCACTGCACCAGAAGAAGGCTTTGATTGTGATAATAATCGTTTCCAGATAACCGGAGGAACTTTAGTTGGGGTGGGAGGGGCTACAAGTACTCCTACAGCCAGTGTTAGTACACAATATTCTGTCATTTATGGAACTACAGGTAGTGAGGGGCAGTTGATACATATAGAATCAACAAATGCGTCTACCGGTATTTTGACATTTAAAGTACCTCGGTCATATTCTCAAATGATACTTTTGTTTAGTAGTCCGGATATGGTAGCTAACACAGGATATACTATATATTCAGGAGGGAGTGTTTCGGGGGGAACTGATTTTCATGGATTGTATAGTAATGCAACATATACCAAAGGAAATTCATCTACAACATTCTCGACATTATCGAAGGTAACGAATGTTGGCTCTAGTAATACCGGTCCTGGTGGCAGAAATTAATCTATCTTAATTATTTATATGAAAATCTCGATATCTGATTTATTCAGTATCGAGATTCTTTATTCTTATCAAACTTTTAATCTTTGTATATCTAGTATATTAATCGTAAATATAGGGTGTTCGGTTAATTTGTTGAGAGATATTAAATATATCTATAGAGTATAGATGTCTTTGACGAAAAGAATTTTTATATCAACTTTATTTATTAAATTTGTGTGATTTATTTTCAATAAAACAGATTAATAAACTTTAAAGTATATGCATAATTGGTTTGAATGCAAGGTTAGTTACGAGAAGATGTTGGAAAATGGCATGCAAAAGAAAGTAACAGAACCATATTTAGTAGATGCCCTATCTTTTACAGAGGCCGAAGCTCGTATAATAGAAGAAATAAAGCCATATATAACTGGAGAATTTACCATAGCAGACATAAAGCGAGCAAAACTTAATGAGCTTTTCTTTAATGACAATGGAGATCGTTTTTACAAAGCTAAAGTCCTTTTCATAACATTAGATGAGAAGAGTGGGGCGGAAAAGAAAACTGCTGTTCAAATGTTGGCTCAGGCCTCGGATCTAAAAGAAGCGTTACAGATTGTCGAAAAAGGAATGGAGGGTACATTGGCTGATTATACAATTGCTTCTCTTACCGAAACCATGATAATGGATGTGTTCCCATATTCAGAAGAGGATAAAAAGAAAGTTATACTAACTTAATCGAATATGAGCGTTGCCACTAATATAAATGCTATCAAGAAAGAGTTACCTGAAGGTGTGAAGCTTGTTGCCGTCTCTAAATTTCATCCGGCAGAAGTTGTCCGTGAAGCCTATAATACAGGTCATCGTATTTTTGGAGAAAGTAAAATGCAGGAACTAAGTGACAAGCATTTAGCCCTTCCTGACGATATTCAGTGGCATTTTATAGGGCATTTGCAAACGAACAAAGTTAAGGCAATATTACCTTATACTCATACTATTCAGAGTATTGATAGTTGGAGGTTGTTGGATGAGGTGGAGAAGCAAGCTAAAGTTATTGGAAAGCATATCCATTGCTTATTAGAAATCCATATTGCAAAAGAAGAAAGTAAATATGGATTATCATTCGACGAATGTCGTCATTTTTTTGCTTCAGGACAATGGCAAAAATATAACTTTGTGCGTATTGCAGGGCTTATGGGAATGGCTACCAATACGGAAGATGATGATCAGATAAGGGCTGAATTTAGAAAATTGAAGTCTTTATTTGATGAATTAAAAAAAGAATATCTTTCAGATTTTCCTTATTTTACAGAACTGTCGATGGGGATGTCTGGGGATTACCATATTGCAATAGAAGAAGGTTCTACAATGATTCGTGTCGGAACATCAATCTTTGGAGAACGAGAATATTAATTAATACTCTGTAAAATTATGAACATACAGCAGTTAGAATATATTATAGCAGTTGACAATCATCGTCATTTTGCTAAAGCAGCAGAATCATCATTTGTGACTCAACCCACACTGAGTATGATGATCCAAAAGCTGGAAGATGAATTAGGTGTTAAAATATTTGATCGAAGCCAACTACCGGTACAACCGACGGCGATTGGTGTGCAGATTATAAATCAAGCGCGTGTGATTGTTTCACAAGTGAAGCAAATAAAGGAAATAATACAAGAAGAAAAAGGAATTGTGCAAGGTGTGTTCAAATTGGGCATTATTCCTACCATAGCTCCTTATTTATTACCCAAGCTAATGCAGGTTCACGATCAGGCAGGGTATGATATTGTTCTTGTGATAGAAGAAACCACTACAGCGCAGATTATTGAAAAATTGTTAAGTGGGGCTCTTGATGGAGCGATATTGGCAACTCCATTGAAGAACGAGAAAATAAATGAACACCCTATCTATTATGAACGTTTTTATGCATATGTTTCGCCTCGTGAAACTTCACTGTATGCGAAAAAAGAATTAGAGGAGGAAGATCTTAATATCAATCGTTTGTGGTTGTTAGAAGAGGTACACTGTTTTCGTAGCCAAATACTCCGTATTTGTAATATGCGAAAAAGAAAAAGTTCACATTCCTTATTCACTTACGAAGCAGGGAGCATCGGTACTCTTGTAAATATTGTAGATAATAATAGTGGTCTAACTATTATCCCTGAAATGGCTATTGAGGAGTTGAATGAGAAGCAACGTAAAAATATACGTCCGCTTAAAGGTATATCTCCTGTCCGCGAGATAAGCTTGATTACCAGACGTGAATTTTTACGAGAAAGAGTTCTTGATATTATTATATCCGAAGTAAAACAAGCTGTTCCAAAAGAATTATTAAATCCGGATTTAAAGAAATTTGTAGTAGATATTTAATTTTATATATTTGCACTATAATTGGTATGGGGGTTTAGCTCATCTGGCTAGAGCGCAACACTGGCAGTGTTGAGGTGAGCGGTTCGAGTCCGCTAATCTCCACGAATAATTGAATCCTCGAACAGAAATGTTTGGGGATTTTATATTAAAAGAAGTGGTAAAATAACCTTACATATATCTTTACTGTTGTTGACCGTATAAATAATATTATCAGAAAAAGCAGTACTGCGACCTTTAAATATTTTATAGTCTTTTATGGTATATACAATATCAAAAACAGAGGTTGAATTGCCTTTATATATCGAATTGTCTTTTATTGTAAATATGATATTATCAGTAAAAGCAGTGCTCCTACCTTTAAATATTTTATCGTTTTTTATCGTATATACAATATCAAAAACAGAGGTTGAATTGCCCTTGTATATAGAATTGTCTTTTATTGTAAATATGATATTATCAGTAAAAGTAGTACTACGACCTTTATACATTTTATTGTCTTTTATGGTAAATACAGCATCAAAAACAGAAGTTGAATTTCCTTTATAAAATATATATTCGGAAGCGGAACAGATAATACTGATAAAAAACAAGGTAGTTATTCCTATAATCTTTTTCATTTTTAATAGCTTTATGTTTTACTTTGACTAATAAACGGTAAATAGGTTTAATACATATTATTTTATAAAGTTAACAATTTTATCAAAATCCTCCCAAAACGAGTTCGAGACTTTAGTGCTGTGCTCCACGAATAATTGAGTCCTCGAACAGAAATGTTTGGGGATTTTTGTATTTAGAATAATTCTACTGATGATGTCATGTGATTATTAGGATTATCGAAAATCTTTTGATGAGCTCGAAAATAGAATACTATCTTAAAATTTATAGCCCTTGACCATTATATAACTAATACCATTATATAACTAATAAATAAAATAGCAGAAATAGAAATATTAATAATTAAAAGATATATTTTGTTTAAATGTACTATGTGTTTCTCTTTATTTTGTATATTGCAATCAGAACAATAAACTTAGCATATAACAATTACAAACAAATGTACCTAATGAAAAAACTCATTTTATTATTCATAGTGTTGATATCAGCATCTTGCACCACAGAAAACACTGTTAGATATACTGTAGCATCGGAAACTATAGACTGTACAGGTGTCGGTCCACAGAAATGCTTGCAAGTGAAAATAGGAGATAGTGATAACTGGCAATATTTTTATAGTCAAATAGAAGGATTCAACTACGAAGAAGGCTATGAGTATGTATTGGACGTGAAGGAGGAAGAAAAAGAACATACACCTGCCGATGCATCATCCATACGATATATATTGGTGAAAGAAATATCGAAAATAAAAAAATAATTCTTTTTATATCAACTAATAAATATCCTCTATTTCAACGTTGAGGAAAAAATATAAATAATGAAATCAATAATTTTTTCAAAATCTACATAAAAGAGTTTGAGATTTTACTTTTGTACTTCACTAGTGAGATTTATTCTTTATAGAAACTTCTTTATAGAATAGTATCGTTTTTTATTTCCTTTGATAATCTCTCTGTATTTTATAAAGTACAATCTTGTTTTATGTAGATAAATATTCTGAGTATTACCTGTGTAAAGGATATTTATTTTATTTTCTCAAATAGGAAGTTGGTTGCTATAAAGTAAATACTACCAAGTGACATCAATTTATATGAATCATTATTTATTTCACCCTCGTTATATCTAATATTAGGTTTATAGAAATAAGGCTCTTTACCTGATTTCTTGATTATTTCTATAATATAACACTGCATTGGCTGATATTTACAATCGAAGCATTTTCTATAAATTCTTTAGTTGACGTGTGTCTTTTTGCACTTTTGTTCAGCAACTCAATTGTATATTCGCAAGGATTCATAACACCTTTGCACCAGCTCCACAATTTATATCTACGTTTAGTCTCATTAGCTGTTTTATCAATTTCTTTAAATTGTCCAATAGTTATGGCTGTTCCTTTAACACAGCTAATTAATTGGGGATGTAAAATTCCATTTTTAAATAAAGGAATGAAGTCTGAATAATATTCATTGGATATGTTTAATGTATAGCTGATACTATCGTATTTGTAATGAAAAATATCTACATCTTTTATTCTCTCATTTCTGATTTCGCCTTTATACTCTCGATTCTGTAATTCCATTTTATCATTGAGTTTTTCGCATGAGTAATACAATGATGGTATATTGGGCTGCAACTCTTTTCTTAATTTACATGAAATAATAAAGAAGCAAAATACGATAGTAAAAAATACTTTTTTCATAAATGTGTTTTTCGAATAATTTATATAGAGTTAGTATTTCTACCAAGTTAGTAATATAGCTAAATATTAGAATTTAATATTTCCATCTGAAGTATTTTTTTATAGCATGTTTTGCATTATTGTTGAGCGAAATAAAGAGTTTTTGAGGTTTGATGGATTTTCCGGCTATAATCAGAAGTACAGCAAATAAAATCATTAATAGGCCTGTTGCTAATTGTACTGTAAATATTTCACCAAAAACAATTACTCCTATCATTACAGCAGTAAGAGGTTCCAATGATCCCATTATAGCAGTTGGGGTAGAGCCAATTATATTGACAGCCTTAACCATCATAATCAAAGAAATAATAGTTGGAACCACAGCCATCATAATTGCCCACATCCACATAGATGGTGTTGTTAGCATTTGTATATGATTGTTTTCATTAGTCAATGAATGGGTAATGATTGTTAGCATGCAAAATAGCAGTACATAAAACGTGAGCTTTATAGATGACATCATTAAAGAAGATTTGTTCACAACAATAATATAGATAGCATAAGTAAGGGAAGAGATCATTACTAATGTAACCCCAATCGTGCTTAAACTTGTCTGTCCATCACTTTGGTAGAGTAGTGCTATACCGCCAAGAGCCAGGAGAATGGAAAGGATAGTTATAGAAGATATCTTCTCTTTAAAGAAAATTGCCATAATAACAGCTACCATGACAGGGTACACAAATAGTATTGTAGAAGCAATTCCTGCATCCATATAATGAAAACTGGTAAATAGGCTTAACGACGAGATTCCGAACAAGACCCCTAAGCAACCCAATATGAGTAGTTCTTTTTTGGTGATACTAAATGATTTTTTTTGAACTGCTAGTACTATTCCGATAATTATAGCTGCAAGTGAGAAGCGGTAGAATAGAACCGAATTAGCATTGATGCCATTTTTATATAACGATAAGGCTCCAAGTGGATTTGTTCCATAGCTGATAGCCGCAATAATACCGTATATAGATCCTTTAATTTTTGTATTCATTTCTTCTTTTTAAAACGTACAAAAGTAATTAAATAACTGAATTTTTATCTCTACAAAACGAGCTAAGTTTTGTATCCTATTGTTAAGAATTAAATACCTAAAACCCTAAGGATAAACTCTTGTAAAATACTATACTTATCGATTGATGTATATTTCTGATTTCCTTGCAATCAGGAATGAATATTATCCGATTTTTTAGTGTTAAAAAAAGATTGTATTTGCCGAGTATAAGATATATTTGATCTTGAATATAATGTGATAACAAAATAGATTATGACACAAATAAAAATAAAGAGAGTATATGAGAGTTATTCTGAAGATGATGGCTTTCGGGTATTAGTCGATAAACTTTGGCCTAGGGGGATAAAAAAAGAACTTCTAAAATTAGACTTGTGGGAAAAAGATATAGCGCCATCAACAGGCTTAAGGAAGTGGTTTCATGAAGATCCGGATGGGCGATGGGATGAATTTGAAAGACGATATTTGCTAGAATTGAGCCTAAATGAATCAATAAATGTTTTCATCACTAAGGTGAAAGAGCATCACTTGGCAACATTACTTTATGCATCAAAAGATATTGAGCACAACCATGCTATTATATTAAAATCATATATAGACAACTTGATTGAATAATTGTACGGAGCGATAAAATGAATTACTGGGTATTAAATATATATTCATGATCTAACAAACGAATACTATAAGGGATGAATAAGATTATTATTGCTGCCTCTGTTTCAATCTTTCTATCATGCGTTACTCCTCATTATATAAATGATGGATATAAAAGAATTCTTTTTTTTATGAAAATTTATTATTTACTGTTATTGATCTTATTATTTACTTCATGCGGGAGTAGTAAATATTCGGTTGAGAATTTCTCACAGCTAACAGATGTCACTTCATTAGACGGCACCTATTACAAGTTGGATGAAAAACAGAGCACATCTTTGAGTTATTTCTTTGGTTTTTCTTCTGATTCTATTGAATTTGTAAATTTAAAGTTTAGCAAGAAAAACTTAATAGTTACAGTTCATACAAATTCTGGTATGTCTGAGAAGTCGTATAAAGGAAAATTGAAAGAAAATTATTTTGAAATCTATTTACGTAAAAGAATAATGCCTGTTCCGGTTATCTACTCAGGTTGGTGTTATCAGCGGATTCGGATAGGTCGGGATAAAGATAAAAATTTGTTGGTTCAATATTGGCGAAATGCTTTTGCATGGGTTTTAATGATGGCAGCAGCAGGAGATGATGATAGCGAACATGTATTTCGGAGAGTCGAAGATTAATTGCTTTTTTATACATACTCCTAAATTATCAAATGGCTTTATTGATGATTGGAAAAAATAATAAAGTTTTGTGATTATATTTGTGAAAAATAGGTCAATTATGGATATTGAAACAGCCAAGTATATTGTAGATTTTTATTCTATCCTTCTTCCCCGAGAATTGCAGTTAGCTATACATCATACTCAAAGTCTTTTTTTTTATAAAAGTTACAAGAGTATGAGTTCAATTACAGAGATATATAGAAAATTTGAGTGGATCAGTACCGGAGAAGAAGTTGATCTAATGGAAGATGGAGAGGATAGCTTTTTAATAAATGTAGCCCAAAGGATTATGTCTCAATATGTGGATAAAGTATTCCTCAATTATTGTACTAAATGTAATCAATTGGCAAGAACCCCTTTTGCAAAACAATGTCGTCACTGTGGATTTGATTGGCATTAAAAAAGTAAACTCTTAACTAAGATATATAAAAACAAAAAGCAACCAATTTATTGATTGCTTTCTTTTTAGTTGAATATTCTATCGAATTATCGAACGAATTTATTCGGGATTGAAGAAAGATAATTATTTTTGAAAAAAAAGAAATAATAGATTTGTTATGAAAAAAGTATTATTACTTGTTTATATCCTTTTGTCTTTTTGCTCCTGTCTCAATTATATCCCCTGTCGTGGACAAGGTTATATTATCGAAGGGATAACGCATCAAGAATTAATCAATAAATTCAATGAATTAAGAGAAAATTATCCTGAATATAAATCCATGACAAAAGATAGTGAAAATGAATATGTACCTCATTATTATATTGAATTAAATTGGAAAGATTTAGGTATTGATATATCCTGTGACATACATATTGCAGATCAAATACCCAATCCTCCAACTCATTTAAAATTTACTTTAATTAGAGATTCAATAGGCTATAAAGATATAAATTCAAAGGATATAGATAAGAAAACAAATAAAATGTATAAAGAGAAATTCGAAAAAGAAATTTTAGATAGGATGGGACTTAAATGGAGCAGAGAAAGTTGTTGGTAGTTTAATCGAACTTTCCAATCAACTGATATTAAACAAAAAAAGCAATCTCAAATGAGGTTGCTTTCTTTTTAGTTGCGGAGGCCGGATTCGAACCGACGACCTTTGGGTTATGAGCCCAACGAGCTGCCACTGCTCCACCCCGCGATATTGTGAGTGCAAAGATAGATGTTTTTTGTTACAATCCAAAAATAAAACAATAAAAATGTCGAAAATCTTTTCTGGATGCAGTCTTTGCGCTCATATACTGTATTTTAGCGACTGAAAAAAATTACCATGTGTAGCTAAGCCCGAAACGAAGCATCTCATTATATTTGAAATATCCGATATCTCCATCTTTTGTACTAGGATCGACGGAGTCATCATATTTTATGTATAGATACAGAGTAGTAGCAAGATATCTGTTTAAAGCAAAGTTAAAAGAATTCTCACACTCCAGATAGACTTTGTCATAGCTGGTGAAATATTTAATACGCGATGTGAAATTTGTATATCTATTTCGGCTATACGATAAATTTATATTAAAAGAAGAACCTAAATCAGTATTTGATTTTTTATCTCCTTCAATTCCATTAGCTGATCGGGAAACCCCATTGTCTCCAATAAACTTATAATTAACAGATAGCGCAGAGATATCAGCAGATATATTAAATTTACGATACTTATCCTGCTTCGAGATCACTTCATTAGCATATCTCATACCAAGCCCCCAATTTAGTTCGAAAGGAGAGAATAGAGCTCTGGTTTTGACCCGTCCCGGTTTGTAAGTGTCAAATTTATTAAACAAAGGAGTCTTTAACTCTAAGTTTGTTGAATACGACCATTTTTTATAAGCATCTACACCAAAAGTGCTATAGCTTCTTATATAGTCATCAATTACATTCATATAGCTCTTTTTATCGGCATCAGCTCTTTCTTCTTCTTTAATACTAACTTGTTGAAGATTTAAGCGCCATTCAATCTGATTGTTAAAGCTGATTTTTTTCTTTTTGTAGTTTAGTTTAACCACATGGTTACTATAGAATACAAAATTGTTATCACTACCCCAATTTTCAGAAAAGGCATTTTGAGAAATTTGTAACTCATGTTTTCCTTCTTTTATCCAAAAAACAGGTCTTATTGCAATCTTGTCAACATCAGGAGTGGATATACTTATAGCATTGTCTGTTGAAAGGAGATCTTGAAAAATACTTTTTTTCTCAACAACCTGTTCCTTTATCACAGGAGAATTGTCAAAACCTAATCCATTTATTTTTATCCTCATAGGATTTTCAGTATAATACATCTTCCTCAATTCTTCAACTTTTCTAACATTTGCCAACTGTGGGGTAAATGTACTATCCGGGTCAATTAAATGAAATTGCTTAAACTGGGATGTAGAAGAATCTTTTGGTAAAAAATCAAGATCGTGAGGTAGTATTTTACCATTGAATGCAACAGGCAAAAATGCCGGCTGAAAAATGACAGTATCTCTAAAAGTCGTATTATTGTCGAATGGTACCCAAAGACTAGGTACAATCAGTAAACCTTGCGAATCTCGAGGAGCTATTGACGGTTGTGTATGTGCATAATGATTAATGACAGAATCAACAAATTGTCTGACAGAATATCCATTTGTAGTATCTTTCACAGAAACGATTTTTAATCGTTTGTTGATATCTGTTATTTCATTCAGAATACTATCTTTTTGATTCTTAGTATATTGTTTGTCCGATTGGGCCTGTATCAATTGAGCTGAAAATAATAAGCTAATTACGAGGCCGAGACAATAATAGTTAACTCTCATTTTTATTAAATCTTATATTTAAGAAAAAATGTACTGTTTATATGCTTTTATTAAACGGCAAAGTTAGTAATTATATCAGAAACTTTAATTTAATTTATATTAAATGCATACACAAACTAAGTAAATCACTTTAGCTGGCAACGAGGATATTATATACACCTTATTTATAAATAACTAATCGAATTAATCCATATATTTTTCAAGAGAATTGTTTTGAAAATATTTGCATATGAACCAGTTATATTTTGTATTTAATTAAAAACTTTTTTCGGAAAAAATATAATTAATAGTTTACCTTTGTTCTCTTAATAATAAATCTAATTAATCATTATTCAATTCATAATTATATGAAACCTACACTTTTTATACTAGCTGCCGGAATGGGAAGTCGCTACGGGAATCTAAAACAAATTGATGGCTTAGGTCCTAGTGGCGAAACTATAATGGATTATTCTATCTATGATGCTCTCAGAGGAGGTTTTGGCAAGTTAGTGTTTGTGATAAGAAAATCTTTTGATAAAGAATTTAGAGAAAAAATTATTTCAAAATATGAGGATCATATTCCGGTTGAAGTTGTCTATCAAGAATTGGACAATCTACCGGAAGGGTTTTCTCTCGATCCAGAACGTGTAAAACCATGGGGAACTAACCATGCTGTATTGATGGGTAAGGATGTGATCAAAGAACCTTTTGCCGTGATTAATGCTGACGATTTTTACGGACGTGAAAGTTTTTCAATCTTAGCTGAAAGCTTAAAAAAGTTGGAAGGAAAACAAAACCATTATTGTATGGTTGGCTATAGACTCTGCAACACATTGTCCGAAAGCGGTGCTGTAGCTCGTGGTGTCTGTGAGAAAGATAATAATGATTATTTGACTACTATAACAGAAAGAACACATATAGAACGAGTTGACGGAGTCATTAAATATAAAGATGCAGAAGACTACTGGTTTGAGTTACCTGAAAATGCTCCCGTATCTATGAATATGTGGGGATTTACTCCTGATTATTTTGAACATTCAGATAAATATTTTGTCAAATTTCTGGAGCTAAACCAGAAGAATCTAAAATCAGAATATTTCATACCATTGATGGTCGATCATCTTATTGCCACAAAAACGTCAGATGTAAAAGTGCTCGACACACCATCCAAATGGTTTGGAGTGACCTATGCGGACGATAGGGCATCTGTGGTAGAAAAACTACAAAAACTAGTCGATGCAGGCGAATACCCAAGCCCGTTATGGAAATAATTTCTGCCTTATATCATTTTAATAATACATAAGATTATTTTATGTTCATTTTCAAACCTTATATCGTATAAATTTGTTACTTTTGTAAGGATTTTGAAAATGTCCAAATTTAATTAGTAAATATAAATTATAAAACAATGGTAAACTACAAAGATCTAGGTCTAGTAAACACTAAAGAAATGTTTGCAAAGGCTGTGAAAGGCGGATATGCGATTCCTGCGTTTAATGTAAATAACATGGAACAATTGCAAGCTATTGTACAAGCTGCTGCAGAAACAAAATCTCCAGTTATCGTACAAGCTTCTAAAGGTGCACGTCAATATGCAAACCCAATTTTGTTACGCTATATGCTTCAAGGAGCTGTAGAATATGCTAAAAGCTTAGGTTGGGAAAAACCTCAAATAGTGTTACACCTAGACCATGGTGATACTTTCGAAACTTGTAAAGATTGTATCGATTCAGGTTTCTCATCAGTGATGATCGACGGATCTCACCTTCCATACGATGAAAATGTTGCATTGACAAAAAAAGTGGTTGAATATGCTCACCAGTTTGATGTAACAGTAGAAGGCGAACTAGGAGTATTAGCTGGTATCGAAGACGAAGTTGTGGCAGAACATCATACTTATACAGAACCAAGTGAAGTTGTTGACTTTGTTACAAAAACAGGATGTGATTCACTAGCTATCTCTATCGGTACTTCTCATGGTGCAAACAAATTTACACCAGAACAATGTACAAAAGACGCTAATGGAGTATTGGTTCCACCACCATTACGTTTTGATGTATTAGAAGAAATCGAAAAAGAATTGCCAGGATTCCCAATCGTACTTCATGGAGCATCTTCAGTTCCTCAAGAGGAAGTTGCTACAATCAACAAATATGGAGGTGCATTGAAAGATGCAATCGGTATTCCAGAAGAACAACTTCGTAAAGCTGCAAAATCTGCTGTTTGTAAAATCAATATCGATTCAGATAGTCGTTTAGCACTTACAGCTGCTGTTCGTGAAGTATTCGCTACTAAACCAGCAGAGTTTGACCCTCGTAAATACTTAGGTCCAGCTCGTGATAACATGAAGAAATTATACAAACACAAAATTGTTGATGTATTAGGTAGCGAAGGAAAAGCTCTTTAATACTTATTTAGCAAGTTTGAGTCTTATATTTTAAGATAAACTATAGAAAGCCGATTGAATATTCAATCGGCTTTTATTTATTCCTATAGTTATGATAATGATCACAATAAAAAAGAGCGACCCAATTTAAGGCCGCTCTTTAATTTATTCTATATCCAAACTTTTATTCCCGATCTATGTACTTATAGTCTTTCAACATTTCTTGCAATCTTTTTCTAGCAAAAAATATCCGACTTTTAACAGTCCCTATTGGTAGAGATAACTCTTGAGCTATTTCTTCATATTTATATCCAGATACGTGCATTGAAAAAGGTACTTTATAATCGTTTGAAAAATTATTGATTACCCGAGTGATTTCTGCAACTGTATATGCTCCATCAGGTGTGTCGAATCCAGAATCTTGAGGCATATTTAGATGATACAAGTTATCTGTCTGATCTATCATTGTTTGGCTACGAACCACTCTGCGATAGTTGTTAACAAATATATTATGCATAATTGTAAATACCCAACCTTTAAAATTAACATTTTCGTAATACTTTTCCTTATTATCTAATGCTCTAAGGGTTGTTTCTTGTATCAAATCTTTAGCTTCTTCTTTATTGGATGTTAGAGTCAATGCGAAGTTCATCATGTTATTTTGAAGACCTACAAGCTTATCTTCAAAATCTACCTTGTTATTGTCTAGTGTTGTCATAATCTTAGTATTAATTAAATTAATATTAAAATGATTTCTGTTAAATTTCTGTCTTCTTATAAATAATCTCTTAATCTCTTTATACAAATGTAAATACTTTTTTTATTAAAATAAATAATTAGATGTTATTTTAATGGAAAAATGTTATAATATTTCTTTAGCCTCTATGTAATGTGTTGATTTATAATATGTTTATTATTGTGGTATGGTGGACACAATAAATGATAGATATATTCTATTCTATTTCTTTTGATATAAAATGTATATATGTGCTGTTTTTTATTCATAATATTAATTCTATATGGTATGGCGTCAAAATGTCATATTATATAGATTTGGCATTTTATTTGTAAATTACTCTGTAAATGTTAATTTAAGATATGTAAATAATTATAAATTATGGCACAAAAAGGAAAAATCGGGGTTACTACTGATAATATATTCCCCATTATAAAAAAATTCTTATATAGCGATCATGAAATCTTTTTAAGAGAGTTGGTTTCGAATGCAGTAGATGCAACCCAGAAATTGAAAACATACTCATCTCTAGGTGAATTTAAAGGAGAATTGGGTAATATCGCAGTACAAGTGATATTAGATAAGGACAAAGGAACTTTGACTATCTCGGATAAAGGGATTGGGATGACGGCAGATGAAATTGATAAATATATCAACCAAATTGCATTTTCATCAGCAAATGAATTCTTAGATAAATATAAAGATGATGCAAATTCTATTATTGGGCATTTTGGATTAGGATTCTATTCATCCTTTATGGTATCAGATAAGGTTGAGATTATTACTAAGTCTTTCAAGGAAGGTGCTGAGGCTGTAAAATGGAGTTGCGATGGATCTCCTGAATATACTATCGAAAAAGTAGATAAGGCTGAAAGGGGAACCGATATCATACTATATATTGATAGTGAAAATAAAAACTTCTTGGAAAAAGAAGAGATCGAAAAATTATTGAAAAAGTATTGTCATTTTTTACCTGTTCCTGTTGTTTTTGGAAAAAAGACAGAATGGAAGGATGGAAAATCTGTCGATACAGATGAAGACAATATAATAAATGATACAACACCACTTTGGACTCGTAAACCAAGTGATTTGACAGATGAGGATTATAAGAAGTTCTATAAGGAATTATACCCATTTGCCGATGAGCCTATGTTCTGGATACACCTGAACGTGGATTATCCTTTCAAATTAACCGGAGTGTTGTATTTTCCTCAACTCAAAGGAAATATAGATCCTAATAGGAATAAAATCCAGCTTTATTCTAATCAGGTCTTTGTAACAGATTCAGTAGAAGGTATTGTACCCGAATTTTTGACATTGATGCATGGGGTGATTGATTCGCCTGATATTCCATTAAATGTATCACGTTCTTATTTGCAAAGTGATCAGAATGTCAAAAAGATATCAAATCATATTACTAAAAAAGTTGCAGATCGCTTAGAAGAGATATTTAAAAACGAACGTACTCAATTCGAAGAGAAATGGGATAGTCTGAAAGTATTTATTGAATATGGAATGCTTACAGATGATAAATTTTACGATCGTGCTCAAAAATTCTGTTTATTAAAAAATACTGAAGATAAATTTTATACTTTCGAAGAATATAAAGCTTTGATATCGGGCAACCAGACAGATAAAGATGGCAATCTAGTTTATTTGTATGCAAGTAATAAAGACGAACAGTATACATATATAGACAATGCAAAGCAAAAAGGGTATGATGTTATACTATTCGATGGACAACTCGATGTGCACATGGCAGGATTACTTGAACGAAAGTTCGAAAAAAGTCAGTTTGTTCGTGTAGATAGCGATACTGTAGATTCTTTGATTAAGAAAGAGGATAAGGAAAATGTAACTCTTACAGATCAGCAAAAAGAAGAATTGAAAGAAGTTTTCACTTCTCAATTACCTAAAGTGGGTAAAGTTGAGTTTACACTTGACTATAAAGCATTGGGTGAAAAAGGAACTGCCGTACAAATCACTCAAAATGAGTTTATGCGCCGTATGAAAGAAATGTCTGCAATGCAGTCCGGTATGTCTTTCTATGGTGAAATGCCGGATACTTATAATTTAGTGTTGAATACAGATCACCCATTGATTAAGAAAATAATTGGAGACGTTGAAGGTAAAGATAAGGATGCTGCCACTGAATATGCAGCTCAAAACTCTACTATCCGTCAGCTAGTTGATCTGGCACTTCTTTCTAATGGAATGTTGAAAGGAGAAGCGCTCAATAGTTTTATAAAGAGATGCTCTGAACAGCTTTAAGCAATAATACCAATAAAAATAGCCGGAAATTATTTCCGGCTATTTTTTTTATATCGAATGTTATGCTAATTCATTTATATGTGAGTTGGATTTATTGTTTTGTTTTACCTGTATATTTTTTTGGCATAGCTATCTCATTTCCATCGCGCTGTGCATAGTAATGAGGAGATAACATTTCTATTCCTGCTTCATTAAATTTCTCTCTGATGCGTTGATGAAGTTCAGAATATACACGTGGAATTGTTTTATCTTCCCTCGTGAATCCATTGATCTGATAACAGCAATAGAAATCTGATAATTCGGTATTCAGCACAAATGGTTTTGGATTCTTTAAAATTCCACTTGTTTCTCTGGCGGCACTTAACAATAATTCATGTACAACTTCAACTTCAACTTCATACCCTACGGTAACATCAGTATGGAGGATAATTCCATATTGTTGTGCAGATGTTGTATAATTCGTTGTATGTGACGACATAATGAATGAATTGGGGATTGTTACCACTTCATTTTTTCGGGTACGGATACGTGTTACAAAAGGAGATTTTTCGATAACGCAACCTACAGTATCATTTATTTTTATCTGGTCTCCCTTTCTGAATGGGCGCATATATGTAATAATCATTCCTGCCATAAGGTTACCTATCACTGTTGTAGATCCTAAAGAGATTATAAGACCGATAAAAACTGAAACACCCGAAAAGACCGGAGAATCGGAATTTGGTAGTAAAGGCCAGATCATAATGACCATAAAAGAATAGAACAGGAACCGGATAATATAGTAAGTTGGATATGCCCAATCAGGGAAAAAGCCATTTATTTTTAGTTTTTCAGTTGCTATCTCAGTTGCAAGGTATTTTAAACCTCGTATAATATATTTGAAACAGAAATATATAACAATTATTTTCAGAATGTTAGGTATATATTTTCCAACCGAAATGAAAATGGATTTAATCGGATTCCATACGTAAGAGAAAATGACTATTGCCAGATCTTCTGTTTCCGGGAAAATTGAGAATAGTATTGGAATGGTGATTATTAATTGAGCAGCGATGAATATTAGTTTAATAGCTGCAGATAAAAAAAGCAGTATTCTGGCCTGTTTGTGCGTATTCAGAAATTCATATTCTTTTATTTGAATTGGTTTTAGTTTGTTGTGACTGAATCGCACTATTTTTCGTCTCAATTTTTTGAATAACTTATTAGTCAAAACAATAAGGGTAATTTGTATGACTACAGTTAAGGTAAATAAAAGGATGCGCTTAACCTTCATCATCAACCCATACTCTTGATGGAGTTGATCTATCTTGTTTGCAATAATAATCGAGTATTCTTTAGCTAACTCAACCCTATCTTTGTTTTGCCACAACCCATCTTGGTCAGTTATGCTGGCAATCACTTTATCTCCATACATTATATCTGCAAAGAATTCTCCGTTAAATACATATATAGAATCCTGATTTAAAGACAGTGTTTTACCAAATTTAAGAATCAATTCTTCCGTATTATGTGCCCGGTCTTTGGGAGTTACTCCTCCTCGTTTCGTATATAGTTGGAATAATGTATCACCTTCAATAACAATAGGTACACCTTGTGTAATATTCCGCAGTGAATCTATTTGCATACGTTGCTTCGCTTTTCTGATCGAATCTTCCCGTGCTCCTTGCTTATTATTTTCTTCAAACTCGTTGCGCAGAAGTATTTCATTCATTTTCATTTCTTGCAACTGAAGAGTAAGTTCTTCTATTAAAATAGAGTCTTTTTTTTGTTGCGATATATGTGTACTATCGGTTGGGTTTGCTTCATCGTGGGGTTGGTTGTTTTGGGCTGAAGTTATTTTTTGCTTATCTTTTTTTTGTGCATATGCATCAGGAAACATAAATAAGAAAGCAATCGACAAGTATAAAATATACTTTAGTTTCATAATAAAGGTGTTAATTATAACTACAATATTTTGCTGTAAAGAAAAGAAAGTTATATGAATATTCTATATTTGGACTAATTTTTTTTTCAGCAAAACTCAATTTCCTATAGGGTATTTAGGTTGTATTAATTTCTTGATGAAACTAACAGGCTGATATAAAGGAAAGAGAGACTATTATCGAAATAATAGCCTCTCTCTTTCTTATTTTCGTAAAGAATACGATTTAGTTGTTTTCTGGTCTCAATTTTCTAACAACTTCACCTGTACGCCACATTTCACTTTCGCGAAGAGCTTTTAGTTCTTCTTCCAATTTTTCACGATAGTCCGGTTGTGAGTTAGTATCGATAGAACGTTGAGCTTCATTTCCATTTGCAACTTCAGAATATAATTTAGCAAATACTGGTTTAGTTGCATCGTGGAAAGGTCCCATCCAATCTAATGCTCCACGTTGAGCAGTAGTAGAACAGTTAGCATACATCCAATCCATACCTTTTTCAGCAAACAAAGGCATTAGCGATTGTGTAAGCTCTTCTACAGTTTCATTAAATGCTTCAGAAGGAGAGTGTCCATTTTCACGAAGAACTTCATATTGAGCTAAAAGAATACCTTGGATAGCTCCCATCAATGTTCCGCGTTCTCCAGTTAAGTCTGAAAATACTTCACGTTTAAAATCTGTTTCGAATAGGTAACCCGAACCAACACCAATACCTAATGCAATAGTACGTTCTTTTGCACGTCCTGTTGCATCTTGGAATATTGCATAGCTCGAATTTAATCCACGTCCTTCAAGGAACATACGGCGAAGGCTTGTTCCCGAACCCTTAGGGGCAACAAGGATAACATCTATATCAGCCGGAGGGATAATGCCAGTACGCTCTTTGTATGTGATACCAAAGCCGTGTGAGAAATACAAAGCTTTTCCTGCAGTTAGATATGGTTTCAAACGTGGCCATACTTCTATCTGAGCAGCATCTGATAGTAAGTATTGGATAATTGTACCTTTGCTGGCAGCCTCTTCTATTTCGAAAAGAGTTTCGCCCGGTACCCATCCGTCAGCAATTGCTTTTTCCCATGTTTTACCACCTTTACGTTGGCCAATAATTACATTGAATCCATTATCACGAAGGTTCAGAGCTTGTCCGGGCCCTTGTACACCATAACCTATTACAGCAATAGTTTCATTTTTTAATACTTCTCTTGCTTTTTCCAACGGAAATTCTTCACGAGTAGCTACTTGTTCAACTACTCCCCCAAAATTCATTTCTGCCATGATTTGACTTTGTTAATTAAAATGTTTATCTGATTAATAAATTTATTTCCATACAATTCTGGACGAACACACGAGTGTGTCATTATCTTTCATTTCCAGAATAAATGTCGAAGATTCTTCTTCTCGTTTATTTATTTCGATCCTTGAACCATAATGCCCTTCAGATACGTAGTTTATTTCGATCCTGCGTATTTCCTTTTCTTTGAACATTTCAATATTAAATATGTCTACGAAATGTTCAATGTATTTCATGCTATTGAGATGCTTATTGATATCAATATCACTATATTTAACAGTAAAGCCTCCTGCAGATTTAAAATTATCTTTCAATAGTGGAATTTTGGTCATTCCTTCTATATCACATTCTTCGTCATTTGTAATGTATTCCGAAAGACCTTCCAGCTCCAATACATTCGTTGGTTTGCGTGTTTCGAGATCTATAGAAGCCCATAGAGATTTAGCATATCCTATTTTTTTACCAGCTCCATCTTCGAATGCAAAATTACGTTCTGTGAATAAGCGGTTTACACTCGATACCCATGTCTTGATGACCATAACTGTATCATTTTGTGGATATTCGAATATTTCTATTGCCATCCGCGATAATACCCACACGCGTTTGCGTGAGGTCATGCTCGAATATCCGAATCCACGTTCTTCGGCATGCTTAGTGGCTGCTTGCAGCATAAATCCACCAATCATAGGAAGAGTTGCTTTTCCCCTGAAATCGGATAAGTATGCATCTATCATGAATTCGTATTTGCCTATTAATGAAATCATATCGGAACTATGTCTGTAAAGTTTTATATATTGTGTTTTTTATCTATTTCGGTAAGCATATCACTTAGGCGTTCTATTTTCGATTTGGTGATAGCAATCCGTCCGGAACGAATGAATTGTAGTACTCCAACTGTCTCACTCAATTCTTTAAACAAGTCTTGGGTTTCCTGATAATGTCCTGTTTTTTCTAAAACAACACAATTTTCATTTATTTCCAATATACGTGCATTATGTTTACGTATAAGTGCTTCAACAGACTCTATCTTCAAAAAGTCGGGTGTTGCAAGTTTATACAATGCAATTTCCTGATGGATTAATTCATCATTTGTATTGTAATACGATTTTAAAACATCAACACGTTTGTCTATTTGCAAGACTACTTTTTTGATTGTTTCTTCGTCACAAAATACTGTAATTGTAAATTTATGAATCCCTTCGATAGCTGATGGTGATACCGAAAGTGTTTCAATATTTAATTGGCGTCTCGTAAATACACCTGTTACCTGTCCCAATAGACCAACTGTATTTTCAGAAAATATTGTTACCGTATATAAAGTCTTGTCTTGCATAATCTTAAATCTTTATATTGTATTCTGTTCCTTTTACGGATTAAATTTCATAATGTAAATATAGGTACTGCCTGCAATCATATTACATATTTCATCCCTACTTAATAGAGTATCTACACGTGCCGGATTATTACTCGAATTGGAAACTCGTCTCCATTTAGATTGCTCTGTCTTGAATACTTCGACAGAAAAAATAGGATTACCAATAGAATCACTCTTCTCGAGTATGCTTATTCTCATTTTCTTGGTATTATCCAATAAATTACTATCTGGTAATAGGCTGGCATCCTTGTAACGGTACATATAAACAGTGTCATTAATTACCCACGAAGTGTCCATTCGGTTTTCAAACCGGCTAGTGAAGCATGATTTTATATCTTCCGGGAAATTTACAGTTTCTATATACAAATCCTTTATTATAACATTTGATGGCTTTTTATTACAGCCAGCAAAGAATAGTAGGATAGGAGTCAATATGATAAATAGTCGCATAATCTTTTTATAATATATCATATCTGGATAATATTTATTATCCGGATGGCAAATTATTTATGTTATATTTATTTTCATTTCTAAAAGTAATAAAATATTATCAATATTTAATTGGCATTTCGTAAATGATCTGTTATCTGTTTTGAAAAGACTAAATTGTATTCTCAATTAAATATTTATATAGTCATATGACTAATAGTATAATATTCTATTTGGTTGCAAATATTAAGTATATCATCAGAATAGTCTATCGGAAAACAAGAGAAGCGTATACGCCTCCAATTCCCAGCCCCCTCTGAAATAAAAATTGCTACTGTATGGCGATCCTCAGATTTATTACTAACTATTTCAATTTTATATAGGTTGTCTATAAAATTACTTTCAGGTAATGTCTTCGCATCTAGAAATTTAATACTATCTAATGGATCACTTAAAAACCAAACCATATTTGAATATTCACTATTACAGAAAATGTCATTGCATGAGACTTTCTTATTAAGAAAATTATCTTTAAGGCATTTTGCTATCTCAGGATCAAACCCTTTAACATCAATATAGAAATACTTAAATCCTTTATCAATACGCGGTTTCTTTTCTGCTTTATTACAACTGATAAAAATAATAATCAATAATGTGTTTATAATAATGTATATTTTCGTTCTCATTCTGGTTATTTTCTTACACGAATTGTATTAAAGGATTTATAATATTTCAAATAGTTAGGCGATAGATAACGGAATTTATTAAAATTAAACCTATTCGATATCGTTTATATTTTGTCTGTTTCTGAAATCAGATAAACTCCTGATGCCTATTCATTACCTAACAAGATGTTGGTTACGCATGTACCTGCAGGTATCATCGGATAAACCATTCCTTTTGTCTCCACATCCACATCAAGAAGGTATGCGCCTTTATGATCCATCATTTCAGCAATAGCTTCATCTATATCTTTTCTATCCGATACCTTTCGAGATTTAATCTCATATGCTTCAGCTATTTTTACAAAATTTGGATTCTTCATAACAGTTTCAGAATACCTTTCGTCAAAAAATAATTCTTGCCATTGGCGTACCATTCCTAAGAAATGATTATTTAAAATAATGATTTTCACATCTATGCCATATTGCATAATAGTACCTAATTCCTGAATAGTCATTTGTATTCCGCCATCGCCAACAAAAAGGCAAACAGTACGCTCTGGAGCACCATATTTGGCTCCGATAGCCGCCGGAAGTCCAAATCCCATTGTACCTAGGCCACCCGAAGTTACAACACTTCTGGTTTGTTTGTATTTGAAGTAGCGGACACCCATCATCTGGTTTTGACCTACATCCGTGACCAAGATACCATCATTGTTTGCTGCTTCTGATACTTTGTTGATTACCTCACCCATCTTGAGCATACCCGAAGCCGGGAAAAGTTCTTCTTTGATAACAGCAGCATATTCTCTCTCCTGGCAAGGTTTAAATTCATCTAACCAATCAGAATGTTTATTTTCAGTCAGATGTTTAGTTACTAGGGATAATGTTTCTTTTGCATCCCCCAATACTTTTACAGTGGCTTTTACATTCTTGTTTATTTCTGAAGGGTCTATGTCGAAATGGATTATTTTAGCTTGTTTGGCATAAGTTTTTAAATCTCCGGTTACCCGGTCATCAAAACGCATCCCGATAGCAATAAGCAGGTCACACTCATTCGTTTTCTGGTTAGGTCCGATATTTCCATGCATCCCCAACATTCCAACATTTAGTGGATCGTCTGATGGAAGTGCCGAAAGTCCAAGTACTGTAGATGCTGCCGGAATATCAGCTTTTTCAAGAAATGCTTTTAATTCCTTTTCAGCACCGCTTAGTATAACTCCTTGTCCTACTAGTGCCAATGGTTTTTTGGATTGATTGATAAGTTCAGCTGCTGCAACAATATCCTTGGTGTTAACCTCCGGAATTGGTTGGTAACTTCTGATAAAAGTTGCTTTTTTGTATGGTGTTCTGTCGATCTTTCCAAATTGTGCGTCTTTTGTTATATCTAACAAGACGGGGCCGGGACGACCGGTAGATGCAATATAGAATGCGCGAGCAACAGCCCACTGTATATCTTCGGGACGGCGGATCTGATAAGCCCATTTGCTGACCGGTTGCGAAATGCCAACTACGTCTGCTTCCTGAAAAGCATCGCTTCCTAAAAGCGGTGATGCAACTTGACCGGTTATAACTACCATAGGTGTACTATCTATCATAGCATCCGCTATACCTGTTATAGTGTTGGTTGCTCCGGGGCCTGATGTTGCCAATGCAACACCTACCTTGCCCGATGTGCGTGCATAACCTTCGGCAGCATGGGCAGCACCTTGTTCGTGGCGTACCAGAATATGATTTATTTTATCTTTATAATCATATAAACAATCGAAAACGGGCATAATAGCACCACCGGGGTATCCGAATATAGTGTCTACACCTTCGCTGATCAACGACTGTATAAGAGCTTCGCTTCCTGTTATTTGAGTATTCATATAATATATTCTTTATTTCTAATTCTTAATAGTAAATATGATAAACGCTTATTATGCAAGAGCATTATATTCTTTTTTTATTAAAAAACAAGTTAAATGCCGGGACTATTCTTTCTGGTTAGTATTCGTTAGGCAGTATAATTCCTAAAATAATCAAGGATACTAATACCACAAATATGGCTATAAATATTATCCAGTCTGGTTTCCCTTTATTATATAATATATTCAGAACGTCCATTTGACTTGTTTGATCGTCGTCTGAATATTTCTCTCTTGTTTTTTCTACTACACGAATTACTTTTTTATAATATAAGTAATTAGCAAAACATCCCATTGTGACAGAACATAGTATACTGAATATTCGATCGACACCACTATTTTCAGGAATAATAAACTCTATAGCTGTAATGACGAGAAATATTATCATAGCTTCAACGTACATTTTTTTATAAGAAAGCCAGAAGAATCCTAAAAAGAAGGCATATACATTAAATATGACTGTTGCACCATCGTCTATTCTTTCAAATCGTTTCATATAGTACTCTGCGTTATCTCCCAAGTATGATTCATAGTAATCTTTCTCTTCAATAACACTTTGTTCTAAATCCGGTATGCTTTGTTGTTCCATCAATTATTGCGTTAATCGGTTGAAAAGTTAGATATATGTCTATTCTATGATTCTTATTCCTCCTAAATCAGCAGAACTTACCATACTTGCATATGCCCGTAGTGCTTTCGATACAGATCGGTTTCTATTTGGTTTGAAAGCATCTTTTCCTTTTGCTATTTCTTCTTTACGGCGATCATCTAGCTCTGTGTCCGAAATTTTCACATTAATAGATCTATTAGGTATGTCTATTTCAATAATATCACCATTGCGTACTAATCCGATAGCACCTCCTGATGCCGCTTCGGGCGATACGTGTCCGATAGATAAACCTGAAGTACCTCCGGAGAAGCGTCCGTCAGTAATGAGGGCACATTCTTTACCTAAATGTTTCGATTTTATGTATGATGTAGGGTAGAGCATCTCTTGCATACCAGGACCTCCTTTTGGCCCTTCGTATGTGATAACAACAACATCTCCTGCTACAACATCCCCTTTTAGAATTCCTTCGCAGGCTGCATCTTGAGAATGAAATACTTTGGCCGTTCCCGAAAATTTAAATATGCTTTCATCTACTCCGGCAGTTTTTACAACACAACCATCCAGTGCAATATTTCCTTTTAAGATGGCTAAGCCACCTTCTTTAGTATAGGCATGTTCCATATCGCGGATACAACCCTCGGCACGGTCTGTGTCCAATTCCGGATAGTAACAGTCTTGCGATCCCATTACCAGGTTGAATTTGCGTGCAGGAGCCGATTTGTATAATATATCAGCTTCTTTGTTTGGTGTTCCGTTTGTTATATCATATTTTGCGATTGCTTCACCTAATGTCATCCCATCAGCACGTTTTACGGAAGTGTCTACAAGTTTTGCCTTAGCTAACTCGTTCATAATGCCTAATATTCCTCCGGCTCTGTTAACATCTTGTATATGATATTTTTGAGTGTTGGGAGCTACTTTACATAGACAAGGTGCTTTGCGCGAAAGTGCATCTATGTCATCCATCGTAAAGTTTACTTCGGCTTCTTGTGCAATGGCAAGTAGGTGTAGTATTGTATTTGTAGATCCACCCATTGCTATGTCGAGAGTCATCGCATTCAGAAATGCTTGTTTGGTAGCAATACTGCGAGGCAATACGCTTGTGTCACCATCCCTATAATATTTATATGAATTATCAACAATCATTTTTGCTGCGTCAATAAACAATTTCATCCGATTAGCATGTGTTGCAACGATTGTTCCATTTCCGGGTAATGCTAATCCGATAGCTTCGTTCAAGCAGTTCATTGAATTGGCAGTAAACATTCCCGAACATGATCCGCATGTTGGGCATGCAGCCCGTTCGATAGCGTTAACTTCCTTGTCCGACACCGTATCGTCGGCTGCTTTTATCATTGCATCTATCAGATCCAGATGTTGGCTGCCTAGTTCGCCGGCTTCCATCGGACCTCCGGATACAAATATGGTTGGAATATTGATACGCATTGCAGCCATAAGCATACCGGGAGTGATCTTATCGCAATTGCTGATACATACCATTGCATCGGCTTTGTGTGCATTTACCATATATTCGATACTGTCGGCAATCAGGTCGCGAGAGGGTAGGGAATACAACATTCCATCGTGTCCCATCGCAATTCCGTCATCTATAGCTATGGTATTAAATTCGGCCGCAAAACAACCTAATGCTTCAATCTCAGCTTTTACTTTTTGCCCTATTTCATGCAAATGTACATGCCCCGGTACAAACTGGGTGAAAGAGTTGACTATTGCAATCAGTGGTTTTCCCATCTGTTCTTCTTTCATTCCATTAGCTCTCCATAGAGCTCTGGCTCCTGCCATACGTCGGCCTTGTGTGCTGGTCGAACTTCTTAATTCAAATCCCATAACTTTTCTTTATTGTATTGATCCGTTAAATCATAAAAAAACCTTTCTCATGCCAATGAGAAAGGTTTATATTATTTATCCTTTTATGTTATACTTCCGTACATACCTTTCTCATTTATTCTGGCCAAGGACGAGAATATTGAGGACGAGGACATGTAGAAAACAATTTGTCATTATTCTGATTTATGTATACCGCAAAGTTATATTATTTTTTTAATAAACAAACAATGATGCTCTTTTTTTTGGCCTAAACCGAAATAATAGTAAAATAGAATATCCGGATTTTAAGTTAGCAGCAAGCTGAAATGTTAATACTTCTTTTCTGTCTTTATTGATTGTTAGTCATTTATCTGTTTAAAGGATAGCGTTATCCTTGTGCCGGTATTCGTATCCGATTCGAGCCTGTATGATATATTGTTTTTATCTAATATTCTTAATGCTATCGAAAGGCCTATTCCGCTACCTTGTATCTGATTTGTATTATTTGCCCGATAGAAAGGTTTGCTGATCCGGTCTAACTGCTCTTTGGGGATACCTATTCCTTTATCTTCAATTTGCATAGAAAGACTATCATTTTCTTTATACAGGTAGATATTTACAATTTCACCTCTTGAGTATTTCACTGCATTTTCTATTAAATTAAATAGAGCCATTAATAGTTCCGTACGATCTTTAGATATTGAGAGTAGGTCTTCGTCTTCCGGTTGGATATCAATATTGACCTGAATTTTAGAATTTATATATCGTTCAGATATTTTATCGATTATTTCCCAAATCAATTCATCTATACGTAACGAGACTATAGTGTCTGTGTTTTTTCTGAGGTCAGATATAACCATCAGTGTGTTAAGTATATTTTCGAGCTGGTGTATTTGTTCTATCATTTTTACAGATAGTTCTTTATATTCTTCGGGGCTACGATCTTTTAGAGAGAACACTTCGATATTGCCAAGCATGGAAGCCAGAGGTGTCCTGAACTCGTGCGATACATAGCTGGCAAAGTTCTTTTGGATGAGTACCGTTTCTGATATTTTTGCTAATAATTTATTGAAAGTCGTTATCAGGTCTTGTAACTCGTCCTTTGTGTTAGGCGATTTAATCTGAACATCCAGATTCTTTGTTGATATATTGTCAACTTGCCTTATCACCACTCTGAATGGACGATAGGCTATATTTGCAATCCATTTGCTCAGGAATATAATAGATATAAGCCCGATAGAAAAGGAAGCAAGAAGTATCCATAACAACATATTCTGTTGGTTTGCAAGTTCGTCACGCTTCTCACGGGTTATAACGACAAAATCACCCTGATTGTCTTCATAAAAAATTCCGAAGCAGAGGTAGTCCTCTTCTTCGAACATCAGGTTTTGTTTTTCCCTGATTGTATTCAATATATTTACATCTATATTGATTGATTCCGAACCATAACTCACATTGTTATTTTGGTCATATATCTGATAGTATGAATTATTCGCAAATTCGTCGAACTGTGCTTTTGCCTTCGCAAATTCATCTTTATTTAATTCATCTTCTTCCAGATAAAAAATGGCTGTGATATAAGATGTTTTTTTAAGATTATCGAATATTGTTTTTTTTGCATTTTGCGAATATAACATATAAATCAACAGGGACATAATTGCGAATATTATGCCGAATACAATAGAGCTAAATAGGCTTAAACGGTTCTGGACTTTCATGTTTTTTTTACTCTTTAGTCCGTATCAGATACCCCCGCCCTTTTACTGTTTCTATAAGTTTGGGTAATCCATCTATGTCGATCTTGTTTCTAAGATAAGAAATATACACATCTATAACATTCGTATTCGAATCATAATTAATACCCCATACAGTATCTAATATTTGAGAACGGGTTAATACACGGTTTGCATTTTCCATCAATAACTTCAATAGCTTAAACTCTTGCAATGTCAGTTTAATGATCTTATTTCCCCTTTCTACTTTGTGCTGATCCAGATATAGTTTCAGGTCGTCACATTGTAATATTTCGGGAGAGGAGTCGTAATTTAGCTTTGCCCTACGGCTAAGTGCATTAATTCTGGCTATCAGTTCTTTAAAATGGAACGGCTTTGCCAGATAGTCGTCAGCCCCCATATCTAACGCTTTTACCTTATCATCAGCTTCGCCCAATGCACTAAGAATCAGTATCGGGGTGTTTATTTTTTTATAACGTGTATATTGTAACAATTCAAAACCATCAATATCGGGGAGCATAATGTCTAACAATATTATGCTCCATTCTCTTTGTCCTATTAGTCTGCGCGCTTCCGTCCCATTATCAGCTAGAACTACGAAATAACCACTTTCTTCTAGTCCTTTGACTACAAATTCGCTGATACGGCTATTGTCTTCAACAAGCAGAATATCCATAAAATCAATTTTAAATTAAGAGAACCTAAAAATAATGATTTTATTCTTTTCTCAGCCTTTTATCTCTTCTGTATGCAAAATAAAACACTTGTGGCAGAACAGTAAAGGATAGAATCATACAAATAACAATTCCGCCAACTATCATAATTGCCAATGGCTTTTGTATCTCCGAACCCATGCCGCTCGACATTGCTGCTGGCAGAAGCCCCATCGATCCCATAAAGGCGATCATCAATACCGGTCTTATCCGGCTGCTTACAGCTTCATCTATTGCCAATCGGAGGTTGTGGGTTCGTTGCATTCTACTTTTCATCAGGGCAATAAGTAAGATACTATCTATTGCTGTTATTCCAAACAAGATTATGAATCCGATACCTGCCGATATCCCGAACGTAGTGCCTGTAACCCAGAGGGAAACGAATCCTCCAATAAGGGCATAAGGCATTGCACTGGCTGCAATAAGGGTATCTTTGACTGTGCCAAAATTTAGATATAGTAAGAATAGTATAATTAAGATAACTGCCGGAACAATGACTTTTAGGCGTGCAGTTGCCCTTTGTTGACTTTCGAACTCGCCAGCCCATACCATCTTATTTTCGGTTTTTAATTGTACTTTTTCCGAAACTGCTTTTTGTGCTTCGGCAATTGTTGAGCCCAGATCACGATCTCTGATACTGAACCCGACACCTACATAGCGGCTGCTTCCGTCACGATAGATGAATGTCGGTCCTGTTATGAACGAAATATCTGCAATCTCTTTCAATGGTACATATTTACCATCCATTGTCGGGATTAATATATTTCCTATCTTATCTTCATTGTCTCTGTCTTCTTTCTGAAAACGGAGTTGTATATCGAAAGTCCGTTCGCCTTCGTAGAATTTTGTCGCTGCTTTTCCGCCGATAGCCATTTCTACTACAGCCTGAGCATCGGCCATCGAAACTGCATAACGTGCCATGCGTGACTCCTCCAGTTTGATTTGTAGTTCGGGTAATCCGATGCTTCGGAAAACGTTTACATCTTCCACACCCTGAATATTTTTAATGGCTGCTGCTGTTTGGTCTGCAAGACCTTCCAGTTGGTGTAGGTCTTCTCCGAATATTTTTATCACAAGTGAGCTTTTTACACCTGCAACATATTCTTCTACATTATCCTGAATCGGCTGGCTAAACCCAAATATTACACCGGGGTAGATATCGAGCGAATCTTTGATCTGTGCTAACAAATCATCTTTCTTTATTTTTCTATTCCATTCTTTTTCGGGTTTTAGTTGGGCATGAAACTCAATATTGAAAAATCCGGTGGCATCCGTACCATCATTCGGCCGTCCGGTCTGAGATAGTACAAATTGGATTTCGTCAAATTTGCGAAGCTTCTTTTTCATTTGCTTTGTTATCTCTACAGACTCATCCAAGTTGACACTATTGGGCAATGTGGCACGTATATAGATAGCTCCTTCATTCATGCTTGGGATGAATTCTGTACCCCAAAAGCAAAAGCGGACAATGCAAACCAATAATATGATAAGGAATGCAGCAATAGCCCCTTTTCTATAACCCGAAGCAAATTCGTAAAATTTATATAAAGATTTTGTGAAGAAACGGCTGATAAAATTGGTACGCTCTTTGACCGGTTTTGTCAACAAGAGTTTACACATTACAGGCACATAGGTCAATGCGAGAATTAGTGATCCCAATAATGCATAACCAAGGGTGAAAGCTAGTGGTGAGAACATTTTTCCTTCTACCTTCTGGAACGAGAAAATCGGGAACAATGCTACCATCAAAATGATTTGAGCAAAAAAGATATGTGAAGCCACACTTCCCGCACTCTTTTTGATTAATCCACCTTTCGATATACCGGTAAAACGTCCGCCCAATTGTTCGGATCGTCGTTCCATAGCCACAAATATTATTTCGACTATCACGAGTGTCCCTTCGAGCAACAGACCAAAGTCGAGTGCACCCATCGAAATCAGATTTGCGGGTAGGCCTTGTATTCGCAGCATGATGATGGCAAACAAAAAAGAAAGTGGAATCACAGTAGCTACAATTACAGTTGTTCGCCAGTTGAAAAGAAAAATGAAAACGACTATGGAAACCAATAATATTCCTTCTAACAAATTCTTTATAACTGTATGTACTGTTGAATCCACTAATGTAGTTCTGTCCAGAAAAGGTTCTATTTTTACATTTTTGGGCAATATGCGTTCGTTCAGTTCTGTTATTTTATCTTTTAGGTTATTGATAACTTCGCTCGGATTTTGCCCACGAAGCATGATCACAATACCTTGTACCACATCGTCTGCATCATCTAACCCGACCTGTCCTAAGCGGGGTTTTGAAGATACACTCACCGAAGCTACTTGTTTCACTCTGATAGGGGTACTACCTTTTACTTCTATCAGGATATTTTCGATATCTTCTATACTTTCCAGCAAACCAATACCCCTGACTACAAATGCCTGACTTCCTTTTTGTATGATGTCTCCACCTACATTTATGTTGCTTCGTGATACAGCTTCGTAGACTTGCAGTGGCGATAGGTCATAGTTTGCCAGTTCGGAAGGGTTTACCTTTATTTCGAACATCTTTTCTTCGCCACCAAAACTGGCTATACTCGCCACTCCGGGAACAGAAAGCAGTTCACGCTCTACCACCCATTCGTTGATGGCGGCAACTTCGCGTATCGGCAAATCACTTTTCAATACATATCGGTATATCTCGCCTGTGGCGCCGGATGGTGGTTCTATGGATGGATCTACACCTTCGGGTAAATCCAAATCTTGCATGCGGTTAGATGCATATTGTTGAGCAAAAAAGTCATCGACTCCATCTTCAAAAATGACGGTTACTACAGATAGTCCGAAGAGCGAGGTGGAACGTACATCTGTTTTACGTGGAATCGTGTTCATTTCCCGCATAATGGGCAGTGTCACAAACTTCTCTACTTCTTCGGCACTTCTTCCCGACCATTGTGTAATTATTCTTACACGTGTATTGGTCACATCGGGATAAGCCTCGATGGGCGTATGTATGTAGCAAACGATGCCGGCTATAAATAGTATAGCAGTCAGAAAAAGGACTAATATATGATTGCGGAGGGCAAATCCGATTATATTTTCTACAAATTTATGCATGGCTTATTTTTGATTTAGACCCGAGTAGATCAATAATTGATTTTTGATTACAATATTTTCGTTTTCTGATAGCCCCGAACGGATATAGGTTGTACCTCTGTTATGTCCTTGTAGTTCTACCTTACGGATTTCAAAATTATTAGGTGATTGTTCAACAACGACAAAGTATTGGTCGTCATCGAAAATCAATGCATCGGATGGAATAGAGACTGCTTTGCTATGTGTCTCGTTTTTCAGGCGTATAACAGCCGACATTTCAGGTTTGAACTTTAAATTATTATTCGGCATAACTATTCTGGCTTTCAAAACTTTTTCTTCCGGATCGAATACTTGGGACAACGTATTTATTTTGCCTTCAAATACTTCGTCAGGATAAGACAATGTTGTTATTGTTACATTCATGCCTTCTTTTACAAATTGTAGATTACTGGCATATACATTTGCTGTAATCCATACATTCCTTAGGTCGGCAATGGTAAAGAGCGGCTCGCTATCTGTTGAGATGGGGCTTCCTGACGATACTTTTTTGTCTATGATATATCCCGATATAGGAGCTTTGATAGAGAACACTCCATTTCCTTTGTTTGTGCCAAATACGGACATATCATTCTTTATTTTGCTGAATGTAGCTTGTACTTGTTTTACTTTGGCTTTGGCTTCTAGCAATTCTTTCTCCGATAGCATTTTATCATCAAACATAGATTGTGCAGTCTCCAGTTCGCGTTGTGCTATCTTTAATTCGGATTCGGTAGATGTATATTCTGACTGTAAAGAACTTAGATCAGAACCTTTTATGTCCATCATTGTTTGTCCTTTCTGCACTTTATCGCCTAATGAGAAATAGGTACGTTCCACAATTCCGCTGACTAACGGGGTGTAGTTTATTACCATGTCGGGGTCACATTCTACTTTGCCAGTCAGGGTCAATTCTTCTTCCTGATTGCTTAATACGGATTTAGCTGTTTTTACATTCTCCAGAAATGCTTTGTTTATACTGTTTTTGTCAGTTTCACTTGCATCTTGTTTGCCGGAGCAGGATGCAATACATACTGATATAAAAATGAGTAGTGGAAATTGTGATTTTATCATGATTGTTATTTTATATCGTTTCCGGTTACAAACTGAAGTTCTTCAAACAACAGGTTTGTCTTTTTTCGGGCTGTTAATACTGTTTGTTTATTACTCTTGTATGCGTCCATAAAGTCGATATATTCAAGCATACTTATATTTTTCTTTAGCAGGTTTTTTGTATATATATCGAGCATGTTGTCTAATTCGGAGAGCAAGCTGTTATTATTGATTTTATCTAAAAAACGATATGCTTGCTGATAATTATTAAATGACTCTATCACTTCATGTTGTGCTATGTTTTGTTGCTGTTGTTCTAGATAATAGCTCTGATCTCTGCTGAATCGTTCTATTTTTATATTACCTTGGTTCCGGTTCAGGAAAGGGAGTTCGAAACTGATTCCAAAGCCGACAAAATTTTTCCAAACACCTCCATGACGGTCATAATTGGCACTTAGAGTGATGTCCGGGACTCTCATAGCCTTTTCGTAAGCTAAGGATTTCTCATGAAGTTTAGTTTGTAACTGTTGACGTTTTATATCAGTCCGTGATTCGATAGCCGTTTGTAATAGGTTAGTCAACAATATATTATCAGGATTAACTATTTGCTGGTTTCCCGATTCAATTTCTATATCAACAAGAGGGTTGGCATTGATCAGTATTTTCAGATTTTTTTGTTGCTCATTCAGATCATTTCTTGTCTCATTGATTTCATTATCAATATCTAACAATAGCGATTGAAGGCGAAGTAGTTCGGTCTTAGCAATGTTTCCAAGTTCTACTTGTTTCTTATAGGCAGTTGTCAGTTCGTGGATGGATTCCTCTTGTGTAGTTAATATCCCTAGATAAGATTGGAGATATATTATTTCATAGATAGACTTTCTTAACTCTATTTTTAATCCTCGTAATGTTTCTTCAAATTCTTTGATCGCTATTTCTTTCGATACTTTTTCTTTACTGATGAGCTTTCCTCTTTTATTTGCCGTTTGTATCAGTTGGCTTAACTCGATACTGAATTCTGTATTTTTTGCAAATGACCCGAACAATGGGGGAATCACTTCATCTTCGCCCTCTCTCTGGTTTTTAGTACTCCACAGATTTACGTCACTGATCGACAGCTCAGGATTATTCCACAATTTGGCTTGAGATATAGTTGCATCGGCAATGTCTATATTCATTTTTTCGGCAATGAGTTCCAGATTTTGTTCAATAAATAAAGCCTCTATTTTCTCTGGCGATAATCGGATTGTAGTTTTTTCCTGAGCTGATGCCCATGACGACAAAAGTAGAAGGGATAGAAAGAAAAATATTTTTTTCATTATTGTTATTCTATATTTTACTGCAAAAATAGTTTCCGAAAATTAGAGGCATTTTTGAGATACATTAGAAATAGATTAGAGAAATGGGAAGTGAAATTTTATTTCTAAATCAAGTAAAAATCTTATATTTGCCACATAAGAGGATAAGTTCAAGATTTAGCAAGAAAGAGGTGTAGTCGCCTCACTAATTCATGTTCTATTCTGAGATTTAGTAATACCTTGTGGTATTTTTCTAAATCTTTCAGAGTTTAGAATACCACAAGGTATTACTAAAAGTAAATAAGCTTATCCTCTTTTACTTTAATCACCAGACTTCATATGTTCGAACTAATCGTTATTGTACTAATTGTATTGATTTTCTTTACGATCTTTCTATTTAATCGTAATCGGAAAGATGATGGGTATAACAGAGATTCGAGCCATTATAATAAGAGTGCTACAGGTTATGATAAAGGAGTTGATGATAATCATCGCCAACCAACTACAGCATCTAAGCCAACTACAAAGAAGTCCAATCCATTATCTTTTTTGAAAAAAGTTTTCATCGTTAAGCCAAAACTTCCTTTCGATGATGAATCAATAGAGTGGGTCTCCAATTTTGTTGGTGTCGAAAAAGAAAAAATGGTATCTATACTTTCAAACGTTCCGGCGTACTATAATCAGTTTAGAATGCCAAAGCGAAGTGGCGGGTCTCGTCAGATAGCTGCTCCCAATATGGAACTTCTTCTCATAGAGCGGACTATCTACCAGCGGGTATTGTTACCGGCAAATATTCATCCTGCGGCAACAGGCTTTCGGCAGAATGTTTCGATTATTCATAATGCGAAACCTCATTTGGGTAAAAAGAATGTGTTAAAAGTAGATTTGCATAATTTTTTCGGCTCGGTAAAGCAACCGAAGGTTGTGGCAGCTTTCGAAAAGATAGGCTATCCAACCAATATTGCGCGTGTGTTAGCTTATTTATGTTGTTTAGATTTTTGTCTGCCGCAAGGTGCACCGACAAGCCCGGCTCTGAGCAATATTGTAGCCTATGATATGGATATAGAATTAGAAGCTTTAGCCAAGCAATATAATTGCATATATACCCGATATGCCGATGATCTGACATTTTCGGGAGACTCTATTTCTTCAGATATTTTATTACCGGCTATAACCACTATAGTAGACAAATATAAGTTTAGGCTGAACCGAAAGAAAACCCGTTACGCTGCTTATAATAAGCGTAAAATAATAACTGGTATATCAATCAGTTCGGGCGAAAAACTGACGATACCGAAAATGAAAAAGCGCGAATTGCGTAAAAATATTCACTTCATCCTTACCAAAGGTTTAGCCGAACATCAAAGACATATCGGGTCGACTGACCCGGCTTACTTGCAACGCGTATTAGGTTATCTTAGCTTTTGGCTGTCTGTAGAGCCCGACAATCAGTATGTTCTGGATTCATTAGCTGCTCTAAAAAAGCTAAGAAAATCACATTAATTGACAATAACCCGATCATTTTCTATTCTCACATATCCTTTGTTGACAGCTTCTTCGATACCTCGTTGCATCGCATTTTCTACATGTGTACCTGTACGTGCAAAGCCAAAAAGTTGTGCCGATATTCTTCGCAAATCTGTTATCGGTAAACTTATCTCGTCTGTCAATATATGTTTGATTCCATTAGCAACCTCTTCGGGTGCTAAGTCGGTAGCATCACGTCCCGAATCTGTTCTGAAAATAGTATATGAATGGTGTTGCTCTTCATCTATCCATAAGAAAACCGAATCGTCACAACCGGTTCTGAAATATCCACATTCGTCAATCAGTGCATCAAAATAAGCTTCTATGCGTTGCCCTAGGCGGGTTAGTCCCCAAGCTTGGATTATTTTTTTGTATAACAACGTTTTACTGATCGGAGCTTCATCGGTCATCAATTGAGTAATTTGTGATACGATTTTTCGTTTGTTTTCAGGTTGCATCAAATCTTCTGTTGTCGATTCTATAGCATCTAGCGAGACAGATTTATACTTCCGTTCAGAGCTTTCTTTATCACTAGGTTTTACCCTATTTTGGTTATTATTTGATGATTTTATTTCATTACTTCTAGAGATAACAGGCGATGATTCTTCCCTGACATAAGGTTGTACTCGTTGTATTGGTTTTGGTTGATTTGCTGTGTTTATCGCATTTTTGATAGATTCAATAACAGCATCCGGATTTTCCCACCAATCCATAGTCCATATACGGCAAATATTCCATCCCAATAGTTTCAGGACGCTATTCTGTACAATTTCTCTGTCGCGGATCGTTTTAGTACGTTTGTAATTATCCCCATCGCACAGTATTCCTAGTTTATATTTCGAAGGATTATCGTTGTCGACAATACCTATATCCACTCTATAGCCTGAGCATCCGATGTTTGTGTGTACAGTGTATCCTATAGCCCTCAATCGGTCGGCAACAATGCTTTCAATAGATGCAACCGATTCTGTTGCAATCTGATTGTTTGTAATAGAACGTTCGCCTCTTTCTGCATATTCGAGGAACCGTTTCAGTCCCACCACACCCATAGCTGATGTGCGGTTGAGGTCGATATGATCGGAACGAAGTGTCGAATAGATTATCATTTCATATCTGGCTCTGGATACGGCAACATTCAATCGGCGTTCACCACCAATCCTGTTCAATGGACCAAAATTCATACTCACACGACCGTTAGAGTCCGGACCATAACCAACAGAGAATAGGATAATATCACGTTCGTCACCCTGTACATTTTCCAGATTCTTGATGAAGAGCGGTTCTTCACATTCCAGAGCCAATGTTTCGAGGTCAGGATTGGAAACGAACAAGTCGGATAGTAAATCTTCTATCAACGATTGCTGCACGGAGCTGAATGTGACTACACCAATACTTTTTTTCCTTAGGCTTTCGTCCCGTAATCTCCTAGCTATTTCATTAACAACAGCTTGCGCTTCAGACTTGTTTTGTCTTGATTTTCCTTTATCGTAAAATCCTTCTATTCGGATTAGTTTGACTTTCGATTCGATATTGTCAGGCGATGGAAAAGTTAACAGCTTGTTGTCATAATATTCTGAATTGCTGAATGCAATCAGGCTTTCATGTTTGCTCCGATAGTGCCACAAGAGATATTTGGATGGCATAGATAGTGCCAAGCAGTCGTCAAGAATACTTTCGAGGTCTTCCATCTCAATATTTTCTTCATCAACCGAATTGACCGAGAAGAAGTTGGTTGGAGGCATCTGTTTAGGATCGCCCACAATAACAATATTTTTGCCGCGGGCTATGGCTCCGATCGCCTCATAGGTAGGCATTTGCGAAGCTTCGTCGAATACAATAAGGTCGAATTTGTCTGCATCTGCATCTATGTATTGAGCTACCGATATGGGGCTCATCAACATACATGGGCACATCCGCGACAGTAGGGTAGGTATTTGGTCGAACAATTTGCGGATGGATATACCTCTGGCATTATTTTTTATGTTGCGTTGCAGTATCCCCACTTCAGAGTTTTGGGCAGCCTCGCGAGTGAACGAAGGAATGTTGGAAGCCAATTTTGCAAACAATTCTTGTTTTGTAAGTTTTTCAAATTCGGAAGTAAGCCTTTTGTATTTTTCAATAATTTCATTGAATATCTTCCCTTTGAATAACTCTAAATCGGGTTCTATCGATATTATATAATTTATAGCAGCCTGACAGAGACTTTTTTTGAATATATCTTCTACCTTGTCAGTAGGGATATTGTCTGCTTTATATTTTTCGGCAACAAAACCAATATTCAATTGCTCCAGTTTGTTGCATACCACCAGCCATTGATACCAGTCTTTCAGCAAATCGAGGTTATTCAGCCAATTATTCAGTTTCGACAAGGCTACATTAACCCAGTCTTGCGAATTGCTATATAATACATCTTTCGAAATGCCTAGTACCTCGAACAAGTTTCTCTCGGCTATAGTCAGTTGGTTTAAAGATGTATTTACTTCGTTCAACGAATTGCCACATATGCTTTTGAACGAAGTGATTCCTTCCGATAGCTGATTGGATAGATGTGTTTTGATAGCAGCAGCTTTGGCAATGTCTTGTGTGTAATTCAGAATAAGTGAATTGATAATTGACGCATCTTCAATTATCTGCCCGATGTTTGACCAATCTTCATTATTCTTTCTGCCATATTTTCCAAAAAGAACAGGATAGTTATTCGCATGAGTATTTACATAATCTTCCTCTTCTTGATATTTGATGATTTGATGCAACGTACTTTTGACAATCGCATTATCAATAGGGCTTAAAGCATATGTATTTAATTGCTTTCTTATTTTCTTTTGACCGAAATGTTTTGGTAAAAACCATTTGTTTGATGCTTGATTCCAACTATTTAAAAGATTTTTTGCATCTGTTTTTAATACTTCATCCGTGAACGTTGACAGTAGTTGATTTTTTATTTTGTCACGTTCTTCGCCATGTATACACACATCCTGACACTCGGCCAAAGCTTCGTTCAGATTAGACATTGTAATCAAGGCAGGTGTGAGTTCGGGGATAGATAAGAGTTTATTTATGATCCCTGATATAGTTTCAATTTGTTTTTTATCATAACTAGTTCCTTGTTCGCCCAAAAGATTAGATATGGTGCCGAGCTGCACTTTTATTCGGGATAAGAGGTCGATTGTTGTACTGATTTCTTGCACAGCCTTATCCTTTACAGAAGCAGAATATTCACTTACTCTAATTCCTGTAAGTGGGTGATTGTATGGATGTCCGCAAGCATTTGCCGTTCTGACAAGTGTTTCTATTGCATCTTGCCATTCCTGAATCGTCTTTTTGTTCAGTTCTTTGAAATAAGACTGTGGTATGTTGAATGCAGCATCAACATTGAGTGACAAATATTGTGTAATTGCGTCATATAGCGAAAAACCGAAAGGGTAGGTGTGATGCAAGCTTTCTATGTATGCATTCAGTTCTATCCGTAGTGCCAATATGCGCTCCGCTTCTTCTCCGAATTGTTCGGGAGGTATCTGTTTCACAACTTCCGATGCTTCTTTCAGTTGTGATAAGATAGTACTTTTTTTTGTTTTATTCGAATGGAGTTCGAGACAGAAAGGAGCTAACCCAATGGCAGCGAGTCTGTTCTGAACAACAGACAGTGCAGCCATCTTTTCTGCAACAAACAAAACTCTTTTACCTCTGTATAAGGCATTGGCAATTATATTTGTAATTGTTTGGGACTTTCCTGTTCCGGGAGGTCCATGCAGAATGAAGCTTTTGTCGTGTACAGCTTCGAAAATAGCTTCCAACTGCGATGAGTCTGCATTGATAGGCAAAACAATTTCGGCAGGTGATAATTGCTTGTCAAGTTCCGAAGCTTCGGTTGTTTCCGTATCTACATTCCATTCTATTTTTCCATTCATGAGGCTCGATACAATCTCATTCTTTATCAGTTTGTGAGAATTGTTGTGTATATCGTTCCACATGATAAATTTATTGAACGAAAATATTCCCAGAATGCCTTGCTCTTCAACATCCCATTTCTTCTGGTTCTTTATGCTGTTTCGGATGATGGAATAGATCAGTTTCACATTCAGCCCACTTTCATCGGTTGGTAGCGGATCCAGTCCGGCTATTGTGATACCAAAGTTTTGGCGAAGCATTTCGAGCAATGTTATGTTCATCATAGCATCCTCCTCACGTGAACGGATTACGTACCCTTTTGCTGCCGATTTACGGATTATTTCGACCGGAAGCAATAGGATAGGGGCATAGCGAGGGCGCTCGCTCGATGGGGTTTCGTACCATTTCAACAATCCCAAAGCTATATAAAGCGTATTTGCTCCATTTTCTTCCATAGCCGTGCGTGAAGAACGGTACAGATGAGTAAGGGCTTTACTGAGCTCGTTTTCGGAGAGATAAGCTCGTAATCTTTTTTGTGACAGTTCGGATTTAATCAGTTCGATAATCGGGTCGGATTCCGGTATTGATTGGTATAGTCCAAAATCAGATAACGGATTTTCCCAGTCATTTGGCTTGTGTAGTATGCGAAATTCGTCACCATTGGCCAACGCATCTTCGAAACGGTCTATGTCGACCGATATTAGTTGCAATGTATTTTTGGTGATGCGTATATTCAGTAAGTTGTTCCGTAAGCTGAGGTCTAATAACTTACGTTCCCACAAAAGTTGTTTAGTTACTACTATATCTGTACTGATGCCCGACAGGTCGTAAGGGTTAATGTTTTCGGGTAAAACTTGCGATTTGTCTACAATGGGTGTGTTGTTTTTTATTTCCCAATGTTGACCATTTAGCACACGCTGAGGGATGGGGCGTATACCCGAATAGCGAGATCTTTTGACATCTATCGCCAATACAAAATCGTTGGGTTGTGTCAACTTTGTATTCGCAATTTTTACAGCTTGATCGAAATCTGTATTATTACCTTGTGTCATACAGGTAGTTTCGACTAAGGTAATATCATTGATCCCTTTTGCTGTACGTTTGGTCAGAAGGGATACATCATCAACAATATTGTCCGGAAATGTTTCGGGAACCAGCCATCCTCCGGCAAAAGCATGCCCATTGGTAATGACTATGAGTGGATGTATTCCGATGGCTTCCAAGCACGAAGCATATAGGAGAGTCATATCGATGCAGGTTCCCAATTTTTGTGCCATTACTATATCAGTCAGCCTGATGCGTTGTCCCGATTCTTCGAAACTTGCCGGAACAGTGCTGTATATGATATTGTGTTCCGATATGGCTGTATAAACTGCTGCCATTTGTTTCTGTACTCTGTCCGGGGTGCGGCTTTGGTACTCGTCGAGCGAAGGGTTGCCTGTCCACTGCTCCAGAATATCTGCTGCACGTTTTATAATAGGTACAGTTGCCGGATGGTTTGGTGTGATAAATGCCGATAACATTTCTGGTAATATGGATATGCCTGCCCATTGGTCGTAGGCAAGGACATCTATCGGATATTTTTCTTCGAATAACTGTTGGGAATCCGAATATATCTTGATTGTAATATGACCACTGGCACGCTCTGTCGCTTGGGCAAAATATGTTGTGGACAGCTTCAGTTGTATGGGTTCTACACGTACCGATTCGTTAGAAGGAAGAATGTCAATGAAAGCAGAAGTTTCATCACTAAAATCCGGTTCACTTGTCAGGCATATTTTTATATTGTTGAGAGCAGTATTACTCTTGTTTTTTATAGATAGCTGGCGAATAATAGGAATTTTATTTTGCTGTATAGCAAAATTGATGACAGGTAGGTAAAGGAACTCGACTTCTAGCTTGTTTGACATTGGGTCCATATAAGTTGTTTATTTTGTAAATCGGCGTTTGAGAACAAAGGTTACAATATTACGAAAAATGTATGTAAGATAATTGATTCTTAAATACTTTTTATATTCTAAGTATTTATATATATACAGCAAAAGAGCAAATCGATTTAATCGATTTACTCTTTTATATTCTGATTTTTGCTATATCTAATTATTGAGGGTATTTGCGGTTAGCTATCCAAGATAATATATTCGAAAAAAGTATGGATTTACCTTCATAACCGCTAGATGTAAGATTAGCCCATGCTCCACCGTCTGCTAAGAAGATTAAAGCTCCACCACTATTTTGATCTTCTACGACAAATATACGTGCATAGTTGTCACTGGTATAGGCTAATGGAATAAATTTATCTTTAACGTCTTGTGATTCGCTTGTGTCTATTGTTACTCCCCAATTGCTTCCTCCATCATATTGAAATGATTTGTTTGATGCATCTCCAAAATAGGTGGAATTGATTATGCCTTTATATTTGTCAGGAACATTGCTTGCACTAACAATCGTTGCATTATTAGTACTTCCTGTACTTGATACTAAAATTTTATTGGGATCAGCTCCAATTAGTCCCGAAACAAGATCTTTCATAAAACTAGTTTGCGCAGTCGTTAGTCCGTCAGCAGCATAAATAAGATATTTTCCACTTTTTATATAGTTAAGAACATTTGTCGTATTGCTGCTTGTTAATGTCATACTATAATTAACTATAGTAATATCAGTTCCTTTATTTGTGATATTGGTTGTCGTGTTTGATGTACTTCCTGTAGTTATTGTATATTTTTCTATCCGATTGTATGCTCCATTTGTTCCATAGTTATTTGGATCTTGTACCAGAGTAACTATATTATTTGGATATCCTCCCCATGAAGTATTATTCATATATATGCTCAAACCCGGGTTAACTACATTTATTGAAAAATGACAACCTTGTCCGGATAAAGAACTATTATTGGTTATAGTAAAATTTTGCAAGCCACTTGTGTCCGGAACTTGCCCACTAGTAGAATTTAATGTGAAAGTTTGATTTCCGCTGGTCAATGTGCCTTTGCTTTCAAACGAAAACCCTGATGCAGTATTTGTACTTAACACAAACTTACCTCCATTAGAATCAGAAGTACTCACACCGTTAATAGTTAGAAAATGCGTACTGGGACTTAATGATTGCCCTACAATATAAGTACCATTTAAAGATATTGTTTCGCAATCAACTAAATAATTAACTGGTTTTGATAATACCGTATTTCCTATTGTATAAGTTTGGTCATTGATTATAATTGTTATAACATCTTGGATATCGCCAAGATCTTCAGTTGACTGTAGAGGTGTTCCAATTCCTATTGCATTAATCGTTTGTACTCCCGTATCAGTAAATTCTCCACTTGTAGAAAAACTATATCCGTTGGTTGTACTTCCTGTTACAGTATATTCTCCTATATGGGTGACATCTAGAGTGATGCTGATATACGATGCAGGAGTTAATTCTACATTTTTTACATATGCGCCTTGTATTTGATTTTCTTCTATAGTAAAGGTTGCTAGCTTTTTCTTTCTGTCTTGAAGTAAATTCCATTGACTTCCTGACCATATATAAAAACCAGGAATGAGCTTGTTGTCAGAATCTTCAGTTACATTGTAGACAGCCATGCCTGTTGCCATTAATTTTTCATCATCTGTGGCAGATACTATCAAAGGACTGAGGTCATCATAACTAACCAGAGCTACTCGTGATAGAAGAAGTCCTTTATTTGAGTTTTCAAGGTTTTCAGGGGTGGAAGATTTCTCTTTTATATCTAATAAAGCACCCTTCGATGGTGGAATATTAGATCCTATTGTTATTTGGGAGCTTAGTTCGAAGTTTGTTGATATCAATATGAGTAATATCAAAGTTAGAGTGTTAAATGTTTTTTTCATAATTATATTGATTTCTATATCGATACATTCAATTGAAAAAATACTGATAAGAAATGATTTCAAATTGTCTATTTTACACAAATATAAAGTAAATCAAAGTCATATTTTTGTATTAATACATTTTTTTTTCATCGTTAACATATTGTTCATGATTTTTTCTTAAATTGCGATATAATTAATTGCCTACAATTTAATTGTGTGCAATTAAAAAAATATAACTCAAAGAATAGAAACAGAAGGATAATAATTGAGGTATGGACAGCGATTCGAATTTGAAATTAAATAGTCAGTTATGCTTTCCTTTATATGCTTGTGCTAAAGAAGTAGTGAAGCAATATACACCTTTTCTAGAAAAAATAGGTTTGACATATACACAATACATCGCAATGATGGTGATGTGGGAGCATAAGTCGTTAAATGTAAAAGAAATAGGTGAGCTATTGTATCTCGATTCTGGGACATTAACACCATTGCTTAAAAGGTTAGAGAGTAGAGGGCTTATAGAAAGGAAACGGTCAGAAACTGATGAACGGCGGCTGTATGTGACTATTACGGACAAAGGTGAATTGCTCAAAGAGAAAGCAAATGAGGTGTCGCATGAGGTTCGTAAATGTATAAACTTATCTCCGCAGGAAATTATATTCTTACAACGAATATTGCATAATATCTTGGATCAAGTTACAACCAAAAATTAATTGATAATTGTATGAATAAATCTGTATTCGATTTTGTAGTAAAAGGCAATACTGGACAAAATGTCGATCTCAATATTTTTAGAGGAAAAGTTCTGTTAATAGTCAATACAGCCAGTAAATGTGGTTTTACACCACAATATAAAGGATTAGAGGCTCTGTATCAAAAATATAAAGATAAAGGACTTGTGGTTATTGGATTTCCTTGCGATCAGTTTGGGCATCAAGAACCCGGTAGTGATGGAGAGATATTAACTTTTTGTGAAGTTAATTATGGTGTATCTTTTCCTTTGATGCAGAAAATAGATGTAAATGGAGATAATGCTTCTGATATCTATAAATTTTTGAAGGAAAAAGCTGGAGGATTATTCGGATCACGTATAAAATGGAATTTTACAAAATTTTTAGTTTCTCGTGATGGGACTTTTATTCAGAGATTTAGCCCTCTTAAAACACCTGATTCATTAGAAAAAAATATTATAAAGCTATTAGATTGAGATAGGGTTATGCAGAAAAAAATTATATTTGAAGGATTGAGCAATTAATTAATATATGAGCATTGCATTTGTAGCTTTAGTTACTTTCTTTATAAATATACCATTGGGGTGTTGGAGAAATAAGTATAAAAAATTTACACTTCCTTGGTGGTTGCTGATCCATGCATCTATACCTTTTGTTATTACATTGCGTGTTTGGCTCGATACTCCACGTTTTTTTATTCCTCTCTTTATTGGGTTGGCTATTGCAGGGCAGTTAGTCGGAGCAAAAGTTCTAAGTCGCCCTAAGCAGGAACAAGAGTTTGATTAGTTATCTGGATTCTCAGCCTACTTTATTTTGATATAAAACTTGTATACTCTAGAGTCAATTGTAAAGATAATAACTACTTTTATACTTCAGTTTTAGAAATAGATTCATCTGAAAAATGACAATAGTACAAGCCCTCGTATTTATTATTATAGTTTTGGCCACTCTCATCGTATATCTGATAATACGATTGCGCAGAGTGGAGAAACGAAAACAAGATATTGAGTCTCGTCTGAATACTATTTGGCATAACGCGAATAGTAATATTCATCTCGAAACGATTGAGACAGTTCTTAATCCACATCTTTTCAAGAATATACTCAACTCAGTTCAGTCCCATGCATTTCAGACGTATTATGCATTAGATAAACTGGCTAATGTTCTTGACTATATTTTATACGAAAGCAAAAATAGGTATGTAACACCTAAAGATGAAATTGATTTTGCCAAAAGCCTTATAGAGGTCAATCGGATCAAGTTAAGTCCTCTTTTTGAATTGACTGTAAAGTCGAAAATTGATGAGACATCTTCTCTATACCTACAGAAGGTATTAGCTCCACTTATAACTATCGATCTGATTGAAAATGCATTTAAACATGCTGATTTGCAAAGCAAAGATGCCTATATCTCGATTGTATTCGGTTTTAAGAATAATGTATTTTCATTGACTGTTTCGAATAAGATATCTCCAAAAACAAATTTGAAGAAGGAGAGAAGTGGAATTGGTAATGTGACTTTCGAAAATCGGTTGAATATATTATATAAAGGACACTATCAACTGGAACGAATCATAGATGATGATGTTTTTATTGCTCATTTAAAGATTGATTTGGATGGATACAAAAATGAGATGCTTGCTACTAGATGACGAGCTACCCGGACTAACATATTTAAAGATGCTTTGTGAGCAATTTCCCGAAGTCGAGATTGTGAAATCCTTTAATGATTCTCAAACTTTTTTGGAAGAGATACCCCATTTAGACTTCGATACCTGTATTTTAGATATAGAGATGGGGGGTGTAAACGGTTTGCAAATTGCAAATATACTGCAAAATAAGGCAATCATATTTGTTACAGCTTACAAAGAATATGCAGCAGAGGCTTTTGACCTGAATGCTGTAGATTATGTCCGAAAACCAATTCAAAGAGAAAGGTTGAAACAGGCTATAGATAAAGCTATTAAATTGATAAATAGAGGTGAAGCTGATAAGAAGTTTGTGCAACTCAATAGCGAAAGGGGAAAAGCTCTACTTTATTTCGATCAGATAAATTATATCACCATTGCCGAAAATGACAGTAGGGACAAATTAGTACATCTGACTGAAGGTAAAACATTGCTTCTTAAAAATATATCGTTCGATAAATTGCTCAAATTATTACCCGATCATTTATTTTGTCGTATCAATAAGCGGGATATTATAGCACTGAGAATTGTACAGTATTTTTCGTATGACGAGATAATATCTTCACTTGTCCATGCAGAATCTTCAACCATTTTTCCATTATCAGATATCTATAGAGCCGATTTTTTAAGTAAAACTAACTCGTTGAAGTAGATTTTGTTTCACGATTTATCGGTCTTGTTACATTTATACACCACTTTACTTCTCTCTTGTATGCTTTTATGCATATATACCTAACTTTATATTCATATTTGTTGTTTACACTTAGTTCTAAGAAATTAAAATATGAGAAAAATAAAGAACATTCTTTTCTATATTGTCATTATAGGTGGTTTTACATCATTGATGTATTGGATTATATTGCAAGGAAGGGGGTTGGAATATGGACGAGGAATAATTTTGAAATCATCAGAAAATTCTCCTTTCCAAGAATTTATTGCATCCATATTAGGCAATTTGCACCATTCTATCGGTTTACTTTTGCTTCAAATAATTGCAATTATTATTGTATCCCGAATATTTGGTTGGATATTTAAGAAAATAGGACAACCGATGGTAATTGGTGAAATTCTTGCCGGGATAGTTTTAGGACCTTCACTACTCGGATTATATTTTCCCGACGTATCTCATTTTTTATTTCCTGTAGAGTCTCTTGGCAATCTGAGTATTTTAAGCCAGATTGGTTTGATTCTGTTCATGTTCGTAATTGGTATGGAGCTGAATCTCAAAGTGCTTAAAAACAAAGCCCATGAGGCTGTCGTTATTAGCCATGCGAGTATAATAATACCCTTTGCGTTAGGGGTTGGTTTGGCATACTTTATATATAGAGCACATGCCCCCGAACATGTCGAATTCTCATCTTTCGCATTATTTCTTGGCATCTCCATGAGCATTACTGCATTCCCTGTGTTAGCACGTATTATTCAGGAACGAGGGATACATAAGACAAAACTGGGAGCAGTAGTTATCACCTGTGCTGCTGCCGATGACATTACAGCATGGTGTCTCTTAGCTGTGGTAATAGCCATTGTTAAAGCCGGTTCTGTCGTAAGTTCATTATATACCATTCTGATGGCTGTTGCTTATGTTTTCTTTATGATAAAGACAGTCAGACCTTTCCTCAAAAGAATAGGAGAATTGTACCAGTCTGATAAAAGCCTCAGTAAAACAATGATTGCCTTATTCTTCCTGATAATGCTGATTTCAGCTTTTGTCACAGAAACAATCGGAATCCATGCACTATTTGGTGCTTTTATGGCTGGGGTCATCATGCCTGCAAATATTCGTTTCCGTAATATGTTTATCGAAAAAATAGAAGATGTTGCATTGGTTTTATTCCTACCTCTATTTTTTGTTATCAGCGGTTTAAGGACTGAAATCGGTCTGATTAATGACAGTGAGTTATGGAAAATAACAGGTGTCATAATATTAGTTGCTATACTTGGTAAATTTGTAGGTAGTGCATTAGCCGCCCGTTTTGTGGGGCAAAACTGGCGAGATAGTCTCACCATTGGTACTCTGATGAATACACGTGGATTGATGGAATTAGTGGTGTTGAATATCGGATATGATCTGGGTGTGTTGAACGCCGAAATATTTGCGATGATGGTTATAATGGCTCTTGTAACAACTTTTATGACAGGGCCGTCTCTCAATTTGATCCATAAGATATTTAAAACCGACAAAGAAGTTGTTAATGAAAAAATGCACGATTTGGCACGATACAAATTGTTATTATTTTTCCGTAATCCGGCAAAAGGGATTTCTTTGGTAAGGTTAGCTAATGGATTGTCGCAAAAAGTAGATGATAATACATCTATAACAGCTATTCATTTATCTTCAGCAACAGGGGGATTGCATCAGATAGATGCTGATATTTATGAAAAAGAAAGCTTTGCCCCCATAGTGGCTGAGGCTCATTCCCTGAACCGAAAAATTACATCTTTATTTAAGATGTCTAATGATGTGATTGCAGATGTTGTAGATACAGCTAATAAAGGAGATTATGATCTATTATTAATGAATCTTGACGAATCTATATTCGAAGGTAGTGTATTGGGACGTGTGATAGGATTTACAACTCAAATTATCAATCCGGAAAAGTTAATTAATACCGTGACCGGTAAAGAAAAATTGATCGAAAGCCCACTTATAGACAACAATACCCGATTAATCTTATCAAAGATAAAAGTTCCTGTTGGAATCTTGATTGATAGAAATTTGAATCGTTTTGATAATATTTTCATTCCAATCTTTGACGACAAAGATGAATTTCTGATTATTTATGCTCAAAAATTAATTCATAATGTTGGAGCACAAATATCTATATTGAATATGTCTAACAAAGAAAATTATATTATAAAAGAGCGCATTCGCCTTATAGAGCACAATGCCCCTAATCATATCAGGATGATTAGCCAGGAATATGTAGATGATTTTTTCCTTGAAAGACAAAATCTAATAATCGTAAGCATGGATAACTTGGATAAATTATTTCAGCTCAAAAAAGAATGGGTAAATAAAATGATTTCCATTCTGATCTGTACGCCCGAAAGATAGCAGATCTGAATTTTAGAATAATTAGACCAATAATCTTTTACTTAAAAAAGTTTATTGGTCTAACTATTTTATGTATGTTTGTAGCATTGCTGTTAGGGGTGTTCTTTTATTAAAAAAAGGACTGAGATCAAACCCTTGAACCTGATATGTTGTAATTAGCATCGTAGGGAAACGGTTTACTTTTGATTAGTATGTATTTGTAAAATATAAATATATTATCTAAGCCGTTTTGAAGTTCTCAAAACGGCTTTCCTATTTTAAATACTTATGATGGAAATAAATAAATTGATTCGTGATTTAGACCTAATACGTCGAAACTCACCATTAATACATAGTATTACCAACTATGTTGTGATGAACAATACTGCCAATGCTTTACTAGCTATTGGGGCATCACCAGTCATGGCTCATGCTAAGAATGAGGTAGTAGAGATGGTAAATATAGCATCGGCATTAGTTATCAATATCGGCACGTTAGATGATCAGTGGGTCGAAAGTATGTTGATTGCCGGAAAGGCGGCTTTAGCAAATAATATACCCATTATTTTAGATCCTGTAGGAGCAGGAGCTACCACTTATAGGACAAATATATGCAATCAATTGATAGAAGAATGCCGACCTGCCATTATCAGGGGCAATGCTTCCGAAATTATAGCTTTATGTGGTAATGCCGCTCAGACAAAAGGGGTAGACAGTATTAATACTTCCGACTCGGCAATTGAATCAGCTAAGAAGTTAGCCTCGACAACAAAAGCAATAGTTGTAATTAGTGGGCAAACTGACTATATCACAGATGGAATCCGGGTCGAAGAAATTCATAATGGGCATACACTTATGGCCAAAGTAACCGGGATGGGTTGTACAGCTACTGCAATAGTAGGAGCTTTTGCTGCTGTCAATCCGGATCGACTAGAAGCAGCAACTCATGCTATGGCTGTAATGGGGGTAGTAGGTGAAATAGCTGCAAACAAGTCTTACGGCAATGGTAGTATGCAGGTTAATTTCTTAGATGAACTTTGTAATATAGATGCAGAAGGCATAAGAAAACACATAAAACGATGAAGCCATTTTTTGATCTAAGCCTATATCTTGTTACCGACAGGTCACTATCTTTAGGGCGGTCGCTGGTCGAAGTTGTTGAAGAGGCAGTAAAGGGTGGTGTGACAATGGTTCAGCTTCGAGAGAAAGATTGTTCTTCGCTCGAATTTTATCAAGAAGCTACTGCACTGAAGAGATTACTAAAGCCATATAAAATCCCTCTTATTATTAATGATCGGTTAGATATAGCATTAGCGAGCGATGCCGAAGGTCTACATATTGGTCAGAGCGACTTACCTTTTTCTATAGCCCGTCAATTGTTGGGTGAAAATAAAATAATCGGATTATCTGTCGAGTGCCTCAAAGATGCTCAGGAAGCAAATAAACTTGATGTGGACTATATCGGAATTTCTCCCGTGTTCAGTACACCAACCAAAACAGATACTGCTATGGCTGTCGGGATAGAAGGCGTGCAAAAGATAACCTGTCAATCAGTACACCCCGCAGTTGGTATCGGAGGCATTAACAAGAACAATGCAGAGGATATTATTAAAGCCGGAGCAGAGGGAATTTCTGTTGTCTCAGCAATAATGTCAGCACACGAACCTTCCAGATCTGCACAGGAATTATTAACCATAGTGAAGCAATCAAAGCAATAATAAATATGAAATGGAGTAAAAATACCTGGAATTTATCTGCACCCATATATAATAAAATATTAGAGCTACCCTTTATACAAGGGCTTATAGATGGATCGCTTCCCCGAGATAAATTCATATTCTATATACAGCAAGATGCACTTTATTTGGCTCAGTATGGGAAAATTTTATCAGGAATAGCCTCTAAGCTAGATTCACCCGATCATATAGAAGCCTTTATTCGTTTTGCTGGTGATAGTATGGCTGTGGAGAAAGCCTTGCACGAGTCTTTCCTATCAGGAACCAATAGGCAGAGCGAAGCTTCACCTTCATGCCTTCTATATACTTCTTATCTCTCACATCAATTGAACAATGCTCCGGTTGGTGTTGCAGTTGCTGCCATTTTACCTTGCTTCTGGATATATAAAGAAGTTGGAGATTATATATTGGCAAATCAAACAAAGAGTGATAATCCATATCAAAGCTGGATAGACACATATGGTGGAGAAGACTTTTCAAATTCTGTGTCCAAAGCAATTTCAATCTGCGACGAGCTGGCAGAAAAGGCAAGTAAAATACAACAAGAGGATATGGCAAAAGCTTTTTTAATGTGTACTAAATTTGAATGGATGTTTTGGGAGAGTGCATTTAATGAGGAAAAATGGAAAATTTAAAAATTATGAGTAAACAATATAAAAGAGCTCTTACAATAGCCGGTAGCGACCCAAGTGGCGGGGCGGGTATACAAGCCGACCTGAAGACTTTTTCGGCTTGCGGGTGCTTCGGTACCAGTGCCATTGTTGCAGTTGTAGACGAAAATACGGTTGGCGTTACAGGTGTACATCCTATCCCTGTCAACTTTGTAGCCGGACAAATTCGGTCTGTACTTGACGATATTGGGACAGATGCAATAAAAATAGGGATGTTACATTCTTCTGAACTTATCAGGAGCGTAAAAGATACTTTATCTAATTATAATATTAAAAATATTGTACTTGATCCTGTCATGGTCGCAACCTCCGGTGATAAATTGCTACAGGATGAAGCGATTCAGACATTGAAAGATGTATTAGTTCCTTTTGTCCGAATTATTACTCCTAATATTCCGGAAGCAGAAATCCTGATAGGAGAGAAGATTAATGCTCAAGAAGATTTGCCTGAAATAGCAAAGAAACTGTCGTTCGATCGCTCTGTTTCAGTATTGTTGAAAGCAGGGCATTTGACTGATAATGTGTTGACTGATATATTCTACAATGCAGAAACAGATGAGGTTATCGAATTGACATCACAACGTATATACACAAAGAATACACATGGTACAGGGTGTACTTTCTCATCAGCTATAGCAGCATTCTTAGCTAAAGAATTAGAAATGAATGGTGCTGTTCGGAAAGCAAAAGAATATATGAATAAAGCTATAATTGCCGGGGCCGATTATGAAATAGGGAAGGGGCATGGTCCTGTTCACCACTTCTTTGATTTTTGGCAGTAAAAAGTCTAAGTATAGTATAAAAAAGAGCAATAATATTACTTATTGCTCTTTTATTATATTCAAATATTACTATATATAAAGTGTTAGGGTTATAGAGTGAAATAAATTGAATATTTGAATATATGTTAGTTGTAGTATTGAATTTATAATGTTAGTATTGAAAAGTCGGGGAAGTTATTTATTAGATAGTTTTTGCCCCTTCTCTACATAGCTCAGATCACCAAATGATTCTAATGTAAATTTGCCATCCTTATAAATAATTTTACAGACAGAAGCATTTCCCATATGTGCTTTATCCGGTTTCTTGCCATTACTATCAATATCAGATAAGAAAACACCGATAGACATACCATGACCTACCATCAAGATATTGCCACCACCATTCGCAGCTTCTTTTTCTACTATTTCGCGTATCGTTTTTTGTCCTCTGGCTTTCACATCGTTATAGTCTTCTCCCAAACCAAGTGTTTCAAGTGCTTTGAAAGAAGCCATCGCTTCTTTTAGCAATGCCGGATTTTTAGCCATTGCATCGAACAATTCTTTAGCCGATTTGTAATGTAGGTATAAAGCTGCATCCCCCCACATTTTGCCATTCATGTCTCCTTCATAACTTCCAAAATTGGTCTCACGGATGCCACTCAATTCTGTTATCGGCATATCTTTCTGTCCTTTGGCATCTAGCACTATACGAGCTGTTTGACGGGCACGACCCAAATCGCTCGAATAAGCAGCCTTGAATTCTACATCTTTCAGTCCTTTGCCCAGATATTCAGCAACCTCTACCCCTGCCGGAGTTAATGGGGTATCTGCCCATCCTTGTACCTTGTCCAATGTGTTTAGCATTGTTTTACCATGCCGAGCTAAGTATAGGACAACAGTATTATCCGTATTTTTGTCATTTTTCTTTTGTGCAAATGTACTTGGTACAGTAGCCAGCAAAGCAATGAATAGAAATAATTTTATTTTTTTCATAGAATGTATTATTTGATGGTTGATTTTATTTTAATTCTGTAAACCAACTTTTCATATTTGATATGATATTAGTACCAATTCTGAAAAGTTAGTTATAATCTTTATTTTTTGAAAATCAGTTGTACCGGATAATGATCTGAATAGACATCTGTAAAATCATCTTTTATTATTTCGCAGCTAATCATATCTCCTTTCATATTCGAACTTACATATAAGTAATCGTATCGTAGGGGAAATTTAGATTGGTCGTAAAATAGTTTCGTTGGAGCCGATGCGACAAACTGGGGATGGAATGCTTTAAATGCATCCACAAAACCAGCATCAAGAACCTTCTGATTTATACTATAATCCAGCTCGTTGTTGATTAAGTTTTGATTATGGGGCTTCTTCTTCATATCTTCTCTTATATGATTTAGTACAAGTCCATTGTCATATTCATTCTTATCGAGTGGCGACACCGAATTCAAATCGCCCATCAGCAACCATTTACCATTTGGTACTGCCTTTGCGTTTGCCAAAACCAAATCTATTTCCTGACCTCTTTTTACTGCCGAAAACGGATGAAAGTGAGTTACTAAAAAGTGATGCCCTTCTATTTCAGCAACAATAAGTCCATGAATCATATTGTCTTTTATTTTCTGGACATTAATGATCGGATATTTTGATGTAATCGCAACAGGAAAACTAATGGAACCATCTGCTTCAGGCTCTTTTACTAAAACGGCGTATGGGTGTCCATAGCTTTCTGCAAATTTTTGAAGCCTTTGTTGTGTGAATTCATTCACTTCCTGTAGGGCTATGATATCCGGATTTTGTTTTTTTATCCATTCCGTAAAATGGACTTTGTTTTGAGTCGTGTCCTGCCTCATTCCCCAATATACATTATAGCTGATTAGCTTTAATTCTTTCTTTTGTGCTTGTACGTTGGCAATGGTGAATATGCCTACAAACAGAACTAGTATTATTTTAAATGTTTTAGCATTCATACGCTTTAAGATTTAGATAAAATTAGAATCTGATTTTTGTTTTAAACTCAACAGTAAACGGACGGATATATGTTCCGCAAAGAGGTTGATCATATAATCTTTCAGCTTGTTCGGCAGTAGTCGTGTTCGTGCCCGAGATAGAACCTTGCGCGCCACTTTGGTTTAGAATATTTACTGCACTGATTGCAAAATCTACATTCTTGTCATACTTATAATTCAATCCCGCAAATGTTTCCCAACGTTCAGCAAATACTAAAGTATTAGGGTAGTTGGCATATTCTTTACTGAAGTAGCGAGCACTTGCCCATAGTCTGAATTTACCCCAAGTATAGCTGGGATCTATTTCAATAAGGGTTTTAGATACGCTTCGTGCCACATTTCCGCTATTGTTTACCTGCTCCTGATAAGTTGATGTTTTATTATTTTGTGTGGCTTCATAATTTATTGTCATTTCATAATTTTCATATTTCGGATTTTGGATCGTCAATAAGAAGTGTAGGTTGAAGCCTTTGAATGGAGTCAATAGTAAATCAGTAGTCCATCCCACAGTATTTACATCATAGCTACTTGTTTGTTTAGTTACAGCAGAGAATGTTTCGCCGGGATAGTTAGCATCAGTCCATGTTGCATTGAAAGTCGAATTGTTTTTGAAGTTAGTACGTTTGATTTTAGTCACTTTGGATACCAAACTGATCATCGGATGATTGAAATAGACTCCAGCAGAGAATCCCGGTATTTCACATTTTTCGATTGCCGGATCGTCAGCTCCTCCGTAAGCGCTTAACTTACCCGCTTGTTGTATATACATGACATCGGCTAGGAAACCTGCATTCGAGAATGCTTTGTACATTCCACTTGCTGTTGCACTAATGTTGAACCAATCTTTCTTAACATCCGAGGTTTTTCCTGAAATCCAATTTGTTCCAGCCGCTTTTCTGTCAGCTGCAGAATACCAGTCACCGTCTATTCTTTGCCATTCAAGACGAGTGCCCAGGTCTACAGAAAGCTTGTCGTTCACAGTCCATTTTTCAGTTCCTACCAGTGCCATTTTGTTATCTATTCCATTATAATACTGCATTGCTTTGTTATGGCTGCTGTTACCCGATTTGTCGGTCATGTTTTTCCAATAGAATTGTCCTGTTCCTTTTCCGCTACTATCCAATGTTTCTGTCCATTGTTGGTAGCTGAGTGAACGAGGATTAGGGGCAACTTCGAACTGATAATTGTATGTTGCACTAATCACTTTGTCTGCATTGTAGTACCAGTTGTGGAAACCAACCATCCAATGATGTTTATCAGACTTTTTACTTAATTCGATACGCGCCATTACGGTATTTTTTACACTTTTTGGTGAATAGATCATCATACCGTTTTGCACTAAGCCATTGTAAGGCGAAGTAGGATCGCTACCTGTGATAAAATATCTTTTATTCCCCGATTTTAAATTACTTTCGGGCGTATTATAGTCTATTCCACGAGTAATACTGGTAAGATATGGATTGTATAAACCGGAGTTAGCATAGTGGTAACGGAATGTATAATCAAGTTTCATTCCATTGTCAAAATTATGATCCCCCATCAAATCTATAACGTGCGATGTGCTACCTGCATCTTTCATGGCATCCCATGTTACTTCTTTGCCCGTAAGTGGATCAATTGCATTTATTAATCCCGATTGTTCCAGATAAGCATCTCGACCAATCTTGAATCCCGGAAGTGCATCTACACTACCATCTTTCCTATATATATATGGGCTTTGCTTTGCATTGATAGATTCGGAATAGGCAAATTTGTATTGAATACCGATTTGTCCTTTTCCATATTTTTTATTTAATACTCCTTTGTATATCTGTGTCTTATCCATAAATGTGGATATATTGGAACGATATGTTCCGGGATCCATATTTACGAAAGCTGTTAATGAATAATAGAATCCGTTTTTGAGAGGGCCGCTAATACCTACATCGCCTCGCAAGAGCCCGAACGAATTGGTTGTGAATCCGGCAGAGCCTTTAAATTTATCAGTTCCTCTATTTGTCCATGTACTGACAGAAACACCTACATCACTTGCTAGCAGTGCCGTTTCGGATACATTGAGTATTCCGAATTTTGCCACACCTGCATCATTTCTCCATAGTGCTGTTGGTGATTGTCCCATAAAATCGTATGTAACAGGTAATCCGTTTTCTAAAATAGTTGTACCACCTACGCTAGCAGGTAATCCGATGTTGACTACTCGCGGACCATTATCAGCCGAAGCATTTAACATCACGTTCGATGTTTGACCTACTGTCGATTTTAGAGTATCCGCCTTTGCTTTATTCTCCTGAGCTTTTGAATTGCTAATCCCAATCGCGAATAACGCGGTTATCATAGCTGTTTGTACAAATTGTTTTTTCATAAAATTGAGGGTGTTAGATTATTGTGTCTGTTTAGTAATTGGTTATTGTAAATTATTAATGTTCTTGCTTTATTCTAATTTAGTTATCCATGTATTTCGAATACCTCAAACTTGTTTGACCGGATAGCGTTTAGCCTTTTAATATCTGTTTGCTAGTATCGAGCTCTAAATATTTATATTCTTTTATTTGTTATTGATCTGTATATATAAAAAGCTGAGTTCGATGTTTTTGTAGTTCTAAAATCTGTTTATACCATAATTATTTAATATTAAATAGAAAGACTAGCCTTGTCTCATAGTTTATGTATTTGTATTTTATGATAATAAGAGCTTTTTTTATGTTTTTTTTATAAGTTTTAAGACAAATATATATAGATCTCATTAAAAGTCAAATTTAACTGCGTTAAAATAACGCAGATATGTTGCATAACATATTATTGTGTACTGTATACGCAATTTTAATTAAGGTTATTATTATTACCTTTGTAGAAGTTTAATTGAAAAAATAAGAGTTTTAAGGATTTTAGTTATGTTATTTTAATTTATGGGTGATGTAAATTTTACGATGTATTCAAATGATACGATTCATCCGGGATTTTCGATTGATTGTGTAGTATTAAGTTTCTATAAAGGTAAGTTAAGGATTCTTTTGAACAAGCCGGGGTATTTGCGTCAGTGCTGGGCTTTACCCGGAGGTTTCATGTACAATACTGAAAATTCGGATGAGGCTGCAATGCGCATTTTGAAGTTTAGAACCGGATTGTCAGACATTTTTCTAAAACAATTTTATTTGTTTACTGATGTTTCCAGAACCGATATTGAAAACAATAGAGAGATTGCCAGAAACAATAATATGGATGAAAATGAGGTGCAGTGGTATATCCGTAGATTTATCAGTTTAGGATATTATGCATTAGTAAGGTATGAAGACATTATAATACCTAAAAGTTCGGGCGAAGAAGTTGTTAAGTGGTACGATGTTCAAAATCTGCCTCCTTTGTATTCAGACCATGAAAATATTATAAAAACAGCTTTAGAAACGATCAGGTTATCTCTGCCAATAGTACCAATCGGTTATAAATTATTGCCTGAAAAATTTACGATATCGGAACTTCGAAAAATATATGAGTTTATTCTTGGAAAGAAATTAGACCGGCGCAATTTTCAACGAAAAATGCTATCTGAAGATTTGATTATTCAATTGGATGAGAAAAAAGGTAATCAAACCTATAATTCTCCCATCTTATATACCTATAATAAAAAGAAATTGACTGCAGATAATTTTTAATTTTGGTTGTCTTCTTAACATAATAATACCTATAATATGGCCTCTGAAACTATACTATAGGTATTACTTTTTATTTATCGTGGTTTATCTATTGAACTATTTCAATACAGTCTGTCCTCTTCTTTCTGTAAGATGGGCGACCTAGATCTACTTTCAAGTTTTTATCTATTTTGATAATCCGTTGGTTTGTACTACCTCTAAAAGCAAGTGATGGAGAAAAAAGTTCTTTCACGAATCTTCCGTCTATCAGTACATCAACATATCTTAAACAAGCCTTTAGATTATCTCTAGCTATTATTTGTTGATAAGTATATCCCGTATAGCACCATATATTAGCATTCGTTTTGTTTTTGATATAATGCAATAAAGTAAGAAACGATTCTGGATAATAAAACGGATCTCCACCCGAAAATGTAACCCCGTCCAATAGCGGATTTGAATTGATTTCATCAACTATTTTTTCGAGCCATGATTCTGTTAATAATCTGCCATTTGCCGGATCCCAGCTGTCTGGATTGTGGCATCCATCACATTTGTGTTTGCAACCCGACAAATAGATCGAATATCGCAGGCCTTCGCCATCGGCAATGGTTTCAGGATATATTTTCAATATGTGCAATGGATCTTTAAACATGTTTTACTCTGTCTTTTTCTTCAGCTTGTTTGGCCGAATTCCACGATTCTAAGCTACCAGTCAAGTATCCGGTAATACGGCGCATACGCACTATATCTTCACTTTTGCACAACGGACAGCTGGCGTATATTACACCTTTGTATCCACATTTGCGACAAGTATCTACTGGATGATTAATCGATCCGTACCCAATATTTTCTTTCTGCATCAAGTGTACAATTTTAAGAATTACCGAAATATTTTTCTTTGCTTCGCCATCCAGTTCCACATATGTAATGTGTCCTCCTTTGGTTATGGCATGAAATGGAGCTTCCAATTTTATTTTTTCGGCAACATTGATATGCTCTTTTACATCTATATGGAATGAATTCACATAATAGTCTTTATCTGTCACGCCATCTATAATACCATATTTCCGTCTGTCTATTTTAGTAAACCTTCCCGATAAGCCTTCAGCAGGTGTTGCCAAAACAGAATAATTTAATTTATATTTTTCTTTATATTTATCTGCTGTTTTATTCATTTCCATAATTGCATCATAGAGTGTCTGATAGGCTTTTTTGTTTATTCCATGCCCTTCTCCATAAAGTGCAACCATAGCATTATGCCCTCCAATGAAACCGATGCCCAGAGTGCCCGAGTTGATAACATCACCAACTTCATCGTTTATGTCGAGGCTTTCACTACCTTTCCATATATTGTTGCCTATCATAAACGGAAATTGCCGGGCAAGTGCCGTCCGTTGATATTGGTACCGGTCATAAAGCTGTTCGGCTATTAGATCAGACATCTGGCTGACAGATTTAAGAAAAATGGTACATGCAATTTCCTGTACATCTTTTTTGTCTTTTTCCGGATATAAATTTTCAGCTTTAGTCTTTGCTTCTATTGCCAAACGAGGTAAGTTCATTGATGTGAACGATAGGTTTCCTCTCCCTATCGAAGTCTTTTCGCCGTGCAGATTTTCAAATACGCGGGTACGGCATCCCATTGTTGCCGTTTCGTACATATAGCGTTTGGGATCGTCAGCTTTCCATTTCTCATGCTTATTAAACGGAGTATCTAAAAACATAAAATTAGGGAATAAAGCAACTGATGAGGTTCTGCATGCTTCTAACAATAGATCAAAATTGGGTGCTGAAAATTTCATCTTTCCATTCATGGCAGAATCGAAATCCTTGATTGCTTTTTCATAATCACCATCTGTATATGATACATTGTCTTTTACTTTGAATATTTGTATCGGGAATACAGGAGTTTCTCCACTTCCCAATCCGGCTTCGGTAGCCGATAGTAATTCATGGATTACCATACGCCCTTCGGGAGAAGTGTCAGTTCCATAATTGATGGAGCTAAACACGACCTGATTGCCCCCACGTGAGTGCATTGTATTCAGGTTGTGGATAAAAGCCTCCATTGCCTGATGCGTATCTTTGCGTGTATTTTCTACCGAACGTTTGATAATAGATGTGAGCCGTTTGGCATTAAATGTACTCAGGTGGATATTTAATGATTTGATTAATGCATCTTTTTCAGCCGGACTAACTTCTATACTTTTAATTATATTATTGATTAATCCTTTTAAATGCTCTTCGTCGACCGATTGATTTTTTAATTCCAATAAAAGTGTTATGTTGGCAATTAGATGTTTCCGAAACGATTTTAGTACACCCTTTGCCATAAAGAAATCGAAGGCTGGAATAGACTGTCCACCATGTTGTTCGTTCTGGTTGGTCTGGAAAACAATAGTCGCCAGCGTTGCATAGCTTTGGATAGATTGAGGTGTACGAATACTTCCGTTTTTCGTACGGAATCCGTTCTCAAACAAATCTTCCAGATTATATTGGATGCAAGTTGTTGTTTTGGTAGGGTAGTAGTCGAGATCATGTATATGAATATCTCCATTTTTGTGGGCTAACATATATTCACGATTCAAAAGATATTTTTCGGCATAGTCTTTTGTTACTTCCGAAGCAAAAGTCATCATCTGTCCCGCCGGTGTGTGTGCCGACATATTAGCATTACTTAGATTTGTATCGTTTTTCTCTATCGATACGATACCATCCATAATATGTTTTAAGTGTGTTTTTTTATGACGTTCTACATTTCTCCATTCACGGTATATGATATATTTTTTGGCAACGATAGGGTTTGATACCATCAACTCCTTTTCGACAATGTCTTGGACATCTTCTACAGATATCGCATTTTGTTTGATTTTATTTGCCACAGCCAATGCAATATCATACATCTCGTATTCACTGGCCGGTTGGTTGCTGGCTCTGAAAGCTTTAGTTATAGCATTTTTTATTTTCTCTATCGAAAAAATTTCTTGTTTCCCGTCACGTTTCGTGATCTGAATGTCTGAGAAGTCCATATTCTTTCTTATATTTAATAATTATATGATTATAGATGTTACAACACTATATAGCTAAGGCATGAGTATTCTTCTTCGGAAAGAATATGGCCTTGATCGATAACCAGTAATGGTTATATGTAAAAAATAAATCGACAAAAAATATAATTCTGAATTTATTTTTAATCCTCGAAAATAAATTCCATTCATTTATCGACAGGTCTTCTGACTTACTCTTGTTAGGTATTGCCTTCCCTTTCATATATTATAAAAAGTGGCTATGGAATTATACCAAACATCATGTAAAGAGCTTACAGCAGCGGGTCTGTTCAGGATTTTCACCTGATTCCCTCTTTAATTATCTATCCGAAGATGCGGACATATAATACCGATAAATATTTTACAAAGATGGAATAAATAGTAGTTAAAAAGAAAATTATTTAGTTAAAGTATTTATTAAAAATTTCCTTTTTGGAAAACTTTTTGATTTTGTTTTAAGTAAAAGTGTTCCAGAAAAGAAATTGTATCAAGAGTTTTATCGGGTTTATAATTACTGTTTTGCTATTCCCATAATTGAGGTGAAGTTATATTTGCCAATCATCTTGTTTGTATTATTGTTGCAAGATATGATTGAATACTCACAGAATATGTATAATTTTATATTGTAATTTCATTTTAATTAAAATTATGGAAATAGCAATAATTGTTGCATTGATCCTTTTAAACGGACTTTTCTCTATGTCCGAAATTGCTGTGGTATCAGCCCGTAAATCGAACTTGACAAGTGAAGCAAAACGTGGAAATAAGAATGCTGAAGCTGCTCTGAAACTGGCAATAGAACCAAACCGTTTTTTATCGACTGTTCAAGTCGGTATTACTCTTATTGGTATACTTACCGGTATCTATTCGGGGGGGACTTTGGCCGGAGATTTTCTCTTGCTGCTATCTAAACTGGGTGCCCCCGTTACCAATTCAACTCTTTTTGTGTCGCAAACAGTAATTGTTGTTTTAGTGACATACCTTACAATAATATTTGGAGAATTAGTACCTAAGAAGATCGGTCTCAATTCGGCTGAAAAGGTAGCTCAGATCATAGCCCGGCCAATGAATATCTTATCGTTGGTTGTATCGCCTTTTGTTTGGATATTGTCGAAAAGTACAATTCTTGTTTCCAATATTCTTGGGATAAAAGAATCTGATGCAAAAGTGACTGAAGAAGAAATAAAATCAATGATTCAGGAAGGGACAGAAGATGGTGAAGTGCAAGAGGTGGAGCAAAAAATAGTGGAACGGGTATTTAATCTGGGAGATCGCAACCTGGAATCTATAATGACTCACCGTAGCGAAATTGTTTGGCTCGATGTGAATATGACTAACGATCAGATACAAAATATTGTGCATAATAGCTTGTTTACTGTTTATCCTGTTGCCAGCAAAAATTTGGATAATATTGTTGGTGTCATTTACCTTAAGGATTTATTTGGTTGTGTAAATGATTCTGGATTTAAACTGGAAGCGATGATCCGCCCTGCTTTGTTCTTGCATGAAAATATGGATGTATATAAGGCGTTAGACGAAATGAGAAGGACTCATGCCAAGTACGCTCTTGTTTGTGACGAGTTTGGAACTATTCAAGGTGTTATTACCTTACGTGATATTCTCGAGGCATTGGTAGGGGCTATGCCTGATGATTATGAAGAACCGGAAATAATTCAGCGTCAGGACGGTAGTTGGCTGGTAGATGGGCAGTGTTCGTTCTATGACTTTCTTGTCTATTTCAAACTAGGGCACTTGTATCAACAGAATGAATATAATACTCTTAGTGGTCTGTTATTAGAACGTTTGGGGCATATACCCCGATCTGGCGAAATTGTAGAGTGGGGGGTATTCTCTTTCGAAATTGTCGATATGGATGGTGTACGAATCGATAAGATTTTGGTAAATATTTCTACAGATAAAAGTGAATAGGCCGTTTATACCTCTTTTAAAAAAGCTAACTCATCACAAGTCATAGATGCAATAAACTCTGTAATTTCATAATCTGCAATATTATTAGTATGGAAAGGATCTTTTTCTAGAATCTTTCTTAATGTTTCCGGATTGTCAGCCTTTGCAAAAATAATACCTCCTGTCCGAGGTACTTTTCTGCCCGAAGCTAAAAAGATTCCGGCAGCATATTGCTCTTTCAGATATTCTATATGAGCATCCAAATGTTTTTGCACATTTTCTAATGTGGTTTTATATGTTAATGATATAATATACATTGTTTTTTCTATTTTAAATTATCTTCGAATGATGCTAGCTTTTCGGTTTCTCCTGCCAACCAGAGCACATCCCCTTCTTCAAAAACAAAAGTAGGATTGAAATTGGTTAAAGATTGGCTATCTCGATCTATTCCTATTATCATACATTCTGTTTTTTCACGAATTCCTGCTTGTATAATTGATTTGCCGATTAAACATGATTCAGATTCAATCGGATATTGACACAAATCGACATGGTATTGTATATTCTCTTCTTCGGCATTGCTTTGATTGCGTTCTTCCAAATATTGAATGAGTTTTTGCAATTCGTCATCTGATCCGGCAACCACAATTTTATCAAAAGGATATAATTGGGTATCCGCATCGGGTATGTTTATCTTTTGCTTGCCACGGATAATGGTCACTATATTAACCCCTGTTTTTTGTCTGAAATTCAGTTCTCGTAATGTTTTTCCTATACTCGGAGATGTTTGAGGGATCTCGATTTCTTCGATATGGATATTTTTTGATAACAAATCGTTAGTGGCTGAAGGTAAAAAAGCAGCTTTTTTCTCATCTAGTTCTTGTTTCCTGTTCAGGTTTGCAAGAAATTGAGTCTCAAGCATACGCGATTGTGTTTTAAAACCTTTGGTATAGATAACCGGTATAATTATTACTATTGATGCCAAAACAAGGAAGATACTTGGTACTTGTGGAAATAATGGTATCAATACAAATGCTATAAATACAACGCATAGTATTATACGAAGCACAATTGATAAGACCAGCCCTCCTTTATTGATATTACTTGTTCTCCATAAACTTCTGAAAACATCAGACCTATTTTTCTTCATTATTATAGACCGCATGAATGGTGCCATTAATACGAGCACGATGAGTGCCGACAAAACAGAACCCCATATGTTTGGGATGTTGCTTGTGATAAATGGTATTATCAGGTGTGTACCGATCAGTATTATGGCAATACAAATAGATCCATATATCGCTATTAGGCTTAGCATACTCGTAAGAAACTTAACCCAGCTGTTTTCCTTATTCATTTTCTTATAGCTCGATGCTGCATATCCTTTGATGATGATACTCCATTTGGCAGGTACTTTCTTCTCCAGCCAATTATATAACGGATCAGCGGCTTTGATGAAGTAAGGAGTTGTGAATGTTGTTATAACAGATACAGAAACAATGATCGGGTAAATAGCTTCATTTATCACTCCCAAGCTCATTCCTAAAGTGGCTATAATGAACGAAAATTCACCAATTTGCGCCAAGCTAAGTCCTGATTGGATAGAGACTTTGAGTCCCTGCCCGGAAGCCATCACACCTAATGTTGCAAATATGACACGTCCGATAAGTACAACAAGTGTAAGTACAACAATGATGGTTGCGTATTCTATAATTATTTTAGGGTCTATCATCATCCCTACAGAAACAAAAAAGACAGCACCAAATAGATTCTTAATAGGTTCTACCAAATGTTCTATATGTTTTGATTCTATAGTTTCGGCTAATATCGATCCCATAATAAATGCTCCTAATGCAGCCGAAAAGCCGACGTAAGATGCAAATAGAACCATCCCTAAGCATAATCCTATAGCCACGATTAAAAGAGTTTCATCATTCAGATATTTTTTTAGCTTCTTCAACATGGTTGGGATCAGGTAGATACCAACAATAAACCAGATAAGCATAAAAAATATGAGCTTGAGCATACTATTCATAAGCTCAGAACCTTCGAAATGTTGGCTGACAGCCAGGGTCGAAAGGAGTACCATCATCAGGATGGCAGCAAGGTCTTCAACAATCAGCATGCCGAATACAATACCTGCAAACTTTTTCTTTTGCAGTCCCATATCGTTAAATGCTTTTATGATGATTGTAGTAGAAGACATGGATAGCATTCCTCCTAAAAACATACTATCTAATTGAGACCATTCGCTAAGATATTTTGAAACAAATACTTCCCCGACTATATAACCAATTATAATCATTGCCCCCAGATTTATAAGAGTCCCGATAGAGGCTGTACCTCCAACATCCATCAGTTTTTTGAAACTGAATTCAAGCCCTAATGCAAATAGCAGGAATATGACACCAATCTCGGCCCATACGTTAACATTGGCCATATCGGATATTTCGGGCAGCTGGTTAAAAACTTTGGCAATCTCAACTTGTGGTATGTTGGTTATTTTGCCGACCAAATGCTCTATTGAATTTTTGAAATGTAGGCTGGCTAAAAAACCGGCTACTATATAGCCAAGTACAGCAGGTTGCTTCAATCTTTTAAAGATTATAGTTACAATTCCTGCCGTGATGAGTATAATTGCTAAATCGCTAATGAAATCTGGTAAATGAGCCATAGGTTATATTTTGATAATAGCCTTATATATAATATAATAGTAGATATTTATGTAATTTGATAACTATCAAATTGTATTCGAAAAGTCTCTTTTTCTGCTTAAAAGTAGCAAAAAAAAATGAATTATGAAAATAAAAAAGGAAAAGAGCTCTTATCTCTAAGAACTCCTTTCCTTTTGCTATTTATTTGGTTTTCATTGTTTTTCGTCTTCTATTATTTCTGTGTCATTTAGTTTAACAGGCTTTGATTTTTTTCTCAATTTCATGTTCAGTACCTCGACAAGTAGTGAGAATGCAATTGCAAAATAGATATATCCTTTTGGTATCTCTCCAACAACACTACCGAATATTGACAATTGAGATAGATGTGCAGCCTCTACCAATAACATAACACCAATTAAGATAAGAAACGAAAGTCCCAACATCTGGATGGTTGGGTGCTCATTCACAAATTTGCTGACAGGACCTGAGAATAAAAGCATTATCAGAACCGAAATAACAACAGCGGTGACCATAATGGCCATAGCTCCTGAATAGCCAAATTCGTTGAAGCTGACAAGTCCGACAGCCGTCAGTACACTATCGAATGAGAATACAATGTCTAATGCGACTATTTGAACGATGACTCCCACAAAGCTTACCTTCTTTGCCTGTCCATGTGTTTCACTCGCCCCTTCTAACTTATGATGTATTTCTGTTACACTCTTATATAAGAGGAATAATCCTCCGACAAGAATTATCAAGCTTTGCCCCGAGATAGAACCGTCTAGCCATGAGGTGTCGAATGTGAATATAGGCTTTGTTAGTTGCATCAGTAAAGAAATGCAGAATAGCAACCCGATGCGAAACATCATAGCTAAAATAAGGCCTAATGTACGTGCTTTAGGCTGTTCTTCTTTTGGTAAACGGGAAGAGATGATGGATAGAAAAACAATGTTGTCGACACCAAGTACAATTTCTAAAAAAGACAAGGTCAGTAAAGCTATCCATGCGTTAGGCTGAAGAAATACTTCTAAAAATTCCATATCACTTTTTTGTTTGCAAATTTAGATTATTTAATTTATTCTGATAGAATAGAATGTCTGTTAATTTGACTGTATTATAAATTTATTAATTGTCTTTTTGAAACTTGAATTATTCAGAAAATAAAAAGAATGGCATAATATGGTCTCTTTCATCAAAGTGATCAGGAAGTGAGACTTCTTTTTCGGAAGTTTTGTATAGTCTAACATTTTTTATCTGACCCCCACCATTTATTGCAAAACCGAATTTTCCATTTGCATTCAAAATTTGAGGCGAATTGTTAAACGAAATAATAGCTTCGTTGTTTATCCATACAAATATTTGATTGTAAACTCGTTGTATTTTCCAATCTAACCAAATATGTTGGTTGGTATTATTTACTTTGGGTAAGCCGCCAATATTGCCTGTAGTTTTTATAAAAGTATATTCTTTTGCTGCTTGTTCTGCAGAAAATAAAGATCGATCTTCTAAAGCTATATTTTTACTTAATTGATTGAGTAATACTCCTAAATATTTCTCTTTTTCCAGATTTAAGATTACTTCAAAAAGGGGAGACTCCGGGTCGACAAGCGTAGAAAATGTTAATGTATAATTGTCAGGAAGATTTTTTCTGCACAGCAAAATAGCCCACTCAGAATTACTTTTTCCCTCCATATACTGATTACCTACCGTCCATGTACCATTCACAATGTCCCATTGTTTTTGCAGCTTTTTCTGACTGTAAGATTGTTTGAATATTAAGTCTGTCCCTTTACAGCTCGTTAGTAGGAATAAAAATAGAATTAGGATGTAAGTTAAATTTTGTGTTATAGTTTTCATTCAAATTATAGTAATGTGTTGATTCTTCAAAAATAGATATTTGTTACGAATATATGGTTGATTCGAATATTAACTTTACTTTCTTTTTTTATCTTTGGTTATTCGAAACATTAAATTAATAAATGAATACGAAGAAGAAAATAATAAATGATCCTGTCTTTGGATTTATTACGATACCAAATTCCTTTATAGCTTCTCTGATACAACATCCCTTCTTGCAACGATTGAACCGCATTAAACAGTTAGGACTGGCCTCTTTCGTATATCCGGGTGCACAGCATACACGTCTCCATCATTCTATAGGTGCTATGTATCTGATGAATGAGGCGATAACTAATTTGCGGCTGAAAGGACACCATATAACAGAAGAGGAGGCAAATGGTGCATTGGCATGCATTTTATTGCATGATGTTGGGCATGGTCCTTTTTCTCATGTGCTGGAATATACATTGACTAATGGAATTCACCACGAAGAGTTTTCTTTGGCATTGATGCAATCTCTTAACAAAGAACTAAATGGACAATTGGATGTGTGTATTTCTATTTTCAGAAATGAATACCCAAAGCATTTTCTGCACCAGTTAGTCAGTGGACAATTAGATGTCGATAGATTGGACTATTTGCGTCGTGATAGCTATTTCACGGGTGTTACAGAAGGCAATATCGGTTCTGCACGTATCATAAAAATGCTTGATATAAGGAATGATAGGCTTGTTGTCGAAATAAAAGGTATTTATTCGATAGAAAATTTCCTTATGTCGCGACGTCTTATGTATTGGCAGGTATATCTTCATAAAACAGCAGTTGCAGCTGAAAAAATGCTTATAAAAACACTTGCACGTGCCAAGCAGCTAGCTATGCAGGGCGAGGTCTTATTTGCATCACCTGCATTCTTGTTCTTTTTGAAAAACGAAGTAGATAGAGACTTTTTTAATCATAAAAAAGAAGATGTACTAAATAATTTTTCTTATTTGGATGACAATGATATTTGGTGTGCTCTCAAAGTGTGGGCCAATCATAAGGATAAGGTCTTGTCGACTTTGAGTGCAGCATTGGTGAATCGGAATCTGTTTAAAATAGAAATAGCAAATGAACCTCATTCGGTGCAGCGTATCAATGATCAACTGGGTAAGTATATCGATGCTTTTGGAATTAGCCGAGATGATGCCTCTTATTTTATATCGTCCGACATAATATCATCCAATATGTATAATGAGATGGATGATAGTATTGATATATTATATAATGATGGCTCTATAAAAGATATTTCTGCTGCATCCGATATGTTGAATATTCAATTATTATCCAAGAAGGTAGAGAAATATTATTTGTCATACCTTAGATTATAAAAAAAGAGATATTACAATTAAGTAATATCTCTTTCTTCCTAATACAAATTATATAGTAACTTTATTATAGTTGGGTCGTTAAGCAATGACTATATCCTTATCCAGATATACATCCTGAATTGTATGTATTAATTCTATTCCATCTTTCATCGGTTTCTGGAAAGCCTTTCTACCACATATCAATCCCATACCGCCGGCTCTTTTGTTAACTACAGCTGTAAATACTGCATCTTTCAGGTCAGAAGAACCATGTGATTCTCCACCCGAATTGATCAATCCTACACGTCCCATATATCCGTTTGCTACCTGATAGCGGCACAAATCTATCGGATGGTCAGTTGTCAGTTCTGAATATACACGAGGATCAGTTTTTCCAAACTTGATAGCAGTATAACCACCATTGTTGGTCGGCAATTTTTGTTTTACTATATCTGCCTTTATAGTTACCCCTATGTGGTTTGCCTGTCCTGTAAGGTCGGCAGAAGCGTGATAATCTACTCCATCTTTTTTGAAACCATCATTTCTGAGGTAACACCATAATATAGTAGCCATGCCTAGTTCGTGTGCATATTCGAAAGCCTTAGAAACTTCGATTATCTCACGATGACTATCCGGTGATCCGAAATATATGGTGGCTCCCACTGCAGTAGCACCCAGATTCCATGCCTCTTTTATTGTCCCGAACATAATTTGTTCAGAAGTATTAGGGTAGGATAATAGTTCGTTATGATTTATTTTTACAACAAACGGTATCTTATGAGCATATTTTCTTGCAACAGACCCTAATACCCCAAATGTTGTTGCTACTGCATTACAATCTGCCTCCATAGCCAGCTTTATAATATTTTCAGGGTCGAAATAGATTGGGTTCGGAGCAAACGATGCTCCTGCACTATGCTCTATACCTTGATCTATTGGCAGTATAGATAAATAACCTGTATTGGCAAGTCGTCCGTGTCCGAATAATCTTTGTAGATTGCTTAATGTCGGAATGTTTCTGTCAGAATCTATCCAAATATTGTCAATGACATTTGGTTCCGGAACATGGATTAATGATTTGTCGATAGTTTTGCACACATGATTCAATAGATAATCACTTTGATCGCCAAGTAGTGTTGTGATTTTTGATTTTGCCATGATTCTTTTATTTAAGTTATTTAGAACAGTTAAATATAGTAATAAAACAACTCTTTTCCATTTTTAGTTTAATTAAAGTACTGATAGAAACCGAATTTGAAACAAAATTTAACAAAATCTTCTCTGCTAAAAACCTATCATAATAACTATTAAACGAAAAAAAAAAGTTATCTTTGTTACGTTTGAGGTAAAAAGATTTCTTCTTAATATTAATTTAACCAGATAAAGTACATTATGTTACATGAATTTACACTTTCGCGAGGAAGGGCAATGATCAACTTTACGTTGAAATATTGTGATACCAAACAAAAATTACTAAACAGTCATGGATTCAAACGTGTAGTAGAATCTTTTGTAAAGCAAGTGCTAAAAAAAGATGAACAGGTTATCTATGATTTTTATATTACCCATCTTAAAACAGAAGAAGATTTAGTCGAATCATTGATCGAAACTTTTAAACTGCTAACTGTATTCAATACAGAAGAAGTGGTTGCTGTTGATAATAAATATTCTATATTTTTCGAAGATAAAGACCTATTCATAGAAGTTATTGAATTGTTATTTAACTATTGGAAAGGATTAGAACGTTATACTATTGTTCGCAACAACCGTTTGGGTGAAGGACTTCAAAATGTTCGTTTTATACAAGCAAATGGCATGTTCAACGACTTAGTATTGGCTACATGTCACCGAATAATGGAAGCCGTTAGTGGAAAAGAAACACGTATCTATCGCCAGATGAATGCTGCTGCAAATGCAGGTTTAACTCTTAACGAAGTGAATTGGAACTGTCCTGTAGAATACAGAGGCTTGACTGTTATTCCTTTCGTTAGCACAGTTATTTTCCAACCACCATTTATATCTTACACAAAGAAAAATACACGCGATGGTATTTTTCAGGAACACCACCAAAATCCGATTGAGAACATTGTTCTGAATGAGGATGATTGGTTCGTTTTCCCGGTGTGGGTTGGTAGTATGCTTACATTCGTGTATTTCCACAAAGATTTTATGGTACACGGAATCGGATTAGCTAACCTGTTCGAACTTGCAAAAGAAAGCGAATATATTGGCAAAAAACCAGACATGATCTATGTATTTGGTTATCCGGACGGAGAAGAAGAAAAACGTACTTTCTATTACAAAGATAAAAAGAATGATATTCTGATCGGTTATGCAAACTATTGTGATGACATCGACTATTTCGGATATATGAAGAAGATGTTGTTGACACTTCACAATGTTAAACAAATCGAAAATAAGAATCTTCCTATACACGGTGCTATGGTTAACATCGTTCTGAAAAACGGTAAAGAATCTAATATCATCATCATGGGTGATAGTGGTGCCGGAAAATCAGAAAGCTTGGAAGCATTCCGTACATTGAATGAAAAATATATACGCCATATGCGTACTATATTTGATGATATGGGATTCCTGCAAAAAGAAGCTGATGGTACTATAAAGGCATACGGTACAGAAATCGGAGCCTTTGTCCGTGTTGACGACTTAGATCCAGCATATGCTTTTGCACAATTGGATAGAGGTGTTTATACAAACATGGATCAAGTAAATGCACGTGTTACAATTCCTATTTCGACATACGAAATTATCTCGAAAGGATATCCAGTTGATTATTTCCTATATGCAAATAATTATAACGAAGCAGATAAGAAAATCCTTATTTTGGACAATCTGGACGAAGCTATCAAAGTGTGCGAAGATGGTGCGCGTAAGGCAAAAGGAACTACAACTGAAAAAGGTTTGGTAAAATCGTATTTTGCAAATCCTTTCGGTCCAGTACAAGAGCGTGCTGAAACAGAAGTACTTGTTCGTCAATATTTCAAAGACATGAAAGATGCAGGTGTGAAAATTGGAGAAATCCATACTTCATTAGCTATTGATGGAAAAGCAAAAGATGGTCCACGCTTAGCAGCCGAAGAACTATTTACATTGATTAATCAATAATCAATTTGTTAATTAACATAATAAAGAGAGTCTTTCGTAAATCCGAAAGACTCTCTTTTGTATATTATAATAGAGGCTTATAATACAAACAAAAACAGGCTCTAATCAGAATAATCCGGTTAGAGCCTGTTTTATATTTTGTGAGTAGGAGAGTACCTATCTCAATTGTGCCCCTAATTCTTTTTCCAAAGATGTCTGAATCTTAGACATTATCGAATCTATTTGTTTGTCATTAAGAGTTTTTTCATCATCTTGAATAACAAAGTTTACAGCATATGATTTCTTTCCCTCAGGTAGGTTCTTACCTTCATACACATCAAATAGTGTCACTTCGCGAAGTAACTTACGTTCATTCTTGTATGCAATCTTTTCTATTTGATCGAACGAGATAGCCTTGTCTAAAAGTAGAGCCAAATCTCGTCTTACAGATGGATATTTAGATATTTCTTTGAAAGTTACAGAATGCTTTTTGATTTCTTTCATCAAAGCGTCCCAATTTAGCTCGGCAAAGAAAACATCTGTATTGATGTCGGCAGCCTTTAATACCTTTTTGCTTACAATACCTAATGTTCCCAATACCCGATTTCGGGTTTCTATAGTCACAGCAGTACTGTATATGTCATTTTTCAATTGCTTGAACTCATACTTGTCGTGAGGAATACCTAATCGGGTCAGTACATTTTCGATATGTCCTTTTAGTTGATATACTGAAGTTTTTTCATCAGCATGTGCCCAACTATTTGTAGTACTGTTGCCTGTAAGCCAAAGTCCCAAATGTAATTCTTCGCTATACTCCTTTAGTATATTACCCTCTTCCTTTTTGCTTGCATCAAAAAAGTAACAGTTACCAAACTCGTAGAATCTGATATCACTATTCTTTCGGTTGCGGTTATAAGCAATGCTTTCTAGTCCACCAAACAACAAAGTTTGACGCATTACATTCAGGTCTGTACTCAACGGATTGATGAGATGTACACAGTTATTTACCGGATAAGTTTCAGAATCATTATAGTAAGCCTCTTTCGTCAACGAATTATTCAGTATTTCATTAAATCCGTTTCCGGTAAGCTGTTCTGCAATTATATTCTGAAGCTCATTACTCTTGTCGGTTGGCGTTTGATACGATAAGGTAGAACTAAGGTTTTCGCTTATTTCTACATTGTTATATCCATATATACGAAGTATATCTTCTACCACATCCACATCGCGCTGCACATCTACGCGATAAGTCGGTACAATAAGACTTAACAAATCTTCTTTCTCTTCTTTAATTTCGATTTCGAGACTTGCTAAAATATTTTTTACCGTATCTTTTCCAATGTTTTTTCCTATCAGGGAAAATGTTTTTTCATACGAAAGTTCAACATCGAAAGGTTTGATAGGTGTTGGGTAAATATCCTTAACTTCTCCAGCTATTTTACCACCAGCAAGTTCCTGTATCAATAAAGCAGCACGTTTTAATACATACAGCGTGTCGTTCGGATCACAACCACGTTCGAAGCGGAACGACGAATCTGTATTCAATCCATGTCGGCGTGCTGTTTTTCGTACCCAAGTAGGGTTGAAATAGGCACATTCGAGAAATACATCAGTGGTTGTTTCAGTAACGCCCGATTTGAGGCCTCCAAACACACCGGCAATACACATTCCTTCCGTGTCGTTACAGATCATTAGGTCACGTTCGTTAAGCGTACGCTCCTGTTCGTCCAAAGTTGTGAATTTTGTTCCTTCAGGTAAGGATTTTACAATAACTTTGTTTCCTGTAATATATTTGGCATCAAAAGCATGAAGCGGATGTCCCGTTTCGTGCAACACATAATTTGTAATATCAACCACATTGTTGATCGGACGTAGTCCTATAAGCATAAGGCGGTCTTTCAGCCAATCAGGGCTTTCTGTAACATTTATTCCTTTGATTGTTACTCCTGTATAACGCGGACAAGCCTCACTATTGTCTACCTGTACCGCTATTTCGCCGTCTGTTTCGCTAGTTTTGAAGCTGTCGACAGAGGGTTTGGTTAATACACCTTTTAGTTTGTTTTGTTTCAAATATGCCGCCAAATCACGTGCCACACCAAAATGTGAAGCAGCATCCACTCGGTTCGGAGTAATATCTACTTCAAGTACATAATCACTCTTTATGTTATAATATTCTTTGGCTGGTGTTCCTGCCTTAGCGTCGGCCGGAAGTACAATAATACCATCGTGGCTTGTACCAATGCCAATCTCATCTTCGGCACAGATCATCCCGAAAGATTCTTCACCTCTGATTTTCGATTTTTTTATGGAGAAAGATTCTTCACCCGAATATAAGGTTGCCCCGACAGTTGCTACCACTACTTTCTGTCCTGCAGCAACATTTGCAGCACCACAAACTATTTGTACCGGTTCTGCATCCCCAAGATCTACAGTTGTTATATGCAAGTGATCCGAGTTCGGGTGATCGACACATGTCAATACTTCCCCGATAACTAATCCGGCAAGGCCGCCTTTGATCGTTTCTACTTCTTCTACACCGCCAGTTTCTAAGCCGATAGAGGTTAGAGCTGCCGAAGTTTCGTCCGGTGATAAATCAAAATCCAGATAATCTTTTAACCAGTTGTAAGAGATATTCATATAATAATTCTATTGTTTTCAAAAAAGTCTGTCAAAATTACAAAATTTATTTCTATAAATTAAAAGTCTGGTTAGATAAAGAACCTCTTATCATTATTAATATGCACATTGAAGTCGAGTCTTAGTTGCAGACCAGTTCTATAGCAGAGGTATTGTGGTCATAAATTGATTTTCTTTTTGTTTCTTACTTATACAAGCTTTTAGAAACTTTATTTACTTTTGAATTAGTTTAAATTTTACTCCAATTTTAAATGTCACTCAATATTAAAAAAAGTAAGGTATGAATAGTCAGCAAGAATTTATATTTATTTTGGTTCTCTTTTTTATTATTCTTGTTCTACCAATCTGTTTTTGTATTTATATAATTTACAAGAGGAGAAGATTAAGAAATAAATTCGCTCAAGATAAATGTATTCCATTTTTCTTTACAGATGATAATAAGTATGTAAGATATACCGGAATACCTCGATCTTTTGATTTGAAAGATATAGATTATGTGATAATTTCTGGTTTATGTGGCGCTTCCCGGTTTCCAAGGCATTCTACCATTTATGAAATAGATGGAAAGATAGAGATAAAAGATTCTGATTCAAAATGTTTTAATTGGGCTGAAATTTGTTTAGTTACTAAAGCCGGAAAAAAATACTCAGGCGGAATATTCAGTAGCACGATCTTAGATAATAAATTTAAGCTTAAATGTTCTATACAAGAACTTGGACAGGCTACAGAATCAGTCGTAAAACAATTGAGGGCGAAAAATATAAAAGTCTATTTTAATTCTGATAATAATATCTAGGTATTCTTGTATTTCGTGAAGCGGTATAAGTTGTGTCTGTATGTGTGATAAAGAAAATATGGCTTCCTGAAAAAACTACAAGCCCAATACTTGTATATTTCTAAATAAATCTTATTTTTGTAATAGGTGCAATAACTCAAATTACTTTTACAAATTATGAAAGAATTTTTTGCGGCGATGGAGCCCGCCCAACAGTTTTACTGGTATCTTGCCATCGGTATTAGCATTATCTTTATTATCCAAACAGTAATGACTTTTATAGGTATGGATTCGGATGCCGGAGTCGATGCCGATTTTGATGGCAATCTGGACGTTGCTGATCACCCGTTCCAACTATTTTCGTTACGTAACCTGATCAGTTTTTTACTCGGATTCGGATGGACAGGCGCATCATTATATCCTGTTATTGATAATCAGATACTATTAGCTATCGTTGCATTTATTGTCGGGGCTTTATTCGTTGCGGCCTTTTTCTTGATAATGAGGAGTCTGATGAAGCTTGCTGAAGATAATTCTTTCAATATAGAAGATGCAATTGGTAAAACAGCCGATGTATATACTACCATACCACCCAATAAATCGGGTAAGGGAAAGGTCTTTATAAGTGTAAAGGGTACTACTCACGAGTTAGATGCAATAACAACAAATGGAGAATCTCTGACAGTAGGTATGCTCGTAAAAGTAATAGAAATAGAAGGCAATATTTTGGTTGTCAATTTGTTGAAATAGAATTAATTAATCAAATACTAACTTAACATTTTTTTTTAATATGGATGTATTAGCTCAATACGGTATTATTGTCGTAGTTGCAGTAGTAGTAATTTTTGCACTTATTGCCGCCTTGGTATCAAGATACAAGCGTTGCCCTTCGGACAAAATATTAGTTGTATACGGAAAAACAGGAGGTGCATCAGCCAAGTGTATACATGGTGGTGGTGCTTTTATTATGCCTGTTATTCAGGATTTTGCATATTTAGATTTGAAACCTATTTCAATAGAGGCTAATCTGACTAGTGCATTGAGTAAGCAAAATATACGTGTCGATGTACCTTGTCGTTTTACGATTGCAATATCTACCGAAAAGGAGAATATGAATAATGCAGCAGAAAGGTTGTTGGGACTGACTACTAGTCAGATTCAAGAATTGGCAAAAGATATTCTGTTCGGTCAATTGCGTTTGGTGATAGCAACAATGATGATTGAAGAAATCAACTCAGACCGTGATAAATTCTTAGATAACATATCAAAGAATGTGGATACAGAGTTGCGTAAAATTGGTTTGAAATTGATAAACGTAAACGTTACCGATATCAATGATGAATCAGGTTATATTGATGCTTTGGGTAAAGAAGCTGCTGCAAAAGCAATTAATGAAGCTAAAATTAGTGTTGCCGAGCAAGAAAAGATTGGAGAAACCGGTAAGGCTATGGCTGATCGGGAACGTGATGTTCAAATAGCAGAAACACATCGTGACCGTGACGTTAAGATTGCTGTTACTCAGAAAGATCGTGAAGTAAGCATTGCATCGGCAGCTAAAGATGAGGCTATCGGTAAGGCAGAAGCAGCCAGAGATACCCGTGTGAAAACAGCAGAAGCTAATGCAATAGCAGTGAAAGGGGAGAATGAGGCGAAGATAGAAATTGCCGGATCGGATGCTCTTCGTCGTGAGAAAGAAGCAGAGGCAGCACGTGTAGCTGTTTCAGCAGAAAAGGTACAACAAGCTAAGGCTTTGGAAGAAGCATATATGGCAGAGCAAAAAGCCGAGCTTGCCCGTTCGGAGAGAGAGCGTTCTACTCAGATAGCCAATGTGGTGGTTCCTGCTGAAATTGAAAAGCAAAAAATGATTATCGAAGCGCAGGCTTCTGCTGAACAAATTCGTGAAAAAGCACGAGGAGAGGCGGATGCAATCTATGCTAAGATGGATGCCGAAGCACGTGGTTTGTATGAAATATTGACCAAGCAAGCAGAAGGATATAAAGACGTAGTAGGTGCTGCCGGAGGTGATCCTGTTGCAGCATATCAATTATTGTTGATCGAAAAACTTCCAGAATTGGTTAAGACTCAAGTTGAAGCGGTTAAAAATATCAAGATTGATAAAGTTACTGTTTGGGATTCGGGCAATGGTGAAGATGGAAAAGGATCGACAGCAAACTTTGTATCTGGTTTGATGAAATCTGTTCCTCCATTGAATGATTTGTTCGGAATGGCAGGGATGAATTTACCTTCTTATCTGAAAGGACAAGCAGACAAAGATAAAGCTACAACGACTATTCCGTTGGCGCCAGAAAAGGAAGATGGCAAACAGAAATAATCCTAAAATGGGATGAATAATAATAAAGAGTGGGGAGTTGTTTACAACTCCCCACTCTTTTTGTAACCCAGCGATTACACTATAAGGTAATTTATACTACTTTAATCAGATGATTTGATGAACTAAAAAGAAGCTTTATTTAGAGCTTCTTTTTAGATTTCTAAGAATGGCTGCTGCCCACAATTCTCCTAATTTCTTAGCACCCTCTTTATTGGGATGCAGGTAGAACACACCTGAATTACCATCTTCGGCAACAAAATACTGCTTATAACTTGTTTTGAATATATTGAATCCTGTTGTATCTCCTTCCCAAATATAACTTGGACTACTATTAACTAGAGATTTTATCTGAGGTGTATATGTTTGCAAGCGGGTCAGGCCTTCTTGCATATATAGCGAACCATTATGCGTATTGGGACTATACCAAATCGGGCAATGGATAATGATACGGCTCTTTGGATATTTAAGCAGCAAGCTTCCTATTATCGATTGCATATTTGCCTTATACTGATCGGCAGATACGGGTGATCCTGAAGGTCCTTTTATTGCACTGTCGTTTGTACCCAACGAAATTGAAAATAATAGTAATGCATCTTCACTATAAAGTGAGTCGGCTGCCTCTGTTACTTTCTCAAAATCGGTATCGGCAGCAGGCAAGAAATTATAGGTTGTATGCCCACTTACTCCGCAATTAGCATACTTCACACTATAGTTATTATCTTTTAAGTATTGAACTGCTGCAATAGGAGGTGCTTCTTCCTTTGGATTGTCTAAACAAGCACCATAAGTGATACTGTTTCCGATAAATACAATATTTACTTTTTTGTTTTGCTGTGCATTTACCCCTACAGCCAGAAACAGAATTAAAATTAAACAATTAATGTACTTCATATCTATAGTTTTTTATTTTTTAGTTCCTATCCATGTTGCTTTTTTCCAGATATATTCTAAAGGACCTTGTTTATGATGGGCCATCCACCATTTACAAAACATATATTGTAATATAAATAATACAATTGCCAGAAAGAATGAAAAAGTTATACATAGCTTGTTATGAAGGGCAAATCCCCAATTATAGAATAACATAGACCCGACAATAGATTGGGTTATATAATTCGTCAAGCTCATTTGTCCATAAGGAATTAGCTTTTTCAGAATGCTATGTATCTTATCCGTATTGTAATATGCCAATATAAATACACCTACAAGAAATGCCATAAAACCAAAGTTAGCCAATGAGCGGATAATAAGAGTCAACGGTGTTAGTATTGCCGGATTTTCGATGAAGTCGGGTAATAGATTTGCTAATCCATTCAGAGGGAAGAAGCATATAACCCCTGTTACTAATACATATTGCCAAAACTTGATGTTTTTTTCATTGTATATAAACAATTTGCATCTTCCGATAAGCATTCCTAAAATAAAGAAAGATGAAGTTTGGAAAATACGTCCGTTCTCCCAAGCCCAAGTCAGACTGGCTAGCTGTCCATGCCAAAGGTTCATCTTCACAGTTTCGAAGAAAGTACCTTTACTTTGTACAATATATGCTTCTTTGAAGTGGGACATTGCCATACTGTCTCCCGGCACATATTCCGGATTTAGCAAGGCATAAATCAACTTGCCTAGATCTAATGGCTGCAACATGAATACAATAGCTATAATCAATGCAGCTTTTGTCGGGATGCGGGCAGTAAAGACCAGAACAATTCCTAAGAGTGAATATAAAACCAGAATTTCGCCGGTAAAGAACATCGCATTGATATTACCCCATATAAACAATAGGAAAAGACGCCATAAGAATCGGGGTCTGAAATCGTTACCCCTGTCTAATTGATTCCGATCTTGAATGAAAAAACTGAATCCGAACAGCAGTGCAAATATGCCGTATGCTTTACCTCCGAATGTGAAGAATAAAGACTCCCATACAGCTTTGTCTGTAAATTTTAGGAATGAGTTACTAACCTCCGGAAAAGAGTAAAAATTAAAATGTTCAATAGTATGCAGTAGCAGGATTCCCATGATGGCAAATCCTCGCAGTGCATCTGCAACTTCGATTCTTTGGATGTTTTTCATTGTTTTTTTGTATCAGACATTAAGTTAGTATAATCAATTTTCTAGAATCTCTGCTAATATCATACATCCGGTTTCTACATTCGGTACATTCTTGATACTTACTGATCGCTTTCCGTTCTTTTCTTTCAGCTCGCAATTTCTCGGATATTTTTGAATGTAATTCAATAATTTCTCAAAAGCATCAGATTGGTAATAAGGCGAGTCTGGATTTGCTATCAGAAACAAACTCATTCGCTCATTTTTCAACACTACCTTCTCTATACCGAGCGATTTGGCAAGCATACGCAAACGGACTACCAATATCAGCTCGCGTCCTTCTTGAGGTATCTTGCCGAAACGGTCTTCCAATTTACGCATAAATCCTTGCACTTCGCTATCGTTGTTCATATTATCTAACTCCTGATAGATAGAAATACGTTCCGAATCGTTGGGGATATATGTGGCAGGGAATAGCAACTCCATGTCACTTTCCACCTGCACCTCGTCTATAAAATTATCTCCTTTTATTTTCTGATTTTCACCAACTTCGTGATATAGGTCAGCAAATTCATCATTTTTAAGTTCAGTAACCGCTTCCGACAATATTTTCTGATATACCTCATATCCCAGATCAGCAATAAATCCGCTCTGTTCAGCTCCTAACATATTACCGGCTCCACGTATATCGAGGTCTTGCATGGCTATATGAATACCGTGTCCTAAATCCGAAAAATTTTCGATAGCTTGCAATCGACGGCGTCCTTCGGGCGATATGCTCGATAGAGGCGGAGCCAATAAATAAGCAAACGCTTTTTTGTTGCTACGTCCCACACGTCCACGCAATTGATGTAATTCGCTCAATCCAAAATTCTGAGCATTGTCTATAATCATTGTATTGGCATTAGGCACATCGATTCCCGATTCGATAATGGATGTCGATAACAGTACATCATACTCATAATTGATGAAATCTATGATAATAGACTCTAACGCTGCCGGAGGCATTTGTCCATGTGCTACGGCTACCCGTGCATCGGGAATCTCGCGGCGTATGATTTCTTCCAGATCATGTATACTCTTTATGCGATTATGGATAAAGAAGACTTGTCCGTTTCGGCTCATTTCGAACTCGATAGCCTCACGTATAATCAATGGATCGAAAGTATGCACTTCCGTCTGAATCGGGTATCTGTTGGGCGGAGGTGTTTCGATGCGCGATAAGTCACGTGCCCCCATCAATGAAAACTGAAGCGTACGCGGTATTGGAGTTGCAGACATAGTCAGTGTGTCCACATTAACTTTCATTGTTTTTAACTTCTCTTTAGTAGCTACACCAAATTTTTGTTCTTCGTCCACAATTAGTAAGCCTAAATCTTTGAACAATATATCCTTGCTCACTATTCGGTGTGTACCTATCAGAATATCTATCTTACCCTCTTCCAGATCTTTCAATATATTCTTTATCTCACTGCTGGTACGTGCGCGGCTTATATAGTCTACACGACAAGGGAAATCCTTGAGGCGTGACCGGAATGTCTGATAGTGCTGATATGCCAATACGGTAGTAGGCACTAATACAGCTACTTGTTTATTGTCTGCTATTGCCTTGAAGGCTGCACGGATGGCAACTTCTGTTTTTCCGAAACCCACATCACCACACACAAGCCGATCCATTGGCTTTTCCCGCTCCATGTCTCCTTTTACCTCGATCGTAGCCTTATGTTGGTCGGGTGTATCTTCATATATAAAGGATGCTTCCAGCTCGTGTTGCAGAAATGAGTCGGGCGAAAACTGGAATCCTTTTTCGTTCTTGCGCTTGGCATAAAGTTTTATCAGATCGCGGGCAATATCCTTAACCTTGGCTTTTGTGCCTTCCTTCACCTTGTTCCATGCTCCGCTTCCCAGCTTATTGATACGTGGTGGTACACCTTCCTTACCTCTGTATTTTGATATTTTGTGCAATGAATGGAGCGATACAAAAATGGAATCATTGTTTAGGTAAACAAGCTTAATAAGCTCCTGCATCTTACCATTCATATTAGACCGCACCAATCCTCCGAACTGACCCACACCATGATCGATGTGGACAATATAGTCGCCTATCTGAAATTGATGTATCTCTTTAATTGATAATGCAATTTTTCCCGATCGTACTCGTTCCGTTTTCAGACTGTATTTGTGATAACGGTCGAATATCTGATGGTCTGTAAAACAGCAGATTTTAAGAGTTTCGTCCCAAAAACCACCTGATAGGGTTTTGTCGATTGCTGTAAATTGTATATTGTCCCCCCTGTCTTCAAAAATAGATTTTATCCGCTCTTGTTGTTTTTGGCTATCACTCAGGATATAGACTGTAAAACCTTTGTTGATGAAATCCTTTAGGGTGCTACTTATCAGATCAAAATTTTTGTGGAACGAAGGCTGCATAAATATGTCGAAGCCTACATTTGCATCTGCAACCTTGTGTGGCGGTATTGCCTGATATATATGATTAAATTTGCCTATTTCGGTCAGATACTCATCTTTCGTAATCAGTTTGTTTCTCACATTCTTCTCATATTCGGGATTGTCGAGTATGGTTGTATCATTGTATGCAGCATCTACCTTATCGATAGCCCATATATAGTCTTTGAATGTAATAATCGTATCGCTTGGCAACAATCTCAACACAGATTCGCGTTGCAGATCGTTGGTCTGTATGTTGGGTACAATGTGTATCTTCTCAAGCTTCTCTCGCGAAAGTTGGCTCTCAATCTCAAATGTACGGATCGAATCTACCTCGTCGCCAAAGAAGTCGATACGATACGGATATTCGAACGAAAACGAAAATACATCAATAATACTGCCCCGCATTGCATACTGTCCCGGTTCATACACATAATCCACATATTCGAATCCTAGTTTGTCCAGCACTTGTGAAATATGTTCCCTGCTTACTTCTTGTTTAACAGATATATGCAATGTATTGTCGTCAAGTATTTCTTTCGAAATAGCCTTTTCAGCTATCGCTTCAGGGTACGATACAATGATGAGCTTCTGATTCTCTGTCTGCAACATCCCCATTGTTTCGGTACGCAGTATTTCACTTGCCGAATCTATTTGTCCATATTTGATTGATCTCTTGTATGCTGACGGGAAAAATAGTACACGGTCGTTTCCCAGTATTTGCTGTAAATCGTGATAGAAATATCCGGCACTTTCGGCATCATTGAGAATACAAAATTGGCAATTGTCTATTTTGTGATACAAAGCTGCTGTAAACATGGCATCGGACGATCCAACTAAGCCTTTGACATAAACACTTTTGTTTTGAGCCAATAGTTTTACTATCGGTTGAATGTTTTTGTGTGATTCGAATATTTGTTGTAAAGATGAGAGTTCCAAAGTTATAGCGTAATTAAATGAGGGTGCAAAATTAATCAATTTTTGTCATTTTTGTAGTATAGATAATCATGTTATAAGTTTATTATTTGTTAAACCTACATATCTGTCCTTTTCCGTATCTTTGGATTATCGATAAAGCATAATTAAATAATTGATAATCAGATGATGTTTAAGAGAAAGATATTTGTTGTACTTGTTTGTTTGATAGGTAGTTATGTCAATGCACAACAGTTAGATTTACAACAAGCCGGAAAGATTTTTGAACTACCTGTTCATTGTATTGAGATCGAATATCCGAACAAGATGGGACAAGTGTTAGGTAGTAGTGCCGATCTCAAACGCCCTCAAGATCTTCGTCCCATATTCTACGGCTGTTTCGATTGGCACTCGTCGGTTCATGGCTATTGGTCTATTGTGAAGCTTATGAAAGACTTTCCCGAACTGGATAAGGATGGCACAATAAGAACTATTCTGAACAGTAATATTACGACTGAAAATGTTGCGATCGAACAATCTTTCTTCGAAGACATAAATAATCGTAATTTCGAGCGGACTTATGGTTGGGCTTGGCTTTTTCAGTTACAAAGTGAGCTGTATTCGTGGAACGATCAGGATGCTCAGCGATGGTATGCAACATTGAAACCTCTTGCCGAACTGTTGGTCGAAAAATATGAGGCTTATCTGCCAAAACTAAATTATCCTATTCGTACCGGTCAACATGATAATTCAGCTTTCGGGTTGTCCCTGTCTATCGATTATGCCCGTATGGTGAAAGATAAAGATTTCGAAAATATAATAACAGAACATGCTAAACGACTCTACCAGAATGATAAAGGTTGTAACCTGTCATTCGAACCTAGTGGTAATGATTTCTTATCGCCATGTTTGGAAGAAGCTCTTTTGATGAGTAAAATTCTGGACGATGCTGATTATAGAACTTGGCTATCTGATTTTCTGCCTACACTTTTTGATCCTTCTTTTAGTCTCGAACCCGGACGCGTTTCGGATCGGACAGATGGGCATCTGGTACATTTGGATGGATTAAACTTTAGCCGTGCAACATGTTTTTACGGTATATCTAAAAAATTGCCGGAATTGGCATATCTCAGAAAAGAAGGCGATAACCATTTACTGTATTCATTGGGTAACATAACTAATAACGATGATTATATGGGAAGCCATTGGCTTGGAACCTTTGCTTTGTATGCAATCATGCATAAATAATATAATTCTATTTGAATATATATTTACTAATACTAGATATTATAATTAATATATTAAATTATATATAATATATATAAGAGAGACCCATGTCCTAGAGGGCATGGTATCTATAATCTTTGGTTGATATAAGTTGTTTATAATTAGTTTATTATTTCTTTTTTCTTCTACTCCTTTTATAAATACATTTTTTATAAATTTTGTTCTACTTTGGTTCATTAAAGCATTGTTTTAGTCTTTTATCTATGCCCTGTAGGACATGGGTACTGGCTACACTTTTATAGAATAAATAATTAAGTTTGCTTTCCCTGATTTTAATATTTTTATTAGTTGTTGACCCGTTCTAAAAAGCTCTTATTCCTTTACTTGGCTTGGTGGAACTAATTTTGCTTGGCAGGCGAATACTTAAATTTGTAGATAGAACGATATATTGAAACTTTAATTTATAACTTTGCGCCACAATTTGACTCTAATTTTATTAATTGTAAAACATCAATTATTATGTCAACATATACTGAAGATAACCGCAAAGTGACAACCCGCCGTTTGATAGAAATGAAAGAACGTGGCGAAAAAATATCAATGCTCACAGCCTACGATTATTCGATGGCAGGCATTATAGATCAGGCTGGTATGGATGTTATTTTGGTTGGCGATTCGGCATCTAACGTTATGGCCGGTAATATTACCACATTGCCCATGACACTCGATCAGATGATCTATCATGGCACTATCGTTATGAAAGCCGTGAAGAGAGCATTAGTAGTCGTAGATATGCCCTTCGGGACATGCTCGGGTAACCCTATGAAATCGCTCGAAGCTGCTATTCGTATAATGAAAGAGACGGGTGCAGATGCGCTGAAAGTAGAAGGTGGCGAGGAAATAATAGCAGACATTAAGAAAATAATAGATGCAGGTATCCCTGTTATGGGACATTTGGGGTTGATGCCTCAGTCTATCAATAAGTATGGAACTTATAACGTTAGGGCAAAAGATCAGACGGAAGCAGACAAACTCCTGAAAGATGCCTTAATGTTGCAGGAAGTTGGGTGTTTTGGCATTGTTTTGGAGAAAATACCTTCTGCATTAACAAAAGAGGTTACAGATCAGTTATCAATACCCACTATTGGTATTGGTGCAGGTCAGTATGCTGATGGACAAGTATTAGTGATGCATGATATGTTGGGGATTAATAAAGATTTTTCACCTAAATTTCTCCGTCGCTATGCCGATTTGCATACAATAATAACAGGAGCTGTTCAGAATTATATAAAAGACGTAAAAACGCAGGATTTCCCGAATCAAAACGAATCATATTAAGTCTATATGAAGTCTCGTATAGTATTGATTGTTAGTTTCCTATTCTTGTTTGTGTTTGTTACTTCTGTCTATCTCTTTTTTACATCGGACGATGATGGAATGGAATATATAGAAGAAAAAGGCTGGGAGGCTTATGATAGAAAAGAATATACTGAGGCAATTATTTTATTCTCTAAACTGAATCTGGATAAACATAATGAGGCTCTTCTAGGGTTGGCTGATTCTTATTTTGTAACAGGAAAAGTAGAAGAGGCGCTCCCTTTGTTCCTTCGCTTTTATGCTAATATAGACAATCATAATCCGAATTATTCATTGGTAGTCAATAAAATCGGGATTTCTTATGCCGATCAGAAAGATTGGGAGAATGCCCGTATCTATTTTAATAAAGCAAAAGATGCCGGTCATCCGGATGCTGCCAAGAATTTGGAACTAATAGAAATGAAGAGGAATTTAGAATATAAATGAAAATACCTAACCTATTATTAACCTTGCTTATTTTATTACTATTTACGACTTGTAATAAAATACACCAAGGAAAAGAATTGGGGCAAAAAGATATTGACTTGCTTCGTTCATTGAACCTATTGAATGAAGGAGAGAATGTTATCTCTTTCTATTCCAACTACAAAAAGAGTGTAGCAGGTAATTTCTATACAGACAAACGTGTAGCGACTTATTGGTTAGATAAAAACCCAAACAAAGAACAAAAAATAGAGTTTGCCTGTTATCAAGATATATTACAAATAGACTCGGTTTTTAGTGTTGGTGCTACATATTCGCCTTATTTGCTCATCACCCGAAAAGACAGCAGCCAATTTAAAGTATATGTGGATGGTAGTAGCGAAGAGCGAAAATCTTTCTACCAAGAAGTAATGAGTCGGTTTTCAAACAAATCGCATAAAGATTGAGAGCATATAATAAGTGAAAGAAAAAGTTTATACAATACCATCTATTTGGGATATGACAATTTTAGAAGGGGTAGCTGATTATAAAGGATACCCTCACCATTTTTGTATCCTAGATCCGGAGGATGGAGAAGATGGCTTTTTTTCTGACAAATACAAACTTATTCTTCTCACATATGAAATATTTGATTTGGAGATGAAAAGCTGGGCACACTGGCTGCATTGGCTAGATATGTCCCAAAAAGGAATTCATATTCCGCATTCTGTTGATTATGCAAAAGCAAGAAAAGAAATTTCGTATGAACAGGTAAATTTCGATAATTGCCACTTTACACAACAAGAAAAAGAACTGGCGGAGCAAAACTATCAATCAGAATTGATTGTTAAAAACTATTTGAGAAAAGCAGCCCCTTTACCATATCAGGTAAAAGGCGTTTTTCAGGGTTCGACCGATTTCAGTTCAAAAACAGAAAATCTTTTTGTTGAATGGTTTGATTTATTAGAAAGAAATATAATAGAATGAAAGTTTGTATTGCCGAAAAACCTAGCGTAGCACGTGAGATAGCAACAATTTTAGGAGCTAATGCCCGAAAGGACGGTTATTTCGAAGGCAATGGTTATCAGGTAACATGGACTTTCGGACACTTCTGTACACTCAAAGAACCGCACGAATATGCACCCTCATGGAAACGGTGGTCGCTCGAAGTCCTACCGATGATTCCTCCCCGCTTTGGAATCAAACTGATAGAAAATGATGGTGCCAAGAAACAATTTGGAGTTATTGAAAAACTCATAGCTGCTGCCGATGAGGTCATCAACTGTGGCGATGCAGGGCAGGAGGGAGAGCTTATCCAACGGTGGGTAATGCAAAAAGCGAATTGCAAATGCCCGGTCAAACGTCTTTGGATTTCGTCTCTGACAGAAGAGTCTATACGTGAAGGATTTGCAAAACTCCGTCAGCAAAACGAATTTGACAAATTATACGAAGCCGGTCTGTCAAGAGCCATCGGCGATTGGCTGTTGGGCATGAATGCTACACGGCTCTATACGGTAAAATATGGACAAAACAGGTCTGTCTTATCCATTGGTCGTGTGCAAACGCCTACATTGGCATTGATTGTAAACCGGCAATTGGAAATCGAAAATTTTGTGCCTGAACCTTATTGGGAACTGAAAACAGTTTATCGTGATACAACTTTTTCGGTAACTAAGGGACGGTTTTCGACACAAGAAGAGGGTGAGAAATTTTTAGAAGAGATCCGAAACCATGACTTTGAGGTCACAGATGTGACAACAAAAAAGGGGGAAGAATCTGCTCCTCGTCTTTTCGACTTGACAGCCTTGCAGGTGGAGTGTAATAAGAAATTTGCCTTTTCGGCCGAAGATACATTAAAAACAATACAATCTCTGTACGAGAAAAAACTGACTACCTATCCGCGTGTCGATACTACTTATCTGAGTGATGATATGTATCCTAAAGTGCCTGCTATTTTGCGTGGGATTATTGGTTACGAAGAGTTAGTAAAACCCATATTAGCCGCAAAAATACCAAAATCGAAAAAGGTATTTGATAACAGTAAGGTAACTGATCACCATGCCATTATCCCGACAGGAGTGCGAGCTAATAATATGTCCGAAAACGAGTGTAAGGTATATGATATGATTACGCGCCGTTTTATAGCTGTGTTTTATCCCAATTGTAAAATATCGACAACTACGGTCTTGGGCGAGGTCAATAAAATAGAATTTAAGGTAACCGGCAAGCAGATTCTCGATCCGGGATGGCGTGTCGTTTTCGAAAAACAAAACACGAATCAGGACGAGGATGATGCAGCCAATCAGGAGGATGATAATGTATTACCTGATTTTGTAAAAGGAGAGCGTGGACCACATACTCCGGCACTCACCGAAAAGTGGACGCAACCACCTAAGTATTATACTGAAGCTACATTGCTGCGTGCGATGGAAACAGCCGGAAAGTTGGTCGATAATGACGAATTGCGCGATGCCCTGAAAGAGAATGGGATAGGTCGCCCATCTACACGTGCAGCTATAATAGAAACACTTTTTAAACGAAACTATATCCGTAAGGAACGTAAAAATCTGCTGGCTACCCAAACAGGTGTCGAACTAATTGGAACCATAAAAGAAGAATTGTTGAAATCGGCAGAATTGACAGGACTTTGGGAAAAGAAACTGAGACAGATCGAAAAAAGCGAATACGATCCGCGCCAGTTTATTTATGAACTCAAAGAAATGCTTACACAAATAGTGATCAATGTAAAAAGTGATTGGGGTAATCGTATCACTATTGAGGAAGCTATCAAAGAAGAACCGAAAAAAGCAAAAGCTAAATCGGCAAAGGAAAAAAAAGAAAAGAAACCATCCAAACCAAAGACTAAAACGGATGTACCTCAAGTGGAAACGAAAGTAAATTCACCATTAGTCTGTCCACTTTGTAAAAAAGGAACTATACTGAAAGGAAAAGCAGCCTTTGGTTGTTCGGAATGGAAGGGAGGCTGCCCGTTCCGTTTAACATTTGACGAGTTAGGCAAAGAAATGAATATGGATGAGTTAAAAGATTTTATAAACGATAAATTTAACTCTTAATACCGTATATCTTTCTAGTCATCTATATTGTATCAATACTTTCAATCAAGATTCATCCTATATACGTGATCTCTGTAATATCTTTGCATTTTTATTTATAATTATTCTAATTTATTTATATAAAATGCAATTATATAATACATTGAGCGCAGATGAGAGAGAAAAACTAATAGACGAAGCCGGTTTGCAACGTCTTACTTTATCTTTCTATACTTATGCACATATCGATAATCCACAACAGTTTCGTGACGAATTATTTATACGCTGGAATGAACTTGATGTTCTGGGGCGTATATATGTAGCCAAAGAGGGGATTAATGCGCAGCTATCAGTCCCTGCACCCAACTTCGAAGCATTTAAAAACTTTATAGATTCATATCCGTTCATGAATGGTATCCGTTTGAACATAGCGGTGGAGCATGATAATAAATCGTTTCTGAAACTGAAAGTAAAGGTGCGTGACAAAATTGTGGCAGATGGTCTCAATGACGATACATTCGATGTGACAGATATTGGTATCCATCTCAGAGCAAAAGATTTTAATCGTATGCTGCAAAACCCTGATACTATTGTTATTGATATGCGTAATCATTACGAGAGCGAGATCGGGCATTTCGAAGGAGCTATTACCCCCGATGTAGATACATTCCGTGAATCATTGCCTATTATAGACAAACAACTGGAAGAATATAAAGACAATAAAAACTTGTTGATGTATTGTACCGGTGGCATCCGTTGCGAGAAAGCCAGTGCTTACTTCAAACATCAAGGCTTTAAGAATGTTTATCAGCTCGAAGGCGGCATAATCGAATATACCCGACAAGTGAAAGCCGAAGGGTTGGAATCTAAATTTATAGGGAAAAACTTTGTGTTCGATAACCGGCTGGGCGAACGTATTACGGACGATGTAATAGCTCATTGCCACCAATGTGGCAAGCCTTGCGACACACATACCAACTGCAAGAACGACGGATGTCATTTGCTATTTATACAATGCCCCGAATGTGCTGAAAAAATGAAGGGATGCTGTTCGGATACCTGTATGGAAATCGTATCTTTGCCCGACGATACCCGCAAAGTTTTGCGTAAAGGTCAGCGTAATGATACGATGATTTTTAAAAAAGGTAAGTCGAAAAGTCTCTTATTTAAAGCATAATATGGCAGAAGAAATATTCCCTTTGGTCGATCAGGATGGTAATGTAATAGGGCAGGCTCCACGCAGTGTTTGCCACGATGGTTCTAAACTATTACACCCTGTTATACACTTACATATCTTCAATTCGGAAGGGAATTTATATCTTCAGAAACGTGCCGATACCAAAGATATACAACCCGGCAAATGGGATTCGTCCGTTGCCGGACATATTGATTTGGGCGAGACTCCCGAAGTTGCAGCACTACGTGAAGCCGGTGAAGAATTGGGTCTTAGCAATATTGCACCTCAATTTATCACTAAATACATCATTGAAACAGATACAGAAATAGAACTGAGCTATTGTTTCTATGCCATTTACGATGGTGATTTTACAATAGATGAGGTTGAAGTTTCGGACGGACGTTTTTGGTCTGTTGATGAAATAGAGCAAAATCTGGATAAAGATATATTTACGATTAACTTTAAATCTGATTTTAATTCCTTCCTGAGAAAATTATTTTCATCTATTGTCGTTAAAACATTATAATATTTTCACATACTGGTCTCAGATACATATTATTTTTTATTTTTGTATAATTTACAATAAAAAGCGATAAGTAAAGGAAAAGCAGTTGTCAGTAATAGTTGAATAGACAATAATAGAAAATGAAACGAATTTTTCTGATCGGGTATATGGGTACCGGCAAAACTACAGCCGGACGAGAATTGGCTAAATCTATGGGATTAGAATTTGTAGATTTAGATCATTTTATACAGGCTCGTTATCAAAAAACAGTCTCTCAATTGTTTGATGAAGTTGGCGAAGCAGAGTTTCGTAACATTGAACAGAGTATATTAGCCGAAGTTGGAGATTTTGAAAATGTTGTTGTCTCTACTGGTGGTGGAACACCTTGTTTTTTCAATAATATGGAATATATGAACCAAGTGGGAACTACTATCTATTTGAAAGCCTCACCCGAAGCGCTGACAGCTCGTCTGAACACCCCTAGTTGCAAAGAAAAGCGTCCTTTGATAAAAGATAAAACAGAAGAAGAACTCTATGCATTTATTGTGGAAAGCCTTTCCAAACGTGAACCTTATTATTCCAAAGCACAAATAATTTTTGAGACTGAAGAACTTATCAGTCGCGAAGATGTCGACAGATATATACAACAACTAATTAGCAAATTATGATATTTAACTTATCCCAAAGATTGTTTCTTTTAGTAGCATTACTAACTTTCGGTTATAACCTTACTGCTCAACAAGCATCCTATAACACAACCAATGACAAGGCAGAGATAACTATAATTCCTCAATTAGACAGGCTTGCATTAGCTGATGAAGATGCTCTCGATAAACAATCGGGTGCTCCTATTAGGGCTGCAATTCTATATCCGTTGAATGTAAATACAGATAATGCTGGGATATGGGAAGAACAATCAGACGGTTCGTTAAAAACATGGATATTAACAATTAAAACACCTGAGTCGTTTGGCTCCATTGTCAGATATTCTGATTTCTACATTCCGCAAGGAGGTAAACTTTACGTTTACAGTAAAGATTATCCGAATAATACAACTGTTTATACACATGAAAACAATGGACAAGGTGGTCCATATTCTACAGAAGTACCTCAAGGAAGCCAGATAACATTAGAATATGTTGGTTTATCAAAATCAGAATCACCACGTTTACAAATCGTTGAAGTCGGATACAAATACAGGCAATTATCCGAATCTATGTGGGATGCAAATGACAAAACAAAAAGATTTAATGACCCTCTTAATAATTGCATGATAAATGTAAATTGTGAAGATGGTAATAATTGGCAAGACCAGAAAAAAGGAGTAGTGCATATTACAACCAAAATAGGAAGCCAACTCTATTACTGCTCAGGTTCATTGGTTAACAATACTAATAAAGACAAAACACCTTATATCCTTTCTGCTTGCCATTGCTATTCGAAAGGCGAAACATTGGCCGACTTTGATACTGCTGAATATTGGTTTGGTTATGAATTTGCTGGATGCGAGAATGAACTATTACCTCCCACACCCAATAAAATAATCGGAGCTACACCTCTGGTATTAAACCCTATCAATGGAGGATCGGATGGAGCTCTATTGAGACTAAGTAAGAATATTGATACAGACTGGGATGTTTATTTCAATGGTTGGAATATAGAATCCAGAGATAATGTTGTTACTAGTGGCTCTGTAATCCATCATCCGCAAGGAGATACAAAAAAAATAACATTATATTCCATACCTCTTAGAACAGCTTCTTGGTCGGCAGGAGGAGAAACTTCTACGCCAAATGCCCATTGGACTATTACCTATTCGAAAGGTGTAACTGAAGGTGGGTCATCAGGAGCACCTATTTTCGATCAGAACGGGCTTATTGTCGGTACTTTGACAGGAGGATCTTCTACTTGTGCAAATCCTAATAATTCAGACTATTATGCTAAGTTTGCTTACAATTGGAACAAGAGTAGTAATACAGATCTTTGGATGCAGAAATACTTAGATCCGAATAATACTAATGTAACTCAATTAGTTGGTTGGAATGGATTAGCTTCAGAGATTGTTTTGAGTACCCAGAATATAGATCTGGATATAATGGAAAATAAAACAATTAATATATTAAGTGGTAATGGTGAATATACTGTTACATCATCAAACCCAACTATTGCAGATGCAAAAATAGAAAACGATTCTGAAATAAATATTGTTGGGGTAAACGAGGGTAATGTGATGCTGACAGTTGAAGACAAAACAGGGAATAAAGTATCTGTTGCTGTTACAGTAAATAGTATAATAGCCGATAGTACAGCTCCATCTATCTATGCTTGGTGGAAAAATACAGGGACTGATAACAACCGGATCCTTACCGTACGGGCAAAAGATGAGACGAATATTCTGAAAAAGATTAGAGTTATTAATTTATATGGAAATGATATTAAAAAAATAACCGGATTGACAGGATATAGTTATGATATCGATACATTTGGTTGGCCTAAAGGAGTCTATGTGCTAATGGTAGACGCCGAAAAAGCATCCAGAAAAATAAAGATTATAAAATAAGAATGGCGAAGACAAAAACAGCATACGTATGCAGTAACTGTGGAAATGATTCCCCCAAGTGGCTTGGGAAATGCCCGGTCTGCGGAGAATGGAATACGTATGTTGAAGAGATAATAAGTAAAGATACTTCAGCAAAAAAAGGACTGAGTGGTTTTGAAACCTCAAAAGCTAAACCTTTGTTGTTGAAAGAGGTCGAGACAGGCGAAGAGCCACGTATTGATCTTCAAGACGGAGAATTCAATCGAGTATTAGGAGGGGGGCTTGTTGCAGGCTCGTTAGTGCTGATTGGAGGAGAACCCGGTATCGGAAAATCGACGCTTATCTTGCAAACGGTATTAGGAAACAATGCCATAAAAACACTATATGTATCAGGGGAGGAGAGTGCCCGACAATTGAAATTGCGTGCAGACCGAATCAATTCGCAAAGCGAAAATTGTTACATTGTGTGCGAGACTAATTTAGAACAAATTTTTGTTCATATACAGAATACAAAGCCCGAATTCGTTATCATAGATTCCATTCAGACAATATATACGGATGCTATAGAATCATCGCCCGGAAGTGTATCACAAGTTCGTGAATGCTCGGCAGCTATTCTTAAATTTGCAAAAGAGACAAATACACCAGTTATCCTGATTGGTCATATAAACAAAGAAGGTAGTATTGCAGGGCCTAAGGTGTTGGAACATATTGTAGACACAGTACTCCAATTTGAAGGAGACCAACATTATATGTACCGTATATTACGCAGTATAAAAAATAGGTTTGGAAGTACTGCCGAGCTTGGAATATATGAAATGCGCCAGAATGGTTTGCGTGAGGTTAGTAATCCCTCGGAATTGCTATTAACACAAAATCACGAAGGGTTGAGCGGAGTAGCTATTGCAGCAGCAATAGAAGGAGTTCGTCCTTTTTTGATAGAGGCACAAGCCTTGGTTAGTACTGCTGCGTATGGAACACCCCAACGGTCGGCAACAGGTTTTGACCTGAGGCGTATGAATATGTTGCTGGCTGTATTAGAGAAACGTGCCGGATTTAAGCTTATTCAAAAAGATGTATTTCTAAATATTGCAGGAGGGTTAAAAGTGAATGATCCTGGTATGGATTTGGCAATAATAAGTGCCGTTCTCTCCTCTAGTTTAGATATCTCGATAGAAAAACATATCTGTATGACAGGAGAAGTTGGACTTTCGGGCGAGATACGTCCTGTCAATAGGATAGAACAACGTGTATTAGAAGCTGAGAAGTTGGGCTTTTCTAAAATGATTATTCCTCAGAATAACTTGAAGGGTTTTTCCTCGAAAGTTAAAATTGAAATAGTAGAGGTGCGTAAGGTTGAAGAGGCCTTCAGACAATTGTTTGGATAAAACAATTGTTGATATTATGAAAAATAAGATTTAGGACAGAAGCTGGGTATTTGTTATCATATACCCCAAAATGAAGACGAAATGAATTATCAGGAAACTATAGAATATTTATATAGCCAACTACCCGTATTCCAAAGGGAAGGAGGTTCAGCATATAAAGAAGGCTTGGGAAATAGCCTGACATTGGATAAGTATTTTTCATATCCTCACCGTAAATATAAAACAATACATGTTGCCGGAACTAACGGCAAGGGATCTACATCTCATCTTTTAGCGGCAATACTGCAACAATCCGGATATAAGATCGGACTTTACACTTCTCCTCATTTAGTTGATTTCAGAGAGCGTATTCGGGTCAATGGCATCAAAATAGATAAACAATATATTGTCGATTTTGTCGAAAAACACCATCGTTTATTCAAATCGGTAAAACCTTCATTTTTTGAATTGACAATGATGATGGCATTTCAATATTTCGCCGATATGGAAGTTGATGTTGCTGTTATAGAAGTTGGTTTAGGTGGTCGGTTAGACAGTACAAATATTATTTCTCCCGATTTATCTATAATAACCAATATCAGTTTCGACCATACTCAGTTTTTGGGAAATACATTGGAGAAAATTGCTGCCGAGAAAGCAGGAATTATTAAAACAAATGTTCCTGTGATTATAGGTGAAGCGCGAGATTCTGTAAAGCAAGTTTTTGTTCAAACAGCGTGGAAAGTAGGTGCACCAATTATTTTTGCCGAAGAAGAACGTATAATAACAAATAGTATAAAAACAGCCAGTGGCTGGTTGATAGATACTAAAGACTATTTGCATCTGAAATGTGAACTTGGGGGATATGCTCAACTAAAAAATGCAGCAACAGTATTGTGTGCCATATCGGAGTTGAATAAACGCGGTTATAGTATTCCCTCAAAGGCCATTTACGATGGATTTGCTTATGTCTGTGAATTTACAGGGCTGATGGGGCGTTGGCAGATTATACAGCAAGTGAATCCTAAAATAGTATGCGATACGGGTCACAATGTAGGAGGTATACAATACATTGTAGAACAATTGGCTGCCGAGCGTTACGAGAAGCTGCATATTGTTATCGGTATGGTCAACGACAAAGATATTTCGGCAGTATTAGCCATACTTCCTAAATCTGCAACTTATTATTTCACCAAAGCCTCTATTCCACGTGCCTTGAATGAGAATCAATTGAAAGATATGGCTACAAATGTAGGTTTGCAAGGTGATGCTTATCCGACAGTCGAAGCAGCAATAAAAGCAGCTAAATTGAAAGCGACACTAAAAGACTTTATTTTTATCGGAGGTAGTAATTTCATAGTTGCCGATGCGTTGGAGGTTTTAAAAGAAGAAGATCAATAAATCATCGATATATTAAAAATAGAAAATCCTTATTATTCCGAATAATAAGGATTTTCTATTTTGTCTCTTAGCTTTTTATTGCTTAGGATAAGCTATAAGTATTTTCTCCGAAAAAGGATTCCCTATTTCTATATTGATAAATCTGAATAAATAATCGGGAACAGCTTCCTTCAACATTGGTGGAATTTCGAAAAAGTCTTTCGCCGTATGGTATAGAGATATTAATAATACAGGCTTATCCCTTTTTATGGTTTCCAAACCTCCCTTTATTGCTGAATACTCAGCTCCCTCTATGTCCATTTTTATCAATCCCACAGTGCGACCTTCACATTCTTTGTCGAGGGTCGTTATCGAAACAGTTTCCTTTGCTAACAGATTGTTCGCAATAGATTCGTTAATGGAACATGACGATAGGTTTGTAGGGTCTATATAGATATCCAAAGTTGTTTCTACGTCACCGACACCTTTTTTTACAGCTGTTATCTTAGTAGGAGCATTGTGCTCGATTGTTTGTTCCAGATATTTCAGATTTGCGCCTACCGGTTCATAAGCATATATATGGTTAGGCTTGTATTTACGTTCCAACAGGATAGATGTATCACCCATGAAAGCACCGATATCGAAAAAATCTTTACCGGCAATGTATTCCTTCACATAGTCAGGCAGGTACTTTAAGCCATATTCATGGATATAAGTATGTTCCTGAAATATATTGCTCGGCAGATAATAATTTTCATTATCCAGTTCCAATACATATCCGCCTTTATCTCTTTTTGCATTTTCTTTTAACTTGTCCCTTTTTTTGAACATCTCAATCTGCTCTTTCGTTTTTTCAACTTTAGAGTATCCAGGAATAAGAGACTTTATTCGATTGCATATAAAAGACTCTATTTCAACATCATCTTGTGTCGGATAATAGAGGCTGCTATCGAACTCAAAATCATTTGCAAGATAATATTGTAAAAAATCTACAGAAAATGGTTGCAGAGCTTCAAAGTTTATGAAATTCCCTTTATTGCGTGTTGCTTTATATTGCAGAAAGATTGAATAGGCTGGATTAAAAGGATGAAATATAATTGACCGTAACCATTTCGGAAAGCGGTTTTTTATTACATACAATTTGTCGGCATTAGCTTTAGAACTATAGTTGTATTTTTGCTGCTCCTTTATAAATTCAAATGACTTTTGAATTATATAATTTTTATTTATAAGCATATGTTTTTTCTCATATAAGTAGTTTCCTTTTCATAAGCCTTATTTATTGAAGACTTTGCGACAAATATACAAATTTATCTTTCTAATACTCAGATTCGGCTAAGTATTTTTAACACTTATATAATGTCTTTTACTTCATTAAAAAACGGTATATTTGTCATATAATAAAAGTATAATAAGATGAAAAAAACAATTTGCGTGCTGTTTGCCAGCTTATGTATAATAAATATAGATGCTCAACAACTAGAACTAAAAGATATAACAAGTGGCAGGTATACCCAGAAGGGAGTAAGTCCGGTAACATCGTCTGCCGATGGAGAATCATACTATCAGGCAGATAGCAAAAACACAATGGTTATAAAATACTCTTACAAAACAGGGTTGCCTACAGATACTGTTTTTGATGTAAAGAAAGCAAGAGAATGTACATTCACTTCGTTTCAAGGATTTGTAATGAGTCCTGACGAAAAGCGGCTGTTGCTCTTTAACGATTACGAATCTATCTATCGACGTTCATTCAAAGCAAATTATTATTACCATGATATCCGGCGTAACTTAGTCCATAAGTTGACCGAAAATAAATCAAAGCAATCTATTCCCACTTTTTCACACGATGGACGTATGTTGGCCTACGTGGCGGATAATAATATTTGGCTCGCTAAATTTGATTATGAAACAGAATCGCAAGTAACGAAAGATGGTATTTTCGGTAAAATTATTAATGGAGCAACCGATTGGGTATATGAAGAAGAGTTCGGAGTGACTTCTCTGATGGATTTTTCGGCCGATAATCGTTTATTGGCATTTGTCCGTTTCGATGAGACAGAAGTACCTCAATACTCCTTTCAGGAATATGCCAACAATTTATATCCGCAACTAATTTCTTTCAAATATCCGAAAGCCGGTGAAGCAAATTCAAAAATTTCATGTAATGTATTTGATATAGATGCAAAGACCATTCGTAAGATGAATATTCCTGCTGCCAATGTAGAATACATTCCTCGTATCGAGTTCTTACCGACAGGCGATGAACTTGCCGTGATGACACTCAACAGAGAACAAAACTCTTTTAGTATGTATTATGCAAATGCCCGTTCGGCAGTGGCTCGTCAGGTGTTGCACGAAGAAAATGAACGTTACATCGATTCCGAATTGTTGAACTCGATCCGTTTCTTTGGTAACCAATTCACTTATATGAGTGAAAAGGACGGATATAGTCATATATATCTGTATCAAAATACAGGAGTATTAGAAAAACAATTGACCACCGGACAATATGATGTAACGGAATTGCTCGAAATAGATCCTCTCACAAAAACTGTATTTTACGAATCAGCAGAAGAAGGACCTTTGTATCGATCTATTTATAAGGTAGATATGGTGAAAGGGCTTAAAACCAAACTATCAACCAAAAAAGGAACAAATAGTGCAAGTTTTAGCAGGAATGGTAAATATTTTATCAATCGGTATTCAAATACATCAACTCCTGCGCAGATCGCATTATGCGATGCTACAGGTAAGGAATTAAGAATCTTGGAAGCAAACACTGCATTGAAAAATACCTTATCAGGCCTATCAGTACCTTCTAAAGAATTTATAACAGTAAAAGCTGCTGATGGTTCTACTTCTATGAATGGATATATAATGAAGCCGGCAAATTTCGATCCATCGCGTAAATATCCATTAGTAATGGTACAATACAGTGGGCCTAACTCGCAACAAGTTCAAGACCGTTTCGGTATCGACTGGACAGATTATCTTACTACTCAGGGATTCATTGTAGCTTGTGTCGATGGCCGTGGTACAGGTGCCCGAGGCGAAGACTTCCGCAAATGTACTTATATGAATCTCGGCGTAAAAGAGTCTGACGATCAGGCTGCCGCCGCACGTCACTTTGCTACATTGTCATACGTCGATAAAGACAAAATTGCAATCTGGGGATGGAGCTATGGTGGTTATAATGTATTGATGAGCATGAGCCGTGGTGGTGGTATCTTCAAAGCCGGAGTTGCCATAGCCCCCGTTACCGATTGGAAATTTTACGATACAGTATATGCAGAACGTTTTATGCGTACTCCGCAACAAAACCAAGAGGGATATGATAATGCATCACCAATAAAGCTTGCTTCTAAGCTCGAAGGAAACCTTTTGTTGATACATGGCACAGCAGACGATAATGTTCATTTTCAAAATACGGTCGATTATGCAGCCGAGTTGATAAAAGCAAATAAACAGTTCGATATATTTATGTTTCCTGATAAAGACCATTCCATTGTGGGAGCCGCTAATCGGACATATTTGTATGAAAAAGTTATTCGTTTCCTCAAAACAAATATGTAAATTGTTTGTTCAAAAAGTATTATGGAACATGTAAAAAAGCCGGAATGGCTCAAAATAAGATTGGGTGCTAACGATCGTTTCACTCAAACCAAAAATATTGTAGAATCACATCGATTACATACAATCTGTTCGAGCGGACGTTGTCCCAATATGGGAGAGTGTTGGGAGAGAGGAACAGCTACATTTATGATAGGCGGAGATGTGTGTACACGCTCCTGCAAGTTTTGCAACACGAAAACCGGACGTCCGAGAGCTCTCGATCCTAACGAGCCTGCTAATGTAGCAGAGTCGATACGGTTGATGGGTTTGAAGCACGCAGTGGTCACATCGGTAGATAGGGATGACCTTGCAGACTTGAGTGCAAACCATTGGGTGGCTACTATCCGAAAGATAAAGGAAGTGAACCCTAATACAACTCTCGAAGTTCTTATTCCTGATTTTCAGGGGAAAGTTGAGTTGATTGATATTGTCTGCAAAGCTGCTCCAAATGTTATTTCGCACAACATGGAGACGGTCAGACGATTGACTCCTGAGGTGAGAAGTGCAGCCAAGTATGATGTAAGCTTGTCAGTCTTGAAAAGGATTGCCGAGAACGGGCTTCGTGCCAAATCAGGTATAATGGTCGGATTGGGTGAAACAATAGATGAAGTGATCGAACTGATGGACGATCTTCGTGCTGTTGACTGCTCTGTACTTACTATTGGTCAATATTTGCAACCGTCTCGAAAGCACTTAACAGTGAAAGAATATATTCATCCTGATATATTTAAGGAATTGAAGCGTATTGCCTTGGAAAAAGGATTCAAGCATGTAGAAAGTGGACCATTAGTCCGTTCCTCTTACCATGCAGAAAATAGCTTATAGAATAATAGAATGGCTTCTCAATCAGAATTTGTTTTACAATCACGCAAACGCGGCTTTCATTTGGTGACGGATGAGATTGTCCGTAACCTACCAGACTTACCTTCGGTTGGGTTACTCAATCTTTTTATCAAGCATACATCTGCGGCTCTGGCTATCAATGAAAATGCCGATCCTGATGTCCGTGTCGATATGGAATCAATCTTCAATCATTTGGTCAAAGAACGTGAACCTTATTATGTTCATATTTTTGAAGGAGACGATGATATGCCCGCACATGCTAAGTCCATTATAACAGGTGTTAGCCTGACAATACCGATTACTAATGGAAGACTCAATCTTGGCACTTGGCAAGGCATCTACCTTTGCGAATTTCGAAATCATGGTGGCGAGCGTAAGATTGTAGCAACCGTGTTAGGATAAGCTTTTTCTACATATAGAACTTAACAATAAAAGTATATTTCGAATAGAAATATACTTTTATTGTTTTATGATATGGAGAGATATTTGTTATTTCTCTGTTATTGTTGAGTTTTGGAACAATAGTTTCTCTGCTTCTTCGGGCGATAATCCCATGTCCAATAATTGATGTTTCAAGGATAATATTTTAGGATATACTTTCTGTTTTGGTATTCCTAATATGTGGGCAATTTCAACCTTACTATAGCCATAGCAACAGAATCCGAGGAACAGAATATCAGCTTTTTTCATCTTCTTGGTTACCATTTTAGATTTGTACGGTTCCTGATTCAGATGATTTTCTGTCCACTCTATTAAATATTGATTAGTATCATGTTGTAAATTATCTATCAATTTCTTTATTTGCATATATAGGCTCGGCTTTTCTGATACCCCATACTCTGCAGCCAACAATTCTACCTCTTGGTCTATTGTAGCCCATTTATTTGTGATATTTCGATATATTTTTTGAAGAAAATCAAAGCTCATGGCTTTTTGTTCGTACTGTGCCTGTAAATATTTATTCCTTTCGGTCTCTAACCGGTGTTGTTGGTGAATATTTCTGTTTCTGAAATAATTAATTAAAAGAATTAATATGATGACAAATATAAAAATGGATAGATACAAAGCTTGTCTTGTACGCGTTTCTGACAATTCTTTTTCTTTTATAGATAGTTGATGCTCTTTTTCAATGCATAGTAACTTTTCAGAACTGTCAGTTTTGATTATTTCTTGATTAGTCTTTTCTTTCAGGTCATTATAATATAATGCCTTTTCATAGTTTTCTCTATTTTTAAAATAATCAGAAAGACTTGTATACACCTTTAATTGAAGATAAGTATCTTTTATGTTGGATAATCGTTCTTTAACTATATTGGTATAGTAAGTAGCAGAATCGGTATTGTTGATTGTATTAAATAGTTTCAGCAAATTGACATGGGTTCTGAGAGAATCTTCTACACGAACAGTAATACTTAGTGATTGATGATAGTGTTCGATTGCCTTCGGGTAGTCTTTTATATTTTCATATACAAGTCCCAAGTTGTTTATTAGCCAACCTTCGGATTGCTTATCATTCAGTTTATTAGCTAATTCGAGTCCTTTGTGAAAGTATACAAAAGCACTATCATATTTTTGGATAATATCGTATGATAGCCCCATATTGTTATAAACCATTAACTTGTATTTTGTATCTCTAGCACTATTGTCAAAATATTTCAAGGCTTCGTGGTAGCTGACTAATGCGCTGTCCATCATGTCTTTGTCGAAATATAAATCTGCAATATTGTGTACGCTTCTGCTAATAAATAAGCTATCTTTAGCTTCTTTGGCATACTGTCTGCTATATAAAAAATATTGAAGAGTTTTGTCATATTCTTCCCGTTCTCTATACAGACCACCTGTGTAGAAATTAGCTACTGCTTTCTTATAGGGATTACTTCGTTTTTCGAAATAGGTGAGTGCTTTGAATATAAGTGTATCGTTGGTAATGTCGGCATATGTTTTGTATTTTGCCTGCACGTGTGCTACTATGTACTCCATATAATGTTCCTCGTCCATTGCTGCCGGATCGTTAATGGAATCTAACAATGTGAGTGCCTCTTGGGGATTTTCTTCCATTATATTTTGTGCTTGCTGGAGCAAAATAACGGATTCGCTATTTTGTGTATGGCACGAAAAAAGGCTTATCAACATTATTCCCATAATAATCATTTTGAGAAGCAGCTTAGAGGTGTTCATAGTTTGTTGTGTTTTTAGGTCAAAAGGTTTAGATACCAGATAGTAGCTTAATATCTAAACCTTTTGGTTAATTTAGATGTGATCTATTTGATAGTAATATTAACTTCAGAAAATATTTCGTTTGTATTGGTATACGAAAAACTGATGGTGTAATTTCCTCTTGCCAATTTCGAACTTTCAATATGTAAATAATGTTCTACAGATGTGTCAATTGTCTTATTACAAACAACCATTTTATTTTGATTCTTTACCACTACTTTTATGGTACCGATGCTATAATTGAACATGCACAAAATACTATTGTCAGTCAATACTGATGTTTCGATTGTTTCGGCATCATCAGAGCGGTTTTGTCCAGATGATGGTCTTTGTCCTCCTCCTTTATCACAGCTATACATATTAGCAGAATATGCCAGTGTGAACGAAAAGAAAGTGAGGAAAATAAATGTTAGTAATTTTTTTCTGATTTTCATACGATTGAACTTTTTAACTTGGTTTGTATAAATTAATGTTTATATGCAAAGTAATGTTAAGTTAACTTAATATGCAAATATATATTGAAGAATATATCTGATTTGAGTTTATTTGTTTGATTGTTTAGTTAAAATATTCGCACTTAATGTTAAAATAAATGATTGCTAATAGGTGGAAATAATATTTTGTCTCGTCTTTAAAAAAGGGGTTGACAGGTTTATGGGACAAGTCGAATCGTTTCTTTTACATGAAGCGCACCAATAAAAACTTTGATGAATAAAAGAATTTAATATAAAATGATTAATTTTGAACCCGATTATAAAAACAGGTATTAACCACAACCTAAAAACAATCATTTTAAAAAATATTATGAAAAAATTAAACTTATTAATCTTAATGCTTACAGCATTATTCCTCTTTTCGTGTGAAAAAAATGATGATATCACAGTCTCTATTAATGAATGTGGTTCATTAGAACTAAGAATCATCGACAATGAAAAACGACCTGTAGAAAATGCCCATATTACTTTAATGGATGTTGAATCAGAAAGTATTCTAATAAAAGACGAAGTTCTCGGTATCGATGGTATCTACAAAATGGATAAAATTTTGCAAGGTTCTTACAAATGTTTCATCAGTGTAGAAAGAGATGGAAAAGAATATGTTATGACATCATACTTTCAAATCTTTACCAAAGACAATAAAGTTGTTGAATATAATCCTTTCAGTAATACAGGGACAATAAATGTATCGGCAAAAATATCTGGTGCGAATGATATTACTCAATACTCTCTAGCAATTGTGCCTTATAATGGGATAATAACTAGGAGTGTAGACGAAGTGAAGGAAAATGCCTTTATTATTAAAAATCTGAATGAAAATGGTAAACTAACAATATCTGATATACCTGCAGACCTAAGTTATGTAGTATATATTTACAAAGACAATATTATATATAATTCTTCAACTTTTTCGAAAACAAAGAAAGATCAAGATATATTCGTCGCATTCAATGTCGGAACTCTAAATGTAAATATTGGAGGAGAAGTTGCAGATTACAAAAAATATGATGTTATTGTTACTCCATACATGAGTAGCAATGTACAAATTAACGAGATAAAAAGGAATACTTTATTTTCGGGAAAATCAGATTCCGATGGTAAAATAACTTTTAAAGAAGTACCATACTCTACATCTTATACTGTTTTCTTGGTTAAAAATGATATTATATATAATTCCTACTCTTTTAATATTAATAACCAATCTTCAAACGTTTCTTTAAATGTAGGAAGTATCTCTGTCAAGGTACAAGGTTCTATCACAAATCCGACTAGTTATTCCATTGCTCTTACTCAAAGTTCTTATTCAGATTTGAGTTCTATCAAAAAAGTAGCTTTTGCTGATGGGAAATTAGATGCTAATGCTAATATAAAATTCACAGAACTTTCTTTATACAACTATCAAGGATCTTCTTATTACATATATCTATATAAAGACAACAAAATATACAATTCTGATTGGAATAATTGGTATAGTGCAGACGAATCAAGAACTATATATATATACGAATAAGCATACACTATGAAAATAGTTAATATATTGTTTCTTATACCCTTTGCTTTACTTGCCTCTATATCTTGCCGTAGCGATATCGAAGATGATATTACTGTACATATAGACAATAGTAGTCAGGTGAAAATAGAAATAGTCGATTTCGATAATAAACCATTAGATAAAGGCATAATCAGCATATATAAAAGTGATTATCAATTCTCACAGGATTCTGTTGGAAATAATGGCATATACGAAGGACGATTATTGCAAGGGAATTATAAATGCATTGTTACTGCGACAAAGAACAAATCGCTTTACAGTATTGAGAAAATAATTCAAATTATTGCCAATAATAATAGTATATTGAAAATAAATCCTATAGAAAACTCAGGTTCATTCAATATCAATGTCATTGACAAAGATACGAATGCTCCGTTATCGAATCCTGCTGATTTTGGGATTGCCCTTTTGACATATCCCGAATCTAACAAAGTAGATTCTAAAAAAATCTTGTTAGATAACGCTCAATTTATAGCCGATTTAGATATAGAATCCCATACTCTAATAAATGAGATTCCGTTATATAAAGCACATACAATATTTTTATTTAATAAAAATACTGATGAATATTTTCGATACCTAATTTCCAATATTGTACAAAAAGGGGATATTAGGGATATAACAGTAATAAAATAATTACCAAATCTGTTCCTATACAAAAAGAGAGGTTCAACCATAATTGGTTGAACCTCTCTTTTTGTATGTATTACTTTTTCTTATTTGAAATAAGAAGCATCCATTAATTTGAATTTAGGCTCGTCTGCTTTACGTATCGAAACTGTTACGTTTTCCCAAACAGTTGGCCAACCTCCAAATGTAGCACCTAATCGTACTATTTTCACTTGGTGATACCCTTTGCCTAATGCTATCGATCTGTCGCTACGCGAAAATCTGCGGGCAGTAGTAACATCCTCTTTGTTGCTAATCAGTTGTTTGCCATCTATCCATAACTCAGCATCAGTATTGAAGTAATATATAGCATCCTCAGGGATGTTCATATATCCGGTAAGGATAGTCGAATAGAAATCATCGTTGTATACTTCCATCCAATCTTTCACTCTGAATTTAGTATTATAAGGAGCTTCGATCTGTTCAGATTCTGTAACAACCTTACCGTCCAATTCTTCCACAGTTCTGGCAACACCTTTAATATATTCGGCAAATAGACCCGGCTTGGCGTCTTTCGCTTTTTCTATGGCAGGAGCATACGTTTGCTTCTCTATCGTAATAGTGCGGGTACGCCCCATCTTTTCCGAAGCTAATACAGAACGTATTTTAAGTGTCGTGTTTTCAGTAAATGTAAATGGTTTTTCGTACACAGCCGATTTTGTAGTCGGCTCGCTACCATCTGTTGTATATACGATCTTAACAGGTTCAGTTGTTTTGAATGCAAGTGTCGTACTATCTATAAGAGCTACAAAGTCGCACGACGGAGCATCTACTTGTTCCGGTATCGGAATATAATAGTTGATTTTGTGCATATCAAGGCGCACGCGTTGATTGTCAAGACGGCGTTCAAAATCCTTATAATCTTTTCTTTCTTTAGCAGACCAGTCTACTTCGGCAAGGGCTAGGATACGAGGATAAATATCGTGTTCCATATCATTACCGTTATATTTATATTCAGTCCACACATTAGCTTGTGCACCTAATATATGGTGTTTCTTATCTTCACTTATTTTTTCTGGAACGGGATCATATCCATATACCTTTTCTAAAGTAAGCAATCCACCGATAGTTACAGGCAAGTTCTTTTCGTCTCCTTGGTATTTATCAAGATACAACCAATTGCCCGGAGTCATAATCACATCATGTCCCATATTTGCAGAAGCGATGCCACCTTCTTCGCCACGCCAGCTCATTACTGTTGCCGATGGCGCTAAACCTCCTTCAAGAATTTCGTCCCAACCAATCATTTTCTTATTATGTTTCAATAAGAATTTTTCGATACGTTGTACGAAATAACTTTGAAGCCTTTCTTCTGCCGTGTGTCCATTCTCTGCTTTCAAACCAAGCTCTTTAATTCTGGCTTGGCATTTAGGGCATTCTTTCCATCTGAATTTAGGACATTCGTCGCCACCGATATGCACATAATCACTTTCGAATAAAGGCATAACTTCGGTAAGGACATTTTCTAGGAATTCGAATACAGAATCGTTTCCGGCACAATATACATCAGATGCCACGCCCCAATAGTTGCGCACATCGATCTGTTTGCCGGTACATGATAGTTCGGGATAAGCATTGATTGCAGCCACTGCATGACCCGGTAATTCTATTTCGGGAATTACTTCAATAAAGCGTTCTTTTGCATATGCAACAACTTCTTTCACCTGATCTTGTGTATAGAAATATGGACCATATTGGCTACCATCCCCTTCGGTACGCACAGCACCTTTTTCGGTAAGTTTCGGGTATTTCTTTATTTCTATTCTCCAGCCTTGGTCTTCGGTAAGATGCCAGTGGAAAGTGTTGATTTTGAATAGAGCCAATACATCAAGCTGTTTTTTGATAAAATCGACATCTGCAAAATGGCGGCATACATCCAGATGCATACCACGATATTTGAAACGCGGTTCGTCTTTTATTTTTACTACAGGTATATTCCATGCAATGTTCTTGATGCGTTCCGGACTTTCTATTTCAGCCGGAAGTAATTGCATCAATGACTGCATACCATAGAAAAGTCCTTGAGCTGTTTTAGCTTGTATATTGACTGTCATAGCAGTAACCTCTAGCAAATAGCCTTCATCATTTACATCGATATCGGGAGAGATGCTTAGATCTATGTAATTAAAATCAGGTTTGCTGTTTTTAATTTTTAAATCATATCCGGTAGATGTTTTGATTTTTGCGGCAAAGAAAGCAGCAACTTTATTTGCTTCTTCATTGTCCGAAACCAGAGTGGTGTTGTCCGAGAGGGTGAATATTCCATCACCTTGTGTCAATTCAAGTGGTACAGGCGTAATGTTAATGCCTTCGTTGTAAGCTTTTTGTACAGGAGGTTCACTCGTACAAGACATCGTGAACAATGCCAATGCAAAAGCTACAATAGGAATCGTTTTCTTCATTAATCTTCTTTTTAGGTTTTACATGATTACAAATATAGCATTTAATTATTAATTAAAATATTTAAAAAAGAGATTTGCTGCATCATAGTATCTGGTAGAAAACACATTAATTTATTTTAAAAAAAATCATTTCATTGTGTTTTTTTGTGTATTGATCTTAATGGTCTCGATGTAATTTCTTATTTTTGTTTATAGGCAAAACTAACATAGTATTAATTTATCCTTATAAAAATTTTTATCATGAAATCATTCGTTAATAATCCTCACAATGTTGTAAATGAAGCCATAGAAGGCTTTCTTATAAATGAAAAATTAGCTGTATTGGATAAATTTCCCGAAGTACGTGTTGTTGTCCGTAAAGACTGGGACAAATCGAGAGTTGCTCTTATATCGGGTGGCGGTTCGGGACACGAGCCTACGCATGCCGGTTTTGTTGGAGAAGGTATGCTGACAGCTGCCGTATGTGGTGATATTTTTGCATCGCCGACAGTCGATGCTGTTTTGTCCGCTATATTGGCAGTAACAGGAGAAGCAGGTTGTTTGGTTATTATTAAAAACTATACCGGCGACCGACTCAATTTTGGACTAGCTGTAGAACAAGCCCGAGCGATGGGATATAAAGTGGAATCTGTAACAGTAGGAGACGATATAGCATTGTGTGACGATGTGCAACGGCGAGGTGTTGCCGGAACTTTATTTGTACATAAAATAGCAGGTTATCTGGCATCACAAGGTGCTTCATTAGAAGAAGTTGCTACTGTGGCACAAAAAGTTGTAAAGAATACCCAATCTATTGGTTTAGCTTTGACTGAGTGCCAGATGTTTAACGGAGCCAAACCTGCTCGTTTGACTGACGATCAGGCAGAATTGGGACTCGGTATACATGGTGAGCCGGGTGCAGAGGTTGTAGCATATACCCAAGCAGACCAATTGATGGCTATGGCATCGGATCGGTTATACGATAAATTGGCGGACAAAAAATCGAAATATGCATTGTTGCTTAACAATTTAGGAACTGTTACCCCTATTGAGATGAGTTTACTTTTGAATTCTTTTTCTAAAACTCGATTGGCTCAAAACATCGATTATGTAGTGGGACCAGGACATTTTATGACAGCTTTGAATATGTCCGGTTTTTCACTTTCGCTATTGAAACTTGATGCCAATATAGAGAAGGCCTTGCTTGCAGATGTTGAACCTATTGCATGGCATAAAGCCAAGAAATTTGTGAAACCATCCACGATTAATAGTCCAAAATTGCCGGATGTACTTCAGTTTGCCCCATCGGAAAATGAAAAAGTGCGCAAACTTATTGAAATAGTAACAAGTACTTTTATCAATATAGAAGATAGTATTAATGCTCTGGATGCAAAAGTGGGTGATGGCGATGCCGGAGCTACTTTTGCAGCAGCATCGAAGACCATACAGACTTTAGCTGATAAATTGCCATATAATAATGGAGAACAACTGTTGAGTTCCATCGGACGAATATTGTCGCGCGAAGCAGGGGGGTCAAGTGGGGTTCTCTTATCTATCCTATTTACGGCAGCGGCCAACGACTTTGCTGTATCTAATGATTATGGTAAAGCATTACTTGCCGGTCTGAAGCAAATGCAAGTGTATGGCGGAGCTAAGAAAGGTAGCCGTACTATGATTGATGCACTGGAACCAGCATTTGAAGCATTGGCAAACAATAAATCATTGACAGAGGCTGCTAATGAAGCGCGTAAAGGAGCAGATGAAACGGCTCGCATTACAAAGACTTTGTTTGGTCGGTCGTCATATGTTCCCGAAGATTCATTGAGAGGTGTTTCTGATCCGGGAGCCGAAGCAATGGCTCGTGTATTTGAAGCCATTAGTAAGCAATATTAAGGGTGGGTTTTCTATCTGATTTGATTATAAAAATAGGGCTGTATACAAATTTGTATACAGCCCTATGTATTCTGATCTAACTAATATCTATTAGATAGCTCCGTTTTCTTTCAATACTGCATTTGTTTTGTGAACAGCAGCAGCCGAAGCTTCAAATTTTTCTTTTTCTTCAGCAGTCAATTTTATATCAATGATTTTTTCCCATCCGTTTTTACCCAAAACGACAGGCACACCAATACAAATATCATTTTGTCCATATTCTCCTTCTAGAGTAACACAACAAGGAACTACCTTTTTCTGATCATGGATAATAGCTTCTACTACATATGCTCCTGCAGCACCCGGTGCATACCATGCCGATGTACCAAGCAATCCTGTAAGAGTAGCACCACCAACCATTGTGTCAGCAACAACTTTATCAAGAGCTTCTTTTGTAAGAAGTTCCGATACCGGAATACCTTTGTATGTAGCAAGACGAGTAACAGGAATCATTGTAGTGTCACCATGTCCACCAATTACCATACCTTCCACTTCGTTCGGATTACATCCTAGCGCTTGGCTTAGATAATATTTGAAACGTGAGCTGTCTAGTGCACCACCCATACCAACAATACGATGTTTAGGAAGTCCTGTAACTTTAGATGCAAGATAAGTCATTGTATCCATTGGGTTAGATATAATAACTAAAACAGCATTCGGAGAATATTTAAGGATGTTTTCTGATACAGTTTTTACAATTCCTGCATTTACACCAATAAGTTCTTCTCTGGTCATACCCGGTTTACGAGGAATACCGGATGTAATAACTACAACATCAGAATTTGCAGTAGCAGCATAATCATTAGTTACACCCTTGACACGAGTGTCAAATCCTAACAACTGGGCTGTCTGGTTCATATCGATAGCTTTACCTTCCGATACACCTTCTTTTACATCAAGCATTATTACTTCATCTGCTACTTCATTGAATGCAAGAACATTTGCACATGTTGCACCTACATTACCGGCACCAACAACTGTTACTTTAGACATGATAATTTCGTTTTTATTTTTATATAAATTCAGAATAATTCTTTTTGTTGTATCAGCTGCAATATATAGCTGCTATAACTTTGTATAGGTATAACAAATGTACATGGTTATTCTGAAATAAGGAATATTTTAACCCTCAAAATTCCATAGAAGTATTAAAAAAAACGAAAGAAATTTATCCTTTTGTCCGTTTTACCTAAAATAAATATATTTGTATATTCAGATGGAATGTGAGAGAAAATAAAGATTGTAAAAAATGGAATAATAATATAATTTATATTGAATTTCATTTTTGTTACTATATATATTATACTCATCTGTTTAAAATGAATTATATTTACGCCCTGATATTTTAATTGGCTATAAGAATACGAAGTTATAAATATGGAGACCGAATCGAAAAATAATAGTAAATTACTTATTGGTATTATAGTTGCACTGGGAATCGCGATGCTCATTGCGGGTTATTTCATTTTCCATCAGAAAACGCAATTGGCTGAGATGCAAGAAGAGAGTTTTTTGAACAAACAACAATTAGAAGATGAATATGAAAGCCTTACTATGCAATATGAAGGTTTTAAATTGAATCTGAAGAACGACTCGTTGTTGCATAAGTTGGATAATGAACAGGCAAAAGTACAAAGTTTACTTAATGAACTGAAAACAGTAAAAGCTGAAAATAAGGCTGAAATAGGCCGTTTGAACAAAGAACTGGTTAGTTTACGAAAGATATTGAAATCGTACATTGCTCAGATAGATTCATTGAATAGGGCTAATGAACAGTTACGCAAAGAAAATAAAGAAATAACAGATAAATATCACCAAACAACACAAACACTGAATCAGGTTTCTCAACAAAAAGAGAATTTGAATGAGAAAGTTGTATTGGCTTCCAAACTTGATGCAACAGGAATTAGCATAGCTGCAACAAATAGAAAAGGGAAAGTTCAGAAGAAAATAGATAAAGTAGAGCAACTGATTATAAATTTTACGATAACTAAAAATATAACTGCCGAGCCGGGCGAACGTACTATCTATGTACGTATCATGAAACCCGATGAAGATATATTAGTAAAAAGCCGTACCAATGTTTTTCCATACGAGAATAAAGATATAAATTATTCGATTCGAAAAATAATTGAATATGGTGGTGAAGAAGTTCCGGTTACTATGTATTGGGCAGTGGAAGAATACCTTATGCCGGGCACATATCGTGTCGATATATTTGCAGATGGTAGCCGTATTGGTTCTAAATCGTTTACTTTAGATAAATAAAATGGAATTGTACGAAGCTAAGTGTGACGATATTTGGATTGTACAGTCATTAGCCAAACAGATATGGCCTCCTACATTTCGTGACCTGATGTCAGCAGAACAAATGGATTATATGATGAATATGATGTACAGCACTGATTCTTTAGAGAAACAGATGAATCAACAAAATCATAAATACCTGTTGCTGAAAGAAGATGATGAATATCTGGGGTATTTATCGTACGAAGTTAACTATAAAAATAAACCCTGTACTAAAATTCACAAAATATACGTACTGCCTTCGATACAAGGAAAAGGATTGGGACGTTTTTTAATAGAAAAAGCAACCGAAATAGGCAAAGAAAATAATTGCGAAATATTGAGCCTGAATGTGAAAAGAGATAATTCGGCACTACAGTTCTATAAAAAAATGGGTTTTGAAGTTGCAGGAAGCGAAGATATTGATATTGGCAATGGTTATTTGATGCAGGATTATATACTGAATAAGAAATTATAAATAAAGGCAAGTGTCGATCTTTAGTAGAGACATAGAAGATATAAGAATAAGGATGAACAGGTTTTCTCGAAACCATCGTCCTTTTCTTTTTGGTATCAATTTTGAGTTGACGGAAGGTTTCTTTGTCGAAAATCCTTTGGAACAAGACGAAATATTATTCAAGGCCAATGATGTGACAAATATTTCATATAACCAGATACGGCAGATTTCTCCTCAGTTCGAAGCTTTTCCTTTGACTTACGATCAATACAGATACAAGTTTGATATTGTACATAAAGGATTGAAGTACGGTGATTCATTTTTGACAAATCTGACGATAAAAACGCCAATAAATACCAATATATCTCTAAGAGAAATTTTGGAAAGAAGTCAAGCACCTTACTTGTTATATATACCGGATCGCTTTGTTTGCTTTTCGCCCGAAAGGTTTGTGAAAGTTGGTGATGGATATATTTCATCTAACCCTATGAAAGGAACTATAAATGCTGATATAGCGGGAGCAGAAGATATTATCTTGAATGACTTTAAAGAAACAGCCGAACATAATACAATTGTAGACCTTATCCGCAACGACCTGAGTATATACGCACAATCGGTAACTGTAAAAAAATATAGATATATAGACCGGATAACGACTAGCAATAAAAATATATTGCAGGTCAGTTCGCAGATAGAAGGATGCTTGCCTCAAAGTTATCACGATATATTAGGAGATATTTTGTTTAGTATGCTTCCCGCCGGTTCTGTTTGTGGAGCACCCAAACCGGCAACGGTTGAGTTGATAACAAAGGCAGAAGGAGAGGCTAGGGGATTCTATACCGGAGTGTTTGGCTATTATGACGGACAGTGCCTCGATTCGGCAGTGTTGATACGCTATATAGAGAAAGACAAAGATCAACTTTATTTTCGTAGTGGTGGAGGTATTACTGCTTACAGTAACAGTGAGGCAGAGTATAACGAAGTTTTGGATAAAATATATTTACCATTCAAATGAATATACAACCGCAATTTATAGAAACGATAAAGGTATATGAAGGTAAGTTCTTTAATTTACCATTTCATATCAGGCGTATGCAATCCACAGCAAGTGCTTTTTTCGGAAGAATGAATAATATTATTATTTCGGAAGATGATATACCTTCTCAATTTCGTAAAGGATTGGTAAAGTGCCGAATTATTTATGCAAATACACTGCTTAGTATAGAATATGAACACTATTCGTTTCGCAATATAAAAAGTTTAACCCTGATAGAAGACAATGAAATAGAATATTCTTATAAATCGACAGATAGAAGACAATTTAATAATCTAATGCAAAGAAAAGGAAATGCTGATGATATTATTATTGTCAAAAATGGTTTGATAACAGATACTTCTTATACTAATCTGGTTTTTGAAGATTCGTCAGGGCTCTATACACCCGATTCATACTTACTGAATGGTACAAAACGGCAAAGCCTGATCCGAGATGGGGTTGTGAAAGAGCGAAGAATAGGCGTTGCAGATATTACCTCATATAGTAAAGTATATTTAATAAATGCAATGATGGATATCGACGATGCAATATGTGTCTCTCTCGATATGATTATATAACAAAAGGTGGCTTTATGAATGGCACCTTTTGTTGTATAATATTAGTTGAAATAAGAGAGAATCAACTCCGGATCCGAAAAATCAGGAATCACTTCATAAACTAACTCTTCTAATGTGTCTTCGGGCATTGTGGTTGATACACCGATCACACGTATATTTGCACTGCTGGCAGCTTTTATTCCGGCAATAGCATCTTCAAATACAATACATTCTTCAGGAGTTGCTCCCAGATCTTGTGCTGCTAATTGGTAACACATCGGGTCAGGTTTACCTTTAGTTATACGATTAGCTGTCACCTCTGTATCAAAAATACCATTAAGTTCCATTTTTTTTAGAGCTATCTGCATTTTGAAATCTTGTGAACTAGTCACTAATCCAATCTTGTAATTGTTTGCTTTTAGGTATTGTATAAATTCAATGGCACCTTTTACTGGAGGGTAATGCAATTGGCGTTCAAACTCAGCAGTATCTAGTGTGAATTGATCTATATCTTTTTGTGAGAAATTTGCGAAGTATTTTGTTAAAACATCAGGAAAAGTCATTCCCTGTACAGCAATTCCAAAGTTGTCTATCCCTAATTTGTATTTTTGAGCAGCATTATCGAAATAGGTATGGTATTGTGGTTCCGTATTTGTTATAACCCCGTCAAAATCAAAAAGTACTGTTGTTATTTTAGTCATGTCTTTGCTATTGTTGCATTGTAGATGAAACTATCTCTGTAATTTCTGTCTATACTATATGTATGTAAAATTAATAATTGAATAAAAAGAGGATGCTCGTCCGAACACCCTCTTTTATATATAAAATATGGATGGATTATTTTGCTTGTTCCAATTTTAATGTAACTGTAGTTTGGTCACAAACTTCAGTAGGTCCAAAATATTGGATTGGACCCGGATACACATATTCTGTACCTATAGCCCAAGCATCGCGGTTGGCTGCGAAGAATTTGAATGGAGCACCATCCAATTCTACTAGAGCTTTACGGATAACTGGTTTCATTTCGCCATGACGACGTTCCATATTCATCATCATTGTTACAGGAACACCACCCGCAATCCATTCAGCAGCAGGGGCTGTTGTGTTGCGTACTGATGACATATAACCTGTTTTACCTGCACCGATAAGTCTGGCAGCAGTGTAGCCTAATGAATAACAATAGTCGGCATCGTAGTTAGAAGGGGCAGCACAACGTCCTTCGTATCCGAAGAAGTGTACTTGTGCCGAAAATTTACCTGTATATTTGCCGGCAGCTTTCATTTCAGCTAATTTATTTCCAACCATTTCAGCTAAAAGCTTTTCAGTTTCGATCAACGACACCTGAACGTTTCCGTGAGGGTCACGATCTAATGTTAACTGGCGTGCAACACCTTCAGGAAGACTAGCGAAAACAGCAGCATTGTCAGCCGATAAGTTTTTCTTGATGTATGCTAATTGTTCAGCTTTTGGTACTGCATTAAATTCTTCTTGGTGATGAGCAAGGAAGTCATTCAATTCAGAAATTAGAGCTTTCATAGCCGGAATGAATTCGATAAGACCTTCCGGTATAAGTACTGTACCGAAATTGTTACCATCTGCAGCACGTTTTGCTACAGCTTCAGCAATATTAGCTACGATATTATCTAGTGAAAGTTTCTTAGCTTCTATTTCTTCTGAGATAAGGCAAATATTTGGTTGTACTTGCAATGCACATTCAAGAGCGATGTGAGATGCAGAACGTCCCATCAATTTGATGAAGTGCCAGTATTTTCTTGCAGAGTTACAGTCACGTTGGATGTTGCCGATAACTTCAGAATATACCTTACATGCTGTGTCGAATCCGAAAGATGTTTCTATCATTTCGTTTTTCAAGTCACCATCAATTGTTTTAGGACAACCAATTACTTGCACACCTGCGTTTATTGCTTTGTAGTATTCGGCAAGTACACATGCATTTGTATTTGAGTCATCTCCACCAATGATAACAAGAGCTTTGATGTCTAATTTTTTAAGTATTTCAAGACCTTTGTCAAATTGTTCTGTAGTTTCTAATTTAGTACGTCCCGATCCTATGATATCAAAACCTCCGGTATTGCGATATTCGTCTATAATAGCAGGTGTAAGTTCTTTGTATTGGTGGTCTACCAATCCTCCGGGTCCCATAAGGAATCCATAAATACGGCTGTCAGAATTGATGTTTTTAATACCATCGAAAATACCTGCAATTACGTTATGTCCACCGGGAGCTTGTCCACCCGAAAGGATAACACCAACATTGATAGCCGGAGAAGCTACGTTTTCAGTAGATTCAACAAACTTAAGAGTTGGCATACCATAGGTATTTGGGAATAATTTTTTAACTTCTTCCTGATCAGCTACAGATTGCGTTGCTGCACCTTCCTCAATTTTTACTGAGCCGTACAATGCTTTAGGCATTTTCGGTTTGTAAGAAGCTCTTGCTACTTGTAATGCGCTTTTTGCCATTTGGTTTTATTAGTTAAATATATTAATTAATTATTAGTCTATTAAGGTTGGCAAATTTCGCTATTTTTTTTGATATATGAAAGAGATCAGACGGGCTATTTCTGAAAGGAGAGAAACGACAATTATATGTGTTAATTTTTACTTTTCAAAAGATATATTTTGCTACCTTAGCATCACCTTACGTTATAAACCGGTTTATAATAAATAAATTATAACAGCAAAATTATGAAGAAGCCAATTTTACTTGCAGTATATACTATACTGTTCTTATGTATGTCCTCATGTATCAAAGATGAGCCTTTGTTCCGAGAAGCAGATATTGATGCATTCAATCTTCCGGATGATATTATGATAAATTCAGTGATAACAGAGTCAGATACGACCATATTAATTATGGTTTCTGATACCGTAGGAATTCAGGAGAGGAACTTTGCCCCTAAGATATTAATTTCACCCAATGCTACAATTGAACCTGCTGTTGGTGATTCTATAAAATTTCAGAATTATGAGGCAGTGTATAAAGTTACTTCAGAAGATGGTACCATATCCAAAACATATAATGTGAAAATAGTTCCATTTGTAAAACTAAAATTTGATTTTGAAGATTGGACTACCGGTTTCTATGGTGGCACGAAAGAATATCCATTGCTAAACGACAAATTTTGGGATAATGCCAACTATGGTGTTGCAATGGTTAAAAGCTATGGATTGGAAGACTATCCAACCCGATGGACTACCGATAGTTATAAAGGTAAATATGCTGCATTGCTGGAAACGCAGAAAGGGGTAAAGATTCTTTTTATCAAGATACCTATATTTGCCGGCTCCATGTTTAGAGGTTCATTTAAACTTGATATAGGGAGTCCTGCTAAATCAGCCCATTTTGGACAAATACATCCTGAATATGCCGGCAAACCTGTATTGTTTAAGGGATATTATAAATATAAACCGGGAGATGTATTTACAGATAAGGATGAAAAAGTAGTGGAAGGACGTGTAGACGAATGTTCTATCTATGCGGTAATGTATAAAGTAACAAAGGGAGCTGCCGGGCGTGAAGAATATTTGGATGGCTCTAACATAAACACATCTGATAAGGTTGTAGCCAGAGCTGATCTGACTGATACTTCGGCCAAAGGAGAATATACAGCCTTTTCTATTCCATTTGTATATTCAGAAGAATTAAATTATAACCAATATGATTATAAGCTTGCAATAGTATTTTCGTCCAGCAAAAATGGAGATTCTTACGAAGGTGCAGTTGGCAGTACTTTAATAGTCGATGAAGTTGAAGTTGTTTGTGATAAGATTAAAAAATAAGATATAATGAAAACAAGATATTCTATATATTCATTCTTACTGGTTTTATGTTTATTATACTCAGGATACATTTTTGCTCAGGAAGAAACCTCTTTGCCAATGTTTGAGCATAAAATAGTTGCAGGTTTCAATTTGGGAGCCACAGCACCATGCCCGATTCCTGCAGAAGTACGGAAAATAGATGGCTTGTGGCCAATGTTTACTCCACAACTCGGCTATAATATAACTTATAACTATAAGCCGAACTGGGCTGTGACAAGTGGTATTTTGCTCGACTATAAAGGAATGGGTGTACGCGATAAGGTAAAGTATATGTATACGAGTGTTGTACTGGACGAGAACGATAATAAGATGGAAGGTTATTTTGTCGGGCGAAATGAAACTCGCATAAAAACAGCTTATGTCACTATTCCTTTATATTTTGTATACAGACCTAATGAAATCTGGAGCTTTAAACTTGGAGGATATGCTTCCTATCGATTCTCTGCCGAATTTGAAGGAGAGGTTTGGGATGGTTATATGCGTGTGGAAACTATGGATGGTAGTAAATTTGATATCAAAGACAAGGGAGATGCCCGATTTAACTTTGGGGATGATATGAGGAAATTTGATTTGGGATTAAGTGTTGGAGCTGAACGTAGCATTAATGAACGGTTTGGAGTGTTCGGCAACCTGTCGTGGGGACTTACTCCGGTTTTTCATTCTAGCTATAGAGCAATAGATTTTAATATGTACAATATCTATTTAGCATTAGGCATGACTTATAAATTGAAATAACTTGTATTAGATGAATAAAAAAAGGTTGCTGACTCTACAGCAACCTTTTTTATTATACTAGAATTGTTTGACTATTAAAATTTCCATTGATTGGACGTTTTTGCTGGTTTGGAAGTTGAGCTACCTGCTCCTCCTTTATAGTATTTAAGAGCTTCCGGTAAATCTTCCTGTATCTTTTTAATACGTGTATCGTCAGATGGGTGAGTACTGGCAAACTCAGGTGTGCTTCCGCCTGAGTTCTGAGACATTCTAGTCCAGAAAGAAGCAGCTTCACTAGGGTTATATCCAGCCATTGCCATGAAAATCAAACCCAACTTATCAGCTTCTAATTCCTGTTTACGTGAGTAAGGTAATAATATACCATATTGCGCACCTAAACCTATTGCAGCAGCAGCGGCCGTTTGTACACCTTGAGACGCTCCACTCAAGGCTGTTGTGGCAGCAGCCGTGCCATATTGTGTCACCATTTGCTGACTCATACGTTCATTAGCATGTTTAGCAACAGCATGTGCTACTTCGTGTCCTAATACGACAGCAAGACCGGTTTCATCTCTTGTTATTGGAAGTATTCCTTCATACACAACAATTTTACCTCCGGGCATACAAAAAGCATTTACCTGATCACTTTTTACTAAATTGAATTCCCATGCATATTCAGAAAGCTGGCTCTCATATCCGTTTTCTCTTAAATATGTTTCTACAGCATTGGCTATATTCCGACCCACTTTCTGCACTAAAGCAGTGTTTTTAGCATCAGTCGATTTTTTTGCTGATTTTATAAATTCGTCATATTGCTGTAGGCTCAGGGTTAATACTTCTTGATTCGAAACCAGATTGAGCTGTTTTCGCCCAGTTACAGGTACACTACCACAACCGGCAAATAGCAAGACGATGGCAGTAATAAAGAGTAGTGATAAATACTTCGTCATAGTTTTAAATTTGAAAAATTTGCTAACAAAGATATTATAATTTTTTCACCTGCTTTTTACTACTTTTTATTTTGTTCTTTTAGCAAGTCTCTGATTTCGCTCAATAGAACTTCTTCTTTGCTAGGAGCGGGTTCAGCAGCAGGAGTTTCAGCTTTTTTAGTTTGTAGCGAATTTATTGCCTTGATAGCAAAAAATATGGCAGTTGATATAATAACAAAATCTAATATAGTCTGAATAAATGTACCGTAATTGATAGATACTGCAGCTGCATCGCCTACAGCCTCTTTTATGACAATTTTAAGATCGGAAAAATCTACACCTCCTAATAAAACTCCAATGGGAGGCATAATTACATCGCTGACTAATGATGATACTATTTTACCGAATGCTCCACCGATAATAACACCGACAGCCATATCCACTACATTGCCACGCATCATGAAATCTTTGAGTTCACTGATTACCGATAGTCTTTTTTTTATACTCATATTTTACAATTTTAGGTAATTTATAATTAAAAATATATTTATAAGTTAAACACGAATCAGAACGATTTGTTTAATCTGATTTTGATCATAGTCATTTTGTTACTGTCAGCTATCGAAAAATAATCAAGGCACAAATTGTCTCTTAGTGGAAGCTGGTAGGCTATACAAGAGTCTATTGGTTGATTATAGTATCTGTTCAGTATATAGCCATCTAATATCATAGAGTCTTTGCCGGCTGCATAATTTAGAGCCAATATATTATCATTGTTTTTTAAGAATACACTTATCGGTGAACTGTGTTTTATCTTATATACTACATCCTCATCTTCTTTGTTCGTAATTGAAGAGAAGAAAGTATTTTCCGAATCCAGGTTGATAAATTCCTGAATAGATTTTAAACTATAGCTTGCCGCAAATATACCTTTATAAAAAGTGCAAAGTAAAAAACGATTATTGGGTAGGCTGTAGAAATAGATTTTCTGATTTTTATATAATTTTACTTTAGGCGCAAATGCCGGAGCTATGTCTTTTCTTAAAATATACTTTATACTTCCTTCCTGTTCCAGATTTGTTTTACATAATAGCGTCTTATTAGTGTCTTTGTCTGCCGTAATAATAATGGGAAGCCCTATGACTGCAGACAATGGGGTGATGAGGTAATCAAAATCCGGTTCATATATATTAAGATTGTCCCTGTAAGGTTCTCTGTTTATATTGATTACTTGTTTCGATCCTGGAGGAATACACGCATAAATATCTGTGTCGAAAACTTGTTTGTTATAATTCAGTCTTCGATACATATACCATCCACATACTAATCCGATGAGTAATAGAATTAATAAAATAACTATCTTTACCCCTTGTCTTTTCGGCATAACATAATATAACCAATTATTACAAAGATAATATGAAAGCTTTACTATTGAAAGAACTGAAATCTGTATTTTGTTCAGTAATAGGTGTTTTTTTTGCTTTGGCATTTTTCGGTATATCAGGTTTTATGCTTTGGGTTTTCGATGGTCACTATAATTTGATAGGTAGTGGTTATGCCTCTCTCGACCACTTTTTCTCATTAGCACCAATTCTTTTCCTGATATTAATTCCGGCATTGATGATGCGTCAGTTTGCCGATGAAAACAAAAGTAAAACTTTAGATGTTTTACGTGCCAGACCTGTATCTTTGTTTCAAATATATAGTAGTAAATTCATAGCATCTCTACTATTTATTTTGGTCATTCTTTTTATGACCGGCATTTATGTATACTCATTATATCAATTGGCAAATCCGGTTGGTAATGTCGATTTGACTGCTATTTTCGTTTCATACATATCTCTGTTTTTTCTTGCAGCAGTATTTATTGCTATCGGTCTATTTGCATCAGCCATTACTAAAAATCAAGTTGTCGCATTTATAATAGCCGTTTTCATCGGCCTGTTTTCTTTCTATGGATTCAATCTGTTAGGTACTATGTTTCTATCAGGCAAGATCCAATCTATACTAACCTCCTTTGGTTTGCTGTCTCATTACGAACTTATGCAACGAGGAGTTGTCTATCTCAACGACTTGCAAACGATATTTAATTATATATTCTTATTTTCAGCACTTACAATATTGGTTTTGACCCATAATCGAAAAAGACTTGTTCTTCGTGCTATTCCTATCCTTATTATTATCAATGTATTTATCTTTCTATTACCTAACATTCGGGTCGATTTTACTCAAGACAAACGATATACATTGAGTGACTATTCAAAGAAAGTGCTTGCTGAAACCGCAGAAAAAAAGCAGCCGTTTAAAATTAATATTTGGCTGGATGGCGATCTCAATTCAAGATTTCAATACCTGCAAGATGCTGTAAAGGACTTGCTGTCGGATCTTAATAAATATTCCGACAATCAGATTGTTATTGAATATAAGAATCCTTATAAATCTTTTGAGTCTTTGCAACAAATGTATGAGCAAATGGCAACAAATGGGATGGGGGGAATCGTACTGAATGAGATTGATAGGGAAGGAAAAGCTAGTAGGAAGATGATATATCCTTATGCACAGATGATAAATAGTGGAGATACGCTTGTGGTGCCTCTATTGAAAAGTCAGAAAGGAGCCAGTGCCGACGAAAATATAAATATGTCAGTAGAAAATCTCGAATTTCAGTTTATTGATGCCCTTCGTTTGTTGAATCAGAAAGAGCCGAAAGATATTGCTTTTATAGAAGGACATGGCGAATTGTCCCGCGCTTATCTATATAATGCAGAAGAGTTACTATCTAAATATTATTTTGTAAACCGGGGGCAGATAGGAACACAAATAGGGGTTCTTGATAATTTCGATGCAGTTATCATTGCCGGGCCAACAGAGCGTTATTCTGAAGAAGAGAAATTTATAATAGACCAATATATTATGTCCGGCGGTAAAATATTGTGGCTGATAGATGGTGCATACTATTCATATGATGATTTAAGTAGCAAAGGACAATCCGTAAGTATTAAAAATGATACTAATCTGGACGATTTATTATTTTCATATGGTGTACGTGTCAATCCAGACTTTGTACAAGATAAGCAATGTGCATCCATATATATGTTAACGGATGAGGCTGGCCATACGGCTACAACATTGCCCTGCTATTATATTCCATTGTTAATGCCATCACCTGACAATTCTATTACAAAAGGTATAAATGATGTACGTGCACCGTTTTCAAGTTCGCTTGATATTGTAAATAAAAATGATCGGATTCGCAAATCTGTATTGCTTACAACTTCTGCCGATGGGCATATTATTAATGTACCTGACTATGTAACTTTTGATATATATGATATACAATCTCAGAAAGATTATTTTAATCAACCCTATATTCCTGTAGCCCTTTCTATGGAAGGTATTTTCAATTCGGCTTTTACAAACAGGATGCTACCTGATGGCTTAAACGCCAATTCTTATTCACCCAAAAAGGAAAGTCGTAGTACCAAGATGATCGTTGTAGCTTCGTCAGGTATTATCCGAAACGAAATAGAGGGACAAAATGCAAACTCTCAGATAGTACCTATGGGGTATGACCGTGTTTTGGAACAGCAATTTGGTAATCCCGATTTTATTGTGAATGCAGTCAATTGGTTGACCAATGACGAAGGATGGACACAGTTACGCAGTAAACACCAACAATTGAGAATACTCAATAAGAAAGAAGCCTTTGAGAATAGAAACTTCTATGCACTACTTAATATAGGTGCCCCCGTCTTATTTATGTTAGTTCTGATCGGAGGTATATCATTATATAGAAAACAAAAATATGAGAAAAATATAAACTTATAGGTAGGTAAATGGGTTAAATATAACTGACATCTAATCATTGATATATCATGTTTTATATTTTATTCACCAAAGTGATATGTCTCCCTTTTCAGTAAATAGATAGTATTTTTATACATTTGTATATCATTTTAATATAGCCAGATGGACTCGATAAAACAATCAATAGACTCTTTAAGACAAGAACTTAGTCAACACAACTATAATTATTACATATTGTCTACTCCGACAATTTCAGATTTCGACTTCGATAAGAAATTGAAAGAGCTTACAGACTTAGAAGCGCAGCATCCAGAATATTTCGACCCTAATTCTCCTACGCAGCGTGTTGGAAGTGATATAAATAAATCATTTAGGCAAGTTGCACATAAATATCCGATGTTGTCGCTTAGTAATACTTATACAGAAGAGGAAGTTACTGATTTTTACAATCGTGTGCAAAAGGGCTTGAACGATGATTTTGAGATTGTTTGTGAATTGAAATATGACGGTACTTCCATATCTCTCACATATATAGACGGACAATTGGTACAAGCCGTAACGCGTGGCGATGGAGTACAGGGAGATGATGTGACTGCCAATGTCCGCACTATTCGTACCATCCCTTTGAAGCTGAATGGCAATGATTATCCACACGAATTTGAAATACGTGGCGAAATATTGATGCCTTGGTCAGTTTTTGATGAACTTAACAAAGAGCGGGAGGAGCAGGAAGAACAATTATTTGCCAATCCGCGTAATGCCACATCGGGGACAATAAAACAACAAGACCCGAAAATAGTTGCTGCACGCAAACTTGATTCTTATCTATATTATATGCTAGGTGAAGATTTGCCTTCGGATGGGCATTACGAAAATTTGATGAAAGCCCGTCAATGGGGATTCAAAATATCGGATGCTATGCGCAAATGTAAAACATTAGAGGAAATTTTCGACTTTATTCACTATTGGAATATTGAACGGAAAAATTTACCTGTAGCTACAGATGGTATTGTTTTGAAAGTTAATTCTTTGTCGCAACAAAGGAATTTAGGCTATACATCTAAATTTCCACGTTGGGCAATAGCTTTCAAATTTCAGGCTGAAACTGCTGTTACTCGTCTATTGTCTGTGTCTTATCAGGTTGGGCGTACCGGAGCTGTAACTCCTGTAGCCAATCTGGAGCCTGTCAAACTATCAGGAACCATCGTTAAGCGTGCGTCTCTATATAATGAAGATAATATAAAGGCTCTTGATTTGCATATAAACGATTGGGTATCGGTAGAAAAAGGAGGTGAAATTATTCCCAAAATAACAACTGTAGATACTACAAGAAGGGATAATTCAGCTGCTAAGGTTGAATTTATAAAAAACTGTCCTGAGTGTAATACACCTTTAGTTAAAGATGGGGGAGAAGCGGTTTATTATTGCCCGAATGATACCCATTGCCCGCCTCAGATAAAAGGGCGTATAGAGCACTTCATTACTCGGAAAGCGATGAATATATCGGGGGGAGCAGAAACTGTAGAGCATCTCTATGCAGCCGGATTGATTCGTAATATTGCAGATTTGTATACACTCCGATGGCAAGATGTGGCACGTCTTGAGCGTTGGGCAGAAAAAAGTGCAAAAAATCTGATAGAAAGTATACAGAATTCAGTATCTATCCCTTACGATAAAGTTCTTTTTGCACTCGGTATACGCCATGTGGGAGAAACTGTTGCCAGAAAATTAGTAATGGCCTTTCCTAACATTGACTTGTTGATGAATGCGTCTGTTGAAGATTTGGTACAGGTAGATGAAATAGGGGAGAAAATAGCCCAAAGTATTGTATTCTATTTTTCGGAGGAAGCTAATCGTGACGTTGTACAGAAATTACGTGGATATGGTTTACAGTTTGAGTTGAGTGAGGCTATTATTTCTAAAAAAACAGATAAACTGAACAATCTGACTATTGTAATCAGTGGTACATTCGAGAAACATTCTCGCGATGAATATAAAGCTTTGATAGAGCAAAATGGAGGTAAAAACAGTGGTTCTATTTCGGCTAAAACCAGTTATGTGCTAGCTGGTGATAATATGGGACCTGCCAAACTTGAAAAGGCGGAGAAACTTGGTGTGACAATTATCAATGAAGATCAGTTTTTGGAGATGATAAAGTAATAACGTGGTGTTTAGTGTGAGTTTTGCGCTAATCTTATAAATCAAAAGGCTATGTTCGATTTCTATTTAAAAAATAAGATCAAATCTGCATTCAAGAATAACAAACGTACCCATTTATTCCATTCGTTCGAAGATGCAAAAAAGATCCTGATTCTTTTCAATTATAAAGATTGGAACGAAGTTAGTATAATAGAAAAAGAGTTACGTAATTGCAGAAAAACAGTTTTGCTATGGACTCATCAAACTGATGCTGATGATATTTCTCAAACTTTGCCAAATACAAGAGATGTAAAAGTTATAATACCCAAAGAGGTATCAAAAATAAAAGGATTGAACTCTTTAGTAATAAAAGAATTTGAAGATCTAAAATATGATACTTTAATAGACTTGTCCACAGCTCCGGATGATATATTGTTATATCTGTTGAGTATTAATAAGGCTGAGTTTTGTATGGGATATAAAAAGTACTCGGATGGAGTATTGGACCTTTGTGTATTAGACAAAGATCAGACCAACATATTAGAAACATACAAACTGATAAAATTTTACTGGGATAATATACGTTAAGGTGTAAATTAATTCTTAATTTTGCACAAATTGAATATCATTATTCTTAGTTCCTGACATTAAGGAATAGGAATTAGCTCAACTACTTTTATATGCCAACTATAAACCTCAAAGGAATGGGAGTTGCCCTAATAACTCCTTTTAAAGAAGATGAAAGTGTCGATTACGATGCTTTGTCACGCCTTGTTGACTATCAGCTGCAAAACGGAACAGACTATTTGGTTGTTTTGGGTACAACAGCAGAAACTCCGACACTTACAGAAAGTGAAAAGAAGAGTATATTAGAGTTGGTTATTAGTCGTGTAAATGGTCAGATTCCAATTATATTGGGTGAAGGAGGAAATAATACTCAGGCTATTGCTGATAAGTTAAAGAAAGCGGACTATACAGGCGTTGATGGAATTTTATCAGTTGTCCCATATTATAATAAACCTTCACAAGAAGGAATATACCAGCATTATAAGACTATTTCAGAAGCATCTCCGCTACCCATTATATTATATAATGTACCGGGGCGTACAGGCGTTAATATGACGGCTGAAACGACATTGCGCGTAGCACACGATTGTAAAAATGTGGTAGCAATAAAAGAGGCCTCAGGCAATATATCTCAGATGGATGAGATAATTAAACGTAAGCCTGATAATTTTGATGTCATATCAGGTGATGATGGAGTCACTTTTCCTCTTATAACTCTTGGGGCAATTGGTGTTATATCTGTTATTGGCAATGCTTTTCCGAAAGAATTCAGTCGAATGACACGTTTGGCTCTTGAAGGAGACTATCAGAGTGCATTAACTATTCATCATAGCTTTAGTGAACTATTCAATCTTTTGTTTGTCGATGGTAACCCTGCGGGAGTTAAAAGTATGCTCAATATGATGGGATATATCGAAAATAAATTGAGGTTACCTCTTGTCCCAACCCGCATTACAACATACGAACAAATAAAAAATGTTCTTATCGATTTGAATATCAGATGTTGAAATTATAATCTGATAAAAAGTACAAAAAAACATCTATTTTAATTTGCATAATAAGTAAAACTGTCATACCTTTGCAACGCATTTAAGCAATGGCTACGTAGCTCAACTGAATAGAGCATCTGACTACGGATCAGAAGGTTGCAGGTTTGAATCCTGCCGTGGTCACTTTTAAGAAACGAATAAGCGTGTAAATCGATGATTTATACGCTTTTTGTTTTTAGCAATTAGAATATACTTAGGAAAGGAAGTCTTTTGTTTCTCTTAAAAAAAACGGATAAAAAAAATTCTGTATCTAAATGTTATTGAATTTATTTGCATCGAATAGTTGAACCTAATTTCACGTTTATGTGAGATTTGTTGTCAATTACAAAAGAAGATGATAATATACACTTGAAGTAATAATACAATAATTAATGATAATTGAATACTTTTATTTATTATTAGTATATGCTATAAATTTTCGAGCAAATGTTAATCACAAAAGAATATTAAGAAAGTGCAGAAGTAAAAATATAAGTGTCTTTTTATATTACCTTGATTTCGGTTATCTACCAAACTAGATTCTTAAATAATATATCATAAATAGTGATACTCTTTTATAAGCAATGATTTATTATAAATGATGAGTTTGTAGTGAAATGGGAGCTAATAACTAAAGGTAATCACTATTTTAGACTTTTTCCAGTTTGACTCTAAAATCTTACAAATTCTCTAAGTGTAGATTATAACTTATCTAATATAATCTTACTCATGTCTACTCAAACCGTTATAGGCTATTGCCTGTTTACTATTCAATAACTTTATTATCAAATAAGTCAATGACAGAATCTTAATATGCATATTTTACTTTCATTGTATTATGAAGAATTGTCTGATGATACTATCCAGTTTATTTTGTTGTCATTACTTCCAAAAACGACATTGAATATTTGTATAATTACTGTTGAAAAACATGTTTCAATTTCAAAAATAAACATAAAGTATGTTTATTTTTGAAAAGCTATTACCATATTAGCAAACCACAATCCATTTTCTATGAAAACACTAATATGTATTCTTTTTTTTATAGTTACAAATCTTTTGTGTATACGAGCACAGATTAATCTTAAGCATAATAGTATTCGTCTCGGGGATAAAATTATAAAACAACAAGTCGAATACAAAGAACCGCAAGAAGCCGGTAAAAGTCAGGTTTGGGACTTCAGCAAATTAAAAACTATTAATGATGCATATAAGCTGATCTTTTCCTCGCCTCCTATCCAAGGAGATAGTCTGTATATCATGGGGGATAATCATTTTGATGTTAAGAAGATAGCTGAAAACGAGTTGATCGTTGGTACAGAGCATAATACAATGTATTATTATTGCTTAAGAAACGATTCTCTATTACTATTGGGACATGAAAATCCATCAGTAAGACTATGTTATACTCAGCCAATCATTGATATGGTTTATCCGATTAACTACGGGGATAAAATATATAAAATATATCAATCAACGGGACTTTATTCAGGAATAGTAAATTTTAAAACCAAAGGCTCTATAGTAATAGAGGCAGATGCATACGGTAAAATGATACTTCCCACAGGAGATACATTGAATCCAGTACTAAGAATAAAGACAATTAAGACCATTTATAATATACCCACAGATTCACTAGATGCTACAATAACTGATGACGGTACACAAATAGAAAGCTACAAATGGTATACGAAAGGGTACCGTTATCCGGTTTTTGAAACGATAAAAGGTATCAACATGACTACTGGTACTGAATTGTTTTCTACGGCTTTCTTCTTTCCCTTACAAGATCATTTATATCTGGAGACAGATCCTGCAAATCAAGCTATCTTGGATGAGATATGGGATCTGGATGATGAACTTAAACAGGGGCAGGTAACTGAGGATCCGACAAGCAAGATTGTATCTCTTGAAAACCTGCTAACTTGTAAAATATATCCTAATCCGGTGGAATCGACTCTTTATCTGGACTATGAGTTAAAACAGGATGCAAAGGTTTCTTTTGAGTTATATTCGATTGATGGCAATCCTGTACGCACAATTGCTGCTAAACTGAAAATGGCTGGTAGTTATAATGAAACGATGGATTGTTCGTCTTTGCAGTCTAAGAAAACGTATATCCTGCGAATTATTGCTAATGGGATTATTGTGAATGAAAAAATTATTAGAAAGTAAAAATACAATATGAGAAAATATATAATAATTACATTTCTTTTGGTAGCTATATTTGATTTAAAAGCTCAATCGCTAGAAATAAAGGAACCTGGAATAATTATACCAAGCCCTGATGCGGCTGCATTAGGTAAATATGGACAATACCCAGTTTCTTTAAGTACAGGATTAGTACAAATAGATATACCTATTTATAATATTGAATTACCAATGATTAGCATACCAATTTCAATATCATATCATGCATCGGGGATAAAAGTAGATGATATCTCTAGTGTCGTAGGTCTTGGCTGGTCATTAAATGCTGGAGGTGTTATTAATAGGTCTGTTAGAGGTATGCCGGATCCTTCACTTGGTTCAATTTCTGATCTTTATGCGGTAAATGATTTATTAAAGAAATGTAGTACAAAATTCATAAGTGGAATCGGAAGAGATAGCAGATTAGAATGGTTGTCATCTTTTTATAAAGGGACACAAAATTCTTACGCAGACACTGAAACAGACCTATATATATATAATGCAGCAGGTTTAAGTGGAAGCTTCAGACTTGATACAGATGGAAAACTCATGCAGATACCATTAACCAATAATAAAATAACTTTTATTGAAAATGATTCATTTGAGATTATCAGTAGTAATGGAACAATCTATACCTTTCAAGATAAGGAAATTGCAGAACAAAAAGCTCAGGTTTTTAAACATACAACCAGTTGGTATTTAAGCGAAATAAAAACACCTGATGGTAAATCTATTCAATTTAATTACACTCTTGACACAACTCCTTATGTTGACTATTATTTTAGCACGAACCTTACTATAGATCATAACACTGATGCCCCAAGTGGAGCAGCTCCTTTTCCTTCTGTAAGTCAATCAACTTCTGTTCAATATAGCCGAACAGTAAATACGCAGCTATTGACCTCTATTGAATTTTCCGAAGGAAAGATTTATTTTGATTATAAAGCAGACAGAAGTGATCGACGAAAGAACAGATTGGTTAAAATTCGTATTAACAACAATAAGAACCAACAAATTAAGTCTTTCTCTTTCCAGCAAAGCTATTTTTCTGGAAGATTAAATTTTAACAAACTCAATATTTTGGATTCTCAAAATAATGAAACAGCATCTTATCAGTTTGAATATAACACTAAAAGTAATTTGCCGCCTTACTGTTCAATTAACGGAGCCAACGATAGTTATTTAGGACAAGATCTATGGGGTTATTATAATGGTGTAACAACTAATACACACTCTTTGGATTATAAAACAATTTCAATAACCCCGATCTCTCAGACAAGTGCCAATAGATCAGTAAATGAAGAACATGCAAAAGCTAATATATTAACCAAAATAACTTACCCTACAGGAGGATATACTGAATTTGAATATGAAGGAAATAGAGGATTGAGTAATGAATTGCTCGGAGGGCTTAGAGTAAAACAAGTCAGATCATATACATTGGATGAACCTACCCCTATAATAAAAACCTACGAATATGAACAAATAGCAAGTAATATAAATGCCGATTATTTAAACCCAATGGGCTACAGTCAAGGCATTGTTTTACAATCTACAGATACACCTTTTCCAGCAGGAATGACAAAAAAATGTGATTATTATTCGTCTGAACCAATTCTGCCATTGGGTAAGAGTGGTGCAGCTCCAGTATTTTATGGAAAAATAACAGAATATGATGGATTTGATAATGATTCAAATGGAAAGACTATACATTATTATAGCTTTTTAGCGGCAAATAATGACATTAAAGGTTACAATTTGTTACATTGTATTTTACCCAAAGGTTCTTCTGGTTCATCCGAATTCATTCCTCGGCTCAAAAACTATTATATAGATCAGGGTTGGAAAAGAGGACAACCTAATTCTATAGAAGTGTATAAGAAAAAAGATAAGACATTTATTTTAACTAAGTCAACAACTTATAAATATGATATATTAAGAAAAACAGAATTTAGAATTGGATTTAATGCTTTTGCTAATTTTTTTGATATAAATGGGAACCCCAATTATAGTCCATATACACCATTCCAATATGAAGCAACCGCAAAAGCTGAAGATCTTTTTCAATATGCTGATATGGTGGGTGAGACCGGATTGTATAAATTGATAGAAACAAAAGAAAAAATATTTTTTGATGATAATAAAAGTATAGAAACTACAACAACTAATTCATACGACAGGTTAGATAATCAATATGAAGTGACTGCTATAAACCAAATCAATAGTGATGGAATAGCACGGAAAAAAACTTTTCAATATTCTACTGATTTAAAAAATATGGCTAATGGAATTTATCGTTATATGTCAGAGCAAAAAAATATGATTTCTCCAATTCTAGAGCAATCTGATTATGAGTCAAATACATTTATTAAATCAGCACAAATAATACACAAAAGATTTATAGTTAATAATGTTGAAATAGTAGTACCCTATTTACGAACTACAAAAAAAGATCAAAATCCAGACGATATAGAAATTACGATTAACCAATATGACAATAAAGGCAATATACTCGAGATTTTGAAAAGAGATGATACAAAAAATTCATTTATTTGGGGATATCAGCAATCATATGTCATTGCAAAGATTGAAAATATCGGATATAATGACGTATTATCAAATACAACCCTTATCGATAAAATAAATCAACTTGAAAATTATAGTATTTTGACCGATACTTCTGTTCGTCTAGAACTTAAATCATTAAATGATGCAATAAGGAATAATTTACCTGCAAATGTATTTATTACAACTTATACATATCAACCTTTGATCGGTATTACTTCTATAACAGAGCCTAATGGTCTTACAACCTACTATGACTATGATAATAATTGCCGCCTAAAGGAAACTTATATTTTAGAAGGTGACAAAAAGAAAAAAATTCAAGAATATGAATACTATTACCAAAAGTAAATTAGACCGATGAGAACAATTGTATTATTTTTTACTACTATAATGCTTTTTACGATCTCTGCTTATGGACAAGGAGGTGGTAGTATGAGCGCTCCTATTGTTATTGCATCCCAGAGTGATAACTTCACATATTCAGATATAAAAAACACAAATAATTATAGTAACCAATTTTTTACAAATTTAAATACAAAACTAGTATTTTATAAATTGACAATTAATTCCCTAATGAATATCATAATATATCATTGTGGATCTGATTTAAAAAACACTTGTATACGTTTATATGATTCTGAACAAAAACAAATTGCTATATCAGAAAAGAATGATATAAATGAGCTCTATTGTGCAGAAAATAATCAAGCTTTGTTAAAAGCTAACTTATTATCCCCGGGCACTTATTATATTGCGTCACAAGGCACAAATGGACAAAATGGAAGTATAACAACTCAAATTAGAGGTGAAGTCTTTCAAAAGAATTTTTCTATCGGAGCTTTTTCTTCTGATTTTGAATATTCGAATACTCAAAACACAACATATGGAACAAATACATGGGGGTACCGACCCACGAATGATATTTATTACAATTTTACCATACAACAAAAAATGAAAGTTTCCATATCACACTGTGGTTCAAAACTTGATCAGACATGTATTTCTTTAAAGGGAGGACCTAAAAATGTATCTTATACTTCTTGTTCAAATAATGGAGAATGCTCCTCGGCGACTAATGCATATTTCTCGCAGATATTAGAACCAGGAGAATATACAGTAATATCGGAAGGAACTTTTAATAATGGGGAAATTAGGACTTCAATAGAAGGACACCCCATATCAGAACGGAGTCTCGGTTCTTACAATAGAACTTTTATATATACTAATAGCCAAGATACAAAAGAAACAGACAATAATTGGGGAAATTCGTATAATGATATAGCTTATAAATTCACAATAAGTGAAAAAATGGATATTATTGCATCTCAATGTGGTTCTGAACTGTCACAAACAGTCCTCTTGTTATATGATGCAAATAAAGTCTTAAAGAATTCTTCTACTACCAATAATGGAGAATGCCCCTCTACAGGAAATGCATACCTAAAACAAACAAATTTATTGCCTGGAACATATTATATTGTTTCAGAAGGAAAATCTGGGAATGGGAATATTACAACTAATATTCAAGGACTAAATTATGCATCTGATAAGACAGAGAATAAGAATTATATTAAAACTCGAACTTATACAAATGATGAAAATACCAATTATCTAGACAATATAGGATACCTCGATGGATTAGGGCGAGCTGTACAAACAGTTCAAAAAGGAATAACACCTAGTAAAAAAGATCTAGTAATTATACAGGAATATGATAAGTTTGGTAGAGACGATAAAACTTGGTTACCTGTACCTTATGCAGCAAATGGTTTGTTTGTAGATCCCATTATTATAAAACACATATCTCAATCATCAATATATAATGATTCAAATCCCTATAATGAAACTATATATGATAATTCACCTTTAAATCAGATTGTAAATCAAATCAGTGCAGGTAAAGAGTGGTATATTAATGGCAAGAGTATCAGAACTGAATATGGAACCAATCTTGGAAGTAGCACTAGTAGTGTATTAACTTTGACAGAGACCGATAAAGATATTTTGGGTGGAGCTTATCTGGCCTGTAATCAGATTATTCTTAAACCAGGCTTTTCATTTAAGGCTACACCTGAAAAAAGCTTAATCTTATATATCGATCCATCCCAATGTAATCAAACACAAACAATATCACAAACTTCAGTTGAAAATAGTAAGCTAAATAACCTAAATTCAGGATTCCTTACATGTATAAATTACTCTATAACTGGTATCCAACTTACCAGGAAAGGGTATTATGCTCAAGGAGAACTGTATGTTACGTTAAAAGAAGATGAAGATGGGAATATTTCATTAGAATTTAAAGATAAATTGAATCAAATAGTTCTGAACCGCCAAATTAATGGAACCGAAAAATATGATACTTACTATGTCTATGATAATAATGGCAATTTACGCTATGTATTACCCCCATTAGCTGTAGATAAATTGACAAGCGATCTAAATGATAGCTCGGAAATAATGAAACAATACTCCTATTTATATAAGTACGATTATCGTAACCGCTGTATCTACAAAAAGCTACCCGGATGCGATCCCATCTACTATGTAT
>JASGGC010000006.1:0-240293 GCA_047605185.1 Dysgonomonas sp.
AATCTGAAAAGGGAAGGCAACAATGGGAATAAACAACGTTATTGAACAGGAGGGGAATCTGTAAAATATTTGCAATAGGCAGCCAATCCACATACTTCACATTTAGGTTTACGAGCCAAACAGACATATCTCCCGTGCAATATAAGCCAATGATGTGTCTTCGATAGCAGTCGGGATGGTATGTATTTTAAAAGCTCTTTTTCGGTCTCTAAAGGTGTTTTAGAGTTATTTGTCAGTCCAATCCTATTGGATACACGGAAAACGTGAGTATCAACAGGCATTGCTGGTTTATTAAATGCCACGATCATCATGACATTTGCTGTTTTACGTCCAACACCAGGAATAGATTCTAATTCTTCGCGAGTTTGTGGAACTTCTCCTTGAAAATCATTTACAATCTTCTTCGCCATGCCAACTAAATTTTTCGCTTTGTTATTAGGATAAGAAATACTTTTTATAAAGCTGTATACATAGTCAGGAGAAGCTACTGCCATTACTTCTGGTGTAGGGAAAGCCTCAAATAATGGAGGTGTCACAATATTCACTCTTTTATCAGTACATTGTGCTGATAGTATTACAGCTATAAGCAGATGAAATGGATTGTCATAGTGTAGTTCAGTCTCTGCAATAGCCATATTATTTTCGAACCAATTAATTACTCCTCTATAACGTTCTTTTTTAGTCATGTGTTATTCAGATAAAAATAAAATCCCTTATAGTTTATAATTTACTACAAGGGATTTTAGGATTATTATTTATATTGTTTACCAAAAGGCAACTCTGTTATCTTTCACATCCATTTTCCCTTTTAAGGCCATCACAGATTGTGATAATATCTGATAGTAGTTATTTTGACGCAGAGTTTGCTTTGCTTGATCTGCATCAAATTCTTTTGTATCTTCTGTCTTATCTAAAATATTCAGAATATATACACCTAATACTCCTTTAACTGGGTCTGTCAATTTATTTACTTGTCCAACTTTAGAATATGTATTAAGAACTGGTTCAAAACCAACTCCTACAATATTGTTTGTTTGGAATGTAACAAATTTAGCTGTATCGACACGAGTATCTAAGGCTTGTGCATACGCATCTAAAGATGTGAGATTTTTAGATTTCAAATCTGCAATAATCTTTTCTGATTTTTTATCTCTTATAAGTTCTGCTTTTAAAGATTCTTTCAATTCAGAAAATGGTGTATAGGGATCATTTATCTCACCTTTGATAATGGCAACAACTCGTTTATCTGCCATTTCGTCAAATTTTTTCACAGTTCCAACTTTATTATTGAAAGCCCAATGGATAACACTACGTGTTCCTGTAGATTGACCTAGTCCAATATCAGATGGTGTAATCAAAGCATTTGGTACTAATCCATACCCTTTTGCTTGAGCTGCTTTATCAAAGTTTTCTGCATTACTATTTTCTGAAACAAAAAGGTTCAGTTCGTTGTCTATTGCTGACTGTGTTTTATCACTTACCAATACAGGCATTTGTATCATTGCCAATTTAACCTTAGCGACTGGTTTTGTTTTTTCAGCAATACGAACCAATTGAGGCTGACCTCCAATAGTTACTTTCAAAACATCTCCTTGAGAAGCTCCAAAACATTCTTTTGCTATACCAGCGCTAGCCAACATCATTTCATTTACCCAGCCGATTTCTCCGCCATTAGATCCTGGAGACATTTTATTAGCAATGTCTGTAAAGCTTTCACCTCCTTTTATTACATTTTGTATACTATCTACAATACTTGCAGCTGCTTTTGGATCAACACCTTGAGGCATTGGTAGTATTTGTAAACGAAGTGAATCCGGTGCTATTGTTTTATCTATCAACTTATACATGATAAATGATTGACCGTCACGAGCTGGACCATATACCTGTCCTATCGAGGATGATTCTGCAAAAGCTTTTGCATCTGCGGGTAATGCAGATAGAGAAACAAATGCATCGATATACTGATTTCCCGAATATTCTGTTACTACTGAAGATGGGTTTTCTGATGCTTTTAGTTTTTCGAATGCTACATTCATTTCTTTTTCAACTTCGGCATAATCCTCTTCACTAGGCACTACATCTTTGATAAAATAAGAAATTTTTCTTAATTCTGTATCTAGTTTATAACTATTTTTACGTTGATTATATAAAGTTTTAAGTTCATCGTCTGAAACTGTAACAGAAGAATCCGATAGTGCTGTATATTTCTCAACTACATATGATATGTTAGCTATATTTTTTGAATCATTATAATATGATTTTGCTTCGGCATCATTAACCAAAATTGTACCAGCAACTAAAGATGTATATTTTTCTTCAAGACGCTGATATTTCATCATATTTTCAATGAAAGCCCATAGTTGTTTTCTCATCAAATGTTCTTCTTGCTGTTCTTGTGGAAGAGTAGAAGTATCTAGTTTCACATTTTGTAAGAATTCTGTAAGGTATGCTTTATCAAATTGTCTTGTCTGAGGATTTGTGAAAAGAGGAATTTGATACAATATCGGAGATATATTGGTACCATAAACCATATCTGTCAATTCTTCTGGTGTTACAGCCAAACCTAATTTTTCTGCTTGGTCATCAAGCATCATCTCTTTTACCATTTGTTGATAGACTCTTTCTCGTATTTGAGAAGTAGCAGCTTCATCCAATGAGCTTCTTCCGCTCATTGTTTTTTCAAAAAACTCCCACTGTTCTATTCTCTCAGCATATTTCCCTGTAGATACAACATCTCCATCAACAGTAAATGCTTTATCTTTTGCTTTATTAAAAAATGCATTTCCTGAAGTGAAAAAGTCTGACAAAATAAAAGCCATTAATGCCACTCCAAGTACACCTATAAGCAAGCCTGCTTGCCCTCTAATTTTCTGTAATGCAGCCATTTAAAACGTTATTAATTATATTTTATTGTTTATTTATTTCCAATTTTATAAGTATTCAGCTCGCGAAGATAATAAATTGAGATTAGATTTCATTAAAAATTGGTAGACTATTCTCCATTTTCTTCATCATCTTGTTCGTTTTCTTTTACATAGAATTCTGAATCACGTGCTTTTAGAAAACGGTAAGCTGTCATTTGCTCGTTCGATTCAAAACCAGCTAATACCCGTAAGACACTTTTTTCCGGGCGATTTATTACAACATGTTTGTTTGAATATATTTTTTTTTCACGTTGATCCCAAAAGAGTTCTTCACTGGCAAATGTCTCACCTAGCTGATTTTCTATAAAAACATTGCCATATAACCGACAAAATTTCCGACTGGTATAATACCATACGGAATCAGCTTTCACTTTCATGACAATATTGAATAGTGAATCATATTGTTCTAAATAGAAACCATCGGGAAAAAGTGAATGAGGGTCTTTTGCCTGATCGAATGCTAACCATGTCTTCCCAATCATTTTATAACGAATCAGACCAGAATCTGAAACTAACATTGTTACACTATCGGTACTCATATCTGGTATTACTTCCGGATCATAGACAAAATCAACAGCATCTTTATCTTTATTACTACATGCTGAAAGGAAAGATAAAGTAATAGTAAGGATTGCTAATATAGTCTTTATATTTCTATGTTTTTTTTGTAATAACACGTTATATCAATTATTATAAAACAAGTAGCCCCAATATTTATTGAGGCTGATGTTATATATATTATACTAATTTATTGTATTTTTTTCTTATAAAACCAAAGCTCATTGATATTAACATTGACAGATATTCCAAAATATTCTTCTTTTACTAAATTGCCGGCTTTAGGATCTATTTTTTTATATTCAAAGTTGATATTCAAATATGAGGTTCTGTTCCCGAAGGATTCTCTATCACGAAGAGGCAAGCCGAATCCAATAGTAGCTCCATATTCGTTATAACCATTGACATTTCCATTTGTATCTTTTACATTGAGATAGGAATTACTGTAGTTACCTCCTCCTCTCAACTTCATTCTATGAAAAAAGTTCCGTGACATTGGATCTATCGTATACTCAATACCTGCTGCATACTTCCATCTGTCATTGAAGCGATTTGATTTATCAAGCCCATCTCCCATCAAAGATGAGTATTTGACGCTACTCCAATCTTGGTATGTAATATCTGCTCCTACAATTAATTTTTGCTTATGGGTTAGTGTAAAACCAGCTCCTAGAGTAGTTGGTAAACCTGCATCTACTCCATTCACAGAAAGTGTATCAGATGTAATTGGATATCCTGTAGAAGAATTCACCTCATGGTGTATATTTTGATAATTTCCTGTTGAGTTAATACCAGGTGTAAATACAGCCCCTAAAACGAGATTATTATCTTTAGATACAGCCATTTCATATTGTACTCCAATATCGAATTTGAATGTTTTTATTGTTAACTCACTATATTCTGTCGATAAGTTACTTGTAGCTCCAATAGAAGGAACACTACGTGTTTGATCAAGTGTACCGAAAAGGAATGATGCATTAACCCCAACGGACAGACCGTCTATTGGTGTTAAGTAACCCAAACCTGCATATACTTGGCTTAAACCTCCTGAACCTGAATATGCTTTAGTATATTCTACTGTACCTGCTTTTTCTTTAGAGCCAAAGTCGTAACCAATGGTCGAATATGGTAATATACCTAAACTAAAACCGACACGTTTACTTAATGGCATTAATGTGGTTATATAGTCTAAGCCTCCATTATAATCATTTCGTGAGGCTGACTCGTCGCTTAATTTTGCTCGACTACCTGAAACTCCCATATCAAAAAGGAAAGTTAGAGAATCTACCCGTGAATAGGAAGCCGGATTTATCGGATTTGCACTCAAACTATTTCGGAGACCATATCCAATCCCCCCCATTCCTTTAGATGGACCTGTCACTTGATCTCTCAATACACCATATCCATATCTACTATAAGGAGAGTTTGTCTGCGCTCCTAATGAGCTTATAACACAAGCCATAACGGCTATCAGAAAGAGCTTTTTATTCTTTAACATTATAGTTCAATATTCTGTTTAATCCTTTCAATACTAAATTTATATCGACAAATACACGTCTATTCAATTGTGATTCTATATATTTCGTATGACCTCCGGTCAAAATAACTTCTATATCAGGAAACTTTTTTATAAAGTCATCTATATATGCATTGATTTCGTGTACTACTCCATGAATTACACCTGCCCTGATTGCTGTTTCAGTATCATATCCCAAATCGGGAAGATCGCCAAAGCGATCAACAATAGGTAACTTACCAGTGAATTTATGCAAAGCTTTAAATCTCATGCTTATGCCCGGTGATATATTACCTCCATGGTAATTGGACAAATTATCAATAAATTCATAAGTTATTGCCGTTCCAATATCAACTACCAATATATTTCTACCAATAAAAAGGTTATTTGCTTCTACCACCGCAGCTAGTCTATCTTTTCCTAATGTATGCGGTGTCTTATATTTATTTTTTATTGGTAAATCTGTATTCTCATCTATAAACAAAAAAATTGGCAATTTATTATTCAAATATGCCAAAACTTCAGCTGTTGGCCTAATTACAGAGCAAAAAATACACTTATTAAATGAGTAGTTAGCTAATAATGAAGAACAAGCATTGATATCAAAAATTTCAAATAGAAATGTTTCGAGAAGTATTTCTTCATCAAAAACTGCAACTTTAGTTACTGTATTCCCCTGATCTATTACTAAATTCACTTAATGTCACGTAAAATTTGTGCAAAGTAAATTAAAAAAACTTAGTTAATTGTCTTTTTAGATAAAATGTCATATTTTTTTTCTCTTAAAAAGGTTAATTATCCTTATTTTAATATCTTCGTGATGTAATTGGATTAATCAATGGGTACTTCCTTAAGTAATAAAATTATTGTACAAGTGAATAAGCTGAAACCACTAAAAAATATAGTATGGTTTCTGATTTTATTTCTCATCTTCGACCTTATATGGAAACTGTGTGTTCATCAGGGTGACAATGAGCGTATTTTACTTGTATTAGGAAAGGACCTTACAAGCTATACTGAGGGAATTTGTTTGTTTACAGCCAAGGCTGTTTATTGGACTGTACATACTTTATTGGGATATCATGACTTTCGTATTGTAGGCGAAACTATATTTTTTGAAAACTCATTAAAGGTTGACATTATATGGGGATGTACTGGACTCAAACAGCTGATTATGTTTTCATTCATCATCTTATTCTATTTTGGCCCCATCAAAAAGAAACTGTGGTTTATACCGCTATCCATGCTTATACTTATAGTGATTAACATTATCCGACTGACAGTTATATGTATCATCATAAAAAATCCTTTTCCTGAATGGTTTATACCTGCTAATGAATGGTATAATAACCGAATATGGAGTAACACGAAAGTATCTTATTGGCAATTTTATGAAGATTGGTTCAACATTTTTCATAGAGATATATTCGTGTGGGTATATTATGATGGAGTAATTTTTATATTATGGCTATTGTGGGAAGAAAAGATTAATAAACCTTATCAAAGGCTAAAGGAAAAAATAAAGGCATGAAATTTATTTCACACCTTCAATTCATTATATATTTTTAGTTTAACGCCTACCTTTTACTTTATGCTGTCTTGTTTTGAATCTCATATTATAAATAGGCTGTAGAATATCCATTATTATAAGAGAGGCATAAAACTTACCTGAAAGAAAATACTTTGCTGATTTATTTATTATAATCGCTTGCATGATATAACGAATCAGGAACAGAGAGAGTGTTACAAACAATAGTCCCCAACTCTGAAAAGTAACACTATCCACTAATAATGCTAAAAATAAGAAATAGAATAAGAAACGAAAAGAGTATTCAAAAGAGAATAGTCTTACTGCATTCCCTCTGAAAAAAGATTTGGCAACTGAATACGATTTCTTTATTTGTCTCCAAAGAGAAAATGACTCTAGGGTTGTTTGTATAAAACTATCTTGAGACAAAGACACCGTAGTATTATATTCATCCACAATCTGATTTATAAAAATATCTTCTCCATTCTCAATCCCCAAATAAGAAGAGAAACCTTTATGATCAAAAAAAAGATGTTTCTTAAATGCAACATTTCTATAAACTCCCGTAAATGGATTATCCTTAAGAGCCATAGACAGATATTGCATACTGAAAATATGATTATCAAACTGGGCAACCCTTGAGTAAAGATGCGATTTAATTACTTTATAATAAGAATATCCTAAAACAACTTCTGTGTTAGAGTTTTTACTAAAACCTTTTACCATAGATGAGATCCATTGATTGGATATCGGACAAGAGTAAGGTTCTGTAAATAAAAGGATATCCCCCTTTGCAGCTTTGATACCTAGTGTAAAAGCTAGCTTTCGCCGATCAAATTTCTTGTCTAATGATGTAGGTACATATGTATGATACAGATGTGGATATTTCAATTTAAGGGATTGTAATAATTCATAGCTCTCATCTGTAGAACCATTATTGACTACAATAACCTCAAAATCTGGATAATCCTGATCTAAAATCAAAGGTAAATTCTCAGACAAGCAGATAGCCTCATTTTCGGATGAAATAATAATCGAAACTTTAGGTTGAAAACCGTCTGTTCCAATATCATTAAAATCATCTTTAGCCAATAAAGGTTTTTTATAATAAACCTGATAAAAATACACCTGAACTATAAAAAAAATAAAGAATAAAGACAGTCCAATTATTTCGTGTATATCAAATAGGAAATAGGATAAAACTTGTTGCATTTTACTTATCCAAAAATATTTTATAATAAATAAAAGACGAGAGTCATATTTTAACTATATGACTCTCGTACTTATATAGTGCAGTTTTATTAAATTTTATCTGAGAAATAAGATTTTGGTATCTCTCTACAGTTATATTGAGACGCCATAATCTCACCATATGCTCCCGCTGAGCGCAAGGCAACTAAATCACCTCTTTTGGTTTTATTTAATTCGTAGTCTTTCACAAAGCAATCGGATGATTCGCAGATAGGGCCTACAACATCATAATTCTCTACTGGAAGCTCTGATGAGATATTTTCGATCTTATGATAAGCCTGATACAAAGCCGGGCGGATAAGGTCTGTCATACCGGCATCCAGAATAACAAACTTTTTACTTTCACCTTCTTTTATATAAGTTACACGCGAAATTAAATTACCACATTGAGCAACTATAGAGCGTCCTAACTCAAAATGTACAACTTGTCCTTCACGTAATTTCAAATTCTTATGAAAAACGTCAAAATAACCGACAAAATCACTTACCGGATGAGTATTTGGATTATCATAATCAATACCTAATCCTCCCCCTAAGTTGATATGTTCCAATTTTATTCCTTTATTTTCGAAATAAGTTTGCAATTCGTTTACCCGTACACAAAGAGGTTCAAAGGTATGCACATCTTCAATTTGGGAACCAATGTGAAAATGAACACCAATCAATTTGATATTAGAAAATGTTTTCACAACTTCTATTACACTATCAAGATGATTCATGCTAAACCCAAACTTATTTTCATTTAATCCGGTTGTAATATATTCGTGTGTATGAGCATCTACATTAGGATTAATACGAAGGGCAATTTGAGCCTGTTTTCCTTTTCTTCCGGCTAGGTCGTTTATAACTTCCAGCTCTGGTAATGATTCTACATTAAAACAAAAAATATTGTAATCAAGAGCTACATTTATTTCTTTGTCTGTTTTTCCGACACCCGCAAACACAATTTTAGATGCTGGGAAACCGGCATTCATCGCAGCCTTCACTTCGTTACCACTCACACAGTCGGCACCAAACCCTTCTGCGGCAATCAACTCTAATACCCGACGATTTGCATTCGCTTTTACGGCATAGTGTTGTACAAAACCATACTTTTTCGTTTCTTCTTTTACGATTTTTAGCGTCTTTTTAAGGAGTTCTACATCGTAATAATAGAAAGGTGTTTCGATCCCCTTAAATTTGTCAATCGGAAAAATTCCTTTTGTCATCGAATATTATGAATTTAGATTAAAAATAGTTTATTTAAATAATTTTTCATTTAGTATTTGAAGTGTGTATTCCTTGTTTTTGCGTGGAATTAAGAATGAGAAGTTGTACTTACTTCCACCATACGATACCATTCTGACAGGAATATCCTTAACAGCATCTAAAATCTTAGCTGCAAGATTAGCATTTTCCATATCCAAGTCTCCTACAACAGAAATTATTACCATATCTTCATCAACCGATACCATTCCATATTTTTTCAAATCATTAAGAATGTGTTCTATATTTTTATCATTATCAATAGTTAATGACACACCTATTTCTGATGTTGCTAACATATCTATCGGTGTCTGATATTGTTCAAATACCTCAAATACACGACGCAAGAAGCCATGTGCCAATAACATCCTTCCTGATTTTATCTTTATTGCTGTTATATTTTCTTTCGCAGCAACAGCTTTTATGGTTTGTTCGTCAGTTTCGTTCGAAATCAATGTGCCTTCATCATCGGAATTATGTGTATTCTTCAAACGTACTTTTATATTTGCCAGTTTAGCCGGTGATATGCAAGTCGGGTGAAGGATTTTCGCTCCAAAATAAGCTAACTCAGCAGCTTCATCAAAGTTAAGACGATGAATAGGCGCTGTCTCTTTTACATAACGCGGATCATTATTTTGCATAACATCCACATCAGCCCAAATTTGAATTTCTTCAGCTTCAATGGCTGCCCCGATAAGGGAAGCTGTATAATCACTTCCGCCTCGATGCAAGTCATCTATTTCACCATAAGCATTCCGACAAATATACCCCTGAGTTACATACAAGTCTGCACCCTCATTAGCCTTCAGTAATGCTGTGAGCTTATCTTTTATATATAATGAATCGGGAGACGAATTTTTGTCCGTCCTCATAAAATCAAGTGCAGGTAATAAAACTACCTTCAAGCCTAACTGTTTCAGATATAAAGTAAAAAGCTCGGAGCTAATAAGTTCACCCTGAGCCATTACAACACGTTCTTCGAACAATGTAAATAAGTCTTTTGTAAAAGAACGTATATAGCTGATTTTATTACCGATAAGCTCTATGGCTTGTTGTTTAAAATCACTTTGATCGAAAAGAGAAGACACCTGAGTCAGATAAAACATTTCTAATTTATTGATGATCTCAGTGGCTCCTTCCTGATTTTTTTTATATAAATAATCAGATATTTCAGATAAAGATTCGGCCGTGCCTCGCATGGAAGATAATACTATTATATTATTTCTCCCTTTCTTTACGATTTCAGCTACAGACTTTATTCTGTCAGATGTCGCTATAGATGCACTTCCAAACTTTAAAACCTTCATCCTACAATTTTACATTTAAGTATTTCTGTCCTGCAAAAATAAAAAAAATCGAGTAATAAATCGACATTGATCTCCGAAAATAAGAAGAAATATTCAATAAAGATATAAGTATAAATAATAATTATGTATTAAGATGAATAGACAAGCCCGAACTTATGCTAATATAGGCATTTACTTAAAGTATAAGTTTATAAAAAAAGTACTGTTTTAAAAACAGTACTTTACGGATATATATATATAATAGGTGTATTAAGGTGTTCAACTATTTTTTGAACATGCTAACAAGAGAGCTTAGAATCCCCCCTTCTTTATCTTTACTTCCACTCAAAGCTCCGACTATTGACTCGAGGTTAAAACCTTCTTCTTTGGAATCGTTTATTTTACCTGACAACGCACTGACAACAGCCGGAACAACTGATGTAGCTATACCATTAGCTATAGATGCATCCAAACCTAATTTTTCACTAAGAGTTGTCACCACTGTTTTTTGAATCGTATCAACGATATTACCTCCTCCTGAAGAAGAGAATAAATCTGATAAGTTAGACAAGTTAGAAGTGAGGCCGGTAGTTATAGCCCCAGCTGTAGTTTCTACAACTTCATTTTTTTTATCTCCCGGTATATCTGTATTATTAGCAACAGCATTCTGTGCTACCTCTTTCACTATCGACAAAATATTATTTAGCATACTTTCGCATTTTATAGATTTCTGAATTATAACACACAGAATACAAATATAGTTTTACAAATTAACCAATTAATTCACAATAGTAAGTTATACTCTATACATTATGTTTGGTCTCAAGTAACTCTACATAACAAACTTACAAACAGAATATAAATCTATTTCAACATACTATTTTATATAAAAATAATCAAAGTAAAATTCTACAATAAGGTAGTATTGATTTACAGAACCTCAAAAATGGCCAATAAAAAAAAGTAAATTCTAAACAAATATAATTTTGATGAAAATTGCCCGTAAATAATTTCCATTTTATCATTTTTAATTAATACCTTTGCACCTCAGATATTCACATCAACATATTTTTGGGATATTTGAAAAATGATAAAGAAAAAGATACATTTATACTTAAAAATAGAAGCAAAGGAACAGATATGTTAGATATCTCGTTCCTTTTTTTTTTAACTTTGTAAATAGCTTATTATTCATAATTTATATTTCAACAAAAATGCAATCAGACAAGCCAGTTCAATTAATCCTAGATGATGGTACAGTTTTCGAAGGAAAGTCTTTCGGTGCAGAAAAAGCTTCAGCAGGTGAGGTCGTTTTCAATACTGCAATGGTTGGTTATCCGGAAAGTTTAACAGACCCATCATATCTGGGACAGATTCTTACTGTTACATTTCCCCTGGTTGGGAATTATGGAGTACCCGACAACACTTTTACAAATGGTATTTCAGACTTTTACGAATCGGAAAAGATTCAAGTAAATGGTTTGATTATATCTAATTATTCTCATGAATATTCGCATTGGAATGCTAAGAAAAGTTTAGGAGAATGGCTGAAAGAAAACGATGTGCCGGGAATATATGGTATTGACACTCGTGAGTTAACAAAAATTTTACGAGAAAAAGGATCGATGAAAGGCAAAATCGTCTTTAAAGAAGCAGATGAAATTGATTTCTATGATCCGAATGTAGAAAATCAAGTTGCGATTGCAAGTTGTAAAGAAGTGATCACATATGGCAATGGTAAAAAGAAGGTGGTATTAGTAGATTGTGGCGTAAAACATAATATTATCCGTTGCCTACTTAAAAGAGATATAACACTAGTACGCGTTCCTTGGAATTATGATTTCAACCAACTGGAATGGGATGGATTATTTATATCCAATGGCCCGGGCAATCCTGATTTCTGTGAAGAAACTGTAGTAAATATCCGTAAAGCAATGGAAGGCTCGAAACCAATTTGTGGTATATGTATGGGAAACCAGCTACTATCCAAAGCAGGAGGAGCAAGTATATACAAATTAAAGTACGGACACCGCAGCCATAATCAGCCGGTAAAAATGGTAGATTCTACAAAATGCTTTATAACATCTCAAAATCATGGATTCGCAGTCGCAAATGCATCTCTGGGATCAGATTGGGAACCTCTATTCATTAACCTGAATGATGGAACAAATGAAGGAATAAAACATAAAACGAAACCTTTCTTTTCCGCACAGTTTCACCCAGAAGCGGCAAGTGGCCCTACTGATACTGATTTCTTGTTTGACATGTTTTTTGAGAAACTATAATTAAAAACATCGAAGACACTTCTATTAAGTAGCGAATTAAAAAATAAAAAAGAAGATTATCAAAAGATGGAAATAAATATAAAAAAAGTATTAGTACTAGGTTCAGGTGCTCTAAAGATAGGAGAAGCCGGAGAATTTGATTACTCTGGTTCGCAAGCATTGAAAGCCTTAAAAGAAGAAGGCATAGAAACCGTACTTATAAACCCCAATATTGCAACAGTACAAACATCTGAAGGTAGTGCTGATAAAATATATTTTCTACCTATAACTCCTTATTTTGTAGAAAAAGTAATCCAAAAAGAAAAACCTCAAGGTATCCTTCTTGCTTTTGGTGGACAAACAGCTCTGAACTGTGGTGTACAGCTTTTTGAAACCGGAATTCTTGAGAAATACAACCTTCGTGTACTTGGTACTCCGGTACAAGCTATCATGGATACTGAAGACCGAGAATTGTTTGTAAAAAAACTAGATCAGATAGATGTAAAAACAATTAAGAGTGAAGCTGTAGGCTCGGTAGAAGAAGCTGTTAAAGCTGCTGCTGAACTAGGCTATCCAATCATTGTGCGCGCAGCCTATGCACTAGGAGGACTTGGCTCCGGATTCTGTGACAATGAACAAGAATTACGTGCACTAGCCGAAAAAGCCTTGGCCTATTCGTCACAGCTACTTGTCGAAAAATCTCTAAAAGGATGGAAAGAGGTAGAATACGAAGTTGTACGCGACAAGTATGACAATTGTATGACTGTATGTAATATGGAAAACTTTGACCCACTGGGAATACATACAGGAGAAAGTATAGTTGTAGCTCCTTCTCAAACATTGACTAATGCTGAATATCATAAATTACGTGAATTATCTATCCGAATTGTAAAACACATCGGTATAGTTGGTGAGTGTAATGTCCAATACGCTTTTGACCCCGAATCGGAAGATTATCGCGTAATCGAAGTTAACGCCCGTCTGAGCCGTTCATCGGCACTAGCATCTAAAGCAACCGGATATCCTCTAGCTTTTGTTGCAGCTAAACTCGGACTTGGATATGGACTATTCGAACTGAAAAACTCAGTAACAAAATCAACTTGTGCTTTCTTCGAACCAGCACTAGATTACGTTGTTGTAAAAATACCACGTTGGGATTTAGGTAAGTTTCATGGAGTATCGAAAGAAATTGGTTCAAGCATGAAATCAGTCGGAGAAATTATGGCTATTGGTCGTACTTTCGAAGAAGCTATTCAAAAAGGACTTCGTATGATCAATATTGGCATGCATGGATTTGCAGCTAATAAAGAATTAGAAGTTCCAAATTTGGACGAAGCACTTAAAAACCCGACAGATAAACGTATTTTCTGCATCGAACAAGCATTCAAAAAAGGATATAATATCGATCAAATACATGATCTGACTAAGATAGACCGTTGGTTTTTACAGAAACTTCAATACATATATAAGTGTTCTAAAGAAATAGAAAAATACGACGATATACAGTCTCTCCCTCTCGACTTACTTCGCTCGGCCAAACAAATGGGATTTTCGGACTTCCAAATATCAAAGATTGTCTGTAAAGAGCCTAGCTTGGTAGAGACTATAGCACATGATGTACGCCGTATTCGTAAAGAGAATGGCATAGTACCTTGCGTGAAACAAATAGATACTCTGGCTGCTGAATATCCGGCACAAACCAATTATCTGTATATCACATACAATGGTAAAGCAAATGATGTAAAATATCTTGGAGACAAGAAATCTGTTATAGTTCTGGGATCGGGTGCATACCGAATAGGATCGTCTGTAGAATTTGACTGGTGTTCGGTTAATGCCCTACAAACAATCCGCCAAGAGGGTTATCGCTCTGTAATGATTAACTATAACCCTGAAACGGTATCGACTGATTATGATATGTGCGACCGCCTCTACTTCGATGAACTGACCTACGAGCGTGTTATGGATATTATCGAATTGGAAAACCCGCATGGTGTCATTCTTTCGGTAGGAGGTCAGATTCCAAACAACTTAGCTATGCGACTCGATGCTGCTAAAGTTCCAATCTTAGGAACTACAGCTAAGAGCATCGACAATGCAGAAGATCGTCACAAATTCTCAAGTATGCTTGACAGAATTGGTGTAGATCAGCCTCGTTGGAAAGAGCTTACGTCTCTCAATGACATCAAAGGATTTGTAAATGAGGTTGGCTACCCAGTCTTGATCCGTCCATCTTATGTACTTTCTGGAGCTGCCATGAATGTATGTTCTAACGATCAGGAATTGGAAAACTTTTTAGGACTGGCTGCAGAAGTATCTCAAAAACATCCGGTTGTTGTAACTGAATTTGTTGAAAATGCAAAAGAAATAGAAATAGATGCAGTAGCCAATAAGGGTGAAATAGTAATGTACGCTATATCTGAGCATGTCGAGTTTGCCGGAGTACACTCTGGTGATGCTACGATCCAGTTTCCTGCGCAGCGCTTATATATAGAAACTGTACGCCGAATTAAGAAAGTTGCACGTCAGATTGCAAAAGAGCTGAATATATCGGGTCCTTTCAATATGCAGTTCTTAGCAAAAGATAATAGTATACGAGTTATAGAATGTAATCTGAGAGCTTCGCGTTCATTCCCTTTTGTATCGAAAGTGTTGAAAATAAACTTCATTGATTTAGCGACACAGGTAATGCTTGGAAAGGATGTTGAGAAGCCTAACAAAAATGACTTTGACTTAGATTATGTTGGTATCAAAGCATCTCAGTTTTCATTCTCTCGCCTCCAAAAAGCTGATCCCGTATTGGGTGTCGATATGGCATCAACCGGAGAAGTAGGATGTATTGGAGACAATTTCTACGATGCCATGCTCAAGTCAATGTTATCGGTTGGTTATAGAATACCTAAAAAGACTGTCCTTTTCTCTACCGGACCGGCAAAATCGAAAGTTGAACTCCTTGAAGCTGCGCGACTTCTTCATCAAAAAGGTTATGAAATCTATGCAACCGGAGGCTCACAAAAATTCTTATCGGACAATGGAGTCCCTGCAACTCAGGTCTATTGGCCTACGGATAACCAACAGCCTAGCGCTTTGGAAATGATACAAAACAAGGAAATTGACTTGGTTGTAAATATCCCTAAAAACTTCACCTCAAGCGAACTTGACAACGGATATAAAATACGCCGTTCGGCAATAGATTACAATATTCCTTTGCTAACAAATTCACGACTAGCTTCTGCATTTATACAAGCCTTTTGTAAAATGGATGTGGATGACCTTGAAATCAAGGCATGGAATGAATATGAATAAATAAGGTTTATTCTAGAATAACAACAGGAGCTATCTTAATCGATAGCTCCTGTTTTATTTTCGAAAACTCTGTATAAAAAATATAATATATTTAACTTTTATGAGTTATTTTAGCATAGTAAGCTCTTTCTCTAATATATAATCTCTGACGATGAAAATGAAAAAAGTTTTAGTTATCCTATTGGGTGTATTTATTTTAATATGTGGGATTCAGGCACAAGTAAAAAAGCAATTGGTCACGATAAAACTATCTGAAAAAGAAAGAATAGATTTCAAATACAATTATAAAAATCAGTTAATTTCTTTTATCGAAACGGGAGTTATATCATTGCATCAATACAACTTCAAATACGATAAGGATGGACGCTTGATAGAGTGTAATATAGTCAGGGATAAAGGTGATGTAAATATCACATCAAAATACAATTATGCCCAAGCCTCCAAAGCCGAGAATGCATATGTTATGGAAGAAATGACAATTAGTGGAAGGCTGGCAACTAAAAATACTGAAAACAATAAGATATATATAGACGCAAACCAACGAATAGAAAATGTATTTTTGGACAATGGTACTCCGTGGGAAAATTTCGAATATGATAACGATGGTAATCTTATCAAATACACTCTTCATATAGATACAAAGGGAAAAGTATCTACAATCTCATATCTATACGATAACCATATTTCTCCATTAACAAACATTACTCTACCAACGTGGTTCTGGACTAACCATATCGGTAATCTAAAATGGAGTAGTGAATTTATTGGTAAAAATAATGCTTCTTCATCTACTTCTGAGGTTTCAAGAGAAGAACCAATTGGGATAAATATTACATACGAATATGATAACGACAATTACCCTATCAAACAATATTATAATGGTAATCTATCGAAAGAATTTACTTACAAAGTAATAAAATAACTATATTTTAAAAGTCTCTATTTCTTCTTTCTTTGGTCAATCAGTGTTTGCATGCGCATAACATAGACTTTTTTGACTATTTCGGTAGAATTTCCGGCCTTATCAACGCATCCAACTATTATTTTATAGTCAGTGCCTTCATACAATTTCTTTATGTTTCCCTCAACTGTATATGTAGTATCAGAAAGGAGTAAAAATCCTTGTTGTCGGATAATGGTATCAGATTTGTAACCAAGTATAGAAGACCATGATTTTATGGCTAAACAGGCTGTGTCTGTACTATTTTCGGGCACTGCTATTGTTGTATCTAATCGTAGCATATAGGAAGCCAAAGCTTCGTTGTCCGTAAATATTGCTGATAGCTTAACATAGCGCCCTGCCACGAGAGTATCCATCAAGCTCCCTTCTTTATTAATAATTATAGTATCATTGTTGCCCAATGAAATAGTATCATTATTGTTAATTTTGACTGATACTATTTGAGGAGGTTCATTATCATTGGGGGCACTATCTCCCTCACAAGACAGAAGAAAAATTGACAATAAAGAAACTGTTACCAGTAAAGGATAGATTTTCATCGTTAGCACATTTTATAGATACGAATGTAACATAAAAAGAGGTTACAAACAAAACGAATGTAACCTCTTTTTATATTATTTTAGTTTTCAATCTTCATCATGATCATGCGGTGTTGCATTTTTTGATAAGATTACATTATGAGATAGTACTGATTGGTTTCCAGCGGCATCCATACAATACACCACAAAATGATATTTACCCGGACGAATAAATTTCTTGACACCATCAACAACCTGCGATTCAGGAATTTCAATTTCATGATGGTGCACATGGCTATTCTTCAAGCCTTCTAGAGTCCAAGTATTTGTATAAGAGAACTTAATACTGTCAGCAGCATCTTCTACAGCAGCTTTATGTTCACCATGATTATCAAAATTATGATGAATATCAATTTTATACGAAGCTAACTTTTCATTGTCAGTAAAGTCTACTTCGAAATGGATTTTTCCTCCAATCTGCAATTCTTCTCCTTCTTCCGGATCAAAGTTAGAGATAACAGGTTTTTCGTTATCCACATCATCACTATCACTACAAGAAGACACAACAACTCCTAAGGTCGCTAAGAATAGGAATCCTAGCAAAGCACGTTTTTTCATTACTTCTGATTTTTAAATATTGAACAATTAACTATTAAATGGTACTCTTATAAATATCTGAATATTGCGTCCCGGTTCGGGGATATTTAGTTTTCTATAAAAACTAAGATGATTCAGATAGCGTGTATCAAATATATTTTGAGCCTGAATATTCAGGCGGATTGTGCTTTTGGGACTTATTCTATAGTCTAAGCCTGCTGTTATATTAAATAAATTAGCACCGGGAGTTTTCTCTTCTCCATTAGCTATCCTATTCTGATCCGAAAACCACTGGTGAGAAATAGAAAAATTGTAATAACTTATTTTCTTTTCACCTCTGGGTTTAGAATAAATTATCTCGTTCTTCATTTTGAAAGGCGGAGTAAATGGCAAAGGATATTTTGTATCCAGATTTTCATTTCTCACATATTCACCTTCTGTCGATAATGCTATTTCAGGAATCACATACCATGTCAATTTATACTCTCCTCCTAAAAGCAATGCCTCTGCTTGCGTATAGTTATACCGCTGACCAGCATCCGGCAATAAAGACCACTCTAATGATGGTTGCAAATAAATAAAATTAGAAAAGTAATTAGAGAAAAGAGAGAGTTGCACACTATATGTTTTAGGCTTATTTATTTCAAATCCGACATCCAAAGAATATCCTTGTTCTGCATCAAGATTAGGATTACCTATCTCATGCCTGAATGCTCCATGGTGCACACCATTAGAACCTAATTCGGCAGCTGTAGGAAAACGGAAACTTTTTCCAATGTTTGCAAAAACAGAAAGATTATTCCAATCATCATTTGTATAATTAAATCCTAATGAACCCGAAAAGCTTCCAAAATGCCGATCTGTATCATATGCTCTCCACGCATTCTCTTCTACTAGAGAAGACGAATGCCCTTGCCTTTCCAAATATTTAGCAAGCTCCGGGTCATAGAACCCAGTAATATCAATCTTCCCAACATCATAGCGCAAACCACCTGTGAAATAAAGGTTAGGTTGATAATAATATTTATTAATCAAATACACTCCTCCAGTGATTTGATCGAACTCGGGTAAAAAGAAATTATAGCCTCCTACCCTATTGTGTTGATATTCGAAAGCTGCTCCAATCGTTTTTCGCCATTGCTTATTTTCGTCTATAAATAAGCTGGCATTAGACGAATATGTCTTCAATCTAAAATCCAATTCAAGATTAGGGTCTATGCCTTCAGCGGGACTCTGCGATCCATAGTGGGAATGAAAAGGTGAATATTCTTGCCTGTGATTATCTTGATAACCGCTATTAACAACCAATCGAACCATTCCATTTTGCCATTGTGTATTATTCGTAATTGTAAAATGATTTGCTCTGCTATATGGCATATCAATATTACGAGTCGAACCATCGGGCTCTAGTTTTGAAATATCAGGTATACCATGCGCTCCTGAAAAGAAACCTGATTTCTGATAATTATTGCCAACATTGAATGATGTTTGCAAGTTGCGGTTGAATGCATATCCTAATGAAAGGGAAATATTCTGTTCTTTTCCTGCTGTATTTTTCAACTGACGATTCCGAATAGGAAAATTGTACGATAAATAATTAAACTCATCGGCAGGAACCCGATAATCGGCATAATCCTGATACGAATAAATCGTTTTCAGAAAATAATTTTTCTTTTGTACACTGCCTTTAAATGCTCCTCCCAACATATCATTATTAGTAGCACCCCAAATAATGGCTTCACTTTTAAAATAAGGTTCATTCCAATCATACTCATTCCAGCGCGAATAAGGTATTTTTGCAAAACCTTCCGGTTCTATTTCTACAGCTCCTGCCATAGCATCCGAACCAAACATCAACGAAGCTGCACCTTTATGTATTGTAGCTGATTCAAAATCGAATTGATTAATTTCCAACCCATGATCGGCTCCCCATTGCTGATTCTGTTGTGTTATCCCTCTGTTGATAACGGCTATACGATTAAATCCTAATCCCCTGATAATAGGCTTAGAGATACCTGCTCCTATATCGATGGTAGAGACACCCGGAACATTTGCCAATAATTTAGAAAAGTTGGGCGTCACTTTATCAAACATAGAAGTTTGATTAATGGTAATTTTCGATATTGCTCTTGCATTATTATTCATATTACCTTCTATCTCGACCTCATTTAATGATACTGAGGATGGAATCATATAGAAATCTGCATTGTAATCTTTTATAAGATCAATAGAAATAGATATATCTTCATAACCAATATATCTAAACTCCATTTTATATTGACCTTTCTTCATATCACAAAAAAGGAAATTACCTTTCTTGTCTGTAAACATACCAACCTTAGTACCTTCTACCGAAACTGCAACACTTTCTATCGGTTCTCCAGTCTTTTTATCTTTAACTGTTCCAGATATAGTATTGAACTCTTGTGCACAAAGTGAATAAGCAACTATAAGAACAAGAAACAATAGTGAAATTTTCTTCATTTAGTATAATCTACATTATCATTTTTACAAGATGGACATGTTCCTTCAAAGAGTACCTGAGCAGAATCGAACAAAAATCCACTTGGTAAATCTGCAGGAGCTTTTACTTCTGCTTCCAGGCAAATCACTTCATTACACTTTATACAGTGAAAATGCGGATGCTCCACATTAGCCAATGAGTCTTTACTAATTGCATATTTCACACTGGCATCACTCAATATAACACGATGTATTATCTTAAATTCCTCTAGAGTTTTCAACGATCTGTAGAAAGTAACTCTATCGAACAAATTAGGCAGATTACTTTTTATTTTATGCTCCGACATGGCTGTATTAGTCAATAACAACTCACTAATTATCAACTTACGACAACCTGTATTTTTAAGATTATGCTGCTTTAATATTTGTCCTGCATCCACAATTGTATCTATGTAACAAATGAAACAATGATGCAAATATAATAATATTTCATTTGTTTGAAAATATTAAACAAAAAAAAATAGAGTAACTTTTTCAGTTACTCTATTTCCTATACTTGAAATATATACGATCTATTACTTTTTCTCGAATGACAACCACTCTAAACAAAAATAAGTTGGTGTATTTATACCATACTCTCCTTTATCGCTTGAATCCATTTGAAAATAAATATATTTTACTTCTCCCAATGAAGTTAAATCGACTTTTTCCCATTTGTTATTTAGTGTCCAAGATTTTGAATCTGTAGAACGGTAGTCTGCCAGATAATGTAGCACCGGTTCTGTTATCGTTCCATCTTCTTTTACACCATATACTTTAAGTAAAAAATAATCACCTTGTTCAAATTTTTTAGCAGAACTATCCCCATTCTTTATCGAATAATATGTCCAAGATGAGTTTGTTACATATACAGCATCAGCTCTATACAATTCACTATTATCTATCTTTATCCAGTTGGAATATTTAGCTTCATCAAATTTACCCGGCTCAATAGATTTTTCCAGATATGAGTCCCAAAAAGCAACCAGATAAGGCAAACCTGTAATACTTGATCCTCCAGCAACATTGCTCCATTGATAAGAAGTCCATCCTACACTACTCATATCAGTGTCATCTTTAGAGTTCGTTACTGTAAATCCGTTCCAGGATTTAAAGCTACCCCAATCGGTAGCCGTATGAGAAAAGGTGAAACCTTGCGATTTTAAAGATGCATTTGGTAAAAACGTACCATTCCAATATTTACCTCCGTTCTGATCTGCATTACCTCCATTCGATAAATTAAAATCAGACAGATTAAGAATTAGATATTCTTTATTTTTATCGTCAGAATCGTCATCAGAACAAGCAGTAAAACCAATACATGCCAATAAAGAAAATAATAATATAAGTTTTTTCATATATAATAAAAAATTAATAGAAATATATGTTAGTAGACTAACACTTCATAATTAATAAAAATGCAAATATAGATTTTTCCAATATCTGAATAAACAATATATAAAAGAAAAGACTATCTTTGCGCCACATTTAACAAAAACAGGCTAATTGACGTTGGATAATATCAAACAGTCTCTAATAATTTGATAAATGTAAGTTCATCCCAAAAACAAATATTTACACTATTTTGTTTTTGATAGTACTCACCAAAAATCAGAAATTATGGATGAAAACAAATGTAGAACTACTAACAGAACAAACCAAACTCTTAATAGAGCTTGAAGACGTAAACCAATTACGTGATTTTCTTGACAATCTGAATATATCAGATGTAGAAAATTTAATTGATGAATTACCTGAACATGCTGCATTATTGATTGATACATTAAGTCTCAATAGGGCTGTCAATGTTTTCCGTATTCTCGATGTTCCTACACAAGAACGTATCATTGAAAAATTACCGGGATCAAAAATCTCAGAAATCATTAATGAATTACCTCCGGATGACCGAACGGCTTTTTTCGGAGAATTAAAAGATAAGGATTTACTACATCGATTAGTTTCCCTCCTTTCTCCGGAAGACCGAAAAGAGGTTTTTACCCTCCTTTCATATCCGGAAGATAGTATCGGACGGTTGATGACACCTGATTTTCTTGCCATAAATGAGAAATATACAGTTGAGCAGGCACTTGCTTACATCCGGCAAAACGGAAAGAATTATGAAACAATAGATGTTGTATATATTCTTGACAGCCGAGGTATTCTGATTGATGACTTACGGATCAGGGAATTATTGGTATGTGACCCCAAAACACCAATAGCTGATTTAATGGATTATCGATTAATTTGTCTGAATGCACTAGACCCAAATGAAGAGGCTATCAAAATCTTCAAGATGAATAATCGAGTTGCTCTTCCGGTTACTGACACACAAGGAGTATTGTTAGGTATAGTAACTATCGATGATGCTTTGTGGGTAGCAGACGAAGAATTTTCGGAAGATATGCAACGAATGGGGGGTACTGCTGCTCTGGACGAGCCCTATTTAGATTTACCAATTCATAAATTGGTTTGGAAACGAGCAGGATGGCTTATAATACTATTCATTGGAGAATTGTTGACAGCATCCGTAATGCAATATTACGAAGATCAGCTGGCTAAGGTAATTGTACTTGCTATGTTCCTACCTCTGATGATATCGAGTGGAGGTAATAGTGGATCGCAAGCCTCTACCCTTATCATACAAGCAATGGCAACAGGTGAAGTTAAATTAAAAGATTGGTGGACAGTATTCCGAAGAGAAATTGTATCGGGCCTAAGCCTTGGGTTAATATTAGGAATCATCGGATTTATAAGAATATACGTATGGCACTTTATTTTCCCAAATCTTTATGGAGACCATTGGATTCTTGTAGGTACCACTGTATCTCTTGCACTTGTAGGAATCGTACTATGGGGATCATTAATCGGCTCAATGTTACCTTTTATATTACGCAGACTGGGAGCAGATCCGGCTACATCATCGGCTCCATTTGTAGCCACTATTGTGGATGTTACAGGATTAATGATATACTTAGGTATTGCCAGTATTATTTTTGGATCTGTGTTACAATAAGGGATTAAATAGTTATATAAAAAAATAGAGTGATTCATTGAGTCACTCTATTTTTTTTCACACAATCCAAGAATTAAATTCTTACCTAAAATGTACTTAACCGATGTATAACATCAACCTTCGCATCATTATCATTTATCATTAAAACCAGCTTTTTATTATTTTCAGATCATAAAATTAAACGATGATCTTACTTGAGCATTTTTTTACAGCTGACAATAACTGCTGCATCTATATTGACAAATATAGTTGTAATTAAGCATTTAGCTAGTTGCTATTTAAGACAAATCAGTATTATTTTGTGCCGTAGTAGTGATGTTGATCAATTTATATTTGAAAATAATGCTTCTGCACACCGTTCACCATCCATTCCGGCAGATACAATTCCTCCGGCATAGCCTGCACCTTCGCCACACGGGTAAAGACCTTTTATTTCGATATGCTGCATAGTTTCTCTATCTCGCAAAATACGAACCGGAGAAGATGTGCGACTCTCAACTCCCAGTAATATAGCTTCATTAGTCAAATATCCTTTACTTATCTTTCCGACTTTTCTTAAACCCTCTTGCAAACGTGTCGTTATGAATTTGGGCATCCATTCATGCATAGGAGAAGAAATTACTCCGGGAGCATAGGATGTATCGGGTAAAGAATTACTTTTTTTCTCATTCACAAAATCGTACATCCGTTGTGCAGGTGCTACTTGCGTTTCACCACCATGTATCCATGCTTGTTCTTCCAAATCTTCAACAAATTTAAGCAAGGCCAGCTCTTTATATTTTGCATATTCCGGAAAATCTTCGGGATGAATCTCAACAACAACCCCTGAATTAGACCAGCGTGAACCTCGGTTAGAAGGTGACATTCCGTTTACTACAACTTGCTTAGAAGCACTGGCAGATGGGACAATAATACCTCCCGGACACATACAAAATGAATATACCCCTCTGTCGGCAGCTTGTACAGCAAAACTATATTCGGCAGCAGGCAAATATTCACCTCTACCCTCGGGGCTATGGTATTGGATTTGGTCAATCAAATGTGCCGGATGTTCGACTCGAAAGCCGACAGCCAACCCTTTCGCTTCAATCTTTATATTTTGATTATAAAGCATATAATAGACATCGCGTGCAGAATGCCCTGTTGCTAAGATAACCTGCCCGAAGAAGCTTTTACCGGTATTTGTTTCGATCCCTTTCACTTGATTTTCTTCTATTATTAGCTTATCCATCCTTGTCTCAAAATGGACTTCACCTCCTGATGCTATTATTTGCTCACGCATATTTTCAATAATCCGGGGCAATTTATCAGTACCTATATGTGGGTGTGCATCTATAAGAATATCCGTATTGGCTCCATGTTGACAAAATACATTCAATATCTTATCGACATTCCCCCTTTTCTTACTACGGGTATATAGTTTACCATCAGAAAAGGCTCCTGATCCTCCTTCTCCAAAACAATAGTTAGATTCAGAGTTTACAATATGTTCCCTATTCAATAGGGCAGTATCTTTTTTGCGGTCACGTACGTTTTTCCCTCGTTCTACTACAATCGGACGGACGCCCAGTTCTATTAGGCGCAATGCTGCAAATAAACCTGCAGGACCTGCTCCTACAATAATTGCTTGTGGACAATCCTTTACGTTTGGATATTCGACCGAAACAAAGTCTGGTTCTATCTGTTCTTCATTTATGTATGCTCTCACTTTTAGATTGACAAAAATATTCCGTTGTCGAGCATCTATAGATCTACGGAGAATCCGTATCGAATTTATATTATTGAGCGGTGTTCCTGATTGTGATGAGAATGCACGTTTGACTTTTTCCATGTCAGACGCCTGCTCTGGCGTAATTCTCAAGTCTATATCTTTCTGCATAAAAAGAAGTTATTATATTTAAAATTTGACGCAAAGTTAGGTATTAAAACAACAAAGCACAAACCATTTGGTTCATGCCCTATTTAAATACTAAATTACACTATCATTAATGAGGAATAATAATAGAAAGTGAATCTTCCGGAACAAAAACATGTCCTCCCCGAAGGAAAACGTCCATATTCTTATTCAGAACTGTTTTATTTTGTTTATATCCAACCACACGAACATTGGCGAGTAGGCTATCTGTCTTCTTTATTTCAATTTCATCATTTAATATCTGAATCAGAGTATCACTAACTATAGGATATACCCCTTCTTCTCGATAATATTTGAACTGTGCAGATTTATAATCCTTTATTACTGATATATCTTTATCAACTCCTTCTTCTAATTCTAAAAATACTTTAAGACTATCGAACGAATAGGCTGTCGCACTATCCGGATATTTCACTTCTAAGAAAAGGTAGGTACTACCAGGCGGACATATTACCCAATAACCATCATCCTTATCTAAATTGCAGGAAGCAAAAAAACAAAAGAGTAATAAAAAAGAAATAAGAATTAATTTTTCCATAGTAAATAGTTTTTATCATTACATCTTATATGATGCAGCTATACTAACAAATGCTGCATATTATAATAAATAATGTAGACTAGCCTATCTATCATTTCTTATTTCCTCTTACAATATCACCGGCATCAGGTGCCAATTTCGTATAACCATATAATGAAACAAAACCTAAAATGGCAACAAATATGAATGATAGTCGGAAATCAGGAACTGTATAATGATCCCCTACTCCATTTATCATATGCGAGAATCGTAAAAAGATTGCTCCCATAGCTATCCCCATACCTGTGGACATCTGTTGTATAGTACTATATAAAGTATTAGCAGAAGTCATCCGTAATTGAGGAATATCAGCAAATGCCAATGTAGTAATACTACTAAACTGCATGGAGCGGAACATTCCTGATAGGAACATCACAACTACGATTATATAAGTTGGTGTGGTGGGTAATAGGAATGCAGTAAAAAGAGTAAAAACCGCAACAAGAAATCCATTTATCAACAATACATTTTTAAAGTTGAAACGCCTCATTACAACTACAGTCAATGGTTTCATACAAAAATTCCCTGCCATTGTAGCCAAAAATAATATTCCCGACTCGAAAGGATTTAACCCAAATCCTTCCTGAAACATTAAAGGAACTAGATAAGGAGCTACCCCTATTACCATACGAGACATTGAACCTGTAAAAATAGTAACTCTATAAGTTGGAATCTTTACGACCGAATAGTCTATCAACGGATTTGAGATATGTCGTGAATAACGTATATTAAAATACAGCAATCCTAAACTAATTGCAACGACTAGCACCGGCATAAAATAAGGGACTTCTGTACGGCTTAATAATTCAACTCCATACATAAAACCGGCTAGTGCCAAACTACTAATTACAAAGCCAATTGCATCGAATCGAGGCTTAGGACTATCGGTACGGTCTTCTTCCGGAATAAAATGCCACGCCAATGCAACACAGATAATACTTAAAGGAACATTCATATAAAATATCCAATGCCATGTCCAATAAGTAGTCAAATATCCACCGACCAAAGGTCCTAGTATAGGTGCTACTAACCCGGGCCAAGTAATATAGGCTATTGCAGTTACTAAATTCTCTTTAGGAGTTGCCTTCAACACAGCCAAACGGCCAACAGGAGTCATCATGGCCCCTGCCATTCCTTGCATTATACGGAATATTATAAATTGTGATAAGTTCTGAGATGAACCACACAAAATAGATGCAACAGTAAAAAAAATAATTGCAGAACAAAATACCTTACGTGTTCCATAGCGATCAGCAATCCAACCACTGACGGGTATAAATATCGCCAATGCTATAAGATACGAAGTTACTCCCGCACTCAAATGGACAACATCTGTACCAAAAGATCGTGCCATGGCAGGTATTGCCGTATTGACAGCTGTGGTGTCAAGGTTTTGCATAAAAAATGCAATTGCAATGATGAGTGATACTGTTATAGATCTATTTAATTTCATTAGAAGAATAAGACATCTGGGGCATAAAGTTAAAACTTTTCATTTTATTCGAAATAGACATTACTAAAACGATTAGTATAGACCAATGGCTCCCAATTAGAAAAAAATACGGAATTGGCCTCTAACAACCAATTCCGCAATAACTAACTTATTTTATCTTTTATTGTAAAGAGAATACATCTCTTGCTACTCGTTTTTTATCTTTTTCTTTTTGTTTTTCAGCTTTATATTTTTCCTTCAAAGCTTTTTTACGAACCTTTTTTTCTTCTTTACTCAAATATGGGTCATTCTCAATTTTTCGTTCTGCTGCCTTATATTGGTCTTCCAGAGCATCTAATAGGTTATCATAATGATCGCTTGTACTATCTTTTATACCACTTCCGGCTTCCCATTTTCCATGTCTTTTCTCCCATATACTAACCTGATCCGCTGTCAAGATTTTACGTATTTCCTCTTTATGCTTCAGAGCCAAAGCTCTTTTTTGTTGACCTTTCTGATAGCCCGACAATGAGCGGCTTCTTCCGATTTCTTCGAATTTAGGACCTACCTCTCTGTTCAATTTTTTTATCTTAGCTATTTGATCTGAAGTCAAATGCATTTCGTTGTATGTCTCAATACCATTATAGTAAAGAGATTCATCCGATTTCTGCGCTTGTGCTGTAAATACTATAACACTAAGTAGCATGAGTATTAATACCTTTTTCATAATTTTGTTTTTTTATTGTGTTTTTTTAATTGTATATTAATAAGACAAAGTATGATTTAAAAGGTTTAACTTAAATCAAAAAATTAACATGCCTTAAACATTCCTTAAAAAGATAAAGTTAAATATCTACTTATCGGACATAGGGTGTTATCACATTAATTAATATCTTTGATATCTCAATAAAAAATATATGATGAATTGGCAAACACTTCTTTCATCTAAGCGTTTCGGCATGGAAGAATATCATGATAACAAACATCATGACCGCACAGATTTCCAGAGAGATTACGACAGGCTTATATTTTCAGCTCCTTTTCGCCGACTCCAGAATAAAACACAAGTATTTCCACTTCCGGGAAGTATATTCGTACATAACAGACTCACACATAGCATAGAAGTATCAAGCGTAGGACGATCTATCGGAGTTATTGTAGGTAAAGAATTACGATCCAAATATCCTGATCTAGTCGCAGCCTTCGAAGAAATAGACTCGATTGTTGCAGCCGGTTGTTTGGCACATGACCTAGGGAATCCTCCATTCGGACATTCGGGTGAGACAGCCATTACCAGTTACTTTAAAGAAGGAAATGGACAGAAGTTAGAGGCAGAAATCAGAAAAGAAGGTGGACGCTGGGAAGACTTTACCAATTTTGAAGGTAATGCCAATTCAATACGACTACTCATACATCAATTCAATGGTCGCAGGCACGGAGGATTTGTTATGACTTATTCTATGCTGGCTTCGATCGTAAAATATCCATTTTCGTCCGTTGCAGCCAATGGCAAAGGTAAGTTTGGCTTTTTCAAGGCAGAAGAAGAAGATTTTAATAAAATAGCAACTGAACTAGGAATTATCAAAGTTCAAGATTCTCCGGCTAAGTATGTCCGTCACCCGCTTGTATTTTTAGTTGAAGCTGCTGATGATATTTGCTACAAAATTATGGACATTGAAGATGCTCATAAGTTAGGATTATTGTCTAAAGAAGAAACTTTCAAATTATTCATGGCATTTTTCCCACAAGAAAGACAAATAAAAATGGAGAAAATAATGGAAGTTGTTTCTGATACAAACGAACAAATAGCATACCTTCGTTCTAGTGTAATAGGATTACTTGTGGATGAGTGTTCACAAGTTTTTATAGATAATGAAGATGCAATTTTAGCCGGCACATTTGATAGATCTTTAATAAAGGAAATATCACCTCTAGCTAATGAGGCTTATCGGAAATGTACAGAAGTGAGCGTAAAACGGATATATAAAACAAAAGATGTTGTTGATATAGAGCTTGCTGGACACCGGATAATAGGTTTTTTACTAGATACTTTTATAAAAGCAATACAAACCCCGAATGCCAAGTATTCGGAATTGATATTAAGCCGTATCCCGGAACAATATGATATCCATGCAGCAACACTTTATGATAAAATTCTAGCTATTTTAGATTTCGTATCCGGAATGACTGATATATACGCCCTTGATCTTTATCGAAAAATTACAGGGATGAGTCTGCCAACTGTATAGATATCAATTTCAAACTATTTACAAATTTCGAATAAGGAATATATGGCAAGGATAAGAGGCAACTTTCCATTTTCACGTTTTTTGTTAAAATTATAATCAGTAATCACAATAAAAAGTATTTCCTTTGTTTTTAGTAAACAAAAGAAGCTTAGAAAATAAACATATTGAAGTCAATGAAAAAGAAACGAATTGCATTTCTATCCTTATCTGCTTTATTATTAGCAACATCTAGCCTTAATGCTCAGGAAATAGACAATAAGCAGCAACAACGATATTTCGAAATAAATAAAAATATAGATATATACAATTCCCTACTTCGCGAATTGGATCTGTTTTATGTGGATAGCCTAGACATAGCTAAAACAGTACGTACCGGCATTGATTATATGCTCAATAGCCTAGACCCATATACTGTATACAATGACGAGAATGATATGAAAGATTTTAAAGTCATGATTACAGGCGAATATGCAGGTATAGGTTCCAGCATTGTATACAAAGACAACAAGGTTTGTATTACTGAACCATTTGAAGGCAAACCTGCAGCAAAAGCTGGGCTTAGAGCTGGTGATTATATCCTAGAAATAGATGGGAAAGATATGACAACATGCGATAAGGTAGAAGGTGAAGTTTTTGGACGTACATTAAGTAATTTCGTAAGTACAAATCTAAAAGGACAGCCTGGAACTACTATTACGTTAAAAATAGAACGTCCGGGAGAGAAGAAACCGATCACAGTAAAGGTTACCCGTGAAAAAATAGTTATGGACGTAGTTCCATATCATGGATTAGTAAGCCCAACCACCGGATATATAAATCTGAATGGATTTACAGATAAAAGTGCAATGGAAGCAAAAAAAGCTTTTCTTGACTTAAAGAAACAAGGAGCGACATCACTTGTTTTAGATCTACGCCAAAATCCGGGAGGAATATTAGAAGAGGCTGTCCAAATTGTAAATATGTTTGTTCCTAAAGGAAAAGTTGTATTATCGACAAAAGGGAAACTAAAACAACTGGATAGAACATATCGGACAACTTTAGAACCAATTGATACGGAAATTCCAATCATAGTATTGACCGACAAAGGTTCTGCATCAGCATCAGAAATTGTTGCGGGATCATTGCAAGATATGGATCGTGCTGTATTATTAGGAGAACGCACTTTTGGAAAAGGCTTGGTTCAATCTCCACGTGAGGTACCTTATGGTGGTAGCCTGAAAGTAACTACCTCTAAATACTATATACCTAGCGGACGTTGTGTGCAGGCAATAGACTATTCTCACCGTAATGCTGATGGAAGTGTAGCGCGTACACCTGATAGTCTGACCAATGTTTTCCATACAGAAATTGGCCGTGAAGTAAGAGATGGTGGTGGTGTTACTCCGGACATAGCTGTAGAAAATGAAAAAGCTCCCACTATAACATATTATTTGTCTAATCAATTTATTGTATTCGATTGGGTAACAAACTGGGCATTCAAACACAAATCGATAGAAAGTCCGGAAGTATTTACTATAACAAATGAAGATTATGATAATTTCAAAGAATTTGTTAAGTCAAAAGATTTCCAGTATGACCGTATGAGCGAAAAATCAATGGCTGCACTGAAAGAAGTTATGGAGTTCGAAGGATATATGAAAACTGCCGACCCCGAATTTAAAGCATTAGAAGCTAAACTAGTTCCTGATTTGGATAGAGACTTAGAGGTATTTAGAGATGCTATTATCCAACAAATTAATACAGAAATAGTAAAACGTTACTATTACGAAAAAGGTGAATATATAATGACCCTAAAGAAGGATAAAGTCTTGGCTAAAGCTTTAGAGGTTTTGGAAAATCCGACTGAATATAAGGAAACATTATCTGCTCCGGCAAGTACAGCACAGAACTAATTTTTTACATTGGAGAAATAAATAGTATCTTTGTCAATTGATTTTACTTCTCTTATAAATTTTACAGATGGAATATAATACACAGTTGAAAAAACTGGCTCTTCCTGAATATGGAAGAAACATTCAAAATATGGTTGATTATTGTCTGACGATTAAAGATCGTGACGAGCGTAAACGCTGTGCTAATACAATAATTAATATTATGGGGAATATGTTTCCTCACCTACGTGACGTAAACGATTTCAAACATATCCTATGGGATCATTTAGCTATAATGTCTGATTTTCAATTAGACATAGACTACCCATACGAAATTGTGAAAAAGGAAGATCTATATAGTAAACCGGGGAAGGTGGAATATAGTCGTCCCGATATGGAATATCGCCATTACGGGAAAACACTAGAAAAAATGATAAAAATAGCAGTCTCAATAGAGAATCTAGCTGAAAAAGACCAGTTTATTCTATTGATTGCTACTCATATGAAAAAATCATATATTCAATGGAACAAAGACGTAGAAGATCCTAAGATCTTCTTTGACCTGTATGAACTATCAGAAGGAAAAATAGATATCAGAAACTCCGATATTAAGCTACCGGAAATGAAAGACCTTGGCCAACGTAGTAACAATAACGGAGGCGGAAAGAAAAAGAAAAAGTAAAGTTCTTATAAATGATTAAAGAAAGTGAAGTATTTAAGATAGGGAAATTCACAAAACCTCACGGAATAAAAGGCGAAATAGCCTTCGCTTTCGACAATGATGTTTTTGACCGTGTAGAATGCCCTTACTTAATATGCCAGATTGATGGAATCTTTGTCCCTTTCATTATTAAGGAATATCGCTTCAAAGGAAAAGAGACTGCACTCATCACATTCGAAGATATAGATAGTGAAACAAAGGCTCAACGTCTGACTGGATTAAATGTATATTTTCCACGTTCGTATTACGAAGAAGATGAAAAAGAAGATATAGATTACTCGTGGAGTTTTTTTCTCGGATTTACAGTCGTAGATAAACACGTAGGAGAGCTTGGTAGTATTGACGAAATAGATGAGAAAACAATAAATACACTTTTTCTTATCAGGAATAAGGATGAAGAATTGATTATTCCAGCTACAGAAGATTTTATATCTGAAATAGATGCCAAAAATAAAATATTGTATTTGGAGCTACCAGAAGGACTTATTGATAATAACTGATTTTTTCTCCATATAACATAAGAGGATTAATAGAACATTTGTTCCATTAATCCCTTTTTTATTTGTCAGAACTAAACAATCATAAAATAAATTAGAAATATCGACATAGATCTTTCACATTTTATACTAACTATTATATTTTGTGATCATGATTATAACTTTGATTAAATAAAATTTTAACTTTGTTATTCTTACAATTTTGTCAATGAAAGAACGTATTGTTGTAAAAATAGGAAGTAATGTACTTACACGTAAAGATGGGACTTTAGATGTAACACGTATGTCTGCAATCGTAGATCAGATTGCTGAACTATATAAAAACGGTTATGAAGTTATCTTGGTATCATCCGGAGCTGTTGCTTCCGGCAGAAGTGAATTAAAAGCAAACAAGCTTGACACAATATCAGCCAGACAATTGTATTCGGCTATAGGACAAGCAAAGCTAATCAATCGTTATTACGACCTGTTTCATCAACACCGCATAGTTTGCGGACAAGTGTTAGCTACAAAAGAAGATTTCTCGACACGACGTCACTATCTGAATCAACGCAATTGCATGACAGTTATGATAGAAAATCGGGTAATCCCTATCGTAAACGAAAATGATACGATATCAGTTAACGAGCTTATGTTTACTGATAACGATGAGCTTTCGGGGCTAGTGGCTGCAATGATGGATTGTAGCAAACTAATTATTCTGAGTAATATTGATGGAATTTATGATGGTGACCCCGCTAGTTCAAAATCAAAAGTCATCAGAAAGATCGATATACAAAAAGATCACATAGAAACCTTTATCCAGAATTCTAAATCATCGGCTGGTCGTGGCGGAATGCAAACTAAATACAATATAGCCCGCAAAGTAGCAGAAGAAGGGATTGAAGTTATTATAGCCAATGGTAGAAAGGATAATATTCTTGTACAGCTACTCAAAGATAGTGAAACAATTTGTACTCGTTTTATTCCATCCGGCAAAGAAGTGTCGAGTGTCAAAAAATGGATTGCACATTCCGAAGGCTTTACCAAAGGAGAAATACATATCAATAATGGAGCAAAAGATGCACTGTTAAGCAACAAGGCCGTAAGTTTATTACCTGTTGGTGTTACCAAAATCATTGGTAATTTCGAAATAGACGATATCGTTCGGATTATTGATGAAAATGGAGAACAAATAGGAGTTGGGCGTACATCATATAATAGTGAAAAAGCGAACGGACTAATAGGAAAAAATAATCAAAAAGCAGTTATACATTACGATTATCTATATATAGAAAAATAAAAATGGACGATTATCATTCGAATACCTTTAAGGTTGTAGCAGAAGCCAGTAAAAGTGTTAGTTTACTGGATGAAAATGAAATTAATACAATATTAAAATCAATAGCTAAAGAAGCTGAAGCTAAGATGTATTACATTCTATCCGAAAATCAAAAAGATTTGCAGCGGATGGAAACTTCAAATCCAAAATATGACCGGTTATTACTAAACGAAAACCGTATTTTGGATATAGCTAAAGATATTCGAAATGTAGCTTCACTACCCTCCCCTACAGGAAAAACATTAATGCAAAAAACATTGGCAAATGGACTGAATTTATCTAAAAAGACAGTTCCGTTTGGTGTCATTGGCATTATATATGAGGCTCGCCCAAATGTCAGTTTCGACGTATTCTCTTTATGTCTGAAATCAGGGAATGCTTGTATACTTAAAGGAGGATCGGATGCTCGTTTTTCGAACGAAGCAATTGTTGACTTAATAAGAGGCGTTCTAGACGAACATGGTATAAATCCGAATATCTGCACATTATTACCCAATGATAGAGAAGCGACAAATGAATTATTAAGAGCTCGGGAATATGTCGATCTGATAATACCACGTGGAGGCAAAGACCTAATTAGCTTTGTTAGAGACAATTCATTAATTCCGATTATCGAGACTGGCGCAGGGGTTTGTCATACTTACTTTCATAAAGACGGTGATGTAAAGAAAGGAAAAGATATTATTACGAATGCTAAAACACGCAAGGTAAGTGTTTGTAATTCATTAGATTGCTTAGTAATTGATCGCGAACGGATAAATGATCTACCCCAATTGTGTGAAGATCTTGCAAAGAAAAATGTTACCATCTATGCAGATAAGCATGCCTTTGAAGTATTGTTTTCATATTATCCTTTTGATTTATTGAAAAAGGCAGATGATAGCAGTTTTGGTACTGAATTTTTAGATTATAAAATGGCAATCAAGTCTGTATCTAATATAGATGAAGCTATTGAACATATCTCAACTTATAGTTCTAAACATAGTGAAGCAATTATAAGTGAGAATAATGAAGCCATCACTTTATTCGAAAAATTGGTAGATGCTGCTTGTATCTATGCCAATGCTTCGACTGCATTTACCGATGGTGCACAATTCGGACTTGGTGCTGAAATTGGAATCAGTACTCAAAAGATGCATGCACGTGGTCCGATGGCTTTGGATGAACTATGTACATATAAATGGATCATTGAAGGAAATGGTCAAATAAGAAAATGAAAAAACAGAAAAAAAGAATACCCAATAAAATATCAATCGAAGATTACATAAAGGCTGTAAAAAAAGCAGATAGAGAAATACAACTCGAAAAATCTGCAGGATGGGTAAGAACAACTAATATACATAAAAGTAAGAAACTGTATACTCGAAAAAATAAACAAAGCTATCTGGATGAATAAAATTCCATATTGCTAAAATATACTTTCAATAATGAAAAAATATACAAATGTAAAAGATCTGGGAGATTTGAATATTGCAATACAAGAAGCTCTCGAAATAAAGAAAAACAGATATGCTTATAAACATCTGGGTGAGAATAAAACATTATTAATGGTTTTCTTCAACTCCAGTCTTCGAACTCGTCTTAGTACTCAAAAAGCAGGGATGAACCTAGGCATGAATACAATGGTACTTGATGTTAATCAAGGAGCTTGGAAATTAGAGACCGAACGTGGTGTGATAATGGATGGAAATAAGTCTGAGCATCTGCTCGAAGCTATACCAGTGATGGGTTGCTATTGCGATGTGATTGGAGTACGTGCGTTTGCCCAATTCGAGAACAAAGAAGATGATTATCAAGAAAAGATACTGAATCAATTTATCCAATATTCAGGCAAACCGGTTTTCAGTATGGAAGCTGCAACAGGCCATCCTCTTCAGGCTTTTGCCGATTTGATAACTATCGAAGAGTATAAAAAAACGGCACGACCAAAAGTTGTACTAACATGGGCTCCTCACCCAAAAGCTCTTCCGCAAGCAGTACCTAATTCATTTGCTGATTTTATGAACGAGGCTGATGTAGATTTTGTTATAACGCATCCTAAAGGATATGAGTTAGATCCAAAATTTGTCAGAGATGCGAAGGTTGAATATGATCAAGATAAAGCCTTGGCTGGTGCCGATTTCGTGTATGCCAAGAATTGGGCAGCATATACTGATCCTAATTATGGTAAAATAATAAGTAAAGATATGTCATGGACTGTAACTACTGATAAGATGGCTTTGACAAATAATGCCTACTTTATGCATTGTTTACCTGTACGCCGTAATATGATAGTCAGTGATGATGTAATAGAAAGCCCACAGTCTATTGTGATCCCAGAAGCTGCAAACCGAGAAATATCTGCTCAGACTGTTATTAAACGAATGCTAGAAAGTTTGTGATCGTATTTCTCTCGATAAAAATAAAACAAGCCGCTTTTCTTGAGAAAAGCGGCTTGTTCTTTATCTTAATAGCTCTATTAAAACTTATATCCTAGAGTCAATAAACCTTGGAATCTATTTGTTTTTAATGTCGTTTTTTCAGAACCATAGTATGCATACAAATCATCTTTCTGGTTGCTCATTACAAATGCAACATCGGTATAGAAATTACGTGTAAAACGATAACCTAATCCGTAGGTGAAATAATTTGTATCACCATCCAATGTATAGTGAGCAACTGTACCAACAGTCATTACTTCTTTATTTCCATCTTTAAACTCTTTCTTCATCGGACTCTGTACCCATGCATATCCGATACGACCCGAAAATTGTGGAGTAATGCGTATCTCAGCACCTACTCGTAAAGTTGATGATGATCTAAAATCTTCTTTAATGTATCCATTTTGATCCTCATAATTATTACCATCAGGATCTTTTAGATTCATATTTCCATAATTAGTCAACTCATAATCAGCACTAATTATTGCTGCTTGTCCAATAACTCCCGCTAAACTGAAAGTCCATTTATCCGGAGTACGCATTTTATAATCGTAATCATAACCTTCTGCTCCAAATTTATCTTTTGGCACAGTTGCTTCTGGAACATAGTCAGTTACAGTATAGTCCATATCCATGCCATAATAATAATCAGTCATATTATACCATGTAGGCGAATGATATGCCACACCAATACGCAATTCTTGAACAGGTTTAATTATTAAACCTAAACCTAGTTGCCATCCTGTACCTTCTGTTCTCAAATCATTATTGAAACTAAATCCATTCGCTGGTTTATCAGCAAACTGTTCTTCGTAGTTGGAGTATAAATCATATTTCAAATCTGTAACAGACAATGAAATACCTGCACTTACAATATCTGAAAATGTTGTTCCTAATGAAAAATCGTATGTATCAATATGCCCCTTTTCTCTTACAAATAAATCTTTGTTCAGTTTATTGTTTAAAAAGACAGCTCTTGGTGAATAATTTCCATTTCCATCATGTTGTACTAAATAAGAATTGAATCCGGTAATAGCCATCCAATCATAACCTCTCGAGGAAGTAAATGGATTATTTGTATCAGTAATCCAGATTTGAGACTCAGGATCTGTAATCTTTCCACCTGAATTATTAGTAGCTCTGCTTGCCATATACGAAGCAATAGAATTACCTTGTAAATTATCTCCTCTCATTTGATATTGTCTATCAAATGATTTCAATCTATTATAAGAGAAACCAAAATTAACGAAAGGAGCAACATCACTATTTACCGGAAAAGCTGAAACAAAGGCCAAGTTATCAAAAGTAACCTTAAATTTACTATTTTTTACTTTTCCTGCATTTAATTCAGATTCTATACTTGTATTCTGAAAATTGAGAGTTGATACTATTTCAGAACTCTTATAGACTCCTATACCTGCCGGATTAATTGATATAGCGGATATGTCTCCACCTAAGGCTCCGAAAGCACCTCCCATCGAAATGGAACGGGCTGTCCCTGTCAAATCGTTACGTGAAAGTTTGTAGGCATCCATCTCACCTTGGGCAAGCATAGATGATGCAGCAACTAGGAATGGTAATGTAAATAATAGTTTACGTTTCATAATTATTTTCATTTTTATTTTTCTAAAAAAGCTGTTTCAATATGTTTTCTTGAAACAGCTTTTATACTTTTTCTTTCAATGATATGATTTAGAATTTATCTTCCACGACCACCGCCGCTGCTTCTTCCTCCACCGCCACCTGAAGAACGGCTACTAGAAGAGGAACTTCCTGAACTGTATGACCCTCGGCTCGAAGAAGATGAAGATGATGAACGGCTAGATTCATATGATGAAGAGCTACGTGAGCTGCTTGATCTATCAGAACTATAGCTTGGACGACTGCTTGATGAACTTGAACCCGAAGAGTAACGACCACTACTACTTGATGATGAATTAGAATTATAGCTCGGACGTGTCGATGGTCTTGTGCTTACACTACCAGAAGAACCTCTTCCACTATTACTAGTACCTGTAGTAGAACTATTATAACTTGGACGTGTAGCTGGTCTTGTTGTTACGCTACCTGATGATGAGCCACGTCCTCCTGTAGTAGAACTATTATAGCTAGGACGTGTATTTGGTCTTGTACTAGTACTGCTACCACTTGAATAACGTCCATTAGTAGTAGAACCGGACGAATAACGTCCTGTGCTACCAGAAGAGTAGCGACCATTTGTGGAGCCCGACGAGTAACGTCCATTGGTTGAACCTGAGGAATAACGTCCATTTGTTGAACTCGAAGAATAGCGTCCTGAAGAGTAACGACCGCTAGAAGATGAGTATCTTCCATTATTAGAATATCGTCCCGAACCTGCATAATAAGTACCTCCGCGTGAACGGCCGGCTGTGTTGTAGCGTGATGAACGATAATAATTATGGCTATGTCCGTAATACGGTCTATAGTACCAAGGGTCATACCAACCTCCCCAACTCCATCCATAATGAGGATAGTGCCAAGATGAGTAATACCAAGGACGAGACCATCCATAATAGTATGGTGAATACCAAGGATCATACCAAGAGTCGTACCAAGGATTATATGAATATCCTCCCCAACCCCATCCATAACTTACATTAAAATTCCAGCCACGATTACGGTAATAACCACTGTATGCATCATCTACAACATATACATTGATCTGATCATCACTAGATATTCTAACACTATTGCTAGGATTATGAAATTTCACAATCCGATCTGTATACTGGTAGTCAGTATATTCATCAGCAGGCAATGTATCTTGAGTATTTTCATAAACTGTTACATCACCACCTCGACGGTTATAAGCATCAACATCAATATTAACATTACCTTCTGTTTCCAATGTTATATCTCCGTTGTCACGTACAACAAGAACTTGTTGCTGACTATTATTTGGTCGTTTCTTAGAAACAGTAGTTGTAGCCTCCGTCTTTTTTTCTTTCGGTTTTGATGTTCCTCCATAGATGTCGTCATCCCAATTTTGAGAAAAAATTGAGAGAGGCACGATAGACATCAGAACCAACAATAATAAATTCTTTTTAGCTTTCATAAACTGCTCTCCTATTGTTTTGTTTTAACTAAAGTATGTATATCAAATGTCACTTATCAGTTAGACCTACCTATCGTAAAAAGGTTTAATAAGCCTTATGAATAATTGATAATAACAAAAATACAAATATTTCTGATTACCGTTATACTAAAGATGCAAATAAAGAACCGAGTGCTGCAAATTAGAATGTTAATATTATTAAAACACACAATAATAAATTAAGTTTAATATCTTCCCTATTCTAGAATTTCGAATCGAGCAAATTTTAATAATAATTGCTTTACTCCTGAATTTTCAAATTCAACAGTCGCTTTCCTACTATCCGGATCACCTGTAACCTGTACAACTGTACCAATTCCAAAGCGCTCATGCTTTATTATATTTCCTTCTTTCAACTCATTATCACTATTGTTAGTCAATGGTTTAGGTTTTGCATTCCTGACATTTACAAAATTGGGAGAAGGGTTTACAATATGTTTGTCCGGTTCATTAGACTCTTTTATAGAAGATGATTCTTTTTTATACCTTTCAGTTGTGTTTGTACCAAAATCATTATAACGGCCCTGAAAACTCCCTTGATAACCGGCAAAACCTCCATCTAGCACCCCATTATTAACTTTCAGAAAAGAGACATCAATGTCTTTCAAAAAACGACTTGGGTTACAAGCATTTACTTGTCCGTTTCGAAAACGGCTTTTTGCATACGACATCAAACAGAATTCTCGAGCCCGTGTGATGGCAACATAAAACAAGCGCCGTTCTTCTTCCAATCCTTTAAATTCATTTTTTGCCATTGCTGAAGGAAAGAGGTCTTCTTCGAGTCCCACAATGAAAACATTATTAAACTCTAATCCTTTAGATGCGTGTATAGTCATCATAGTCACTTTTTCCTGATCAGCTTCTTTATCCGTATCCTGATCGCTCAGAAGAGATACTTCTGACAAGAAATCCATTAATCCGACTCCTTGTAGTCCTTCTTCTTGACGTGTTTCACAAAACTCATGGATACCTCCTAGCAATTCCTGCAAATTCTCCTGCCGGCTCATGCCTTCCGGTGTCTGATCTTGATAAGCATCTGTAGCAATACCACTCTGCTTAACAATAATAGTTGCCAACTCATAAGCTGACAATTCAGGCAAACGCTCGATAAAAGAAGACAATAATTCTCTAAAACCACTTATTTTTTTAGCTGTTCCGGAATTCACATCTAAATTATAACCTATCGGATCACCAATCACCTCCCATAAGCTAACATTATGTAAGCGAGCAGCAGCTGTAATTTTAGCAAGTGTCGTATTACCAATTCCTCGTGTAGGGAAATTTATTATTCGCTTAAAAGCCTCCTCATCATATGGATTTACAACCATTCTGAAATAAGCAATAACATCTTTTATTTCCTTGCGTTGATAGAATGATAAGCCTCCATATATCCGATATGGTATATTTTTCTTTCGCAGGGCTTCTTCAAAAACACGTGATTGGGCATTAGTTCTATATAGGATTACAAAATCACTATATGACGCATGTTTCTCTCGTCTTAGATCCCAAATCTTATTTGAAACAATAACCCCTTCCTCAAAGTCTGAATAAGCGCTAATCACTTCGATACGTTCCCCTTCCTCGTTCTCAGAAAACACCTTTTTCTGTATCTGTTCTTTATTCTGACTAATCAAACTGTTAGCTGCATTTACAATATTTTGGGTGGAACGATAATTCTGCTCAAGTTTAAAAAGCTTAGATTCGGGATATACTTCCTTAAATTTCAATATATTACCAATATCAGCCCCTCTAAAAGAATAGATGCTCTGAGCATCATCTCCAACCACACAGACCCGATGGTGAGCATCGGCTAACTGTTTTACGACCAAATATTGAGCGAAATTTGTATCCTGATACTCATCAACAAGAATAAATTGAAAACGTTCTTGATAGGCAGCCAAAACTTCAGGGAAATCACGAAAAAGACGATTTGTATAAAATAACAAATCATCGAAATCCATCGTATTAGATGCTCTCAAACGATTATAATAATCCCGATAAATATCTTTTATCATTGGAGTTTTCGATCTCGTGTCGTATTCTATCAATTCTTTATTTTGGGCATACATCTGGGGAGACATCAGTGCATTTTTTGCATTCGAAATGACAGATTGCACCTTAGCCGGCTTATATACTTTGTCATCGAGCTGGTATTCCTTAATGATCGTTTTGATCATATTTCGCGAATCGGCAGAATCGAATATTGTAAATGCAGATATAAAGCCAAGTTTTTCAGCTTCGGTACGTAATATCCTTGAAAAAACGGAGTGAAAAGTACCCATCCAAAGATAACGGGCATGCTGCCATCCTATTATCTGTGCTATACGTTCTTTCATCTCACGTGCAGCCTTATTAGTAAAGGTAAGGGATAAAATATTATGTGGCAGATATCCTTGTTGTAATAAGTAAGCTATCTTATAAGTCAAAACCCGGGTCTTGCCCGAACCAGCTCCAGCTATAATAAGTGAAGGGCCGGCATTATATTCTACAGCTTCACGTTGCTGCTTGTTGAGTTGTTTTAATAAATCGTCCATAACAATATATATAGAAAACAAAGATATAAAATAAAAACTCCTTGTCTGATTTTCTCAATCAAACAAAGAGCTTCACTTATAAAATTTATATCTTTAGTAGTTCAGGAATTCAACCTGACCGTTATCAATGTGATAAATAGCTCCAACAATATTTATTTCGCCATTCTTATACATTTTTGCTAATATAGGATCAGAATTCCTTAATTGTTTCACTCCATTTATAACATTAGCTACAACTGCTTTTTCATAGTGTTCACCATCTTCGGACAAGACTGCGATCTCCTCTTCTTCACTATTCATTTTTTCTATAATAGATTTAACATGACCTGCAATTTCAGCATGAGATTCATGTGCTTCATCGTTATGATCGGCGTAATCAAGAAAAGCCTTTACCGCTCCACAGCCTTGATGCCCCATCACTACAACCAATTTTGTACCTAAATGCTGTGCTGCATATTCAATACTACCTTCTTCATAATCACTCATTACATTACCCGCTGTACGGATAGAAAAAAGATCACCAAGCCCTCTATCAAAGACTATTTCGGGAGTAACCCGTGAGTCTGAGCAACTCACAATAATTGCAAATGGTTCTTGTCCTCCTTTCAGAGCCTCAACAGTTGACATACTTTGATTAGGATGAGCCAATTCATTCTGTACAAATCGCTTATTCCCTTCCTGTAGAATAGTTAATGGATCTGTAGTTGTAGACTGTGCATAAATAGGCAGATAGGACAATAGTGATAAAACACTAACGACAAAAAATATTCTCATCTTTTTATATTTTTAAAATTGTGCAAATGTAAATAATTTATGAAAAAAGAGAGCGAGGTATATTATCATTTTTTCATAAAAATATACTACATTTATAAAAATATCAATTACTATGTACTAGTAATTATTTTACTAAATCTAAATAAATTATGAAATACAATTTCTGTGGAAACAGCGGCTTACAATTACCGGAGTTATCATTAGGTCTATGGCACAATTTTGGGGATATAGACAATTTTGAAACTGCAACCAACATGATTCGCTATGCTTTTGACAGTGGTATTACACATTTCGATTTGGCTAATAATTATGGACCTCCTCCAGGCAGTGCCGAAACTAATTTCGGGAAAATTTTATCAAAAGAACTCAAAGGATATCGAGATGAACTAATTATATCATCAAAAGCAGGACATCTAATGTGGAAAGGGTCATATGGTGACGGAGGGTCACGCAAGTATATAATGGCTAGTATAGATCAAAGCCTGAAACGAACCGGATTAGAATATTTTGACATTTTTTATTCACACAGATACGACCCTCAGACACCTATTGAAGAAACGATGCAAGCGTTAATAGATATTGTACGACAGGGGAAAGCTCTATATATAGGAATATCTAAATATCCACCCGAAGAGGCTATAAAGGCATATGAAATACTTAAAAGCCAGCATACTCCTTGTCTTATCTATCAAGACAAATACAATATGCTCCACCGTACTCCTGAAAAACAGTGTATGGATGTAAATAAAAAGTATGGAGTTGGATTTATTGCTTTCTCCCCATTGGCACAGGGCATACTCACAAACAAATATATACACGGTATTCCCGAAATATCTCGAGCACACAAGAGTCATGGATATTTACAAGAAAAAGAAATAACCCCTGTTGTCATAGCTCGAGTAACAGCTCTCAACAACATGGCGTTGCAACGAGGTCAAAGTCTTGCTGAAATGGCTCTAGCTTGGCTATTACACAATAAGAATGTCACATCTGTTATAATCGGCTCCAGCTCTGTCGATCAACTGAAAGATAATCTGAAAGCAACCGAAAATATTAATTTTTCTTCTGATGAAATTAATAAAATTGAGCAGATATTAGATATGTAGATAGACAAAAGTGTTTTCACATGGTCAAGATCACGTTATTCTCTTCTGCCAAACGACGTATATTGAGAATAGCATAACGCATACGCCCAAGAGCTGTATTAATACTAACGCCTGTCTGCTCTGCTATTTCTTTGAAACTCAAATCCTGATAATAACGCATCTCAAGAACCTCACGTTGATTGTCGGGTAGATAAGAAACTAATTTACGTATATCTGATGTAATCTGCATCTTGACCAACTCATCTTCTATTGTTCCATCACATAGAGAAGGATTATTTAGTAGATCTACAGGAGCTTCATCATTAGATACTGTATTCTCATTCTTTTCTTGACGAAAATGATCTATAATAAGATTATGAGCTATACGTGATATCCATGCACGAAATTTACCATTCTCGGTATAACGCCCTTGCTTAATTGTTATGATTGCTTTAATAAAAGTTTCCTGGAATATATCTTCTGCCAATTCTCTATCACGAACTGTGAAGTAAATGTAGTTCAAAACACTTTGTTTGTGTCTTGTCAATAAGATATCAAATGCAATGTTATTGCCATTAGAATAATCTGCGACTAATTCTTCATCAGTCATCACTTTTAATGTTTCCATTAGCTCCTATGTTTTATTATTTATTAAAGAGTAATGTATATCCTATAGGCGTTGTGAATTTGGGACTTTATGTCAAAAATTTATGTTTTCGGTACAAATGAAAATAAAAATTATGTAAACAGCAATATTAGAAAGAAAAATTAACACAAATCTATTTCCAGACAGGAAGCACAATCATTGTCATTTCCAATTATATGTAAAAGATAGTTTAATTTTAATTTATATATTTGTTGAAATAATAAAAACTAGAACCTATGAGATTAATGCATTTACTTATTGCCCTTTTTGGTATTTGTTCACTAACCTTTGCTCAAAACTATACAGTTCCAAAAGATTATAAATTTGTTATAGCGGATGATTATCGCACACAGGAACCACAAATAAGGGAAGCAATGGATTGGCTAATGCAAACATCGTTAGGACAGGATTCAAAAAAGCGTGCTGATGCAAACAAATTTTTCATAGATTGGTTAAGTGGCGATCCTGACATTTCGGTCGAAATACATCCTTCTGTTGTTAATTTCTTGGATGGTAACCCAGAATTACTGATGCCATTTATGATAGGATGGGCTAAGTATTCGCTAGATAATGAATATTCTAAAGATCAATTGAAAGGTAATATGGCAGGGGTTGAAGCTGCTGCTACTTTTTATAGAAAAAACAGGGGCTATTTAAAACAAGATAAGAATATAGAGAAGTATGAAAAACTAATAGAAAAAGGAAAACTTGAAAATGAAATAAAGAAAAGCCTCAAATAAAAATCTTAAAATAAATACTCAAGTATGAAGACAAAATTGTTTGTAATTTTATTAAGTGTTATTTGCTTCGTTAGCTGCGACCAAAAACAGAATAATAATTTAACTGAAAGTAAAACAAGTGTGATTGAAGAAAATCCGATGAGCAAATTGACTGGAGAAGAATTTAAAATTGTAGTAAACTATACATTCAAACCAGAGTATAAGGATGAGTTGCTCGATACTTTTAAGAGTATGATAGAGGCAACACGTAAAGAACCGGGATGTATTTATTATGATCTACATCAAAATATGCAGGACTCTTCTAAATATGTTCTTCTTGAATATTGGAAAACAAAAAATGATTGGGAATTACATAAAGCCAGTGAGCATTTCAAAATATATAAGGAAGCAACTGATGGTAAGTTTGAAACATCAGGAGCAGAGCTTATAAAACAGATATATTAATTTTTATATAAAAACACAAACTATTATGACTGAAGGTATTTCAATACTAATAATTCTTATAATTCCATTTGTTATTATTTTTTTGTTGATAGCTGGTATTGCTATTATAGTGAAGAAGCGTAAGAAAAAAAAGAAAAAAGCGATTTTAGACAATCTGGATTTTGAACCTACATTTACGGCTGATATCCGAATTAATACAGATCAAGCTCAAAAGGAATTTATAAAATTTAAAGGATACCAATCATGTGGATTATTATATATATACCGAGACAAGGTATATGTAGAGGGATATAACCACAGAAACATCAAACAGACATTCAACTTGCGAACAAGCACAATGCAATGGGTCGGAATGGAATTTCAGAATGGATTAATTGATTGGTTTAAGCTGATAGACAACCAGACAGGGAAATGCTTGTATATAAATATTGATACCGGACTGTTTGTATTCCAAATGGCAGGAAAAATGACAACCAGCCAATTATTTAATATATTGAAACAAGAGCAACAGATTATTAATCAAACTCCACCAATGACAAAATAAAAATAAAAGCTTTGAATACTGATATTCAAAGCTTTTATTTTTATTATAAAGTCAGAGCAGAAGTAAAAGGTAAATTACTCTATGCAACAGTAAAGCTAGCCCTTATCAATAGTCATATCATAGAGATATCCATCTGTGAAGCATACTTTCTCTTACGATAAAAACAGGTTAAGGTTCTCGTATTCAACTATGAAAAAATCAAACATTTAATCAATATCATTAAGCATTCGTCTAAAGAATCAAATTACCATTTTACTAAATTTTCTTGCTTTGTTCCTAGTCATAGATAAATAAAATCCATACTTTTGTATGCTTAAATAAGAACTTAAAATATTAAACACCATGGCTGAATTAAGGATTGTAGCAGTAGTGGAAGCTAAAGCGGCTTATCAGAAAGAAATTGAAAATGCATTTCAAGCAGTAGTAAACGAAACTCGCAAAGAAGCAGGCAATGTGTCGTATGATTTACACCAGGATGTTAAAGATCCGTTGAAATATACATTCTTCGAAATATGGAAATCGCAAGCTGCAATAGATGAGCACAATGAAAGCGCTCATTTCAAAACCTTTGTGGCAGCGATAGAAGGTAAAATCGAAAAGTTGACCATAAACGTCGTTAAAAAGATTTATTAATAAGCAGACAATCGTTATCTATAACGGTTGCTGATACTAGATTTATATATCAGAAACAATATGTACAGAAATCACACTTGCGGAGAATTGACTCTTGCAAACGTAAATAACACAGTCACACTTGCCGGATGGGTACAAAAAGTACGCAAATTGGGTGGGGGCATGACTTTTGTCGACTTACGCGACCGATACGGAATCACACAATTAGCTTTCAGTAAAGATGTGAATGCTGAGTTATATGAACAATCTAACAAATTAGGGAGAGAGTTCGTATTACAAATAAGTGGCAAGGTACAGGAACGTTCTAGTAAAAATATGAACATACCAACCGGCGAAATTGAGATAATTGTCGACAAGCTAACTATACTGAATACTTCCGATACACCTCCATTTACTATCGAAGATGAGACCGATGGCGGTGATGATGTCCGTATGAAGTACCGTTATTTGGATTTACGTCGTAATCCTGTACGCAAAAATCTGGAATTGCGACATAAGATAGCTTTTGAAACCCGCCGTTTCTTAGACGAACGCCACTTTTTAGAAGTAGAAACTCCGGTTCTAATTGGTTCAACCCCTGAAGGTGCACGAGATTTTGTTGTCCCTTCACGTATGAATCAAGGAGAATTTTATGCACTACCTCAATCGCCACAATTATTCAAGCAGCTATTGATGGTATCTGGTTTTGACCGCTATTTTCAGATCGTAAAATGTTTCCGTGACGAAGACTTACGTGCTGACCGTCAACCTGAGTTTACGCAGATAGACTGTGAGATGTCGTTTGTCAATCAAGAAGATGTTTTAAATATATTTGAAGGATTGACTAAACATCTGTTCAAAGTAGTGAAAGGAATAGATATTCCGGATTTCCCGCGTATGGATTATGCCCATGCCATGAAATACTATGGTTCGGACAAGCCTGATACACGCTTCGGTATGGAATTTGTTGAAATAAAAGATCTTACAACTGGTAAAGACTTTGTGGTTTTTGACTCATCTGAGTATGTAGGAGCAATCTGTGCAACAGGTGCAGCATCATATACTCGCAAGCAAATTGATGCTTTGACTGACTATGTAAAACGTCCTCAGATTGGAGCTAAAGGTCTTGTATATGTACGCTGTGAAGCAGATGGGACATTAAAATCGTCAGTAGATAAATTCTACAATCAGGATGATCTTAAAAAATGGGCAGAACGTTGTAATGCTAAACCGGGCGATCTTATTCTCATCATTTGTGGTGAAACAGAGAAAGCTCAAAAACAATTATGCGAACTTCGCCTCGAAGTAGGTGAGCAACTTGGACTGCGAGACAAGAATAAATTCAACTGTCTGTGGGTTGTTGATTTCCCATTATTGGAAAAAGATGAAGAACTTGGACGATATTTTGCAAAACACCATCCATTTACAAGCCCTAAGGAAGAAGATATTCGATTGTTAGACTCCGATCCGGGAGCTGTACGAGCTAATGCTTATGATATGGTAATAAATGGTGTAGAAGTTGGTGGTGGATCGGTACGTATTCACAATAGCCAATTGCAAAAGAAAATGTTTGAAGTACTAGGATTCACCGAAGAAAAAGCACAAGCTCAGTTCGGGTTCTTGATGAATGCATTCAAATACGGTGCACCCCCTCATGCCGGATTGGCTTTTGGATTAGATCGTTTGGTATCTTTATTTGCCGGATTAGATTCTATTCGTGATTGTATTGCATTCCCTAAAAACAATTCAGGACGTGATGTTATGATAGATGCTCCATCAGTTATAGATCAGGAACAATTAGATGAATTAGGAATTAGGATAGAAATAAAAGAATAGACTCCTTTCAGATATAAAAATTAAAATGCCCAGTTTGGTAAAACTGGGCATTTTATTTCTATCCTATTTCTAACATTTAAAGGTCAAGGTCTGCAATACCACCTAGCATGTCAACAACACCTTCGGCTGCCTTAGCGGCACCTTCAAGCAAATTACCGGACAAATCACCAATAGTATCTTTGACAGTAACCAAAACATCGGCGACTTCACCTAGAATTCTATCTTCTGATGATACACTATCATTCAGATGCGATATATCCTGGCTAGCCTTAGAGTTATTTGTAGAATCAACAATACTATCTATAATTATTAAAGGAGCATTCAATCCATCATTATTTGCAGTTTGCCTTCTCCGATCTTCTTCTTTTTTAGAATTACTATCTATCATTATTTTTATTAATTATTCCGTTCATTATATACACCAAATTCAGCAATAGTTGGTGTTGCTTTATACCCTTCTATACGGATACGAACTTTATTCCCCCACACCTGACTGAAGCGATTTATTTTAATTACATCTATTTTGGTTCCTGAAAAAATCGTCTTCCATTCGTTATTTACCATATACTCTAATGTATAGGTTTGAATATCATTTTTATTGTTTTTTTCAGTAATTGTAATCATGTTGAATGGCTGTTCGCGACCAAGATCAATTTCTAACCAAGGTTTAGCAACAAATTTATTCGACTCCCAGCCTGTTTTGAAATCATCATCATTTGCAAAGTCCATTAATTGCATATCCCAACTCCAACTGGAATTGGCTGGCTTATACTTAGCTATATTAGACGAGATGATCGGTGCTTCTGATCTAGGTAAAGTAGCTACAGCTCCTTCATTTTTCCACAATTGTCCAATTTTTCTAAAAGCAGCGACTGCATTATCATCAATCAACCCATCACGATTAGGAGCGGCATTCAATATAAAGTTACAATATACATTGTTGAATGGAATTATATTATCATTAACCATTGCAACCGGATCTTTTACCGGAGTGGTAGGGAAATCTTCTTTCCAAAACCACGCTGTATTGATTGGCAAGCAAGAAAGAGCAGGCAGATTATTACTGTCTTTAGAGATATGCTGACCAGCACCTTGCTCATACGATTTTATATCTGTATAAAATAAAGCTTCTGTCGGATATTTTGCAGCATTCAAGTCCATAACTAAACAGTTCGGTTGTATGGATTTGATCAGATTATAGATATCCTCGAAAGGGACTTCATCATAAGATATACGTGACCAAGGGGCATCCCATCCATCAATAATCAATGCTTTTATTTCGCCATAGTTAGTCAATAATTCAGTCAGTTGATTTTTAATCATTTCGATATGTTTAGGCTCAATATGCCCCGGACGTAGTTTATGATGTGTATCTAATATAGAATAGTACATCATAACATTAAGCCCTTGCTTACGGAAAGCATCTACATATTCGCGTACCACATCACGTTTAAAAGGACTATTCATTACATTATAATCTGTGGTTTTTGTGTCCCATATACAGAATCCACTATGATGTTTAGTTGTCAGGCAGCCATATGTCATATTAGCCTCTTTAGCTGTTTTTGCCCATTGATTACAATCTAATTTCTTTGGGTTAAAAATAGAAGGTGAAGCATCCGGATCAGCCCAATCATCGCTCATAAAAGTCGGAATATTGAAATGGATAAACATACCAAATCTCAAGTCTACAAACTCCTGTTGTAGTTGTGCCAATATTTTTTGTTGGGAAAACAAAGTTAGAGGAGCTAATAAGAAAAGAAAAAATGTTAGTAAATAATACTTCTTCATGGCATTATAATTAAAAATTTGATTAAGATTTTTGTGTATGTAAATATACATTTAATATTTAGCAGAATCAAAAGATGTCTTTATAAACCCATATTTAGAAATGTGATATAATAGTATTTACACAATACAATCGATGTGTTTTTTGTACCTTTGCACTGTATTATTTTATAAAAAATCAATAATGAAACAAAAAACGTATTTGAAAAACGAAGCTTATCGCTTCAAAAGGTTTATAAATAAACCTTACAGTGCATTCAACAGCATGCACAAAGTTGTTAATATAGGAGTAGTTGCCTTATTGACACTGACATTTGCGCATTCTTCTGAGATTTCAGCACAGAACACTGTTAATAATGAATCTGCTAAAATTACAGAAAAAGAGCTGGATGAGGTTACTGTCACAGCTTCACGGATTGAGCTACCGATGGCACAAACCACTAAGCAGGTAATTGTAGTTACTCAAAAAGAAATTCAACAAGCTCCCGTCCAGAATGTACAAGACCTACTCAATTATCTGGCAGAAGTAGACGTACAGCAACGAGGCACTCATGGCGTACAAGCCGACATCTCTATACGAGGTGGTTCATTCGATCAAACTGCAATACTACTCAACGGTGTCAATATCTCCAACCCTCAAACAGGACACCTTAGTTTCAACCCTCCAATTAATCTATCTGATATAGAACGTATAGAAGTTATTCTTGGCCCAGCATCGACTATTTATGGAGCCAATGCACTATCTGGAGGAATCAATATTATAACAAAAAAAGATCCTGACCATAAGGTATATGGAAAGGTACAAGCTGGTGGGCACGAACTATTCAATACCGAGCTAAATGGCGTCGTGAAAGCAGGAGCATCTACCAATCAATTATCGGTCGGATATAGCACATCTGACGGATACAGACCAAACAGTGACTATGATATATTTAATGCGCTATGGCAAACACAAGTAAAAGTTGAAAAATCAAAAGTCGATATACAACTAGGATATAACAACAAAAAATATGGTGCGAATACATTTTACTCACCTAAATATCCGAACCAATACGAAAAGACCGAATCTTATTTAGCATCAATAAAAGGGGAAACAGGTGATAAACTTAAATTCATACCGACTGTTTATTGGAACAGAAATAATGACTGTTTCCAACTTATAAGAGGCGATGCCTCGAAAATACCATTCAACTATCATCGTACAGACGTTTACGGCTCAAACTTGAGTCTCCAATATACAAGCTTCTTAGGTATTACCAGCCTTGGAGCTGAATTCAGGAATGAGGGGGTAGTCAGTTCTGTGCTAGGCAAACAGATGGATCATCCAGATGGTAAGTACACCCATTCTGATGAACGTACTAGTATTAGTTACGCCCTAGAACACACTGTCGAAATCAATAAATTTAACCTTTCAGCTGGTATATTGACAAACTACAATACTGGTATCAAAGGCGATTATAAGTTTTATCCATCATTTAGTGCCAGCTACCGAATCACAAATCCTCTGAAAGTATATGGTACATGGAGCAAAGCCATGCGAATGCCTACTTTTACCGATCTATATTATAATACAACGACACATGAGGGGAATACTGATCTGAAGCCCGAAAAATCTGAAGCTTTTGAGTTAGGATTCAAATATACTTCTCCACTCGTAAGGGCATACGCTACAGGATATTTGATGTATGGCAAAGATTTAATAGACTGGATGAAAGATGATAGTAACCCCAAATGGCAATCGCACAATATAACCAAAGTTGATAAACAAGGTATAGAATTGGGTGCTAAATTCTATCTTCAAGAATTAATAAAAAGTCTGGATCCTAATACAACACTTCAACTAGGATATACAAGATTGCATCAAAGTGGAGATAATATATCCGAAGAAACAATTTCGAACTATACTTTGAACTATCTACGGGATAAATTTACAGCACAATTTAATCACCCGATATATAAAAACATAAGTGCAAGCTGGAATTTCAGATGGCAAAAACGAATGGGATCATACCTGAAATATGAAAACATAACAGCTACAAAAAAAGAGCCCTACCCTACTTTCTCAACACTCGATGTACAACTTAATTGGGATGTAAAGAAAGATCTAAAACTATTCATGAATATTAATAATCTTTATAATACCTATTATTTCGATTTAGGAAACATACCTCAATCCGGTTTCTGGATGATAGGAGGCATTAGCTATGCTATCCGATAATTAATCATTTATCAAGACCAATAAATTGCCTATATGCATTGTTTTTTTATGCATATAGGCTACTTATGAATAATATTTATACAACAACAAGATTATGTTACAAAAAATTATCAATGGATATAGATTGACTTATGATGAAGCAATCGATTTATTAAATACCACTCCAAAAGATGAGCTATATAAACTAGCAAATGGACTGAGAGAACATTTCCAAAAGCGAAGAATATCTACATGCATGATTATGAATGCTAAATCGGGCGCATGTTCCGAAGATTGTAAATGGTGCTCTCAATCCGGATTTCACAAAACAAATGTTCCTGTCTATAAATTGGTAAGTATAAATGATGCCCTCCAAGATGCGCATATAGCCGAAAAAGCAGGCAGTAAGATGTTCGGATTAGTTACAAGCGGACGAAAAGTTTCGCCTTCGGAACTAAACCTGTTATCTGACATTTATAATACATTGAGAAAAGAAACTCCTAAATTAAACTTATGTAGTTCACTCGGCCTATTATCAAAACCAGAACTACAAAAACTCTTTGATTCCGGAGTGAAGCGTTATCATTGTAATATAGAAACATCGCCATCTTTTTTCCCACAACTATGTTCTACTCACACCATAGATGAAAAAATTTCGACTATAAAGGCAGCTAAAGAAATTGGTATGGAAATATGTTCAGGTGGAATTATAGGAATGGGTGAGTCGATGGAACAACGTATAGAAATGGCAATATTATTGCACCAACTAAATGTAGATTCTATACCATTAAATTTACTACAGCCAATTAAAGGCACACCATTGCAAGATGCCAATCCACTGACCGATGAAGAGATACTCACTTCTTTTGCTATCTTTAGAATTGTACATCCATCAGCAGATATTCGCTTTGCCGGAGGACGTGCAAGAATAAAGCACATTCAGGAAGATGCATTAAAATGTGGAGTTAGTGCTTCACTAATAGGTGATATGCTAACAACAGTAGGATCTAAAGTTCATGAAGATTTAGCTCTGTTTGAACGTTTGGGATACGAATACTAACAATATAGAAAAATAGAGAATCTAAGCATAGGTTCTCTATTTCTTAACATCAATCGACAAGTAGTTCAGGGCGATATTCGAAATGCATAGTATCATAATGATACCATTTCCCACCCCATATAAACCCATGCTTCTCGAAAATATCAACAATCAATTGTGGTATTTTATTTTTGTATTTCAAATCCACTTCTTCGTTATTACATTTACAGTCCCACTGCCAATAATTAGAATATTTAATAGCTATATCAATGGCTGTTCCAAAACTATGTGCACTCAATCGGTCAGCTCCTCTTACTTTTCGCCAGTTGAAAGTTCCGGCGCTCAACAAATAGTCTTTCAATTCAGGATGCTGATCCAACTCGTCCGAAATTTTCTGTAACTGACTATCCACTCCATTAACACTTGTAATCTGTAACTTCTGATTGACAAGTTTTGGACACCATGTAATGGTCACAAGATGCTTCTGGACTTGAGCCGATGTTGAGCCATACATCTTTTTTAATAACTCCTCGTTTCGGATGCGCCCTGCATCTTGATTTTTAGCAATATTTACAACCGTGCCTTTTACATAAGGATATGCAAAAACGTCTGATAAAGCATTGCTATTTAATAAATCAATATGTGATTTTCGATTATCGCTCTCCTTATATAGGATTCTAGAATCATCATCCATTACAATATAAGTTCCATCATAAGCTTTTATCTTATCAGGATAAGCTTTCATTAGTTTCTGTACTTGTTGAGGATATTTTATTATGTCCTGAGCCGAAATTCCGAATATAAATAGAATTGAAAAAGTAAATGTAAGATAGCATTTGTACATATATTGTACTCTTTTATATTAATCTTCAAATATACTAATTTATATCTACCTGATATAAAAAGAAGAGCCTGCTAAATTTAGCAGGCTCTTCTTTTTATATTTTAGTGTAGATTATTATGCTACAGGAATATCTTTATTTACATTTTTGCAACCAACAAGTGCATAATATAGTAAATAGACAAGGCCTAGTACAATAACCCAATAGCTAGTAAGATAACCGACACCACCTGCTATATCTACGATTCCATTTTGTAGCAATGGTAAGATACCACCACCACAAACCATCACCATAAAGATACCTGATGCTTTCTCAGTATATTTACCCAAACCTTCTACTGCAAGGTTAAAGATACCACCCCACATTACAGAGGTACATAAGCCAACAAATACTAACAGAGCAGCATTGATTGGAACATTTGCTAAACCAAATAAACCAGCTTCATCATTTTTAAATACAGGTAGATTAACCATAACATCTGTAGGAGCAAACATTGCACCAAGAGTTAAAGCTAAACCAACTACAGAAGCTACCATCAACATTGCTTTTGCAGAAACCTTGCTACCAACAACACCACCTAAAAGACGTCCAACAAGCATCATCAACCAATAGGTTGCAGTAACAGAACCAGCAATAGCTTCTGCACCACCTAAGCCATGTAGTTGTAAGATATCTAAGTCAGCATTTTGTAACCATTTGTTCAACACATTAGGAACACCTACTTCAACACCTACATATACAAATATAGCTACAGCACCTAAAATAAAATGACGGAATGACAGAGGACTGTATTTATCTTTTTCTAGGTTTACATGTTGTTGTACATTTTCATTTTCTGGAATATTAGTCAATGCAATAACAATAAATGCAAATGCGAATATTGCTAGAGCAGCATACATTAGAGGGAAAACATCACTAATTTTAGCCTCAGCAATTTTAGGGATCAATATACCAGTTAAGATAATAACAGCTGTACCAGCTAGAGAGTTAAAAGAACCTCCAATTTGAATAAGTTGGTTTCCTTTATTACCGCCTCCACCTAGTTTATTCAACATCGGATTGACTACTGTATTAAGTAGACACATAGAGAAACCAGCAACAAAAGCTCCAAATAAATAAACTTCAAAGCTACCTATCGATCCTGAAAGAGTCTGGATACCCACACCTACGAACCCAATAGCAATGGCAATAAGGGCAGTCTTTTTGTATCCTAGTTTTTGAAGTAAATTACCGGCTGGATACCCCATCACAGCATAAGCAATGAAATTGGCGAAAACTCCTAGAGTTCCCATCCAGTTTGCGACATTAAACTGATGCTTTAAAATATCTCCCATTGGGGAGGCCAAGTTTGTTACAAATGAAATCATCGCAAAAAGGAAGATCATGACGATGATTGGTAACAGATAATTTTTTTTCTCTGTAGAAGTTGTAGGACTCATAATTATAATATAATTTTTTAGTAATTTAATTCAAAATTAAGTTATATAAAACGTTTTGCATTCATTTCCTATATTTTCATAATCAAGAGGTAATTGAATCATATGAAAATCCAATTACCTCCCGATTTCCTTGGGATACTCAATCATATAATCGAAATATGGCATCCACTCTCTTTCATGGTCTTAATGGTTACGTGAAGATTGTTTTCTCAAAAACAATGTAAAATTAAAAATCTCTTTTGAGGTCTAAACAATAAAAGATGTGTTCTATAACATATATTTAGATACCACTACATACGTTTCTTTTTATACACAATAATGTTTCTTCCTGTTTCCACACAGGGGTAAAAACATTTCACTATATTTGTATTAGCAAGAACAGATAAAGACAATAGAAAGATTATAAATGAATTACAGAATAGACCACGTTATAAGCCCAATAAAAAAATAAAAAAAATATAGACTCTCATTTTAAGTCGGATTTAAAGTAAAATGTTAAATATAGCTTAAGATACACCCATATTATTTTCTACTATTTTAGGTATTATACTTGTATTATAAACGAAGAACAACACATGGAATCAATCCGCCATCTCTATAAAATAGGTTATGGACCTTCCAGCAGCCACACTATGGGTCCACAAATGGCTGCCACCCAGTTTAAAGAAAAGAACCCGTCAGCGAACTCATACAGAGTTACTTTGTATGGCAGTTTAGCTGCAACAGGAAAAGGTCACTTAACAGATGTTGCCATTATCAGTACGCTTGAACCCAAACCGACTGAAATAATATGGAAACCGGAAATAGTATTACCATTCCATCCTAATGGTATGAAGTTTGAAGCAATTGTAGACAATAAGGCCATTGATGAATGGACAATATACAGTATTGGAGGCGGGAACCTCGCTGACGAAAACACAAGAGCCAACCAACAATCGTTGTATGAAAAAACAACAATGAACCAAATATTAAATTGGTGCCAGCAAACCGGAAAAACATTCTGGGAATATGTAGAAGATACTGAAGGTAAAGATGAAATTAATGAATATTTATCAACGGTGTGGAACACCATGGAAAATGCAATACACCAAGGTTTAGAAAGTGAAGGGCTATTGCCGGGAGGACTCGCTTTGCAACGAAAAGCATCAACATATTATGTTAAAGCCAGAGGTTACCAAGGGTCTATGAAAAGCCGTGCATCGATTTACGCTTATGCTCTTGCCACATCGGAAGAAAATGCGGGAGGTGGAAAAATTGTAACTGCACCTACTTGTGGATCTTGCGGTGTTTTACCAGCTGTATTATATCACTTAAAAATGAGCCATTCGGCTAGTGATGCAAAAATAATAAGGGCATTGGCAACAGCAGGATTAGTCGGAAATATTGTAAAACACAATGCGTCTATATCAGGAGCTGAAGTTGGATGTCAGGGAGAAATTGGTGTAGCATGTGCTATGGCAGCCGCGGCAGCAGCACAATTGTTTGGCGGGTCGCCACAACAAATCGAATACGCTGCTGAAATGGGCTTGGAACACCACCTCGGGTTAACTTGTGATCCAGTATGTGGTTTAGTACAGGTTCCATGTATTGAACGAAATGCATTTGCAGCTGTAAGAGCTCTCGATTCTTGTTCTTTTTCTATGTTATCAGACGGGAAACATCTTATCAACTTTGACAAAGTCGTAAAAACAATGAAACAAACAGGGCATGATCTCCCAAGCTTATACAAAGAAACATCGACCGGCGGACTTGCAATATACATAAACCAATCCGATGAATAAATGAATAATTATTCTATTCTAAACTAAGAATTATATACCTTTGTATTGAACACAAAAATAATTTTTGAATCAGCATGAATGATATTAAATTAATGAACAGAGCTGCGGATAATATCCGCATACTAGCAGCCTCGATGGTAGAAAAGTCTAAATCAGGACACCCTGGTGGAGCTATGGGAGGTGCTGATTTTATTAATGTACTATACTCTGAGTTTCTAGAATATGATCCACAAAATCCAAGATGGGAAGGCCGTGATCGCTTTTTCCTAGATCCGGGTCATATGTCTCCTATGTTATATTCAACTTTAGCGTTAACTGGAAAATTTGCATTAGAAGATCTTCAACAATTTCGCCAGTGGGGCAGCGTAACTCCGGGACATCCGGAAGTCGATGTTGAACGTGGTATCGAAAATACATCAGGGCCATTGGGTCAAGGCCATACTTTTGCTGTAGGAGCAGCTATTGCAGCCAAATTCCTGAAACAACGTTTTGGTGACCAAATGGGACAAACAATATATACTTTCATTTCGGATGGAGGTATTCAAGAAGAAATATCTCAAGGTGCCGGACGAATTGCCGGGCATTTGGGATTAGATAACCTTGTTATGTTCTACGATTCTAATGGCATACAACTATCTACTAAAACCGAAGATGTTACAAGTGAAGATGTTGCTGCAAAATATCAAGCTTGGGGTTGGAGAGTTATTACAATCAATGGGAATGACGTAACCGAAATACGGGCAGCTTTATCTGAAGCTAAACTGGAAAAATCAAAACCTACACTCATCATCGGAAAAACCATTATGGGTAAAGGTGCTGTAGCAGAAGATGGAGGTTGCATGGAGGACAAGGTGTCTACTCACGGACAACCTCTTAGTGCAGCGGGTGCAAGTATTAGCAAAACAATAGAAAATCTAAAAGGTGATCCTCAAAACCCATTCAGTATATTCCCTGAAGTCAAAGAATTATATGCTAAACGTGCTGCTGAATTGAAAGATATAGTAAGCAAGAAAAAAGCAATAAAAGACACATGGGCTAAAGAAAATCCTGAATTAGCAGAAAAAATGCAAAGATGGTTTGCCGGACAAATACCTGCTATTGATTGGGCTGCTATAGAACAAAAGCCGAATCAGGCAACACGTGCAGCATCTGCAACAGTATTGGCTACGCTAGCCAGAGACGTAGAAAATATGATCGTGTCATCAGCTGACTTATCTAATTCTGATAAAACAGATGGTTTCTTGAAATATACTACCAGCATGAAAAAAGGTGACTTCACCGGAGCTTTCCTTCAAGCTGGTGTTTCCGAATTAACAATGGCTTGCCTTTGTTTGGGAATGGCTCTCCATGGTGGTGTTACTGCTGCGTGTGGAACATTCTTTGTATTCTCGGATTATATGAAACCTGCAGTAAGAATGGCTGCTTTGATGCAATTGCCTGTCAAATTTATATGGACACACGATGCATTCCGCGTAGGTGAAGATGGTCCAACTCATGAACCTGTTGAACAAGAAGCTCAAATCCGATTGATGGAAAAACTTCAAAATCATCATGGTCAGAATTCAATGTTGGTTCTCCGTCCTGCTGATGTTACAGAAACTACAATAGCATGGAAGATGGCAATGGAAAATAAGACTACTCCGACAGGATTGATACTTTCCCGCCAAAACATCACCGACATTCCCGCTAATGGTGATCGTTACAATGAGGCGTTATCGGCAGAAAAGGGTGCTTATGTAGTACAAGATGATAGTAACTATGATATTATATTGTTGGCTTCAGGTTCAGAAGTTTCTACATTGGTAGAAGGTGCTAAACTATTGAAGAATGACAATGTAAAAGTTCGTATTGTTTCAGTTCCTTCGGAAGGATTATTCCGCAAACAAAGTAAAGAGTACCAAGAATCAGTAATACCATCAGGCAAGAAAGTTTTCGGATTAACTGCCGGACTTCCTGTAACACTCGAAGGTTTAGTGGGTAATAATGGAAAAGTATGGGGACTTAATTCTTTTGGATTCTCAGCTCCATATACAGTCTTGGATGAAAAACTGGGCTTTACACCTCAGAATGTATACAATCAGGTTAAAGAATTTTTAAAATAATATACCTATGGACTCTTTATTTCCACAAGATGATAAGAAAATAGGTTTGTGTAGTGATCATGCCGGATATGAAATGAAAAAATATATCATGGGACTCTTCGATGAACACAAGATCAATTATATTGATTTTGGAACTTATTCGGAAGAGAGTTGTGATTATCCGGATTTTGCTCATAAATTAGGTTATGCCATAGACAATGGTGAATGTAACAGAGGTATTGCTATGTGCGGATCGGGTGTTGGAATAAATATCGCAATCAACAAACATGTATCGGTACGGGCTGCATTGTGTTGGACTCCGGAAATAGCACACTTAGCCAGAGCGCATAATAACGCAAATGTATTGACTTTACCGGCAAGATTTATATCGGAGAAAGAAGCCTATGATATGATCATAGAGTTTTTCAATACTCCATTCGAAGGAGGAAGACATCAAAAAAGAATAGATAAAATCCCTTTGTAAATATAAAAACATAAAATAAAAAAAGCAGTTTAAATTTAAACTGCTTTTTTTATTTTATTTGGCATCAACACCAGTCGTTTCCTTGATCTTAACTTTGGCTTTCTTCAATTTCTCTAATTCATTCTCTAGACGATCTATCTCATCTGCTTGATTATGAATAGTTGTCAATAAAGAATTTAATTCCTCATTATCTATCGAACTTGGAAACTCTGCTTCGAGCCTTTCTTGCAGATCACTCAATACGTTCATATAATTATTAAAAGCCTCGTATGGCGAGCCATAAGGGCTAAACGGAAGTGCCTCCCTTGTTCCCATATAGTAGAAATGGTCACTCGATTGCATATAAGTCCAATCCTGAATTAAGCGTTTAGACTGAGACATACTGATTCGGTCTGCCATCTCATACAATTTCTTAAAGGCTTCTTGCTGTAATGTATTGCCAAGCCAAGAAGAAGTATCTTTTTCTTCTCCAACCCACGATATCGGATTCATAGAAGATATATAATCCACAGGTTTTTGCTTATCAAAAATCTCAGATGGTGTCGAAAAAGTAATATTTTTTGCAGCTGCAAACTGAGGCAAAGCTCTCATAAACTCAAATATACCGGAACTTTTTTTCTGGAAATTACCTAACACTTCATAGTTCATAAATAGATTAATCACCTTTTCCTCTTTTGGAGTAGCAGCAATCCAATTAATAAATTTATCGGCTGTCAATGGATACTCATTCCATCCATAATTAGAAAAACGAGTAGAAATATCATCACTAAACCGTGGGTTGCGTAATAGTAATTTCAATTTTGGCTGTGCTGATGATTGATATAGGTAATTAGGACTTTTCCACCCCAATGTACGCTTAGCACCTTCGGTAAGCATTCCGATATAGCCCATATCATAGACCTGACCGGCAATATCATCAGAAAATATTAATTCAGAATTCCTAAATACCCGAGGTTTCACACCAAACATGGCTTGTATTTTTTTCGAATGTTGCTCTACCTGATGCTTAAAAGCTATTGGGTCAATTAAAGAAACTAATGAGTGCCCATATGTTTCGGATAAAAACTCGACACAACCTGTATCTACCAAATCCTTGAATCCATCAATTACTTCGGGAGCATATATTTCTAATTGATCCAAAGCAACACCTGATATAGAAAATGCAACTTTAAACTTTCCTTTATTCTCCCGTATCATATCCAGCATCAACCTATTTGCCGGAACAAAGGAGGTTTCAGCAACCTGTTGCAGAAAATCTTCGTTGGCAAAATCATCGTAATAATAATGATCTCCCCCAATATTGAAAAACCGATAAGCTTTCAATCTGTGAGGTTGATGTATCTGAAAATAAAAACAAATGGTTTTCATATCTATGTTGCTTTTGTGTTATTTATATAAACTATTATTATATATATCCCGAACTTTTAGTCCGGCATATTCCCACTTTATTTCATCTACCTCGGCCTTACCTTCTTTACTTAAGAAATCAGCCATAGCAGGATAGGTACAAATAGAATATATCGCATCAGCCATGGCTTCAATATTCCAATAATCTACTTTTACTGCTTTATTCAATATCTCAGCACACCCCGACTGTTTAGATATGATGGTAGGGATGCCACATTGCATAGCTTCGAGAGGAGAGATACCAAATGGTTCTGATACAGATGGCATTATATACACATCACTTCTTTTTAACATCTCATAAACTTGTTTTCCTTTTAAAAAACCAGTGAAATGAAATCGGTCGGATATTCCTCGCTGGGCTGCTAAATAAATCATCTGTTCCATCATATCGCCACTACCGGCCATTACAAAACGGATATTCTTCGATTTTTTTAAAACAGCTGCAGCTGCCTCAACAAAATACTCAGGACCTTTTTGCATAGTAATACGTCCAAGGAACGTAACAACTTTATCTTTTGCTAATTTAGTCGGATTCAATGCCAATATATCCGGGTTTAATGGTTCTACGGCATTATGCACAGTTGTAACCTTCATCGGATTTTGATGATACTTTTCGATAACAGTACGTCGGGTCAGATCACTTACACATATTATATGGTCAGCATAATCCATACCATTCTTTTCGATCTGAAACACTTGAGGATTAACATTTCCCCTACTCCTATCAAAATCAGTTGCATGCACATGAACAACTAATGGTTTACCTAATATATTTTTAGCATGAATACCTGCAGGATAAGTCAACCAGTCATGTGAATGAATTATATCAAAATCGTAAGTACGGGCAATAACACCTGCTACTATCGAGTAATTATTGATCTCTTGCATAAGATTATCAGGATATCTCCCTGAAAACTCTATACATCCGAGATCATTAGTTCCTATATAATTGAAATCGGCATATATATGATCTCTTAAATCATAATATTCTTGCGGATCCATATACTTAGATAAGCGTTCTTGAACATAATCCCACTTCACATCACGCCATACTACAGGAGTATTGCAAGCCCCTATAATTTTAAGAAAACTCTGATCCTCATCACCCCAAGGTTTGGGTATCACAAACGTAATATCCATATCCGGTTGCATAGCCATGCCACGTGTTAGTCCATAACTAGCAGTACCTAATCCACCTAATATATGAGGAGGAAACTCCCAACCAAACATTAGCGCTCTCATATTGTACGATCTTTAAGCATGAATAAATCGAGCTATTAAATTTATTTTATTAACAATAATCTTTTCTTTAATATCTAGGGTCACTACATTAGTAATCCTCTCTAAAAGTTTTTTGTATAACTAAAGCCCTTAATACACCGGCAACACTGACAGCATACGAAATTGGACCATGTCCTCTATATGGGATGCTAGAATCATACAACGCAGACAAAGACCCAATACAATCATTAGCCATCTCATCCTCTATTCCAATCAACATACGGTCTAGAAAGGAGAAACCACTACGTTGAAATATTTTCATATACGCTTGCATATATGACCCCAACAACCAAGGCCATGCGGCTCCATTGTAAGAACTATATATTTTATCAGAAAGAGAACCTTCACACTTAGGACTAAATCCGATACTTTTTGGACTAAGGCTTCGGATTCCTTTAGATGTCAATAATTCTTTTGTAACTATATCCAAAATACTCTTACTCTGACGCTTGTCTAACAGACTATAATCAGAAGATATCGCTAACAGCATATTAGGACGTACACTCCAATCTACAAAACCATTATTTACATAATCATATAGATAGCCTGCTTCATTAAAGAATGTGGAGAGGAAAGACGCTTTTACCTTGTCGGCCAAACCTTCCATTTCTTTTTCCAGTTTTTTATCATCAATAACCTTAGCTATTTCTTTATTAAACATTATGGAATTATACCAGAATGCATTTATTTCGACCAAACATCCTGTACGAGGAATGGAATAGTAGTTAAGTGAGTCTGAATTATGCATCCAGCTTGGCAAAGCATTTTTAGCATCGGTATATAATAATCCATTAGGCAAACACTGAATATTCGGATGTTGCCCTTTTTGAATAAATTTTACCATCCGGCTCACTAATGATGCATATTTAATGTAAAAACGCTCTCTGTTTCTTTCCGAAAATTCTTTCAGTCCGCGTATAATCCAGAATAAAACATCTGCATTATCTATATCTTTCAAGAAGCCTGTAAGAGGTTTTCCCTCCATAAAAGCATTTAATGTCGGAATTGCTGTATCCATTACCTCTTCAAAAGCTTCTTCCCGGCCAATAGTAAATGTCAAACCCGGTAAAGCCATAAATTGATCACGGGCTTTTATTTGCCCCCATGGATACCCATTGCGAATATACAATTCATTTGGCGATGGCCTAAAATAGAATTGATGCGCAGAATTTTTCAGACAGTTAAAGAAAGAAGATCTCGGTGTCCGTATTGTTATCCCTTTTTCGAAAAGAGCAGATAAATGTTCTGTTTCAGAAAGCATATCACTCCCCGAAAAAATAATTGATTCGCCTTTTGTTATAGGCAACTCAAAATAACCAGGCACATACAAATCTTCTTTATAAGGAACACCATTTTCTTTATCTTTTTGATATTCTATACCTTTATACCAATGAGGATCGAAAACGAACTTCACTTTTTTATTAAACTGCATATACAAATTGGGATAACCACTATACATACACATACTTATCCCATTTTCGACCTCTTTATAACCATGATTAGCCACGGAGTTCTCTGAAGTAAGTTGATTCACTTCTCTAAAAGCCAAATATGGTTTAAAACGGATCGTTGTTGATGAATGAGCACTCAGAAGAGTATAGCGTATTAGTATCCGGTTATTCTCCAAAGAAAACATTTTCTCTTTAGACAAGATTATTCCTCCAACCCTATAAACCGTTCTGGGGAGGCTATCACAATCAAATTCCCGTATATATTTATGTCCTAAAGGACTATAATGATTATCATTATATTTATGAATACCAAGGTTGAACTCTGCTCCATGCTGAATCACAGTTTCGTCTAATGAAGATAGCAAAACATGGACAGAATCGTTCAATGCAGGGACAGGCATCACCAGCAATCCATGTTGCTTACGAGTATTACATTCGACCAAAGTAGTCGAATGATATGCCCCTCTCCTATTTGTTCGCAATATTTCTCTATCTAAGGAATATTCGAGGTTAACCATCCGAGACATATCAAATTTCAAATAACTATCTGATTTTTCGGCACTCATAATTACTATAGTTTAATAATCTAATCCAAAGAGATAGCGAGAGCCCGCTTCTCATACCATTTACTTTATAAAGATATCAAAAAAGTGAAGATAAGACGAAAGCCAAAGGATGTTTATAAGCATAAAATGTTAAAACTAGATTATTTTTCTATAGCTGTTTATTTAGAACTATTTTAGATAGGATATAATACATAAAACTACATAATTAGCATATCCATAAAAGAAAACAACAGTAATCTAGAATAAAAATATCTCGTTAAGTTATCCAAAACAATTATCTAATTAATTAGTATTTTGTATATTTGCAATCGTAAAAAAACAGAATACCATATAGCAAACAATATTATTTATGTTATCATTTATTACATGGGATGTAAATCCTGAAGCATTCAATCTTCTGGGACGTGAGATACGTTGGTATGGAATATGCTGGGCAATAGGTGTATTATGCACCAGTTTTGTAGTCCAAAAAATGTATCAATCAGAAAAGCACCCCGAAAAATGGTTCGATACATTGTTTCTATATGTTCTTGTCGGACTAATTATAGGAGCACGTTTAGGACATTGCTTGTTTTATGCACCTGAATATTACTTAACACACCCTCTGGAAATACTAAAAATATGGGAAGGAGGCCTTGCAAGCCATGGAGGTGCCATTGGGATGACAATAGCCGTATTCCTACATTCGTATCGGATAACTAAGAAAGGTATGATCTGGTCATTAGACCGCTTAGTGGTAGGGGTAGCTATCGGTGCAGCTTTTATCAGAATAGGGAATCTGATGAACTCTGAAATATATGGAGGAATCACAAGCTTACCTTGGGGATTTAATTTTGTTAGAGATAAAGAGTGGCATATGCCTATTGAGATGGGTGGATCGGGAGAACTACCATGTCATCCGACTCAAATTTATGAAGCTCTAATTTATCTCGCCATATTTGCTGTCAGTATGTATCTCTTTTGGAAAACAAATGCTAAAGATAAAAAAGGGTTGATATTAGGAGTATCATTGATAGGAATCTTTTTATCAAGATTTTTTATCGAATATATCAAGAATATACAAGAACCATTCGAACTCCAGATGCAGGCTACTTTTGGTATAAACATGGGACAATTACTAAGCCTGCCTTTTATTATATGGGGAATATGGCTTGTATGGAATGCTCTCAGAAAAAAGGATATAACTACAATAAATAATAAAAAATAGACATGCTTAAACCTATACTAATAAAAGAAGATCTTTATTATGTTGGTGTAAACGACCGAACTAAAGCTTTATTTGAAAATCTTTGGCCGTTACCAAAAGGTGTTTCTTATAATTCATACCTAATAGTTGACGAAAAAACTGCCCTATTTGACACTGTAGACATCTGTTATTCTGATATGTTTTTCCAAAAACTTGAAACTGCACTTAACGGACGTTCTCTTGATTATGTTATTATCAATCATATGGAGCCGGATCACTCCGGATCATTAGGATTGCTAAGAAGCAAATATCCAAATGTGGAGATTGTTGGTAACAAACGCACAGCCGATATGGTCGAAGGCTTTTATGGTATTAAAGACAGGGTTAAGGTTATCAGTGATTTTGAAGAACTACCATTAGGGAAACACAAATTAGTGTTCTACCTGACACCAATGGTACATTGGCCGGAAACAATGATGACTTATGAAGCCACTAACAAAATAGTATTTTCGGGCGATGCTTTTGGTACATTTGGAACTCTGGATGGAGGTATTACTGATGCCCAACTACACCCCGAGCGGTACTATGATGAGATGATCCGTTACTATTCCAATGTTGTTGGTAAATTCGGGTCGCCAGTACAAAAAGCACTTGAAAAATTAAAAGATATACAAGTTAATTATATTTGTTCTACACATGGCCCGGTTTGGACAATGCCGGAACAGATACAAAAAGTTGTATCTATATACGACAAACTTAGTAAATACGAAGGGGATGAAGGTGTTGTTATAGCCTATGGAAGTATGTATGGAAATACAGAACAAATGGCTGAAACGATTGCATATGAGTTGGCTCAACAAGGTATCAAAGAAGTTATACTACATAATGTATCAAAACGTTCCCATTCTTATATCCTACGCGACATTTTCAAATACAGGGGGCTCATAGTTGGCTCACCGACATATAATAATAAACTATATCCTGATGTGGAGTACCTTCTTTCTAAAATAGAAGGACGAGATATGAAAAACCGCTACTTAGGATATTTCGGCTCATTCACTTGGGCAGGAGCTGCCGTAAAACGCTTAGCTCAATTTGCCGAAGAAAGTAAATTTGAAACTGTAGGCACAGCGGTCGAAATGAAACAGTCTATGCGTTTAACAACTTATGAAGCCTGTATCAATTTAGGTAAATCAATGGCCGACAGGTTGAAACAAGATCGATAAAAACTATCAATAAAACAATATAAACGCCGGGGTAATAAATTCCGGCGTTTCTTTTTATATTAACGAATATAATTAATGCTCTTTTCGTATATTTGCGACTTATAGCAAAAGTACGCTGAACAATATTAATATTATGCCTGATATATCACACCGCGGAATAGAAATGCCAAGCTCTCCGATCAGAAAGCTGGCTCCATTATCAGATTCGGCCAAAGCCAGAGGTTTAAAAGTTTATCATTTAAATATCGGGCAACCCGATTTACCAACTCCCGAAGCCGCATTAAACGCGATACGAAATATTGACAGAACTATACTTGAATATAGTCCGAGTGATGGTTATAGATCGTACCGTGAAAAATTGGTCAGATATTATGCAAAATATAATATTAATGTTTCAGCCGATGATATTATCATTACAACAGGAGGATCAGAAGCTGTATTGTTTGCATTTTTAGCTTGTCTTAATCCCGGTGATGAGATTATAGTTCCAGAACCGGCATATGCTAACTATATGGCATTTGCAGTATCAGCCGGAGCAATTATCAGAACAGTTTCATCTTCGATAGAAGAAGGTTTCGCCTTACCTCCTATCGAAAAATTTGAAGAACTGATTAATGAGCGAACTAAGGGGATTATGATTTGTAATCCGAACAATCCAACCGGCTATTTATATTCACGTGCCGAAATGAACCAAATAAAACACTTGATTCAAAAACATGATTTATATCTCTTTTCGGACGAGGTTTACCGTGAATTTATATATACAGGATCTCCATATATTTCTGCATGTCACTTAGTTGGGATTGAAGACAATGTAGTACTTATTGACTCTGTATCGAAACGATATAGCGAATGTGGTATTCGCATTGGTGCACTAATTACTAAAAATAAGGAATTACGCAAAACTGTGATGAAATTCTGCCAAGCACGTCTCAGTCCTCCGCTGATAGGACAGATTGCAGCAGAAGCTTCTCTGGATGCCGATGATGATTATCTAAGAGATACATACGATGAATATGTAGAAAGGCGGAAATTCCTCATAGACAGACTCAATAGAATACCCGGTGTATATTCTCCGATTCCGATGGGAGCATTTTATACAGTAGCTCGCCTTCCGGTAGATGATGCAGATAAGTTCTGTGAATGGTGTCTCTCCGATTTCGAATATGAAGGGCAAACAATATTTATGGCACCGGCATCAGGTTTCTATACAACTCCCGGCTTGGGTAAAAATGAAGTGCGTATGGCGTATGTGCTAAATAAAGAAGATTTAGGAAATGCTCTTACTGTTTTAGAGAAAGCATTAGAAGCATATAATATATTATCAGAAAATGAAAAGAAAGCTAGTATTCGCAACAAATAATTTACATAAATTAGAAGAAGTGCGTGAAGTTGTTGGTGACAATTTCGATATTATTTCGCTTAATGATATTGACTGCCATGATGATATTGCAGAAACAGGCACTACCCTTGAAGCCAATGCCCTGATAAAGGCCAGATATATTAAAGAAAAATACGGTTATGACTGTTTTGGTGATGATACCGGATTGGAAGTTGAAGCCTTGGATGGTGCACCAGGAGTATACTCGGCTCGTTATGCCGGAGGCGATGGACACGACTCGAAAGCAAATAGAAGTAAATTACTTAAAGAGCTTGAAACGAAAGATAATCGCAAAGCACGCTTTCGTACTGTCATTGCTCTTATTCTGGATGGAAAAGAGTATCAATTTGAAGGTGAAGTATGCGGAACAATTGGTTTTGAAGAAAAAGGAACAGCCGGTTTTGGATATGACCCAGTTTTCCAACCTGATGGGTACACCGAAACCTTTGCTCAACTAGGAATGGACGTCAAAAACGAAATTAGTCACCGAGCACGAGCTGTAAAGGAATTGTGTAAGTTTTTACACAATTTATAATATTGAAAAATATTAAATATTATATATAAACTGATCAGAACGTTCCTATCTTTCTGATCGGTTTTTATTTTATCGAAATATTATTAAAAGTCAAGAGACAAAATTTAGACATTTACAATCTGTCATAAAACCGTAACTGATACAAAACCACGAAGCGAAACCTACCTAATTATCAATTATATAAATGATATTAAAAATTAAGTCTTAATCCTAGTTGCTCTCTCAATAATTTTGTACTTTTGCGTCTGATTTTGGAACTAATTATTACAGAATTTAATCTATAATAAACAAATATATATCTACAAAAACAATGGCTTTAAAATTTGTGACTGCTGAAGAGGCAGCGGCTCTTATCAAGAATGGTGATAATGTGGGATTTAGTGGCTTTACACACGCCGGATGCCCCAAAGTTGTACCTGGTGCGATAGCAAAACTAGCAAATGCAGAACACGAAAAAGGAAACCCGTTTAAAATCAATGTATTCACTGGTGCTTCTACTGGTGACAAGTTAGATGGAGAATTAGCTAGGGCACATGCAATCAAATTCCGTACGCCTTACCAGACAAACAAAGACTTGAGAAATGCAATAAACAATGGAGAAGTTGAATATTGTGATCTGCATCTGTCTACAATGGCACAAGATATACGCTATGGTTATTATGGTAAAATTAATGCAGCTGTAATAGAGGCATGCGATGTTACCGAAGACGGACAAATTGTACCAACTTGTGGTGTAGGTATTTCGCCAACTGTTGCTCGCCTAGCTGATGTAGTGATAGTTGAATTAAACCGATGGAATCCGAAAGAGATGAGAGGGATGCATGATTTAGCAGAACCGATCGATCCTCCTTGCCGTCAAGACATTCCCATTTATGAAGTTAACGATCGTGTAGGTCTTGACCATATACAAATAGATCCAAGCAAAATTGTAGTTGTAGAAACTAATGAACCAAATGAAGGTCATGGTTTTGCTCCGGTGGATGAAGTAACTGCTAAGATCGGGGAAAATGTTGCGAACTTCTTTATTAAAGAAATGAAAGAAGGACGTATGCCGAAATCATTCCTTCCGGTACAGTCTGGTGTAGGAAATATAGCAAATGCTGTATTAGCTGCAATGGGCGACAGTAAAGATATTCCAAACTTCGATGTATATACAGAAGTTATTCAAGATGCTGTAATTGGCTTGATGGAATCAGGACGTATCAAATTTGCAAGTGGTTGTTCTCTTACTGTAAGTAATGAGTGTATTGAAAAAATATATAAGAATCTTGATTTCTTCAAAGAAAAAATTATTCTTCGTCCATCAGAATATTCTAACAATCCGGAAATTGTTCGTCGTTTAGGTGTTATTGCAATCAATACTGCTATTGAAGCTGATATTTATGGTAATATTAACTCAACTCATATTATCGGTAACAAAATGATGAATGGTATTGGTGGATCAGGTGATTTTACACGTGGTGCGTATGTTTCTATATTTGTGACACCATCAATTGCTAAAGATGGAAAAATCAGTTCTTTTGTACCAATGGTATCACACGAAGATCACAGCGAACACTCTGTAAAAATCATTATTTCAGAATATGGGGTTGCAGACCTTCGTGGTAAATGTCCAACTGAAAGAGCTAAGATAATTATTGAAAATTGTGCTCATCCGGACTACAGACCATTATTGAGAGAATATTTGGATCGTTGTGGTAAAGGACAAACACCTGTTGATCTATACGATGCATTTGCATTCCACGAAGCATTCTTAGAGACTGGAGATATGCACAATGTGAAATGGAGAAAAGAACCTAATAAATAGGCATAATAAGCTAAAATATATTGTAAAAGCCTTTTGATCTTGTATCAAAAGGCTTTTCTTTGTACCCTGTTTATAATATATTCTATAATCAATAGCATAAATGACAGTTTTATACGAAGACAATCACATTATTATAGTCAATAAAACCTGCTCTGAAATAGTGCAAGGGGATAAAACCGGAGATAAACCACTGTCTGAGATAGTTAAAGAATATCTTAAAGAGAAGTATAATAAGCCGGGTAATGTATTTTGTGGTGTTACTCATCGGTTAGACCGCCCAACTAGCGGCATTGTTATATTTGCTAAAACGAGCAAGTCCTTGAGCCGCTTGAATGAAATGTTCAAAACGAAAGATATAAAAAAGACTTATTGGGCTATTGTAAAGAAAAGCCCGAAAGAGTCAACTGGAACATTACAAAACTATTTGGTACGAAACGAAAAACAAAATAAGTCTTATGCTTATGATGTAGAAAAACCAAATTCAAAAAAGGCTATATTACATTATCAGATAATTTCCCGATCCGACAATTATAATCTGCTGGAAATCGATTTAGAAACGGGGCGTCATCACCAAATAAGATGCCAATTGGCAAAAATAGGTTGTCCGATAAAAGGAGACTTAAAGTATGGGGCTGAACGTTCGAATCCCGATGGAGGAATAAGTTTGCATGCAAGGCATATTTCATTTATTCATCCTGTTTCGAAAGAGCTGATTGAGGTTACAGCTCCTCTGCCTGATGAAAAATTGTGGAGTGTATTGGAAAAAGAAATCAAATAAAAAAACGGATTATAAATCCGTTTTTTTTATTTGTATAGATAAGTTATTATTTCACTTTTTCGATGACAAAATCTTTGGCTGTCCTGTAATTCAGGTCCAAGCCATAAGTCAGGTTATAGTTTTCTTCAGTTCCATTCTTAATCTTTAACAAACTATAGTTGTTCGTATTTGGTTCGTAACGAAAAACAATCTGATAGTCTACATCTTCACTTCCAGGCTTCATCACAAAGAAAATATATTTATCATATTCTTCATTTGGTTGCTGATAGCGTTCATAAACGTATACAGGTTTGCTTCCGGCATGAAAAAAATCTGTATTAATTTGATAATAAGGTACTGTTCCTGTTGGCAAGCTGATTTCATATAATTTATATAACTTCGCTTTCACAGCATCACCCTTATTGTAATTATCCAATGCATAATAACATTGAATCTGTTTTTCATACGACTGATAGTCATCCGGATAGTATTTCAACAACTCATCATAAATCAACAAAGCTTTTGCATAATCACCATTAGCATACTCTATCAACCCAATATTGTAAAGAACAGCAACGTACAATTCTTTGTTAGATGCAACTTTAGATTTGGCAATATAAAAAGCATCCAATGCTTTTGATCTGTTATCCATACTATCATACGCAACCCCAATCATATAATAGGCACGATCCGAAGGATTTCTCTGTAAAATAGCTTTTTGGTAATTAGCAAGAGCTTCATCATAGCGTTTCATTGCCAGATAAGAATCTCCCAAATTCGTATACAATTCTCCTTCACGAGGAGATAATTCTATTGCCTTATTAAATACTTCTATAGCTTCATTATATTTTTCTTGTGTATTCAGGATCATCCCTTTGAGAGTATAAATCCTCAAATCTTTCGAGTCTTTTTGCAAAGCCATATCTGCATATTTCAAACTCTTATCTACATCATCTAATTTATAATAAGATAAAGCAATATATCCTAGCTCTGTAGTTGATAAACCACGTGGCCTACCTGCATATGTATCTACTATTTGCTGATACTGTTCGTTGTCAAATAGTGTTTTAATATCATTGGAATCAATAGACTGCTGTACTGAGAATACATCGGTGCTTGCATACGAGCTAACTGGAGCTACAGCCAATAGTGCCAATACAATAATTATACTTTTTTTCATTTGAATAGATTATATTTTAAAACCATTTTTTCTTTTTCATAAAAAAACATGCTATTGATATAATAACAGCAAAAATTCCCCATGAGAACAAATAACCATATTTCCATTGTAGTTCGGGCATATACTTAAAATTCATACCCCATACTCCAACCATAAAGGTAAGTGGAATAAATATGGTAGAAACAAGTGTCAATCGTTTCATTATCTCATTTAGGCGCATATTATTATTATTGTAATAGAGATCAAGCAAAGATGTCAATAACTCATGACACGTATCTAAATCGTTGATTGCGGTTCGCAATTTATCATCATAGTCGTTAAAAAAAACAATATTACCTTCCTCTATCAATTTATTCGAATTATGGAGCAAATTCGTGTATTCTTCTCGCATAGAAATTATAGAACGTTTCATCCGGACATAATCGAGACGGCGTACACGTAACAGATTCATTATATCTGATGAGTTTTTCTGATCCATCAACTGATCTTCTACATCCATCAGCTGATCTTCTATCTTCATGATTGTATTTATAGACAATCCATTTATACTACTCAATAATATGTAAAGAAAAAAATCAGACTTTATTTGTTTCAACATGGCATGCTTGTCTATCAGTGCCTTTTTGACATCTTCAAAGATTGGTACAGATGTCTCTTGCAGGCTGACAACAAAATGATCGCCAAGGATAAGGCCTAATTGAAAATCGATTAACTGATCTTTATCATTAAGATAAAAACCAGACATAAGTATAAAAGTAATATCGGGATATACAACAACCTTAGTTATTGATTGGTCTGACAATAGGTCTTTTATATCAAATATATGCAAATTGAAACCACTACATATATTACTAATTAGTGTAACGTCTGAAAATCCGACAACTTCAAACCAATTGACTTTATCGGGATTAACTAATTCTTTGAACTTTGTATCAAATGATAAAGAGTTTGCTGTAACTTGGCTTTGGTCATATTGTATAAGTTCTACTTTAGTAGGAACATTATTCTCTCCCTGATATGCCAGCTTGGCAAGAAAATGTCTCTCGCTTCTTTTTTTGTGCCTGGTCTTTCTCAATATTTGTTTAGCCATATTGTCACTCACAAATTTTATGCAAAACTAAATTTATTCAAAAATAAGAATAAAATACTATATTTGCGACTTATAAAGTAGTTATTTGAACATCGGACTATTTGTTAATTGCTCTAAACTATAATTTAAATAATTAATAGATATAAGACCATAATGAGAACTTTATTACAAACTAATTTACCTTTATTATAATGAAATATAACATTAATGAATGAGGTTTTTGCAATTCTAAAACAGAAAAAGCTACAATTCTTTTTCCTATTTTACTTATTAATGCTTTTGCCCATATTGTGTCCTATAGCACAGAATATATCGATATGGGATAAGATCGCAATTTTTGTCGTATGCGGAACATTATTTATTGCAATTTCAATATTATCAATTTTTATAAGTTCTAAGTTAGAAAAAATACTCTATTCCCTCATGTTAGTTGTTTCTATCATACCGGGAGCTATCTACTTAGCATATCTGCTTTTTGCACATGTTTTGCTGGAACAGAACAGTGTCACCAGTTTATTCGAAACCAATCCGGAAGAAAGTAAAGAATTCGTTGCATATTATCTAAGCATATGGGTAATCGTTGGAGTACTCATATATGCTGCTATCCCAATCATTATGATATGCAAAATGAAATCATTCAAACCTCTTAATATAAAAGACTATAAATTACTTTTCATAACAAGTATAGTTGTAATTATATCAATCAACTCATTCAACAAACTATCACGTTCTGTCTACTTCATCAATATGTACAAAACCTATGTATGGTATAAATTGAGAGTACATCATGAAGTTAATGCAGTCAAAGAAAGGCAGAATTTGCCTTTTAACGTCACATTACTACACCAAGATTCTATTCCTCAAACGATTGTAGTTGTTGTAGGAGAATCGTTGAACAAACATCATATGTCGTTATATGGTTATAGCCGAAATACGAATCCATTATTATCCGAACGAGGCAACGATATAGTTGTTTATAAAGACATCGTATCTCCGCAAGTACATACCATTCCGGTAATGCGATCTATCTTGTCGATGGTAGAGAAAGACCATCCAGAATATTTTACAGATCGTCCATCTCTTTTCGAATTGTTTAATAGAGCCGGATTTAACACATATTTAATAAGTAATCAGGAGTTTAGCGATAGTTACAAATCTAGTTACGATATACTACTGTCACTTGCTAAAAATAAATATAATCTTGCTCCATACAAACAACATGATGATGTTGTTCTTGATAAATTCAATCAAATATTAAAATCCGATAGTATCAATAACAAGCTAATATTCATTCACCTTATTGGGAATCATATGGCATATGAGTTTCGATATCCAAAAGATTATATTGTTTTTGATAATGAGAAAGACAGAGTAACAAAAGAAAAACCTTTTCGTAATAAGCTTGCAATAAAGACAATTGATAAATACGACAATTCTGTATTATTTAATGACTTTATAATAAACAGTATTATCATATCATTAGAGAAAGAGAAAAATCAAAAAACAGCTATGATTTATCTATCTGATCATGGCGAAGAATTGTACGATTACAGAGAATTTGCAGGGCATGCCTACGAAAAGGTATCACCTCCCATGTGCGAGGTTCCGTTTATTGTGTGGCTATCTCCCAATTATAAAAGAAACAGAACCGACTTAATATTTGATACCACCAGACCTTATTCCACATGTGATTTCATATACTCACTTTCTGACCTAACTGGTTTGAAATATGAAGGCTATGATGATTCTCGAAGCCTTTTTTCGACTCAGTTTAAACCGGAGCAACGGTATGTAGGAGATAAAAAATATGAATGGGTAAAGGAACGCTTCAAAGAGTGAACGAGTTTACTAATTTAACGACAATCAATAAGGATAAAGATTTCGAAGATTAACTCCTTCACTCTCCTTTTTTTCGTACCCTAAAGGAAAGTGAGTGGAGCATTCGTGCATAAACTTTTACAGGAAGTTTACTAAAGCTCTAACATTCTCCTTGAAATTTTATACCCAACAGGATTCTATTCTTAATTATTCTATATTCCAGATCAATTCTCCACTCTCATCCATTCCAACAATCAGCTTACTCCCATGCAAGAGTTTATTGCCTACTATCATTCGTGAAATTGGTCTTCTGAGGTAAGTTCGAATAAAAATATATCAATTTCGGATACAACGAACAGAAAAAAGGATATTCCGAGCTCCAAAGTTTCGGAGTACCTGACTTCCTAGAAAAGTTCCGAAAGCACGTACCCATGAGGAAGTATTATTACTTTGGCTGACATAAGCACTACTTGTCCAGAAATTGGCCAACTGCCCATAAGTTTGATAATCTCCACCTGCCATAAAGCCAACAGATAAAACATTAAAACCTCCTTTTTCACAGGCTGTCTTGCTCTTTCCATTAGAATCTATCCCATTTACCAGTTCTGTAGACAATAAGCTGGTACCATAAGATCCTCTAGCAGAGACTTCTGTAAAATAGCTATCATCCCAATCTACAACAGTATTAGTACTATATAGAGTCGGATGAGTTGCAATTTCTTTTTCTAAAATATTCCATTCATAGTCACTTGGCAAATGCCAACCATCGGGGCATATACCTTGTATCTGTTCTTGATTAGAATCGTTTGAATGGTCTGTGGTAGCAGTATAACCATTCGTAGCTGCTGCCCACGAATAAAGCAGTCCATATGATTTATGTTCATCCAATATAGAAACATCTAAATTGGGATAATCATAACGTTTATCAGTCAAATTAGAAGAAACACCTCTATCAATAGAACTACCATCCGGCATTTTTGTCGCACGTAGATTGATTAACATCCAAGTACCTGCCGAACCAAAAGTCTGAATTGGGTAAACGACACTATCACGAGGATCGGTAAATGTCTCGAGATCACCATCTGACAGAGCACTCCATTGATCACCATTCCAGACATATATACCCTGACAAAAATTGTATGGTTCACCACTATTAGTATTATATACTACTAAACCAATATGCTGTATATCTTGAGTTACTTTTTCTTGTCCTGTATATGTAACATTATTGGAGAACATAGGATATAACTGATTTTTATCAGTCAATTTAACACGAGGCAGTATCAATCCTTTAATTGCTGTAGAGTTATTTGAATCAGGTGCATATTCCTTCAAATCGAGCAAAGTACCCGAAATAGGTTCTAAATCGGAACCAATCGTTGTTTGAGCAAAAGAAATATGAGTAAAAGAAAAAAATATCACCAAAAGTAATATTCTATCTATTTTTAAATTTACCTTCATTTGTATATAGTATTTGTGTTTAAATAATACATAGTAAATACAAAATATGCAAACCTCTATAGTATATTCTGAGTGTATTTCTCTAGAAAAGTGTACGGTACACACAATAATAAACTATGCAAATTAAATATATTTCCTGTTACTATACAAAACATATAACAAATTAAATCGAAAATAAATAATTATATTATATATTTTTTACAAATATTCAGCATACATTCGTTATAATAAATCTTATTAATATCTTTAACTTAGCTAGTAATAAAGTAAAAAAACAATGAAAGTAAAAATATTCCTTCTCTCGTTATTTCTGTTATCACTTTTATTTTGTAGTTGCAATCATAAAAAATCGATAGAACAAAGCCAAAATCCAGATACGCCATATCATATATATTATGCACAAGGTTTCCAAGTAAATAAATATGAGAATTATACACTTGTATCTATAAGAAATCCTTGGGATACGACACAGACATTGCAAACATATATTCTTGTCGATAAACAGAAAGAAGTGCCAACTAATCTACCGAAAGGTATCCTTGTAAGAACCCCATTAGAAAAAGTGGTTGCCTATTCTACAATTCACTGCTCTACCCTTAATGAATTGGACAATATCAATATAATAAAAGGGGTATGCGAGTCGGAATATGTAAAATTTAATTATATCCAAGATGGAATAAAGAATGGTAGTATAATAGATTTAGGTATGGCTAGCAATCCCGATGTGGAAAAAATCATCATGATGTCGCCAGAAGCCATATTGGCATCCCCCATCAATGGACAAACCTATGGAAATGTGGAAAAGACAAAAATTCCGATCATAGAAACGCCTGACTATACAGAACCACTACCCTTGGGAAGAGCTGAATGGATACGCTTCTATTCCTTATTTGTAGGAAAAGAACAGCAAGCTGATTCATTATTTAATGAAACTGTAAAAAATTATAATGAGATCAAAGATAAAGTAAAAAGTGCTTCTTCGAAGCCTACTATTTTAGTAGACTCCAAATATCAGAGTAATTGGAATGTGCCGGGAGGAAAAAGTTATTTGGCGAATATGTTGGCTGATGCAGGAGGAGACTATATATGGTCTGACAATGAATCTAATACTTTTCTGCCACTCTCGTTCGAAGCGGTATTAGACAAGGCTTATGATGCTGATCTATGGCTCATAAAATACTACTCACCAACTGACATGACTTATACCAGTTTGGAAAAAGAATATAAACTCTATGCACGCTTCAATGCTTTTAAAAATAAAAGAATATGGGGAAGTAATACTTTATATTCAAATTATTATGAAGACCTTCCAATACATCCGGATCGGATACTGAAAGATTTTGGAGCTATATTCCATCCTGAACTATTTTCAGACTATACTCCTAAATATTATAAAAAATTAGCAGATTAATTTGACTAACGAAAACGTTTCGGGAGCTTATTTACGATTGGAGGATGTAGATTTAAACGTTTCACAAATGTAAGTTGTATACTTCCGGTATCTAAAAATACAGATCTATCATCTTTAAAGAGAAGAGAAATTCGATTATTGACATACGATAGACCAATTGACCAATCGTATGCATGATATCCCATTGCTGCACGTGGAAAAAACGATGGATAGAATCCGATTTTATCACTATAAAAATTGCGAATATTATCTGAACCGGCATTTATACCGATAGACAAGCCTCCTGAAACAAAATATTTTTGTTTTATGACCCATGTATATATATAGCCTCCACTTACTCCAATTTGAAAATTCTTTTGTCTGTAATTATCAAAAGAAACTAAAGATGAATCTGATAAAGCTTTAGTATAATAAACTCCACCTCCTAACTGAAAACTGCCAGCTGATCTTAATTGCTTTTCGGACAGTCCAAATGCTGCTTTATATGAAAATTTGCGGTTATTAAATACATATTGGCTATAAAAGCCATATTGTACCAGTTTTAGGTCGGGGACTAAAGTTATATTATCGCTTCTATCATCATCTTCCCTACGCATATAAAAACCTTTATAATCATGGAAAAACACATCAAAAATAACTTTCTGCCCATAGTAATGATATTGAAAATCGATAGATTTTGTTTTACCTTTACTCTTATCTCGCATGAAACCAAAGCCATAAGCTCCGCTTAAAGTTGAGTTTTTCCATGAAATACCTAAACCGATCCCTACCGGATTGTTAGGATGATATTCATAATCTTTTTCGTTTGGAAACTTTAAAGTCAATGATGAGTATTTTTTCCCAAAATAGACACGTCCGGACAATTTCTGTTCAAATGGTTCAATATATAAACTATCTACCTGAGCATAAATTTCATTTTGCACAAAGAGTGAAAATAAAATCAAGATAACAAATCTGATAGGAGATTTCTTCAACAAGAACAGGATATATTAAAATATGATGGATAAAATACAACTCTTTAATTATAACGTATTATAGTCATAATTTATTAGGATTATACCAAATATCGACCTAAATCACTATCAGGATCAAGAAGGGTAAAATCAAGCCCATATTCATGCATCCGTGTAATGAGGTGATCGTACTCATTAATAGAATCAAGTTCAATACCAACCAGAGCCGGCCCCGACTCTTTTTCGTTCTTCTTCATGTACTCAAAACGAACGATATCATCATGTTCTCCAATCACATCATTGACAAAGTCTCTCAAAGCATTAGGGCGTTGTGGAAAACGGATGATAAAATAGTGTCTCAACCTTTCGAAAACTAATGACCGTTCTTTTATTTCCTGCATACGGTCTATGTCATTATTACTTCCACTAACAATACAGACTACATTTTTGCCTCGTATCTCGGTTGCATAATGGTTCAATGCAGCAATGCTCAAAGCTCCGGCAGGTTCAACTACGATTGCATTTTCATTGTATAATTTAAGTATAGAAGTGCAAACCTCACCTTCAGGCACTAGGCACATTTCGTCAATAACTTTCGAACATATTGCATATGTATAATCTCCAACACGTTTAACGGCGGCACCGTCTACAAATTTATCAATATGATCTAGTGTAACAGGATGCCCTGCCTTCAAGGCAGCATCCATACTCGGAGCTCCGGCAGGTTCGACACCAATTACTTTTGTGCTTGGTGAAAAATCTTTGATATATGCCCCCACACCGGCACACAATCCACCCCCACCTATTGGTATAAAAATATAATCGATAGGTGTACCGGGCATTTCTTTCAGGATGTCCAATCCTATTGTTCCTTGTCCTTCAATAATACGAGGATCATCGAATGGAGGAATAAATGTCATATTATGTTCGGCAGCGTATGCTTTTGCAACAGTGGCACAATCGTCGAAAGTATCACCTTTCAGCTGTATTTCAATATGTCCGTTTCCGAACATTCTGGTTTGCTTTATCTTTTGTTTTGGAGTTATTTTAGGCATAAAAACCACTCCCTTTATTCCTGATTCATTACAACTGTAAGCAAATCCTTGAGCATGATTTCCGGCGCTCGCACACACAACCCCATTTTTTAACAATTCCGGATCTAGGCTGTTAATCATATTATACGCCCCACGGAGCTTGTACGACCGTACAACTTGCAAATCTTCCCGTTTCAAATAAATATTGGATTCGAAATATTGAGATAATGAGTTTAGATACTGTAACGGAGTTTCTTTAACAACACCCTTCAAACGGGCTTGGGCTTCTTCGATGTGTAGCCCGAATTCGTCTATTATTCGCGTATGCATACTATTTTATAACAAATTAGCTAAAAGCAAAACAAAGGTATGAAATAGTATATTGTTTTTCCCCTATTTTTATAATATTTTGAAGTTCTTAAAAACAAAAGAAAAAAGCCATACCAAATAATTGATTCGATCCGAATTTGTAATGGACAAATTTATCCTTTACTTTGTAAATAATCTTACAGAAAAAAATGATTCCATTTCTTTATAATGTTGCGCAAGCATACTATAAAGCCTATGAGCGAGATATAAGCCGTTTCACGTTTGTTTTTCCCAATAGGCGTGCCGGTATATTTTTTCAACACTATCTATCACAGATAGCGAAGAAGCCTATATTCTCACCCGATATACTAACAGTTACCGATCTCTTTGAAAAGCTAAGTCCTTACAAAAAAGCGGATCGGATAGAAATGCTGTTTATGCTTTATAATATTTATAAAGAAATCAGTGCATCAACCGAAACTTTCGATGATTTCCTATATTGGGGCGAAATGCTGTTGAATGACTTTGACGATGTTGATAAGTACCTCGTAGATGCAGAACAACTTTTCCGAAATATATATGACCTTAAAGAAATAGATGCAGGTTTTGACTTTCTGACAGAAGAACAAGTTGAGGCCATAAGACGATTCTGGTCTAATTTTTTACCAATAGGGGAAAATGATAAAAAGAAAGATTTTCTCGAAATGTGGAAAGTTCTCTTCGAGCTATATACAACTCTGCGCAGGCAACTCCGCGAAAAGGGATTAGCTTATGAAGGTATGATTTTCCGGGACATCTGTGAAAAGACTATACGAAAGGAAGATATTGACTTACCATTCGAAAAAATAATTTTTATAGGGCTAAACGGACACAGCAAATCGGAAGAAACTTTTTTGAAGTATCTGCAGAAACAAGGTATTGCCGATTTTTATTGGGACTATTCCTCTCCCTTGGTCTGTGATGCACAAAATAAAGCATCGTTCTTCATTAGTAAGAACAGGATGTTATTTCCTTCCCAATTGTCACTCGAACCTGAAAGTTTAACGATGGAGCTACCAATTGTGCAAGCAATTGGAATACCATCATCTGTCGGTCAGGCTAAGTATGTACACAGTATTATTAAATCATTGATGGACGAAAAGCAAATAGTATCGTCCGATCAAGCTATGAATACGGCCTTGGTATTGCCCGACGAAAATCTGTTACTACCTACATTATATTCGATACCCACTGATATAGATAAGATTAATGTGACAATGGGTTATAGTCTGGGCAATACATCTGTTTCGGGATTGCTTGAATACATATTCGATATTCAACGTAATATTAGAAGATCGGATAATTACATAGGATTTTATTATCGCCCGGTGCTGGCGATCCTCAACCATCGATATATAACCAATACAGTAGGTGAAGAGGCCAGAAGTCTAAGACAAAACATTGTACAATATAATAAGGTAATAGTATCGTATAACGAATTACAAAATCATCCTCTATTAAAACTAATATTTAAGCCAATAGAACACTGGCATGATATACCTGAATATTTAAAATCTATACTAGCTAGTATAAAAACGTCGCTCTATCAGGTAGGTGAACAAAACGACAAGGAAGATACAAATGCACGGTCTGTCGATATAGAATGTGAGTTTATTGTGGAATATTACAAAACAATAAACAAGATGGAAGAAGCAACAAAATATATTTCTCCCGAAATGAGTATCGAAACTTATTTCAAACTTCTAAAAAAATTGATACAGGGAGTCAGTGTACCATTTAGTGGTGAACCCTTATCCGGATTACAGATAATGGGTGTATTGGAAACCCGTGCTTTAGATTTTGACAATCTTATTATCCTATCAATGAATGAGGGAATATTCCCTCTTAAAAAAGCAGCTAACTCCTTCATTCCATACAATCTCCGAAAAGGATTCGACTTACCTACTTATGAACATCAGGATAGCATTTACGCTTATCACTTCTATAGAATGATTAATCGGGCTAAACGGATTTATCTTCTCTACGATACGCGCACCGAAGGGTTGCAATCGGGCGAAGTAAGCCGCTACTTCAAACAATTGAAACACTTGTATCCTGATAGTTTTGAAATACAAGAAAAGCTTGCAACTTATAAAGTATCTTCGAACGAAAGCCTTGCCATATCCATTTCTAAAACTCCACAGATTTTAGAAAAGATGAATGCATTCCTCGCCGGTGGCGACCGCAGCCTGTCAGCCAGCTCCATAAATATGTATCTAAACTGTCCTCTTCAATTTTATTTTTCTGTCATCGAAATGATGGAAGAAGAAGATGAAATTGCAGAAACAATAGAGGCCAGTACATTTGGTTCTATCTTCCACTCTGTTATGGAATGGCTTTACAAGCCCTTTACAGGCAAAATGGTTACTGCCGACTTATTGCACAAAATAAGAAAAGATGATGATTTACTGACCGAAATGATAACGCGGTCTTTTGCTCAGAATTACTTTAAAACCGACAAAGTAAAAAAGCTTACAGGACAAAATTATCTAACAGGTGAAGTATTACGAAAATATATAAAGCAAGTATTGTTGACCGATGCTAAGCAAACTCCATTTGTATATATAGAATCAGAAAAAAGAATAAAAATTGACTATGAATTGCCATCCGGAAAAAATGTATCCCTGAAAAGTTTTATAGATAGGATTGATTCCGTAAAAGGCAACACTCGTATTATTGATTATAAAACAGGTAAGGGTGTATTACGTTACAAGTCTATGAACGACTTATTTGACAAGACGATAAAAGACAGACCGAAGGCTGTTATGCAAGTTTTTATGTATGCACATTTATATCTGCTCGAAAAACCAGAAGCTATAATAGAACCGGGGATATATTATTTACGTAATCTGTTCGATTCCAGATTTAATCCGGATGTAATCTACAAGCCTGAGAGAGAAGATATCGTAATAGAAGATTTCACTCCTTACAGAGAAGATTTTAAAATCCATTTCGACAATTGCCTAGAGGAACTGTTCGATCCTCAAACACCATTTGAACAGACACCTACAGGTGAAGCTTGTAAATGGTGTAGCTTCACTAATATCTGCAAAAAATAAATTTCAAATTACCGAATATTTAATATTACCGCAACAGAATCTTAACACAATAATTAGATCTGTTACGTTATTGCATTCTACATTTGTACAATTAATTCAATAACGAAATAAATGCAAAAGTTTAGGTTATTTTTCCTGCTATTATCAGCCATATTTGTTACGATACAATTAAAAGCACAAGATAGCGAACCATTCAAACCATCCGGAAAAGTTATAGCCAGAAGCTTTATAGAATTTAGCCAAGGATTTAGAGGTGCAGAAAAAGAATCAGGCTTTGACATCACCAGAGCTTTCCTAGGCTACAATTATAGAATAACTCCAACCATACAGGCACAAGTGATCATAGATGGAGCATCAGGAAAATCTTCATCGGGAGCCATGGAGGTATATGTCAGGAATGCTTTTATAAATTGGAAAGACCAAGGTTTTGATATAAGCATCGGTGAAATAGGCATGCTCGGATTCAATACACAAGAAGAATACTGGAAGCATCGTTATGTTCTGAAATCATTTCAGGATAACAATAAAATGTTGCCTAGTGTAGACCTTGGGGTTACGGCACAATATACATTTAACCCCACAATATCTGCCGACATTAGTATAACAAATGGAGAAGGATACAAAGTTGTAAAAAAAGACAATTCACTCCGTTATAGTGGAGGCTTGACTGTTCACCCAATCTCTAATATAGCACTACGAGTATATGGAGATGTGTATACTGAAGACGAAGCGGAAAGAGGTAAATTGCCCGAAAATGTAACTGATGCAACCTATAAAAACCAATATACATTAGCTCTTTTTGCCGGCTACCGAAATGAAAAGATATCATCAGGTGTAGAATACAACAAAGTGTTTAACAAAGATTTCATACAAAGCAAAGATTATTTCGGATATTCGGCGTATGCTTCCGTAAAAGTTGCTCCTAAATGGAGAGTATATGGACGATACGATATAATGGATTCATCAAAACCATCTACTTTTGTTGACCCTTGGAACACATTGGATGGACAGTTAATAATAGGTGGTGTCGAATTTCAACCAATAAAACAATTAAAAATATCTCCTAATTTTCGAAATATAAATCCGAACAGAAATATTTCTGAACAATATGTTTTTATCAATCTGGAGTTCAACCTATAAAGAGCAATCAACATATAACACATTAAATATCAAACCAATAAATACACAATAGCTATTTTAATATAAACTAACAAATAGATAGGAATAATTACCTAGCGTATAAAATTTATTTCCCTATCATAAAAAAAAACAATAAAATTAAATTTGTTTTAAACAAATCTGCGCCTTATCTGTTATTTAAATACATCTCACTAATAACTAAAATTAGCCAAGACACATTTTATTACATTTCTCTCTTGTCGTACAAATAACATTTGTATAACGATAAGCTTATAAATCATGGGAAAGTATTTAATGCTAGTAGGAATTTTGTCTTATTTTCTGTTATTCAGTGCATGTAAAGACGACGATAGTGACTCCAGTGTATGGAATGATAATTTCTATACAATTAAGGTTGGTGACATTAGTTATATTTATCCCTCCTCAGTTATTGGGAATTCAGCTTATGGCACCAAAGCTGGTGATTTGGAATTATATTCTTCCGTATCTGACTTTGGACAGGACTATGGAATATACTCTAATTGCAGGTTTGCGATTGAACATACGTTACAGGGCGAAGGTGAATACACCATTACAGACTTAGCCAATTATAAGTATGCAGTAGAGACCGGCGGTAAATATCTCTATATACATATTAATCTAGGAAAAGACTATAGATATAATATGGCAAAATACACGACATCGAAAGATTCAGGTAAAGCACAAGTGACAATTATTGATGGAAAATATCATTTCACTATTTCGGAACCTGTGACCATCAAACGAGAAGATATTACCGGTGACATGCCTAAACATACAATTGAAGAAATAGAAGTAACATTAACAAATGGACATTATAGAAAAAAATAATACTCTTAAACTTAGGTAACAGGAAAATAATTTCCCTGTTACCTAATGAATAAACAAACTTTCAATCAAAAGGATATCAATTATTTATTATAACTTTACCTTTTGAAAAAGATTCTAAATATATCATAATTTTAATACTTTGAACACAACTTATTTATTATCCGAAGAAAATAATCTTAACCATTTCGTAACAAACGCTTAGGCAAACCGTCGCAATAAACCTATAACATTGTATAAGAATTAACAAATTTGAAAAAAATATGAAAAAGATATTATTATCAGCTATTTCCGCTCTTCTTCTAGTATCCTGTAATTCATCAAAAAGCGATTCTAAGCTATCTGGAGCCGGAGCTACATTTCCAGCCCCTTTCTACAATATTGTATTTAAAGAATATACAAAAAACACAGGCAATAGTGTAAGCTACGGAGGAATAGGTAGCGGAGGAGGAATTCGTAATCTAAAGGATAAGACTGTTGATTTTGGAGCTACAGATGTTTATTTGTCTGATAACGAATTGAAAGATATGGGAGCAGATATCGTACATATCCCAACAGCATTAGGAGCAGTAGTATTATCATACAACTTACCGAACATAACTGAATTAAATTTGACAGCAGAAGTTATTTCTGATATATATAGAGGTAAAATAACAAAATGGAATGATGAAAAGATTAAGTCTTTAAATCCTAATATTACATTACCGGAAAAAGATATCACTCCTGTATACAGGTCGGATGGTAGCGGAACAACCTTTGTTTTTTCGGACTATATGTCTAAAGCAAACGAAGCATGGAAAAATGAAATCGGTGCTAATAAATCTTTAAAATTCCCTGTCGGTATCGCAGCAAAAGGCAATCCGGGAGTAGCAGGAATTGTAGCTAAAACTGAAGGATCTATTGGTTATATTGGTTCTGAATATGCTTTAGCGTTGAATATCCCGTCTGCAGCACTTCAAAACAGTGCAGGAAATTTCATCAAAGCTGATACAAAAAGTATTTCGGCTGCTGCAAGTGTTGATATGCCGGATGACACACGCTTAATGATCACTAATTCGGACAATCCTGAAGCATATCCAATCAGTACGTTTACTTGGATAATTGCATATAAAGAACAGAGCTACAATAACAGAAGTGAAGTTACAGCCAAAGCTCTAGTACAGTTATTAAATTACATAATCAGTAAAGAAGGTCAAGATACGGCAGCTAAAACACATTATGCGCCTCTATCTCCAGTAGCCCTTAGCAAAACACAAGCAATTATCAACTCTATTACATACAATAGTCAACCGGTTGTTACTCAATAAAATAAATTGAAATACAAGTAGTTACTTTTGGACATATCTGGTAAAATGAAAGATAAAATATTCAAAATTATACTATTCGCAGCTTCATGTCTTATTTTAGTTCTGACAGCAGGTATTGTATATGGATTGGTCAGTCAAAGTATAGGAGCATTTTCGTCATTCGGCTTTTTTGGATTCATTTCATCCAATGAGTGGGACTCGGTCAACAATCAATTTGGAGCCCTACCCTTCATAGCCGGTACTCTGATTACATCCATTCTAGCCCTGCTGTTTTGTATTCCATTTTCGTTGTCTATTGCATTATTCAACGGCGAATATTTTAAAGGAAAGAAAATAGCAACAGTAGTGAGTTCAATTGTAGATTTGCTAGCTGGTATCCCCTCCATCGTATATGGTTTATGGGGATTTTATGTTTTACGTCCTATCCTTATCGACATGGGATTCAGTGCACAAGGATTTGGAGTTTTTCTAGCTGCCATAGTTTTAGCTATCATGATTATTCCTTATGCTTCGTCACTCAGTACAGAATTTATTTCGATGGTGCCCAACGATTTAAAAGAAGCAGCCTATAGCTTAGGTGCAACTAATCTGGAAGTCATCAAATCGGTTAATTTACCGGTTGCCGGATCAGGTATTTTTGCATCCTATGTATTAGCTTTTGGCCGTGCACTAGGTGAAACAATGGCAGTGACTATGCTGATCGGGAATACAAACAATATACCACAAGCTATTACTGATACAGGAAATACGATGGCCAGTATTATTGCAAATCAGTTTGGAGAAGCAGATGGATTGAAGCTGAGTTCATTAATGGCAATAGGGTTATTACTGTTTTTAATAACAGCATCGATCAACTTTATAGCCAAGTATATAATGAAAATTGTAAATAAATGAAAAAGACAGTATTCTCATCATCGAAATATCGTATTGCTAAGAATAAAGTATTCTTCATTGGCACCTGTATACTAACCGGGATTACTTTAATACCTTTATTCCTAATCTTGTGGGAGCTGATAAAGAAAGGTTACAAACAATTCAATCTTAGCTTATTTACGGAAGTTGCTCCAACATCGATGGAGGCCATGCTCGCTCGCATCAGTGACGAAGCTATACCGGGTGGAATATTAAACGGACTCACAGGTACATTCCTTATATTATTGATGGCTATTGTAATCGCCATACCCGTAGGTATAATGGCAGGTATATATCTGGCTGAAAATCCTAAAAGCAAATTTAGTAAACTTATCCGAAGCCTTACCGATTTACTACAAGGTATTCCTTCTATCGTTATCGGTATCATAGTATATGTTTGGGTTGTGAAGCCAATGTACGGATATTCAGCATTTGCTGGTAGTGTCGCACTTGCCATCATGATGTTGCCAATGATAGTCCGTGCAACTGAAGAAAGTATAAAAATGTTGCCTACATCGCTCAAAGAAGCCGGTTTGGCTCTTGGGGGTTCATACACATCCGTAATTTTAAGGATTTTATTACCTTCAGCTTTTGGAGGCTTATTTACAGGCTCACTATTAGCAATATCACGTGTGATGGGCGAAACTGCTCCATTGCTGGTTACAGCTTTAGGGGCATCGATGGTCAATTGGAATCCATCTGAACCAACTAGTGCTATATCACTTTTAATCTGGGAATTTTATAATGATCCCAATCTGGCTGATTTAGTTTGGTCTTCATCACTACTTTTACTTCTTATTGTTTTGGGAATTAATATATTTGCAAAAAGCATAGCACAAAAATGGAAAATTCAATAAATATAGATAATCAATACATTTTAGAATTAAGAGATGTTTCGGTCTCTTATACACCGGGCAAAAATGCAGTCAATATGGTAAGTGCCGGAATAAAACCAAATACGGTAACTGCTATTATGGGCCCGTCAGGATGTGGAAAGAGTACATTGTTACGTGCTATCAACCGAATGCATGAATTATATCCTGATATTACGACTACAGGCGAGATATTGTTGAAGGGTGAAGACATATTCAATATGAGCCCGATGAAAGTCCGACGTTTGGCAGGAATGGTGTTTCAGCGTCCAAATCCATTTCCGACGATGAGTATATTCGACAATGTGCTTGCAGGATATAAGCTAAACAATATCAGCCTTAACAAAACAGAGAAGGAAGAAGTTGTAGAAAATAGTCTAAGGAGTGTAGCTCTTTGGGATGAAGTGAAAGATTCTATCAACAAGAAAGGAACTTTCTTGTCCGGTGGACAGCAACAACGTCTATGTATAGCGCGTGCACTAGCACTGAAACCTGAGGTACTGCTTATGGACGAACCAACATCTGCACTCGATCCGATATCTACAAATAGAATTGAAGAACTTATTTTGGAACTGAAAGAACATTATACGATTGTGATTGTGACACACAATATGTCGCAAGCTGCACGTATATCGGATAAGTCTATGTTCATGTATCTTGGCGAACTGGTAGAATATGATACTACTAAACAAATGTTTACGAAGCCTAAAGATAAACGTACTGAAGATTATTTAACCGGAGTATTTGGATAATAAGCCAATACCGACCCAAAAAAGAAACAAGTTTATAATATATAATTTGTAAAAAAAATATGACAGCAAGTATGAAATCGAAGCAATTGGAACTTTTGCTTCACGAATTTGAACTAATGTCCAAGACAGCTCTGATACAATTGCAAATTGCAAAAAAGTTGCTACAAGATAATACAATACAATCTTTATATGATGAAGCTGAAGCCAATGAGATCATCATGGACCGAATGGAAATAAAAATTCGGGAAGAAGTTGTTTTCACAATATTCCAATTTACACCAAAGGCTGCCGATTTACGGAAAATAATTACATATCAAGACATTACCACCAACCTGGAACGAGTTGGCGATATGTTATTAAATATCATCCATTTTATTCGGGAAACAGATTTATCAAAACCTGAGTTTATCGAAATAAAAAAAATGATAACTAAAATGATGGAATATGTGAGTGAAATGCTTCACAATGCAATTATAGCTTTCTCAAACGGAGATAGTCATGTTGCATATCAGATAATTAAAGAAGATGATAAAGTAGACGAAATATTCCGGCAAATTGGAATATCTTTACAAGATTCTTTCGAAAACAAGCAATTAAGTAAAACCGAAGTTCAGAATATAATAAATATCAATGCCATATCTCACAATCTGGAACGTATAGGAGATAGTGCAACGAATATTGCTGAAGCAATTATATATCAGACTGAGGGAAAAGATATCAGACATGGAAACTATAAACAATAATGATGTATCTATACTCATTGTAGACGATGAAGCAGATATTAGGGAAATACTCCAGTTCAATCTTGAACATGAAGGATTTCAAGTCGACTTGGCCGATTCTGCCGAACAGGCTCTTAGTAAATTAACACCCGAACATGAGCTTATATTACTAGATGTAATGATGGGAGGTATGTCCGGATATAGGATGGCTGACCAATTACGTAAACAAGGTAATAATACACCAATTATATTCCTCACTGCTAAAGACACTGAAAATGATATGTTAACAGGTTTTTCTATTGGTGGTGACGATTATATAACAAAGCCATTTTCGATCAAAGAGGTGATTGCCCGTGTAAAAAGCGTATTGAAACGAACCAAGCAGGCTACAGCATCTGATGGAAACAGAACACTCACAGTCGAAGACTTGACTATAAGCCTTGACTCAAAAACTGTTACTATCAATAATGAGATCGTAGAACTGACAAAAACAGAATTCAATATATTAGTACTTCTTGTTCAGAATGAAGGAAAAACATTTACTCGCTCCGACATTTTATCTAAAGCATGGGAAGGTAATGGTATTGTCTTGGACAGGACTGTAGACGTGCATATCACCCGATTAAGAAAAAAAATAGGTGTATATGGAGACTATATAATTAATAGAACAGGCTACGGCTATAGCTTCAATCCAAATAGGAAATAATAAACTCTCAATAAAACAATATATTTATGAAGCTTACATATAAACAGCGTATTTTCATCTATTTCTTTGTCATATTTGCTCTGTTTGCCACCAGCATTATTATATTCGAACAAAGAGAAGAACGTAAATACCGGACAGATGATATGATTGCCCGACTTGACCGTTATTCGGATATTATTCATAATTATATTGATCTGAACAAACTAAATAGTGATACTAGTATAACCAAGTTGAAGGGCTTGGTGGATGTCCTCCCGACAGATGTAAGAATTACAATTGTCAGCCGGGATGGTGTAGTCACATACGATAGGGATATTACCGATCTGAAATCGTTAGAGAACCATATGGATCGCCCTGAAATAATGAATGCACAATATTTAAATACAGGATATAACATCCGTTTCTCGGCATCTACGCAGCATGAATATATATACTATGCAAAAAAATATGATACATATTATGTACGTGTTGCACTACCTTACAATATAGAAACCCAGAGTTTATTAAAAGCTGATAGTTTATTTATATATATTGTCATATCCATGTTCATTATAGTTCTTATTTTATTGAACTATACAGCAGGGCGTTTCAGTAAATCGATATCTAAGCTAAAAAATTTCACAACACAGATCAAGAACAACGAACCACTACCTCAGAATGTTGATTTTCCGAAAGATGAACTAGGAGAAATAGGAAATGAAGTTGTCGAAATATTTAATCAAAAAGAAAAGATCAAACATAAGATAGAGTTAGAAAGAGAAAAACTGATACGCCATTTCCAATTTTCGGAAGAAGGTCTATCTATATTCACTCGAGATTGTAAAAAGATTTATGCCAACACGCATTTTATTCAATATCTGAATTTGATCGAAGACAAACCCGTGCTTAATGCAGAATCGGTATTTAACGATGATAAATTTGCCCCTCTTATTCAGTTCTTGAATGATAAAGAAAGAGAAAAGAATCACTCTATATTCCAGATTAGTCAAAACGGAAAAATATTTTCTATTCAAACTATTGTTTTTGAGGATGGTAGTTTCGAAATTACAATACGCAATATTACCAAAATAGAAAAAAACCGTTTGTTGAAACAGGAAATGACTAATAATATTGCCCATGAGTTACGAACTCCTGTAGCAAGTCTTAGAGCCTATCTGGAAACATTGCAAGACCACAATCTTCCGCAAGAGAAACAAGAACAGTTTATAGAACGTGCTTATCAACAATCGATACGCTTGTCTGATCTGATCGAGGATGTAAGTCTTATCAGCAAAATAGAAGAAGTTTCAACTCAGTTCACCACAGAGCCTGTCAACATTCTACAAATATTGAACGAGGTGAGAATAGACCTGAGTGACAAATTAGAAAAAAATCATGTAAAACTGGTAATGGATAACATACAGGAAAATCTCTCGATCCATGGTAACCGGACGTTGGTTTATTCTATATTCAGAAATCTGATTGACAATTCTATCGCTTATGGTGGGTTGAATATTGAGATTCATATTAATAACTATATGGAAGATGACAGATTTTTATATTTCTCATACTATGATACAGGAAAAGGTGTAGAGGAACAATACCTGAACCGACTGTTTGAGCGCTTCTACAGAGTAAACGAAGGGCGAACTCGTGACACCGGAGGATCTGGACTTGGGTTATCAATTGTAAAAAATGCTGTGCTATTCCATAAAGGAGAAATCCAGGTAAAAAACAAAGTTGGAGCCGGACTGGAATTTCTGTTTACATTAAAGAAATAGAACGATACTAATAACTTATTATAAAACAATAGCCGTACTAATTTTCTTAGTACGGCTATTGTTTTAACTATCACTAAATTTATTCTATACCTAAGTGTTCATTCCATGATTCTGCATTCTTCTCAGCCTCTTTCATATGATTGATCCAGACAGAACGAATTTCTTTGTGATCTGCCAACCCAATAACATTGAAACCGTCAGTACTTGTAACTGTACCATCTTTACTAATTGTAAAACCTAATTTTTCCAATTTCAACTTCCAGCTATATTCAGCATCCTGATCTTTTTCATATGGATTAATTTTCTCTGCTGTCTGACCATCTTCCAAATCACCCAACAAATCATTTTGAGCATGGTCTCCGGCAATAGACATCAAAGGAGTAAGTGTTACAACCACATCTTTATTTGCTTTTCCTTCTCTTGCAGCAAAAGCAATCAGTTCTTCACGAATATGAGAAAACATCTTCTGTCCCCAATCGACAGTTCCTATAAAGATATTTTTTTTACCACTCAACTCCTGCAGTTTCACTTCCAACTGGTTGTATCGTTCATTGGCATGTACATATTCGCTATCAGGATTTCCATGTCCCATCAGTGCAACTACTTCACCCTTGTCCAATCGTGGCTTATAATAATCGTATACTGCTTTTGCAACAGCATCCACATCTTCTTCGGTTTCTAATAGACATGCACTCTTGGCTACTCTCACATCCGGAAAAGGAACCATAAAATTTTTCTTCACATCAGTATTCATCAAACTTAAATATTCCTCACCCGGAATAATGTGAAGAGATTGGACATAGACAGTTTTATATCCGGCCTGTCCAATTGCTTTCAGCCACAAGTCTGGTTGAGCATAAGCTTTCTGAAGCTTCGAATACACGCGAGTCACAATAGTACGAGATGTAAACGACACATAAATATCGGTATTCGGAAAAGCGGCCTGATAGTCGGCTACAATTTTGTCATATGTAGCCTGAGGCTGCTCATAAGTACTACCGAATGAACATAATAACAATGCTGTATCATGCTTTTTCTCAACTTTCACTGCCGTTCTATCCTCGTCTTGAGAATCGTCATCGCTTGAACATGCTATAAACATACTCATAGATGTAACTAGAACTAAGGCTAAAATGCTTTTTAGAAATTTGTTCATAATAATTAAATTTTAAAATAGGTATTATTTCGTTTTATTCTGAAATTTGAGAGACAAAGAAGCATAGTAGTTTCTGCCGGGTGAAACACTGCTCCTGTTACGTCCGAATGGTATACGGTCTACGTAGTCAAATATATTATCGACACCAATATTCAGATCAAATTTATATTTCGATCTATTTATTAAAGAGTGATTTGTATTCAGCCTCCATATTTGAAAACCTTCTGCATTCCCATCCGAAATGTAATAGCGTTTTGATTGGTATCGTCCATTCAGATTAACCCCCAACCGATATTTAGTCCATGTATGCGACCATGACGCCCTTATAGCTGCATTATGATGTGATGTTGCATTCATGTTTACATATTGCATATAATCTTCTGCTTTCTCATCATCTGTGCGCTGCCCTTTTGCATCCAGATAGCTATAACTACCACCGATTTTTATATTTGCAGGCAAGTCGACATCGAAACTAAAATCGATTCCATAAGTGCGTCCTTTAGCGAGGTTTACATAACGCATTGTTTCTTCTACAAGTTGTAGTTTATCTTCATAAGATGTTGTAGCAGACTGTAAAGAAATCATATTTCGTATCTGGTTATGATAACCTGTCAGACTCATTTTTACTTTAGAACGATTATATTCTATTGCAATAGCATAATAGTTCGATTTTTGTGGTTTCAGGTCTTTATTTCCATAGTAAGCTTTATACTTGCTCATGATTGTGGAATAATAATGATAATATAGTTCTTTTACCGTAGGGGCTTTAAATCCATTCGAATAAGTACCTCTTACATTAAAGTCTCCCATCTTATACATAGCCGACAGCTTAGGAGTTAGTATATTATCAAAGTCTCTGTTATGCCCAAATCTCAATCCTGCAGTAATATTTAATCGTTCTGTCACATTCCATTCATCTTGTGCATAGACAGAGAGTGAATAAGTATGGGCTTTATCGCCATTCAGACGGAAAGGTGATACCAGCTTATCCCATATATATTCCGTTCCGACACTCAATGTATTGCTTTCGCTCAGATAAAATACACCTTTCAGGTTACTTAGCCATCTGCGTTGGGATGTTTGCAAGATCCTATCACCTTTGAAATATACAATTCTATCGCCATTCTCATCATGGTAATCTGTATATTCGCGGCTAGTATAGTCATAGAAATAATCGTACCGATCGAAAGAAGTATCGAATGATAAATAATTTTTATTCCTCAATTTATATTTTGCACCTATAGCATAAGTCTGATTGCGGTAATAGAAATCATAATATCTCCACTGAGGTTCGCCAATAGGCCGATATGTCCATTTCTCGTAATAAGATGCATCTGCCGTCAATAACAATTTTTCACTGGCCTGATAGGATAAGTTTTGACTGGCAGTGTAGTTTGTCGATCTGTTTACTGTTTTTGTGACACTATTATTTATCAATTCCTGACGATGCCATTCTTGAGTTGTATTCTGCCATCCATCGGTATGCTTCAATGCAAAAGATGTAGTAGAATTCCATTTGCCCCTGCCCAGATTTATAGTATTTGATTGGTTAATATCACCATACTCTCCCACTCTGGTTGTATTAGTAATACCAACCTTATCATCATATTTTTTAGAAATAAAGTTGATTACTCCACCAATAGCATCAGATCCATAGAGAGACGAAACTGCACCTTTCACAATTTCGATCCGTTCTATATTATGCATATTGATACGGTTAAGGTCATTTTGTCCACCTACATCACCATTGATTCGTTTTCCATCTAATAAGATCAGGATATAGTCATTCTTCAGCCCATTTAGTTGAATATTGCTCCCCATATCATTTGAACTAAATGTAAATGAAGAACTCAATCCACTTAACACATCTTCAATATCACGTCCGGCATAGTTCTTTAAAGCTGTTCCTGAAATTACTTCTGTCTGAACGGGAGCATCTTTTATGTAATGTTCTGTTCCTGTACCTGTCACAACTACTTCTTTAATAGTTGTAGGAACATTATCTAATACAAAATTGACAGTGATTATTGTATCTGCCACATCTACAATTTTTGTTTCTGAAACAAATCCGATAAATGATGCAGAAAGTCTGTAAGTTCCCCTATCTAGATTGTTTATCTGATAAGTTCCACTTGTATTTGTAGACAAAGCAATATCTGAGTTTTCAACAACAACCGTTGCACCCACAAGCACTTCATTAGTAGATTTATCCCTTACGATCCCCCTAATGGTTGGTTTTATCTGGGCGATTAACAAATGGCTACTGACAAATAACATTGCCAGTAAGAATAATATACGATACCTCATATCTTGTTTTACTTAATTGCATAAAACAAAACATCGAGTTTCCTGAATATAGGTTGTAAATCCTATTAATAAAATAGTGGTAAATACCTTGAGAGTATTACACTGCCTTCTATTCCTGGAAGCTTGGTGTTTCTTTAGGACTTAGCAGGTCTTCTGGCTCTCCTCTCGATCAAAAGCCTTCCCGTATTTTCTTACAGTGGCTAGAATTCTGACCGATATTAATGAGGAATTACAGCTGCAGGTACAGCCTCGGATTCGCACCGAGTTCCCTTTCATCGAAGTATAAGAAAAACTTCGATTACTAAATCTTTGGTAAAATTAGCTATTAAAATTAATTAACCAAATTTATAAAAGAAAAATAAAATGAATCTAAATTAGGATAACAACGCGAGAATAATTTACAACTGAATTTTCGTTTATTGCTGTAACTAAAATGTCATTATTAAAATAATAATACTAATTTTAGCGACCTGCTATGTGATAAAAGAAAATATGCCATTTATGGATAATAATACGATAAAAAAACGATTAATATTAAAACCTGTAGGACTTAAATATCTTGACCAATTCAATCAATTACTGAGATATGTATTTCAAGTTACCAATAATGATCTATTGGAAAGTGGATATGACGATGGTGAAATAGTTCGGGCTAAACGTCCTATCTTAAAAAATGCAGAAGTGATTGGTTGGTTTAATGATGAACAACTTGTATCACAATTATGCATTTACCCTTGTGAAGTAAATATACATGGCAAAATATTCTCGATGGGAGGACTAACGGGCGTAGGAACATATCCTGAATATGCCAATATGGGATTGATGAGCGATCTGATAAGAACAGGTTTAAGGATAATGAAAGAAAAGAATCAATGTATTTCTTATCTATACCCCTACTCTATCCCTTATTATCGTCGTAAGGGATGGGAAATTATGTCTGATCACCTTACATATGTATTAAAAGATAGCCAGATACCCAAAAATGAATTGGTCAGCGGCTTTGTAGAAAGACTTGCTGTAACAGATAAAGACGTAATTGATATTTATGACAAGTTTGCCCATAGCAATCATGGTTCTCTTATTCGTAAGGAACAGGAATGGGAAGAATATTGGAGATGGGAAAATGAAGAAGAGAGGATAGCTGCCGTATATTACGATAAAGACCATAATCCGAAAGGATATATTTTATACTGGATTGCTGATGAGATATTTCATATTAAAGACATAATATATCTGGATCAAGAAGCAAGAAAAGGGCTTTGGAACTTTGTATATGCACACTATTCGATGGTGACGGAGGTACATGGCAATATATATAAGAATGAACCCATACATTTTCTGTTGGATGACGGGGAGATTAAGGAAACGATAGAGCCTTATTTTATGGCAAGAATTGTTGATGTAAAAACATTTCTAAGCAATTTCCCTTTTGAAGAAACTGAAGTATTTACTCCATTTCATTTTATTATCTCTGATCCTGTTGCAAAATGGAATAATGATACATTTGGAATTATAAGAAATAAGGATAATGATTATGAAGTGGTATCGGAAAAAGTCGGCAAACCGGTTTATATTGATATACAAACCCTGACCACCATGATGATGTCGTATCGTTCCCCTTACTATTTACAGAAGATAGAGAGAATAAGAACTGATAATACAACTATTCAGACCTTAGAACAAATTATACCAAAAGAGCAGCCATATTTTTCTGATTATTTCTAATAAAACAACACAATACGATATGGAAAAGGCTGGAGATTAAAATAATTAATCTTCAGCCTTTTATAGTGTTACAAATAATATATAACAAATGAATGTAAGTTGTGTCTCTGTCGGAAAGTAAAAAAATACGTTATATCTAAATCAAAATCTAATATTTATCCACTTTTTCGGATATACCAGACTTTGTTATATGTTCTATTTGATCTGTAGCAAAGCGTAATCCTTTTTTGCAGAATTCGGCAATCGTTCTCACCGGCTTACTGTTCTTGTACAAATTCCAATTCATTAGCAGAACTGACGACAAGATTATTATAAGCCCATAGACCTGCAACATTGTAACATGGTGAGATGTGAAAAAATGGCTCAATATCAATGCTATAATCGGATTAACATAAGCATAAGTGCTGACCTCCATAGCCGGACGGACTTGTAATAACCAGATATAGGAACTAAAAGCAAGGATAGAGCCGAAAGTCACTAAATATAGCAGATTAAACCAATCAACAGGCGCTACCTCTGCTATTTTAAACTGAGCGTATTCTCCATCTAATAATGCAACAAGGGTAAATAAAATACCTGCTGTTATCATCTGCCAAGCTGTTTTTACCATCACATTCAGATCCGGCTCTTTACGGCTCGTGTTTTTTCTCATATATTTTGAACATAGTGAACCGACGGTCCAAGCAATGGAACCAATGATTAGAACTATGAGAGCAATTGTATTTGTGGATTTATCATTACCACCTGTTGTTTTCATTATTTGTTCGGCAAATAGCATAACTACTCCTAAAAATCCGAATAATACACCTGTTATAACAGGAACACTCTTGAAGTTATATTTCCACCTAGGCTTATCTAAAATAACAAACCAAATAGCTGCAGCAGCAACAATGATGGCAGCAACTCCACTCGATATATGTTGCTCTGCCCAAATAATAGCCGCCATATCTACAAATAATAATAAGAAGCCGATAAAAGCCGATTGGAGAACTATTTTTTTGTTAAAAAGCTTATAACCTTTTATTTTACAGTAGCCCATCAGAATAATACTTGCCAAAATAAAGCGTAATGATCCTAGAACGAATGGAGTAAAGCTATTGAGGGCTTTCTCGATAAAAAAGTAGGTAGAACCCCATACTACATAGACTACAATATAAGCCAGAATAACTAAAGCTATATTTTTATTTATTTTTGTTGCCATTTCTTTAATGCCCCTTAATTATATCACCAATTGACTTTCTTCTTTTACAGTATCCAATACAATTGTTGTTTTTGTAGAGATAATACCATCAATTTTACCAAGGCTATTTCTCATTAGTTCTACTAAGCCCGAAGAGTCGGTTGTTCTTACTTTTATGAGATAGCCATCATCTCCGGCAATATCATGGACCTCTAATACTTCGGGAATTTGAGCTAGTGCAATCCCGATTCTTTGCTCGCCAATTACATCGCTGGTTTTAATGAATATGAATGAAAGAAGTGTCTGCCCTACAGCAATCGGGTTTATTTTTGCATTGTATTGCAATATAACATCCCTCTGCTCCATCTTCTTAACACGTTCAAGAATAGCTGAAGGAGCCATATCGAGCTCTCTTGCAATATCGACATTATTCGTTTTTGCATTACGTTGCATAATACGAAGAATCTGCAAATCAATATGATCTAAACTATAGTCTACTTTTTTCATGTCGCAAAAGTAGTAATAGTAATTCAAATACAAAACATAAAAACAGAATTAAATTCATAAAAAATATATAAATGCAGAATTTTATTCTCTACATCCCATTGTATGATGTTAAAGAATCAGCATATACATACTATACAAACCGATTTATAATAAAGAGTGATTGTATTATAAACTTTCTATTATCTTTATGCCCTAAGTAATAAATGGGAATGCTTGTAGATATTATCTTATTATTATTCGGAGTTATATTGATAATAGCAGGTATAGTTGGATGTATTGTTCCGGCTATACCCGGTTTACCATTAAGTTATGGAGGGCTTATTTTACTCCAGTTTACATCGAGAGTTCAATTTTCTGTCCCTTTTTTAATATTATGGGCAATAATAGTTATAATAGTTCAAATACTAGACTACTACATCCCCATATGGGGTACAAAAAAATTTGGAGGAGGTAAATATGGTGCTTGGGGTAGTACAATAGGGATTATAGCCGGATTTTTCATTTTACCGCCTTGGGGTATTATAATATTCCCATTTTTAGGTGCTGTTATTGGGGAATTAATTGATCAAAAAAATATTGATGTTGCTTTGAAATCAGGAATTGGAGCTCTGGTCGGTTTTCTGGGAGGCACACTTATCAAATTAATAATTGCTATTATTCTAGCTTTCTATTTTTTCAAAGAAGTAGTTGTCGCATATCTATAGATAGATAGATATTTCACATAAAATATTATATCAACTTAACAATCAGCACAAATCGCATTTAACACAAAGTAAATAAAATTAACAACTAGTTATTTATAAAGAGGAAAGGCTGTATATCAAAGAGTTCAGCTATTATTCTTTATTTAAATTTTCTTTACTTCTCAATTGCTTTAATGTATGCCCGAAGTGTTTCTTACAGAAAGCATGTAAATGTGCTGGTGAATAAAATCCATAATTACTGCATATTTCTTTTGTATTCAGCTTATTCTCTTGAATATCACGAAATACTTTGACTGCTTTCTGCTCTTGCATCCATTTATTGGGAGAGGTTCCAAATACCCGGAGAAAACGCCGCTGAAAAGTTGAGATACTCGTATTTTGCAATTTTGCAAACTCATTTACTGATTTGATTTTTTCATAATTTTTATATATAAAATCCGAAAAAGATAAATCAGACGTTAGGTGTAAATAGAAGAAATCATACAAATCTTCTTTGGTATAGAAACTTCTGAATATAAAAAACATTTCTTTTATCTTATATTCATACAAAGAATGGCATTTCAAACCTTCTTCAATATATAAGTTAAGGCTATCCAAGAAAATTTTAAAAGGATTGTTGATAGATAATAGATACAACTTATGCTCTTGTCTTTTTTCTCCTTCCTTCATTAACTTTTCCATAGACAAACAGGCCGTCAGATGCTGATCGTATGCAATTTTCAATAATAAGAATGTGCTTCCCCGGTTAGCTTTTATTTCAAAATTACAGCCGGAAGGGATAGCCAACATTTGCCCTTCTGAAATTAGTTGATCGGGGTAGTTCTCCAATGAGAAATTAAACTCTCCTTCCAACACGACAAGGATATTATTCTCTCTTGATATTATTTGCCATGATTGTTTTTCATCTAAAGATACTTTATCGATAGATGGTTGCCCTATGCCTTGGTAGTTATAGCAATGCAAACATTCTTTATGATACAAAATTGGCATAATTTGTAGTTCTTACTTTAGTCAAAATCCATATTATAAAATGAGACACGGATACTGAATTACAATACGATTGGAAAACAGCACTTTAACAATTCACATCAGATAATAGCAATTGAGTGTATATGCAACTTGCATAGTTATATATCACTACGACTCTATGTATATTTGTAAGTTAATATTATGAATGAAGTATATAGTCTAAACATTATATTTTGTCTACTTTACAAAAATAGAGATAGCATTATAAATTCAGTATTCATATTTGAGGCGTTATTTTTAAATAACAGTCAACTATCTTATAAAACATACATATTATAAGCCTAATCAGAGCAATCTGTAAAGCCTGAGTCCGGAAATGGCCGATTCTGATAAATCAAATATTAACTAGATTAGGATACTAAATTATTTCAATTACTGATGGTGTTTAACTCTTATATCTTTTTATTTATTTGCTTTTTATTGGTCCGAACATAGTATATTTATTTATCGATAACAACAATAATTTAATAATTATGTATCTACCGATAAGAATACTATTTTGCAATAAATCCTTAATTTAATAAAATTAGGATCTATCCTGCTTTACCAAATAATAGAAAAGGAAAGAATAGACTAGTACAGATCTGTTTGTACATTTTAATATGATAGAAAATACAGATCAAATATCCTGAATTGTTCAAATGATGTAGTTAGAATAATAAATTTGTGTTAATGTGAATATAAAAGAAAAATAGTGTGTGGCACATTACCGAAACCATTCCTCCAAACCCTTACGGGCATCGGACAATTTATCTTCCCAATGTTTTATTGAGTTTTTACCGATAATATCTGTAACATATTTGACAGAAAGAAACGGAATATTATATTCTTTACAAACAAGAGCTTGAGCAAAAGCCTCCATATCAACAACGTCTCCTCCTATAGGCTGATTATCAGTTACAAAAGAGTCACCCGTATTACAAATTTTGAGGTCTATATCTGATGAAAGTATTTTTTTTACAATTTCATTATCTTCTAATGACGGTATATTATCTATTTCAAATTCAACACCCGGTAGATTGGCTGACTGGAAATCACGATCAATGAATTTCCCACAGACCAAAATATCACCAAGTGAGTAATGTAATGTTCCTGCTGTTCCAAAGTTTAGAACCAAGGCTGGTGAATAATCAAGAATAGCTTGTGTAAGGTACATTGCAGATTTAGCTTTTCCGATACCTGTGCGGATGTATTTTAATTCATACCCATCTATCTTTATGGGCACAAACTCACCTTCTACTGCATATGTAATCAAAATTTTTTCCATTTAGTTTGCCTTTTAAAATAACTCCGGATATTTATCTTTCGAGATGCAATGAATCTGAGATTTTATATCTTCATCTAAGCTATTTTTCCATCCCAATTCGTCAAAATATTTCTCTAATTTCAAACATACATCAAAATCACTCTCAGACACTTTATATGTTTTATCATCTTTGGTTCCTGAGACAGATATTTCGAACCTATCGCTCATAACCCAAACATGAACTTTGAAACCTAATATTTTAACATATTGAGGTTGCTCCAAATCATTACATCCGGGTATAGTCATTTTTAACTTATCTAAGTCGTCGATAGAATAAGACTCGAAAGGGTCAAAAGCAATTGAATTTCCATCCAGTACATTGATTACAACTTCCAGCTGCTTAAGTTTGGCAATAAGATCCTCGCGCCCATTATACTTAAAATATACACAAAATGAATCTCCTTCACAATTGTGCCCTCCCCTAGCACGCATATAGTGAAAGTAATATAGATTTTGACACCAATGCTTTATTTCTTCTTTTGAATTGTTTAGAAAAAGCCGCTCGTCCGATATTTTGTCTAAATTCATATAATCTTTTTTTAAGAGCTACTAAGTTATTATTTTTTCAGAAATCTACTTGTCATCAATTTCATAAAAGATTTTCTATATTTGTTTAACAATAACACAAGAGGAATGAAAAAATTAAATGCTAAAGAACTAAAAACTTTAAAATTACTTCATATAATTTATGCAATGCTATGGACTGTCGGAGTATTAGCGATGGTACTATTACTACTTCTGGAAGTTCAATCAGGAGACGAACTGTTTATCAAATACAAGGCTGTCCGGCTCATAGATAATGCTCTTGTAATACCAAGTGCTATAATAACAGTTCTAATCGGAATATTTTATGGAATCAAGACAAACTGGGGCTTCTTTAAATTTAAATGGATCACTGTAAAATGGATTGTAAGCATTATAATTATTTTAGGAGGTACTTTCTACCTCAGTCCATTGCTTGATACAAATCTAATAATTGCAGATGAAACACGGGATACGGCATTATCTAATATGCTAATTGACCATAATGAAAGTACTATTTTCATTATAGGCTGCTGTTCTTCTATACTTTTATTAGTGTTGGTGGGTATATCCGTATTTAAACCATGGAAAAACAAATAATCTTCGGATCATTATCAATCGCTTCTTTTATTAAGTAAGGAATCGATGACAGTGTTGGTCGTATCTAAAATATTTTGATATACTGATATTTCTACCGGTACGACTCCATGTTGAGTCATCTCTAATTCTTTTGCTGCAGCATAAGATAAATCTATGATACGCTTCTTTTTAAAAGGTCCGCGGTCAATAACTTTCACTATAACTTCTTTATCGTTTTTCAGATTTCTCACTTTCAGCAATGTTCCAAATGGATGTGTCCGATGTGCACAAACCAGACTATCTTTTCTATAGATAGCACCACTGGCCGTCTTTTTATTATCAAGACGCTTTCCGTAATAGGTAGCATGTCCCTTATCTTGAGCATTCAACACAAGAATATTAGCTAGAAAAATAAATAATAATAAAAGTTTATTCATATCAATTATCGAGTGATGGTTTTAGAACAACACCTAATTTTTTCTTTCCATTAATTTTTATAACAATAGGTGATTTAAATTGTATATGCCGTATATAATCCGATTCATAAACAGCCGGTTGTGAATTAAGGAAATCTTCATCGAAAAAACCTCCATCAGTTACATGACGATTGACCGAAAAATAACCAACTCCGAATGAAGTCAGATTCTGAAAAAAATGAGTTCCCTGACTTGGTTCTACCTTATAAGAATCCAACCCTAATTCTACTAATACACGTGCATTACTAATTTGTGACCATTTGACCGGAATGCCAAGCCAAGAATCACTGCTTCCCCACCTGCCCGGACCAACCAAAATATAATTTTTGTCGTTATCTAAAAACTGCTTATTCAATTCTTCGATCTGCATCGTAACAGCCTGATTATTTCCGGCATTAAAATCTTTGGTCTTCACATAGATTATATCATAAACATCATTCGTTATGCCATGTCCTAATACATTATTAGAATAAAGAATAGTCTCATCTAGCGTTATTTTGCTTAGATCTTCATTCGACAGTTCTTTATTTTGAACGATTGGCCGAATCTGAAGTAAATAAAAACAACCATTTCCTTTATTATTCAAATCAGCTGCAAATTCAATCTCAACAGCTCGTCCCATCTCTTCTTGTCCTATATGTAAAGCCTGCTTCAAAATATCAGAGAGAGGGAATACATTATGTTGTAAAATACTGGCAAAAGAAATTATTCGCCGCCCCTCTTCATAATATCCATCATATATGACTTGGTCTACAGGATCGTAGGTTGACGAGATATAACGTATTGCTCCATCTTTATCTGCATCTTTGACTGTTAGTTTCAACAGATTAAAATCATCATTTGTTGAAAATTCTTTCTGTATGTCATGCAAATCCAGTGCATAAAAGAAACGTTGGGTATCCCTCAATGTCAGGTCTAAAGTACTTAACTGAATAACACTATTAGGATGGTAAGGAGAAAAACGTAAGCTAACACCACCATCCACAATATATTTTCCAAGCCCTAATACAATATTCGCAATTCCCTCCTCTGCTTTTTCATTCCCGATAGGATAGAAATTGAGAGAACGGGCAACCCCGGATAGAGTTGGATAAAAACGGGTTCCGTATGTTGTACCAACAGCTTCCTGGAGAACAACTGCCATTTTTTCCTGATCGATCAAGTTTTGTGTAGCAACCATATAGGTCTTACTGTCTTTATAAAAGACTGAAGCATATACTGCCTTGATAGCACTACTCAATAAACGGAGAGTCTCGTACCGATCGTCCAAAGACGGAATCATATAAGTAGAATATACCCCGGCGAATGGTTGATAATGGGAATCCTCTAATAAACTTGATGAGCGAACAGCAATAGGAGCTCTAACAACTTCCAGAAAAGCCATAAAGTCTTCGATTAAACGCTCCGGCAGACTTGCCTTCAGAAAGTAACGAAGTATCTCTTCATCAGGCCTATCGGATAAAGCAATCGGATACAAATCGTTAGTTTCCATAAATTCATCAAAAATATCTGTACAAAGTACTACTGTACGAGGTATTTTGACCAAGACATCTTTATAATCATTAAGTTCTATATGCTCTTTTACAATATTGTCCATAAAAGCAATGCTACGGCCTTTTCCTCCTAGAGAACCATTCCCGATACGAACGAAATTTGAGAATTCATCGAACCTGTCTTTATCAAAAACTGCAACAATCCCTGAATTTTTAATACGCCTGTACTCAATTATTGCATCATAAATCATTTGTCGGGCATCCTCCACATCCTTAAAATCAGAGATATCTAATTTTTTTAGCCATTCTGCAATCGGAAATATGGCACGTGAATAGAAAAAACGAGAAAAATGATTGTGTGACATATGGTATGCCAAAGACTCTGTGGGAATAGTAAAAATATTCTTTTGTAAATCTTTTAAATTCCGTATCCTATTTATTACTTCGTTAGTTTCAGGATTAATAATAATAAAATCACCAAAACCAAAGTTATTCATGATCTGTTTTTTAAGATCAAGAGGGAAGCTTTTCGAATTTTTGTCTATGAAACTACATTCCAATTCGTCGGCATATACCTTGTTATGAGTCTCTGACGATGCAAAAACAATTGATAAAAACTTATCTTGTTTCTTTATCCATTTACCCAGATTATATCCGGCTAATTTCTCTTTTACTCCTCCTTGCATATAGCTCATATCCGAAACTACACCTAATATATTGTTACTGTATTTAGAATATATTGCAACAGCTTCTTCATAAGTTCGGGCCAACATAATTTTAGGACGACCACGCATTCTCAACATCTGTTGATGCTCATTAAGTGCTTCTTTCGAAAAATTCTTGGACTCTTCTAATACTATTTTAAACAGGTTTGACAAAGCTGACGAGTAGAACCGAATGGAGTCTTCGACCAATAATATGACCTGTACCCCGACACTTTGAGTATCGTGTTCCACATTCATCGAATCTTCAATCAACTTAATAATAGCTAACAACAAATCTGAATTGCCCAGCCAGCTAAACACATAGTCAACAGCAGATAAATCTTCTTTTGCTAAGCGTTTGGATACCTCTCTAGAAAATGGAGTAAGTACAACAAAAGGAATATCCTCGTGACGTGATTTTATAGTCCGAGCTAATGAAAACATATCAACATCATCCATATTTGGCATTTGGATAACCAGCTCATAATGATTCTCCTCTAATTCCCGTAAAGCATCGGCATCACTAGATACCTGAGTAAAACGAGGAGGATAGCGCAAATTGAGCGACATATATTCATTAAAAATCTGTTCATCGATACGCCCATCATCTTCCAACATAAATGAATCATATTTAGTCGCAACTAATAATACGTTATATATGCGCTTATTCATCAAGTTAGCAAATGAAGTATCTTTAAACCGAAATTGCTTTATATCAGGTATATTTTTCATTACATTATTGCCTTTGTTATAAACAAATATAGTCATAAAAAAAGAAGTTGGACTGTATTAAAACGATCCAACTTCTCATTTATATCAAAAAAATAATTAGCGTATCCTCTCTGTTGATCTTACAAGCTCTTCATCCTTCTTCACTCTCAATATAGCTAATATATTCAAAATTAAAGCTATTAACGGAAGGACAATTCCATATTGAATACCTATAAATTTCAAATCATTACCTGATATTATGGAATTAGAATAAACAGATATTGTTACATACAAAAATAGGATCAAGAGTGATGTAAATCGCCCTAACTTCATTTGAATTTTCCTATTCTTATACAAAAATATATTTACAAGAGGAAGTATAGCACATACTATTGCCAACACAATAATACCCCATGTCGGATATTCTGCATGAAATATAGTACCACCTACTCCTGAGGAAAAGAATAGCAAAGATATATTTTCATTATTCACATACTCTCCTAGTGGACTAAAAACAGTAACTGCCATCAGGATGCTGACTAATAAGAAAAATATGGTCTGAATACGTTGTATCATTTCTACTTAGAAGTTTTCCTTATCTTTATTCGGATTACGGAAATATAGTTTTCCTTCTGTATATTCTTGTGCTGCAATTAGAGTTGGTTTCGGAAGTTTCTCGTAATAACGTGAAATTTCGATCTGCTCTCTATTTTCAAAAACTTCTTCTAGGTTGTCATTATATGAAGCAAACTCTTGAAGTTTTTTATCTAAATCTTGTTTCATTTCAACAGAGATCTGATTTGCACGTTTAGAAATAATTCTCACAGTTTCATATACATTCCCTGTATTTTCTGACAGAGACATCATATCTCTAGTTACAGTATTAGAAGCTGCATTTGATTTTCTATAATCCATAGTTACTTTATTTTGAAATCTTTTATTGTTTTTTATTTATTAGTTAGCAGGAATTATCCCCTCTTCTGCTGCTGCCACACCGGTTGCATCATCAATAGTTTGTCCAAGTACTTTTAATGCTCTACGATAATAACGTTCCGATTCTTTTAAATATTTACCTGTCGGGAACATATTTTTATAGTTAAAATGTTCATCCATCAAGTCTCTGTATCGAACCGGTTTTTTTTCGTTTATACTATTTTCAGCCAACTCAAAACGTGCTCTGACAATCATAAACTGCAATTCTTCTGCATATACTGAATAGGGATAACTTTTTAATGCTTCGCGGGCTGTTACGACACACGATTCGTAATTGTTACCCAGATAAAGTCCCAGATTGAAATACAGCCGAGCAGCAAGAAATTCTTTATATGCTAATTTTTCTTGCAATTCAAACATATATTTTTGAGCATCTTTGGCCTTTTCACTTTGAGGAAAATATTCGAGATAGTTTTGAAATTCTTGGATTGACTTGATAGTGCTTGTTTGATCTAACCTCACATCGGGAGAATCTAAATATAATCCATAAGCAGCATTGAAGCGTGCCGGGTCGGCATACTCTCCTTTCGGAAATTTAGTATAATAACGAGTATAGAATTGAGTGGCAGAAACATAATCTCGATTATAAAAATAGGCCTGAGCCATAAGGAAAACGATTTCCTGTTCTTTAGACGATCCGGTATAGGTCGTCATAATTTCGTCGAGTAAGGTAATAGCGCGCCCATATCTTTTTTCATCAAAATATTTCTTCGCGTATTCATATTTCAACTCGGGGTCTTTACTCTTCAATATTTTGTTGTATTCGCCACAAGAAGTAAATATTAATACTAATAATAAAATACCAAGAATTCTACTTTTCATTCTATATCGAAATTAGTTTGCAAATGTACACAAAGCTTTTATAATTTGAAAAAAAACTTTTAGAATAATCGATCAACATTAACCAAACAAGGTAACGATACGTTTTATACCTGCTACAAGCAGATCGATTTCTTCTTTCGTATTATAGAATGCTAATGATGCCCTAACGGTTCCTTCTATCCCATACTCTTCCATAAGGGGCTGGGCACAATGATGACCAGTACGGACAGCTATTCCCATTTTATCTAAAAGCATTCCCATATCGTAATGATGAATATTATTAACCAAAAAAGAGATTACACTACTTTTATGGTCTGATGTTCCATAAATACGTAAGCCATCAATTTTCAGTAATTCTTCAGTACAATATTGTAATAACTGATCTTCGTATGCTTTTATTGAGTCAAGCCCTATATTTTTTATATATTTTATTGCGGTAGCTGTTGCAATGATGTCAACATAGTTTGGTGTACCTGCTTCGAACTTGAATGGAAGTTCATTAAATGTAGTCTTCTTAAAAGACACAGTCCCAATCATTTCACCCCCTCCTTGATAAGGTGGCATTTGATTTAACAAGTCTTCCTTTCCATAGAGTACCCCTACTCCTGTAGGCCCATATAGTTTATGTGCAGAAAAAACCAAAAAGTCGCAATCTAACTTTTGCACATCTACTTGTTGATGTTGAACCGCCTGTGCGGCATCGATAAGGACAGGCACTCCTGCATCATGGGCAATTTGTACTATTTTCTCGACCGGATTTATTGTTCCTAATACATTAGATATATAGGTAACAGAGATAAGACGTGTACGAGGAGTTATCATTTCCGGCAATTTCTCTAACATCAAATCCCCTTTTTCATCAATAGGAATCACTTTGAGCTTTATCCCCCTGATAGTTTCTTGCAGTTGCCAAGGCACAATGTTAGCATGGTGTTCCATCGCTGAAATAATAATTTCATCACCTTCGTTACAAAATTGCTGGCAAAAGCTATGTGCCACTAAGTTTATAGATTCTGTGGTACCTTTTGTAAATATAATTTCTTTATGGTCTCTGGCATTGATAAACGACTGTACCGTAAGCCGAGCCTCTTCGGTCAGGTCTGTTGCTTGTTGACTTAAACAATGTACACCACGATGCACATTTGCATTCGTGGTGTAATATATATTCTCTATTTCGTCTATCACGCAACGTGGCTTTTGGGTGGTTGCTCCATTGTCGAGATAGACAAGGGGCTTACCATAAATATTCGTTGCCAGTATCGGAAAATCTTCCCGTATTTTATTTATATCCATTAAATTGAGAATTTAAAGCGATAATAAATTTTATGAAATACTTATTATCTATTATTTGCATACTGCACAATTTCCACATCGGGCAGATTCACCTTTAAAACGTTTTTCGACCAAATCTTGCAAACGTTCTTTCAGACGTTCTATACGCACATGTTCCAATACATCTGCTGTAAAAGCTTGCATCAAGAGTAGCTTTGCAGCATCTTTCGGAATACCACGTGAGCGCAAATAGAATAAGGCTTCTTCGTCTAGCTGACCAGTTGTAAGTCCATGCGAACATTTTACATCATCCGCATATATCTCTAATTGAGGTTTGGAGTACATCCGGGCTTCGGGCGAAGAACACAAATTATTATTTGTCTGATATGCCATTGTTTTCTGAGCGTCTTTCTCTACCAAAATACGTCCACAAAACGACCCGACAGACTCGTCCTGCAATACATATTTAAATAACTGAGTGCTTTGGCAATTAGGCTTGGCATGATCTAGAAAGGCAAAATTATCAACATATTGTTTTCTATCTGCAATCACCATACCACAAACGTATGCTTCGGCATGTTCACCGGCCAACTCCACATGATAGTTATTGCGCGTTACACCGCAATTCAACGTCATATTATTGACTAAAACATTCGAAGATTGCTCCTGACGGACATAAGTAGCTGTTAAGCGAGTGACTTTGTCTGAGTTTTCTTCCAAATCATAATAATCAACAATAGCATTTTTACCTGCAAAGATTTCAGTGACTTGTGTTGCTAAAAAATGAGGTTCATCAACCGTATGATCACAAATCAATAGTTTCACCTGGGCATCATCTTCTGCTATGATCAAGATACGGCGGTTTACCAATGTATCAAATTCACTTTTCAGAATATTTATCAACTGAATCGGTTTTTCTAATATCACACCCTTAGGCACATATATAACAAAACCATCTTGAACAAACATTGTATTGAATGCAGTAACACTATTACGGTCTATATTAGCTATCTGACCATAATATTTACTAAATACTTCCGGCTTTTGTTCAGCAAAATGTTTTAAGCTGCCAATGAAAACGCCATTGGGATATGTTAGTTGAGGAATATTCTCCTCATGAAAAATATCATTTAAAACGAAGTATAAATTTGTTGATAAATTAGGAACTTCACACCTAAATGCAATATAAGGATTCCCTTTGAATGGCATTCTATTGAGGTTCATTGCAAAATCGGGAATAAATTCGGAAGCAATATCTATATTCTGATAATCTTCCATTTTTTTTGTAGGGAAACCTTGCTTTTTAAAGGCTGCAAAAGCTTTATCCCTCAGACTGTTTATTCCGGCTACCGATTTAGAATCTATTGTATTTCGGTGTTGGGAAAACAAGTCTATATACTGAGTTTCTACCATTACTGAAATTCTTTTATTATCCAATCGTAACCTTTTTCTTCTAGCTCCAAAGCCAACTCCGGACCAGCACTTTTTACAATGCGACCATTATAGAGCACATGTACAAAATCGGGCTTAATATAGTCTAACAGACGTTGATAGTGAGTAATAACTACTGTTGCATTTTCTTTGCTACGAAGTTTATTCACACCCGAAGCAACAATACGAAGAGCATCGATATCTAACCCCGAATCGGTTTCGTCCAGAATAGCCAGTTTAGGGTTAAGCATAGCCATTTGGAATATCTCGTTACGTTTTTTCTCTCCACCCGAAAAACCTTCATTGACTGAACGTCCAGCCAAGTCTTTATTCAACTCTACCAATTCTCTCTTCTCTTTCATTAGTTTAAGAAACTCGGATGCTGATATAGGTTCTTCGCCTCTATGGCTACGTACTTCATTAAGAGCTGCACGCATAAAATTAGTCATACTAACACCCGGTATTTCGACCGGATATTGGAAACTTAAAAAGAGACCTTCCCGTGCTCTTTCTTCGGGATCCATCTCAAGGAGATCTGCTCCTCTAAATAGGACTTCTCCTTCTGTAACTTCAAAATTAGGATTACCGACAAGTACCGAAGCCAAAGTGCTTTTTCCGGCACCATTGGGTCCCATTATAGCATGAATTTCGCCTTCATTTACTTCGAAATCTAATCCCTTTAGTATTTCTTTGCCTTCTACGTTGGCATGTAAGTTTTTTATATCTAGTAAATTCGCCATTATTATTTATTATATATAGAACAATTTGTCGCATTATAAACAACAAATATAGTCAAAAGGTTTATCTATAACAATCTATTAAGTATCTATTAAATTTATATTCAGATGTCTAAATTGACAACAACCGGACAATGATCTGAATAATCGATTTGATTTAATATTGTTGCTCCACAAAGTTTATCTTTCAATTCTTCGGTGATGACATGATAGTCAATACGCCAACCTAAATTTTTACCTCTGGCACCTGCTCTATAACTCCACCAACTGTATTTTTCGGGACTTTGATCATATACCCTAAAGGTATCTATCAATCCACCGGCAATGTATTGGTCAAACCACTCCCTCTCTTCGGGTAAGAATCCGGATGATTTAGTGTGACGTTCGGGATGATTTATATCAATTGGCTTATGACAAATATTATAGTCCCCACAAATCAATAGCCGCGGTCTTTCTTTCCGCAGATTATTAATAAATTGGGTAAAATCAGCAAGGAATTGCATTTTAAAGTCTTGTCGGCTATCTCCCATCGTTCCCGAAGGTATATAAACACAGATTATGGTAACATCGCCATAGTCAGCCCTGATAACACGTCCTTCACGATCATAAACCGGCATATCCATGCCAATTTTGATAAGATCGGGGGGTTGTTTGGTCAATATAGCTACACCACTATATCCTTTTTTTTCTGCCGGGTGAAAATAATAATTGTATCCTAGCGATTGTATTGTAAGTACATCAATCTGATCTTCTGTTGCTTTTATTTCTTGTAAACATAGAACATCGGGTGCTTCTTGTTCCATCCATTGATACAGACCTTTATTGACAGCAGCTCTGATGCCATTTACATTATATGATATTACTTTCATAGAGTTTTAACTTAATCAAGGCAGAACAACTAACCGTCAAGTTTTATGCCTTCGTTCTCTGCAACTTTTACTTTCTTAAATAAATCTGAAGCAAAAACAAAGTCATTAAACGACTCATTTGTCGAAGACATTACATCGTTACTAGTTCCTTGCCATTCTACATTTCCTTCTTTTATAAAATATATTTTTTCTCCGATACCCATTACCGAATTCATGTCATGGGTATTGATCACTGTAGTCATATTATACTCATGCGTAATGCTATGAATTAGATCATCAATAACAAGTGATGTTTGAGGGTCTAGACCTGAGTTCGGTTCGTCACAAAACAGATATTTAGGATTTAGTGATATGGCACGGGCTATTGCTGCACGTTTCATCATACCTCCACTGATTTCTGATGGATATAAATGACCCGATTCTTTCAGATTTACACGTTCCAAACAAAATTCAGTTCGCTTTATCTGTTCCTTTTTAGACATATTAGAAAACATCATCAAAGGGAAATTGACATTTTCGAAAACAGTCATAGCATCAAATAATGCTGAACCTTGAAATATCATACCCATCTCCTGACGAAGACTCTTCACTTCCTTCGCACTCATACTTGGTAAGTTTCGATTATCATATAGAATCTCACCACTTGTAGGACGGATAAGACCAACCAAATTCTTTAATAAGACTGTCTTCCCTGACCCACTACGTCCTATTATCAGATTTGTTTTACCTGCCTCAAATATTATATTGAGCCCTTTGAGAACCATACGCCCATCAAAAGATTTTGTCAAATTTTTTACTTCTATCATCCCATTATTAATTGAGTTAGTAGCAAATCGGCGATCAATATGAGGATACTACTCATAACAACAGAGTCGGTACTTGCTTTACCAACATCTAACGAACCTCCTTTGGCTGTATAGCCATAGAACGACGCAACTGATGCAATGATAAATGCAAATATTACTGTCTTGATGATAGCATACCAAATATAGAACTGTTTAAAAAAGGATTGTATTCCGTATTCAAAATCACCGGTATCCATCACATTACCCAGAATACAGACTCCATATCCACCAACAACTCCACAGAATATACTCATCACTGTTAGTACGGGTATAAATGACATCAATGCCAACACTTTAGGCAATATGATATGATTGGCAGAGTTAACCCCCATTATTTCCAGTGCATCGATCTGTTCTGTCACTTGCATAGTTCCGATTTCGGATGCAATATTAGACCCAACCTTCCCTGCCAGAATAAGGCACATGATGGAAGACGAAAACTCTAGAATTAGGATTTCTCTGGACACATAACCAACTGTCCAACGCGGCATAAATGGAGAATCGATATTTAATTTGATCTGAACAACGATAACTGCTCCGATAAAAAATGAAATAATAATTACAATCCAGATTGAGTTTACTCCAAGCTTGTTCATTTCAGCCATATATTGACGAAAAAAAACATTCCATCGTTGAGGCTTGGAAAACACTTTGTTCATAAGAAGGGCATATTTACCCAACTTTTCCAATAGAGATAATAAAAACATATATATTGTTATTTCTTTATGCTATATATTTTATCTTTTGCAAAGATACATTTTTAAATTAAACGATAAATTGCTTTTGTTCCGAAAGCTCTAAATAGGTAAAAAAACATTCTTTTTTTAGTTTTTTTTGACGTCTCGAAATCTAATCATTTTGTATATGTGTTAACATAATAATCAAAATATTTACAGTTTGTTTTCACAACATCAAAAAATACTGTTTGCTTGTATTTCATCATTTCCTTAAAATAGAAGCGGTCTTTTATAAGAATGTTATCATCGTAGTACCCTACATTATTTTTTTCATTATGTGCTTCTTGTTCGCATTTGGACAAAGCGAATACAATACGGGCTTTTAATTCATCGCTTGTTGCTTTCTTATATGCTTTCTCCAAATAGGTTTGAGACAAAGACACAGGATTTTCATAATAAGTTTGATAATACTTGAAATATATATTATCATAAATATCAATTTTACGGAAGAATTGATTCTTAAAATAGCTATCTCCAAAACGGACAAATTCCCGATAATAGCCCGAAACTGTTATATTGTAATAGAAATTACCAAACAGATAGTTTGCCTTAGCTCCTTTTTCATCATTTTTGATTCCAGCCTGTTGCAAACGTATCAAGGCTTCTGCAAGCTCACCGCCATTCATATATGGTTTAATAAAAGGAAATTCGTTCAAGTAATCTGTTTCCATAACATCACTACAAGAAAAACATTCAATTTTGTTATATCCAAACATTGAGGAAGGAATGCTATCAACCTGATATGATTTTCTGAAAGCAACAGCAGCTTCGTTCAGATCACCTTTAGTCAGACAGGCAATGCCACGAATATAATTTATACTTTTTAAGACATCTGTTTTTTTATCTTTTGATATATTCTGAGCTATATATTGCTCCATTTCATTTTTGTCTGTCTTTTTATAGAAATCCTCAACTGCCATCAACAGGTTCAAGTCGGGGTTATCGGTCAGAGAGGATAGATCATTGTGCAACAAAAATGATTTAGCAAAATCACCTTGCAGAAAGTAACGGTTCGCCAGCACATCTATAATAAAATTTTGAGTCGAGTAAGCAACTCCCTCTCCTTCGCTTGAATATAAATCGGTTTTTGCAGTCAATATATTCTTATATTCTTTATACAAACGCACCTCTTGAGATGCTGTTATCCGAGGCATCTCAGCTATATCGATATACATTGCCAAATTCTTAGTCAATGTTGTATATTTGGCATTTGTATTTTTCACTTTTGCCAAATAATTTTTGGCTGTAACAAAGTCTTTGTTCAAGAAATAGAGATAGGCAGTGGTGAGATACCAATAATTCTTATCTTTTACTTCTTTCGATTCTGACATCTTAACGGACAGAGCCAAAGTATTATTGAAAAACTCAATTATTTTAGTATCACTAAAAAGAGGATATCGTTTGTCAGACATTTTCTTGAACGACATATCTTTACCTGATGAAGAATAATAGAAATAGAAGTCCAGAGCCATTACGTCTCTTTCTATTGTATTAATGGCACGTGCCATGAGTACTTTTGCCTGAATAGCATCAGGTGAGTTTTGGATTATTTTCTCTATACTATTCAACGGATTATTGAATGAGAAATAGCCAAATAGAAGGTAGGCATCATTTTTCTCTTCTACAGTTTTAGCTACTTCTATGAAATTTTGATAATTAACCGTTTCATTAAATCGCATTGATCTCACAGCCATTTCTTTCAGATTTTTTGAGTTAGAAAAAACCCGAAAAAAATTTGTATTTGCAGCCATTACATCTCCCAGACCACGTTCAGCTCCAGCTTTTTGAGATAGTGCATGGTAGTACATTGCCGGTTTGTACTTGAGTGGTTCAACATAAGTATCGAAAAAATCAATAGCCTCTTTGTACCGAAGTGTGTAGTGAGCTAAACGAACCAGTTGATATCCATAGCGCAATTTTAGCTCATTTTCTTTCGTTTCTTTCCATCCTACCTGCAGTTTAACAATGACATCGTTATAATCTAATTGATCTGCCGTTGCTCTATTTTCGCTATAATAGTTCCATCCCGAATTAGAGTCTACAATTGCCATATAAGGCTCTAAATACTTGGCATATGAAAGGTAGTGCAAAGCTGACTTATATTTTTTGACAAATGAAGATGTTGCAAATTTCAGATTCACATCGTTTGTTGCCCGACCTTCAATTAAGTTATCTATATCCTCTTTCCCTGTTGAAAAAACTAAATAATAAGCATCGTCATAAGAGATATTGAAATAGGCTTGCCATTCTTCAATGTTTTCATTTTTGATTGTATTGTCTTGTCCTTCTCCGACTGAATAAAAAGCATTATCGAGAGTCAACAAAAATGGATAGTATTTAGGGTCGTCAATTATTTCTTGCATAAACAAGTTATAATATTCCGAATCAGGTTCGTAATAAGGACCACATGAGTAAGCTTTACTTATTGACAGTAAAGTTAAGAGGAAGTATGTGAGCGTTTTTTTCATATTTCAGTTTCTAACTTATTGTAGTTCAGCAATAGTAAAATGCCGTAAAAATTCTTTATCAAGATGATAATAAACAATACTATAATCCTGATCTATTTTTTTATCTAAATATTGTTTTGCTTCGTCTAACAATTGCGGCGAGATAGTTTCTATTTTTAAACGAAAGCCTTTGTTTACGTATATTCCCTGAAAAAAGAAATCATCCTGTACTTCATAGAGATTATTATCAATTTTCTTAAAGAAGGATGTATTAAGACTATCTTGGCTGACATTGTTTATCAGCTTAATTTGCCCCAAATGGTTAGTTATTATCCCCCACGAATATAATGGCAAAGCAATATCAAATTTTAATGGAAAACTATTTATCGTTGCTGTATAATCTTTTAGTAAAGGTATATCAAGGATAGAGTTTTTCTCGTCCGAATTGGTAGGATCCGAAGTTGCATAGCACATTAAATAGCCTTTGTCAACGGGTGGAACTCCTGTCGATTCTTTATATTTTATTTGATGTAACCGAATTGTACATGAGATATTCTTATCGGATATCTTCTTTATATTTTTCAGAAAAGCAAAATAAGTATCTTTCGTTTTCTGTGTCCAATCACAATCTATCTGAATTTCGTGAATTTGAGATATCGAATTTTTAGTACAAATCTGATCTATAAGGTTGTATACTTTACTTGCTAGTCTTTCATTTTCACTGTCAGACATTTCAAAAAAAGTTCTGTTTGTTATATATATGACAGGAATGTATTCAGCATCTAATATTGTGGGATCAAACAAGGATATTTTAGCTTTTGGATTAATTGATGTTCCATCGATATCGATATCAAAAAAACGGATGTACAGCTTATTACTTTCTAATTCGTTGAAATATTTTTTTTCAGTTTCTTCTATCGAAACTTTCGATTTCCAATAATAAAAATTGACAGGGTGTTTTTTATCTGCACATGCAGTATTTAATGATAAAAAAGCAAGAAAGAGTATTATATGATAATATTTCATATTTGTGTATTGGCTTTTTCAATCTCTATCCATTTACAGAGTTTTTATTTATACAAAATAAACATAAATTCTTGATAGATTACGATTCTTTCTTGATATTTATTTCATAAAAAAACCTTCTCATTTGTATGAGAAGGTTTATATTTATGTATCTAAAAAATCTTATCCGGACTATTTTTGGGGAAGCATAATTACTTCAATAGAATTCCCTTGCGACAATACATTGTTAGTTACCGTTTTGATATCGTCCGGAGTTAATGAATTTAGAATATTCATGTAATCACTATATACATCTTCTCCATAAAAATATTTAGTTCTCAGAATCATATTCCAATATCCATTAACTTTCATATCGTCCTGAAACTGTTTTACCATATATTCTTTTACTTTCTTAAAATTCTCTTCTTTTGGCCCATTATCTGCAATATTTTTAAGTTCCCTATAGATAATCGGATTTAGAGATGATACTTTTTCAGGATCGGTATCATATGTCATTTGGATCAAAGTCTGTCCATCCGGAATACGATCTATACTAACCTGAGACCGAACACCATAAGTACCTCCCTCCTCTTCTCGTATGGTTTCCACATATACCATATCCAACACTTGCTTCAATACACTTAGAGCCATAGTTGTTTTTTGGTCTCTTTTCAGACTTCCACTATATAGATTAAATACAGATGCTTTAGGATTCTTCATTTCTCGATCGAATGAATTCTCATATACACCTTTCCTTAAACTAAAATCAACATTTTTATATGTTGCATTCTTATTGCCTGAAGGAAGAGATGCCAGATATTGCTCGACTAATGATTTTAAAACAACTTCGTCAATCGTGCCCACAAAGGTAAATACAAATGATCCCGGATTGGAAAATGCTTCTTTATAGATTTCGATAATCCGATCATAATCAAGGTTATCCAAATCTTTAATTTTCATATTCTTAGTCCTAAGATTATTCCCATACATGGCTACATTGGTCGAATCACTTAATATTGTAGCCGGGTCTGCATCTACATTTTTCAATTGATCTCTAATCAAGTCTGTCAAAGAGGTATAAGCATCTATATCTTTGCGCGGAGCTGTAAAATAAAGATAAGTCAACTGCAATAATGTTTCCATATCTTTTATGGTAGATGAACCGTTAATACTTTGTGTCCACTTGCTAATATCAGTATTTACATTAGCCGATTTACCAGCCAACACTTTTTTAAGGTCGGTTGAACTAAAGTTGCCTATTCCACCAATATATGGAACCGCATCTGCCAAGCTCGCATTATAGATGTCTTTATCCGGCACTATCGAAGCTCCTCCATAGGCCATGGATGACATAATAATCTGGTCGTCCTTGAAGTCTGTCTTTTTAACTACAACCCTCATTCCATTGGACAAAGTCCATACTGTTGCATCCATTTTTGTATCTTTCTCTTCTTTAACCACTTTTCCGGCTTTGGGCAATTGGTTGATAAGTGGTTCATTAGATACCGTTTCAGTATAAGGTTTTATATCCTCAGCTTCTACTGTATTGAATACATTCAGTAACTCTTCTGTAGATGGGTATACAGCTCCATCTTTTTCGGGTCCGGTAACAGATATAACAATGTTTTTACCTGTAAATATCTCTTTTAAATATTGATTTGCTGCCTGTGCAGTGATCATAGGTGCTATTTTTTTGATAAAGTCATATTCATACTCTATTCCGGGTATAGCCTCATCATCGATAAAACTGCGTACATATTCATCTACATATGAGGAATTCTCCTGCTTGTTTCTATTATTATATGTGTTTTCATAATTTTGCAACAAACTAGCTTTAGCCCTTTCAACCTCAGCCTCAGTAAATCCGAACCGCTTTACTCGTTCGTTTTCACGAACAAGACTTGCTAATGAAGCATCTATTTTTCCTTCTTTACTAAGTACGATCGTTGTCCATGCATCTTTTGTTTTGGAAACAATAAATTCCCTATCAAAAGCAGTAGAAGCAGCGAAAGGTGCATCAGCCTTTTGCGATATTTCATCCAATCGGTCTGCAAACATTTTGGAAACAAGATTTTTCATGAACGAGACAATAAGCCCGGCCTGACTTTTGTTTACTTCGGCAGGCAATATATCGTGTTTTATGTATAGAGTAACCAAAGTGTTAACAGCTTCGGGATCAGTCACTACACTTACCAGTGGATCATCATTATCCGGCACGGGATAATATATCCTTTCTGCCGGATCTACGGGTTTAGGTATATCGGCAAACATTGTTTTTATTTTGGCCTCAACTGCATCTGCATCAATATCACCGACAACAATAATTCCTTGCAAATCGGGTCTGTACCATTTATGATAATAATCTTTCAATGTCTGATACTTAAAATTCTCTACAATCTCCATTTTTCCGATAGGCATTCTGTCAGCATACTTACTGTCTTTGAACAGAACAGGCAATTGCTTTTCGATAATACGCATCTGAGCGCTACCTCTTGTTCTCCATTCTTCTTTTATAATAGATCGCTCTTTATCTATTTCAGCATCTTCTAAAGTGATGAAGCCAGACCAATCATGCAATATAAGCAGGCACGAGTCTACTACTCCTTCACGGTTTACCGGTATTGCCGATAAGTTATATACTGTATTATCAAACGATGTATATGCATTCACATTAGCTCCAAATTTAGCCCCTATCGTTTCCAAATAATCAAGCATCCCTTTTCGTCCCGGAAAATTCTTACTACCATTAAAAGCCATATGTTCCAAGAAATGTGCTAATCCGGACTGAGAATCGTCTTCTTGCATAGATCCTACTTTCTGTGCAATATAAAATTCAGCTCTGTTTTTAGGATAAGCATTGTGACGAATATAATACGTCAACCCATTCTCTAACTTTCCATATCTGACCTGAGGATCGACGGGTAATTCTTGAGGAACTTGTGCAGCAATAGTAAACGTAATGAATACTAAGACACTTAATAAAAAGAGTTTTCTCATATAACTTCTATTTTTTGTAGTATGATTATATTTCCAATATTGAATTGGGGATAAGGTTATAAATTATTTTACTAACAGGATTATTCTTTTTTTTCTTGAAAGAAATAACAAAATGTTATATTCTCGGGCTCTTTTAAATCAAAGAGATAGAACAAAGATACAATATTAATTAAATATTTCATATATATAATTAAACTCTCCAAAAAGATTCTAATCTAAAAAAACAACTTAAATCAGCTCCTTTTTTAGCTATATAGTAAACAAATTATAATTACCTTCATGAAAATATAACATTAAATTTATAACACATATATGGAAAAAGAAATAATTCAATATGAAGAGAAGCTCTTAAAAGCAATGAAAAATTCTGATACAGAAGTTTTGGACGAGCTTATTCATGACAATCTCATATTTAATATTCCTACAGGTGACATTATTACTAAAGAAATGGATTTGGCAACATATAAATTGAAACCGAACCTAGAAAATGTAGATTGTGTGGAACGAAAAATAGAAGTATTTGGAGACACTGCAATTGTCTCTACAATTGTTTATATAAAAGGTTCCCTTGGTGACGTGAAATTAGATAATAAAGTTCGTTTTTTTAGGACATGGAAAAAAATAGATAAGCGATGGAAGGTTATTGGTGGTGCGAGCATTGAAATAGGTTAAATTATATTATCAACAATAATTGAGAGAAGCATTTTGAAGTCTTAATTAGTGTTTTTTGTAGCTGTCATTATAACAAAAGGACGGATTACTTTTTGTCCATTTTTACTAATAGCATCTTCAACTAACTGATAAGTTTCAATTTGTTGAAAACCCGATCTATGGAGAAATGCTTCTACAGTATCAATTTCGTAGAAAATAAAATCTTTTTGAGTGAAAGGTAATCTTTGCCCAAAAGATTGCTCGATAAATGAAATTACAAATAGCCCCTTTTCTTTCAGAACACGATATATTTCATCAAAATGAAACTGAGGGTTTTGCCAAAAATAAATCGTATTGATTGTAAAACAACTATGAAAAGTCTCATTCTCAAAACTTAATAACCCATTGCCACATACTTGTTGAAACACGGCCTTTTCATTTCTCACAAAACTATCATTATTTTTTTCAGCTTCATCGACCATCTCTTTAGAGATATCTATGCCATAGTATTTCAACTGTTTTTCTTTGTTGAACAGGTAACTTAAATGTTTTGCATTGCCAAATCCTATTTCCAGAATGTGTGTATCTGAAGATAAAGCCAAATGATTAATGCTCTCAAGAATCATATTATGATTAGATTGAAACATATTTTCGCCTATTTCCTTCGCCTCTTTTCCTGATGGACATCGAAGTTGTTTGCCTAACCATTCTGCACTATGCTCAATCATACTGTTTCTTCATTAGTTTATTCTAACAAAGAAACAGTTTATGACTTTCATATTAAATACCTAAACCAGACTAATTTGTTCCTATAATTTCATTATTAGTAGGGATAAGCAAGTGAGTTATATGAATAAGTTTGTATTTGCGCGCTCTGTCCTATCCAGATAAGCAGCTACACCACCAATCGTAATGCCATCCACCAACTCTTCTTTTTTGATGCCCATTACATCCATAGACATAGAACAAGCAATGAATTCCACTCCATTTTTTTGTGCCTGCAACATCAACGATTCCAAGCTATCGATGTGTTTCTTTTTCATTATATAACGCATCATACGACTACCAATACCACCCATATTCATTTTTGAGATTTCTAATTTCTTACTGTTCGAAGGAAGCATCATCCCAAACATTTTACCCAAGAAATCTTTTTTGACATTTGTTTTTTTCTCTTTTTTTATAACATTTAATCCCCAGAATGTAAAGAATATGCTAACCTTCTTGCCAGATGCAACAGCACCATTAGCTATTACAAATGCAGCCAATGCACGATCCATGTCGTCACTGAATAAGACCAATGTTTTACCGTCATTTACCTGTATTTTTTCATTAGAGTTTATTTGTTTTGCTTTCTCGATACATGCTGTAATCACCCCTGCCGAGTTATTTATACTAATAAGTTTTGCTCCCACCATGCGACACCAACCATTCAAATCTTCACCAAAAGCCTGATCTGTTACTTTTATCTGCAATCTGTCCCCTTCATTTAATTTGTCATAATTTTCTTTCAATTGCATTATTGGTCCCGGACATTGCAAACCACAAGCATCTATACTAATAATATCTTGTATATCGCCATCAGCTGCATCTGGCACAGCATATTGTTTTGCGACATAAGCATTATCGCTCGTTTGCTTAGCAACTGCTATCGAATAAGTTTTATATCCGCCTGACAGATTATAGACACTAGTATAATCATGTTGTAATAAAATACGTGAAGCAATATACCCCCTTAGCCCTACGGCACAATACAAAACAATCTTTTTTTCCTTTGGTATTTCTGACAATCGATTACGTATTTCATCGACCGGAATATTTATTGCCTGATCGATATGCCCCATATCAAACTCCTCTTTCGTTCGTGTATCTATTATCAAGATATTACTTCTATCCAATCGGGCTATATCATCCCACTGTATGATCTGTACTTTACCTTCCAATATATTCCCAGCCACAAAACCGGCCATATTTACAACATCTTTTGCGGACGAATAAGGAGGAGCATAAGCATGTTCTATCTCTTGCAAATCATATATTGTTCCTCCTTTTTTTATGACTTGTGCCAATAAGTCAATACGCTTATCCACACCATCGAAGCCTACTACCTGTGCCCCTAATAGCTTTCCATCTGTAGATGAAACGTTTATTTTAATTGACAAGGGTAACCCATTCGGGTAATATCCGGCATGAGAGCTGCCATGTGTATAAGAAATTATGTGATTTATACCTTCCCTATCAAGCAATTTGGATGATGCACCTGTAGCGGCAACTGTCAGATCGAACACCTTTGCAATAGAGGTACCTACTGTTCCCTTATATGAATATTGATTCCCATTCAGTATATTATCAGCCACTATGCGAGCTTGTTTATTGGCCGGTCCGGCAAGAGGGATTAGCGATTGTTTACCAATTGTCGGATTATATACCTCTACAGCATCACCAAGTGCATATACATCTTTGTCAGAGGTCTGCATATATTCATCAACCTTTATTCCTCCTAGGCTACCAAGTTCTAAACCGGCTTCCTTTGCCAATTTCGTTTCAGGACGAACACCAATACTTAGTATAACAAGGTCAGTAACAACATTCACACCACTCTCTAAACTAATTTCAATTTCTTTCCCGAGAGAGGTAAATCCGACAACATTTTCCTTCAATAACAGACCGACACCTTTACTTCTTAAATGTTGGTGAATATGAGCGGCCATTGAGTAATCGATAGGAGTCATTACCTGATCTCCCCGTTCTATGATACAAACTTCGAGACCGGCATCGTGCAAATTCTCAACCATTTCCAGTCCAATAAATCCACCACCAATAACAACTGCACGCCTAGGCTTATTCGTATCCAGATATTTTTTGATCCGATCCATATCGGGCACATTACGAAGCGATAATATGCGTTCATCTTCAATTCCGGGTAGAGATGGTTTTATTGGTTCGGCACCTGTCGACACAACTAATTTATCATAACTCTCTATATATTCTCTATTTGTTATTAACTCTTTAACTTTTATAGTTTTATCTTGCAAATTGATACTGATTACTTCCGCCTGTACACGTATATCAATATTGAACCGTTTTGTAAAACCTTCTACTGTCTGAATAAATAGTTGGTCACGCTTACCTATAGTACCACCTATATAGTAAGGCAAGCCACAGTTGGCATACGATACATATTCACCACGTTCGAACAAGATTATCTCTGCACTTTCGTCCATTCTGCGCAATCTGGCAGCTGTAGTTGCTCCTCCAGCCACTCCTCCAATAATTAAAGTCTTCATATTTTATCAATTAATATTATATCCTATTAAACATATTTGCTATTAGCAATAATATAGATAAATGAAAATAAATCTCACAGCATCAATTTTGATAACTGAGAGCCTAATTCATTAAAGTTCATTTCGTGCTTCAACATCTCTGATATTTTCGCTTTGCCTGCGTCAGTTAATGTAAATATCATCTGACGTTTATCAACAGTTCCCATCTGACGGGTAATATAACCTTTGCTTTCAACTGTATTTATCACTCTTGATACACGAGAATTGGACAACCCTACAAATTCACACAATTCATTTGCAGAACGAGGTTTACCATCTTTCATACAGCAAAGAATCATCCCTTCATTAATCGTAATACCATGATTATCTGAAAATTCTTTTTCAAAATTATATAAGGCTTTATAAACATCTTTCAATTTACAGATTGCTTCCATATAAATATATTTGCTAGTAGGAAATATTTGCAAAGTAAATCAAATATTTCTTACTAGCAAATAATCAATAGTTTTTTTTTATACAATTAAGATAAAGTGCATGCTAGTATAGATAATAGATCTCAATCATAAGCTTCGTCATAATTACTTAACAATTTGTAAACATTAACGAAATGCAAAAAGCCGTCTTTTGCAAAAGATTTAATTTTATAATAAGTTATGCAAAAAAGAACATTCCTATTATTGACAATGTTAGCCATTATGGCGAATGCCTTTGCTCAAGGTGGAGGACTCATATCGGGTATAGTCAAAGATAAGAGTGCAGTGTCTCTACCGGGTGCTACACTTCGCTTAGACAAATTTAACCGTTATACAATATCTGATCAAAATGGATATTTTGAATTTTTGAATGTACCTGAAGGAACTTATCAGGTCGAAGTTACATATATAGGTTTCAAACCATCAGTAACTCCAGCAACTGTAAATGCCGGGAAGAATACGGTGACAAATATTATAATGGAAGAAGGTTCTGTTGAGGGACATGAAGTTGTGGTAATGGGTGAAATGCTCAGAGGGCAAGCAAAAGCACTTAATCAACAAAAAACAAATTCAAATATTTCAAATGTAATATCATCCGACCAAGTAGGACGTTTTCCGGATGCAAATATCGGAGATGCATTGAAACGTGTTCCCGGCATAACGATGCAAACAGATCAAGGGGAAGCACGGAACATCATTATCAGAGGCTTAGCTCCTGAACTAAACTCAGTGACATTGAATGGAAACCGAATTCCATCGGCTGAAGGAGATAACAGAAATGTACAGATGGACTTGATCCCTGCCGAAATGATTTCGAATATTGAGGTCAGCAAAACACTAACATCTGATATGGACGCTGATGCAATTGGGGGATCGGTAGATTTGGTGACTCGCGCCACTCCAAACAAACAACGCATCTCTGCAACAATATCGGGCGGTTATGTCCCTATCAGGGAAAAAGCAATGTATTCAGGATCATTTATTTATGGTAATAGATTCTTAAACAACAAACTGGGTGTAGTAGTCAGCGGATCGCTGCAAAATAAAGATTATGGTTCGGACAATATTGAAGCAGTATGGAGCAAAGATGATAAAAATAAAGCTTATGTTTCCCAATTTGACATACGCAAGTATGACGTACAACGTGTACGCAGAAGTATCTCTTCTGCAATCGACTACAAGATAAACAGTAACAATAGTATCGCAGCCGACATTATTTACAATTGGCGTGATGACAGAGAGAACCGCTATCGGGCAAGGTATAAAGGAATTGAGCCGGTATATGACGCAAATGGTAATGTGACCGGTTATACAGGAGATGCACGTAGAGAAACAAAGGGAGGTATTGATAACAATAGAAACAAAAACCGCCGGCTTGAGGATCAACGTATCCAAAACTATTCATTAAGAGGACAACATCTTATTTCAAACTCTCTTGATTTAGATTGGAATCTGAGTTATTCAAAAGCAAGTGAAGACCGACCAAATGAACGATATATCGACTTTCAACAAAAAGGTATTAGTATAACACAAGACTTATCGGATGGGAACTATCCATTTATTCAAGGAACGAATGAAAATATGGATAATATGAAATTCAGGACATTGACTGAAAACCACAATTACACAGATGAAAACGAATATGCAGCAAAAATAAATGCAAGAATCCCATTATCTATAATTGAAGATCAAAAAGGACGCTTACGTTTTGGTCTAAAAGGCCGCTTCAAAGATAAAGAAAGGAATAATATATTCTATTCATACAAGCCCACCTCATCGATTGGTGCATTGTCAACCATATCAAATACCAATTGGGATGGGAAGAATTTTGGAGCCGGATCTAAATATGTACCGGGATTATTTGCTTCTGCATCCTATCTGGGAGGCTTGGACTTAAAAAATGGGGATTTGTTTAAAGAAACTTTAGAACCACTAGAATACCTAGCTTTAAACTATAAAGCTAAAGAGCAAATAGTAGCAGGATATTTACGTTGGGATCAAAATTTATCAAACAATATGCTACTAATATTAGGTCTACGTGCAGAAAATACGCATATTGACTATACAGGAAATAAGATGATAGAGCTGGATGGTGATGTAGCATCGAATGAAGTAAGTAAAACGAATTCATACTTTAATCTTTTTCCTAGTGTTACATTAAAATATAATGTAGATGAAGACTTAGTTCTACGCGGAGCTTTCACAACTGCATTAGCCCGTCCTAATTATTATAATCTAGTACCATATACAAGTATTTCGCAAGATGCCGGAGAGATATCTGTTGGTAATCCGAATCTGAAAGCGACATATTCATATAATTTTGATATAATGGGCGAATATTACTTCAGTTCGGTAGGTATCCTTTCGGCAGGAGTATTTTATAAAAATCTGAAGAATTTCATATATAAGTATGCTAATATAGCATATACAGCAGATAATTTTGCTAGCGATTTCCCTGATATTCCAAATCCAATGGAAGCAAATGACAAATGGGAATATAGTGAATACAGAAATGGCAAAGGAGTAGATGCTTTTGGTGTAGAAATTGCATTCCAACGTAAACTTGATTTCCTACCAACCCAATTCTTGAAAAACTTCGCTATATATATGAATTATACATATACATGGTCTGAAACAAAAGGAATTTGGGACAGTGAAGGTAATGAGCGTAAAAATATCAGCCTACCGGGTACAGCTCCACATATGTTCAACGGCTCGTTATCATGGGAAAATAAGAAATTCTCGGCACGTACCTCACTCAACTTTACGTCAGATTATATCGATGCATTGGGAGGAGATGCATTCACTGATAGCTACTACGACAAACAACTATTCTTAGATGTAAATGCTTCTTATAAAGTTACGCCTCAGTTCCGTGTTTTTGCTGAAGCAAACAATTTGACAAATCAACCGTTAAAATATTATCAAGGTGAAAAAGGACATGTAATGCAATTAGAGTATTACAAACCGACATTCAATCTAGGTATCAAATACGATTTTTAATATTAAACTAAATTACATATATGAGAATGAGAAATATTATAAGTACAATTTTATTAAGTGTATTTATACTTGGGCTTAATGCACAAAATAAAATAGCTGATAAAAAAGAACTAGAGGACAGTTTCAATTTCATAATTGCAACAGACTTAGGGCGCAATGGACGTTACGACCAGAAACCAATTGCAGAACTGATGGGAGAAACTGCTAAAGCTGTAGATGCTGAGTTTGTTGTATCATCAGGCGATACACACCATTACATTGGTATAGGGAGTGTAACTGACCCCTTGTGGATGACCAATTTCGAATTAATATATTCACACCCTGAGCTACAATTAGAATGGTACCCATTATTAGGTAATCATGAGTATAGAGGAAATACACAAGCTGTAATAGATTACAGTAAAATCAGCCGCCGCTGGTGTATGCCCGACAGATACTATACACAAGTATATAAACTTAAAGATGGTGAATCGCTAAGGATTGTTTATATAGATACTCCTCCTCTAATTGATAAATATCGCAACGACAGTGAAACATACCCGGATGCTGTAAAACAAGATATCAATAAACAGCTTGCTTGGTTAGACGCTACATTGAAGGCTTCGACCGAGAAATGGAAAATTGTAATAGGCCACCACCCTATCTATGCAGAAACTCCTAAAGATGAAGATGAAAGACTAGATATGCAAAAGCGTGTCGACCCTATTCTAAAAAAGTATAATGTAGATATGTATATTTGCGGACATTTACATACTTTCCAGCATCTAAAAATGAAGGATAGCAGCATTGACTACATCGTCAATACATCCGGATCATTAAGCCGTAAGCCAAAGGCTATAGAAGGAACTGTGTTTTGTAGTGGAGAAACCGGTTTTTCAGTCTTTTCTGCAACAAGAAATCAACTAACGTTATACATGGTAAACAACAAAGGCGAAGTGATACATGAAATAAAACGAACTAGATAATAAATAGTCTAGATATAAATTCTTTTCGTAAAATGGGGCTGTATTTAATCTACAGTCCCATTTTATTATAATAAACTCTTATATTTAATAATGTAAGCCTTAAAGTGTAGTACATATTTTTATTACTTTTGATATAACAATAGAAGATCAACGAAACTAGCTGCCAAAATGATAACAATTGAGATCGACAACGAAAGTTGTATAAAGTGTGGAAAATGTGTAAAAGTATGCCCTGCATACATTTTAACACAAGAGAGCGCTAAGGCTGAAATAGGATTAAGGAATATACAAACATGTATCGCTTGTGGCCACTGTGTAGCAGTATGCCCGACAAATTCAGTCATTCATTCCGAATTCCCTGAGCAAAAAGTACATTCTCTAAATAGAGACATTCTGCCAACTCCCGATCAAGTTATGGAACTGTGCAAAGCCAGACGATCTAATAGGGCATTTTTGTCATCACCTGTGCCGGAAGAATATCTCCGACAGATTGTAACAGCAGCACACCTTGCACCGACAGCCAGCAATGGACAAGAAGTAAGCTTTACACTTGTCACAAATCCTGATTTATTGAAACAAATATCAGATATTACAATACAAACATTCGCAAGTATTGTTAAGAAAACATCACACCCGTTAGTCAAACCTTTTTTGGGTCTGATAGCCCCTGATGCTAAAGATGGTATTCCCCATCTAAATGCGGTTATTGCAAAACAGAAAAGTGGAGTTGATGCAATTCTACACAATGCAAAAGCCGTCTTATTTATCCATACACCAAGTTCAAGCAACTTTGGCCGGCAAGATGCAAACCTTGCATACCAGAATGCTTCACTTATGGCAGAAAGTTTGGGCGTATCTCAATTCTATACAGGATACGTGTGCATAGCCCTTGATATGGATAAGAAAAGAAATTTGGCCAAACTATTAAATATTGAAGGTACTATACATGCAGGAATGGCACTGTCTATGCCGGCTTTTAAATTTGCGAAATATACAGATCGAAAAGAATTAAATCTCACTATATTTTAAATATTAGACATAGTAACCTCCACTCCTACCAATATATTTTTGAATCCAAAGCCTCATTCGCATAATGAAGACTGAAAACTCTTTCTGTATTGGGCAGGTGTAGTTTCAAGAAGGCTAAGAAACTGACGGCGGAGGTTTTCGCCAGTTTTCAAACCACAGTGGTATGCTATCTCATCTATCGATAATTGCGTTTCTATTAGATGTTGGCTAGCGTTCTCCACTCTCAATTTATTGATAAACTTAGCGGGTGTAACACGTAACTCACGGGCAAAAACACGGGCAAAATTGCGAGGACTCATTGCTACATGTTCTGCCAATGTCTCCACTGTAAGTTCATCTTTAAGGTGTTCCAATATCCATTCGCAGACTTTACGCATAGTTGGGTTTGCTATACTCTTACAATCCAAATATGTACTGAACTGCGATTGGTTTCCGGGACGTTTCAGATATAAAACCAGCCATCGTGCAATATGCAAGGCAAAAGACTGCCCAAGATCTTCTTCGACTAGAGCTAGAGCCAAATCCATGCCCGAAGTTATCCCGGCTGCTGTGTATATATTACCATCTTTGATGAAAATACGGGCTATCTGGACATCTACCAATGGATACATCTGTGCCAGTTCTTCATTCTTTGACCAGTGAGCTGTAGCCTTCCTCCCATCCAAAAGTCCTGCTTCGGCTAGTATAAAAGCTCCGGAGCACACTGAGCAGGTTCTACGAATAGTTTTCGATTGCTCCCTTAGCCACGCTACCATTTTATCTTCTAGATTAGCATCCAGATAACGTGCCAGCCCTGTAACCATCAATGTATCTATCGGGTAGTCGATCTCGCTATAACTACCCTCTGTCAATATAGGTAGTCCGGAGACTGTATTTATCTGTTTTTCCTGCCCCATGGAAACTACATGTGTCTGATACTTGAAATCAGCATTATTCTCTACTATATCAAACTGATCGATTGCTTTAGCAAATACCTCCAATGGACCAACAGTGGTCAGCAATGTAGAACTTGGAGGGACTAAGAATACAATATGTTTTATATTTAACTGATTGCTCATAACTATTTTTTATTTCGACATTTAAAATTAAATATTATTCATTATAAAACATCCGAATTGGCAGAAATTGCATATTTTTTGTCATTTCAGACAACACCATTATAATGTACCTTTGTAATATAAAAAATAACAGAATGTTTTATTACTTAAAAACAATTAATTATGAAAGCAATTAAAGTAGGTATTAATGGTTTTGGACGTATCGGACGTTTAGTATTTCGTGCTGCACAAAGTAGGAACGATATACAAGTAGTTGGAATCAATGACTTAGTTGATGTTGAATATATGGCTTATATGCTTAAATATGATACTATCCATGGTCAATTTGATGGTACAATAGAAACTAAAGGTGGTAATCTGATTGTAAATGGTAATACAATCCGTGTTACAGCAGAAAAAGACCCTGCTAATCTAAAATGGAACGAAGTGGAGGCTGAATATATAGTTGAATCGACAGGATTATTCTTAACAAAAGAAAAAGCACAAGGCCATATTGCTGCCGGAGCAAAATATGTAGTCATGTCAGGACCTTCAAAAGATGATACCCCGATGTTTGTTCCGGGTGTGAATGATGATAAATACACACAAGGAACACAAATAATATCAAACGCATCATGTACAACAAACTGTCTGGCTCTGGTTGCAAAGGTACTGAATGATAAATTCGGTATAGAAGAAGCGTTAATGAGTACTATACATTCAACAACAGCTACTCAAAAAACTGTAGATGGCCCTTCTATGAAAGATTGGCGAGGTGGGCGTGCTGCTTCGGGCAATATCATTCCATCTACCACAGGAGCTGCAAAAGCTGTAGGAAAAGTAATACCCGAGTTGAATGGGAAATTAACCGGAATGTCTTTCCGTGTGCCAACTCTTGATGTATCTGTTGTTGACTTGACTGCTCGTTTATCGAAAGAGACTACTTATGACGAAATATGCAAGGCGATGAAAGAAGCTTCAGAAGGTTCATTGAAGGGATATCTGGCTTATACAGATGACGAGGTGGTATCGTCTGATATGATAGGAAATTCCAACACGGCTATTTTTGATGCCAAAGCAGGTATACAATTAAATCCTACCTTTGTAAAGGTTGTCGCTTGGTACGACAATGAATGGGGATTCTCGTGCAAAGTACTTAATTCTATTGCTACAATGAAGAAAGTGAATGGATAGAAAATGATCTATTAATTGATAAAAATGACAATAGGCTATATTTTATAATATAGCCTATTATTTTCCTGTTATTAGTTCTGACATTATAATAATTGCATCGCAATCTCGGCACATGCTTCTGCATCTGCTAAAGCATGATGGTGGTTGGTTAGTATATATCCACAATCGGCAGCAACAGTGTGTAACTGATGATTGGGCAAATGTTTCAATTGCCGTCGCGACTCTGCCAGAGTACAATAAAAAACATAGTCGGGATAATCCATCTGATAGGTTTTAAATACAGCCTTCAGGCACGACTCATCAAAACCTTTGTTATGAGCGACAAGAGGTAACCCCTCAATTATAGGATTTATCTGCCTCCAAACTTCGGGAAATACATGTTCATTGACAGTGTCTTCGTATATGAGGTTATGAACTGCACTGTTACTACTCCGATAATAATTAGGTTCGGGCTGTATCAAGCTATAGAAACGATCTGTTATTATACCATTTCTAACCACAACAATACCAACACTGCATATACTGGATAATTGTTCGTTAGCTGTTTCAAAATCTATTGCTGCAAAATCTCGTAACATTGACTTTTCTTGTCTGGCTCCTAATAATAATTTTAGAGCCTATCACTAGATACAAATCTAAATACAAGTATTTACACAAACAAATCTTATTTCTGAAAAAACTGTGACATAGGGTTGTCACCATCCCCTTTTACCTTTGTATACGTTAAGAATATATATAATATAAAAATTAAGAAAATGAAACTAAAAGTACATTTGGTATTCCCCGGAAATTGTGAAGAAGCATTAACTTTCTACAAAACAACTTTGAATGGTGAAATAGACTTTATCTTTCGAAAAGATGAAGAAAAAAGTATAACAATTGCCGATGTAGATAAAGGTAAAATATCACACATGGTTGTGAAAACTCCACATTTCGAACTTGCAGGTGAAGATGCAAACCACACTGAGCAAGTGATTGCCGGTAATAATAATAAACTGGTTCTATTATTTCAAGGAATAGATGAATGCCGCCGTGTGTTTGATTGTTTTGCTCAGCATGGAAGAGTAACGATGCCTCTCGAAAAAACATTTTTCTGCGAGGGAATGGGTGAAGTAACTGACAAATATGGTATTTCTTGGATTATTATGGTTACAGACGAAAATTACTCAGCATAAGCTGATAGATGAGATGAGTATTAAGATTTGGCAGAATATAAACAATTTTGCCAAATCTTAATTATTTTTGTAACAAATACATCTTTATGAATAGAATAGACCGGTTATCAGCCATATTAATAATGTTGCAGTCTTCTGTTTCGATAACACCTAAGCAGATAACTGAACGTTTTGACATTGGTATCCGTACAGTATACCGTGATCTGAAAGCATTAGAAGAGGTAGGAATTCCTATTGCCGGCGATTCGCGTGCAGGCTATTCATTAGTAGACGGTTTTAAACTTCCCCCACTTATGTTTACTCAAGAAGAAGCTTTTGCGTTTTTGGCAGCAGAGAGACTTGTTGACAAATTTACCGACATTGGTCTAAAAGAAAGTTATATATCGGGTATCAGCAAAATAAGGGCAGTAATGTGTTTGGCAGAGAAGGAAGATATTGCAATGATTGATAATAAAATAGGGCATCTCGATTTTCACTCACCGGCTGCTCAAGGTTCACAAGATCGCTTGCAGCAACTATTGGCCAGTGTCTCGAAACATGAAAAAATTGAGATTGAATATATTTCACATAGTAAGAAAGAACAAACTAAACGGATTATTGACCCGATTGGCATTTTCTTTTCTATGGCAAATTGGTATTTGATAGCTTTCTGCAACACAAAAAATGATTACCGCACATTCAGAGTGAACCGGATAAAGGATATAAGGCAGACAGGAATAGAAGTCAGTAAGAAACATCCTCCTCTTGATTCATTTCTACAAGAACTTAAAGATCAAACTCACTTACAAAAAGCGATTATAGAGGTAAAACACAAAGATTTGCCAATTGTAGATGAGAGCAAATATTATCAAGGGTTAGTGTCAGAGATTAATAAAGGAGAAAATACAGAGCTCCATTTTATGACTTTTTCATTAGAACGTTTAGCCAGATGGTATTTATCGTATATGGATATTGCAAAAATTATTTATCCGAAAGAATTAAGTCAACTGATTAATAACATTATTGCAGAACATAATAAATTATAGGTATATCGCTAGATATATAAACATTAATCCACCACCCAGAAGACAAGGTGATGGATTAAATATTTTTAAATAGACTCAATAACTTTATCTATATCTAAACGGGATTTTGGTGTTACAGAAGGTTGGTTAGAATCATTTTTGTCTCTGTAACCAATAGTTACTGCAAACAAGGGTTTATAATCGGTAGCTCCTAAAATATTTGCATATTCTTCTTTATTGATACCTTCCATTGATGTTGAATCTATCCCCATATCTGCACAGGCACTCAGGAAAAAACCTAATGCAATATAGACCTGATGAGACAGCCATGACTTAATCACTTCTTCGGGCTGAGGCTTCAGATTCTGATTATAATAAGCAACTGAGCTCTCTGGTATACTTTCTTTGATTTGTGCTTCAAATTTTTGAATATTATCAATAACGCTGAATACGACTAAATGACTAGCATCTTTTACTTTATGCTCATTAAAATAAGAGGCTTCTGCTAATTTGTTTTTAAGTTGTGTATCCGAAATAAAAGTAAATTTCCAAGGTTGACTATCAATAGAAGAAGGGCTCATCCTCAAGATTTCTTTTAGATCCTGAATTTTATCTTCTGCTATCTTTAGTTCCGGATTATACTTTTTGGTTGTATATCTACTGTGTGAAAGGTCTAAAAAACTCATAATTTCTAAAATTAAATTAAACTATACATTTTATAGTTGCAAACATAGTTATAGTATTTTATCTTTGCAATAACGGTCAAAAATGATAGTAACAGATGTATTATATAGATAATAAAGAATACCCTTGTAGCACAAGTCTGGCTATGAAGTATATAGGTGGAAAATGGAAAACAGTCATCCTGATTCACCTGATCGAAAAAAAACGGTATAGTGAATTAAGAAAAGAAATTCCGATGATCACAGAGAGGACTCTCAGCCTACAACTGAAGGAATTGGAAACAGATGAACTTATTTTAAGAACTGTGCATACCAGCAAACCTCCTCTGAAAGTGGATTATGAACTTACTGAATTTGGAAAAAGCCTTATTCCTTTATTATATGCGATTTCCGAATGGGGAACTAAAGCAGCCAACATTCAGAAAGGAATAAAGATAGCAGAGTAAATAATACAAAAAAAGTCTGTTGTATAGATAACAGACTTTTTGTATTAAATAGATTCGCTTAATGGAGCTAGCTAGTTACTCGAATAAGAAAGGTTTAGTTGTTGTTTGCTTATAGCGGCTTTCTTCAAAAAAGAATTTTTTGTCCCCAAAAGCCGGTTCTAATTGATTGAACCAAGTTGCTTTCGGATCATACTTAGCAAAGAAAGGAATATCAACCCATCTTGGATTGCGTCCTTGTATGAAGCGAAGAATAAATATCTTCTCACCTTTTACTTCCTGCACACCTATCACCTGTATTTTTCCGGCATGGTCGCTCATACTTGGTCCTCTTACTGTACGGCATAAGCCACTCACTTGGCGATATGCCTTACGGAATATATTCCAACACTTATCTAATGGTATCTCGAAATAATGTTTAGAACCTGTATCTCTTGCTATAAACATATAATAAGGTATACATCCTAAATCGACTTGTTTACGCCACATTTCAGCCCATATTTCGGGTTTATCATTAATATGTTTCAATAAAGGTGATTGGGTACGCACCTGGCTTCCAGTAGACCGTATTCGGGCAATAGCCTGTTTAACAGCCTCTGTTGATAATTCTTTCGGATGATTGAAGTGAGCTTGTATAGACAGATTCTTACCAGATTTGTTTATTTCCTCAAATAGGCTTATAATATCATCGCTATCATTATCTGTAAGGTATCTGTATGGCCAGTAAGCCAATGATTTTGTACCAATTCTGATTGAATGAATATGATCAAACTCAGGTGTTAACAATGGTTTGATATAGCTACTCAATATAGCCGCATTCATCACCATTGGATCACCGCCTGTAAACAAAACATCTGTAACCTCCTTATGTACACTAAGATATTTAAGAAGTAAATCGGCCTCTTTCATCGCAAATTTCAGGTCATTCATTCCTGAAAACTGAGGCCATCTAAAACAAAATGTACAGTATGCATGGCAAGTTTGTCCCTGACTCGGGAAAAACAGAACAGTTTCGGGATATTTATGTTGAATCCCTTTCAATTTTATTTCACCCAATGATGGTACATTATGCTCCTGTCCGGCAGGATTGGGGTTTAGAGATAAACGGATTTCCTGTACCTTACTATCTAGGATTGATTTATCGGTAACTTTATCCAATAAATCCTCTACGGCAGAATAATGCTTCTTATCGAGCATCCCTTTTCTCGGGAAATTTAATGTAAAAATAGGATCTGTATCAATATTATCCCAATCAATTAGCTCATCTATTACATAATTATTCGTTTTGAATGGCAATACTCTACCCACAACTTCAATATCTTTGATATATTCGGAAGGGACATTTGCCATCTGGGGAATAGTTTTATAATTGTGTAACGTGTAAGTTTTTAATTGCTTGTTGGATTTATTCATTTATTATCTGATGTTATTATTCTATTACTTACCAATAAGAAATAGAAAAGTTAATATTAGTTTTTTAGTTTAATCATTTCACCGTATTTATACAAATGTCATAAAGCATTTATTTAATCAATAAATGCACAGGTAGAACTGGCTTATATTTAAGTCAACCCTAATGAAAATTAGATTTTCTAAAAAATCTATTTTCTAAGTGATTACGATAGTATAATAATAATTGATGCTCTGTATAGATCAAAGCCAAAGAAAACGCAATCGAGGTTACAATATGAAAGGACTATTGCATCAAACAACAAGTCCGGAGTGTAAATATATAAAAAATAATTCAAGAATCTCGATCTTATCAATCAGAATGTAAACTAAGTATTCATTTTCTGGAACTTACTATTGCAAACAACATTGATGTAAAATACTACATATCAAACAAATATAAATACAATAAATATGATTAAACTAAAAAAGAATACATTGACACATTATAGAATACAGATGCAATCATATTTTAAGCTTTTTTTTCTAAATTTGCTGCCATTCAATACTGAGCACAGGCTATGTATATAATAAGAAAATATCTCTATTTTATTATTACTCTTACCTTATTTTCTTGTACTGAACATCAGGAAGTAAATATGATTGGAGAAACCGAGTATTATTTTGATGAGAAATTATCATCAATATCCTCGGATGAAAATGGCTATTTTTGGGTTGGAAGTGAAACGGGAGATGTTTTTAAATTTAAAGACAATCACCGGATAGCATACGACCTTGGTGAAGATCGTATATATAAGATAAAAAGAGAAATAGCAAATAATGGAGATACAATATTCTGGATTGGTGTACGTAACTCCGGACTGCAAAAATGGAAGTTTGAGAATAATACCTTCAATAAGGTAAAAACATATACTATAAATTTTAAACAAGATAAATATTCTCCTTACGACTTTATCTGTTCGGATAGTACTATCTATATCGCTACTAGCCAAGGTGTATATTCACACAATAAGAATCACGAGCCGGATACTTTATCGCTGATTTATCCTTCTAAAGAATTTCTGATGATGAAAAATGGAAATTCTTTTATCGCTCATAATATTTTTCAATACAATGATAGCCTGATAGTAGCGTCAACCCCCAATGGCACTCTCTTGTACAATCAGTTAAACAAGAAAAGTAAATTAATTCTAGAGAATCATAATATCGAACATGTATCAGTATATAACGACACTATATTTACGGTTTCGAAAAATCATTTATATCTCAATAAGATTAATGGAGATTTAATTAATAAAATAAAGACTGGCGACGGCCCCAGAGTATATTTCCAGACAAAAGGAATACATTACCTGATTGGAGAGAAAGAATTGCTCCTAAGCAATAATCTAAAAGATTTTTTGAGTATACCTCTTAGACGGTTGATACCAATGGGATGCCGGAATATAATTTTACCGGATACATTAAATAACTTTACCTATCTGCTTACCAATAATGCTATATGGAGAATACCGAATGATATAGATGTATTTAAAGGAAATAAGACGATTAAAACATCATGTTCGAACTCTGAAAACATCTATTATCTGAGCTTACAGAATGAACTATATGTCCAAAACAAAAAAAGTGACAAAGCAAAATGGATAACTACTTTCCCAAAGGATAACTTAATTCAATGGATGGATATATCCGGGAATGACCTATACTTTTATAATGTAAATAACAAATTTCAGAAAATGAAAATATCCAACAATTGGATCAAGAATATCATTTTCAATTCACCTCAGGATATCATCCAATCTAATGAAAAAATCACATCTGCCTGCCTCAAATACGTAGATGGACAAACATATATCTATCTTGGAATACAAGACGGGATGGTTATAGTAGATGAAAATAAAAAGGTAGATACGGTCTCAAGGTTAAGCAATGCCTATATAACATCAATGTTTAGCCATCCATATACCGACCGACTATACATATCGACACTCAATGATGGCGTTTTTTATCTCAATCAGAACAATCTGATAAAACAAGTATCTAAAACTGAAAACACATTCTTCATTAAAGACATCATTGCAACAAATGATCATAATTCGAATCTAATAATGTTGACAAATCAACAGATTATATCGCAAAGACCTTATGATTCGTTGAGGGTGAAAGGATATAGAAAACTGTTGTATACCAATGATAGTGTCTTTTATGCATTACCCGAATTTGGATTCCATAAGTTTACAATTTCAAAAAATAAGATTATAGATCATGGCTTATTTTATAAAGATATACAAATCAATCCCAATAGCTCATTCTCGTCAGAAAATGAACTTATACTTGGTTCTAATGCCGGAACTTTAATACTATCGGTCGGTAAAGAAGAAAAACCTATTTGGGTACAGTTTGAAAAACCTCTTAATATTAGTGTTATACATTTCATTTCATTAATGTTCCTTATCCTCATATTAGCAAGCATTTTTACTATTATTACTCTCAAAAAACAAAATGCAGATATTGTACAGATAAGAAAACGGAAAGAAGATTTAGCGAAACGTATTGATGACCTGATAAATTTTTACAGTCTACTTGCTGAAACTGAAAATAAAGAAGTATTACAATTAAAAGAGCAGGTTGACTTAATAGAGGTCAATTCTAAAAGTAAAAATGAAGCAAATACTAAACTTGAAAACTTTTCTTTGCAAATTGCAAAATTGAACAGGAAAATAGCTCTATTAATCCCTAAGAAGCTTGAAGAACAAATAGCACAAATAGCGGCAACTGATTCTTTCGAAGCAACTGACTTATTAAAATTAAGCAACGACAACAAAGTAAAAAATGATATAGAACTGATTAAGGATAGAATCCGGTTGAATGAAATCTGGCTACAACAAAGATCTCTATTATTTGAGTCGTTAGAAGCAAACATAAGCAAATTCTCCGATTGTGTCGAAATAGAGGGAGTAAATAAACAATTGTATGATAATCTGATATCTATACAAAAAAACGACAAATTCAAGCCCCTATCCGATCTAATCAATTCGTATAATAAACTTGAGATAGAGATAGATAAGGCAAACAGTGTTGAAGCTGAAGCTGCCATCAATTATTATATTGATAGTGCAAAAACATATCTGGATACTAAGATATCTGAGGACAAAGGACTTTCTTTTATTCTGGAGTCATTAAATAATATTCTAGTTCAATATTCGGATAACAACATAGCACTATTGAAACATTTGAAGGAAACTGATGATCAGATAACAACACTACGGAGCTTAGATCTGATCAGAAGCAAAACAATAGAATATAAAGAAAAATACGACCTCATAATTAAAAACAATAATAAACAAATAAATAAAAAGTTCGACAAAGAATTATCTTCTTATATAAATGATAATACTGTAGACATCACCCGTTCTATCAATAATCTTATCTCATCCTTATATAGTCACCTATTGAATACAGATAGAAATATTGTTATTGAGATATTGAAGTTGACTAATGTAGAAAGCCAACATGCTAAAGTCCTAGCTCTCCTCATTAGTGATTTAAAAATAAAAAGAATCTTAATCCCATCTATGCTCGGTATATATGGAAACCTAAATCCGGTAATCAGCCGGCTCATAAATGATAGAATCCGGGTAAATGAAGATATACTTAGAATATATCAGAAATCGAACGAGAATAAATCTGTATTTGTTCATCTCATCCTTAAATTACTAGATTAAACCCAACCACACAAAATGATTTTATTTGACTATCAGAAAAAGATATTTTTTTGATAGGTTTCTTTCTACAACTTATCCAACATCTCCACAACAAACAATAAACATCTAACACACAACACCTTAAAAAACAAATGTTGCAGAATGTTGTATAGCCTTGAAACATTAAATCAAACTTGACAACTCTTTTTCTGAAACCAACATCTATAATTTTAGGATGGTTTTAGGATACAACCTATCGCTTCAACCAACAGTTATTTTAACCTAATATAATTTGGGACAACCATGAAAACAAAGAAAATTCCAATGCAATTTATTGTGAACAGAAACTTCTGTTTGTATGCAACAGCAACGCTCCTTCTATTGGCTTTGCTTATTAGCACAGATACCTTAGTAGCTCAGACTAATAAATCTAATGAATTCAAAGATAAGTATGAGCTAAAAGAAGTTGTTGTACTAAGTAGACATAACATAAGAGCACCACTATCCGGAAACAATAGTGTGCTTAGTAATGTGACTACACATGAATGGACTAATTGGTCTGCAAATTCAAGTGAGTTAACATTAAAAGGTGGTGTATTAGAAACCATGATGGGGCAGTATTTTAGAAAACAACTCGAAAATGAGGGGCTATTTAAAGATGGATATTGTGCTAACACCGACGAAATAAATATTTACGCGAATAGTATGCAACGGACTGTTGCAACTGCCGAATATTTTAAAACAGGTTTTGCCCCAACTTGTAACATGGATGTATATCATCGTTTTTCGCCAAGTAAGATGGATCCTCTTTTCTTTCCTCGTCTAACAAAAGTTAGCGAAGAATTCAAAAAGCAAGCATTGAAAGAAATTAATGCTATGGGGGGAGCCAAAGGAATTGTGGGAATCAACGAATCTTTGAAAGCATCGTACGAAACTATCGCAAAAGTTACCAATATCAAAAATTCGAAAGCTTGTAAAGAAAATAACACTTGCGATTTTAATGATTACAACACACAGTTGACATTCGAATTGGGTGAAGAACCTAATATGTCCGGATCTTTAAAATTGGCTAATAGAATTGCTGATGCGCTAATTTTACAATATTTCGAAGTAACGAATGATCGAGAAGCGGCATTCGGAAATGACCTGACAACTCAAGACTGGGAAAACATATCCAAAATCAAAGATGTATACGGTGATGTCCTTTTTGCAGCTCCTAGTGTTGCTGTAAATGTTGCCCATCCATTATTGGTCTACATGAGAGATGAATTACAATCGAAAGTAAGAAAATTTACCTTTTTGGTAGGCCATGATTCTAACATCTGTTCCGTAGCAAATGCATTGGATTTCGAAGAATATTCATTGCCAAATACAATAGAAAAGAAAACTCCAATCGGTAGTAAATTAGTTTTCGAAAAATGGGTTGATAAGAATACACAAAAAGAATATATTTCTATCAGTCTGGTTTACCAAACAACTGACCAACTGAGAAACATGACTCCTCTTGACTTAAATAATCCTCCGGCTAATTATCCGATGAAAATTTCAGGACTATCTGCCAACGAATTTGGACTTTACACATTCGATGATGTTATCAAAAGATTTGATAGAGCAATTTCAGCTTATGAAAATATCAAATAATTGTCGGGAACAAACCCTTAATCTCAATATTTAAACTTAAACCTTGGCATTCATTATAGAAAGAAAATATTCTTTCACAACAAACAAATAAATAAGTAAACAAATTAAAACGACACTATTATGAAAGCAAAATTTACAGTAGTACTATTACTATGTTCTCTAATCTCGTTAAATATTTCTGCACAAGAAAAAAAGATTAAAGACAAAAGAACACGTCCCGATTTATATTTCTTAGAAGAATCTGAAGTTGCAAATAGCTTAGATTTGTTACCTCCGCCTCCTGCTGCAAACAGCATCCAATTCTTATACGACAAGGCCCAATATGACTGGGGACTTTTACAACGTAATACGCCAAGAGGTGACCAAGCTGTAGAAGATGCTCGTGTAGATGGAAATGGTGTGCCTAGAGCATTCTCTGAAGCATTCGGTATCGAAATAACAAAAGAATCAACTCCTGAAATTCATAAGCTTATTATAAACATGAGAGAAGATGCAGGTGATTTAGCTACACGCCATGCTAAAGAACACTATATGCGTGTACGTCCATTTGCATTCTATAAAGAAGAAACTTGTAACCCTGAACAACAACAAGAACTTTCTACAAATGGTTCATATCCTTCAGGACACACAGCTATTGGTTGGGCAACTGCTCTTGTTTTAGCTGAAATTAATGTAGACAGACAAAATGAAATCCTAAAACGTGGTTACGAAATGGGACAAAGTAGAGTTATTTGCGGATATCACTTCCAAAGTGATGTAGATGCTGCAAGAATTGTATCAAGTGCTGTTGTAGCCCGCCTTCATGCAGATGAAGCATTCACACTTCAATTGAAAAAAGCTAAAGATGAATTTCAAAAGCTAGTGAAAGCAGGCAAAGTAAAAACTAGCGAAAGAAAATAATACAACTTATAGCAAACTAAAACCTAAGCAAATAATAACATGAATAAATATATATTATTAGGAGCCATTGGCCTATCCCTATTAGTTTCATCACAAGTAAAAGCTCAGGATGAACTAAAAGTAGCACCTTCTGGTAGAATATTGATGGATGGAGGGTTGTTTGATTCTAAAAATAAAAGTTTTGTAGACGGTGTGGCTATACCCGATCTTAGAATTGGAGCTAAAGCCTCATACGGATTATATAAAGCAAAATTAGATGTAGGATATTCGTACGGAAAAGTTTCATTAAAAGATATATTTGTTGAAAGAAAGATGTCTTCCTCATCTCTTTTGCGTGTCGGATATTTTGTTCACCAATTTGGATTACAGAGTTCAACCAGTTCTTCTATGAAAATAACAATGGAAGAACCTGCCAGCAATGAAGCATTCTTCAATTCAAGATTAATCGGAGCGATGTATATCCATGATAAAAATGATTTCTTTGCTGCGGCAAGTGTCCATGTGGAAAGCGAAGCTATGAAACAATCTTCGGACAAATTAGGAAAACAAGGCTATGGAGCAATGACCCGTTTAGTATATCGCCCGTTCCGTAATGATGGTGCTATATTTCACATTGGTTTATCCGGAGCTTATGAGTCTCCGAGATATAATGCAGATGAGGAATTAAATCACAGTAGCTTTGTATTAAATGCTAATTTTCCTTCACGTATAGCTAAAATAAAAGCTTTGGAAGCAAGCATTACCGATGCCAAGAATTTATTTAAATTCAGCCCCGAATTAGTAGCAGCTCATGGTCCTGTAGCATTAGAATCTCAATACTACTATCTAACAGTAGATAGGGAGAACGGAGCTCATGATTATAAAGCTAGTGGAGCATATGGTATAGTAAGAGGTTTAATCCGTGGCGGAAATTATAAATATTCTAATTCTGATTCGGGAATTGCAACTCCTGCTCCTCGCTCTTTAGAATGCGTAGCGTCATACAACTATACAGATATGTCTGATCCAAAGGCAGAAATCAGAGGAGGACGTTTAAATGATGTAGCTCTTGGATTTAACTATTATATCAATAAATATATGATATGGAGATTTAGATATTCATATACACATGTGACTAATAGAGAAAATGTTGAGAATCAAACCTTGAATTCATTTCAAACTCGTTTTCAAGTCATATTCTAAACATTACGATGAATACATGAATGCCTAAATAGCCTTCAGGCTCACTATGAATGCGGATAACTTTAGACAGTTGTCCGCATTTTGTTTTACTAAAATATCAAAATTGAATATTTACAGTCGTATCTCGACTCAACATCTATAAGAAAATAGAATCATGTAATATTTAGCTGCTCCATTTTTTCCTTATTGAATATATAATAATAAGGATGAGGATATGTATTAACTACTTTACGTTCATCTAGCCTGGTTATCAAACCCGAAGCAAGCATTTTTTTCTGAAAATTCCGTTTGTCTAATGGTTGTCTAAGTATACCTTCATAAATAGCCCTTAGATCGGGAATAATAAATTTTTCGGGCAACAACTGATAACCAATCGGAAGATAGTCTATCAGTAATTGAATAACATCTATAGCTTTATCTATAATTTGATTATGGTCTGTATATAGTTGGGGAATACAATCCAAATCGACCCACATACAGATATCATTCTCTCTATCTTCAATAATTGCATCCTCATATTTTATAAGGGCAAAGTAACCTATAGAAATAAATCGAGTTACAAATTGTTTGACTTTTTCATCTGTCAATTCTCGGGCTGCTTCTAATATTGCTTTATTCTCATCAAGATTTGTTCGATTTGCTTTTCCAAACAAATAAAACTGTCTAAGGTATACATTATCTAATCCGGTTCTCTCTTTCAATATACGGCAAGCCGCTGTGTCTACATCTTCATCTTTGAGCACCCAACCTCCAGGAAGCATCCATTTATTAATAAGTTCAGATTTATTTAATAATACCTTTAATTTTTTATCGTAAAAAGTAATAATAACACAATCAACAGAAAAACCCGGATGAGCTTCATCCAGACAATCAATGTACCCTCTCTTCACATTCATTCAAATAATATTTATTGTTCAAAGTTAATATTCTCGTTCCGATTCAGACAGGCTTATGTTTTTAAACACTAAAAAAAACAGAGCATACATTGTAGATTCTGTATGTTTTTTAGTTCTTTTGTATACATATGGGTGTACCTAATACACCCTAAATATTTGTTAAATACCATTCCCTCCTATTGAGGTATTTAAAAAATATCGAAACATATGTTTTTTTGAAGTAGGTATATTTAACATATACCTTACAATATAAACATTCTACGAATACAATAATAGACAATAAAAGATAGAGCAAACAAGAAATATTTTCTACCAAAAATTTATCAGGGTAAATTAAAAACATACATAAAAGAAATAATAAACTCCAATATAAAATATTTACAAGTATGAAAAAGAGGTTTTTAAGTATTGCTACTCTCATATTAGTTACGGCAATAAGCATGCCTGCACAAAATCTACCTACAATAAAGGTAGATGGTAAAACATTTATAGATCTAAATCAGGATGGTCAATTACAGCCATATGAAGACACACGTTTACCTAACCGAAAACGTGTTGATGATCTGATGACCCGCTTGACTCTGGATGAAAAGGTTAGTTTGGTCACCGGTACCGGAATGGCAGGATTTGAAATGCTTTCAGGATTCGAAAACTTAAATCCAATTATAGATGCCAAAGACTATATGCTTCCCGGTGCTGCCGGATCTACGACTCCAATGGCAAAATATGGCTTACCGGCTATCATTATGACTGATGGTCCTGCTGGGGTTCGCATCAGCCCGACACGAAAAAATACGACAGAAACATTTTATGCCACAGGCTTTCCTGTCGGAACGCTCCTTGCATCCACATGGGATACTGAACTTACGGAAAGAATAGGTAAAGCTATTGGACAAGAAGCATTAGAATATGGATCGGATATACAGTTAGCTCCTGCACTGAATATAATGCGAAATCCTCTTTGTGGAAGAAATTTTGAATATTATTCCGAAGACCCCATAGTGGCTGGAAAGATAGCAGCAGCAGTAACAACAGGCATACAAAGCAATGACGTAGGTGTATCGATCAAACACTTTGCTGCAAATAATAGTGAACGCAATCGCATGGCATTAGATGTACATGTATCGCAACGTGCATTGAGAGAAATATATTTGAAAGGTTTTGAGATTACGGTAAAAGAATCGAATCCGAAAACAGTAATGTCTTCTTATAATAAGATAAACGGAACATACACTTCTGCCGATTATAACTTATTGACCACTATACTTCGAGATGAATGGGGATTTAGGGGTTTAGTAATGACTGATTGGTTTGGAGGATATAGTGGTGTTTCTAACCTGACCGGATATAAGGATAACTCTGCCGATTCTGGTGAAAAAAATGCTTATCTACAAATAAAAGCCGGAAATGACCTGTTAATGCCGGGCACACGCCAACAGATCGAACAGTTAAAAAAGAATCTGAAGGAAGGAGCATTGACAGAACAAGAGTTAGATATTTGTGTTCGCCGTGTTTTGGATATGATATTAGATTCTCCCAAAATGAAAGGATATCATTATTCTAGTAAACCGAACTTAAAAGCTCATGCAGAACTTACCAGACAAGTAGCATCAGAAGGAATGGTATTATTAGAAAATAAGCAAGCAACATTGCCACTTTCGTCAACAGTCCAAAATCTGGGAGTGTTCGGAAGTCTTTCTTATCAATTTATTGCCGGTGGAACAGGGAGTGGAAACGTCAATAAGGCCTATACTATATCATTAATAGATGGCTTAACAAATGGTGGTTATAACATTGATAAAAAACTTGCTGATATATATCAACCTTTTGTTGAAAAAGAAAAAGCAAGAGTAAAAGCACTTTTGAATAATAATCCTTTAATGTTACTTCCTCTAATGCCTCAACCCGTTTTGAAGGAAGCTTTGATAAAAGAAAGTGCAAAAAAGAATGACATTGCAATCATTACTATTGGACGCAGTTCCGGAGAAATGGATGACAGACCTCTTGATGGTGATTTCAATCTGACAAAAGAAGAACAGGATTTGATTGATAAAGTATCGGAAAGCTACCATAGTTTAGGGAAAAAAGTTGTTGTCGTGATCAACGTTGGTGCTGTTATTGAAACCTCTAGCTGGAAAGACAAGGTCGATGCTGTCCTTTTGGCTTGGCTTCCGGGACAAGAAGGAGGTAATTCTGTCACAGATGTCCTTTCGGGTAAAGTGAACCCTTCCGGTAAATTAACAATGACTATTCCTGTCAAGTACGAAGATATCCCTTCTGCAAATAATTTTCAAGGAACACCTGTAGAAAGACCTACAAATGTTACATATACTGATGGAATTTATGTTGGATACCGCTATTTCAATACATTCAATGTAAAACCGGCTTACGAGTTTGGCTATGGCTTATCTTATACTAACTTCGAGTATTCGAACATAAAAATAAGTAATAAAGAATTTGATAAGGAAATATACATCACTGTAGATGTAAAGAACATAGGTAATATTGCAGGGAAGGAAGTAGCCCAGCTATACCTCGATGCTCCAAAAACAAGTATCGACAAACCAAGCAAAGAGCTAAAAGGATTTGCAAAAACAAAGCTTCTTCAACCGGGTGAATCCCAATCAATTACTTTCAGATTGACTCAAAAAGACCTCGCATCATTCGTTCCTCAAGCTTCAGCATGGGTTGCCGACCAAGGTGCTTACAAAGTGGAGATAGCTGCATCCTCTCTCAATACTAAGCAAACAACAACATTTACTGTCCCAACAAAGATCATTGTTGAAAAAGTAAATAATGTACTGAATAATGATACTGATTTTGCAGATCTAAAACCATAAGATATACCTGCATCAAAAATAGGCTGAGGGTCGCAACTATTACTGTTGGACCCTCAGCTTTATTTTATATCACTCTTAGAATTATAATATAAATTGATTAAACCTAAAAGATCAATTGATACAAATTCCTGAATTAAAAAAACAGATTGACATTAAAGTATTATATAATGCTAGAGCTTCTATAGATATTATACTGTATAAAAAAAGGAAAAAGCTTATAATCAAGCCTTTTCCTTTTTTTAAGTTGTCTCACTAGGACAAATCACTAAGATACGCTTAGATAAATGCGAATTCCAATAATAAACTCATAATACTAATATACAGCACATTAAAAAACAAGTTCCAATACATTTTGTATTTAATTATATCAACATGTATCTGATATGTTGTGCAAAAAATGTATATTTGCACAACCAACATTTCATATTATGGCAACGGTTAAAGCATTTATTCGGTCAATAGGGAAGACTAAAATAGTAAAAATAAGACTACGTTTAACAGATGGTCGCAGTTTAACTAGATATGGGGTTACAGATATAGAATTAAGGTCTGACTTATGGGATGCGAAAAAAGAAGACATTAAATCAAGAGTAATCTTACCCGATAATATAGATCGGGAGGAAATAAGTACAAGAATAAAATCAGCTAAAGAAAAGGTATTATTAAAATACAAGAAAGAGTTGGATAAAGATTCTATCCCCACCAACTTTATTGACTTGGCATTGGTAGAGACGGATATGTCTTTATCTGGCATTAATAAATATGCCAATTTAGAAGAATTGCCGATAAAATACCTAGATATATATAAAGTTTCAGACAAGAGGAAACAACAAATTAAGATTTCACTAGGAATATTGTATCGTTTTTTGATGGTGCATAATCTAATAAGTTATTCTGAAGTCAATCCATCCAAACTTGAACTATTTATCAGAGATGAATATCTATATCAAGATAAGCATCCTTTACTATATAATGATACAGATACGAAGAAAAAAAGAAAGATCGTGATTAGGGCGCAAAACACAATAAATGCAAAACTTAAAATGATTAGAACATTTTATGCTTGGCTCGCATCCGAAGGTGTTATAAGCATAGACCCTTTTCTTAAATTTGACTATACACAAGATATTTATGGCGACCCCGTACCTTTATTACCAGAAGAAGTTGAATTAATGTTTAATTCAACTGTACCCGATAGATTAGCAATAGTCAGAGATATGTTTTGCCTGCAATGCTATATTGGATGCCGAGTCGGGGACTTTATTAGCCTCACAAAAGAAAATGTAAATGATGACATTCTAATCTATGTAGCAGATAAGACGAAATCTAAAAACACAAAAACGGTATATGTTCCATTAATAGATAATGCAGCGGAAATAATAAGCAGATATAATTGTGAGGATGGTAGATTACTTCCATTTATCAATATAAGTGGAAAAGACGGATATAACAAGAAAATAAAAGAGTTAGCGACTTATATAGGGCTTAACAGAAGGGTCGCTGTTATAAATCCTGTTACACAAAAGACAGAGATAAAACCGATACATGACGTCATATCAAGTCATACGGCTCGTAAGACATTTATTAATTCAAACTACAAAGAAACACAAGACCCGAACCTAATATCAAAAATGACAGGTCACATAGAGGGTTCGCTTGCTTTTAATAGATACCGAAAAATAGATATGGATATTCTACGAAATCAAATGAAGAAGGCGTTTAAAAATAAATGATTTGATATAGAGCAATCTATAGTCTAAGCGAATCTGATTCAGAAAGAAACTTTTATCAGTTACTCTAAACAATTTCTATATTTATAAATTCATTCATTATATTAAATATTATTTCTCATCCTCAATACTCTTTAAATTACACTGGTGTATTATTTAGTAATTACCCTATTCTTCATCATCTAATTTAGGTTTATCGATATCCATACTATCATAATACGGGTTAAATGTTAATTCTAGTTCCTCCCTATCTGAATAGTCGCAAACCCCGAATTTTTGTAATAAAAGATATTGCCGAAAAAACTCAGTATCTAATATATATTTAGCCTTAGCTAAATCACCCCTATAATATTCTATCTCAGCTTTTAAAAATACATCATCTTTTTTTTCTAGATTTATTTTTTTATTTATTTCAGATACATCAACAGTCATTCTCCATAATTTAAAGAATAAAATGATTTGTAATAAACCAAAAACGATCAAAATAATTGCAACAAATGTTTCCATAGTAATATTCGTGATTTATTATTAATATTCCTTATTTGATATTCGCCTATTTATATCTACAACATAAAACAGGGCATTTATTTCATCCATTTTTAGCGGAAAGTCAGCATATTCAGGACTATCATTAAGTGAGTGGCATATTATTTCACCTTTTTCAATGTCATGTGATATAATCTCTTTTACCAAAGGCTTACTATTTCTAGTTGTATAGATAACCCAATAAGGATATTCCTTTATATGCAGTTTATTTGTCCAATGCTCTCTACCCAACTCCCTTGTAGCTATTTTACAACCTTTAGGAATAGAGTTTTTTGAACCGTCGTCCATACTATTACCTTCGACTTTAAAAGCGACATATCTACCATGATATACTTTATCTACTATCATGGCATATTGGTTCATTTCAGATAAATACACCACATCAGAATAATTGTCAAGAAGACCTGCCTGAGCTTCTACTTCTACACATGGCATAGACATGAGATATTCTCCATTAGGGAGTAAAGCAAACTTATTTCCGTTTTTGTTTTCAATTATAGCTGGTCTTTCTCCTGTTATTACCCAATCTAAATCAAAATCAGGATAGGTTGATAGTATTTTATTCTGGGTATTTTTCCTTATACTATCACCGATACTCGAAACATATCCTTTTGCAAGACCACAATTTGTCTCGAATACACCCTCAGAAATGCCTATCTCAGACAAGGCTAATTTCATTCTATCTTTTACTGAGATATTTTCAGTATCGTTCATTATTTTGTATATTTATCTTATTAACCAATTAAATTATATTGTATGGAAGTATACTATACTGTTTTGAATTGTTTTCTACTAATTGTGTTCACCATTATCACAGTATGTATATCTATCCTTCTTATGTATACATCACTATGGCTTGCGAAAGAAGTAATCAAAAGTATATGGGAATACTACAAGGAGCGACAAAACACAAAATAGACCATAAACCTTAAATTTTAAGGTCTATTAAAAGCGGGTAAAAGGGCTGCGTATAAATCATTACTCCTTTTATCCTCTGTTTTTATCAATACATCTTCTATGACCGTTCTCATATTATATATTGCACCCGAATCAGTAATCTCTTTATTAAATTTCTTGACTAAGATCATACTGCTATCTAAACATATATCGTAAATGTCTCTTATTTCAGATGTTATATCTTTTTGTTCTATTTTGTCAAGATGTTCAATAGCTTTTATGTATCTCAAAAAAGCGATATCAATCCAACCCTTATCAGTATAATCCTTTGCTTCTGTCAGGCATAAAGAGGCTGCAATATGATTTACCAAATCTAGTCTCAACGTTTCATTCTCTTTTCTTACCACACCTAATCCTAAATCAATTTGCTTTTTAATTATACTATTCATATTAAACGAATACCATATATTGAAACCTAATAAAACCACAATTGCCGCTCCAATTAGAGCAACTAAGACATTAGTGGCATAATTCCACTGCTCCATAAAACATTGTAATAGAAAGCAATACATAATATTAACATTATTTAACCAATAATTACTGAAATTAAATCAGTAAAACTTTGTTTTTGCTGAAATAAAATCAGTACATTTGAATTATCAATTAATAAAGACAAAAGAAAAGGGTATAAAAAAACCGTTGAGTAAAAATACTCAACTATCATTTCTTTCGCAATGCAAATGTACGGCTTAATACTCCTTTCTTAAAAGAATAAATGTTAAAATAGCTGAATTTATGAACAAATTAGTTTTTAATCAAAGTGGAGAAGCTTTAACAAATAGCCTGTTGGTTTCGGAGAAATTTGGCAAAAACCATCAGCACGTAACCCGTGATATAGATAACCTAAAAAAAGATGTGTCCAATTTTGGACAGATGTTTATTCAGTCCACTTATCCAGATGCTTACGGACGTGACCAGCGAATGTACATCATGAATCGTGACGGGTTTACGCTCCTAGCTATGGGGTTCACAGGAAAGAAAGCACTAGAGTTTAAATTACAGTACATAGAGGCTTTTAATAAGATGGAATCAGAGTTAAAAAGTCTAAACAAGTTTGCACTCCCTCAATCATTTTCAGAAGCCTTACGTCTAGCAGCAGAACAAGCAGAAACAATAGAACAACAACAACTTCAACTTGAATCTCAAAAACCGAAAGTGTTATTTGCAGATGCCGTTGAAATGTCTGAAAACTCATGTCTTGTAGGCGAACTCGCTAAAATACTAAAGCAAAACGGAATTGAGGTTGGACAAAACAGGTTATTCACTTGGATGCGTGCAAATGGATATTTATGCACTCGTGGAGAATTGTACAACCAACCATCACAACAAGCTATGGAGCTAGGTCTTTTTGAACTCATCAAAAGGACTATAAATAATCCTGACGGTAGTGTACGTACTACTTGTACAACAAAAGTTACAGGGAAAGGGCAGATATATTTTGTAGAAAAATTCCTTACAAAAAAAACAGCATGACAAAGATAGAGCCACGAAAAGTAGACTCAGTTACCGTAGATGATCTAAGGAATCTTGAAATAGGGCAAACAATAGTATTCACACTACCCAATTTCAGAAAAGTAAGATCGGCACAAAGCGTAGCGTCCTACTATGGTAAAATAAAGGAACTTGGCAAAAAATTTAAGACACAAAGCCGGGTAGAAGATAATCTATTAATCATTAAAGCAGTAGAGTTATGAATTTCGAAATATTACTAACTAACCCTGAACTAGCCAATAATATTCGGTTCGAGATAAAAGGAAGTGATTTATTAGAACTCACATCAACACTTATTCGGGTAGCAAAAGAGCATGAACGAATAGAGCCTAAAGAAACATACCTTACTATAGATGATGTTTGTAAGATGACTAATAGAAAACGTATGGCAGTATGGCGATGGAAACGTGACAAAGTTCTTGTTCCGAATCAATTGGGATTGTATAAAAAAAGCGATGTTGATAAATTCTTAGAAAAGAAATGATCGATGACGACTTTCTATGGAATAGATATTTTGAAAGTGACCAAGAAGAATCTGAAAGTAAAAATGGAAATTTTGAAAAAGAATTAAAAGCTAAAGAAGAATATTATGAAACGAAAAAGCCGACCAAGAACAAATAAGTTTCACGCAACCGAAATAATAGTAGCAATAATAATTGTAGCATCACTCATCTCACTAGGAAACACCTTAAAGAAGCGTTCTGAACGTATTAAATCAGAACCAACTATCACTGACCTTTTTCAACAGCAGGAAATGATAGACTATGCTAAAAGTCAAGGAAGAACGATAAATATTTACTGACATGATGCTTATTATATTTTTCACATTATACCTGACATCTCTTGTTATCTCCTGCAAAAGTGCAGCAGAATTTGACGAACACGACCCCACTCATTAACATCAACATCTTATATATAAATACTTTAAGTAAATACTGATAATATTTATAATAGAAAAGCTATGCATAATAATAATGAATCGATAGATGAAGTTTGGGCTGATATTGCTGATTTTGAGGGTCTATATAAGATAAGCAATAAAGGTAGAATTAAAAATACAATTAGGAATAACAATCTTAAGTATTTTATTAATAAACAAGGGTATGTTATTGTAAAACTATCTAAAAATGGAGTTAGATACTCTTTAAGAGTACACCGTTTAATGGCTCAGTCTTTCATTCCTAATCCTAATAACTATCCAATAATTAATCACAAGGATGAAGATAAGTCAAATTACTGCTTATCAAATTTAGAGTGGTGTAACCATAAGTATAATAACACATATGGTAGTTTACCTGATAGAAAATCCGAATGGTCAAAGAGACCAGTCATCAAGCTCTCTAAATCTGGTTCAATAATCCGCGAATATGAAAGTGTTAATGATGCTGGCATAGACAATAATGTACACCCTTCGAATATATCAAACTGTCTAAAAGAAAGAAATAAGACTTCCGCAGGCTATAGATGGAAATATAAATAGGCTACAGATTAGCTCAGCTCTGTTCGATCAGGGGTAGCCACAAATGTTTTCTAAGCCGATGATTGTACTCGGTAATGCTTGATTTATGCTACAAATAAATTCGTGTCCTTACGAAAAAGGCGTTAAACCTAAATAAGGCAAGACGATAGATACCTGAGTGAACGAACAGATTGACTTGTCTCTGTGACGTGTAGGGGTGAAATTTAAAATTTCAAAAAAATCATGCTCTTTGCTTGGGGTGTCAGCGATGTATATCAAACCCTGCATGATTGAAAAAAATATCTCCGAACAGTACGATTCTGTGTAATAAGCTTGGGTGCTTGTCGGAGAACACCTATCTGATTTTTGCAGATATGTTTCATAATTAAAGAGTTTTAGCACTCTGGGTCGGGATGACTCGGAGTGTTTTTTTGAATAATCATTAATAATTAAATATATGAAGAATGAAGCATTACCCACTTGCCCGATCTGCTGTTCTGATATGAAGCAGATTAAATCATTTGGTCAACAACAATTCAAATTTGGACGCAAAAGACATGAATGTCCTCATTGTAGTTATTCGGAACTGAATGATGTATTACGAGAAGAAGCAATTATTAACGGACAATTTGATGAAGATTATGTATGAATGAACTATTTGAAGTAATAGATCCAGCCTCAGAAGCTTTAAAGAATACACCTGAGGAGGAAGCTTTTCGGTTAGCTAATTACATTCAACCGATTGAGGCGAACACATTTCGAAAACCGCCTGAAATAATCCAAGTAGATATAGTCACCTACACCCTACCCGACTTGATAAAACTAGCTCATTTTGTAAATAGCGAGTTGAAGCAGCTCAATATAATAGCTGCCGCTTTAGATTACAGTAATGATTATAGAACCAAGCCTATCGACTCAGATAATATATCAGAGTTTATATTTGACGCAAAAGGTGTTATGCTATTCTTAGAATGGTGTAAACCGAAAGAAAAAGATTTGTTTAACCAATAAATAAAAAAACATGGCAGAAGAAGCCCTTAAACATTGGCGATATGGTGGAAAAATTAGCCATATTGGTGTTGAAGCTCTCCCAAATGGAGAGAATATAGATGTGACGATAAAGTATATTGAATATAGAGTAAATGAAGAAATAAACGGGAAAAGGCAAGATGCTTGGGTTGCAGTATTTGAACCTAATCCTTTCTTTCAGTTACCGATGATACTTAATGCAACCAACAGAAAGCGTATTTGTCGGATGGCAAAAAACAATTATCCTGAAACGATAAAGGATTTTCGGGTAACTCTAACTAAGGAGATGGATAGAACACCCGAAGGTATAAAGGATTGGTGCTTAAGAGTCAGCCCAACACAACCACGACTACCAGATTTTTCGAAAGAAATTGATGCTAATATAGCAAAGCTAAGGCAATGTAAGACTCTTGATGAATTAAAAACAACATATGCCTCTTTGAAATACAGCTCAGACGTGAAAGTTGTAGCGGTTAAAGATGAATTAAAAAGCAAGCTTAAGTGAAAGTCTACAAAGAAGTGTTGCAACAATCGCCCGAATGGTATGAGCTTAAATATGGCAAGATTGGCGGTTCTAGTTTGGCGAAGGTAATGGCAAATAGGACTAAGCCAATTAGAGACAATGCAATCTATACAAATCTGTTAGCCGCCCGTTTCGAGCCATTCGAATATGAAGAAACATTTACATCTTCCGATATGGATAGAGGTAATATGTATGAGCCGTTAGCGTGCGATGAATTTGCTCGTGTATATAATGTTGAACTGGAGCAATATGGATGGATTGAGGACGATGGATGTCTATATGGTTTATCTCCTGATAGGCTATTCGACTCGATGAAGCAAGCAGTCGAATGTAAGTGTCCGAGTAGAGATAAACATATGTCATATATTCTAAATCCAATCAGCATGGTAGAAGAATATGTCTGGCAAGTCGTAGATTATTTTCTGAATCTACCGAAGTTGAAAAAACTTTATTTCATTTCCTACCGACCTGAGAATACGATAAAGCCTTTATTGGTTCATGTTGTAACGAATAGAACCGTTTTAAGTATATCAGCGAAAGAAAGATTGCCCGTGTCGGATTTGGTTGTATTAGCTAAATCAAGGCTTATCGAACTAAATATGGCTTTATCAGAAGATGTGGCTAAATATAAACAACAAATAGAATTTTAAAGATGAATCTAAAAGGAAAAGTAATTCAAGTGTTGCCTGTTCAAGTTGGTACGGGTAAAAATGGAGAGTGGAAAAAACAAGAAATCATTATCGAAACGGAAGGACAGTACCCTAAAAAAGTATGTGTGTCTCTTTGGGGTGATAAAGTTGAAACTGTGCTAAATGGTGCTAGTGTAGATGCTCAACTAGACCCTGAAAGCCGTGAGTATAACGGTAGATGGTACACCGAACTTAGAGCGTGGAAAGTTGAATCGGTTGGTGGTAGTCCACAACAATCTACTTCAAATCAACCTATTGCAAATAATACACCTGAAGAAGATGGATTGCCTTTTTAAATAACAAACTAGCCTATGGAATATAAAAAGTGTTTTAAATGTTCGGATATATTACCTATTACGTCATTTTATAAACATCCACAAATGCCAGATGGACATTTGAATAAATGTAAGGATTGTGCCAAGAATGATGTGCGATTAAATTATCTAAAGAATATTGAAAAACCTGATTATGTAGAAAAGGAAAGATTAAGAGGACGATTGAAGCACGCAAAGTATAAATATGAGAGTAAGAACGATAAGTCGGGTAGAAGTATTTCAAGAATATTAAGAATAAGAGGAATTGATATGCATGAGAAAGAAGCGCATCATTGGAATTACAATTATCCTAATAGTGTATTTATTGTATCAAGGAGGGTTCACTCGTTAATTCACAAGGAACTAATTTATGATCCTGAAAAGAAAATATTCCATATAAATGGAGTATATCTTGATACAAAAGAGAAACATTATCAGTATATAACATCTATTCTAAAAGAAAATAATATAAAATGCAGAATAGATTATTTCGAAACACTTCAAACAGCCTAAATCGTTCTTTTATAGAACTAATTTATTAATAATCACCCAGAGCAGTTTCACCCGATTCTGCTCTGTTTTTATTTAAAGGAATATGAAAACATTACAAATATCAGAATCAAAAGCAAGAAGCCTATATAAGACAGGCTCAAATGAAATTAAAGAATTACTGTTAGAGAATTTCGGAAAAGACTTTTTCTCTCAATCAGTCATGGATAGAGTAAAGACTTATCAAGATGCTTGTACTGAGTTAGGTGAAAGTCCTATTGATGAAGAGGCTCTTAAGAAACAAGGCTTAAATAATAATGATATAGCCTATATGAAACTTACTCAAATCGTAAGAGCCTTAAATGAAGGATGGGTAGCTAAAGTTTATGATAGCGAATATCGTTATTATCCTTGGTTCTCTCACAATGAAAGTCCTTCGGCTTTCTCCTTCTGTGATTCGGTTTACGATTACTCGAGTACGTATGCGAGTGGCAGTTCTCGCCTTTGCTTTAAGAGTGAGAAGCTTTCAAACTATGCGGGGAAACAATTCCTAGAGCTATGGAGAGAATTTATTGTCTAATCAAATCAATCATTAAAATATGTGTACAACAGAATTAAAAGCAAGTAAAGTAAATGTGCTAAAAGCTCATAGAAATGCTGATAAATACGGTAAGCTATTGCTAGAAGATGTTTATGGTAAAGACGTATTTCAAAATCAAAACATCAAAGATCGCATAAAAACATTTGAGGATGCCTTAGAAGAAACAGGCAGACCAAATGCTCCAAGTTTTAATGACGTTCCTAAAGACATGAGTACATATTTTATTGCTCAATATAAAATGTCTGTCATTGTAGAAGCATTAAACGAGGGCTGGACTCCTGATTGGGATAATAGCAATGAATATAAATGGCGTATGTGGTTCAAGATGTCTCCTTCGGCTTTCGCCTTCGATGGTTCGTATTTCGATTGCTCGGATGCGTATGCGGGTGGCGGTTCTCGCCTTTATCTTAAGAGTGAAGAATTAGCTATTTATTGTGCAAAGCAATTCTTGGATATCTGGAAAGATATTCAGTTAAAATAAACCTTTAAGGTTGTTTGTCTTTAGACTGCTCTCCTTCAGCTTTCACCTTCAATGATTCGAATTACGATAACTCGAATGCGAATGCGAGTAGCAGTTCTCACCTATACTCAAAACACAATAAAGACAGGAACCTAACCTCTTGGTTAAAAATAACATTTCAAACGGTGCTAGTAGAATTTATTCGAACGCTCTTATAAGAAAAGTAAAGGCTATGAAAAGAATAGGTGATTTATACAATAAAATATGTGATATTGATAATTTGTATTTGGCATACAGTAAGGCAAGATTAGGAAAAGGTAAAACATACGGAGTGTTGCACTTTGAAAAGGATCTTGATGAAAATTTACTACAAATACAAAGAGAACTGATAGATGAAACATACAGGACGTCTCAATATGATATTTTTACAATACATGATCCCAAAGAGCGTATTATCTACAGACTCCCATTTAGAGACAGAGTAGTACATCATGCTATAATGGATGTATTGGAGAATATTTGGACTTCTGTATTTATCTCTCATACATATTCCTGCATCAAAGGAAAAGGTATTCATGGAGCATTAAAGCATATTAAGAATGATCTTAATAATATAGATGATACTAAGTATTGTTTAAAAATGGATATCCGAAAGTTTTATCCGTCAATAGATCACGATGTATTGAAGGATATTATTAGAAAGAAGATTAAGGATAAAAAGCTTCTTAAACTTCTTGATGGTATTATTGATTCAGCACCGGGTGTTCCTATTGGAAATTATTTATCTCAATTCTTAGCTAATTTATATTTGTCATATTTCGATCATTGGCTTAAAGAATGCAAACGTATTAAATTCTATTACCGATATGCAGATGACTTAGTAATATTATCTGATAGTAAAGAATACCTCCATTTATTATTAACTGATATTCAATATTATTTAAAAGCGAATCTTAAGCTTGACTTGAAAGGCAATTATCAGATATTTCCTATTGAATCAAGAGGTATAGATTTTATCGGATATGTATTTTATCATTCTCACATTCTAATGAGAAAACGTATTAAAAAGAACTTTTGCAAGCGAGTATCAAAACTAAATAAAATGAATGTTTCAGCCAAAGAGTATAGGATAAGGATTTGTCCTTGGCTTGGATGGGCTAAACATTGTAATTCTCGAAATCTAATTAAAAAGTTAATAAAAGATGAAGAGGTTTTCAGATTTTGGTATTGAAATTAAAGATGATAAGCAAATGTTTGATGTACCAAAGGTGTCTATTACAGATATACTTAATTGCGAAATAGAAATACTTGCTTTTGAGGTAGATATAAAGACCAAATACGGAGAAGGAAGATGTGTCGTAAGAATCAAGCAAGACAAAAAAGAGTACAAGTTTTTTACTAATTCTTCCCGAATAAAACAAAGCTTAGAACTAGTCCCTAAAGATGGCTTTCCATTTATGACCATAATCAAACAAAAAAGATTTGAGTCTGGTGGAGGAAAGATTTTTTTATTTCTCATAATTAAAATGTAATAATATGAAGTTTACTGTTAGTTCAAGAAAACTCCTTGCCAAACTATCGGTTATGGTTAAGGTTATAAACAACAAAAACACTCTGCCTATTTTAGACTGCTTTTTACTCGGTCTTAAAGGCAATGCGTTAAAGATAGCTGCAACGGATGCAGAGATAAGACTATCTACTGCAATCGAAGTAGACGAGCCAATTAGCGAAGGTACAGTATGCCTTAATGCTAAGATGCTTACCGATGCATTAAAAGAGTTACCCGACCAACCATTGACGTTTGAGATAAATGAAGACAATAAAGAAGTCTTAATCAATTACCACAATGGAAAATACTCTTTTATTGGTGTAGACGCATCTAACTATCCGCAACCGAAGAATTTAGATGAAAAAGTAAAGCACGATTTAGTTATTCATCCCGAAGTCCTTTCACTTGGAATAAACAGTACGTTGTTTGCCAGTGCTGATGATGAGCTGAGACCTGTTATGAATGGAATTTTTTTCGACATAACCAAAGACAATCTGACCTTTGTCGCTTCAGACGGGCATAAGCTAATAAAGCTAGTCAGCACCGATACTAAAGGATCAGATAAAGCAAGCTTCATTCTACCAAAGAAAGCAGCGAATCTTATCAAAGGAATGCTACCAAAACAAACAGAACCTATCAAAATTAAGTTCGACTTCAACAATGCGTTTATTGAGCTATCTGACTTTACTGTTTCTTCACGATTTATCGAAGGTAGATATCCGAATTACGATAGTGTCATACCTCAAAACAATACGAACAGATTTGTCATAGAGCGTGATATATTAGCTGCTATTATCAAACGTGTATCTGTATTTGGAAATGCCAATTCAAATCTAGTCAAGCTAGACATAAGCAATAATGCCCTATCTGTTTCGGCTCAGGATATTGATTTCTCTACCGAAGCCGAAGAAAGTATCGGCATTACTTATGATGGTACACCTTTGGAAATTGGTTTCAAATCGACATTCTTTACTGAACTGTTAGCTAATATTCCAGCAGGAGAGGTTGAAATACAGCTATCCGATCCAAGTCGGGCTGCATTGATCGTACCAGTATCAAAAGCTTACGGATATGAACATACGAGTTTACTCATGCCGATGTGTTTAAACAGTTAGCAATGGCAAAACGAACCACACCGAAACAGTCTGAGCAGGTTCGAAAAGATTGGTGTCGAGATTGTCAGCATAATACAGGCGAAAATAAGCAATTCCATTTTATGTGGAGTTGCTTTTTTCTTGATATATGTTCTGCTTTCGATCTTGGTTACTGTAAAGCGGAACGGCTTGGTAAAGGAAAATTTAAAGAAAAGAAATGAATAATAATGCCACTAAACAAATCACCAACATGAAACAGTTAGAATTATTCGATATGGTTGCTCAAATGGCAGTCAACAGACCCGACACTCGCAAGCCTTTTGTTGTTGGCAAGAAGAGAGCAAACAGAGGCTATGTAAGACACTCTGCTCCGCTAATGGAACAGTTACATCCTGAGATAAAGAAAAAGGCGTGGAGGCTATCATTTAGCCCTAAAACAACAATTTTAGTTCCTTGTGATTGGACTCTGGAACAATGTTTAGAGCATGAGAAAAAATATCAGGGTGAAGATGGAAAAATAAATCATGATCCTTGCTCGGAACAAAGCATCTTTGGCGGTGCAGCCAATAGGCAGTAATTAGTATATTTATATAAACATAGCAGCAAATGACAAAAAAGTCTTTTCTTATTTATAAATCTTTTTATGAGCCTATAAAATCACTATCCGATGAACAGATGGGTAGGCTTTTCAGATCATTGTTTGATTATCAAATAAATAATATTGACTGCATTGATTCAGATATACTTATGGCTTATCTATTCTTTAAAAATCAGTTTATTTTAGATGAACGAAAATATGATAAAATAGTTGAGCGTAACCGAAACAATGGTTTAAAAGGAGGCAGACCAAAGAACCCAGATAACCCAGTGGGGTCGAAAAAAGCCGAAAAAGAAAAGGATAATGATAATGGAAAAGATAATGAAAATATAGAATTAATATATAATTCTTATCCGACTCGTTGTATTGTTGGGGGAAGGAGTACAGGGAAGTCAAGTAAGTGCAAGGATAAAATCAAAACATTACTAAAGACATTATCCTCAGATAAACTTATTGAAACAATAAAGTGGTATGTTGATGACTGTAAGAAAACCAACACTTACATGAAAAACTTCTATACTTTCCTGAACAATATGCCAGAAATACCTGATGAGTATAAACCAATTTCCACTAATATTAAACCTGTCCCTAACGAATTACAATAATGAATGAAGTTGAAATCAGAAAGGCTTTAGATGTTCTTAAGTCTAAGGATGAAATTATAGAAGTTCGGATAATTGGAGATTATACTTATTCAGGATATTTCAAGAGTGTAGACAATCTTATACAGGCAATTAAGCCATATCAAAACGATAATATTTACTTTACCCTAAACGAGATAAACGAGGATTGTTACAGTCGTAGCCAATGTGAGAAGGTTATTAGATCTAATAAACAAACTAAAACAACCTCTGACACCGATATAAAGGCTAGACGGTATATTTTAATTGACATTGATCCAAAACGTGCTACAGGTGTTTCGGCTAGTGATGAAGAAGTTGCTAAGGCTCGTATTGTAGGGAATAAGGTATATGCTTTTTTGCGAGATCAAGGATTTGCCAAACCGATATGTGCTTTTTCCGGCAATGGTATTCACTTGTTATATCGGGTTAATCTTCTCAATAACGAAGAAAATAGAACATTACTTGAAAGGTTTCTCCATACTCTTGATATGTTGTTCTCCGACGAGTTTGCTGATGTAGACACTACTGTGTTCAATGCGGCAAGGATAACAAAGCTGTATGGCACTTTCAGTCGTAAGGGAGCAAACACTGAGGATAGACCACATAGGATTAGTCGGATCATATCTATTCCAGATAACATAGAACCATTAGACCGTGCCTATATTCAAAAAGTCGTTGACCTTTATCCTAAAGAGGAAGTTAAGACATGGCAAAATAATTATCAAGGGAATAATGCTTTCAACCTTGATGAATTTATTTCAAAGCATGGGATTAATGTTATTCGAAAACAGCCATTCAAGAACGGAGAAAAGCTAATAATTGACTGTCCGTTTGACTCCAATCACAAAGGCGATGGGGCTATATTCAAGCTAAATAACGGTGCGATAGGCTTCAAATGCTTCCATAATAGCTGCTCACATCATAATTGGGAGTCCTTTCGAAATCACTTCGAACCAAACCGATTTAGGGGCAATCAAATATCTTATAACAGACGTATTGATAACAAGCCAAATATTGAGTATAAACCGCAAGTTGAGAGTGATGATAAAGGCAAGAAATTTTTAACTTTTCCTGAAATTAAAGATAAAGACCGAAGTCAGATTGTTTCAATACCAACAGGATTCACGTTGCTCGATGATAAGATAATAGGTCTGAATAAAGGTGAATTGACACTCGTTTCGGGTTCTAATGCTTCGGGTAAATCTTCTATGATTAAACAGCTTTGCTTGAATGCTGCTGATAAAGGATTCAAGATAATAGAATATTCGGGGGAGCTTGATCCAACACGTTCAAAGTCATGGACGGTACAGCAAGCTGCAGGTAGACAATTTGTAGAGGCTACTAAGTATGCAAACTATTTCAGAGTACCACAAAATATATCTGACAAAATTTCGGAATGGTTATCAGATAAATGGAAAGTATATAACAATCTTTATGGCTCAAACTTCGAGCAGTTAGTTGCTGATGTTGAACAAACACTATCTTCCGAGACTTGCGACATATTCATTGTTGACAATATTATGGCTCTAGACCTATCTGACATTTCAAACGATAAGTATGAGCGTCAAAAATTGGCTGTTTTAAGGCTTAAAGAGCTTGCAATAAGATATAATATTCATATCATATTAGTGGCTCATCCACGCAAGTCTGTTTCATTCTTACGCAAAGATGATGTGTCAGGTAGTGCTGACTTAACCAATGCGGTTGAGAATGTATTACTCGTTCATCGAAAGAATAATGACTTTGTGAGGCGTGCAGGAGAGTTTTTCGGAGAAGATGTCGCAAGCCAGTATTATAAGTACGGAAACATTATAGAAGTCGCAAAAAATAGGGATTTAGGTATTGTAGACTATTTAGTTGGTCTATACTATGAAGTAGAATCTAAACGATTTCTCAATGACTTTACCGATAATCCTTGTTATGGGTGGCAAGACTCGATAACCGAAGAAGAACCTCAGTTCGGATTTCCTCAGTTCGACTATGCCATGTCGGAGCAAGCCTTCCTCTCTGAACCACTTACAAACGATCAATTACCATTTTAAGCAGCTCACTTCGAGTTGCTTTTTTTATTTAATTAAACGCATATGAAAACAGAACAGAAAGAATTGAAGATACTAAACTGTTATGCAGGTATAGGAGGCAATAGAAAGCTATGGGGCGACAATCACGAAATAACAACATTATAACTATGGAAAAGAAAAATAATAGTCAAGAATCAGCATTTGGATTCGCAGCCCAATTATCAAGAGAAGAAGATATTTACAATCACGGTCTAACCAAGCGAGAGTTATTCGCTGCTATGGCTATGCAGGGGTATATAACTGATCCTAATTCTACTCCAAGTAGAGCTGCTGTGTTTGCTGTCAAATGTGCTGATGCTCTACTAGCCGAGCTAAACAAAGGAAAGGAGGCTACAGATGAGTAATATAGTAACGTTCGAGCAAGCAAAGAAGCTTAATAGACTAGGATATAATAAGTATACTCCAATCGCATATTTTAAAATAAAACAAGTTGGAATGGCTAACGAAATTCCATTTGGGGTAATATTAAAAGATACATATCAAGCCCCTACCGTTTCCGAAGCTCTCGACTATCTGAGAGAGGAGAAAGAGATCTATTGCGGAGTATACCCATTTATGTGGGGATATAAAGGTATGGCTATCATCCAAGATAAATTCAACCCTTGTACTATTGAGATAGAACCATTAGATGCTTATTATATATCAGAATCCGCACTTCTTACCGCCGTACTTGATTACCTTGATAAGAAAGGAGGGGAAGAATGAAAGTAATAATAACATGTTCAGGAGGTAAAGATAGTGTCGCTGGTCTCATTTGGATGAAAAACAACGGATACAATAAATCTGACATTGTTTTCTGTGATACGAAATGGGAATCTGATATAACGTATAGCTATCTGAAATATTTGGAGCAAAAAACAGGGGCTTCGTTTACTTTTCTGAAATCTAAAAAATACGACGGTATGATAGACTTGGCTCGTAAAAAGAAAAGATTTCCCAGTTCGCAACGTAGATTTTGCACATCAGAGTTAAAGTCTATCCCGATGATAGATTATATACTGGATGAAGTAAAGGATAACTTTATTGTAGTTCAGGGTATAAGGGCAGCCGAAAGCGCAAGTAGAGCATTGATGCAGTCACAATGCAATTACTTCAAATATTACTTAGAACCGATAGAAACCAATACTACTCGATTACCAAAGCTAGAACAACGGCTTTCAATAGAAAAGAAAAAATCTAAGTATCTGAAGATTTTGGAAAAGATAGAAAAAGTAAAAGAGCGATTAGCTAAAGGTAAGGAAGATCCTAAATATCACACATATCGACGTAAAGAAGTTTTATCATACTGTAAAACGTTTGCAACAGATGTTTTGCGTCCTGTTTTCGATTGGAGTGCGCAAGCCGTCATTGATTACTCTTTAGAAAATGGAATAGATGTAAACCCTCTTTACTCTATGGGTATGAAGCGTGTCGGTTGTTTTCCTTGTATTATGTCTGGTTTATCTGAGATACACCAACTATCTATAAGATTTCCTGAGCGTATAGAAGAAATTGCAAGATATGAACTAGAGATCGGAAGTTCGTTCTTTGGACCCGATAAAATACCCTCACGGTTTTACAAAGGAGCATACCCATTGATTACAGATGTTGTGAAGTATGCTAATGGTAAATATGATGCAGGAGAACTATTTGAAGAAAATAATGCTACAAGCTGTATGAGTTTTTACGGCTTATGCGAATAAAAGCACACCCCCATGAACGATAAGAATATAGAAGAGAAATGTTGTGCAGGATGTAAAATATACACAGGAGGAGAAGTAAGACATCTACCTGAATGTGTATTTTATCCTGAATCACTCAGCCGAATTTATGATGAGAAAGATATACTCCTCACTCAGTACAAGGAGGCGTTGAGACACCTCGTAAATCTATGTGATGCTGATTCAGCAGATGAAGTTATATTTTATCAAATGGAGCATAATATAGACTTAGATACAGTTTTAAACAAAGCTAAACAACTACTTAATAACGAATGATTATGAGAAAGATAATATTCAGAGGAAAAAAAGACTATAACAATGAATGGGTTTATGGAAACCTAATTCAGTTTGATTGGGCTGACTTCATTGTAAAATACGGTTCATTTGAAGAAAGGCAACGAGTTATCCCCGAAACCGTCTCTCAGTTCACAGGACTTACCGATAGGAACGGAAAAGAGATATACGAGGGGGATATAATCAGGCATGAAGACTATACAAAAGGCTGTTATTTTAATTGCAAGCAACCTGAAAGAAAATCGTTAGTTGTAGTGAATAACCTATTTGATGGCGTTAAACTCAGAGGCTTGGGATTTTCCCCATATTCGGAAGACACTATAAAACACTTCGAAATTATCGGCAACATCCACGACAACCCCGAATTACTAACCTCAAATAAAGAAAGATGAAAATAGCTAGCATACTTGACCCTTACAACAAGGATATTAAATCAGCAGCAGAATATCATGGTAGAATGGCAGCTAACATGTTAGATATTCAATATATAAATGCGTCTAAGATAAGTAGCATTGTTAGAGCTGCTTTTGCTCTAGGTGCTGCATATCAAAAAAACATATTCTTAAATCAACCTAATATTATAGAATAGCCTTATGAATTTCAAATACAGTTGTATAGGCGACAATACGCCTGAGAATAGAGAGCATCTTCGAATACTTGGATGGAAAGAAAAATATTACCAAGAAGATGCAGATACTATTGTTTGTGCTTCCAATACAGGGATGTTCAGCATAATAGCAAAAGATACTCAGTCTTGGTTTAAGGAGTATCAGTCTGAGTGTACTAACTGCATCGGCAACCCTCAATTATTCCAAGCTGTAACAGCTATACGTAAAGATAGCGATTGTATGCAGTGGTTTGTTTGGGATGTAGACATATTCACAAGAGACTATGAGACTCGTATTCTTGAAAAAGGAAGCTTTGAACTATCGGATGATAAAGACTTCATAGGGATACATGATGATTACCCAAAAGAAGCCCACAAAGCCACCCTCGAAGAATTAATCAATCACTTTAGTATGGATGTTTGCCCGGATAATAATCCAATGAAGGTATTCCGAAAAAAAGCATAGCTAGGATAGCCAAAATGACAAAGATTATAATACTCCAATTGTATTTATATTTTGTCTTTTTATCTCTATTTCTGCTCCTTTTCATACGTCAAAAATAGTAAAATAATTCAATCACTTTAAATAGAGAAGATGAAATTAAGATAACACCAATTTTGTTAAAAAGAAAACAAATAGGAAGATGAATAAAAAGCCAAATATTATGCTTGTTAGTTGTTGTTCATCTTCTTTTCCTGTAAGGTATTTTAATGTAATATCATTTCTACCAATAATCCGGTAGAATAGCTTTCTTATAACAGCTCCAATAAAACAAATAAATGATAATCCATACATTCTTCAAAAATAACAATTAAACTCAAATAAACATGAATAAAGCAATACAAGATAAACCAATCCTTCATCTAAATCTTACCTCAAAACGGTATGATATGATAGAGAAAGGAATAAAGAAAGAGGAATACCGAGATATAAAACCTTTCTATTCTCGCATATTTAACGATTCTGGCAATATCAAAATAAAAGGTAGGTATTACCATCCAACTGATATTATCGTCTGTTTTTCGAATGGATATGCAAAGGATAGAAAACAAATGTTTTGGACACTCAAATCTATGCGTGTCACGTTTGGCAATCCCGAATGGGGAGCTTCTAAAATAGATCAATATTATACATTATTCTTAAATGAAAAAATAGCATAACCATGTCAGAACAAATAAAAGAAACGCAGATAATGATAGGGAACTATCTATTTGCAAGTGATCAACAAATTCATCGAGTGTCGAAATTTGATGATAAAACAATTTGGTTTGATAAGACAATAAATAGACACGGTGTTTCTTGTTGGCTTACATCTAAAATTAGCGAATGTATTTCCATCCCCCTAACAGAAGATATACTGTTGAAGTGCGGAGCAAAAAGAATAGAAGATAATAAGGTCGCTCTAATTCTTAATGACCCATCCACACATCTAATTCTAATGAAGATCGGTACACATTGGTATCCTCAGATAGAACAAACAGGTGAATTTATATCTGATGGCGTAAACACAGTGTGCCTAAACTTCATTGATTATGTGCATCAACTCCAGAACCTTTTCAAAACCCTCACCCAAAACGATTTAAAAGTAGAAGTATGAAAGCTAAATTTGAAGAATTACTAAACAAGTTGAAAGAATCCAATTTATTTCAAAGAAGTTATGATTGGATAGAAGATGTGCCTTTAGATATTTATAATGAGTATCTAAAGGATAATTACAAAGAAGTGGCTACCGAACTAGATGTGGATAAACACAGATGGTACGAGACATCTATTGTTGTAATAGAAATTTTCGGTCAATACATAGGGATAAGAAGAATATCAAATATGTATTCTGAAATGGGCGACCTTGACGATATTTGTTGGTCTTACAAGTTTCTTAAAATGGAGCAAATACAAACTGTTTCGTACAAAATAGAACAGCCATGACCGACATACAGAAAGGAACTAAAGTTTATGCACTCTTTGTATCAAGAGGAAGTTATGATGATTACAGTTCGTGGACTGAATCAATATTTCTTAATAAAGAAGATGCGGAAGAAGCTAGAGTCGCATTTGATAAAGAGCATATCCCAAACGAGGCAGATATGCCAATGACACAGGAAGAATGGTCTAATCTAGATTATGGATATGGAGAGGGCGGAAATACCATTGAAGAAAAGGGCGGATATACTGTTGCCGATTTTGAGAAGATGAACGCAATTATGGATTTGATATGGGAACATTATAACCCATCAAAGATTCACGAATTTGAACTTAAATAAATAGTTATGGACATACAGAAGATGATAGAGGAAGAAGCGAGGAAATACGCTTATGATGTAGTTAGTGAAAGCGTGAAAGTAGCATTAGGCGAGGATATCTATAATAGTTATATAAATTATGCCATTCAAGTTTTCACATCTGGATATAGTGCGTGTCTCTCCCAACTCCAACACGCTAACAGGTGGAGAAAGGTAAGTGAGGAATTGCCGGAGAAAGAGCCAAATGTAACAATGTCTCAAACATTATGCTTAACAAGGTCTAAGAGATATGGCATAAAACTACTTGCGTATAATCATGATTACAATGTATGGGATGATGAGCAACTAGACGATTATTTCTGTGACAAAGAAGTTATTGAAGAATGGAAGCCTATAGAGTAACCTGTTAATAACTCCCTTTTGCTTTACTAATCGTCTTACTCTTTATTTCCTACCTTTGTAATAACCCAACGTAAGAAATAAGAAATGATGTTTTTTGATAAAGTAGAGCGTGTGCCTGAAGATGAAGTCTTGGTATTTAAAACAAGAAAAGAAGTTGATGAAGAACTAAGTAAAGAAAATCCAATATTCGAATTAGTAAGAGAACTATCCCAACTCGATAAAATGTGCTTTTGCCGAATAAAAATAAAGGATCTGAAAATAAATGAAGGATTCTTCAGTGATAAAGAAGAATATCTCTCTTTTCGAATAGAATAAAGAACAAACAAAATAGGAAATTGTAAAGGACGGCTTAGGCTGTCCTTTTTTAGTTAGAAAAAAAACATGCGAATATTTACCACACCAAGAGAAGTAGCCTCATTCATGCAAAATGCAGAAGGAGAAGTCCTGATTAGGAAAAATGAAGTCTATTTAGATGGGATTAAAGTCGGAGAGTTTCATTTTATCAAAAATAATAAGAAATGATTGAACCATTATTAGAATTATTTTGCAACATAAACAACCTATCAATCCAAGACATTAAAGGCAGATCACGTAAAAACGGTCTGCCTTTATTTCGTCATGTATATGCGTATATTGTGAGAACTGAAACAAACGCAACATTACAATCGATAGCTAATACACTAGAACGGAATCATGACACTATACTTTATGGAATAAATAAAATATCAGACTATCTTTCCGTGCCTAAATTCTATCCTGACGTTAAGAAAATGGTAGATACTTTTTCAATCCTCTATAACCAAAGTACAGAAGAAGCAAGGCTAACAGAATCCGACCACACCACATCTGAAACGCTTGAAAAGTTGACACATAGGGTATTGGGTCGCCTTTCACCGGATAAGGAACTTGTATTGAATCAATCCGCATAAACGTATCTACCCGAACCCTATCTTTATAAATATACTTATACTTTTCGAACCAAACCGAGTCGCCTTTCTCTTTTACAAATACAGAATCATATCGAGTTATGGAATCACGCAGATATTTATTTATATATTCTGTTCGGACTGATTCGATAGGCACATACTGTATTTTCGTCTTACAACTTGTTAGAATAAAGAAAAGTATAAGTATTATTAGTAACACTAAGTTAATCTTTATAGCTTTTTTCATGGCAAGTGTTTTTCGATTGTCTTTATAACACCCTTTAGTACAGAAGCGTAATCGGGAGCAGTAGCATATCCAGCCTTAGCAACCTCATCGGCGAACTTATAAGGATCATCTTTTACTTCTAAAGCCTTAGCGTATCTCTTATTTGTTAAAAAGAATTTTGCATGGTCAGTAAAACTTTCTTCCGGTGTATCGTATTTTCTGAACCAATCCTTTACAATGTATTTATATTTACCTCCTTTTATAGGTGTAATGGAAATCACTTGGGGGAACTTAGCATTAGGGTTAGAAAATATTTCTGTAGTGGTTAGTAGCTGTTTCTTGTTTATTGGTGTACTAGCTGATGCCTTTACTCCAAAGAACATATTACCAACAGCACTCCTGCCCCAACCTGATTCTAAAGCAGCTTGTGCTAACGTAAAGACAGCCGATATTCCTGTATAAGCTTCAGTATCTTGTGCATATTCTAGGTATGTATTTACAAATTCACTCGGTTTCATTCGGTTTTTCTTTGTTACTATTTAGTTTGTTGTGTATTTTATTTTCTATTCGGCTGAACCTCTCCGAAATGTAAACAGAGACACCAAAAATAGAACCAGCGTATAATAAACACTGAGCAAAAAGCCACAATACACTATCATGTATTTGTCCCGCCGATGATTGAACAAAACCTGCTATTGCCAACCCACTCCCCAGCAGGAGCATCCCAACAGCACTCCCATACTGTATTTTGTCTTTAGATTCTCTTTTCATAATTCATTTACTATTATGCTTTTATATATTAATAAAAAAAGTCCAACATGAATCACTTCATATCGGACTGACTTGTCTCTTTGTTCTTACTTAAATATACGGAAAATATAGCATAAAAAAATCACCAATAATAGTGGTCAAATAATTTATTTATATACATTTGTGTTTGTAATTCAAGCCACTGAAAGCATGAGAAATTGAAAGAGGCTCATGCAAACAGGGCGTTGGTTGTTTGCGACTATAATCCTGAATTATATGGCACGTAGAATTACAATCCGTATTAGAACTACTATTCGTACAACAGTACGAGTTCGTAGAGGTTAATCAAAAGCTGGGTACGATGTCGCTCGTACCCTTCATTGTATATACATTGAATATACGGAAAAGAAAGGAAATAAAAAAAGCCTCGAATGGAGGCTGGAATATAGGATATATATACTACTATAATACATATAAACCAATTGTTTTTTAATGGTATAATATCTAAGCTTCTTCGTTGTTCTATAGTAGAACATCCAGAGTTAGAAATCTTTCAGAAAAGAGTCCTTTTGTTGTTTGGTTTCATTTATTACTGTCATTTGCCTTTTAAAAATATCCCCAACGATATCTTGCTTAAAGCTAAAATCATCAAAAGAAGTAGAAGTCTCAATCCTTAATTTAGAAACACCATATTGTATTATATTATCTATTTGAGATAATTTAATCTGATACACAGGAGAAGCATAATAGTATGTACCAAGTATTGAATCATATCTACCAATGTTATCGATCGCTTCGTTGTCTGATTTTAAACTAATAATATTACCATTATTAAGCTTCACCATCAGTCTTTTACCTAGAGGTATAGATATTATATCCTTCGAAATTATTAGAAATGATACATAGTATGACTCAACGTTATTCATCTTATGATAAGATAATCCAATAGATGTTCTATATAAAATATACCCTGTTGTATCAATTCGCTCGTGTTCCATTGATACTACACGTTCTTTCCCATTTGGGGAAGTTTTATCTATATCAATTTTGCTTTGCGAAAAAAAAGAGATACTTATTAATAAAAAGATCAATGATAATGCTGTTTTTTTCATAGTTGCTTCTTTATTTCTTTCACAATATCTTCCAACTCCGATAATCTATTTGCAGAATAAAACTTATCTCCGATCTTTATTAAAGCAGTAAGTGATGGATTTGTCTTATATGATTCTCCTGTGAAGTCTATGTCTATTGGATTGGCGATTATATCTGCTAATTGTTTCTTTTGAGTTTCGTAATCATAAAGCATACTACCGATACCCATTAAAAGCCAATCAGAAGAGTACTGTGGAAACGCCGTCTTTATTTTTTGAATCAAATCATAACTAGGCTTAGTACCTCTACTGAACATATTATTAATAGATCCAACAGCCACCCCTATCTTATCGGAAAAAGATTTTATTGTTAGATTCTCATTTTTTATAACAAGTTTAATTCTGTGATTTACATCTTGTTCACTCATATCTGTAAATAAATATAACTATATGATTATTTTTAACATAAATCATTTGCAAAACTAATCAAATGATTATATATTTACATCCGTAATCATAACGATGGTTGAAACAAAGGTAATGAAATGTCTGAATAATGTGGGAGTTATGAAGTCATAAAATATATAGAAAGTCACTTTTCATTTAATTGTCACTCCCACAATCGACAATTTTATGATTGGTGGCTTTTATTTTTGAAATAAAACCAAATAAATATATAAATATTAACTAATAAGAAAGAGAGGAAAATATGATGTAGAAATATCAAAAGTGGTTTCCGACCAATTTAAAACCACTATAATCAGCAAGCAACCGAAGAATTTAGACAATATAAAAAGGTGCTAAAGCTACCACGCAATCGCACCTAAATAATTAAAATGCGTATTACAAGTACGCAAATTGTATTACTTTTAATAAAAATATATGTCAAATGTAGGTGTTTTTAATTTCAACAGCAAACAGTTTAGAACTTTTAATAATAATGGAGAAGTTTTTTTCTGCTTAGCTGACGTGTGTAGTGTATTAGAACTACAGACTAATAAAGTAAAAGAGAGACTTAATGAAGATGGGTGGAATACTATTCCATGCACCGATTCTTTAGGACGAGTGAAGGATATGACTTTCATCAACGAACCTAATTTTTATAAAACAGTTCTTCAATCTCGAAAACCACAAGCTGAGCCTTTTACTGATTATGTGACAAAAGAAGTCCTTCCTTCCATTCGTAAGCACGGAGCGTATATGACTCCCGAAACTATAGAGAAAACGCTCTTGTCTCCTGATTTCATTATCAAACTTGCTACAAATTTAAAAGAGGAACAGCTGAAAAGAATTGAAGCTGAAAAGCAAGTTCTGAAGCTTAAACCAAAAGCTGAACTAATGGATAAGGTATTAGATTCTGGTGAAAAGATTGACATCGGTCAAGCAGCAAAAATCCTTAATCTACCTTATGGCAGAAATAGACTATTCAAGAAACTTAGAGAGCTTGGCGTGTTATTCAAAGGACGCAATGAACCGAAGCAAGAGTATATCGACAAGAAATTTTTCGAATTAAAAGAAAAATGGGTTGATAGAAATGAACATGATGGCTTCGCTGTTATAAAAATATTAGTAACTCAAAAAGGTCTTGAATTTTTAAATGGACTTTTAAGTGGAGATAAGACAACTCCAAATATGGCTAAAATAGCCTAATCACTTCCTACCAACAACAGGGAGACTTAATCTCTCCCTGTTTACAAAGAAACTCTTTTTTATTATTTACAAGCTGGATTTATTCAGCCAGAGACAACTATGTCTAATTTTTAATACTCTTTTAATTATGGAAACAAAAGAAAAAAAATACGCCGAACTAGACAAATTCTTGAAAGACGAAATTAACCCTGATATGCTAGTAGAGGAGCTTACAGATTTAAGAGAACAATGTATACATATATTTATGAATGTACTGATTTACGAGCCTAATATCAGAGCAGAGGTCGGTTGCCGATCATTTGATTACTTATATAATCTTAAGCGGTTAATTGATATTTTTAGAAACATAAAAATAGTAGACGAGTCTAATACAATGAGAACCCATTGAATATAACATAGCCTTCCAGAAATGGGAGGCTATGTTTTTTGTAAACCATATTACCTTTTGTTAAAAATAATTTAATAGCTTTGTATTTACTTAAATAACTTATAATATGAAAAGAATACTATACATCTTGCTCCTGTGCACCCTATTTGTTAGCTGTAGTTCAGACGATGATAAAGAAGAAGATACATTTTTGTCTAAAGATGCACAAATCTATTCTTTTAAATTAATAGGAGAAAATAGCGAAGAACAATCTATACTTAACAATATACATTTCTCTATAGATCAGTTTAATAAAATAATATACTATCCAAATATCATCCCTATTAATAACCGCAAATACAATATTGTTATGACATTTTCAAAAGATGCTCCTAGCAATGTGTTGATTATATATCCTAACGATTCAATCGTTAAGTGGGAATATCCTAAGCTTATCGACCTCTCTTTAAATCCACAAATTAAAGTAATTGCTCAAGATCCAACCTCGGAACGGATTTACACAATAAGTATAAAATGGTAGAAAAGATCTTTAAGTCACCTTTAATACATCTCCATCTCTCCACAATTGATTAGTCCCACTTGGCTTTGTGGTAGGTAATCCGACAAAATGTATCGTACTACCTTGCACGGTTAAAGGAACTCCAGCTAAATTAACACCGTTATTACCAATACTAACATAAGAAACTTTAACACCACTGCTGTTAAAATTGGGAAATTCAATAGCGGTTCTTAGGTTTGGATCAAAATACCATATAGATTTGACTATTTCGGAATCATCTATCAATGAGATAGATCTATTAATCGGATCTATTTCTATTCTCTGTCCTGAATCAGCCGTTCTATATAAGCCGCTAATTGTTGCTCCCTTTGCACTAATTTTACCATCTGTACCTACATGAAAATTACCATTGCCTACATCTAATGATTGTGCTTGTATGGCTTTGGCGATTGTAGTTCCATCCAGCTCTATTGTTTTACTGGCTAGGCTTATCTTGTTATCGGTAATGGTAAGGGATGAAGCAACTTCATTTAATGTGGTTTTACTATCAATCTGGGATTGGGTATCTTCAACGGCTGGTGTCCATGTTCCGACTTTATCTCCTTCTGTTATAATAAAATCTTCTACTTTAACGATACCCATTTGTGATGTACTGCCATCTGTGAAACGTTGGCTGTAATAGACTAGTTCTTTATCTGCCAGATTAGCAGGTGTTGTAAAGCTCCCTGTTACTGTTATTGTTGAACCGACTATTGTAAGGCTAGTATTGGAAGCAAATTCAAGAGATCCTGTTGATGATGAATATAGGTTGAATCCGATCAATCTTGATGCAACTGCGAGACTGCTTACTGCTGTTAAAGTGTATTTAACGCTATAGGTATATTTGGTATTGGTTTTAAATATCTTTTTGACATTTGTGTTTGACATTGCCGAACGCGCCCATCCTTGTATTGTGAATGAGTTTTGGGTTGTGTTTGCTATGTTTGTCAGGTAGGATATGGGTAAAATGTTTCGACCTCCTATTTTTAGGCTTGTAACGGCTAGTTCTATTTTACTTGGGGTTTGGTCTATAAGTGATTTTAATGTTTCTCCTGTTCCAAGTGAGTTGATGCCTGTCTTTTCTACTAGCTGTGATATGGAGCTGTCGGTTTGGGTTATTTTTGAACGGGATGCACTCCAGTTTATTCGTTCCCATGTTGTACCATTCCATCTGCGTTGATGTTGATAGATATTTTTACTTGTGTCTGTATTGATATTTCCATCGAAATCGACCAGACTGTTCATATACCATAGATCACCTGTTCGGAATCCTCCACTTGGTGCTGTGGGTTGGGTATCTTGGTAGTATGTCCTGTTTTTTATGTCTGCTGTGGATTGTGCATTGTTAGCGGATGTTTGGGCTGCTAATATTTGGGCTTGGGTATCTTCGGGTGACAAAGACCATGTTGTTGCACTATTTCCTAATTCTATTTTCACTTTGTTTAGTGATGGGTATGAAACTCGCAGATAGGCACTGTTAGCTGGTGTTGTAACTGTGAATATGGTTTGATCTGAGGCTTGGCGTGAGATCAGTGTTGTTTGGTCTGAGGCGAAGAATGCGTATCGAAAGTAATTATCGGATTGGGATGGGTCTTTGATTTGGGAAAATGTAAGTGTACTTCCTGCAACAACAGGAATATAGTCTAACATTATATTGCTCCCCCATAGGTAGGTTGGAAGACCGTTTGTTCCGACCATGAAGTTTGGCTGCTCATTGTTTCTTATGATAAGATTTCGCCTTTCTGCATTGATGTTGTTTACTTTTTCTACGACTGATGTGATGTTATCTGCATTGATGGTTATGCTAGATTCTGCTGCTGATACTCGGTTTCCTAGTAGATTAAAATCACTTTGCGATACTTTTGTTGATACTTGTTGGTTTGTAATTATTAGGTCTGATTGAACTTGAGAGGCTATTGCTTGTGCTGTAGATATTTTATTTTGGGTATCAACGGGGGATTCTTTCCAATCTGTGACTTTGTTTCCTGATTCTACTTGAACTTTATTTTTTGTAGGGTATGATATTCTTAACCAATGTGCACCGCTTGGCACTGTCTCTTGGAAGGCTACGAGATCGGAAGCTTTTCTTATTACAAGTGTTGTCTTATCTGACTGATAGAATGCGTATCGAAAGTAGTTATCGGATTGAGATGGGTCTTTGATTTGGGAAAAACAAAGATAATCTCCTTCTATAACTGGTATATAATCTGCCATTAGGCTGCTTCCTTGATATTCGGAGATTGCACCTGATGTATTTATTATGCGGTCAGAAATTTCTCCTGTTCTGATTATAAGGTTTACGCTTCCTATTTTTATTTTATTTACGGCATCGTCAATAGAACTGACTACGTCTTTTCCTGTTGATTGGATAATAAAATCTCCTTTGAACTTATTTCCGCTTGGGGATATTACGGTTACTTCTTTGCCTGTCAGGTCATAGGTGTTTATTCCTGTGTATTGTTTGATGCTGGGTGCATCTGAGCCATAGGCTGACAGTAGAATGGCTGATTGGCGTGCTGTGTTGGTTCTGTTACCGAATTGAATTATTTCATCTCCGATGGCAGGAACGCCTGAACCGTCTTTGTCTGTTTTGGATATACGGATATAATCATCTCCTACTGCGATAATTCTAGCCCAGTAATATTTTATGGATTGACTGTTAAATTTTCGGCATATAACTTGATCGTCAACGGCAAATTGATTGGGGATTGTTCCGTTATCGGTGTTGAATGTGCATTTCCAAGATGTACCTTCGTCTACAACTCCGCTACAGTACATATTTGCTAATGAGAGTAATATTTGACCGCCTACGCTTTTTATTTCGGCAATGGTAAGTACATTGACAATCATTTCACGTCTGATCATTAAATTATCGAACTCTGCATATGATTGTCCATTGGCAGCGAGCCATGCGCGAAATCCTGAACCGAATTGTCCTGATGTGAATGTCTCGTTTCCAAACTGATTGGATATAACTTTGCCTTCTGATGTAATATTTTGTTTTACTAATAAATCCTTGACTATCGATACGTTTTGCAAAAAGCTCATGTTCCCATTTGCTGTATCATCGCTTATCTTGCTTAGAAAATATCGTGTTCCGATAGATTGCACTAAAGATTTTACTTGGTCAATAGTTATTCCTGTCTGATTGGATGCTATTGTATTTATCGCATTCTGCATCTTCTCAATAGTTCCAGCAATCCTATCATTACTTAGTGTAACCTCATAAGTCGGTATTAGTTTATCTCCCTCGTTAATGCGAAGAGACTGTATGATAACAGACGCATCAATATCTAAATCGGTATCTGTAAAATTAAAGATATCACCCTCTTTGAGCGATGCGCCCAATTCAGGATGATTAGCCATAAATATTTCATCTATCTTTGGGGTATAAGTGTATTTTGTCTCGTCATTCTGTGAGAGATATTCGTTTGCTGCAATTAATAGTCTTTGTGCTGCCGTTTTTACATATACTTCCGGCAATTCTATTCCTAAGATGATAAATTTATCACCTGCTGCTATTTGAAATTGGTTGTTCGGAAAAGACGTACCTCCGCTTATGCTGTCATCTGTAAAACGGTTACACTCAACCTTAAAGCGAGTATATCCTAATGATACATCTTTTGTTATACCATTATCTATAACATCGAATGTTCTGGCTGCACACATCCCTGTTTTCATACTTATTTGCATCGTATCAGACGCAGCATACTTATACTGACCATCACTATTTTTTTCAGATAAGTCGAAACCTAAATCTTTCAGATAGATTGTGAATTGTCCATCTATTTCACCACTACCTTCTTCTGGCACTAATCCATTGTCTATAGGGTTTTCAGCACCTAGACATTCATTTATAATACCATTATCACCTGATGGTAAAGAAACAGTAATACCAGCGTCAGCTAATTGCTGTGCAGTCATACCTTCTATTGAAGGGTATATTTCGTTATCTTCCTGATCAAAGTAAACACTACCCTCCCGAATTCCATATTTAGATATATTGGGAGAATCAATAAATATTTTAGACGGGTCACTTTCTGTATAAGGAAAAGAAGGTAGCATAAGATTGGGAATCCATAAAGCCTCACTAATATATGGATCGCCATTGCTATCTTTTAGCTTATTATAGTATCTATTTGGTAAATTACGTGTACTCCCGTAAGCACTTAATCTTGTTATAATAGCGGCATCCTGATTGGTTATTTGCTGAATATCGTATAATCCATTCCCTTTTCCATAACCAAACACACGACCTACTGCCATGCCAGCCGTACCTATAGTGATCGTTCTGCCTCTTATAATATAGTTTGCTCCAAATTGACTGTTAGCCAACTGTAACGCTTCCGATACTTTTATATTTGATACTGTTATGTTTTTCTCTACTGGTGTCAGGTCAGGAGATACATTTACAGTCCATGCCTCAGTACCTTTAAATATTCTATCTAGGTTTGCTTTTATTCTATCGGCTAAATCCTGTACACTTGAAGCATAGAAACTAAATTCAGGCATACTTGTATAATGAATACCACTATTGGGTAGAACAATATCTTTAAATTCGACTCTGGTTAGTTCGTCTGCTAACGAATTAAATTTGATACTATCATAAACAAAAGCCTCTCCATAAGTACCCCGTCTTGCTTGCTTCTCTTTTGCAGGGTCATAGCTCAACACAAACTTCTCACCGCGATACATACAATAATCCCCGTCAGCAAATGCAATAGGTTGATCGGAACTAATAGTTGCTGTAAGAAAAGCGTCTCCCATGAAAGTACCTGTATAAGAGAACTTATGTATTTCGGCTTTTTGAGTCAAGCCATCTTTTGAGTATAGTATTATCATTTGGTTAAGGTTATATCTGTTATTGGGTCGTTTACTTTTAAGGTCACTTTGAATTGTACTATATCATCATTGCCTTCTCGGCGATAAAAGATATCTTCATCGTTGCTTACATATCGAATATTCGTCCTGCCAATCTTGGTATATGAGTCATAGAATTTAAAGAAGCCACCCTCAGCCAAGTATTTCAAAAAAGATTTTATTTGTGAATTGGCAGAGCCAAATGTGCCTATGTATACAAATTCACATGATATTTCGTATGCTTTGTAAAAGGGTGTATTTGGTAAAAATTCATCCGTTCCGTTTTGATCATACCAATCTCGGCTAGGTACATCTTTCATATCAGGGAATACCTTAAATGGAACGCTTTTTATCCAAATACTCCACTCTTTCGAGTCTCGTGCAGGTGCATTATCTGATAGTTTTTGAATAAGGAAGGGTTGATATTGTGTCGCCATATTGGTTTGGTATAAATAGAAAAAGCCCGACTCGGATTACTCCAAATCGGGCTAGTTTATGCCTCTGTGTATTATATGTTATTTAATTACAAGTCGCTGAATTGCTTTTCCCGTATCATCACATTACCCTCCACTTCAATATCCCCAACAAAACTGTCTGTATATTTATATACAAAAACTCGACCAGAACTACTATTAATAACCTTTACTTTAGAATTATCAAATAGTCTAATAAAAGCCACTGCATGATATTTTACGTCTATTTCAACCTCACTGTCATGTCGGACATATATATCCCTAGAGACGAATCCTGATAGTGTTATTTTGCCTTTTGTATTACCATTTAGTATGGCTACATCTGGATTAAGAAGATCAATTTCTTCGTCAACAAATATCCCGTGATTTCGAGCTATCTGACCGAAGTTTTCCTTTATATATTCATTTGAAGGATAGTCGTTTTTTATACAAAAATCTAATCCACTAATCATCATTTCACATAGACTATCCAAATCAGGATGAACCCACCCATCAGTCCATTCCTTACATAGACCAAGTTTTACTGCTTTTTCTTTTAATTCTTCTGATACTGTCATTGCCACTTAGATAGTTTTATATAGTTTAGTATGATAATATAAGATTTAACTGGTTATACCTAAATATACAAAAGAAAAGGGAGGTGTAAAACCTCCCCAAATCCATCACACATTGAATAAGACTAAGCTAAATTGATAGCAGTACCGCTACTTGGTATTGTAGCCTGTCTTAGTAAATTATAAGTTGCAGTTGTTGTCTCTGCTATAACCGCCGTATTATTAGCAGTTGCAAGAGTATTAACTTGTATTCTCAATAACTCAGCATACATATTAGCAAACTGATCAGTATGAGTCTGAGCTATTGCTATAATATTGGAGATAAGTACTCCTTGTCTTGCCTGTTCTGCTCTCATAGCATTCAAGTAAGATGCCAGTAAACTACCTGTATCTTCTGTTAAGGCTTGGATTCCCTTAGATAAAGTATCTTTATCGGCTTGATTTTCCAAACTAATACCTGCTTCTTTTGCTGCTTCATTAAGATAATCCCAGATACCCTGTGCCTCTCCTACCTTGTCTTTAAAAGATATTAACTCTTTTATAATTTCAGCACCATCAGACTTCGATAAATCAGTCGTGCCATTTGCAAGTAACCCACCTTCTCCAAATAGCTTGTTTCGAAGGTTCTCCATTGCAGGTTCTATTACTGATAGTTGAATCATATTTTTTATGACATTCTTCATAATATCAGCGACAGTATTATCGAAAGCTTTTGCTGCATCCTCACCACTTGAAAAAGCGTTTACTAACGCATCTGACAATTGACTAGCCCAGTCTTTTAGGTTAATTCCATACTGTTCATCAGCTAAATCCTCATAGAAATACTTCAATTTATCTTTCGCCTCATCAAGCTGTGCTTCCATATCAGATACAGCACTCCAATCGGTTTTCTTTTTCTTTTTTTCGGAAGAGATTTGTTTATTTATTTCATCTATCTGTTTCTTCTGGTTATTGATCAAATCGTTGGCTTGCTTCTCCGATGTTGCACCTAGTTGTCTGGAAATAAATCTTTCTAAACTAGCATAAGCATTCTGCAATCGTTTAACTTCCAATTGAGACTTCTTAATTGCTTTATCCAATTTCTTATCATGGAAATTAGCGATAGACGAAATCCCCTTAGCTATACCTTGAATAACTTGGACTGGATTTTTAGATGCTAAACCTTGTCCTATGTCGGAAGCAGCACTAGCAAGTTCTCCAACAAGACCAATTGTATCTGCTAAATCCTCATTTCCAAGAGAATCAAACATACCTGATAATGATTGGGAAATAGCTGAAATTTCTGATCCAATAGCGGCAAACGCAGTTCCAACTTTTTGAACTGAGGTAGCACCTTTAGCCTGCATATTCTCTAACTCAGATGTAAGAGTTTTAATTCTACTTGTCGTACTTCCAATAATATGATTTGTAGACTCATCGCCATTTCCGTTCTCTTGATCTGATAAAGCTGCATTTCTGATTTTTTCTAGGTTTTCAATCTGAGATTTTATATCACTGATTTTTGACTTATTAGAATTCAGCTCATTTAAGCTATCCTTTAATGCCTTGAATGGATTCCGACTACGCAACTCTGATTCTGATTTTAGAACACGTTTTGTTAAACTTGCTATTTCTTTTTCTGTGGTTGGAATTTTACTTCCATCTATACTAACTGTCATAGAACCATCCGCATTCTTAGTCGCTTCACTTAGTGCATTCTTCCACTTATCAATAAGATACTGTAATTCTTTTTGCGATATATCAGCTATATCACCAAATAATCGCTGATAAGCTTCAGTTGACTGTAAAACACCACTAGTTAAATCAGCAATTTGCTTGTTTACTAGGTCTTGATTAGCTTTCATTCGTTGTTCTACAATGGTACGACTCGCATTATCGGCGTTCTTCTCTATCTCGATCCTTGTTGCTTCTCCTTTAGCCTTTATCGTTGTTATTTGCTCATCTACTGATTGAAATTCAAGAACTAAATCAGTCATTCGCTTAGAAAAATCAGACTTTTGTGTAAAATCAAAATCAATCAACTGTTCTTGCAGCTTTTTCTTTTGGTCTGAATCAGTAGTTTTCTCAATAACAGAGACCAAAGCATCTCGATATGTTTTAACCTGACCTTCTATGTCACCAAACGCTATCTTCATGGCTTGACCCTTATCACCTGTCTTGCCAAAAATGTATTCGTAAAGGGAATATTGGTCTTTGTACTGAGATAATTCTTTCTCGATTTTCTCAATAGCTGCTTTTGATTCTTTAGTAATTCGATCAACCTCTTTTGTTATTTTATCTTTATTTTGACCCAAAATAAGAGATTCAAGTAGTGATCGTTGTTGTTCTGATAATTTGCCTTTATTCTTTAAATCATCAATGATTTTCTGAACATCTTGATCGTAATTACGTGCGTCAATGCCTTTAAAGGAATCCAAACCCATTAAGTAATTTGCCGCATCCTCACTTGACTTACCTGACTTCACTAATTTGTCATATTCCGATCTAATATCTTTTAATAAGTCAATCCGTTTTTTTAATTTCTCTGCAACAGAGTCTTTAGATGATGTAGAAGTCTTTTTGTCACCAAGTAAGGTAATTCCATTATCTTTAGCGGTAGAAGTGACTTTATTATATGCTTTTATTTGAGAAGATACTGCATCCAATTGAGCTTTAATCACGGAAGGCATATCCATTCTGATTGGGTAATCACCTGTAGTATAATTCAAGCCCCACTTTAATAATATTGGATCTTGATTTTCTATAACAGCTTTACCTTCCTTATATACTTTTTGCATATTAGAAATTACATCAGTTATAGTATTATCATCTTGTATAGTAATAACACCAGATAGTGATTCAGATAATATTTTTCGCCACTCATTTCCTGCATTCCTAATAGATTCGATTTGATTTTCAACCCCACGAGCTAAATCGAACTGACCAAATTGCTTATATACTTCAAGCATTTCACCCAACATCTTTATGGTATTATCAGCTTTAGCCTTGTCTACATTAAATCCATTCGAAATAGGTGTTTTATCAATCTCTTTAGCGAGAGTATTATACTTTTGAGAAATCAGATCAATTTGTTTTGCATAACTATCATTTTGATTGTAAATAATATCATTTTTTTCTTTTGCATTATTCATTGCTTCAGCAGCTGTGTTCCAGCTTTGAGCATACTGATTAACCCCTTCGAATAAACCATCTAATTGAGTATAATTAAGTAGACCCGAAACAGATGTATCTACATTACGACCTTTAAACGCCTCTGACAATATACCTGATACTAGCTTTTGCACTTCATATTTCTCTCGATATAACTCTGGCGATTCTTTTATTGCGGCAAAAGCCTGTTTTATAACCTCATCAGCTTCTTTCTTTGATAATATCACTTGATCGAAACCTAGTAATGGCTTATCCGTTAAGGATTTTAATGCACTATCATAAGCTTTCGATAAGTCATTACTCAACTCATCTTCTATTATATTTATTGAGCTAGCGTAAGATTGAGCCTTAGCTTTTTCATATATGGCAGCAGTGACACCTTTTATTTTTGTTTCAATATCAGTGTAAGAATCAGATTCTTTTAGCAGAGACGGGAGATATTCGCCATAAGACTTATTTATTTGCTTAATAATATCATTCCACTCTGTTGAATACGCTGTTGCATTTTTAAGTCTAATGAGCATATTGTCCAAAGAAAGCACTGAGGCATCGGCAGACCCTTTCAATTTTCCAAAATTTTCAGATAAAGATTTTTCCAGCTTGTTTGACTCATCGTAAGCTGTTTTTATAGCATATCCAATTCCTACAATAGCAGCAATAACACCACCGACTAAAGTAGTTTTCGTAACGGCATCTAATGATCTGAATTTTACTGACATCATATCTATTACAGATCCAAACTTTGCACCTGATACCGATGACATCAATAAGTATGTATTATATAGCTTTTGTGCATTTGCAGCAAGAGTAGTTCCCTGAGCTATTAGGAAAATAGCAGTACGATATGTTCCATAAGTGACTATTATACCCTTAAGTATATTCCAATACTTTTCCCAATTATCCATAACCTCAACAATACCATCCATAGCCCCATGAAGCAAACCACTATTTGCCCGACCAAGACTATCCAACATCATATCATAGTTGTCTCGTAAATTGGAAATCTTACCTGCAAGTGTAGCTGATTGTAACTCTTGCATCTCGAAGAATTTACCGCCTTCGCTAGTTAGATCATTGATAATTTCCTTAACCATTCCAAATGAAGCTTCTCTATTTGAAATTTTATCAAATACTTCTCCAGCAGAGACAACACGCCCTTCCAACTCACCAAACTTCTTGGCAAGCTCATCTACTAATGGGATTCCAGCTTCTGTAAATTGGCGAAGTTCCTGACCACGAAGGACGGCGGCACTTCGAACCTGACCATAAGCGAGAATAATACGGCTCATGTCTACACCAAGACCAGCCGATAAGTCAGCCAACCGCTTTGTAGTGTCATATATCTCGTTTGTTGGAATTGAAAAGGCTGATAATTGCTTTGCATAGTCAGTTAATTCCTTAAAGTTGAAAGGAGAGATAACTGCTAAGTCTTTCAATTGATTGAATATCTTATTGGCAGCATCAGCATCACCGATAATTGCTGCAAGTGACACTCGTTGTTTTTCAAATTCGCCAGAAATAGTTGCTAATTCTTTAACGAATCCTGCAACTTGATATACCGAAAAGTAAATACCTGCAGCACTTGATAGCTGTTGCAATAAGTTTTTCTGACTGAACATGGTTTTATTCGTCAGTCCATAGGCAGCAGCTAAATCTTTTTGACCTTGAACGCCAATAAGAGAATTACGTTTGCGAAGTCCATTCAGTCTTTCTTCTTCAATCAGTAATTTTTGTTTTGCCAATACTTCTTTTCTGGCAGATTCTGCACTCACGGCTTCACCTTGCTTCGCATATAATAGGCTTTTCTGTAATGCGGATTGTCTTTGATTTTCGAATATCAATCCTTTTGCCCTTGCATTATTTTCATTTACAATAGCTATCTCGACCTGCTTTTCAGCTTTCGCCGCATTCATAGCAGATTGTGTTACCTTATTCTGTGATATAGCCAACTTATCAGCAGCGACCTGAGCTTTTTGAACATCAGTTGATATAGAATTACCGCCTGTATTTAGTTTTATATTTTTGAAAATTTGCTCAATAGAAACCGCTTCTTTTTTAGCTTGTTCAAGCTTTTTAAGTAATTCTTTATTATCTCCATCAATACCAAAATTGAGGAATCCTATTGTAGTTCCTTTAGCCATTGTGTTCTGTATTAGTTTGTGTGTTAAGGTCTGACAGCTTCATCTTCTGCCATTCATTTTGCTCTCGTCTTTCACGAGCCTTACGGTTAGCTTCTTCTTGTAGTTTTATGCTAGGGTCATTTTGATTGATTTTTTTAGGAGCAGGAGTGCTTGATTTATCCTTCTGGTCATATTCTACTCTGGGAATATCAAGAGCCATTATCTGTCGTTTGGCTACAGACAATTTATAACGATAGTAATATTCAGGAACGACAATTAATCCCCAGAATAGAATAAGAGGTTTTAAAGCCCATCCGTGTTTTTCTCCGAAGGCTGATTTAGAGCCGATGAAAGTTCTGCTTGGAAACGACTTTGTTCCTCCGTTGTCAGCATCGGATTCGTTATCTTCATTTGCCCCACCAATACCATAGCAAGATATGATTCTACTTGCGGAGCTTTTTTTTTTGCTGTCTGGATTATAGGGAGTAATTGGTCTGCTGTATATGCTTTTACATAGTACAAATATCTCCACAAAAAAACATATAAGAAATGTATATTAAGACCTGATAAAAGGCAATATGCAGCAGCTTTAGATAAGAATTTAGCTCGGCTCTTTATATTAGAAATACTATCTTGCTCTGTGGCCACTAGACCAGACTTCAATTCAAGAATAGATATCTTCTCTAACTGAACATCATTAAGCCACCTTACTTTCCATTTATCTTTTGATCGTGGTATTTCTACTATATCGTAATAATTATTTTCAATAGATAAGAGTTCCTTCTCATCCTCTTTTGTGACTTTTTTCATGTGTGATAAAAATTAAGGGGGACAGGGCAATGCACCCGATCCCCCTTGGTTTGTGTTAAGTAGTGTTAGATTAAGCCTTATAGTAGAAAAGGACATCACCTGTATTGTCAGGGTTCACCTTTGGAGTAATAGTTAGAGCCTGACCAAAGGCTGATGTTGATGTATCAGACCAGTCCATATTTGCTATGATCTCACAGCGTGGAATAACGATAGCCATATCACCTGAATCATTCACTATTTTAAGTGATACATTTATAATTTTATTAGCTAGGTCAATAGCCACCCCAGATGCAAATCCTGTAATAGGAGTTATAGCTGTTGCATTTTTTGTATAGAAATATTCTAATATTTCCTTAGCTACAGAAGGTATAGTTGCAGTAATAGAAAACTCCCCAGCCTCATATGTTGCAGCAATAGGAGCCGTGAATTGGTCTACATTTATTTCTGTTTTTGTTGGTTGAGCTTGTGAAAAGGAAACTGAATCTTTTAAAGTGAAGATTTCATCCGCACCATCAAAAGTGGTCGCAGTTATCGTTTCAGGTTCAACAACGTAGATATGTGATATTCCTTTGAACACCTTATCTAGCATCGCTTTAGTTAGTGTTGCTGCCATAGTTTAGATAGTTTTGATTATTGTGTTAATGTTTATAGCTTGTACATGAAAGTTCTCATTATCATTACCGAGAACCATCACATCATTGTAAATATCAAATACGTAAGTGTCGTTTTGTATTGGAAATATACTTTCTAGTTTAGAATAAATAGCTGATAGCTTTACTGAGTTCTTCAAACCGCTCGGTTCGTTCCTCACAAACCACTCTATTCGGCAAATACATTCGCCAATAGCTGCTCTATCTCGAACAGAAGTGGGTACTTTTACCACGACAAAATCATTTAGACTTTTTGTTATACTCATGCTTTCATTAACCACGCTTGGTCTTTGCCCCATGAATACATTTTTAGAAACTCCACCATTAAGCACCGCTTCACGCAGTACTAATTCAATTTTCTGTATGTCGTAGTTTAGATTCATTTAGATAGGTTTAAAACTGCTGAGAAATGCGTTTTTCGAGTATTCAAATCCTTCGGTTAGTACATTTAAGTCACGTACATTTTCTAGGTAAGCTGAGTATTCCGTTCCTGTTGTGAATATGATGGAGTATTTAGCTTTTGGCTTGTATGTTTGGAGAAATAACGATGCACTATTGACTCCGAAGTCGGCATCTGTATCTATGTTTGCCTGAAAGTATGTTCTGTAATTCCCATCGTAGTCCACAAAGTCACGGACTATCTCACCTTTTTTTAGCTTGCGTCTGATTGCTGATTTACCGTTGAAGTAGCTCATTAGTTGTAAAGCTCCATTCAAGTATATACCATAAGAATAAGAGGTAAGTGTGTTGCCTGTAAGATTTCTAAATTCGGCTTGTTCCGGTAAAACTCTATTCACCATATCATCACCGAATTGCTCCATGTGAGCAATGATAACACTGTCAACCTCTTTTTCTATATTCGGCATACAGGCATCAAACTGTTGTGAAACATTCTTAGCCATTACCGTTCCATTTAAACCAAATGTTAGTTCCTAGATTAAATGTTTTTGTGTCGGATATAAGCCCTTTTATTACCTCGCCTGTGTAACTGTGAGTAAATAGTAAGGTATCTCTCTTATCAAATATGAAAGGCGTTCTTGGTAAGGCTAACTTATAGTCCGCATTGATAACATCATCATAAATATCAATGCCTCTAACCATATCCCTCATACCACATTCAGATTCAAATACCTTATTTAGTATCTCATCACCATTCTCGTCTTTAATAGTATTCCCATATTGGTCATATTCTACTCGTAGAATTTCAACCTTATGAGGAAATCTTGGGTTATCTATAGAAGCCATTGAGATTTATTATTCTAATGTCTGATTGTGCTTTTCGGTCGTCATCATATCGGTCGTAGATATTATTTGCTATTTCTTCAAACCGTTCCTTATCGCTTTTTAGTAATGTTGAGCTTCCTTCTGTATGACTCCACCCACCATCTGATTCTTTTGATCCTGTATAGCTTGACGGTCTGGTTGCAGCCCACATAAGCATATCGGCATAAAGAAGGTCTTTTTGTCTTCTGGTCAGAGAAGCCACATCGGTATCAGAACCAACATCTCGGTCAAAAAGGATCGAATTTAAAGCCTCATCCGTAATGTCAAAACCGACTAATCCCCGTAAGTATGATTCAATCGTCATAACTGTTTCCTTTTAGTAGTTTGTGTTTCTAATCGGAGGTCTTAGTGTGGTAGCGATTGTACTACCACACTAAGACCTATTATGCCGATTGTAGTTCTGTTATTTTACTGTCAGGTAAATCATATATTGAGCCTTATTTGGTACAGTCAATGCCGTCAACTCAGATTCGATATACTGAATCTTACGCTTAGCATCAAATGTTTGCATCAATACAGTTCTACCTCCATCATAGAATGCAATGCGAGCAGCAGGATCATCCACAACGATTGGCCTTACCGCTTTGATAGTACCAAGTTCTCCGTCAGGAACAAGAACAAAATTGCTACCATCAAATGATCGGATAGGTTCTTTATTAACCTTACGTTCAGTCTTACTATATCTCTCAACAGCAGATATAGAGTCAATAACAGTGATAGGCATTTGAATTTTTCGCTCAACGAACCCTTTTATCAAATCCTCTGGAATGTTTCGCCCGATTTGCAAAGCCTCCGCTGCTGTAGCATTTGGAGTATGCATATACCCGATTGCTGTCAGGACTTTTGAATGCCCGACAAAAGCATCCCATAATGTTTTATCAACCTCAAAATGTCCTGCTGGAATAAAGTTATCACGAGAGAACTTAACTCGCTCGATAAGGTCGGCTATAGGGTCAGAAGAAGTTCCTTCTGTAGTCATAGCGACATCAGTCCACCAACGATTTTGACCAGTCAGAGTTCTTTTATTCTTGTCCGGCACACGGAAGTCAAATGACACATTTTTGATACCCTGTGGGTTATTTGCGTCAAGAATAGAAAATTGTCCTGTAGAAACAGACTGGTGACGTTGGTAAGTCAATGTATTATAGTTACCGCCAATAAGCTGATCGGTACTATTAAACAATTCTCGTTTCAATGCTGACTGCATTCTGTCTGTCATCTTGCCATTAAAGTCATCCAACAGAATCATTTGCTCACGTATCATTTTCTCATTAAGAGAAAATCCATGCTTGAATCTAGGAACTGAGCCTGTATTCAATTGAAAACCTTGTGTACTTCTGTATGGAGATGGTGAATCTACATCAACATAGGTAGCCATAGCATAAATACCCAATTCGGTTTGTAATTGCTTGTACTCAAAATCAATCTGAATTTCGTCATCCCAACGGAATCCTTGCGTTTGCGGAACGTTGTATTTATCTGCAAATACAGTATCCACAAATTCTTGATAGCCTACACCATCCAGACCTCTCGCAACTAGGTCGTAAAAGTTTGCGTCTCTTAGTATCATTTGTTAAACTCCTTTTTGAAATAATATTGCTGGAAACAGAGCCTTCACACTATCAGGTAGTGGAGCGATTCGATCAGCGTAGATTGTACCATCAACGACACCAGCTACAGTTGCAGCATAAGTGCCTTCTTTTATATACACATCGTTCCATGTGAGTGCATTAGGGATAGCGGCTACCTTGACACTAGTGCCTACAGACGCAGCATTAACGAGGATTGCACCGGCAGCAAGTACACCCAAATCATTTGCAGCAATAGTGAATGAATAAGTATTGTCAGAACTATCATAAGTAACATTAGTCGCAGCAATAGACTTTCCAGATGCGGTAAGAGTAGAAGGAGCAGCCATGATAGCCATACCTTCATCTGGCTTAGGAAGTCCTAAACCTGCTTTTACCTTAACAACTGTATCAGTTGCAGTAACAGGTGCAGCTACTTCAAAAAATTCTAACAACTTAGCTGTTCCACCAGCCTCATCAATTTGCACTGGTGTACCAGCAGGGATCACGGTTCCGACAGGCGGTAGTGGCGTAGGTAATGTACCCCCACTCAATAATCTCTTTCTGACTTCATGCCAGACGAAATGACTACCACCATACGTTTTCTGTGTAGAAGAAAAGGTATTAAAGCTCATTTTCTTTTAGTTTTAGTTTGTGTTTTTACTAGGCAGTTTGCCTTCTTTAATCATTTGTTCCTTGAATGCGTTCAATGCAGCAGTATTAGCTTTATGATTAGGAGAACCTGAACCAGATGCAGGGTTGTAACCGCCACCTTTAAGCTTCGTATAAGCTTCATCGTACTTAGATTTGATTGTTGCCGACAGTGTATCTACTGTATCTGTATCAGTAGTATTCACAAGAGGCAAAACAAAACCTAGTACAGTTTCATCTGTAGCCCCTAAATCAGTAGCTTTTTTCTTTGCATCGGCAATCAAAGAGTTACGATGTGCCGCTTTAGCCTCATTCGCTTTGTCCTGTTCGAACTTATCAACCTTACCGATCAAAGCCCTAGCCCATTCAGGCACTTCGTCTTTTTTAGGCTCTACGACCTGAGCAGATTGCTGCTGTGTTGTAGTTGAGTCTGGTTTGTAATTCTTCTTGAACTCTTCCACTTTTGTCGCAACTTGGGTATTTGTTAGGTCAGCAATATCTTTTCCATACTGTCCGTTTTGTGTTTTCAAATACTCTGCATGGCGTTTCAAATATTCAGGAAGTTTATCTTCCTCAGTTGGAGCAAACGGAATTACCACATTATCTATATAGCTATCCCATGTTTGCTGTGAATGGCTGGTTTGTCCTGCCAAAGTTTTTAATTCGGTTGAAAGTTTTTCTTTCTCCATTTTGTAAGTTTGTGTTAATAAAAAAGCCCGAAACGCAACTGTTTGTCAGTTACACTTCGGACTATACGTCTCTGTTAAATATGTATTACTTTTCTATATCACTATTCTCTCTATACTACCACATCTACGACATTTGATTTCAGTAATAGAACCTTTACTTTCTATCACCTCTAAAAGTTTCTGTCCGCAGTGAATACATTTCTTCCAATTCTTCTCAGTATAGGAATAAACTATTTCAGCGTTATTTGTTGATGTTGTTTTAAATCGTTCTCTCATATGTGAATTTCACTTATCATAAATATACGTAAACAAAATAATTCTCGCAAGTGCCAAATAAGACTTCAAAAATGGGATAATACCAGATTGTGCAAGCAGCCTTTTTTACTTATATTTATAGATAACACAAACTTTTAGAGACTATTTAAGTCCGATGTGCCGCAAGGTGTATCGGGCTTCTTTTGTTTATGGCTGAGACTACCGACATAAAAGACACTTCTTGTTTCGATCCTGTTTTCCTTGAAATGGGAATAGAGGTATATACCAATGAGTACATTACAGAGCTTCGCAAGAAAATAAAGACTGACAAGAAGCTAAAAAAAACAACAGTTCTTCCTCATGCTGGTAGTCAGGAAAGAGCATTGATGTGTACATCAGACTTTCTAATATATTCGGGACTCCGTGGGGTTGGTAAGTCTGCAGTTCTTTGTATGGGTGCATATCCAAGTATAGAACATCCTGCTTTTTCAGGCGTAATATTCCGTAAGGAGATTAATGATGCAAAAGATACGGGTTCAATTTCAGATGTATCTCAGTTTTTTTATAAGGACTTCGGAAAATTTAAGTCGTCTGCACAAAACATGACATGGGACTTCAACGCTGGTGGAAGTTTAAAATTCGGATATTACTCTGACGCATACGAGGACTTTGTTAGCCGTTTTCGTGGGAAAAATGTGCCATATATCGGGGTGGATGAGTTAACACAGATGAAGTTCAAGTATTTGCGGTTTTTATTCTCTAATAACCGTAACTCCGCAGACCTAGATAACCAGATAGTTGGCACTTGTAACCCTGATGGTGATTCATGGCTGTATAAATTTGTTGGAGGTACATACATTCCATGCAAAGGAGGAAGTCCGAGACGAAAATGGCTTGACGAAAATGGATGTCCTATATTGAGTATGGACGGTCGGGAACTTTACTTCTGGATATATGGTGAACGTGAAGATCAAGCGTATTGGGGTGAAACCAAGACAGAGGTAGTAGAGCAAGGTCGTGATGAAATGCTAAAATTGTGTACACCAAATACAGTTGAAAGGCTAGAACGTGGAGAAACGACATTAGAACAACTATTTGTAATGTCCTGTACTTTCCTTACGGGATATACAGACGAAAATGCATCTATTGATCCAGATGAATATAATAGAAGGTTAGCGATGCTTTCTCCTGAAGAAAGAGCAAGGGATATGGGTGGTCGCTGGATAAGGAGAGGTAATAATAGCACCATGATTGACCTTGATGATCTTGAAAAATTCTACACCAATTCATATCAAACAGGACAAAAAAGATATGTCACAGCCGATATATCATTGGGAGGAAAAGATACATCCGACCCATCTGTATTCTATTTATGGGAAGGATTTCATATAACAGCCGTTGAGACTTGCAAACTTGGCGCTGAATCCTTAAAAGCTTTCATAGAGCAGTTACTAGAAAGATGGAATATACCAGAGGAAGATTTTTGTTTCGACTCAACAGGTATTGGTGGCGGTATATGTGAAAGATTTACAGATTCTCTCCAATGTGACTCACGTACACGAGCTTTTGACCAAAGAGAAATTCAAGTAGGTAAATCAAAACAAAATATATCAAGCTATGAAAATGTAAGAGCGCAGTGTATAGATAACTATGCTCGAAGAATAAAAGCAGCAGGATATAGTATTTATACCGAATTGCTTTATACCAAGTTTGACGGAAAGATGCTCATTGACCATTTCAATGAAGAATATATTTCCATCGCAAGGGACTACAAAAAAGACGGAAAATTTAAAGCCATTGATAAGAAAGATATAATCAATGCCATTGGTCACTCTCCCGACTTCATGGATGCTAAGTGGCTCAGGGAATACATTGAGCTTTATAAAGAACACAACGACACAGAAGTAGAACAAACAGGTCTATACTACCTATAACACAAATACAATATGCCAAGTATTACAACAGATCAGATTAGTGGAACAAGGGAACGTTTTTACAGGACATTACCTAACAGAGGATTCGGAAATGTGAATCCTTTTCGACATGAGGTATTCCAGTCGGATTTCTTAGCCCAACTTGATACAGCAGGTCATAACATAAATGACCCATCGTATTACGAGAATATATATAAAAAAGTTCCTAGAAATGATGCAAAAGGGAATGAAATAAAAGGCGAGTTTGATTACACTGAGGAAGAACTTGAACGTGTATCAATACCGATGCAGAGTATTATACTTAGCAAACACTTAACTCATCTCGGTGGAGAAAACATAAAATTTGTACAGCATAATATAAATCCATCTGACAAGGAACGAGAAACCTTTGTGAATTTCAAACAAGGTTGGTTCAAAAAGAATATGGAAACCGCCAAGTTCGAATTTATGAAATCAGTAAAAGCGACTGGCGATGGTGCTTTCTGTGCTGTGATGACTAATGGTAAGTTTTCATATCGGGTATATTCCGTGTTAAATGGAGATAGATTACACCCGATCAGGGATTTTCATGGAAACCTAAGAGTATTCGGTCGAAGTTTTTCACAATATGATTATGGGAGGCAAGAGGAAGTTCCATATATGGCAGTGTGGGATGATAAATACTATACACTCCTAAGCTACGATACAGAAATGAAATCCGATGCTGAATATATTGTATGGGATAGTGAAACATTCAAACCTAGAGCCGCAAGAGATGATGAGTTTGATGGTTGGCGTGTAGTAGAATCCCCTATAGAGCATGGATTTAATTCTATACCAATTGTGTATCTTAAAGACGAAAAAGGGGCTTGTTGGTCGCCTGTTCAGCATTTGATTGATAAACTTGAAATGGCTTTATCGCAGCTATTTGAGAATAATAAATCTTATGCGTTTCGTATCATGGTGGTAAAAGGTGGAGTAAACATTGTCGGCGACTTAAAAGGTCATGCCCGTGCCATGGCGTTCAAAGACAAAGATGGTGATGCTAAGTTTATGGAAAAAGCAGATGCTTCAAGCTCCTTCGACCTACAGCTAAACAATACTCTCCGTTTTATTGAATTGGGAAGTTTTATAGTATTGCCCCCTGAAAAGCTAAATGGCGATTTGCCGGGCGTTACTATTAAAATACTTTATTCTCCTGCAATAGAACAGGGACTAAATGATAAACACTTCTATAATGCATCCATAGACAAGATTGTAGAGCTGTTCAAACACGGTTACGGAATAGAACAAGGGAAACCGTCAGACTATACTAAGCTTGATATTCGTGGTGACATTCAAATATATATCCACCAGAATGATTCTGAGACAATGCAAAATCTTACTCTCGGTGTTCAGGCTGGTTTTACATCTCGTGAAACAGCTAGTGAAACATCGCCATATTCTGCTGCGGATGAATTGAGTAGATTAGACAAGCAAAAAGAGAAGGACATGGAAGATGAAATCAAATCAGAACGAACCAAGTTGGTAGGAAACTCTACAAATAGTAACGGGTTCTCGGATGGCATGAACGAAACAAACTTAGAACGCCAACTCACAGCTCAATAACACTAATCATAACAGCCACTTACCGATTGCAAGGTAGGTGGCTTTTTTGTATATTTAGGTAAATAGAAATATATATGAAAAAGAGAAAATGTGCAAGTGTAAGCGATCTTTGGTGGAATTTTGATATGAAAGACTCGTTGCTGAATTTACTGCAATTTATATTGGGTATCATATTATTACCATTGGCATACATTTATGTGAAAATAAATAACACTATATGCTATTTCAAGAATAAATGACCGAAGATCAAAAAATAGCCGAAGCAAAAGAATACATTAACCAAGTTGTCGATCAGATGATTATGGCTGACTCCTATTTGAGACGTATTATTAAACGGAATATTGGCGAATTAATAGATGCTTGTATCGAGTTTGAGAGACTCGGCAAGTCATTTCAGTTTAGTGCCAATCCAAAGTTAGAAAAAGCCGTCAATGATATATTAGATAAGCTCAGAATAGACCTGTTTAATATAATCTATCTACGTGCTGAGAATGTGGATAAGATCGCACATGAGAAAGAAGGTAAGAAACGTGAGAATAATGCTTTACTACTAGCTTTCCTAACAGGAGAAATTGCAGATAAAACTCTCGAAATGCGTATTGCCGAATATGTTGGCATGATGCGGAGTGAGGTTGAATCATATGTTGCGGCAGGATTCTTTAAAGGTCTTAATAGATACCAGATACTTGATGCTTACTTAGCCAATATTCAAAAACCTTATCTTGCACCGATTCTACTTGAAGCGTTCCGAGAAGGCGGATTTAAAGCGGAACGTATAGTTTCAAAAGGAATTACATTCGGCACAGGCAAATATGTTTCGTCTTTCAACAATCTAAAACGATTAGAACAAGATACTATATTTAAGACCTATGCACATATAGAGCAAAGTATTTGGGGGTTAGATAGTGATTATATTGGATATTATACTGTAAGAGGTTCTACTTTTCAGTGTGGCATTTGTGATGCAGAAGTAGGAGTGTTTAAACCTAAGACTATATTATATTCTGGCTATCATTCAAAATGTTGCTGCATTCCTATTCCTGTGTACAAAGGCGACCTTGTGTAAGTAAAAACAGAGTGGTATATTTATTAAGAAGGATGGCGGAAGAGAGACGCTATCATAGTGGTACAAATACTATGAGAATATTACGAAAGGATTTATGAAATAGTAAATCGCTGAAAATGTACCATCCGTAATATAAATGCAGGTATCGAATCCTGCTCCTTCTATTTCATATTTTTGACATATAATTCAGTCTGAGCCGTGATGGTTCGGACTGTTTTGCTTTTAAAGCCTCACTTCTTTTATTTCAAATTCTACTCTCGGATTATTCTTATCGAGGTATTTCTCAGCAACTATCTTCACACACTTATTGTCATTTTTTATGGCATTACACGACTGACAACAATCTAATAAAATTTTCATGGAATTATCCAAATCTTGACGCTGGGACTGAAAGAATACTTTGACATGAAACTCAAAATACCCTTCAATATTCTTATCCCGATATTGGTCACACTGTATAAAGAAGTCTTTTTCATATTGCTTCAGGGCCTTAGTCTTAGCCAAAGAAGCATGACCATTAAAAGACACTATTCTATAACAGTTTGATTTGCTTGGTGGGTTTCCTAATATTATCTGCATAATTTATTCTATTTCAATATAATTGTAATTACGTGGTATTCCACATCCCATTTTCCAATCATCGCATACTCTATCAGTAAGTGATATGTCTTTCTCACTACGCTTGCATTTATGCCGATAATTCCTTGAATCTGTACCATCTTTCTTCTTAGGATGGTAATAACCACAAAATATACAATCCTTACATTTTGCTGGTCTTGATGGGTATTCTATTATCATAATTTATATATATAATTCAAACTACAAATTACTCATAAAAACTCACTTTAGCAACCCATCATTTTTACTTATATTTATTTGAACGATAATTATATAGCTATAATAATTTCAAGTAATAATTAACCAATCAAATTATATAAAATGGGTAATAAACCAAGCAAGTTAAAAAAGACTGACAAGCGTATCGGAAATTTCATTATTTCTAAATATGGAAATGAGTTGCAGTATATAAAAGTAAGCAAAGCAGCAGGGAATTGGAGCGAAACATTCCGTAGTGATAATGAGTTTTACCGACAGTTAGATGAAATGTTAAAGGCGACTGATGAGCAATCTGAAAAGTATCTACATTCTCTGTTTATCACACACATGATCGTTTGCAATGGTGGTAAAGACTGGCAGTTCATGCAAGATGTGTTAGATGCTAATAAACGTATGGTAGAACGCTTAAATCCAAATACTGAAACTTCCGAAGAAGAAAATCAACAGATTATTAACGAAGAAAAAGAGAAGCATGAAAACAAGTAGATTAATTGTGATTTTGATAGCATTAGCCATGTTTACATCGTGCCTTAAAAAAGGTGATATCATATCGCCTGAAGGAAACAAAGACGATTTTAATGTAACTTTTTTGTTTGAGGCAGATGGAATAAGAGTATATAGATTTTATGATGGAGGTCGGTATATATATTTCACCAACAAAGAGGGTAAGGTTGGCTATACAAGGAGCAATGGAAAACAAACATACAAAGAAGAAACTCTATGCAACTAACAACTAAATACAATATAGGCTACTTCGTTTGGGTCATCAACGGCAAAACGGGGCAAATAGTAGAGCGAGAAATTGCAGGTATTCGGACACAGGTTATTAACGGTACACAAAGTACAATGTACTCATTCCTAAAGGATAAGTTTGACCCGAATAGCAACTATCACGATTACCTCGGATATGATCCAATACTACCAAGCGAAAAATACTTCTGGCTCAATGAAGAGGTATGCTACAAATCAAAAGAAGAACTTAAAAACAGTTTGTAATATGGAGAATAAATTTGAATCAATTTGTAACGAATTAATTACACTGCAAAAGGCTAAGAATACTGATTATGGAGATTCATTCAGTAAGTCAGTTCAAGAATTTGGATTGACGGCAGCACTTATACCGATTACAAACAAAGTGAACCGATTAAAGCAACTAGTTAAGTCGGATGAAGCACAAGTAAAGGACGAATCCATTGATGATACACTAAAAGACCTAGCTTGTTATGCCATAATGACGTTGGCGGAGAGAAATAACAGTTTAAGTAATAATCTGGCGAAACTGACGGATGATTTTTTTAAAGATATAAAAAGAGAATGTTTTATATCAGAGATAAGTCAAGCTGTACGCGAATCTATAGAAAAATTTAACATTAAATTTTAATCCATGCCATATACAGACATCAACGAACTTAAATCAGAAATAATCAAACTATGGGAGAGTGGGAAATATTCGACCATAGCAGACCTGACAAGACATATCATCACTGAATATGGAGACTTTGGTCGGGAACAGGACAGTTTGAGACGAAGCGTGAGTAAGATATTGGCTAAAAATGATATCCCAGAAGCTAAAGAGGTAGAGCAATACACACCCAAGATACTTCTACTCGATATTGAAACGGCGCCACTACAAGGATATATGTGGTCTTTATGGAAGCAAAACATCGGATTAAATCAAATCATATCGGAGTGGTTCATGCTTTGTTGGAGTGCAAAATGGCTATATTCAGATCAGGTATATTCAGGAAAACTGAATGAAAAGGAATTGCTAAACCAAAACGATAAGCGTATATGTGGTGACCTATGGCATCTACTTGATGATGCAGAACTTATAATAGCTCACAATGGAGATAGATTCGATATTCCTAAAATTAATACAAGGTTTATTATGAATGGACTTAATAGACCATCCCCGTATAGAACCATAGATACACTAACGGTCGCACGAAAACAATTTGGATTTAGTTCCAACAGACTTGATGCACTTGCCGGATACTTTGGGTTTGAGCATAAACTTTCAACAGATTTTACCCTATGGGATAGGTGCGTGAAAGGCGATACTGAAGCTATGGATTACATGGCTCAATACTGTGACAGAGATGTGCTATTACTTGAAGAAGTATATTTGAAAATACGAAATTGGATTCCTAACCATCCGAACATAGGACTCTATTTCGATACTGATAAGCATATCTGCCCTAATTGCGGATCAACAGACCTTACTGGAGGTAAACCATACTATACAACAGTAGGCAGATACCAAACATTCAGATGTAAGTGTGGTGCTATATCTAGAGTAAAGAAATCAGATTATGACAACTCTAAACTGTTAAGAAGCGTATGACCCAACCAAAATTCAACATCGGTGATAAAGTATATCACATCACGCCCGAATCGGAGCAAGGAACAGTATTGGAAGCAAACTACTCTCTGTTAAACAATAGATGGACTTATACGGTTACATTCGGATTGCGAGACTCCGACTATAGATACTACGAACACGAACTATCAGATAAGATTCAATTTAAAAAGTAACTTTCCGACCTTAACGAAACCACCTAAAGCCTGTCAGAAATGATGGGCTTTTTTGGTTATGGTTTGGAAGATTACAAAAACCCAGATTAACCCAGATAACCCACTGGGTTTATTGGGTATTTTATGTGTTTTTTATGATAGTTTTTTGTGTGCAAAATCATCAATAAATACAATAAAAGACGATGTAACGTTGGCTTATAACACGATAAAACATAGTGTATTTTGTATGATATCATTCTTATTTACAGCAGAATAGCCATCAATAAACCCAGTGGGTTTTTTGGCTCCCAAATAACCCAGAGGAACCCAAAAAAGCCGATAATGATAATGATATTATATCGTATATATTATCATATATACTCTATTATATAAATAATAATAAAAAGAAAATATAAAAAGAAAAAAATAAGCAATTATAACCACATGAACATAATAACTCAAACTACGCAGATATACTAAACTCAACTACTCCGTAAGGCTGTAAGGTTAAAAGAATAAAAACACCCCCATAGCCCCCTCTTTTTTTCGAGCCGATTCGCCGAGAAGCATTCTGGCTTATTTTAAGACTTTCTAAAGAGTTAAAATATACCAACATGAACACTTATACCAAAAAGAAAGGAAAGTGCAAAATACAGCACCGTAGATACCTTATTTTTGAAGTATTGGATATTTGTTAATCATAACACATTCAGAATATCTAAAATTTGGCACTTTTGAGCCTGTTTAAGCAACTATTTTCATATTAGTGTACATCGGATAGTAATGAGGGTGTAAAAATTGAAATGAGGGTGTATTTGAGGGAGCAGAATGTCCTTGCCTGCCTCGTGGCAAATCGGTATATTTAGGTAAAGATTAAATAGATAGTTATTAAGGAATTTCAAATGTTTAGCCATACCATTAAGATTGGCACTGGTAGCTCAAGTCATCATCCAAAACACAAAGGAGGCATGACAACTTGCGATATAGTAACGTTGGTATGTTACGATGGTGTTTGGTTTAGACCATTAATCCGATCTCAACTAAAAATATGGGATGATCTTAAAACCATAAAAGACAGTCACGAATTAGAGGCATATATGGAAAGAATCCGAGAGTGATTAGGTAAAAAAAATAGAAACTATGTATATAGAAAACAAAATAGACCTTGAAATATCAGTTGTCAATGAAATAAAGAATGCAATAGAATCTTGTAGAAAAGAATATGCTCGCAAAGGGTTATTTATACCTCAAGCTTATATCAAAATAGAATTTGTGTTTAATGATGGTTCTGGAGGTTTTAAGACTATACAAATTTAGCCAACCATCTCACAATCTTCTCACAATATAACACCTCGAAAATAGCCTCTCTAAACTCTCGGAAGGCTTTTCCTCTTTTATACTGTTGCAATCTTGTGTATCTGTGCCAAAGTTCCATTATTTTATCAATTTCAATCTATCCTTACCTAAAAAAAACATTGTCGGATTAAGGAAATACAAGCGTGGTGAGTCTGTTTCGGCTATCACGCTTTTCTCTTTTAATTCCTTTATTGCTTTGTAAATATGTGATTTATCCTTGTAGCCTGTAAATTTGGAGCATTTCCTTATGTCAAATTCAACAGTATCGCAATAATCCATAACAGATATTAAATAAAGCAATACTTTCAGTGCGGAACTACTCAATTCAGACATAACAGCCCAACCTTGCTTATATACTTTTGTAAACCTTTGAGAGTCATACAACTCTGGAAGCATCTCAAATCCAATAACACCACCATACACTACACCATCAGCATCATAAACCTCATTAGTGCTAACGTTTCGCTTAATCTTCCGCCTTGATTTGGGCTTAAAATTATCAGATGATATAAATGGATTAGGTAGTGCTGTACCACGTTGTGCCATTCTATAAATATAACAAAAAAAGTGGTAAAATTTCACCACAAAGTATGGGTAAAACACACCACAACAAAACGACTTAATCAACTAAATATCAAACAAATGATTTTTGTTGTATATTCTTATATATAAGATAGCGAAGTCAGATGACTTCGGACATAATCAACTTTCACAACCCAACTTAATTCAGTATATTTAGTTTATAACCAAATGGATATGGCATGGAGTTAATAAAAAAGGTAGAATACAAAGGTTTTAGTATTGAGCTAGTCGGTGGTGGAAGAGATACAGAAACAGACTGGTATGAAGAGTATGCGAAAATATTCAAAGGAAGTATTTATTTATTTAGGTGCTATGATATTGATAATGCGAAACAAACAATAGATAACTTATAACCTATGCAAATCACACTAGAACAGTTAAAGGAAATAGCGAAGGCTGGGTATGAAGAATGTCAACCAGAAATAGTATCACGCTTGTTAGACACAGACTACGAGCTAAATTTACTTAATAGTGGAAAATTGTACATCTTGGAATGCGAATGTACCGAATTGAATATTATTGGTAAAAATTATGAGTCTATTATTGGCTTAAGATATGTCTCACCAATATTTGTTGAAGTGAGAGGCTATTATTCTCAATTTAATTCACTCGCCGCCATCCGCAAAATGGAGGAACTCGGACTGATTGAGAAATGATAAAATTAGCAAGATCTTTTTATCTATGAGAATTTAAAACAAGCTGATTCAGCCCTCACTTCAAAGTGTGAAAGTTCAAATTCGATTAGATTAAACATGGCATCATATAGCTTCATTAAATGTAATGCACGATCTTTACCTAGAGAGATAAGCACAACACATCGAGCTGACCAACCTTTTTTATCATTTTCCTCTGGAGGATAATATGTGGTTGTTGCCGTTTTTTTATCGAAAGCCCCCTTTAATGCATCCAGATAGCCTATACATTCCGATATTTCATTCTTGAATTGTTCCTCACTGATATTAGGATCATTAGATATGATATCAACGGTAAAGGTATATGCTGGTAACATAATTGCAAATAGTTTAATTGATTTATCTCCAAAAATAGTAAAAATAAACTAAAATACGCCAATGAAAGTCTATAGGATTAAACATAAGCCGAGTGGGTTGTACGTATGTAACTCATACAATGATTTCACCAATAAAAATGGTCAAGTGTATTTCCGTAAGTGTTTCAACTTCGATAAATACGAATCAGACCCAGACTACGAAATACTTTACGATGAAATTAAAGACTGATGATAGATATCTTTGATCTCGCAGATAGACCTTTTGCTATAGCTCATGCGTGTAATTACAGATATGTAGGACTGGATATTACAGGAGAAGATGCTTTCCTTGAACTAAAAACTACATACAAATGTGATTGCGGAAAAGAACGTATTGAAATATACAACCAAGAAAATACAGCAATAAATATTCCAACTTATAAACTGAAACTACTAAATGAGAGGAAATGAAAGAAAAAATAACACTTAAAATAAACGCAACAGTTCTAAAAGATAGAACCGAAATGGCTTCGATTGTCAATGTAAATAACATGGGGTCGGAAGGTCAGATCGTACAGATACGCATGACAGAGGATGGTAAAGGGTTAAACCTATCATACGGGGATCGGTGGCTAATACTAAGAGATGGCGAAATCACCGAATATAAGGTACACATGAAAGAAGTTAATGGGAAAAGGCAAGAATGTATAAACCCTCCAATACAACAGATATGAGCCAAATAATAAAGCAATGAAATCAAGATTACACAACCATCCAAAAATAGAGGAAAAGCTTAGATTAAGCGGATATATTACCGATAAAGATGTTGTAATAGACCCTGAATTTGATTATCTATTTGAAAAATCTAAACAAATATGGACTTCATTACATAAAGGAACATTGTATGTTGTTGACAAGGATGAGTATTTTGATGTTTTATTCGGAACTAAAAAGAATAAACAGTCTGATCTATTGGAGCTAATTTAAGGCAGTATAATAGTTAGACCTAATAATCCTTCATAAACAAAGAGAAAATCACACAGAAGTCATGCGCATAAGTATAGGAGGGTATAACAATTACTCAAGATGAGTATAGTTTTGAGTATAGAAAATTGAGGGGTATTTAGCCCCTCTTTTGATTAAATTTTAACAATTCAAGGTAGTCCAAAATTAGAAAAACCAAAAATTTTGAGAAGCATACATACGCCCACTCCGATAAATTCAGGTAGGGGGTGTACCCTACCCACCTTATTATATTTCAACCTGTTACCCACGCATTAAATTAGTTCAAACTATATGTATAAGTTGCAACTAATTGATTGATAAATATATAATTATTCGGTAGAAATGTTTGTCATTTTGGCAGACTTATATAGCGGACATTGGCTACATTTAAACGGTAAATAGTATTTGATTTGTGTTTCTTCGTCTTTATCCTCTGTTTTGTTCCATTGTCGGAACGTCATTTGTGTTTGTGCTAAATCTCGCACTGTTTTAGAATCGCCAGCTTTATCGGCAGCAATTAGATGTTTGTTGATAATTTTCTCATATTCCTCTTTTGTGATGTTTACATTCTCACTTAACTCGTCATCCTTTCCACTTATTATAACATTTCGTTTTGTGGCTGTAAGAAACGCCTGTACGGAATCGGATTGAAACCAGCGTCTTGATTGAACGTAAAGCGATGTATCTTTTGCGTCTGATTGGTTCGGTCTTGATAGTTTGTAAGCGGTTTGGACTTTTTCCTTTTCGTTAAGATCAGACAGGATGTAAGCAGACAAACAAAACTTTTCGAGTTCGGATAATTTAGATATTAGAATAATTTCCTTTTCTCTGGTTTTATCTAATGGTGTTGCGTTGTTTACTTGATTGGGTGCTTTCTTAGCCATATATATATACTTATCTGTTTGCAAATGTTAAAGTTTTACTGTCTTAATTTGCTGAGTCCTGTATTTGCTTGCTGCTATTTGATTTAAGCGAGCATGTTTGTTTTATATACCGGTTCGCAATTATGAATATACTGCTTTGTGATGGTTATTGCAATGGTATTGTTTAGTGTGTAGTTGGTTGTGTTGAATTGGTGTTTTTTATTATTGTATATTTTGGCTTTAATTATCTGATTATATGCAAATTAATTACTATTTTTCTTGCATAATATATAAGAAAGTAGTATCTTTAAAGTATAGAAATAAGAGATAATAACAGCGGTTTGAATCTCAGAAAAGAAAATATAATTAACATATTAAACGGAAAGCGGTTCAACCCCCGACCAAGGAAAGATGAACCGCAACCGAAATAATTCAGCAAATACGGGAAAATTAAAATCTCCGCCGTATTCGGAGTAAAGATAATGACTACAAATTTAACTGCAAAGGAAAACGAAGTTAAAAGAAGCAACGATTTAAGATATACGACTACTAAAATCGTAGGTAAAGAGAAAATAGTTGTAAAAATTCGCCTTAATGATGAGTGTAAAAACGGACATCAAGACTTTGCAATCACTGCCGATATTTACGAGAAAAAAGGAAACGGACAATATTATTATAGTCGTGGCGGTTGCTGTCATGATGAGATATTAAAACGCTTTCCTAAATTTAAATTGTTTGTTAATCTGCATTTATCTGATTATTCAGGTGCACCAATGTATGCGGTTGAGAATGGTTTTTATCATCTACAAAAAAGCGACAAACAAACTGTTATAGATTATTTGCGAATATCAGAAGAGCAATATAATAAACTGATTCATGCCGAAGATAAAGACTATTTTAAATATCTGTTATATTCTGAGGGTATTGTTAACCAGTGGCTAAAAGAAGCAACTTTGGCAATTCAACTAATAGAGGAGTTGACAGGTTCGGAGTTTGTTAATGATTCAGAACGTAGTCAAATAGCACCTTTAACAAACGAAGAAAAGACGCTAATAGAATCAAGGTTGAGAGATGGTTATTATACCATTGATGCTATCAATTTGAGAAAAGAGGAAGCAAAACAGGCTGCCAAAAACAAGCAAATTACAGACCTCCAAAGTAGTTTTATGAAAGAAAAAACGAAACTTGAAAACGAATTAAATATTAAAATCTTCCTTTTAGAAAATGATTTTTCAATAGAAAATTTCATTTATTATAATCATACAAACGAAGGTGTTTTTAACTGGAAAAACTACGGTGAACAATTTAGCAAATCAGAATTTGAGAGACTTATGTTGCTTGACTTGTCAATGTTGCCGACTGGCTTAAATTTTAAATTTGGCGAATAATTAATCTATCAAATGGAGGTGTTTCTTTCCTCCCTATTAACTAATCCTTTTAACCCTACCGATATGAAAGCGAACGAATTAACCACCGTTGAATTATACAACGAAGATGTAAAAAACACATTTCGTTTTATCGTAACAAAACAAGATTATAAAGTTTTGCAGCAATTAGAGTATTGTGGAGGCTATAAACGCTTTGAGCTAACGATGTCAGAGCGTGAGAAGCAAGGCGAAAGGCAAATTAACGAGTTATTGGATTTTTTGCATGGCATATTTGCAAATAAACAACTTATAAACTCCTATTTTATTTAACCACCAAATTAAAAAAGAACATGATAATAATATCAATACAGCATCTTGAAAATATAATCAAGATAGCAAAAGACAATATATCTAAAGACGTTGATTTAACGAGCTTGATTGCTATAAAGAGCAAAGAAAATGGAGGCGTTAAGGTTGAACAATTACACTCACTTAGAGAGAAGAAAAATAAGCTAATCGGATTTTAACCACCAAAAGCAAACGAGATGAAAAAGATAGAATTGAGGACAATATATAATAAAACGGGTGAAGTAGCTTCGAAGCTATTAAGTACTAATTATGGCTATATGTGGAGTTATGACGAGTATATAATATACAAATTACTCCCTAATACAACCGAGATAGCCCGATGCAAAACTATATTTGATGTAGACATATATTGTAAACAAAACGGTATTTATTAACCACCTCCACCCGTCCAAAGTCGGCTTAAACTGTGATGGCTGCGAGCTTAACGGCTTGCAGTAAACAGACTGGAAAGAATTAAATTGTATTATTATGTATAAATCAAATATTATAGATAAGACTATACAGGCCAACGAAAAGGAAGGCTTACATATTGACTTTATACGCTCAAATATGAGCAGTAAAATGTTAGACACTCACAACACAAAATACAATATTATTATGCTCGGTGATGGGCGAAAATTAGCCGTTAAGAATGTACTAACATTTAAAGGCGGGAATGTTGTCAAATCGGCTTTTTTAGAAATTTATTATATCTATAAAGAGGATAAAACCGCACTTTATTACATGGCCTATTCTAAAGAAAACAGCAAAGGAATAAATACCTATAAATTACCATATACAGGACAAATAAAACTTTAAGGATATGAAAAAGAAAATATACATTATAACCCTGATTGGCAAGACAATGCACGAAGAAACGACCGACTACCAGAATGTAGAAACATATCGCCCTGAGTGCTGCAACATGAAACAAGCGGTTGAACTGTCAATAAAGAAGGCGAACGACCTAAGTATAGGATGCTTTCAAGTAACAGATATTTATAAAAGCATTCGAATGATAGAGATATGAGTAATCTAACTTACACCGAATGTATCTCCCACATCAAGAAATTCAAAGACTTTTATTGTCTCAAGGTCATAGCGGAAAAGATCAATATGAACCCTTGTTATTTTCGCAATGTTATTAACGAGCGATACAGACAAAAGGATTTACCAGTAAAATATAGGAGTGCCTTTGTTCGGGTTGTGTATGAGCTTTGCGGAGTGAGACAGATCACGCCAGAACAAGAAAAGCAAAGACGACTATACGAGTCAATGACTAGGGATAAATACGGAAATTTCTACATGGAATCACCCGAACCTTTTTGATCTGCTGGCTTACCGATTGACCAAGCGAACGATGACAGGTCAATTTGCGTCCACATGGTCGAACGGTTTTAGTATCAAGTAAATATATGGTCGAACAAGCGACAAATAGGTTGAACCACTGAGCATTTTTGCACCCGAATCGTTAAGGGTTTTCTATCCCGAACGACTAGCGTTAAGCAATAAACATTTGAACAACTGAACAATAAACTAATTAATATAAGCAATATGAGAACGACAGAACAGATTTATAACAAATACAAAAACTTCTTATCTGCGGTATCAAAAGGAGAAGCTCTGAACGCTATTAGACTAATCCAAGAAGAAGGATATAATCAAGCTTTGAAAGATGCTGCTGAAAGTGCAAGAACCCGAACCAATGACGAATCAACTTCTATCATTGTTGACAAGGAATCAATACTTAAATTAAAAAGATAATGACAAAGCAAGAACGTGAATTTATGTTTGACTTATCTGAGCTAATGGCTAAGTATCAAGTGAGCATTGAAGCAACAACCTTTAATGATTCAATATTTGAAACATCTTCTATACAAATACAAAACCCGAACGGGGAAATGGATATTGACCTGTATGGATGTCTTTACCCTGCTGATATTATGAAAATGGCTAAAGTAGACAATCCCGAACTGATAAAATAGAATTGATATGAAAAAGTATATAGTATTAGACTTAGTTTATACAGAGGATGAAGGTCATGAGTGTTTTAGCGGATCTTATGAGGAGTGCCACGACTTTATACTGGCTCAGAGAGGCTTTGAGGGAATGTATCGGATTGTACCAGAAATAATATATAGTACAAATCAAATATTGAGGGAATAGCATTTTCTGAAAATCCTCATCCAACTTTTCAAGCTTAGGTAAAAATCGGACTGCCGGGTACGGTCAAAAAGCTGCCCTAAGTATTACTGAGGTCAGGTATTTAGCCCTACCACCCACTTAAAAAAGTAAAATCAGAATTTCGAGTATTAATTTAAAACAGCCCTATGGGGTACGGTAATTTGAAAAAGTTAAACGAATAATTTAAGAATATGGAAAATTTAGCCTACTATATACCCTCGCAAACAAATGATTCTTTATTGGCACAGCAGAATCAAGCGTTACAAGCCGAAATCAAACGTTTAAAGGAAGAATTACGTACAAGTGGAGTAACTATATACCAACAGCGTAAAACTATCTCAGAACAGACCAGAACAATCCGAGAGTTGAATAAAAAGACTATCAAGCTGCTCGAAAAGGATAAGATTGTACTGAACAAGGATAAAGTGACTTTTCTCCAAGCATTCGGCATGAAGTGTTCGGAAAAGTCTATTCCAATATATTTAGAGCAGTTCTTAGACACTCAGCCTACATGGGACAACCTGAATACAGATAACCTGCAACGATTCAGTATGTGGCTCCGTAAGAGTGCTAAAAACAAGAAAGGTGAGTTGTTCAATGACAGCACGGCGTGTACATACATCGCACGTTTAAAGCAAGTTATTAAGTACGGATATACGAATAGCAATGATGCGTCTATGGCTCTTAAATCAGCACGTCCAGCTAAGAAGAAAAAGGTGTGGCTGCGTCCAAGTGATTTGCAAAAATTGGTAGAATATGTACCAAATACCGAAGAAGAAGTTAAAGTAAAGCGAACCGCATTGATCTGTGCCATCACTGGTTTTCGTGTTTCTGATACATTCGAGATAAAACGAGGCAATATTGACGGAAATACACTGCATTATACACCCATTAAGACAAAGAATCAGCAATGTTATGTAAAGCTGTCGGATGAAGCTATTGAGTTGCTCAGATCGCTTATATCAGACAACCCCGAACAAGACTATTCAGATAGTAATGCTGTCTTGAAAACTATTTTCAGAAATTTGGGTATGACTAATAAAGTGGAGATAGGCACACCCAATAAGCCTGAATCGGTAGAGTTCTGTGATGCGGTACACTTTCATAGCTTCCGACATAGTTTCGCAACTATCAAGTTCCGCTATTCTGATTGGTCGGAACGTGAGATAGCTGATGCAATCGGGCATTCATCATTTAAGCAAACATACGATTCATATATCTGCGATAAATCAGCAGTTTCAGTTGAAGAAAAAAGATTGAATCAAGACAGTGTATTTTGTTAAATTTTGGTATATTTAGATATGAGATTAAATAAAGGTGAAATATATAATATAAAGTATATAAAACGAGAGCCTGCAAGATATTCTCGTACAACTGGCATAATAGCATCTTACTTTGAGCGTGAGATGATAGGCGATTATGAATTTATTGGTAAAAGGAATGGAAAACTATATTTCTATGGAATATGGAATGGAGATGATGCCTTTCTCGACATAGGTCAATTTGAATTAATTAAATCTAAATAAATTATGAATGATCTAATCAAAGCGTTCCTCTCTAGAGGATGGAAAGCACTTGTAGTAATTGTGATTTTAATATTGATAATTAAAAGCTGTGTGGGATGAAAATAAAACTATCATCAAATATAAGTGAAGATGTTACCAACGATTTAATTATATCAACATGGCAGAATCAACAATCAGCTAAGAAAATAGCTGAAGTATTATTCGGTTTGACTGTAAAAGAAATAAAAGCCCTACACGAGCAAATAGAAGAAGATATTGAATTTATCCTACGCAATAAGATTGACAAACCAATAAAAGGTGAAATAACTAAAAGTAAATTACGTTGGCGTGGTATAAAAAATATAGCTTATGGTGATAACTTTCAGTTTTTAGGTATAATGCAAAGAGAGAAATTGATAACAAAAGAATAGAAGGAAGCCTAATTAGCCTCCTTTTTATTTTATCTGAATCAAATCACTGACTTTAGTTGTATAACATGGCGAAAGCAGTTCTCGTTTCAAATTCCATTTCTTGTGTTGCCCCTGAATAGCCAGATTAAGAACATTGCTTGTAAATCCACTGTTAAGATTATCTACAACCTTCATTAAGCGAGTATGTTTTTCTCTATCAACATTATCAAAAAGATTTGTTTGAATACCACTATCGGGTACAATTTCCGTAATAATAACACCTGCCTTTTTATACTCAAACCCATCACGATAAATAGACTCAAGAGCCATTAAAGCATATTTAGTTATCTCTAACGTACTATTAGACGGAACAAGCAGATCAATTGTTTTATTATTGAAATATTGAGGTAGATCCTCTCTAAAACTATTTGTTTGAATAAATACCAATAAAGAAACAGCACAAGACCTTTGCTTCCTTAGCTTTTCAGCACACACAGAAACATAATAAGCAATAGCCTCTTTTAAATCCTCTATATTAGACACCGTTTTACCAAATGCCCTAGAAGTACATATCTGCTTCTTATCGGGTTGCACTTCCTCTAATGAAATACAGGATATTCCATTTAATTCAAGCCATGTCCGTTCACCAACAACAGTCATATACTTACGAACCCATGAACGTTGTAATTGAGTAAAATCATAAGCAGTATTTACACCTTGTTGTTTTAGCTTTTTCTCATTACGTCTTCCTATTCCCCAAACATCCCCGATATCTGTTTTCTGCAATGCCTTGATCCGCTTCTCATCTGTGTCAATAACACAAACACCCTTATATCCTTTATACTTCTTGGCAAACTTATTAGCTACTTTGGCGAGAGTTTTAGTCGGAGCCACACCCATAGAAACAGGAATACCCGTCCATCTGGTTGTGGTATCTACTATATGTTTCCCATATTCCGGGAGATTATCAAATCCTGTAAAATCAAGAAAAGCCTCGTCAATTGAATATATCTCTACATTCGGAGTAAAAGAAGAAAGAATAGTCATTACACGATTACTCATGTCACCGTATAATGTATAATTGGAAGAGAATACCTTTATACCGTATTTCCGAACTTCATCTTTTATCTGGTATGCAGGAACACCCATTTTGATACCAAGCTTTTTAGACTCATTAGAACGTGCTATCACGCACCCGTCATTATTACTAAGCACAACAATAGGAACATTCCTGTAATCCGGTCTGAACACCCTCTCACAAGAAGCATAAAAGTTATTACAATCTACTAAAGCAAACATATCAGAAGTCCATTACAGGCGGTTTCTTTATAATCTCAATAACCATCCCCCAGATAATAAAATCATTTTCCGGTGTTACCTTTATTGGAGCATACTTTTCATTTGCAGAATGAAGCCATATAATATCCTTATTCTTATCATTCAAATTAAGATACTTCGCCGTAAATTCTCCATCAATAAAACAGATCGCCATCTTTCCGTGTACATATGCCTCTGCTTTATCCACAATAACTAAATCGCCGACATTTAACCCTGCATCTTTCAGGCTATCACCTGTAACACGGGCAATAAAAGTAGCTGATGGATGTTTGATCAGTTCTTTATTCAAGTCAATAGCAGACTCGATATAGTCTTGTGCAGGACTAGGGAATCCTGCTTTTACACCCCCTACATAAGGAAGCTCGATAGCTGATGAGAGATCAGCACTATATATTTTAATTGCCATACTTGGGTTTTGCTTTGGCAAAAGTATATAGTAGAATGGTGAGATTTTGTTAATTTATTTAGTTTAACTAAAAGCTTTTATTAATTGCATATAATTCACATTGTAAGCATTTTTATCAACTAATGCTTGACGATAGGGTTGATAGGAATTTATTAGAGATAACTTTTGATGTTGTATATATTATCTCCAAAGGTCTACCTATTTCTTCTTGCAATTTTATGTCGTGCAATGTTCCTTTTGAGTTACCATCCCAAAAAGCAATCATAGCATCAGAGTTCTCAACAATCACCTTATTTCTCATGAACCCTGCTTTTTTTCCATATTTATCCCACTCTGCCTTATATACTATGCATTCAAGTCCGTATTTCTTCCCGAAAGATTCAGCAAAAGAATCCACACCAACAGCTCCACCTGATACTATTGTGAATTTACCATAATAAGACATTAATGCGTATAGCACTCTCCACACAAATTCTTCAGTAAAACCATTTCTACTTCCCACTATAGCTAACTTCATTTTGTAAATATATTCTTTTCTTTTTATTTTTCCTCCACTGCCACGGATCAACAGCGTTTTTATCTTTCCAAAGTCCTTTCTTTTGTTCTTTGGCTTTCTCTTGTAGCTTGATGTAGTATTTATCTTTTGAATATTTATAGCTCCATGCATAACCGGAACGAATCATTTCAGCATTGATATTTGTATCACCTAAATAGATCACACCCAAGATGCGTTTGTACTGATCTTTGCCTTTTACATCAACAGTTACATTTTTATCAGCTATTAGTCCAGAAAGATGTTCCTTTGATTTGTTTCCATAAGGTTGTCCTGTTTCTGGGGCATCTATTCCGTGAAGTCTTATTTTGTGTTGTGTGTTATTGTTATCTAACAATGTTACTGTATCGCCGTCCTGAACCTTGACTATTTTACCGGTAAGGGTGAAGGAGGAAAGTAACATCGATAAAATGATGAGGAATAAGAAAGTTTTCATTTGGTTAGTATCATATTAATTTGGTTGTGCGACAAATATACGTTGTGCAAATGTTGTGCAAACAAAAAAGGAAAGAACTCATAACCAAGCCCTTTCCTTCCTTTTAAGTTGTCTCACTAGGACTCGAACCCAGACAGACAGAACCAGAATCTGTAGTGCTACCATTACACCATGAGACAATCACATTTTTGCAAGTGCAAATTTAATAAATGTAGCAATAATACAAAATAATATAGTCAAATTCTATTCATCTATTTTTTACATAGAATTTACTAAAAACATTGTACTACTTTACCTGTAGCCGCACTTTTACGAGCTGCATCCAGAATTTCGACCACAATCAGATTATTTGCCAATGAAGAAAGATCATCATCCTTCACCTTTATATTTCCCCTCACAGCATCTGCAAAGTAATGGAAAGGATTATTATATGCTATGTACTGAGGTGAAATACGAGTTTGAGTAATATTACTATCTTCTGGCAATCTGTACAGAACAGTCTCAGCATCTAATGCTTTTGCATAACCATTAGCTCCATACACTTCTATATCTTTTCGTCCAAATGGCCAATTCCACGAAGCTTGTACAATAGCTTGTGCTTTAGGGTAAGTGATTATGATCGTAGCCTCATCATCGACCTTCGGATAAACCTCAGGCTTTATTTGTTGTAAAGTGGCTGATACAGATACAGGTCGCTGGTTTTTCATCAACCATGTCATTAGATTAGCACCATAACAACCGAAATCAACAACAGCACCACCTCCATTCTGAACAGGATCAGTCAACCAATCTAAAAATTCTGAGTTACAGCCAATTTCCTTAGGACCTTCGTGCCCATCACAAACTACCACCTTGCGTAAGTCTCCTATATGCTGTTCTTTATTTAGCATATCATATACTTTCTGGTTACTAGGATACCATGTCGTTTCATAATTGGTCAATAATAATATTTTATTATTCTTTGCCAGCTTTTCCATTTCCAGAGCATGTTCCAGATTAACAGCCAATGGTTTCTCCACCATCACGTGTATCCCTTTAGGAGCACAAGCTTTTACTGTACTTAAATGCTGATATATAGAATTAAAAGCCATAACCCCTTCCGGTTCTGTTTTATCAATCATTTCTTCGACTGTATTATATACAATACTCATATCGAAACCATATTCACGTGACAATCGTTCTGCCAAATCTTTGTTGCTTTCTGCAATGCCTACAATAACAACAGGAGGATCCGCCTTTCCGATATTTTGCAAAAGGCCATGAACATGGGCATGGGTAAGCCCATCGATTCCTACTCGTACTTGGGTATTTTGGGCAGGGAGTAAAAGTGCCAGATAGAATAGGATAAAAAACAGAATTAATTTACCATAGACATTTTTCATCTTTAGAAATATTTAATTAACAAAACACCAGACTATAATAGTCTTTTGCAATAAGGAAAACGAGTTACATATACTTAGTTACTTCATTTTCAAAGTTTAAATAAATTTAGAATAAAATATCCAATTAAGCAAATACTGGCGGATTTCTATTTGAAATGATTAGCATCAACCAAATCATACAAAATTAAATGTTATCTTATTTCAATTAATTATAATTACACTATATTTGCTAATACTCGAAACCATGCACATGAAAAGACCGTCTGACCTGCAACTATTCAATGAACTATTCAGGGATCATCATCCTCGATTTGTTCATTTTGCAAATACATATGTAAAAGACTTGGCGGTTGCAGAAGATATTACAAACGAAGCGTTCATCGCATATTGGAGTAATAAAGAAACACTTGCACCAGATTCTAATATTCCTGCCTATATACTAACTATTATAAAAAACAAATCAATCAATCACCTTCTAGAGATCCGACGAAAAAACGAATTACTTGGAAATCTGAGTAAACTGTACGAATGGAAACTAAATACACAAATATCAACTCTTGAAGCTTTCGACCCAAATGAAATATTTTCTGATGAAATAAAAAGTATCATTGACAAAGCACTAGCAACTCTTCCCCCAAAAACACTAGAAGTTTTTATATTAAGCCGCTATCAAAATAAATCGCACAAAGAAATCGGGGAACTTTTAGGTATCACGACTAAAGGTGTTGAATTTCATATTAGTAAAGCATTAGCTGTTCTGCGTATAGAACTAAAAGATTACCTTCCTATTCTTATATTTCTATTCTACAGATAACACCTGTCAACACAAGACCTATATATTAACTAAATTTAACTATATATTTACTAGGGATACCCCCTACTCTATCTGTTTTATTATAAACTGTGATATAATACTATGGAAATAGATCCTAAAATAATACATAATTTTTTTGAGGGTAATACGACCAATACAGAAGAACAAATTTTGAAAAACTGGTTGGAGGAATCGCCCGAGAACAAAAGACGTTTCATGGAAGAACGTAAGTTGTTCGATATGCTTTTGCTTCGTCCAGATTGTCTCGATATACCTATAAATACAAATAAAGAAACAACACCACACAACCGCAAGAAGTTATTCTTTAGAGAATTTCTAAAGATTGCATCCATCATAGCAATAACTCTTATTGGATGTCTATATTATATAAAAATAAAAGACGATAGGCTTGCAACAGCCATGCAGGTAGTTACTGTTCCTGCCGGACAAAGGGCGAACTTAACACTACCGGATGGAACCAATATATGGCTAAATGCACAAACCAGAATAGAATATCCATTATCATTCAACAGCAACCATCGAACAGTAAAGCTTGATGGACAAGCGTACTTTGAAGTGGTTCATGATAAGAATATTCCTTTTGTTGTAGAAACAGTAAAAGGATCTATTGAGGTATTGGGTACTAAGTTTGATGTTATGGCTTATTCAGACAGTAAAGAGTTTGAAACTGCATTGATGGAAGGGCAAGTAAAGGTAGATCTGGCATCTGACAAGACTCAATGCCTGATCCTTGAGCCTGATACTAAAGCCTATCTGGACAATGGAAAGTTGAAGTCGGTACCCATGGACAATTACAACTCTTATCGCTGGCGTGAAGGACTTATCTGTTTCGATAATGAACCTTTCATCGATATAATGGAAGACCTTGAGAGATCTTTTGGAACTAAAATCATCGTGCAAAACACACAAATATCAAAGTTAGTATATACCGGTAAATTCAGATTTTCCGATGGATTGGATTATGCCTTGAGAGTTTTACAAGAAGATCATAAATTCTCTTTCGAAAGAAACAAAGAAAATAATATTATTTATATAAAGTAACTTAAAACCAAAAACCCTGAAAAACCCTAATAAAACTATAATGCCTATGATAGAAACACGCTAAATACCTATAAAAAATATCGGTCAGTGTTGCCGCACCAACCGATATCGAAACAAATTAATACAATGTTGAACCGTATCAATCTTAATCAGAACAAATGTATGGAAAATAATATTTTAGATGATATTTCATGTCAAAAATATCTCACACTTAAACGATTCACGCGAATTATGAAAGTAATGACCTTATTTCTTTTCCTTGGCATATTTTCAATATATGCAGGGAATTCGTACTCTCAAAACGCAAGAGTAACAATCAATAAGAATAACGCACAATTAGTAAATATCCTAAATGAGATAGAAAACCAAACCGATTATTTATTCATATACAATAATCAAGTAAAAGTAAATCAAAAAGTTTCAGTAAAAGCTAATAAAGAAACTGTATCTCAAGTATTAAACAATTTATTTGAAAAAACTGATATTAATTATTCATTAGAAGGAAATCACATCATTTTATCTTCAAAAAATAAAGTATCCGAAACAGACCAACAACCAATAAGTAAAGTTTCCGGAGTTATCTTAGATAAAGAAGGGGAACCACTTATTGGAGTCAGTGTAGTCATCAAAGGCTCTACTAATGGAACCATTACCGATATAGATGGTAAATATTCTATTCAGGTAGCTAATGGTCAAACACTAGTATTCAGTTACATGGGTTATGTTTCGCAAGAGGTTACAGTTGGCTCTAAAACAGCGATCAATATAACCCTTAGTGAATCTGATGTCTCGTTAGATGCTGTTGTTGTTACTGCCCTAGGTATCAAAAGATCTGAAAAAGCATTGAGTTACAATGTACAAGAGATAAAAGGAGACGACCTGACAGGAGTAAAAGATGTAAATTTCATGAATTCTCTATCCGGTAAAGTTGCAGGGGTTACAATCAATGCCTCATCAGCAGGTATCGGTGGAGCTACCCGTGTAGTTATGCGTGGTTCGAAATCAATAACGAAAGATAATAATGCTCTGTATGTTATAGATGGTGTGCCAATCTTTAACACCAATAATGGAGGATTGAACCAAAACGATGAATATGCAGACCAACCACGGGGCGAAGGAATATCAGATATCAATCCCGAAGATATTGAAAGTATGACCGTATTGACAGGTCCTGCGGCTGCAGCCCTCTATGGATCTAATGCTGCTAATGGAGCAATTATCATTACGACAAAAAAAGGTGTTGCAGGAAAACCAAAAGTTTCGATTTCGAACCAAACAACATTTTCCCGCCCTTTCATTATGCCCGATTTCCAAAACAAATATGGGAACAAAGACAAAGCATATCAGAGTTGGGGTAGCGAACAAAACAAATATTCATACAATCCAAAAGACTTTTTCGATACTGGAGCAACTGTACAAACAACAGCTACTCTATCGGTCGGAAGTGATAAAAATCAGACATATATGTCTGTTGGATCAACTAGTGCAAATGGTATAATACCGGAAAATGAATATAGCAAATACAATGTAACATTAAGAAATACAACTAAATTTTTGAATGATAAAATAACTCTCGATTTTGGATTCAGCTATATCAAGCAAAAAGACCAAAATATGATGGCACAAGGTCAGTATTACAATCCATTAATATCAGTTTACACATTCCCACGTGGAGAAGATTTCGATGCAATCAAAAATTACGAAAGTTACAATACAGCTAACGGCTATAATACACAAAACTGGAAATGGGGAGACGGACTTAACCCACAAAATCCATACTGGATTATGAACCGTAACAAGATGGTCAACAAAAGAGATCGTTATATGATGAATGTAAACCTTCAATATGACATCTTCGACTGGATGAACATTATGGGACGTGTAAGGGCTGACAATTCAATAAACAATCATACCCAGAAAAATTATGCATCAACACATGCACTGTTTTCATCTGCTAACGGACGTTATAAATCGACAAAAGAAGATGCTAAGCAAACTTATGCCGACTTGTTATTGAATATCAATAAATATTGGGGAGATTATTCATTAACAGCTAATATAGGTACTAGTATATCGGATATGCGTGCCGAAGAACAAGGTGTGGATGGAGGACTTATGCTTCCTAACTTTTTCGCATGGACAAACATGGATAAAGCAGATCCAAGCACACGATTTATACAAAGTGGATGGCACGAACAGACTCAATCTGTATTTGCCAATGTGGAAGCCGGATGGCGCAGTATGGTATATTTGACCCTGACTGGCCGTAACGACTGGGCATCAGCTCTTGTGAATACAAAACACGGTTCGTTCTTCTATCCATCAGTAGGTCTTTCGGGTGTTATATCACAAATGGTACAAATGCCTAAAGCTATATCTTACATGAAAGTACGTGGCTCGTATTCTTCTGTAGGATCAGCTATACCTCGCAACCTATCTATTGCAACCTATCCGTTCGATTCGCAAGGAGGTGTATGGGGAACAAACACATATATGCCAATCACAGAACTAAAACCTGAAAGAACCGGTTCATGGGAATTCGGACTTAGCTCTAAATTTTTCGGAAACAGAATCAGTCTCGATATGACTTGGTATAAATCGAATACGAAAAATCAAACATTGAATGTACCAATTTCAACCTCGTCCGGTTATTCTTCAATGTATGTACAAACAGGTAATGTACAGAATGAAGGTGTAGAAATAGCATTAGGCGCAGATAATAAATTCGGGCAACTTCAATGGAATTCTACATTCACAGCTAGTTTTAATGATAACAAAATAAAACAATTAGGTGAATATACAGATCCGGATGGAAATCATGTGATACTAGATGTTATCCCTCAAGGAGGAATTGGCTCTGCTGAATACAGACTGACTGAAGGTGGTACAATGGGCGACTTGTGGGTAAAGAAAACATTGAAGCGCAATGCTGACGGTAGTATATATGTGAATAATGAAGGAACTCCTGTATTAGACAATACATTAAAGAAAGTCGGATCTGTTCTTCCAAAATGGAACCTAGGATTCAGAAATGATTTTAATTGGAAAAGCATTAATCTCGGTTTCTTAGTATCTGCACGCCTAGGAGGAATTGTGATGTCTCCAACACAAGCTATTTTGGATGGTTATGGAGTTTCAAAAACATCTGCTATTGCCAGAGATAATGGAGGTGTGCCGGCTGGAAACGGAACAATGATAAATGCTGAAAAATATTACAAAATTACCGGGCAGACTAATGGGCTGATGGAAGATTATGTATATAAAGCAACAAACGTTCGTTTACAAGAAATATCGCTTGGATATACAATGCCTAAAAAATGGTTTAATGACATTATGAAAGTCAATGTATCGGTAGTTGGACGTAATCTTTGGATGATTTACAACAAAGCTCCATTCGATCCGGAAGCAACAGCTTCGACAGGCACTTATTTCCAAGGAATAGACTACTTTATGCAACCTAGCCTTCGCAATATTGGTTTCAATGTTAGAGTAGAATTCTAAATGAGTAAACTTATTGTTAACAACTGAAAAAGTAAAAGAATATGAATAAAAATATATTAAATATCAAAACAGTACTTGTTGCCCTATTTTGTGTTCTGCTTGCATCATGTACTGACAATTTTGAAGATATGAACCGAAATACCGGTGAGCCAACCGACGAGGAACTAGAAGAAGGATATTACAAATTAGGAGCTTTCTTCCCTCAGATGCAAAATTATGCCTATCCATCGCAAGAAAATGCTTATCAGATGGGCGAAAATCTAATTGGAGATCCTTATGGCCGCTATTTATCTATTGCCAACAGTGGATTCACCAGTAATTTTTCAATATTTAATGCCCCTGCCGGATGGATAAACTCTCCATTTAACGATGCTTTTACAAAAGTATACGGAAGCTGGACTAAAGTGAAACAAGCAACCAATGGCAATGGACAGTTGTATGCTTGGGCACAGATATTACGTGTTACAGCCATGCAACGTATCACTGACATGTATGGCCCTATTCCATATTCAGGGGTTGAAAAAGGTGAGGTGAAAACAGCTTACGAGTCACAGGAAGATGTTTATAAAAAAATGTTTAAAGATTTAGACAATGCAATCGATACTCTAACCATATTTGTACAGAAGAATCCTGACTACCGGGCGATGAAAACATTCGATCAGGTATATAGAGGAGACTTCTCTAAATGGATTAAGTATGCTAATTCATTAAAACTCCGTATGGCTATGCGTATCGTATATGCTGACCCCGCTTTGGCCAAAGAAAAAGCGGAGGAAGCTGTAAATCATCCGGGTGGACTTATCACAAAAAATACGGAAAATGCACTCAACGCATTTCCAAAAAATCCACTATATACGGTTGTAACAACATGGACTGACTCTCGTGTATGTGCTGATATCATAGCCTATATGACAGGATATAATGATCCACGTATACCAATGTACTTTTCGAAAGCTAAATTTGAGAATGGTCCAGATTACCTTGGACTCAGAACAGGGGTAAATCTACCTGAAAAAAGTGTAACAAATCAATATTCAGGAGTGAATGATCTTCAGACTGACCCTACTCTATGGATGCCTGCATCCGAAATTTCACTATTGAGAGCAGAAGGTGCACTACGCGGATGGAATATGGGAGGTACTGCTCAAAGTTTTTATGAAGAAGGAATAAAACTCTCATTTAGCCAATGGCTTGCCGATGGATCTGATACATACTTGAATGACAATACTAAAAAACCGGCTAATTATGTAGATCCAAATCCAGAATTTTCGGCTCAAGCAATAAGCACAATCACTATCAAATGGGATGAATCTGCCAATTTTGAAACCAAATTGGAACGTATCATTACTCAAAAATGGATTGCAATGTTCCCTTTGGGACAAGAAGCATGGAGTGAACAACGCCGTACAGGTTATCCTCATTTCTTCCCTGTGTTGACAAACTCGAGTGATGAGCCTCAGTTAACAACACGTTTAGCTTCACGCATACCGTTTCCACCTGACGAACAAACAAACAATACACAGAATTATAATGAAGCTGTTAAGATGTTAGGTGGCCCGGATAAATATGGCACTAAGCTATGGTGGGACAAAAATCCAAACAAAGGTTGGTAAAATATTTAATGTAAAATAAAGAAAAGAAAAGCGTGTAATATTTATCTATTTTAAAAATAGTAATAAATATTACACGTTTTGTATTCATATAGACTGGCTAAAAAAAAGAACTGAATATTGTATACAGAAACAGTGTTTGTCTGTGCTAAACTTCTTACAATAAGTAAGCATTATTACAGAAGCCAAGGTATTTCCACTTTTTTATTTATAACTCATGAATTTTTAGATGATATACCTTCGACAAAAGTAAGTTTGCGACGAAGAGCCCGATCTCTAAATAAAAGGGCTTTAGAATATTCCTTCGATGAGTACCATGCCTTTAACATAGCCATATTGGGAAATTCAAGTATAACAATTAAAGAGTGACAAGGAGAACCTTCTACTACATTTTGTGTTGCCCCTCTGACTAGATATTTACCTCCATATTGAGCAATAGCTTCTGAGGCTAATTGCCGATAATTATTCCATGCTTCTTCTTCAATTTTTTCTACTTCTGAAATAACATAAGCTGCCATAATGATTTTTTTACTTAAAGATTATCTTTTGATTAAGTTCTATTAAATAAGAAAGTTTAGTAAAACTATCCATGTCAATAGAATAGTCTCCATTCTTTATAAATTAAATTGAGATTTATTGGTGAATTCAAAAGTGATTACAACCTGATATGAAGATTCTTACGCAAATATAAACTGATGTAAACAGTAGTTTTACTCTATCCAAAAACTTCCAACGGAGTATGTTTTTGCCTGTCCACTAATAATAACCCGGTCTCCTCTGTCTTCACAATACAGTTTACCTATTCGATCTGATACCTGTTGTGCATAAAGTTCTTTTTTATTTAGTCTTTTCGACCAAAATGGAACTAAAGAACAATGTGCAGAACCTGTTACCGGATCCTCTAAAATTGATGCCTGTGGCGTGAAAAATCTGGATACAAAATCACAGTTATCTCCAATTGCAGTTACAATTACTCCTCCAGGATTAAGATTGATTTGGTCGAATAATTGCCGGTCAATTTTAATATTTCTTATTTCTGTTTCATTTTGATAAACCAAAACATAGTCTCTTGATTTTAGGATTTCCTGAGGCTGGATATTTAAAGATTTAGAAATCGTCGGAGGTAAAATGTCGGCAATAGGCATTCTTGAAGGTAAATCCATTTTATATAGACCATTCTCAACTTCAACAATTAGCTCACCACTTAAAGTTTCAAAAAAGATTTTCTCTTTGTCATATTTCATTATTGTCGATAAGCAATGTGCAGATGCAAGTGTAGCATGGCCACACAAATCCATTTCAATTTCAGGGGTAAACCATCGTAAGTGTATTTTGTCTCCTTTGTTAACAAAGAAGGCTGTTTCTGCAACTGCATTCTCTTTTGCTATTTTCAATAATATTTCGTTCGGCAACCAATTTTCCAATGGCACAACACATGCGGAATTACCTCCAAAAACTCTATCTGTAAAGGCATCGATTTGATATATAGTATGTTTCATTACGTCTTTCTGTAAATTACTATTAACGGAAAAAGAATAGGACAAGAATCATAAAATAAATGATTTAAATAAGAATAAGTAAAAGACTTTTTCCTTTACTAAATTACAAAAACTAATAAAAAGAAAAAGGCTCTTTATGGCAAAATATCATTAAATTTTCAGCCTCTGATAAAAGTTTTCTTAATATTGGAATGAAAGTGAATTTATAAACAGGTCATTTATTCCTCTTTCATTTACAGTAAATGATCATTCTCTGAAGATTTGTTGAACAGCAATCCTATTTCCTTCGCTGTCTTCAAACTCTGCTACATAAAAACCATCCTTTTCGTTTAATGTTTTAGGGTAAAGTATTTTACCGTTATACTCTACAACTTTTTTCAAAGTTTCATCAATATTATCTGTATTAAAGTAAATAATTGCTCCTTCTTTTGTTGGCTTGTATATATCACTTTAGCTAATGCCCCAGTAATTCCTTTTACATTATCAGAAAATGGGAAAAGTGCCATCTCATAATGATCAATAACTTCTCTATCGGACTTTATATTAAATATATAGGAATAAAATTTTTCTGCACGATCTAGATCAGTAACAGGAATTTCAAATAAATGAATATAAAAAGAGATTGTATTTTGTTATCCAAAGGATACTCTATATTGTATAAAAATAGATAATAAACAATTATCTTATTTATAACAATTAAAATTGATGCTTTGGAGCATCAAGAGTTTATACATTGAAAGGTATGGACAAAAGTTAGAAATAGATGATTTTTCTTGATATCAAAATGTTCTCCAAGAGATCTTAATATACTTAAAATATCGTTTAGTAAACGTTTGTAGGAGGGGTATTCAATATCTTTTATTAGAGATGTAATTCTTATTTCTATCGAAAATCAAAAACACACAGTGATCGTTTTGCCGATTTTCCTGATTGGCTCATAGAGAAAAATAAAATCATTATATCATTTAGACTAACACAAACCTGATTATTGCCTTATATCAATCAGATTGCTTCCCGGAAAGATTCTTGTAGATACTCGCTATGGAAACAAATTTTGGTCTAAAATGTAGACTGAACTTAAGCTACCAATGGTATACTAACTTTATTCTTATCGTGATACAAAAATAACAGCCTTAGAGAATTCAGGTATTCGGAAAGCTTATTATAAGCTAACAGACCATAGTTATGTGAAAATAACTTGTAAATATATCCACGAGTCAAATATAAATCTTGTTGAAAATATAGTATCAAAGATAAAAGAGTAAAATGAAAGATTCCAGACTTTTAGTATATTTGGTATAAATATATCTTCCAAGCTTTATTTTGATAAATATTTTGAAGTAATAAATTACTTTTTAGATTTTTAATTTTTATAGACGAAATGATATATTTACAATTTAAAGATTTAGCAATTTCATAGTCTATATCTAATGACTCTATTGAATTCTTTGTATTTTTATAATTGTGTCCATAATGTAATTCCAATCCACATTCTGAACTAAATATATAGCATCGATGGGAAAATGTATACATATATGCTTTAATTTCTTCATTTTTATCTAATTCATTATTCAATAGTTTACAAAAAAGATGTTTGTATTTCACGTCATAATTTCCAGAAAAGCCATCTATTGTATAAAAACCATTGTATTGAAGAACTGATGGGTGAAAGCCTAAAGCTACAACTCTATAAGATTTTGTCGGTTGTCCTATATCATCCCTTATTTGTTTAAATAAATCTTCTGAATAAAATTCGTTAAATGTAATTGTTTGTAGAGTATTTTCTTTTTTTAAAGTTCTTTTTATCCAGTTGTAATAAGAATAATCTTGTTTGAGAGAATAATTTAATTGAACTATTCCAAACAGAACAAGAATGATAATAACATATTTTTTATCTGCAAAAACGTTTAATGCATATGCTAATATAATAAAAGTAACTAGTGGTAAGAGTGTGAAAAATCGGTGTATACTAACTAGTCTAAATAACTCAACAGAGTGAATTAGATTATATATTCGTCCCCATGAGATAAAACTTGTGTATATGACTATAATGACAAAAATAGATAGAGCCAAGAGTAATTCTTTAGGGACAATACCTTTTATCTTCGCCCATAAGATAGCAATTATTGCTAATATTAATATATATAGATGATTAGACGACGCGTGTGCTGTGTTAGTTGTGAAATGTAATTGCATCTTTTCCCAGACCCCATGCAATGATTTTGCACCATATGTTCTGGAAGCTTCTGTCCGATGTGAAACAAAGTCTGTTTCAACAAGAAAAGATAGAATTTCTCTATACATTGTAATAAGAGAAAGAACAGTAAGGATTAGTAATGCAAATAGCAATGGGAAATTTATTCTTTTTTTCTGATAAAGATCTATGCAAAAAATAATAAATAATACAGAGTAGAAAAATAAGCCAAATACAATAAATATAGTAGTAAAAGGGTATAGAATCATTATGATCCAATCCCATTTGTTACTATCCTTATTTTTTATGTTCAAAAAAGCATAGAGAACAAGAGGTTGTCCTGCAATAGATAAACATCCTGAGGACCAGAAGGGGAGAATAGCAAAAAAAATAGCTACAAATGCTGATAAGAGATTACTTCTTGCACCTGTAAAGATATACTTTTTGCAAAGAAGAAACATTCCGATAAAACCAATCATTATTTGGAGAACACGATTGACCCCTAAAGAAATGCCTGGTGAAAAGATCTTTGCCAATAGAACAAACATGTTTAACTCTGTACCCAATGATATTCGGGGTATTCCACTCATCATTTGCTCAACGATTGTATAAGAGTCTGCAAATAATAAGTTATTGTCTAGTAGAAGCTTCCTCCAAATTACATTAGAATCTAGATTGTCATAACAGTCATAAACCATATCCCCACCGAGTAAAAGGAAGGGTAGTGAAAATATTACGAGAAAAGTAAATGAAAGAATAAGTACATTTTTCTTCTTATTCAAAACAACATCAATATTACCAAAACTCATCTCTTATAATTGGGATATTATATTTGTAATGGTGTCAATATTTTCTTCTGTTAGCGAATAGAACAGTGGTAGTCTGACTATAGATTCTGTATATTTATCACTATAAGGTAGACTACGTCCATCATGTTTGTCTTTATAATATGAGCTTTTGTGTAGGCTGGAGTAATGAAAGACACTTAAAATACTATTTTCTTTTAATGCTTCAATTATTTCTGTCTGTTGTTCTATTCCTTTAGATATAAGGTAGAACATATGGGCATTATTAGTAGAATAGTCAGGAATGAAAGGTAACTGTAAACCTTTTTGATCCACAACGGCTTTTAATTTTGAATAGTACAAATTCCAAAGGGTAAGTCTTCTGTCTTGAATTTGTTTTATATTTTCTAACTGTGCCCATAAGATAGCTGCTGTAACGTCTGAAGGTAAGAAAGAACTACCAATATCAACCCATCCGTATTTATCCACTTCTCCTCTGAAAAAAGCTGTCCTGTTGGTTCCTTTCTCCCAAATTATTTCAGCCCGTTTCACAAAGCGATCATCATTTATGGCTAACATTCCTCCTTCGCCAGAAATAATATTTTTTGTTTCGTGGAAAGAGAATGCAGCTAAATGTCCGATAGAACCTAATGCCTTCTTTTCTCCTTTTTTGTTGACGTAATAATTATCAATAGCCTGAGCTGCATCTTCTATTACTAATAAGCCATATTTATTTGCAAGCTCCATTATACCATCCATATCACAAGCAAACCCCGCATAGTGAACGGGAACGATAGCTTTCGTTTTTGGAGTAATCAAGCTTTCAAGCATATTGACATTTATATTAGGATTAGTATCCATAGAGTCAGCAAAAATTATATTTGCTCCTCGTAATACGAAGGCATTTGCTGTACTTACGAATGTATAAGATGGGATAATAACTTCATCTCCTGGTTGTATATCAGCTAAAATGGCGGCCATTTCTAATGCGTCTGTACAAGAACTTGTTAATAATGCCTTTTTAAAACCATAAGTATCTTCAAAGAAACTCTGACATTTTTTAGTATAAAAACCATTGCCGGATATTTTTCCTTGTTCAACTGCATACTTGATATATTCAGTCTCTTTACCTGTAAAGTAAGGCTTATTGAATGGAACTGTGTAAGTCATTTGTGAAATTTTAGTCTAAATTGATTTTGATAATCATAACAATCATTATCACTCGTATAAAAATCTTTTACTAAAAGGAGTCCTTCTCCACAAACAATGGTCAACCCATTTTTATTTTTGAAAAGAACTTTTCCGGCAACTCTGTTTTCAATATTAACATCTTTAACAACAGATGCATCTTTTATAATCAAGACTTGATTGTTCAACTTTGTTTTAGCCCATGTATATGGGTAACCTACAGCATCGATATGCCGTTTTATTTTTTCAGAACTCCACTCCCAATCTATAAAATAGTCTGATTCATCTCGCCACAAACTGTAAGTCGCAAGGCGTTCATCTTGCCTCTTTGTTTCTATTGACTTTTTATTTTTTATTTTTTCTAGAAAAAGAATCATCAATTCTAAATAGAGAGGCGATATGTTCTCTATAACTGTTTTTATTTTTGCAGGATATTCTATCCTTATTTTTTGTTGGGCAATAATATCTCCTGTATCATATTCTCCTGATCCAAGTAAACAAGTAACACCTATAAACTCATCACCATTTATTAAAGCTGTTACGAGAGGATTGAAACCTCTATATTTAGGCAATAGAGAATCATGAAAAACAATAATAGAAGCATTGCTATCATATGACAACCAACGCCATCCAATAGAAACTGAATAAGTAGCTTCGCATTTTGGTTCTTTTGTTCTGTCATAAAATGAAATTCTATTTTCAATGCACTGTTGCTTTATTTCTTCATAATAATCGTTTTGGACATTCTTATCCCGACCTATAACAACATCACTAATATATTCAGAATATTTTATGATATTGGATAAAACGAAGTAGCCTTTATAACCTAAAAGTCGTAACCTAATCATAGTTTATTTTTTTCTCTATAATATACAATGGACGTTGTTTCGTTTCTTCAAATATTTTCCCAACATATAGTCCTACAACGCCTAAAGTTGCGATTGTAAATCCCGACAAAAACCAGATAGATATTATTAAGCTTGTGTAACCTAGTACATCTATATAACCAAAACACCACCGGATAAAAACAAACAATGCAAATAATATAGATATAGTGGATATTAAAATTCCTGCCTTGATTGTCAGTCTTATTGGTTTGTCTGAATAAGCAAGGATTATGTCCAGAGCTAAGTTAAATAGCTTTTTCATATTATATGTTGATTTCCCTTCAAACCTAGAGGAATGATCTATCTCAATAGATGTTTTTTTGAAACCCACCCAATTTACCATTGTGGGAAAATAACGAATGGATTCGCGCATAGATTGTATTGTGTTTATTACATTTCTATGATAGATACCGAAGTTTGCAATCGATGGATCTTGTTTAGCTCCAGTTAGATATGATAAAGTAGTATAGAATAAGAATGAAAAAGACTTTTTAATGAATCCATCTTGCCTGTTGACTCTTTGCCCTAAAACAATATCATATCCCTCTTTTGTTTTTTCATATAATTTTATGATCTCTTCAGGCTGATCTTGTAAATCACAGTCCATGACTACAATCCAATCACCTATTACTTGGTCTATTCCTGCAGTTATAGCTTTGTGCTGACCAAAATTACGACTTAATTTAATCCCTTTTACCTTAGAATTGTTTTTTGCACACTTTTCAATAATATCCCAAGAATTATCAGGACTGAAGTCATCTACTAAAATGATTTCATAATCAAGAGTTATTTTCTGGATAGAGCACTCTATTCTTTCAATTAATATTGGAACTATATTTTCTGCTCTATATACCGGACTAACAACTGATATTTTCATATGCAATTCATATTCTTTATGGTCAAAGATACTATAATTTCTGTTAAATAGAATATTAGATTATAAATTACATATTTAACATAAATAGTATATATTTATTCAAGCAAGCTAAATATAAATTACCATTCATATCCGACTCGTATACTATGTGGAGATTATCATTATTATCAGATGTTGTACAATTATATCCTATTCCGACAAGTGTATTGATCGTTATAATTAGATGTTAATCGATATAGTCTTTTGTTATATCGGCTCTTCTTTCTGTTGAATGAAGATTGCAAAATAGCTCTATCGATTTGTAACCAACCTGATATTTATAGAATGAACCTTGACACACCATCTGTTCAATAATCGTTTTATCGGCTTGTGTAGGTATTAATGTTGTTCCTAAATTACTTGTAATGAACATACATCTTTTACTAATATGGCTAAACACATTCAGTGTAATTTTATTAGGTTCATATTCAACTATCATACATTCTAAAATATAGGTAAGGGCAAATTCTAAACGTTTATGTAATATATAATGCTGAATAGTATATATGAAACCTAGAATATTGCCGTGTCAGTTGTAGTTGAAAATGTATGATCAGTCTCTTATAAGTCCCATTCTTTTTTTAGAAGAGCGTATTGAATTGTATTTTCGTATATTGGTATTCCGTCTTGATTTTGAGTAAAAGAAATAAACTCTTTAAAGCATCCTTCTTTACGCATACCGAGTCGCTCACAAAGTTTTTGAGAACGCAAGTTAGTTTCTTCAACATATGCATAAATCCTTCTTGCACTTTTTATGTTAAAAAGATAAGTTAAATATGCCTTTGCTGCTTCACCAGCATAGCCCTTACCTTCAATTATTTCATTGTATTGCCAACCAACCCCGTAGGTGTCAGGCTCTTCTTTTTTTGCAAAAAGATTACCGACAACCTTATTATTTTCTTTCAAACAAACGGCAAACTCTAATTCATCATTACTTTTTTGCTTGACATTTTCAATAGCTTCTTCTAGTGAATTTAACTTTTCGCTCAAGAAACAATTTACACGTGGATGTGAAAGATATTCTAATAAATCGGACGCATCGCTCTCCTGAAAATTTCTTATCGTTAATCTTTCTGTTTCAATTCGTATCATATTTGTCTTCTATTTAATATTTATCTATCTAGCCATCTTTTCAATAAGGGAGCCTTTTCTTTGCTTACGATAACTTCATTCGATTGAGCTTTCTTCAACAACACTTTCAACTTCCCATTATAGCTATTTTCGATCATTCGTATACTATTGATATTTATAATGTACTTCCTGTTAGCTCTAAAAAATATATCCGGATCAAGTTCGTCTTCCAGATCTTCTAATGTCTGCTGTACAACTATTTTTTCATCTTGGCTAGTAATCAAATAAGTTATTTTAAGTTCTGAAAAAAAATAGTCAACATCTTCCATAACTATAGTCTTGTAACCATTGTGTTTCGCAATCAAAAAACGTTTACGATATATTGTCTTTTGCTCCTGAAATAAGTGGATAAGTTGTTCGATGTCTGATATAGCTTTTTTCTTTATATGCTTTACTTTATTTAAAGCATCCTTAAGTTCTTCTTTTTCAATTGGTTTTAACAAATAATCGATACTATTTACTTTGAAGGCTCTGACTGCATATTCATCATAGCTTGTAGTGAAAATTATTGGACAATCGATCTGAACTTTGTCAAAAATATCAAAACTCAAACCATCCGATAGCCTGATATCCATGAGTACAACATCAGGTTCTGCATGATTATTGAACCATTGAGTGCTGTCTTTTACTGTAGCTACAATAGCTACAATTTCTATCATTGAGTCAATCTCCAACAGCAAGCGTTGCAAACGGGAGGCATTATGTTTCTCATCTTCAATTATCAAGATTCTCATGTTCATTGTCTTCTGAGTTCAATAAAGGTAATATCACAGTAAAATAAGTATCTGTTTTTTCAATTCTAGGGAGCATAGTTGAAGACAAAATTCGATATCTATCTTCTATATTTTTGAGTCCTATGCCTATTGAAGGATAAGGAGAAGCAATACGTTGTAAATTATTTGTTACTCGGAGATATTTATTATCAATAGATATTATGTCAATAAAGAGGGGTTGCTCAGCTATTGCTACATTATGTTTGATCGCATTCTCAACTAATAGTTGTAAGGTAATGGGAGGGATATTTGACCTTAAAACATTGTCGGTTAGCTCTATATTTAGTCTTATATTGTTACCATGCCTTATTTCGAGTAAATAAAAATATGCTTTTACAAAAGAAATTTCATCTTTTAATGGAATAATATTTTTTTTTATATTCTGAATCATATATCTATATACTCTCGACAAATTATCTAGAAACTTACTTGCTATAACGGTATCTTCGTTGATCAATTCAGATAGCACACTAAAATTATTGAACATGAAATGAGGATTTAGTTGTGCCTTCAAGGATTCTAGCTCTGCATTCATAGCTATCTCTTTAAATTCGAGAGTTTTGATTTGAGATTCAGTGGCTTCTGTAATACTATCTTTCCATTTGGTCAATAAATAATAGCCAGTATGGACAGCACTTACAAACAAAGCAGTAATAACGGAGATAACAATAAATTGCCAACCAGCAAGCATGTCCTCCTTGGTTAATTCTGTATTTCCGTATATTATATCAAAAAATAGGCACTGTATATAAATAAGAAGCATCACTAAAATGATTATCAAAAACGTCTGTAACAGAAATCTTTTGATTGGAAATAATGCCCATGGAATACGAGATTCTAATACTTTGGCGATTAAGATACTTCCTTCGATTATACCCAACGAAAACAAAAAGCAAACAAAGAGTTCAAGAGAAAACAAAGCAATACTATCAGACGAAGATGTTTCCCAAAACAAGCTATAAGGGTTGATTATGAATGTTAGTGTATAGATAACAACCAGGACAAATAAACTCAATCCTATTTTCATCAACCAATTATTTCTCTTTTTTACATCCATATAGTTTTATTAATTATTCAGAGAATATAATACTCTTTTCTTTACTTAAAATACAAAGATAAATTGTTTTCTTATCCTCTAAGTATAAAATATAGTGTGCTTGAACTGCAATTGAAATAAATTTCGCTATAATTTAAAGCATATTGATTTATTGCCATCCTCCACCAAGAGCATAATATAACTCTATGTTAGCTTGCATTTTTTCGGTGTAAATTTGTGATGATTGTAAGCTAGACTGAAGAAAATTAGATTGTACATTGATGACTTCAAGATAGTTTACTTCACCTGCACGGAATAATACGTCAGTCGATTTTATACTTTCTTTCATAATGTTTTCACGCTTCAGAGCGAAAAGATATTGTTTCTCTAGTTCTTGTTTGTTTCTCATAGCATCCGATACTTGTGCATAAGCCTCTATTACAGACTGGCGGAATGAAATAACACTTTTGTCTCTCTCTAGTTGCATTTGCTTGTAATTGGCTTTCAATCGTCCCCTGTTAAATATCGGTTGAGTAATACCACCTGCAAGCGTGCCAAACAAAGAAGCCGGAATAGAGAACCAATTTGATTCTTTCATGCTATTCAGTCCTCCGGATGGATTGATAGTCAGTGATGGATACATCGCAGCTAATGCAATGCCCACTCTCGCATTTGCTGCTTTGAGAGACAGTTCTGCGACTCTTACATCAGGTCTATTTGCTAATAAAGAGACAGGATATCCTCCAACAGGAATATGTCCAAACTCATTTCCAATACGTGTACGTTTTATTGATTTGGCATAATTACCACAAAGTAGGCTTAAGGCATTCTCTTGGATACTAATACTGTTCTCTATTTGAGATAATAGCACTTTATTTTGTTCCAATTGTGCTTCTACCTGCTGTACGCCAATCATTGAGGCTTCGCCAACTTGATATTGCAACTTAACAATATTCAATGTTCGTTCGCTTAGTTCTTTGCTCTCGATAGCTATCTGGTATTGTTCATCTAACATCAACAAGTTGTAGTATCCTTTTGCCACATCTGCTACCAATCTGGTTTGTACTGTTTTTTTAGCTTCATGCGATTGTAGATAGTTCGCCAAAGCTTCTTCTTTTTCTCGTCTTATTTTACCCCATATATCTACATCCCATGTGATACCAATAGACAAGTTGTAATCTTTTATTTCGCGAGAACCTCCGACTTGCATGGCAGCACTATTATTGGATTGACTGGAATAGCTCCCGTTAATTTGTGCTGTTAAATCAGGCAAATAGTTTAGTTTAGCTGCACCTAGTGTTGACTCAGCAATATCTATATTTTTAATAGCCAAAAGTAAGTTACTGTTTTTATTGAGGACAATATCCAGCAATGACACTAATTCTGGATTCTTAAAAAACTCCTTTACCGGATAAATGACCGTATCTTCTCTTTTCATCATACTTTCATCTTCCCTGTATTTATCAGGCAGATTGAGTTCGGGACGTTGATAGTTTTTTCCTACTTTACATGAAGACAGTAGAAGTAGAAACATAAACGTATATGATATATAATATTTGAATTTCATATAGACTAAATTTTAATTTTCCAGGATTTCTTTTTCGTTATTTCGCCCTGTAATTTTTTCATGTAATGTCTGAAAAACTATAAATAATACAGGAATAAAAATTACACCCAACATTACACCACTTAGCATTCCGCCAATAGCACCTATACTGATCGATTTATTCCCTACAGCCGAAGATCCTGTTGCTAGAGTAAGGGGAACAAGTCCGATAATAAATGCAAGGGAAGTCATCAAAATCGGTCTAAAACGTTGTCTGGCTCCTTCGAGAGCAGAAGCCACAATCGGGATTCCTTTTTTTCGGGCTTGTACTGCAAATTCGACAATCAGAATCGCATTTTTTGCCAATAGTCCGATAAGCATTATCAAGCCAATCTGTACATAGATATTATTTGTTATACCTGCCAATCCAATAGCTAGAAATACGCCTAATAACCCTGTAGGGATAGAGAATATAACAGCTAGTGGTAGTACATAGCTTTCGTATTGAGCTGATAGTAAGAAATAAGTAAACAGAATACAAAGAGCAAAAATGAAAAACATTTGTTCACCTGATTTCTTTTCTTCCCGGCTTAATCCACTCCACTCATAGCCATACCCTTCCGGTAAATTTTCTTGAATAATCTTTTCTGCAGCTGCCATTAGTTGCCCGTTACTATATCCCGGAGCAGATAGAATATTTACGTTAATACTAGTAAAAAGGTTATATCTATTCATCGCTTCGGGTCCATAAACTTTTGTAAGCTTTACTAAGCTATTTATAGGAATCATATTGCCTGTCTGATTTTTTACATATACCTGGCTTAAAGACTGTTCGTCCATTCGATACTGACCTTCTGCTTGTATATTGACCCGGTAAAATTTTCCAAAGCGTATAAAATCATTCGCTTGTCCTCCTGCATAATACAATTGAAGTGTATTTAATACTTCACGTGGTGTTGTTCCTAATTGATAAGTTTTATCTTCATCCACTTCAACTTCAAACTGAGGAAAATCATTTCGGAAAGTTGTGAATGCCATTAATGTAGCGGGATCTTCATTCAACTTTCGGATCAATTCTTCCGTTACTTGAGTAAAACGTTCGATACTCCCCCCGGTTCTGTCTTGTACAACCAGTTCAGCACCTCCCATATTACCAAAACCTTCTACAGGAGGACTTCGGAACAAACTCAATTCTCCCGATTTTATATCTTGAGTACGAATATTCATCTGTTCTATTATTTTGTCCATGTCTTGTATCTCGCCACGATCTTTCTTGTCTTTCAACCGCATGAAACCCATAGCATAAGATGGACCCGAATTATTACTAAGTAGGTTGAAACCTGAAATGCTTGTTACTGTTTCGACTTCGGGCATTTGCTGAAATGCACTATCCAAACGATCGATAACTGTTGTTGTATGTTGTGTATTGGTTCCTGCGGGTAGTGCAAGTGAATATGTCACAAAACGGTCGTCCTCTGCCGGTACAAAATCTTTAGGTGCTGTATTCATCATCCAAAATGCAATTCCAGAAATAATAGTAAGCATCGTCATTGTAAACCATTTTCGCTTAATCGAAAAATTGACAATATGAAGATATTTATCAGTAAAGCTTTTGAACCCAATATTGAAGGCATAGAAGAATCTGTCTTTGAATGTCGATTTCTTGAAAGGAGTATATTCTTTTTCATGTGGACGAAGTAATAAAGCACACAAGGCAGGACTAAGCGTAAGTGCATTTACCGCAGAAATCAGGATTGCAAAAACTAATGTATAGGCAAATTGTTTGTAGAAAATACCGGCCGGCCCTTCCATAAAACCAATGGGTAAAAATACAGCACACATTACTAATGTGATAGAAATAATAACTCCCGTAATTTCGCTCATTGCAGACTTGGTTGCTTCTATCTGGTCTTTACTACCTCCCTCTAGTTTTGAGTGTACTGCTTCTACAACCACAATAGCATCATCAACAACTATACCAATGGCTAATACAAGGGCAAATAAAGTGAGTACATTGATAGAGAAGCCAATGAAATAGAGGAAGAAAAATGTACCTACAATAGACACTGGTACTGCTATGGCAGGTATAAGTGTAGAACGCAGATCTTGTAAGAAAATAAACACGACAATAACTACGAGTATAAAAGCTTCGATAAGCGTTTTTATAACTTGACTTATAGCTGCATCAAGACGTTCTTTAGCACTTTGTATGATTGTATAATCAATCCCTTTGGGGAAAGTTTTGCTTTGCTTTGTCAATAAGTTTCGTACTTCAGTTTCAATCTGGCTAGCATTAGAACCACTAGTCTGCAAAACACCAACAGTAACAGCAGGCATTCCGTTTTGTTTGCCTTCGATACCATACGATGCCGAACCTAGTTCGATGCGGGCTACATCTCGTAAACGTAATAAAGAACCTTCGGAATTCGATTTAATAACAATTTTTTCAAATTGTTCCGGAGTATTCAGTTTTCCTTGATACTTGATTATGTATTGCATAGGTGCATCGGAATCTTCTCCAAATTTACCCGGTGAAGTTTCAAAACTGGAGTTCGCGATAGCCGTCTGAATGTCGCTCGGCTCTAATTTATTTACAGCAAGCTTCTGAGGATCAAGCCAAATACGCATCGAATAATCTTTTGCTCCAAATAATTGAACATTACCAACCCCTTGTATACGTTTGATGGCAGGGATTAAATTTATTTTGGTATAATTTTGTAAGAATAATTCATCATATTTTTCAATGTCGTGGCTTACAATATTAAACATCATAATATTACTATTCTGTTGTTTAGTAGTGGTAATACCAGCCTGAAGTACTTCTTGTGGAATTTGACTATTTACCTGAGCAACACGATTTTGAACATTAACTGCTGCTTGATCGGGATCTGTGCCAAGTTTAAATACAATTCTAACGGTAAAATACCCATCACTACCGGCGGTCGATTGTATATAATCCATACCTTCTACTCCATTAATTGCTTCTTCGAGAGGAACAATAACAGAGCGGGTAACACTTTCACTATTGCCTCCCGGATAAGTACCTTCTACACTTACTGTGGGGGGAGCTATATCCGGAAACTGAGTCCTTGCTAAGCGAACAATGCTTATTATACCAAGAAATACTAATATGACAGAAACTACTGTAGCTAATACCGGACGGTCTATAATTTTTTGTATCATAATTTATTCTTGAATTTCTGGTTGAATAGTTTCCCCATCTATTACTGTTTCCAATTCTTTAGCAACAATACGATCTCCGGCTTTAATTCCTTCTTTCACAATATAAAAGTCTCCTTGCTTACCACTAATAGTAATACTGATGCGCTCTGCTTTGTTATCACCAGTCAAACGCCAAACTAATATTTTGTTTTGCAGGTCCATAGTCGATAATACCGGAACTAGTAAAATATTACTGACTTTGCGGGGAATAATTATACGCCCGGTATTACCTGTACGTAAGAGGCGATTCGTGTTTTCAAATGTAGCTCTCATACTTATAGCTCCCGTACCTTCATCGAAGCTACCATTAACCATATCTATCTTGCCTTTAGACGGATAAATACTATTATCAGCCAACACCAAAGAGACATTTTCCATTTTAGCGATTTTCTCATTTACACTCGCACCTTGATATTGCGAATTGAATAGCAGAAAGTCCTTTTCGGACATAGAAAAATAAGTATATACTTCGTTTATATCTGATAATGTCGTAAGAGGTTGTGTATCATTAGATGATACTAAATTTCCAATACGTTTTGGTATCAATCCTATAAATCCATTCACAGGTGCTTTGACTGTAGTAAAGTTTAAATTTATACGGGCTGTCTCAGCTGCTGATTTAGCTATTTTATAGGTGGCTTCAGCTGTTTTTAATTGAAAGTCTGACGTAACATTATTCTGGCTCAGCATTCTGTATTTATTTACCTCTAGCTCTGCATTAGCTAATTGAGCATTAGCAGAGTTCAATGCTTCAGTATAAGTGCGGTCATCAATTTTAAATAATATTTGTCCAGCTTTCACGTAAGCTCCCTCTTCTACATAAATGGCTTGAATGTATCCATCTATACGAGTGCGAATATCAACATTAACTTTTCCTTCTATTCTAGCAGGATATTCAGTATATAATGTTATAGAATCGAGCTCTAACTCTATGACAGGTAATGATCGGGATTGTCCTGTATTTTCTTGTTCTTTGTATGAATTGCAGCTATAGAATACAATTATAATTAATGCAATATTTAAAATGTACTTCATAATTTATTATCTATGTTTATTTCATTCTTGAATGTAAAACCCCTTTCTCAGATATACTCAGAGCAATAAGATTTTGACCTATATTTTGACAAAATTAGAATGAATATAAAGGCAGAAGTATACTAAACTTACTCAAGCAGATATATTGATGACTGAATCGTATTATATTGCGGACTGAAACAAATTAAGATTTAAATTTCCAAATTTTGTAGCTTTAGAAGTGAAGGTAACAGTGATTCCTTATAGAAGGGACAGATAAAATGATAATCTTGATCAAACTAATTTAATTATTTAATACAAATACAATGGATATATACATAACCTTTTATATTTATATTACTGATAGTAATCGAAAAGATAGGAACTCTTATTTAACTGGATGAATATTATAGATCGTTATGTTTTTTAATCTGAAATTATTTTACACAATATCTAAGACTCTATCAAGTATAATATATTTGATATATTTCCCTAGAACTACTCTTTTTACTTTGATAAATAAAAATAACTATTCGTAAAACAGTGAATTACCTACATTCATATTTATAAATTAGAGAGCTTATAGATCTATAAAAAATACTATATATACACAGCAAAGAAAACTTTTTTCGACATGTAGTTGTTAAAAAATTAACTTACTCATTTTATTCAACATACGAAGGCTATTAATAGTAAATAGTCTTTGCCTGTAATGATTCTTGAAAATATGACATATAGAAAAGAACCAAAAGAAATACTTTGGCATTCGATAGACGTTTCTGAAGTACTTACCAAGTTAACAACTAATGCAACAAAAGGCTTATCAGAACAAGAAGCTGATGATAGGCTCTC